>JBIQHD010000002.1:0-301978 GCA_044508835.1 Rubrivivax sp.
TGTTTGAGCGCAGCGCCCACAGGGCGCGTAGCGAGTTTCGCGCGAGGCTGCAAAGCCCGAGCATCGCAGCGCACCCCTCGCGCAGCGAGGGGCGACGGCTCCGGGTCGCCTTCTCTTGGTTACTTCTCTTGGCGAGACAAGAGAAGTAACTCGCCCGCCGGGGCGAGACCCGGCTTGTCACAGCTTCGGCCGCCCTTCAACCAATCAAACCGGACTGCGCGTGCGCTTCGACAAGCTCAGCGCGAACGGGACTTGGTGGCACGAGCGCTTCGATACCTCAGCGCGAACGGGTCAACGGGCGCGCGAACGGGTTGACGGAACGAACGGGCTGATGGAGCAAACGGGTTGAGCCCGCCACCCCGCCCCGCCGTACCCGCTCAGCTCGCCTGGGCCGCCAGCGGCAAGGCCCTCGCCGCCGCCAGCGCCTGTTCGGCAGCGCGCCGTCCGGCGATGAACGGGTGCTCGGCCTCGTCGGCGGCCCACTCGCCATAGTGGCCGGCCAGCACGATGCCGTGGCCGGCGAACCAGTCGCGCAGCGCCGCGACGTGGGAGGCGCGCATCGCGTCGTCGAGCACGCAGGCGCCCGGGAGGTCGATCTGCTGCGCGAGCAGCAGCGTGTCGTCGTCGCGCAGCAGGCCGAGCTTCACGCAGTCGGCGCGCACGCGGGCGATGAGGGCATGGCCGTCGCAGGGCAGCGGGCGGCCGGGGCCATGCACGATCTCGCACACCAGGCCGCAGGTGCCCGGCGGGCTGCAGTGCGGGCTGGCGTTGGTCTGCACGAACACGCGCTGGAACACGGCGCTGCCGTCGGGGCAGTGGATCCACAGCGCGTCGCTCACGTGCTCGCGCGCCACGCCCAGCTGCACGCAGCGCAGCGAGGCGGCGCGCAGGCCGCGGGCCGCCTGCCGCAGGGGCGGCGGCAGCTCGTCGCCGCAGGCGGCCACCAGCTGCGGCAGGGGCATGGTGCTCACCAGCGCGTCGTAGTGCAGGCTGCGGCCGTCGTCCAGGCGCACGCGGCGGGCCTCGGGCGAAACCTGCAGCACGCGCGTGTCCAGCGCCAGCTCGCCGTGCCACTGCGCGCGCAGCGCATCGGTCAGCGCCTGGAAGCCGCCCACCAGCGGATAGCCGAAGCGCGCGCCCGGGCGCATGCCCTGCGCGGAGGGATCGAGCGCGCCCGCGCCGGGCGGGGCGGGCTGCGCGCTGCCGTGCACCGTGGTCTGCAGCGTCTGCCAGTGCAGGTTGTCGCCGAGCAGCGCCTCGTACAGGTCGAGCACCTCGGGCTCGTTGCTGAACATCACGCGCCCGCCCCGGTCGAAGGTGAAGCCCTGCGCCGTGATCGAGCGGCACCAGCCGCCGGGCGCGGCCTCGCGCTCGATGAGCAGCGTGTCGCGCGCCTCGCCGTCGAGCGCGAGGCGGCGTGCGGCGGCAAGGCCTGCGGCGCCGGCGCCGATGACGATGTGGCGCACATGGCGCATGCCCGCGGGCGGCCGGGCCGCGGCCACGGCGGCGGCGGGCCGCGCGGCGGGCGCGGCGGCGTCGCCGGCCGGCGCGGGCTGCGCGGGCAATGCGTCGAGGGCCGCACGGACGGCCTCGGCCGCGTCGTCCCACGAGCGGCGCGAGACGCTCGCGAGCGAGGCGTTGAGCCGCTGGGTGCGGTTGTAGATGGTCTCGTCGAGCGCGGCGTGGCAGGCGGCGAGGAAGGCCGGCGCATCGGCGCCGATGCGCACCACGTCGCCGTGCAGCGAGACCACGTCGCCGATCGGCGTGCTCACCACCGGCTTCTCGGCGGCCAGGTATTCGAGCGCCTGCGTCGGGTTGACGAAGCGCGTGGCGGCGTTGGCGGCGAAGGGCAGCAGGCACACGTCCCACCCGGCCACGAGCTGGGGCAGCAGCTCGTAGGGCTGCGCGCCGAGCCAGTGGATGTTGCCGCGCCGCGGCAGCGTCGCCGGGTCGATGCGCGCCGTCGGGCCGACCATCACGAACTGCCAGGCCGGCTCGGCCGCCGCCAGCGCGCCGAGCAGCGCGGCGTCGAAGCGCTCGTCGACCACGCCGAAGAAACCCAGGCGCGGCCCGGCGATGCGGCCCTGCAGCGCCTCGGCGCGCAGCATGGCCTCGTGCCGCGCGAGCGCCGCCTCGGGCGCGAAGTGCGGCGCGTCCACCGCGTTCGGCAGGCACAGCACGTTCGGATGCCGGCCGCGCCGCGCGTCGTACAGGCCGGGCCCGCAGGCGAGCACGAGCTGCGCCCGGTCGAGCAGCGCGGCCTCGCGTCCGCCCGGCGATGCGTCGCCCATGCCGTCGTAGACCACGGCGCGCGGACGCAGCCCGTCCAGCAGCGGCAGGGCCTGCGGCGCGTAGAACCAGGCGATGCACTCGTCGATGCCGTCCTCGCGCCAGGCCTGCGCGAGCAGCGGCGCGAGCACCGCGAGCTGGTCGTCGTGGAAGCCCGGCGCGGCCACCGGCGTGTGCGCGCGCAGCACCTCGACGCCGGGCGCCGCGGCGACGCGCTCCAGGCGCGCCGGGCCGTCGCCGGCCACCGGCTCCTCGACGAAGACCACGCGGTGGTGGCGCGCCAGGCGCGAGAGCAGGTGCTGCGGGCGCTGCCAGACGAAGTGCCAGCGCAGGTGCGAGAACACGATCAGGGGGCTCATCGGGAATCCTGTGGAACGCCCCGCGCGGGCAGGGCGAGCCCCGCCGCCGCGGGGGCGGCGTGCGGGGGGACGGGCGCCGCCGGCGGCGGCGCGGTCACTCGTCGTCGTCGGTGTCGCCGGCCGCCTGCGGGCGCGCCTCGCGGGCCGACGACGGGCTGCCGGTGCGGCGCGTGCTGGTGGCCGCGGCGCGGCGTGCGCTCGCGCGTTCCGTGGACGCCGCCGTCTCTTCCGCGGGCAGGCCCTTCTCCTCGAGCAGCTCGCCGCGGCGCGCCAGCATCTCGTCGCGCACGCGCGGCCAGTCGGCGTCGCCGGCGAGCTGCTTGAACATCTCGCCTTCCTCTTCCTTCACGTGGTGCTGCACGTACTCGCCCAGCACCTTGAAGGTGGCGGCGTACTTCTCGTCCTCGACCTCGAGGTTCTTGAGCTGTTCGAGCAGCACCTTGAAGGTCATGTGCTCGACCTCGGCCTCGTCGATCAGGTCTTCCTCCTTGATCGCCTCGCGCGCGGCCGGATAGAAGAGCTGCTCCTCCAGCTCGGCATGCACCTCGAGCTCGGCGCAGGTCTGCTCGACGAGGGCCTGCACGCCCTCGGGGTCCTCGTGCGGGTCCATCTTCTCGAAGGCCTTGAAGGCGGCCTTGGCGCGCTTGTGGTCGTCCTTGAGCAGCTTGACGATGGCGTTCCGGGCGCTCGTCGCGGCGCGCGTGGAAGTGGCTGTGGCCATGAATCCTTCTCCTGGTGATGCGCGGCGCCGTTCGCCGCGCGTGCTGGTGGGCTGACGGCAAACGACGTACCGCGCGCCGCGGCATGCGCATTGCCGCGCACGGTGACCGGCTCCCCCGCGGGCCGCTCCGATGCCATGCCATGACCCCACCGAACCGCCGCCCGCGCGCACCGGACGAGCCCGAGCCGCACCGCCCGGGCCAGACCACGAGCGACGTGGCGGGCGAGCCCGCGCCGCGCCTGCCGCACGAGCACGACGAATCGGCCGACAGCCAGGACAGCGAGCCGCGCGAGGTCATGCGCCAGGCGCACGAGGACGTGCAGCGCGGCCTCGAGGACACGAGCCGCGGCGCCACGACCGACGAGGTCTACAACCGCCACTTGCGCACGCCCTCGGCCCCCGCGTCCACCAAGCCGCCGCGCCGCTGACCGGAGCGCCCGACCGGCACGTCGCTTGCTCGCACTTGTTGCGGCAAAACGCACAAACTGCCCCGCCCGCACGGGCGTCCATCGAGGGAAGCGGCCCGCCCGCGCGGCCTGCCGGGCGTGGGACACCGAGCGTTACGCATTCGCCGCGCCATGCATTCCACGGGCGCCGCGCCCCGCCGCACGGCGCTTTGCGGCGGCCGCGGCCGCGCCGCGCGTCCATCCCGGCACAGGTGTTGCAAACGGCAGCGTCGCGGCAGGTCGATGCGTGACTGCCGCCGCCCTTCGAGCGCATTCGCCGCTCGACGCCGACACACCCCGAAGGACCGAGGACTCGCATGAGTACGCCTGCGATCAGGATCGAACATCGCCAGCACCAGACCGTCACGCCGCGCCTGCAACAGGCCGTGCGCCTGCTGCAGCTGTCGTCGCTGGACTTCGCGCAGGAAGTGCAGAACGCCCTCGGCAACAACCCCTTCCTCGAGGCCGACGAGACCGCCGAGGAGGCGACCGAGGCCGCCGAGACCGGCGCCGTCGCGCTCGCGAGCGAGCAGCCGCTGCCGGTGGACGCCGCGCCCGCCGCCGAGGCCAGCGCCGAGACCTATTCCGACGCCGAGGCCGAGGCCGACACCGTGTGGGAGCGCGACAGCTGGCAGCAGGCCGGCACCGGCTCGTCGTCGAGCAGCAGCGGCGACGGCGAAGGCGGCGTGATGGAGACCGTGGCCGCCGACGTGGGCCTGCGCCCGCACCTGCACGGCCAGGTCAACGTGATGACGCTCACGCCGCGCGACTGCGTGCTGGTGGGCTGCATCATCGAGTCGCTCGACGACGACGGCTACCTGCGCATCGAGCTCGACGAGCTGGCCGCGCTCACCGGCCTGGAGCCGGCGGTGGAAGACGCCGAGATGACCACCGCGCTCAAGCTCGTGCAGTCGCTCGACCCGTGCGGCGTCGGCGCGCGCAGCGTGGGCGAATGCCTGCGCCTGCAGCTCTCGTGCATCGACGACGAGCGCGAGCGCGAGCTGGCGCGCCTGATCGTCACCGAGCACCTGGACCGCCTCGCGCAGCGCGACGTGCCCGGCCTGGCCAAGCTGCTCGCCTGCAGCGTGGCCGAGGCCGAGGCGGTGTGCGACCGCATCCGCCACCTCGACCCGCGCCCGGGCTGGCGCTTCGGCGCGAACGACGTGCAGTACGTGACGCCGGACGTCATCGTGCGCAAGGTGCGCGGCCAGTGGGTCGCCACGCTGAACCCGGCCGTCGTGCCGCGCGTGCGCCTGAACCACATGTACGCCGAGCTGTTCCAGCGGCACCGCGACTCGAAGCACTCGGAGCTCGCCGCGCACCTGCAGGAGGCGCGCTGGACGGTGCGCAACGTGGAGCAGCGCTTCTCCACCATCCTGACGGTGGCCGAGGCCATCCTGCGGCGGCAGAAGCACTTCCTCGAGTACGGGCCGCTGGCGATGAAGCCGCTCGGCCTGCGCGAGATCGCCGACGAGGTCGGCCTGCACGAGTCCACCGTCTCGCGCGTGACCAACAACAAGTACATGGCCACGCCGGCCGGCGTGTTCGAGCTCAAGTACTTCTTCTCGCGCGCCATGGCCACGGCCAGCGGCGGCGCCTGCTCGGCCACGGCGATCCGCGGCGTGATCAAGGACATGATCGACGCCGAGAACGCGGGCGATCCGCTGTCGGACGCCGAGATCGCGCGCCAGCTCGCGCGCCAGGGCCTGACGGTCGCGCGGCGCACCGTCACCAAGTACCGGCAGATGCTGAAGGTGCCGGCCGTCGAGCGCCGGCGCAAGCATTCGTAGCGGCGGCCCCGCCCCTGCGCAGCGGCGCGCGCTGGGCACAACGCTTGCCCGGCGTCGGGAGGCCGGCGGGCGCGCGGGCCGCCGTGCAACGACCGCGATCCGCCATGACCGCACAGACCCCGGAACGACTGCTGTTCGACGACGAATCGCTGCCGATGGCCGGCGAGCCGCTGGCGCCCTGGCTCGCGGGCGAACGGCTGTTCGCGCCCGACGCCCCGCCCGGCTGCCGCCGCGGCTACGTCGGCACCTGGCGGCTGCACGGCATGCGCCTGTGCCTCGTGTCGCTCGCGCCGGCCGGCGACGGGGTGCACCTGCGGCGCGAGCGCGACGAACGCCCGGTGGAGTTCGCCATGGCTGCGCTGTTCGGCAGCGGGCGGCCGGTGTGGGCCGACTGGTTCAGCGGCCGCCTGCGCTGCCCGCGGCTGCCCTGCCTGCGCTACAGCGACTACGGCATCCCCCAGCCGGCGCAGCACGACCTGGTGATCGAGCTGGTGGCCGGGCGGGCCCGGCGCATCGCGTTCGAGGCCGAGGCCCCCGAGACCGCCGAGGCGCCGGCGGACGCCACCACCGCCGATGCCGCGCCGCGCGGCGCGGGCTGGCACTGGCCGTGGCCGCGGCCCGCCCTGCGCCGCTGGCACCTGCTGCCGCACCGCCCGGCGCATTGACCGGAACGGGGCGATGCCCGCCGACACCGCGCCCCGCGCGTCCGCCCGGCCGGCAGCGCCTGCCGGCGGCGACACCGGCGCCGCGCTCGGCGAGCTGCTGTTCGAGCGCCATCCGCAGGCGGCGCTGCTCGCCGACGCCGGCGGCCGGGTGCTTCGCGCCAACGCCGCCGCGCAATGGCTCGCGCCGCCCGGCACCGACGCGCCGCTCGGCGAGCTGATGCGCCGCGCCGGGCCGCGGGCCGCCGCGCCCGGGGGCTGGCAGGGGCGCGTGACGCTGCAGGGCCGGGACGGCCCGCGCGAGGTGGCCGCGGACCTGCGGCCGCTGCCCGACGGGCGCTTCCTGTGCCTGCTCGGCGCCGGCGAAGGCGGCGGCGAGCGCCACTTCCGCACCCTGGCCGACTCGGCGCCGGTGATGGTGTGGACCTGCGGCGCCGACCGGCTGGTCGAATGGGTCAACCGCCCGTGGCTCGCCTACACCGGCCGCACGCTGGCGCAGGAGCGCGGCCAGGGCTGGTTCGACGGCGTGCACGACGAGGACCTCGAGCGCGTGACCGGCATCTTCGACACCGCCTTCGACGCGCGCATGCCCTTCACCATGGACTACCGGCTGCGCCGCCACGACGGCAGCTACCGCTTCATCTCCAACCACGGCGTGCCGCGCTACGCGCCCGACGGCAGCTTCCTCGGCTACGTCGGGAGCTGCTTCGACGTGCACGAGCGCAAGGACCTGGAAGAGCGCCTGGCCGAGCGCACGCGCGCGCTGCGCCTGGCCGACCGGCGCAAGAACGAGTTCCTCGCCATGCTCTCGCACGAGCTGCGCAACCCGCTCGCGCCCATCGCCAACGCCGCCGGCATCCTGCGGCTGATGGAGCGCGACAACCCGCCGCTGGTGCGCGTGCGCCGCATCATCGACCGGCAGGTGGAGCAGATGCGCCGGCTGGTGGCCGATCTGGTCGACGTGACGCGGCTCACCCACGGCCGGATCGCGCTGCACAAGGAGCACGTGCTGCTCGACGACATGGTGCGCGCGGCCGTCGAGAGCGCGCAGGCGCGGCTGGACGCCGGCGGCCACACGCTGCGCATCGACCTGCCCGAGGCGCGCCTGGTGATCGAGGGCGATTCGGTGCGGCTCGCGCAGGCGCTGGCCAACCTGCTCGCCAATGCCGCCAAGTTCACGCCCGTGCCGGGCGTGATCGACATCGCCGCCCGGACGACCCGCCACGTGCTGCGCGTGACGGTGAGCGATCCCGGCCAGGGCATCCGCGCCGACTTCCTGCCGCACGTGTTCGAGCTGTTCGCGCAGCAGGACCAGTCGCTCGCGCGCACCCAGGGCGGGCTGGGCGTGGGGCTGACCATCGCGCAGCGCATCGCCCACCTGCACGGCGGCGAGATCGACGCGCGCAGCGACGGCCCCGGCCAGGGCGCGCAGTTCGTGCTCATCCTGCCGCTGGCGCGCCATGCGAGCCCGCCGCCCGAGCCGCGGCGCGAAGCCGAGGCCATCGAGGCGCCGCGCGGCTACCGCGTGCTGCTGATCGAGGACAACGCCGACAGCCGCGACGTGCTGCGCCTGCTGCTGGAGTTCGGCGGCAACGAGGTGATGAGCGCGGCCAACGCCGAGGAAGGCCTGCGCCTGGCCGGGCAGTTCCTGCCGCAGATCGTGCTGTGCGACCTGGGCCTGCCGGGCACCGACGGCTACCAGCTCATCGCGCCGCTGCGCCGGCGGCTGGCCGGGCACCCGACGCTGTTTGCCGCGCTCACCGGCCACGGCCGCGAGGAGGACGAGGCGCGCGCGCTGGCCGCGGGCTTCGATGCCTTCCTCGTCAAGCCGCTGCAGCCCGATGGGCTCGGCCGGCTGCTGCGCTCGTACGCCAGCAAGCTGCACTGACCCCATCCACCGACGAGGCCCGCGATGAACGACGACTCCCCGTTTCCCGACGCCGCCGAACGCCTGCAGTTCAGCCAGGCGGTGACCTATCTCGAAAGCGGCACGCCGGAACTGATCCCGCCCGCGCGCGTGCAGGCGTACGTCGCGATGGGGCTGATGCGCCGCGACGGCGGCGGCCTGCGCGTCACCGACGCCGGCCAGCGCCAGCACGAGATCGCCAAGGGCGAGCGGTTCAGCGACGGGTGAGCCGGCCGGGGCCGGGGCAGGTTCAGCGGAAGAAGAACCAGAGCACCAGCAGCACGACCCCCGGGACGCCCAACAGCCATGCGATGAAGTACTTGCCCATGTGTCCGATCCTTGGTTGAAAAGTGTGATGGCGCCGCGTCAGCGCGGCTCCAGCGCGCCGTCGACGACGATCACGCGCTGGCCGGGAAAGAGCGCGCGGTCGGCGGCGTAGCCGAACTCGCGCGTGCGGCCGTCGTCGAGCTCGACGACGTAGCGGTAGGGCGCCGGCGTGGCGTCGTCCACGCGGTCCACGGCGCGGATGACGCCCGTGGCCATGCGGTCGTCGCGCAGCAGCTGCGCCACCTCGACCGTGCCGTCCGGCGGCCCGCCCAGGCTGAGCACGAGCGCACCCGCCGCGGCGCCGGAGGCCAGCACCAGCGTCGGGATCAGGCGTCTCGGACGGGGCGGGTTCATGGCCGGTGATCGGCAATCGGCATGCCCTGCGATGCCTGCGCACGGGAATGGGGCTTGCCCGATCCGGGGCAGGCGCGCCGTGCATGCAGCGCACGACACGGCCGCGGTCCAGGCCCATTCACCCAAGGAGTGCACATGCAACAGCGTCATTCGAATGAACGGGGTTCCGAAAGCGGCGCCGGCTACGGCGACGACGACCGCTTCGCGAGCGGCGGCTCCCGCACCCCGGCGGGCAGCAACTACGGCGACTACGCGCCCGAGCGCAGCGGCGCCGACGCGGGCTACGGCTACGGCGCCACGGGCAGCGCCGGCTACGGCCGCGCCGGCATGGGCGACTACTACACCGGCGGCAGCAACTGGGACGAGGCGCGCGACGACCCGTGGCGCGTCCCGCGCGGCGGCGGCTACGGAAGCGGGGGCGGCCATGGCCATGGCCCGCGCGAGCACGAGGTGCGCGGCCGCCGGCTGCAGCAGGGCGGCGGCTACGGCCAGCAGTACGGCGGCTACGGCTCGCAGGCCGAGTACACCGGCCCGTCGCGCGGCGGCCAGGGCATGCACTCGTCCGGCGGCGGCCGCCCGGGCCAGTCGCCGGGCAGCCGCGGCTACGGCTACGGCGAAGGCACGGAATGGGGCGGCCACGAGTACGGCGAGTACGGCCGGCGGCAGGCCGCGGCCGGCGGCGGCGACACCGGCGCGCGCGAGCACCTGCACGACCCCGACTACCACGAGTGGCGCGAGCGCCAGCTGCGCGCCCTCGACGACGACTACCGCGCCTGGCGCCAGGAGCGCTACCAGAAGTTCTCCGACGAGTTCACCCAGTGGCGCCAGGGCCGCCAGGCGCAGGGCGGCACCGGCTCCCCCGGCGTGGCCTCCAGCACCGCTGCCGGCGCGTCGTCGGCAGCGACCAACCCGTACGCGGCCAGCGGCGCGTCGTCCCAGACCGGCAGCCGCTCCACCGGCCCCTCGGTGGACAAGAGCTCGCCCGAGGGCGACAAGTCGCGCTAGCTGAACGCCGTCGGGCACATGCCGCGGACCCGGCCCCGCCGGTCCGCGGGCATGGCGCGCGGGGGCCGGATCCCGGGGCTCAGAAGTTGTAGCGCACGCCCAGGGTCGTCGCCATCACGCCGCGGCGCCCGGTGCCCGGGAAGCGCAGGTTGTGGCGCTCCCATTCCAGCACCGCGGTCCAGTTGCGGTTGATGTCGAAGCCGCCGCCGATCGCGATCGACGGCCCGAGGCCGTTGCGCGTGCCCGGCGTGACGCCGGAACCGGCGGCCGCGCTCACCTTGGTGCGGCCGTAGGTGGCGCCGAGCTTGCCGTAGAGGCGGAAGCTCTCGCCCACCGGCAGCGTGCCGACCAGGCTCAGGTTCAGGCCCTGGGCCTCGGTGGTGCCGCCAGCGCGCCCGACGTCGCCGAACTCCATGTAGCCGAGCTCCACGCCGAGCCACGGGTTGACCGAGGCGCCGGTGTAGACCTTCCAGGCCGTGTCGTGGTCGTCGCAGCCGAAGCCGGTGCCGCAGGCGCTGTCGTAGTCGGAGCGCCCGACATTCAGGCCGACGTAGCCGGCGCTGGTACCGGGCAGCCAGGAGCTGCGGTCGCCCGTCGTGCGCGCCTGGGCGGCGGCCGTGCCGGCCGCGCCGAGCAGGGCGACGGCGAGCGTCACGCCGGCGAGGGTCTTCAGGGAAGCTTTCATGGGCATCTCTCCGTCGAATGGGTGCCGGCGTGCGGCCGGCAGTGGACGAGAGATGCGGCAATCGATGTACCCCGCGCCGCCGCGGCGGCGTCAGGGCTGCGGCGCGGGCGAGGCCGGGTCGGGGCCCGTCTGGCTGCCGGTGGCGGGCAGCGCGCCGCCTTCGCCTTCCCAGGTCTGCTCCTCGGTCGGCTGGGCCTGCGCCCGTTCGGCCTGGCGCTGGCGCGCCTGCTGGCGCAGCGACCACAGCGTGCCGGAGACCACGGCCACGATGGCCAGACGAACGATGCTGATCGCCATGTCGATACCCTTGCTCGCACTTCGCGCGGCCATTGCGGCCGCGCCGTCGAGGGGCAACGCACGTGCCCGCGCCTTGGCGCCGGCCGGCATGGGGGCGCCGCATCCCGCCGGGGTGTGCCGCGCTGATGCGGCTGGTAACACCCGTTGCGCCTGTACGGAATCGTTGCGTTCGGCAAGATTTGCCGGGCTGGGGCGTCGCCTCCGCGCCCTTGCCTGGGGCGGCGCGTGGCACGGCGCTTGCCTCGGAACCGGTTCAGGCAGGCGCCGCGGACCGAGAGATGCCCGATTTCGCTTCTTCCATCGACCACTTTTCCGGCGAGCCGGACGAAGCGTATCGGCATGTCCTGTATGCCGAGGACCACCCCGTGAACGTGCTGTTGATGCAGGGCCTGCTGGCCCAGCGGCCCGCGGTGCACCTGACGGTGGCCGACAGCGGCGAGGAGGCCCTGCGCCTGGCGCGCGAGCACGCGCCGCACCTGTTGCTGCTCGACCTGCACCTGCCCGACTGCAACGGCGCCGAGCTCCTCGAGCGCCTGCGGGCCGTTCCCGCCCTGGCGCGCGTGCCGGCGGTGGCGGTCACGGCCGACGACGACGTCCGCCTCGAGGGCACCAGCTTCCTCGAGGCCTGGAACAAGCCCCTCGACCTGTACGCCACCTTGCGGCGCCTGGACGCCCTGCTCGAACTCGGCGGCCCCGCCGAGCGGCGCGTCCGCTGGCCGGCGCAGGGCGGCGGCTTCCGCGGCGAGCGCCTGCGCGGGCTGTTCTGAGCCTGCGCGCACGGCGGCCCGTCGTCCGATATCGAAACGACAAGAACCGTTCGGGCCGAGGTATCGAAGCCCCCGTGTGCGCCGAGAGGCACGTCGATACCTCAGTGCGAACGGGTTTGCAATGGCCGCCTCGCCCCACCGACCTCCCCGACCGAACCGTCCCAGGAGTTCCGATGAAGCCCAGCCGCCTCCACAGCCTCGCCATGGAAGACGAGGCCCGCGATGACGAGATCCTGCGCCGCCACGGCAGCCATGCCGACGACGGCGACGCGGCGCCGCGCGAGCGCAGCGCGCTGGCGCGCACCCGGCCGCGCGGCGCGCAGGAGGACGACGCCCCGCGGGCCGCCTCGCGCCACGGCCGCGCCGAGGGCCGGCGCGCCGGCTCCCGGCGCTGAGCGGCGCCCCGCCGGCGCCGGCGGGTTCAGCGGTCGCTGTTCTCGAAGTTCTCGATCTCGCCCTTGGGCGGCACGGTCGAGTACTCCTTGAGCCGGTTGTAGAGCGTCTTCAGGCTCACGCCCAGCGTGGCGGCCGTCTTCTCCTTGTGGCGGCCCAGGTACTCGAGCGTGGCGAGCGTCACCTGGCGCTCGATCTCCGCCAGCGGCGTGCCCACGCGGATGGAGAGCATCGGTGCGCCCGTCATCGCCGGCAGCGGCGCGTCCGTCGTCGGCAGGCATTCGTCGACGATGGTGCTGTCGGGCGCCATCACGTAGGCGCGGTGCACGATGTTGCGCAGCTCGCGCACGTTGCCCGGCCAGCGGTACTCGGCCAGGCGCGCCAGCGCCTGCGGCGAGAAGCGCTTGACCTGGCCCTCGCGGCGCGAGATCTCGTCGAGGAAGTGCTCGGCGATGAGCGCGATGTCGTCGGCCCGCTCGCGCAGCGGCGGCAGGTGGATGGGGAACACGTTCAGCCGGTACAGCAGGTCCTCGCGCAGCTTGCCCGAGCTCACCGCCTGGTTGGGCTGGCGGTTGGTGGCGGCGATCATGCGCACGTCGGTCTCGAGCACGGTGGTCGAGCCCACGCGCATGAAAGTGCCCGTCTCCAGCACGCGCAGCAGCTTGACCTGCAGGTCCAGCGGCATCTCGGTGATCTCGTCGAGGAACAGCGTGCCGCCCGAGGCGCGCTCGAAGAAGCCCTGGTGCTGACGGTCGGCGCCGGTGAAGCTGCCCTTCTCGTGGCCGAAGATCTCGCTCTCGATCAGGTGCGGCGAGATGGCGCCGCAGTTCACGCCGAGGAAGGGCTTGGCGCGGCGGCGCGACAGGTCGTGCACCGTGCGCGCCACCACCTCCTTGCCGCTGCCGCTCTCGCCGGTGATGAACACCGTGACGGCCGTGCCCGACACGCGAAGGATCTGCTCGTACACGTGGCGCATCGGCGCCGAGCGGCCCCACAGCAGGCCGAAGTGGCCTTCCTTCTCGAGCCCGGTCTGCAGGTCGTCGGCCTCGGCCTTCAGCGCCGAGGGCTTGGTCACGCGCGAGAGGATGCCCGACAGCTGCTTCATGTTCAGCGGCTTGACGAGGTAGTCGGCCGCGCCCAGGCGCAGCGCCTGGATGGAGGTCTCCAGGCTCGCGTGGCCGGTGATCAGCACCACCTCGGTGTTGGGCAGGCCCTTCGCGTCCTCGACCAGCGACATGCCGTTGCCGTCGGGCAGCATGAGGTCGAGCAGCACGATGTCGGGTTCCTGCAGCGCCATCTGCCGGCGCGCGTCCCGCAGCGAGCCGGCGGTGGCCACCGTGAAGCCTTCGGTGGCGATGAGGGCGGCCATCATTTCGGCCGAGTCCGCTTCGTCGTCAACGACCAATGCGTGAGGCATGGTGTTTCCTTTTCTGTGTCATCGAGAGAGGCCCGGGACCCGCTTCGGCACCGCGCCGCGCGCAGTCTGGGAAGGCCTTGGAGAGATCGGTGCGCGCGGGCGCCATGCCGTGCGGACCGCAGTGCCGGCAAGGCGGCAACGAAGTGAATCCATTATGGCGAACGACCTGTTCACGCGGTGCGTAGTCCTTTCAATGCGGTGCGCTTTCCGGAAGGGGCGCGGGTGTCGTTTCTACAAAGCCCGGTAAGCGATGCCGACGCGCCCCGTCACGGGCCGGCGACGAGCCGGTCCTGCGCGCGGGCCTCGGCATGGCGCTGCTTGGCGATGGCGCGCAGGTTGGCGGCGACGGCGAGCGAGAACGCCTCGTCGAAGAACATGTGCGCGCCGCTGGCGGCCACCACGATGCCGTCGAGCCACACGCCGCCCCACAGCAGGCCGTCGCCCTCGCGCAGCAGGTGTGCACGCTCGTGCTGCAGGCGGTGGCTGTCCATGCCGTGCAGCCAGCACAGGCGGGCCTTGGCGCGCGCGAAGGCGGCGTAGTCGGCGTCCCAGCGGCTGCGGTCGCCGACGGCGTGCTCCAGCAGCACCGCCTGCTCGAAGCTGGCGTCGCCCGGCCGCAGCGCCGGATCCATCACGACGACGTGGAAGAAGCCGCTGCCGCACACCCGCGGGTCGGGCACGGCGCGCTCGATCATCGGCAGCGCCAGGTCGAGCGCGGCCCGCGCGGCGGCGGCATCGGCGAAATGGCTGCCGGCGGGGCCGGCGCGGGAGCGGTTCATGGGGTTCCCCGGACGCGAGGCGATCCGTCCGACACGGATCGAAGCGGCTCAAGGAGCAAGGAACGGGCCTGTTCCCGCCGCGGCGGGGCCTACGCGCGCCCGGTCAGGGCGGCGAGGGTGCCGCGCAGCGTCCGCGCGTCCACCGGCTTGGCCAGGTGCGCCTGGAACCCGGCCATCAGCGCGCGGAGGCGGTCGTCCGGCTGGGCGAGGCCGGTGAGGGCGATGGCGGGCATGCGCGCGTCCAGCGGCACGCCGCGCTCGGCCTCGATCTGGCGGATGCGGCGCACGACGGCATGGCCGTCCTCCTCGCCGAGGGCGATGTCGCAGAGGAGCGCGTCGGGCCAGTCGGCCGTGCCGTGGCCTTCCAGCCAGGCGAGCGCCGCCCGGCCGGTGGTGAAGGTGCGCAGCGCCACCTCGTCCAGCGCCAGCAGCGACTGCAGCGCGTCGAGCGCGTCCTCGCGGTCGTCGACGGCGACGAGCCGCAGCCCCGCGAGCGAGGCCTCGGGCGGCGGCGCGGCGGCGGCCGGCCCGGGCGCGGCGGTGCCGGCCGGCGCGGCGCGCAGCGGCAGCTCGACGACGTAGCGCGTGCCGTGCGTGGCCGAGGGCGGCTCGACGGCAAAGCGCCCGCCCTGGCGCTCGATGGTCGAGCGCATGGCCAGCGGGTCGAGCGGCGGGTCCTCCTCCGGCACCGGACTCGCCGGCGCATCCGCCCGCGCCGGCCTGCCGCCGGCCACCGACAGCCGCGCATGGTCGCCGGCGCGCGCCAGGCGCAGCTCGATGCGGCCCTGCGCCGGCGTGTCCTGCAGCGCCCGCAGGCACAGGTCGCGCACCGCCTGCGCGAGCGTGCCCGGGTCGCCCTCGACGGTGGCGTTCTCCAGGTCGACGTCGGCGTACAGGCGCACGCCGCGCGCGTCGGTGGCGGCGCGCAGGCCCTCGACGGCGCCGGCGATCAGGATCGCCAGGTTCACCGGCTGGCGCGCGAGGCGGCGCTCCAGGCGCTCGAGCTGCTGCTGCTGGCGCTGCAGGTTCCACAGCTGCGCGTAAAGGCCGTCGCGCTCGAGCAGCGCCTCGTGCCGCCCGCGCTCGACGACGCGGCCGCGGTCCATCACCGCGATCTCGTCGGCGTTGACGATGGTGGACAGGCGGTGGGCGATGATGAGCGTGGTGCGCCCGCGCGAGATGCGGTCGAGCTCGGCCTGGATGGCGCGCTCGGCGCGCGTGTCCAGCGCCGAGGTGGCCTCGTCGAAGATCATGATCGGCGGGTTCTTCAGGAAGGCGCGCGCGATGGCGATGCGCTGCTTCTCGCCGCCCGAGAGCTTGAGCCCGCGCTCGCCGACGACGGTGTCGTACTGCTGCGGCAGCGTCAGGATGAACTCGTGCACCTGCGCCGCCTTCGCCGCCTCGATCACCTCGGCCAGGCCGGCGCCGAGGCGGCCGTAGGCGATGTTGTAGGCGATGGTGTCGTTGAACAGCACCGTGTCCTGCGGCACCACGCCGATGGCGTCGCGCAGGCTCGCCAGGCGCACCTCGCGCAGGTCCTGGCCGTCGATGGCGATGCGCCCGGGCGAATCCGCCGGCACGTCGTACAGGCGCAGCAGCAGCCGCGCGAGCGTCGACTTGCCCGAGCCGCTGCCGCCCACCACCGCCAGCGTGCGGCCGGCGCCGATGGCCAGGCTCACGTCGTCGAGGATCTGCCGGCCGGGCTCGTAGCCGAAGCTCACGTGCTCGAAGCGCACCGCGCCGCCGCGGGCTTCGAGCGGCGGCGCGTTCGGCCGGTCGGCGATCTCCGCGCGCTGCCCGAGCAGGGCGAACAGGTTCTCGGTGTTCACCAGCGCGTCGCGCGCCTGGCGGAAGACGAAGCCGAGCGCGTTCAGCGGCAGGCAGATCTGGATCACGTAGGTGTTGACCAGCACCAGGTCGCCCACCGTCATCGCGCCGCGCGCCGTCTCCTGGCCGGCGAGCAGCATCACCGCGGCCACGCCGGTGGCGATGATGGCGCTCTGGCCGATGTGCAGCAGCGACAGCGCGCGCTGGTTGCCGACGTGGTTCTCGACCCACTGCGCGCAGATCTCGGCATAGCGGCGGCGCTCGAAGTCCTCGCGCGCGTAGGTCTTGACCGTCTCGTAGTTGATGAGGCTGTCGACCATGCGGCCGTTGGCGCGCGAGTCCATCTCGTTGACGGCGCGCTGGTGCAGCGCGCGCCGGTCGGTGAGCGTCGTCGTGAAGCCGGCGTATACGAAGAAGGTCAGCATGATGACCAGCGTGAACCACAGGCTGTAGCCGGCCATCATCACCCCGAGCACCGCGGCGAACTCCACCAGCGTGGGCACCACGGTGAACAGGCCCGCGCCGAGCAGGAAGCCGATGCCGCTGGTGCCGCGCTCCACGTCGCGGATCAGCGAGCCGGTGTTGCGCTGCACGTGGAACTTCGGCGACAGGCTCAGCAGGTGCGCGAAGGTGCGCTCGGCGAAGGCCGTCACCGTGCGCTGCGTGACGCGCGCGAACACCAGGTCGCGCAGCTCGGTGAACAGCGTGCCGGTGAAGCGCAGCAGCGCGTACGACAGCAGCAGGAACACCGGCAGGGCGATGACGTAGGGCGCGGCCTGCAGCGGGGCGGCGGCGCCTTCGCCCACCGCGGCGGCCATCGACCGCGGGTCGCTGAAGCGGTCGATGATGGCCTTGAGCACCAGCGGCACGCCCACGCCCGCGAGCTTGGCGAGCACCAGCAGCGCGAGCGCGGCCAGCGTGCGCCGCCGATGCCGCCACACCGCCTGCCAGAGCTCGGCGAACACCTTCCGTGCATTGACGCCTGCGGTCGCCATCCGGCGCGCGGTCGCAATCGACATGCCCGTGCGGCGCCGGCCACGGGCGCGAATCTTGCCGCTCGACGCTGCCCAGCCACAGGAGGCCCGCGATGAAGGACAGACGCCAGGTCAAGCAGGAAGCCGAACGCCTCGAAGCCAAGGGCCGCCGGCCCGAGGACAGGGTGCCGACCTACCAGGAGCTGCTGGACGACTCGCTCGACCAGACCTTTCCCGCCAGCGACCCCATCTCGCCCAGCGCCGCCATGCACGCCGAGAAGCAGGTGAAGACCGGCAAGGACGGCCGCGACTGGCAGCTCAAGCCCGGCGCCGACACCGCGCAGCGGCCCAAGGAGGCGCCGGCCGCGAAGAAGGCCGCCAAGACCGCCCGGGCCGCCTCCGCCGAAGGCCCGGCCCGGGCGCGCACCCGCCGCTGAGGCCGCCCCGCCGGCGACGGCGCCGCAGCGCGCGGAAAAAGCTGCGCCGCCGTGTAAGGCCGACCGATCCCGGGCGTGCGCCTGGCCGTGTGGCGCGCCTGTCCATCCGTTTCACAGCCAAGGAGCACACCATGCCGACGATTGCCGAAGTGATGACCCCCGATGTCGAAGTCATCGGCCCCAACCAGAGCCTGCAGCGCGCCGCGCAGATGATGGACGAGCTCAACGTCGGCGCGCTGCCGGTGTGCGACGGCCGCCGGCTGGTGGGCATGATCACCGACCGCGACATCACCGTGCGCGCCACCGCCGCCGGCCTCGACCCGCAGGACACGCCGGTGTCGGAGGTGATGACCGACCACATGCGCTGGTGCACCGAGGACCAGAGCACCGAGGACGTGATGAAGCAGATGGGCGACGTGCAGATCCGCCGCCTGCCGGTGCTCAACGACCAGCGCCAGATCGTCGGCATCGTCTCGCTGGGCGACCTGGCCGTGCGCCAGGGCGGGCACGTCGACGGCGTGCTGCGCGAGGTGTCGCAGCCCTCGCAGCCGGACCGTCCGGCCGCCTGAGGCGGCACGCGGCGGCCCGGCCACGGGAACGTCGGTTGCCGCGAAGCGCTCGTCGAGCCGGGAAGGCCGCGCGACCAGGCGCTGACGCGGGCGACGAAGACGCGAGCGTCGCAGCCATGATCCGGCCCTGCCCCGGAACGTGCCGCACAGCAGGCGTCGATGCACGCCTTCCCGGTTCGACCCCCCCCCCCCCCCGGGGCGCGCCCTCAGGGCTCCTGGCGGTGGATGGCGTCCGCGAGTGTCAGCAGCTCCTCGCGCGGCAGGGCGCCGACGATGGCGTAGCCGGCCTCGCCCTCCACCCAATAGAACATGCCCAGGCCGCCGTGCTGCCGGTAGCGGAAGGCGGTGGGCGTGCCCGGCTCCGGCTTGCGCAGGTAGACGGTGATGCGCCCGGCGCTGCGGCCGGCGGCCGAGTCCGGGGCGGCGGCATGGGGGGCGATGCGCTCGTACATCAGCTGCGCGCTCGGGCCGGCGGCGTCGGGCAGCAGCCGCCCGCCCACGAGCGCGTAGCCGTGGGCGCGCAGGTCGAAGAGCTTCACCGGCACGTCGAGGCGGCGCGTCAGCCAGCGCGCCAGGTGCTCTTCCTGCGCCCGGTTCTCGTCGGCGGTGCGGCCGGCCACCGTCACCTCCACCGGGTGGCGCAGCTCGGGCGTGTAGACCGCGTGCGCCACGGCCGCGCGCTGCACCCAGCCGGCCGCGGCCTGCGGCGACGCCGGCGCGAGGGCCGGGCCCCAGCGGCTGGCCGCACCGCCGCCCGCCACCGCGCCGACGGCGAACAGCGCCACGGCGGCGGCCAGGCGCCGCCAGCCCGCGGCCGCGCCCGGGTCCGCCGGCGCGCGGTGCCACACCACCTGCGCCAGGCGCGTGGGCGGCGGCTCCGCCAGCACCGGCTCGAAGCGGACGCGCAGCGCGTCGCGGTCGGCGGCCCACAGGCGCACGCGCGCGGCGTCCTCGGGGTGCGCGCGCAGGTGCCGCTCGGCCTCGTCGCGCTGCGCGGGGGGCAGCTCGCCGTCCAGCCAGGCGGAGAGCCGGTCGTCGAGCGGGGGATCGGGAGGTAGGCTGTTCATCGTCGGCCCTAGATCACCCGGCGCAGCGGGGCGGCCTTGCCGGGCGCCGCGCCGCCGTCGAGCAGCGCGCGCAGCGCCGCCCGGGCGCGCGAGATGCGCGACATCACCGTGCCGATGGGCAGGTGCAGCACCTCGGCGCATTCGGCATAGCTCAGCTGCTCCAGCGTGACCAGCAGCAGCGGCTCGCGCTGCTCCACCGGCAGCCGCGCCAGCGCCTTGGCCAGGTCCAGCCGCAGCCCGGCGGTGTCGCCGCGGCCGTCGGCGATGTCGTCCACGTCCCGTGCCTCCACGATGGCGCTGCGCGCGCGGCGCCGGTGTTCGTCCATGTGGGCGTTGTGCGCGATGCTGAGCACCCACACCAGGATGTCGCGCCGCGGGTCGAACTGGTGCCAGTGCGCGAGCGCCCGCTCCAGCGCCGTCTGCACCAGGTCGTCGGCGGCGCCGGCGTCGAACACCAGCGAGCGGGCGTAGCGCCGCAGCCGGGGGATGGTGCCCAGCAACTGCTGCCGGAAGGCGGTCGGGGCGGTCACGGCGGGTATACGCGGGAGCCGGCGGCTTATTCCACCGGGCGGCGGGAAGGCACCGCTGCAGTCTATGCCGGGCCGCACGGCGAAAATGCCGCGCATGACCGCAACGCCCCGCGCCGCCCGCGCGCTCGAACCCAGCTTCTCGCCGACGGACTTCCGCGCGGCGCTCGGCACGTTCGCCACCGGCGTGACCATCATCACCGCCCGCGACGCCGACGGCGCCCGCGTGGGCGTGACGGCCAACTCCTTCAACTCGGTCTCGCTCGAGCCGCCGCTGGTGCTGTGGAGCCTGTCGCGGCAGGCGCGCACCATGCCGGCGTTCGGCCGCGGCTCGCACTACGCCATCAACATCCTCGCGGCCGACCAGCGCGCCGTGGCCGAGCAGTTCGCCAGCCGCCGGCTCGACCGCTTCCACGGCATCGCCTTCCGCGAGGGCCGCTGCGGCGCGCCGGTGCTCGAAGGCGCGGCGGCGGTGTTCGAGTGCTTCAACCGCAGCCGCTACGACGAGGGCGACCACGTCATCTTCGTCGGCCAGGTGGAGCACTGCGAGCGCCGGGCGGGCGCCTCGCCGCTGATCTTCCACGGCGGGCGCTACTTCACCGAGCTGCCGCTGTAGCCGGTTGAATCGGCGCCGGGCGGCGCCATCTGCGCACGAGGCCCGATGGAGGACGCCCCATGCACATCGTCTGTACCCACTGCACCGCGACCAACCGCATCCCCGACGAGCGCCTGGCCGACGACCCGGTGTGCGGCAAGTGCGGCCGCGCCCTGCTGCCCGGCGAGCCGGTGACGCTCACCGACGCCAACTTCGACGCCGTGGCGTCGAAGACGCAGCTGCCCGTGGTGGTGGACTTCTGGGCGCCGTGGTGCGGGCCCTGCCGCGTGATGGCGCCGCAGTTCGAGCGCGCGGCGCAGCAGCTCAAGGGCCGCGCGCTGCTCGCCAAGGTCAACAGCGACGAGAACCCGCGGGCGGCGGCGCGCTTCGCCATCCGCAGCATCCCGACGATGGTGATGCTGCGCGGCGGGGCGGAGGCGAAGCGGCTGTCGGGGGCGCTGCAGGCGGGGCAGATCGTGGGGTGGGTGGGGCAGGCGTGAAGGCCCGTTCGGGCTGAGACATCGAAGCCCTTGTCGCGCCCGCCCTTCGATACCTCAGGGCGAACGGGCCGGACCTCGCGGCCGTTCGTTTCCTTCAGCCCCCGCGCCGCTTCGCGAACGCCACGAACCACGCCACGCTCTGCGCATTGCCCATCGCGTCGAGCTTGAACACCTGCTCGGCCGGCGTGCCCATCAGCAGCTTCTTCACCGGCAGCTCCATCTTCTTGCCCGAGAGCGTGCGCGGGATGGCGCTCACCTGGAAGATGTCGTTGGGCACGTGGCGGGCCGACAGGGCGCGCTTGATGGCGTCCTTCATGCGCCTGGCCAGCGCCTCGTCGAGCGTCACGCCCTCGCGCAGCACCACGAACAGCGGCATGTAGCTCTCGCGGCCGAGGTATTCGAGGTCGACGACCAGGCTGTCCATCACCTCGGGCAGCGCCTCCACCGCGCGGTAGAGCTCGGCCGTGCCCATGCGGATGCCGTGGCGGTTGATGGTGGCGTCGCTGCGGCCGTAGATGATGGCGCCGCCGCGCGGCGTGATGCGGATCCAGTCGCCGTGGCGCCAGACGCCGGGGTACATGTCGAAGTAGCTGTCGTGGTAGCGGCGGTTGCCTTCGTCGTTCCAGAAGCGCAGGGGCATCGAAGGCATGGGCTGCACGCACACCAGCTCGCCCACTTCGTCGACCAGCGGCCGGCCGCGGCCGCTCGCGTCCGGCTCGCTCCAGGCCTCGACGGCGGCGCCGAGGCAGCGGCACTGCATCTCGCCCTCGACCACCGGCAGCGTCGGCATGCCGGCGACGAAGGCGCCCGCGAAGTCGGTGCCGCCGGAGATCGGGTTCAGCCAGATGTCGCGGCCATCCACTTTGGGCAGGTGGTCGTAGATCCAGCGATAGCACTCGTTGGCCAGCGGGCTGCCGGTCGACCCCACGGCGCGCAGCTTCGAGAGATCGGCTGCCTTCATCGGCGCTATGCCGGCCTTCAGGCAACTCGCGTAGAAGGCCGCGCCGGCGCCGAAGAAGGTGACGCCGGCGTCGGCCGCGAAGCGCCACAGCGTGTTCCAGTCGGGCGCGCCCTGCCGGCCCGCCGGGCTGCCGTCGAAGATGCAGACCGTGGTGCCCGAGAGCAGGCCCGAGACCTGCGAGTTCCACATGATCCAGCCGGTGGCGCTGTACCAGTGGAAGCGGTCGCCGGTGTCCACCGAACTGCCGATGTTGTTGTGCAGCGCCCCGGCCTTCAGCGCCTCGATGACGACGCCGCCATGGCCGTGCACGATGGCTTTCGGCAGGCCGGTGGTGCCGCTGGAGTAGACGACCCACAGCGGGTGGTCGAAGGGGAGCCACGCGGGGCTCAGCTCGGCGTCGTCGGCGGTGAGGGTCTGGAAGTCGTGCCAGCGCGCCCCAGGCCCTTCGACAGGCTCAGGGCGAACGGATTCGTCCAGGTACCGCCACAGCACCACCTCCCGCACGCTCGGCAGCTCGGCGATCACCCCGCGCAGCACCTCCATGCGGTCGTGCGCGACGCCGCCGTACACGTAGCCGTCGCAGGCGATCAGCACCTTCGGCTCGATCTGCCGGAAGCGGTCGAGCACCGCCACCGGCCCCATGTCGGGCGAGCAGATGGACCACACCGCGCCGAGGCTCGCCACCGCCAGGAACGCGATCGCCGTCTGCGGCGTGTTCGGCAGGAAGGCGCACACCCGGTCGCCCGGCGCCACGCCGAGCCGCTGCAGGTGCGCCGCGAGCGAGGCTACCTGCCGGCGCAGCGCCGGCCAGCTGATCTGGTGCATTTCGCCGCGCTCGCGCATGCGCTCGTTCTGGAACACGATGGCCGGATGGCCCGCCGCATGCGCCGCGTCGGCATGGCGGAACACCTGCTGCGCGTAGTTCACCTGCGCGCCCTCGAACCATCTCGCGCCGGGCATCACCGGCTCGGCCAGCACGCGGCGGTACGGCGTGGGCGACTGCAGGCCGAAGTAGTCCCAGACCGAGCCCCAGAAGGCCTCCAGGTCGGTGACCGACCAGCGCCACAGCGCGTCGTAGCCCTCGCAGGTGGTCGGGTCGAAGCGCAGGCCGCGGTGCTCGGTGAGCCAGCGGGTGTAGCGGAGGATCTGGGGTTCGGGCAGGGGCATGGTCCGGGTCTGCAAGAGGGTCAGGGCTTGAGCGATTCGTCGATGTCCACGTACTGCCACCAGTCGTTCCAGAACACCGGGCGGCGGTAGCCGACGAGCCAGGGGTAGGCCATGTCGGTGGCGATCGGGTTGACGCGGAACTTGTAGGGCATGTAGGCCACGGCCAGGCGCCGGGCCTCGTCGAACAGCGCCTCGCGCTCGGGGCCGTCGGGGATCACCGACATGCGGTCGTACAGCGTGTCGAAGGCGTCGAGCTTGAAGCGCGCCATGTTCTGGCCGCCGATCTGGCGGCTGTTGTAGCGCGCGAGCGAGCCCTGGCCGTCGGAGCCGGCGGCCGAGCCGCCCAGCGCCCACACCATCAGCCGGCCGGCGCGCGCGGCCTTCAGGTTCTCGGGCCACTGCGCCGGCTCGAACGCCACGCGCAGGCCGACGGCGTCGAGGTTCTTCTTGGTCAGCTCGTCGAGCTCGCGCGAGCGCTGGTCGGGCTGGGTGGCGATGCGCAGCAGCAGCGGGCTGCCGTCGGGCCGCTCGCGCCAGCCGTCGCCGTCGCGGTCGACGTAGCCGTAGACGTCGAGCAGGCCCTTGGCGCGCGCCGGGTCGTACTCGCTCATCTCGCTCTTGAACTTCGGGTCGAACCCCGAGGTGAAGGGCACGATGGGCGACTGCGACGGCACCGCCTGCCCGTGGCGCACGAGGCGGATCTCGGCGTCAATGTCCAGCGCCAGGCCGAAGGCGCGGCGCAGCGCCACGTCGGCCGGCGTGTAGCCGCCGACCATCGGGTCTTCCATGTTGAAGTAGAAGTAGCTGTTCGAGGGCTGCAGCGCCTGGAAGCCGCGCACGCCCTTCTTCGCCAGGTTGGGCGCCACCTTGCCGCCGGGCATGGCCACGTCGATGAACTGCGAGCCCACGCCCTCGATGAGGTCGGCCTCGCCGTTCACGAAGGACAGCCAGCGCGGCTGCTGCTCGCCGATGATGGACACCTCCACCCGGTCGATCATCGGCAGGCGCCGGCCCTTGAAGCGTTCCGCCAGCGCCTGGCCCTCGGCGTCGTCGGCCGCGGGCTCGGCGTCGTAGCGCATCTCGCGGAACTCGGGGTTGCGCTCCATGACGATGAGCGAGCTGCGTCGCCACTGCACCAGCTTGAAGGGCCCGGTGCCCACGGGGTGCGCGTCGATCTGGTCGCCGTAGAACTCCACCACCTCGCGCGCCACCGCGCCGAACAGGTCGCTCGCGGCCAGGCCCTCGTCGAAGCGCGGGCGCGGCTCTTCCAGCTTGAACTGCACGGTGTAGCGGTCGAGCGCGCGCAGGCCCTCGATGGGGGTGTCGTAGTCGAAGGGCTTTCCGCCGTCGAGCGCCTTGCGGCGCAGCTCGTTCAGGCCGAGGATCTTCTCCTCCGCCAGCCCGCTCCAGACCGGGCTGCGGTTGGCCGGGTCGGCGAAGCGCTTCCAGCTGTAGACGTAGTCCTCGGCGACCAGCTCGCGCTTCTTGCCCTTGAAGGCCGGGTCGCTCGCGAAGTAGATGCCGGGCCGGACCTTGAAGGTCCAGGTGCGGAAGTCGTCGCTCGACACCGGCATGCCGTCGGCGGTGAGCGGCTTGACCTTGATCGGCCGCGCGAGGTGGTCGTACTTGTAGGGCGCTTCGAAGATGTGCGGCGTGAGGATGCGCGAGTACAGGTCGACCACCTTCACCGGGTCGAGGCTGGTCTCGGCCACGGGGAAGGAATAGCGCAGCACCTTCTCCGGCGCCTGCGCGTTCGCGGCGCCGGCCAGGGTGAGCGACAGCAGCGCAGCGAGCCACCAGCGTGCGACGAGCCTCATCGTGTTCACTTCCCGTGTCGATCGTCGATGTCCACGTACTGCCACCACTGGTTGCCGAAGAGCGGCCGCCGGTAGCCGACGAGCCGCGGCTGCCACAGGTCGGTCAGCACGCGGTGCACATGGTATTTGTAGGGCAGCCACGCGGCGGCGATGCGCACCGCCTCGCGCAGCAGGGCGTGGCGCTCGGGGCCGTCGGGCATGGCCTGCATGCGGCGGTAGATGTCGTCGAAGCCCTCGTGCCGGAAGCGCGCCAGGTTCTGCCCGCCGGCCGCCGGGCCGTAGAGCATCTGCAGCGCGTCCTGCACGTCGGGCGTGTCGGAGGTGGAGCCGAGCTGCCACAGCTGGAGCTGGGCGGCGCGCGCGGCCTTGAGGTTCTCGGGCCACTGCGCGGTGCGCACGCGCAGGCGGATGCGCACCGCGTCCATGCTGCGCTTCCACAGCTCGTCGAACTGGCGCGAGGTGGCGTCGGGGCTGCTCGGGTATTCGATGACGAGCGGCGAGCCGTCGGGCATCTCGCGCCAGCCATCGCCGTCGCGGTCGAGGTAGCCGTAGAGGTCGAGCAGGGCCTGCGCGCGCGCCGGGTCGTAGTCGCTGGTCTCGGTCTTGAGCGCCGGGTCGTAGCCCCAGGTGCCCGGCGCCACGATGGACTGCGCCGGCACCGCCTGCCCGCGGCGGATGAGGCGGATCTCGCGCCCCACGTCCACCGCCAGCGAGATCGCGCGGCGCAGCGCCACCTTCTCGGGCGCCATGCCGCCGACCACCGGGTCCTGCATGTTGAAGTAGGTGATGGTGCGGTCGGGCGACAGGATGCGCGCCATGCCGATGCCGCGTTTGGCGAGGTTGGGCGCCAGCTCGCCGTTGGGCACGGCGGTGTCGATGAACTCCAGCGGCGCCGGCCAGGCGAAGTCGAACTCGCCGTTGAGGAAGGCGAGCCAGCGCGGCTGGGCCTCCTCGACGATGCTCACCTCCACCCGGTCGACCATCGGCAGGCGCCGGCCCTTGAAGCGCGCGAGCAGCGCCTGGCCCTCGGCGTCGTCCGCGGCGGGGCGGCCGTCGTAGCGCAGCTCGCGGAACGACGGGCTGCGCTCCAGCGCGATGAAGGAGCTGCGCCGCCACTGCGCGATGCGGAACGGCCCGGTGCCCACCGGGTGCTCGCCGACGCGCTCGCCGTAGTGCGCGACGACCTCGCGCGCGACCGCGACCACGTTGTTGCTGGCCAGTGCGTAGAGAAAACGCGGGCGCGGCGTGGCGAGCTTGAACTGCAGCGTGTAGCGGTCGAGCGCGCGCACGCCTTCGACTTCGCGGTCGTAGTCGAAGGGGCGGCCTTTCAGTGCTGCGGCGCGCAGTTCGTCCAGGCCGAGCGCGCCTTCCTCCTGCAGCGTGCTGTAGGCCGGGCTGACGTTGGCCGGGTCGAAGAAGCGCTTCCACGCGTACACGTAGTCCTGCGCCACCAGCTCGCGCCGCCTGCCGCCGAAGGCCGGGTCGTCGGCGAAGAAGATGCCGGGCGCGAGCCGGATGGTCCAGGTGCGGAAGTCGTCGCTGACCTCGGGCATGGCCGCCGCGGTGCACGGCACGACCTCGAACGGCCGGGCGAGGTAGTCGTAGCGGTAGGGCGACTCGAACACGTGCGCGATCACGACCGCGGAGTACAGGTCGCTCACCCGCACCGGGTCGAAGGTGGTCTCGGCCACGGGAAAGGCGTAGCGCAGCACCTTGGGCGGCTGCGCGGCGGCGGGCGGCGCGCCGGCGGCCCGGGCGCCTGCCAGCGCCGGGCCGCCGAGCAGCAGCCCGAGAAGTCGTTGGAGGAGGAGTCGTCGGTCCGGCACGCTGGCGGCAGTCTATGGCCTCGCGGCGGCGGCACGAATCGGGAGGAACGTCAGCGCGGCGGCCGCCGGGCCGGGAGAATGCGCGCCATGTCCGCGCCCGAGCCGCCCCTTCTTCGCCTCGACGGCCTCGGCTTCGCCCCTGGCGGCCGGCCGGTGCTCGACGGGCTGTCGTTCGCCGTCCGCCCCGGCCTCACGCTCGTGCGCGGCGGCGAGGGCCGCGGCAAGACCACGCTGCTGCGGCTGATGGCGGGCACGCTGGCGCCCACGGCCGGGCGCATCGAGCGCCTGGCCGACGGCCTTTGGTTCGAGGAGATGGCCGACCCGGCGCACGACGACGTCGCGGTGCAGGCCTGGCTGGACGCCCGGCGTGCGCGCTTCCCCGGCTGGAACGCCGGCGTGGCCGCCGCGTTGATCGACGCCTTCGCCCTCGGCCCGCATGCGGCCAAGCCGATGTTCATGCTCTCCACCGGCAGCCGCCGCAAGGCCGGGCTGGTGGGCGCGGCCGCGAGCGGTGCGGCGCTGACGCTGCTCGACATGCCGTTCGCCGCGCTCGACGCACCCTCGCGCCGCGTGGTGTGCGAGCTGCTCGCCGACGCGGCCCGCGGCGATCGCGCCTGGGTGGTGGCCGACCACGAGCCCGCGCCCTGCCTCGACGGGGTGCCGCTCGCCGCCATCGACCTCGGCGATTGAGCGCGCGGGCGTGCGAGCAGCGCGCGCCTGTCGTCCTTCCGGCTGACAGCGGCCGGCGCCGCGATGCCTACAGTGAATCGACCGCCCCGGAGCACGGGGCGCCATCCGAACCACAGGAGACGTCGATGCATTCCCTGACTTCACTGCGTGTCCGGCGGCCGCACCGGCTGCCCCTCGTGCTCATGGCCGCCGGCCTGGCCGCCTGCGGCGGCGGCGACGGCGACGATCCCGCCCCGGTCCTCACCGCGCAGCAGCGCTGCGAAGCCTTGAGCGGCAGCACACTCGCCAACACCACGCTCACCGCCACCTACCGCGCCGACGGCGAGGCCACCACGGGCACGCCCGCCCTGCCGCTGCCCGCGCACTGCGTGGTCGACGCCTCGACCGACGCGCGCACCGGCACGGACGGCAACAGCTACGCCATCGGCTACCGGCTCACCCTGCCCGACGACTGGAACGGTCGCTTCCTCTTCATGGGCGGCGGCGGCAACGACGGCAGCATCGGCCCGGCGGTCGGCACCAACGTGGGCGCGCTCGGCGACATGAAGCCGGCGCTGACGCAGGGCTATGCCGTGGTCAACACCGACGGCGGCCACACCGGCGGCTCGGCGGCGATGTTCGCCACCGACGAGCAGGCGCGCATCGACCACGCCTACAACGCCTTCGACAAGACGGCGGTCAACGCCAAGGCGCTGATCAGCGAGCGCTACGGCCGCGGGCCGGACCACTCCTACTTCATCGGCTGCTCGGGCGGCGGCCGGCAGGGAATGATGTTCACGCAGCGCTTCCCCACCCATTTCGACGGCGTGATCGCGCACGCGCCGGCGATGCGCGTGTCCAGCGGCGCCACGATCGCGGCGATGTGGAACAACCAGGTGTTCACCGTCATCGCGCCGGACGAAGGCGCCGGCCCGGTGCTGAGCAAGGCCTACAGCAATGCGGACCTCGCCCTGGTGTCGAAGGGCATCCTCGACCAGTGCGACGCGCAGGACGGCCTGGCCGACGGCATGGTGAACAACTTCAAGGCGTGCAGCTTCGACCCCGCGGTGCTGCAGTGCGCAGGCGCCAAGGACGCCACCTGCCTGAGCGCTGCGCAGGTGGACGGCCTGAAGAAGCTCTTCGACGGCCCTCGCAACTCGGCCCACGTGAAGCTCTATGCCGGCCAGGTGATGGACCCGGCGATCGACCAGCCCGGCTGGCGCGCATGGACGCTGGGCAGCTCGACCACCGCGACCCCGAACTCGGCCTACAACACGCTGATGGCCGACGCGCTGCGCTGGGAGTTCTTCACCCCGCCCGATCCGGCCTTCAAGGCGCTGGATTTCGACATCGACACCGACCCGGCGCGCATGGCCGCCTTCTCGGCGATCTACGACGCCTACGCCGACGACAAGCTCGTCGACTTCAAGACCCACGGCGGCAAGCTGATGTTCGTGCACGGCCTGGCCGACCCGATCTTCAGCGCGCACGACACGGTCGACTACTACGAGCGGCTGGCGGCCAACAACGGCGGCGTCGCGGCCACGCAGGGCTTCTCGCGCCTGTTCGCCGTGCCGGGCGAGAACCACTGCAGCGGCGGGCGCGCCACCGACCAGTTCGACCTGCTCACGCCGATGGTCGAGTGGGTGGAGCAGGGCAAGGCGCCGGCGCGCATCCTCGCCGGCGCCTCGGCCGCGAACCCGTTCTTCCCCAACCGCACGCGGCCGCTGTGCCCGTTCCCGGCGTTCGCCAAGTACGTGGGGGGCGACGTGGAGAGCGCCGAGAGCTTCGTCTGCGCCGACAGTTAGAGCCCGGATTGCTCCCTCGCCCCCGCAGGGGGAGAGGGCCGGGGTGAGGGGGCGTGGGCCCACGACCGTGCGGCAGCTGAAATGAAACCACCCCCACGCTCACTTCGTTCGCTGCCCCCCAAGGGGGCGCGTCAGTGGCTTGGGGCGGCCCGGCGCCACTGACATGCCCGCAGACCCTCACCCCAACCCTCTCCCGCCACGCGGGAGAGGGAGCGCACCCGGGCACTCGCGATGCCTGGCGCACACGGCGCGCCTCAGGCCCTAGACTGCGACGGCCGCACGAGAGTGCGGCCGTTTCGCTTTGGATCGAGGAGCACGCAGCAGATGGCGGCCTACCTGATACGACGCCTGTGGCAGATGGTGCCGACGCTGTTCGGCGTCGTGCTGCTGGTGTTCCTGCTGTTCAAGGGCTTCGGCGGCGACCCGGCGGAAATCCTCGGCGGCCTGAACGCCACGCAGGAGCAGGTGGACGCGATCCGCCAGTCGCTCGGGCTGAACGAGCCGCTGTGGACGCAGTTCGGCATCTTCCTCAAGCAGATCGTCACCTTCGACTGGGGGCGCAGCTGGGCCACCAACGAATCGGTGGCGCACCTGTTCGCCACCCGGCTGCCGGCCACGCTGACGGTGATGACGCCCATCCTCGTCCTGGAGACGCTGCTGGCGATCCCCTTCGCGCTCGGCGTGGCCGCGGTGCGCGGCTCGCTCACCGACCGGGCGGTGATGGTGGTCACCACGGTGGCGATGTCGATCTCCTTCCTCGTCTACGTGATCGTCGGCCAGTACGTCTTCGCCTTCCAGCTCGGGCTGTTCCCGGTGCAGGGCTGGAGCGACAGCCTGTGGACCAACCTCGTGCGCTACGCGCCGCTGCCGGTGCTGCTGGCGGTGGTCGTGTCGCTCGCGCCGCAGACGCGGCTGTACCGCACCTTCTTCCTCGACGAGATGGGCCAGGACTACGTGCGCACCGCCCGCGCCAAGGGCATGACCGAGCGCACGGTGCAGCTCAAGCACGTGCTGCGCAACGCCATGATCCCCATCCTCACCAACGTGTCGGTGTCGCTGCCGGGCATCTTCGTCGGCTCCTTCCTGATCGAGGTGTTCTTCTCCATCCCCGGCCTCGGGCGCGAGATCCTGCTGGCGGTGAACCGCAGCGACTACCCCGTCATCCAGGCCTTCGCCATCTACATCGCGGCGATCACGATGCTGGTGAACCTGGCCACCGACCTGCTCTACAAGCTCGTCGATCCGCGGGTGGTCCTCCGATGAGCGCGGTCATGAGCTCCTCGACCGCGGCGCCGCAGGCCGCGCGCTCGCAAGGCGTGTGGGCCGCGGCCGCCCGGCGCTTCCGCAGCGACCGCGTGGGCATGGTGTCGCTGGCCATCGTGGCCGTGTTCCTGCTGATGGTGATCGCCGCGGGCGTGGGCCTCGTCGCCGCCGACTGGCAGGTCGAGAAGGGCGTGCCCAACGCGCCGCCCACCTTCATGGGGCCGAGCGAGGAGCGCCCGGCGGTGCAGATCGAGCAGCCCACCGGCCCCAACGTCGACATCGCCGACATCGACCCGCTCGCGCCGCGCTACGCCGACTGGGCGGCGGCGGCGAAGAAGTACGAGACGGCCGAGGTGGAGAAGGCGCAGACCCTGCCCTTCGGCGGCGACCGGCTGGGGCGCGACGTGCTCGCCAAGGCCATCAAGGGCGCGGAGATCTCGATCTTCGTCGGCGTCTCGGCGGCGGTGCTCGCCACCTTCATCGGCACGCTGCTCGGCGCCGTCGGCGGCTTCTTCGGCGGCAAGGCGGGCGACTTCCTCGAGTGGGTCTACAACGTCTTCACCGCCATCCCCGGCATCCTGCTGATCTTCGCCTTCGCCGCCGTGCTGGGCCGCGGCATCACCTCGGTGGTGGTGATCCTCGGGCTCGCCGGCTGGACGGGCATCTACCGCCTGGTGCGCGCCGAGTTCATGAAGCACGCCGTGCGCGACTACGTGCGCTCGGCCGAGGCCATCGGCGCCGGCGCCGGCTCGCGCATGTTCCGCCACATCCTGCCCAACGTGAGCCACGTGGTGCTGGTGCAGCTGTCGATCTACGTGGTGGGCTTCATCAAGAGCGAGGTGATCCTGTCCTACCTCGGCCTCGGCGTGGGCGTCGACCAGGTGAGCTGGGGCACGATGCTGGCCGAGGCGCAGAGCGAGCTCATCCTCGGCCACTGGTGGCAGCTCGCCGCGGCCACGCTGTTCATGGCGGTGTTCGTCACCGCCTTCTCGCTGATGACCGACGCGCTGCGCGACGCGCTCGATCCGAAGCTTCGGGGACTGGAGTGACCTTGCCATGCTGCTGAGCATCCGGGACCTGCGCGTGTCCTTCCGCATGGGCACGCAGGACGGCGTGACGCGCCGCGTGCAGGCGGTCGGCCGCGGCGAACAGGGCGTGAGCTTCGACATCCCCGAGAACACCACCGTCGCGCTGGTGGGCGAATCGGGCTCGGGCAAGAGCGTCACGGCCATGTCCATCCTCAACCTGCTGCCGGACAACGCCGAGCGGCAGGGCGCCATCGCCTTCCTCGGCCGCGACCTGATCACGGCCTCGGTGGCCGAGCTGCAGGCGCTGCGCGGCCGCGACATCGCCTGCGTCTTCCAGGACCCGATGAGCTCGCTCAACCCGGTGTTCACCATCGGCGAGCAGCTGATCGAGCCGCTGCGCAAGCACCTGGGGCTGCCGAAGTCGCAGGCGCTGGCGCGGGCCGAGGCGCTGCTGGAGGAAGTGGGCCTGCCCGAGCCGAGGCGCCGGCTGCGCGCGCATCCGCATGAGCTCTCCGGCGGCCAGCAGCAGCGCGTGATGATCGCCATGGCTCTGGCCTGCGAGCCCAGGCTGCTGATCGCCGACGAGCCGACGACGGCGCTGGACGTGACCATCCAGCGCCAGATCATGGAGCTGCTCGCCGGGCTCAAGCGCCAGCGCCGCATGAGCATGCTGTTCATCAGCCACGACCTCGGCGTGGTGGGCGAGATCGCCGACCAGGTGGTGGTGATGCGCGAGGGCACGGTGCGCGAGCAGGGGCCGGTGGCACGCATCTTCACCGCGCCGCAGGACCCCTACACCCAGGCGCTGCTCGCCTGCCGGCCGACGCTCGCGCGGCGCGGCGCGCGGCTGCGGGTGGTCGACGACCACATCGCCGGGCGCGGCGCCGACGCGGCGCCCCGGCCCAAGGACCCGGACGCGCCGGTGCTGGTCGAGGCCAGCGGGCTGAGCAAGAGCTTCTGGGTGCGCGCCGGCGTGTTCGGCCGGCGCGAGTTCAAGGCGGTGAAGGGCGCGAGCTTCCGGCTGCGGCGCGGCCACACGCTGGGCATCGTCGGCGAGTCGGGGTCCGGCAAGACCACGCTGGGCCTGACGCTGCTGCGCCTGCACGAGCCGAGCGGCGGCCCCACCGGCGGGCGCGCGCTGTTCGACGGCCGCGACCTGCTCGCGCTGTCCAAGCAGGAGATGCTGCCGATGCGCCGGCGCATCCAGGTGGTGTTCCAGAACCCGTACGCCTCGCTCAACCCGCGCTTCACCATCGGCCAGACGCTGGTCGAGCCGATGGCCATCCACCGCATCGGCGCCGACGCCGCCGAGCGCGAACGGCGGGCGCAGGCGCTGCTCGCCCGGGTGGGGCTGGAGGCCTCGGCGATGGACAAGTACCCGCACGAGTTCTCCGGCGGCCAGCGCCAGCGCGTGGCCATCGCCCGCTGCCTGACGCTGGAGCCCGAGCTGCTGGTGCTCGACGAGGCGGTGAGCGCGCTCGACGTCTCGGTGCAGGCGCAGGTGCTCAACCTGCTGAAGGACCTGCAGGACGAGCTGGGCCTCGCCTACGTCTTCATCAGCCACGACCTGGCCGTCGTGCGCTTCATGGCCGACGAGGTGCTGGTGATGAAGGACGGCGAGGTGGTCGAGCAGGCCGGCGTCGAGGAGATCCTCGAGCGGCCGCAGCAGGCCTACACGCGCGGGCTGATGGCGGCGGTGCCGCGGGGGTACCGGCCGGCGTGAGTCACTCGGCGGCCGATGCCGGCCGTTCGTGGCGGACCAGCTCCAGCGTCTCGTCGCTGCCATCGAAGGCCGAGGCGGCGGTGGCGGCGTGGATCCGGAGCTTGAAGCGCAGCAGCCGGTAGGTTTGCGCATCGAGCCAGACCTCGCCGCGGCAGCGCGCCTCGGTGGTGATCAGGCCGTTGATGTTGGTCAGCGTGACCCAGCCGTCGAGATCGAAGCGGCGTGCCTCGAAGCGGCCGGCGCCGAGCTGCAGCGTCTGACGGGCCCGCTCCGTCGCATCGAGGCGATAGACCTTGCCGTCGGCGGTGTAGCGCAGCTGCCGCGCGGGCGAGCCGACCAGCCGGTGCGCCCAGCCGCCGGGCGGCGCGCTCGAATCGGCGGCCCCGCCGATCGGGCCGGCCGAGGAGAGCAAGACGCCGTCGTGATCCTCGACGCGGGCGCCGCCGTTGTAGACGACCTGCCGCTCGTTCACCGTGTCGACGCGGTAGGTCACCTCGCGCGAGTTGCCGGGCACCGCGCGGTCGTCGAGCCGGTAGACCCAGGCTTCGCCGACCACGGGCCACTGCGGCTGTGCCGATGGCGGCAGCGCGGGCGGCGGTTCGGCCGCGGCATGGGCGGCCACGGCCGGCGGCGGCGTGGGCGCTTGGGCCTGGGCTGGCGCCGGCGCGGATGCAGATGCAGATGAAGGCGCAGGCGCGGGAATGGACGCCAATGCCGGGGCGGCAGATGCCATGGCCCGGGCGACCGCCGGAATCTGCGACACCCAGTTCGCGGGCACGGCGAAATTGATGTTCTCGCCGCCGCGCATCTTGAACGTGGTGATGCCGATCAGCCGCCCGTGCAGGTCGAAGAGGCCGCCCCCGCTGGAGCCGGGCGAGATCGGTGTCGTGGTCTGCACGAACGGGACGGATTCGCCCTTGCCGCGACGCAGCGACGACACCATGCCGTCGCTGAAGGTCAGCTCCAGCCCGATCGGCGAGCCGAGCGCGAACACCCGCTGGCCGACGCGCAGCGTCGTGGTGTCGCCGATCGGCACGCTGGGCGCGTCGAGCCGGGGCACGTGCAGCAGGCACAGGTCGCGCCGCCGGTCGCTGTGTTCGACGGTCGCCACATGGACGACCTGCTCCTTGAGGATCTCGATGCGCGCCGCCTGGTCCACGACGTGGCAGTTGGTGATGACGCGCTGCGGGGCGACCACCACGCCGCTGCCGCTGGCGCCCTTCCCGTCGTTGAGCTTCACGGCCACCATCCAGACGCTGGGCGACAGTCGCGCGAACAATTGCTCCGGGTCGAGCGGGGCGTCCGCGGCCTGCGCGTGCACCGGCGCCACGGCCTGCCCGGCCAGGCCGGCCGCGATCGCCGCCAGCGCGCCCGCGCGCCACGGCGCCGTGTGGGTCTTCATGTCCGTCGTCCCCCGCCTCAGGCTTGTGTTCTCCGTCGTGAGTGTGCATGAGGCCCCGCGCGGCCGCCCTGCCGGCGCCGGCGATCGTGAATCCCGTCACGCGAAGCGCCTGCCGTTGGCCGCCGTCCCGGGCTTCGGGCGATGCCGGCAGACGTTTCGTGGCCCGGCCGCGATGGCGAGCCCGCCGACGCAGTGGTGGTTCACTTGTTCCCGACACGTGCCGTCAGGTCCGTAACAGACGAACACTTTTGGACCATGTTTCGGCCGCCGCGCGGGCCGCAAGGCCGAAATTTGTCTGCCCGCGGGCCTGAAAGCTGCGAGTGCCGGCGCTCGAAGGCATGGCACGGAAGCTGCGCTGGCTTGTCCATAGCCGCCGGCCTTCCGGTCGGCACCGCATCACAAGGACGTCGTCGCCATGCCCAGCATCTCCCGCCCACGCCCGGCCGCCGAAGCCGCCCATCCGCCACGCCGCGCAGCCCCGCGCTGCCGCGGCGGCGCGTCGTCGCTGCTGCGGCTCGCGCAGCCGGCGCAGCCCCGGCTGCCGACGCCGGCCAGCTTGGGCCACTGGATCAGCCGCGCCTCGAAGGCGTTCCAACCCGCAGCGCTGCCGGCCTTCGCGCCGAGCGAGCTGCACGCTGCCTGAGGAGACCGCCGTGGCCCCGCCGCTCGTGCCCCGTTCCCTCCTGGTTCCCGGCGCCCGCACCGCCGAGACGCCGCGCCGCACCCTGCCGGCCGTGGCGCCGGTGCTGCGCCAGCAAGTGCTTCAGACCGGCCGCGCGCCCGCGCAGCTGAGCCTTTTTCTGCGCCCCGGCGCAATCGGCGTCAAGTGATTCGGTCACTGTTGGATTGACGTCCAAGGGAGGCGGGCAAACCGGGGTAGGAGAGAGCGAGTCCCCGGAGCCCTTTGTCCCGCCTCCCTCTTTTTTTCTTTCAGGCCTTCGTCCGGGCGCCGTGCCTTGCGTGCCGCGGCGCCGCGCATGCGCGTTCCGCGCGGTCCGAACCTAAACTTCGGCGCCGCGCCCGCAGACGCGCGGCGCATGCCTGCCGCGGCATGCCGATCCCACACGAAGAGCCGAGAGGACCTCCATGAGCCTGATCCCCGCCTGGCGCATCGCCGATGCGCAACCCGGCCGCGTCGTCGCGCCCGACGAGCGCCTGCCCTGGCCGCAGACCGCGGCGATGGGCGTGCAGCACGTGATCGCGATGTTCGGCGCCACGGTGCTGGCGCCGATCCTCATGGGCTTCGACACCAACCTCGCCATCCTGATGAGCGGCATCGGCACGCTCATCTTCTTCTTCATCGTCGGCGGCAAGGTGCCGAGCTACCTCGGGTCGAGCTTCGCCTTCATCGGCGTGGTGATCGCCGCCACCGGCTATGCCGGGCCGGGGCCGAACGCCAACCTCGCGGTGGCGCTGGGCGGCATCATCGCCGCGGGCGCGGTGGTGGCCGTCATCGGCCTCGTCGTGTCGGCCGTCGGCACGCGCTGGATCGAGACGCTGATGCCGCCGGTCGTCACCGGCGCCGTGGTGGCGGTGATCGGGCTCAACCTCGCCGGCATCCCGATCAAGAACATGGCGCCCACCGCGTTCGACGCCTGGATGCAGGCCGTCACCTTCGTCTGCGTGGGCCTGGTCGCGGTCTACACGCGCGGCATGACGCAGCGCCTGCTGATCCTCGTCGGCCTCATCGTCGCGAGCCTCGTCTACGCGGTGCTGACCAACGGCCTGGGCCTCGGCCAGCCGATCGACGTGTCGGGCATCGCGCGGGCCGCCTGGTTCGGCGTGCCGGGCTTCGTCGCGCCGGCGTTCCGGCCGGAGGCGATGCTGCTGATCGCGCCGGTGGCGGTGATTCTCGTGGCCGAGAACCTGGGCCACGTGAAGGCCGTGGGCGCGATGACCGGCCGCAACCTCGACCCCTACATGGGCCGCGCCTTCATCGGCGACGGCGTGGCGACGATGGTCAGCGGCGCCTCGGGCGGCACCGGCGTGACCACCTACGCCGAGAACATCGGCGTCATGGCCGCGACCAAGATCTACTCCACCGCGATGTTCGTGGTGGCCGCGCTCATCGCCATCGTGCTCGGCTTCAGCCCGAAGTTCGGCGCGCTGATCCAGGCGATTCCGCTGGCGGTGATGGGCGGCGTGAGCATCGTGGTGTTCGGCCTGATCGCCGTGGCCGGCGCCAAGATCTGGGTCGACAACCGCGTGGACTTCTCCGACAACGCCAACCTCGTGGTCGCGGCGGTCACGCTCATCCTCGGCACCGGCGACTACACGCTCAAGCTCGGCAGCTTCGCGCTCGGCGGCATCGGCACCGCCACCTTCGGCGCCATCGTGCTGCATGCGCTGCTGCGGCGCGGCCGCGGCTGAACCGCGCCCGGGCCCTATGCGGGCTCATCAGGATGGGAGCGGCGCGCGAGTTGCCACACACTCGGCGGCTCCCCAACCCGAGGAGCACGCATGACCGATTTCTTCCGCCGCCCCATCGACCGCCGCACCTGGCTGGCCGCGTCCGGCGCGCTGCTGGCCGCCACTTCCGTCCGCGCGCAGGGCGCGTGGCCGGACAAGCCGGTGCGCATCGTCGTGCCCTTCGCCCCGGGCGGCACCACCGACATCCTGGCGCGCGCGCTCGCGCCCGAGCTCGGCAAGGCCTTCGGCCAGCAGTTCATCGTCGACAACAAGCCGGGCGCCGGCGGCAACATCGGCGCCGCCGAGGTGGCGAAGTCCGCCGGCGACGGCTACACCCTCCTCATGGGCACCGTGGGCACGCACGGCATCAACCAGTCGCTGTACTCGAAGATGCCCTACGACCCGATCAAGGACTTCGCGCCGATCACGCTCGTCGCCGGCGTGCCCAACGTGCTGGTGATGAACCCGGCCAAGGCCGAGGCCGCCGGCATCCGTTCGGTGGCCGACCTGATCCGCTACGCCAAGGCCCATCCGGGCCAGCTGAACATGGCCTCCAGCGGCAACGGCACCTCGATCCATCTCTCGGGCGAGCTGTTCAAGACCATGACCGGCACCTACATGGTCCACTTCCCGTACCGCGGCTCGGGGCCGGCGCTGCTCGACCTCATCGGCGGCACCATGGACCTGATGTTCGACAACCTGCCCTCGGCCATGCCGCAGATCAAGGCCGGCAAGCTGAAGGCGCTGGCGGTGACGAGCGCGCAGCGCAGCGCCGCCCTGCCCGACCTGCCCACCATCGCCGAGGCCGGCGTGCCCGGCTTCGACGCCAGCTCCTGGTTCGGCCTGCTGGCGCCCGCCGGCACACCGGCCGACGTGGTGAGCCGCATCCAGCAGGAGTCGGCCAAGGCGATGCAGACGGCCGACCTGAAGGCGCGGCTGCTGTCGCAAGGGGCGATCCCGAGCGGCAACACGCCGGCGGAGTTCGCGGCCTTCATCCGGGCCGAGACGGCGAAGTGGGCGAAGGTGGTGAAGGCGTCGGGGGCGAAGGTGGACTGACCCCCGGCGCCGGGGGCGCGGCCGGTGCCGCCCCCTGCACCGCCGCCCGCGGCGCATGGGGCGGGCTACTTCTCGACGAAGGCCCGCTCGATCACGTAGTCGCCCTGCTCGCCCTGGCGCGGGCTGATCTGGAAGCCGCGCGCGTCGAGCATGGCGCTGGTGTCCTTGAGCATGGCGGCGCTGCCACAGATCATCGCGCGGTCGAGCTTGGGGTCCAGCGGCGGCAGGCCGGTGTCGGCGAACAGCCGGCCCGACTCGATCACCTCGGTCAGCCGCCCCTGGTTGCGGAAGGGCTCGCGCGTGACGGTGGGGTAGTACACCAGCTTGTCGCGCACCATCTCGCCCAGGAACTCGTCCTCGGGCAGCTGCTGCGTGATGAGGTCGGCATAGGCCAGCTCGCTCACCCAGCGCACGCCATGGATCAGCACCACCTTCTCGAAGCGCTCGTAGGTCTCGGGGTCGCGGATGATGCTCATGAAGGGCGCGAGACCCGTGCCCGTGGACAGCAGGTAGACGTTGCGCCCCGGGCGCAGGTCGTCGAGCACCAGGCTGCCCACCGGCTTGCGCCCGACCATTACCTCGTCGCCCGGCTTCAGGTGCTGCAGCCGCGAGGTCAGCGGGCCGTCCGGCACCTTGATGCTGAAGAACTCGAGGTGCTCGTCGTGGTTGGCGCTGGCCACGCTGTAGGCGCGCATCAGCGGCTTGCCTTCCACCGGCAGGCCGAGCATCACGAAGTGCCCGTTGCGGAACCGCAGCCCCGGCGCGCGCGTGGTGCGGAAGGAAAAGAGGGTGTCGTTCCAGTGGTGGACGTGCAGGACCTTCTCGGTGGCGATGTTCGACATGACGGAGGCAAAAAGTCGTCTGACCGCCAAGGCCACGCGAGGACGATGCGCTGCTGGCGGAGGGTTGCGGGACGGGGGAAGCTACGTATTTTCCCTTGTCCGGCGCCGCCCGCCGGCATCAGGGTGTTGCCGCGCCGCCGGCACCGCCCGGACGGGGGTGGTCAGAACTTGGTGTAGCCGCCGTCGATCACGAACTGCTCGCCCGTGGCATAGGCCGAGGCGTCGCTCGCGAGATAGACCGCGATGCCGCCGAAGTCCTCGATCGCGCCCCAGCGCCGCGCCGGGATGCGGGGCATCACCGCGTCGGCGAACTTCGGGTTGGCGACCGAGCGCTCGGTCATGTCGGTGACGATCCAGCCCGGCAGGACCGAGTTCACGCGGATGCGGTGGCGGGCGAGTTCCACCGCCAGCGCGCGCACGTAGGAGGTGACCGCGCCCTTGGAGGCGCCGTAGTGGCTGTTGCGCGCCGCGCCCTCGAGCGCGGCGGTGCTGGCGGTGGCGACGAGCGAGCCGCCCTGGCCGTGGGCCACCATGTGGCGCGCCGCGGCGCGGAAGGTGAGGAACACGCCCTCGACGTTGATGCGCTGCACCCGGCGGAAGTCCTCGAGCGTCATGTCCATCACCGTCGCGCCCTTGCCGCCGACGCCGGCGTTGGCGAAGCAGGCGTCGACGCGGCCGAGCGCCGCCACCGAGTCGGCGAACGCGGCCTCGACCTGCGCCTCGTCGCCCACGTCGCAGACGAAGGCGTGCACGCGCGAGGCGTCCGGCGCCTGGGCCGCGAGCGACTCCCGGGCGCGCGCGGTCTTGTCGGGGTTGGAGCCCCAGATCGCCACCGAGGCGCCGGCCGCCAGCAGCGCCTGCGCCATGCCGTAGCCGATGCCGCCGTTGCCGCCGGTGATCACCGCGCCGCGGCCTTGCAGGTCGAAGGGTTCGTACATCGGTTCGTCTCCTGGAATGAAGGGGTCAGCGGGCCGGCGGCGCGCCGGCTTCGAGCGCCGGCACCGACAGCCGGTACACCGACGCGGCGGTGCCGGCGAACAGGGCGCGCTTCTCCTCGGCGCTCGCTCCCGCGGCGATGCGCTTGAGCGCATTCCACAGGGTCGCGTAGCTGCAGCTGCCCAGGTCCACCGGGAAGTTGCTCTCGAACATGCAGCGCGCGGTGCCGAAGGCCTCGATGCAGGTCTCGACGTAGGGCCGCCAGAGTTCGGCGAGGCGTTCGCTCGGCAGCGCGTCCTCCGTCATGAAGCCGTCGAAGCCGCAGAACGGCATCGCCAGGCCGCCGAGCTTGACGTGCACGTTGGGCGACGCGGCCGCGAGCTCGCGGACGTGCCGCTGCCAGAGCGGGAAACGCTCGTCGCGCGTGCCGGCGTGGCGGCCGATGCCCAGCGGCGTGCCGACGTGGTCGAGCACGAGGGTCGTGCCGGGAAAGTCGCGCGCCAGCGCGATGACCTCGGGCAGCTGCGGCGCCAGCACCCAGGCGTCGAACGACAGGCCGTGGCGTTCGAGCTGGGCGAAGCCGGCGCGGAACGCCTGCGTGCCGTAGAGCCCGGCCGGCATGCGCGCCAGCGGGCCGAGCACCGCCTTGTCCTCGTCGTGCGAGCCGCTGTGGCGGATGCCGCGGAAGCGCCCGTTGCCCGCGGCGACGTGCGCCTGCAGCACCTCGGCCACCGCCGCGCCCAGGCGCAGGTCGGCATGGCCGACGATGCCGGCGCAGGCGAGCGTCTCGCCGTACAGGCCGCTCGCGGCCATCGCCGCCACGCCGTTGACGAACTCGGTCTCGCCCACCGGCTTGAGCGCCTCGGGGCCGCCCGCGCGGTACATCGCGCGGCACTCGACGAACACGGTGGCGACGATGCGGTGGCCGCTGCCGGTGTCGGCCAGCAGCTCGTCGAGCAGGTAGCGCGGCGACAGCCGCAGCAGCGCCTCGAAGCCGTGCGCCGGCGGCGCGCCGGCCACCGCGGCGCGGCGGTCCCACAGGTGATGGTGCGGGTCGACGATGGGCAGCCCGGGCTCGAGGATGGGCTCGTGCGCGCGGCGGGCGAGCAGGTCGGTGGCAGAGGGCATGGGCGTGGGGCGGTGGGGCGGCGGAAGGGGTGGGCGGCAGGCTCAGCGGTAGAACGCCTCGACCTTGCCCTTGAGCTTGATGAGCAGCGGCTGGCCGCGGCGGTCGCGCGTCTTGCCGGCGGGCACCTTCACCCAGCCCTCGCTGATGCAGTACTCCTCGACGTCGTGGCGCTCCTGGTCGTTCAGGCGGACGCCGATGTCGTGCTCGAACGCGGCCGGCACGTGGAAGGGGCTGCGCGGATCGGCCGAGAGGTGGTCGGGCAGTTCGGGGCGGGCGGAGGCTTCGGTCATGGCGGGCGTCGTCGTTCGGCGGAAGCGGGCATTCTCCCGGATGCGGCCCGGGCGTCAGGCCAGGGCGAAGCGGCCGCCCGAGGCCTGCACGCGCCCGGCCGCGACGAGCTCGTCCAGGTGCATGCCGATGCTGCGGCGCTCCACGCCGGCGACGTAGGGCGCGTCGTGCTCCGCGGGATACAGCATGCGGCGCGCCGCCAGCTCGTCCAGCGTGTGGGGCCCCTCGCGCAGGTAGCCGACGAGCCGCTCGCTGCGCTCGTCCAGCTTGCCGGCGAAGGCGGCCAGGTCGGCGAGGAACTTGGCGCGGTCGGTGACCACGCCGCGGTGGTGCGAGGTGACCCAGACGCGCGCGTCGAGCGTGGCCACCTCGGCCAGGCTGCGGCGGAAGTCGGCCAGGTTCGAGGTCGCGTCGCCGTAGTAGGGGCCGAAGCCGCTCAGGTCGATGTCGCCGATGAAGGCCAGGCCCTCGCTCTCGACCACCAGCGCGCAGTGCCCCGACGTGTGGCCGGGCAGGTGGTGCGCGCGCACGCGCACGCCGCCGCCCAGGTCCCACTGCCGGCCGTGCGCGTAGCCGGTGGCGTCGGGCCGCGGCACGTAGTGGAAGTCGCGCTCGATGCGCGGGCGCATCGGCGCGAGCACGTGCTCGTCGTAGCCGAAGTGCCGCGCCAGGCCCTCCCACGACTGCGCCGCCGCGAGGTCGCCCTCGTGCACCTGCACGGCGGCGTGCGGCACGCGGTGCAGGCCGGCGATGTGGTCCTCGTGCACGTGGCCGAGCAGCACCAGGTCGACCGTGTCGAAGGCCGCGCCGATGCGGTTGGCCACGAGCGGCGTGTCGAAGGCCACGCGCACGTCGGCGCCCTGCACGAGGATCTGGTTGCCGTCCGGGTACTTGCCCGACTTTTCTCCCTGGTAGATTGAGACGGCGCCGAAGCGCAGCGGGCTCTCCATCGCGAAACTTCTCCATGCCATGCGGTGAAGGGGCGACTGTGACACGCCCGGCGCCGGCGCGCCCAACGCCGCCTCCTTGCCCCGACCATGACCGCACGCATCTACCTCGCCGGCCCCGACGTCTTCGCCCCCGACGCGGCGGCGCGCTTCGCGCGGCTGCAGGCCTGGTGCGCCGCGCGCGGCCTGCAGGGCGTGCGGCCCTCGGACGACGGCGTGGCCGCGCTGCGCGAGGCCGGCGCGAGCCCGCGCGAGATGGCGCAGCGCATCTGCGCCGCCAACCTCGCCCACGTGCGCGCCTGCGATGCGGTGCTGGCCAACCTGGCGCCGTTCCGCGGCGACACCGAGCCCGACAGCGGCACGGTCTTCGAGCTCGGCTTCGCCGTCGCCCTCGGCAAGCCGGCGGCGGCCTACCTGCCGCAGGCGGGCGAGGACCTCGCCGCGCGCATCGGGCGCCTGTACGGCGTGCGGCCGTCGCTCGCGGCCGGCGGCGCCTGCGAGGACCGGCGCTACGGCATGCTGGTGGAGGATTTCGGCCTGCCGCTGAACCTCATGATCGCCTGCTCCGCCGGCGTGCACGCCGACCCGCAGGCGGCGCTGGACGAGCTGGCCCGGCGGCTGGGCTGACGGGCCGCGTCGCCAACCGGACGGCGCGCTCGCGCCGCAGCGGGCATATTGCGGCAGGCCCCACGACTTCCAGGAGAACCGCATGCCCCTGCCGACCCTCGAGACCACGCAGTACCGCGTGGAAGACGGCATCGCCACCATCACGCTGAACCGCCCCGACAAGCTCAACGCCTACAACCCGCAGATGCGCGCGGAGCTCCACGCGCTGTTCGACGAGACCGATGCCGACGACGCCGTGCGCGTGGTCATCGTCACCGGCGCGGGCCGCGCCTTCTGCGCCGGCGCCGACCTGTCCTCGGGCGGCAAGACCTTCGACCGCAACGCCCACGGCGGCGACCCGCTGCGCGAATCGCTGCGCGTGGGCGACGTCTACCGCGACGGCGGCGGCACCACCACGCTGCGCATGTACGAGAGCCTGAAGCCCGTCATCGGCGCCATCAACGGCGCGGCGGTGGGCATCGGCGTGACGATGCAGCTGCCGATGGACATCCGCATGGCGTCCACCGACGCGCGCTTCGGCTTCGTGTTCGCGCGCCGCGGCATCACGCCCGAGGCCGCGTCGTCGTGGTACCTGCCGCGGCTCGTGGGCATGCAGACGGCGCTGGAGTGGTGCCTGACGGGCCGCGTCTTCGGCGCCGACGAGGCGCTGGCGCGGGGCCTGGTGCGCTCGGTGCACGCGCCCGACGAGCTGCTGCCGGCCGCCCGCGCGCTGGCCCGCGAGATCGCCGACAACACCGCGCCGGTGTCGGTGGCGCTCGCGCGCCAGATGATGTGGCGGCTGTCGGCCGCGCCGCACCCGATGTTCGCCCACCGCATCGACAGCCGCTCGATCCAGGCGCGCGGCGCCTCGGCCGATGCGCGCGAGGGCGTGGGCGCCTTCCTCGAGAAGCGGCCGGCGGTGTTCCCGAACCGGGTGTCGTCGGACATGCCGGCCTTCTTCCCGTGGTGGGACGAGCCGGCCTTCGAGTGAGCCTCAGCCGAAGAACGAGCGCCAGGCCGCCTGCAGCGAGCCGGGCGCGACGACGGCCATGAACGCGAGGCCGGCCACCGCGCCGGCCACGTGGGCGTCGTGGTTGATGCGCCCGCGCCGGCTGCGCCCGGCGAGCACGCTGAACGCCAGGTAGGCGAGCGCGAACAGCGGCGCCGGAATCGGCACCGGGATCGGCAGGATGAAGATCGACGAGGTCGGGAAGGCCACGATCGAGGCGAACAGCACGCCGAGGATCGCGCCCGAGGCGCCCAGGCTCGCGTAGCCCGGCTGCCGGCGGTGGATGGCCCACGTGGCGAGGCTGCTCGCGAGCAGCGAGACCGCGTACAGCGCCACGAAGCGCGGTGTGCCCAGGTGGCGCTCCAGCCCGAAGCCGAAGGCCCAGAACGTGAAGCCGTTGAACAGCAGGTGCGGCAGGTCGGCGTGGATGAAGCCACTGGTCACGAGCGTCGCGTAGTCGCCGCGCCGCACGAGGCCATGCGGGCGCAGCAGGTGGCGCTCGACCAGCGCCGGCGCGCGGTACAGGCCGAACAGGCTCACGGCGGCGATGGTGGCGAGCAGCAGGGCGGCGGCGGGCGCGCCGCCGGTGAGGCGAAGCAGGGTGTCCATCGGCCGATGGTGGCAGAGCCGGCGGGCCGATGCCGGCGGACGGGCGTGGCCGCCACCCGCCGCCGCGCGCCCGGCTCAGCGCGGCGCCCGGCCCTCGTACGCCGCCTGCAGCGCGGCGATGTCGAGCTTGACCATCGTCAGCATGGCGTCCGTGGCCCGCCTGGCGCGCGCCCGGTCGGGGTCGGCCATCATGTCGAAGATCACCGTCGGCGTGATCTGCCACGAGACGCCGAAGCGGTCCTTCAGCCAGCCGCATTCCTCGGGCGCGCCGCCGCCTTCGAGCAGCGCATTCCAGTAGCGGTCGATCTCCTCCTGGGTGTCGCAGTGCACGACGAACGAGACGGCATGGTTGAACGGGTCCATCTGCCCGGCGCTCATCGCGGTGAAGGGCTGCCCGAAGAGCTCGAAGTCGACGACCTTCACCGAGCCGGGCGGGCCGCTGGGCGATTCGCTGGGCATGGCGGCGACGCGCGTGACGCGCGAGTCGGGAAAGATGCCGGCGTAGAACGCGGCGGCCTCCTCGGCCTCCTTCGCGTACCAGAGGAAGGGGACGATCTTCCGGATCGGCATGGCGGCCTCCTGTCGCTGATGGCGGGCCTGCGATCTTTCCCCTTTGCAGGAACCCGGTTGGCGGCAGGGCCGTTGACGCGCCGCGCGCGGCCGCGCGCCGTCAGTGCAGCCGGTTCTGCAGCGCGGCCGAGGGGCCGGGCGGGCGGCCGTGCACCAGCGACACCCAGTGCGCATGCGCCTCGCCCAGCGCCGCGCGCATCAGGCCGGGGGCGTGCGGATGGTGTGCCACGACGAAGAGGTGCGAGACGATGCGCCGTGCCAGCGACTCGCGGCGCGCCACGCGCTCGTCGGAATCGCCCGCGGCCTCGGCCCACATCGTCATCAGCGCCACGGTGCTGGTCATCAGGGCGTCGAAGCCGCACAGCGACGAGGGCTCGACCGGTTCGGACACGGTGGTCTTCATGCGACGCTCCTTTCGGCGGCGGGTTGCGCGTCGCCGGCCGGCGTGCGGCGCACGCGCGGCGACGCGGCGATGTCGCAGCACAGCGCGAGCAGCGTGCGCGGCGGGATCAGGCGGCGGAAGTTGTAGCGCTCGTGCAGGCAGCCGAGCGCGGCGGGCGCGCCGGCCAGCAGCGCGGCGCGCAGCGGCTCGGGCAGCGCGAAGCGCAGGAAGTGCACGGCGCTCGGCCGGCCGAGGTGGCGGTCGGGCAGGTCCTCGTTGGCCGCGGCCACGACGCGCCCGAGCGTGCCGCAGCGCTTCCAGCGCTGCCCGGCCGCCTCGTCGGCCCGGTCGCTGGCCTGCACCCGCGCGCGGCCGTGGCGGCCCACCTCCACGTAGAGCTGGTGCGCGGCCTCGCTCAGCGCCGGCAGGTCGCGGCGGCGCGCCTCGGCCTCGGGCAGCTCGACGAACAGCGTGGCCTTCCAGTGGCGCCCGTCGGGCAGCAGGTGGGCGTAGGTGTCGATCTCGTGCTGCATCGACTGTGCGTCGAAGGCGTTGTCGCTGCGCAGCACCTCCTGGATCTGCCAGCGCACGGTGAGCGCGTCCTCGAACTGCAGCCGCATCGCCGGGCCGAGCGCCACGGTGCGCGCCTCGCGGTGCGCGGCCAGGCGGCGGCGGTGGGCGGCGCGGTACTGGCGGTAGGCCTCGGCGTCCATCAGGTCGTCGGTGGAGAGTTTCATCGGTGCTCCGGCGTGGCGGCCTCGGCCGCGGAGTCGGCAGGGGGCAGCGTGTCCAGCGCGCGCTGCAGGCTGGTGGCGCTCGGGTTCTCGACGAAGACGCAGCGCTTGCCGGTGCGCTTGCAGTGCGACTTCACGCGCCAGTAGGCGTCGTGGCTCAGGCAGCCGGTCTGGCAGATGACGAGGTCGGCGGCGCCGAGCGTGGCGTCGAGCTGGGCGACGCTGTCCTCCTCGCCGCCGTCGTGGTGCAGGAAGCGCCCGCCCACGCGCTCGATCAGCGCGCGGTAGATCGGCACGCTCGCCTGGCGCCCGCCGACGCACAGCACGGCGCAGTGCTCGAAGCGCGGGCCGGCCGCCTCGCGCGGCGCGGGCTGCGCGGCCGCCGAGGGCAGGGTGCGCGGCTCGGCGCGCCGGCGCTCGTGCGCCAGGTCCTGCTCGGCGCGCTGCAGCGCCCGCTGCAGCTCGCGGATGCGTTCGAGCTGCCGCTCGTTGTCGCGCAGCAACTCCAGGCGGCTCTTCAGGCCCGGCGCCGAGGCCTCGAGGTCGCGCAGGCGGTCGGCCTGCATGGCGATGCGCGTGTCGCGGCCGATGAGGTCGGCGCGCAGCTGCAGCACGGTGGCCTGCAGGTCCTCCTGGCGGCGCGCATGCGCCAGCGCGGCCTCGGCGGCGCGGCGGCGCTGCTGCACCAGCTCGTGCGCCAGCTCGGCGTGGCTGCGCTGCAGCTCGGCCAGGCGCTGCAGGTCGGCGCGGGCGGAGGCGCCGATCTGGTGCTGCAGCATGTGCACGTCCTGCAGCACCTGCTCCTCCAGCACCGCGTCGCAGCGCGCATGGGTGAGCGTGGCCCACAGCGCGCCGGCCACGTCGCCGCGAGCGGGGGCCTCGCGCCACCAGTCGGCCAGCGCGTCGGCGCTCTTGCGCGCGGCGGACAGGCGCAGCGCGCTGGCGTAGCGCCGGTCGAGCTCGCGTTGCACCGCCTCGGCCGTGGGCGTGCGCTGCTTGCAGTCGCCGATGACGCCGCAGTGCAGCTCGTAGTCGCTGGCCATCACCTCGCCGCCCAGCAGCTTGCCGACGAGGCGGCGCAGCGCGTCCACCGGCAGGCACACGCCGATCACCGGGCAGTAGGCATGCTCGGCCAGCTCCCACACGCGGCGGCGGCGCGAGCCGCGCAGCGCGGCGGCGGGAGGCAGGGTCAGGGTGCGGTCGTGATCGCACATGGCGCGCCTCCATCGGGACCGGCGGCGCGCCGGCAGGGCGGGATCGAAGGGTCGAGGGTCGCGAGCATGTGCGTTCGTCTTTCGACAAGGGCACTGCTGGCGGCGGGCTGGCGTGTGCGGTTCGGAGGCCGGGCGCGGGGCCCGGGGAACGGGCTTCTTCTATTTGGTGAGAATCAGCTTTCCCAGCGACGTGAGGCGCAGCCGGTAGGTGGTGCCCTCGTGTTCGATGTGCGCTTCGCGCTGCCCGGCGAGCAGTTCACCGCTGCGCCAGCACGGCGCACGGGCCCCGGCGGCCCGGGCCGCGTCCGGCGTGCCGCCGCCCGGGGGCGGCACGGGCTGCAGCGCAGGGGCGGGCGGCTTGAGAAGCGACATGGAAAGCAGTATAAATACGAATTACTCGCATTTGCAAACTCAATGATGGCGCCGGGGTCGGGCGCCCTGCCGGGCAGGAGCCGGCCTTTCGATGACTTCCACACTCGATCAACGCCCGCTCGGCGAGCCCGCGCGCGTGCACGCCGTCCACGCGCCGTCCGACGCGCCCGACTGGAGCCTGCGGCTCGAGGAGATCGGCTTCATCCCCGGCGAGCAGGTCACCCTGATGGCCCGCGGCATGCCCGGCGGCGACCCGCTGATGGTGCGCGTGGGCGATTCCACCTTCGCGCTGCGCCGCGCCGAAGCGGCGTGCGTGGAGGTGCGTGAGTTGAACGTGGATGCCGCGGATTCCGCGGGCCGAGCGCCGGGCCGCGCCCCCCCGGGGGACCGGACGACGTCCTCGCCGGACGAGGGGCTGTCGTGAACGAGGCCGTCATCCACGTCCACCGCGGCGGGCCGCTGCTGGCGCTCGTCGGCAACCCGAACTGCGGCAAGACCGCGCTGTTCAACCTGCTCACCGGCAGCCGCCAGAAGGTCGCCAACTACGCCGGCGTCACCGTCGAGCGCAAGGAGGGCCGCACCACCACGCCGGCCGGCAAGGACGTGCGCGTGCTCGACCTGCCCGGCGCCTACAGCCTGCACCCGCGCTCGCCCGACGAGCGCGTGACGGTCGACGTGCTCTACGGCCGCGCCCGCGGCGAGAAGCGGCCCGACCTGGTGGTGTGCGTGGTCGACGCCACCAACCTGCGGCGCAACCTGCGGCTGGTGCTGGCCGTCAAGCGCCTGGGCCTGCCGTGCGTGGTGGCGCTGAACATGGCCGACCTGGCCGAGCAGCGCGGCGTGCGCATCGGCGCCGAGGCGCTGCAGCGCGAGCTCGGCGTGCCGGTGGTGCGCACCGTCGGCGTGAAGAGCGAGGGCGACGCCGCGCTGCGCGCGCTGCTCGACGACAAGGAGATCTGGCGCTCGGCCTCGCTCGCCGCGGACGCCGCCGCCCCGGAGACGGGCGCCGGGATCGAGGCCGACCACGAGGCGGTGCGCCGCATCCTGCGCAACCTCGGCCTCGACGCGGTGGTGCCGCACACCGCGAGCGACCGCATCGACCGCGTGCTGCTGCACCCCGTCGTCGGCCCGCTGGTGCTGGCGGTGCTGCTGTTCCTCATGTTCCAGGCGGTGTTCGCCTGGGCCGAGGCGCCCATGGGCTGGATCGAGGAAGCCACCGGCTGGCTCGGCGAGGTGGTCGGCGGCCTGCTGCCCGAGGAGGGGCCGGCCGGCTGGCTGCGCAGCCTGCTCGTCGACGGCGTGATCGCCGGCGCCGGCGGCGTGGTGGTGTTCCTGCCGCAGATCGTGATCCTGTTCGCCTTCATCCTGGTGCTCGAGGAATCGGGCTACCTGCCGCGCGCCGCCTTCCTGCTCGACCGGCTGATGGGCGGCGTCGGGCTGTCGGGGCGCTCGTTCATCCCGCTGCTGTCCAGCTTCGCCTGCGCCATTCCCGGCGTGATGGCCACGCGCAGCATCGCCAACCCGCGCGACCGCATGGTGACGATCATGATCGCGCCGCTGATGACCTGCTCCGCGCGGCTGCCGGTGTATGCGCTGCTGATCGGCGCCTTCATTCCCAAGCGCGAGGTGCTGGGCGGGCTGGAGCTGCAGGGCCTGGTGCTGTTCGGCCTGTACATCGCCGGCATCGTGAGCGCGCTCGGCGTGGCCTGGGTGCTCAAGCGCGTGACCAGCGAAGGCCGGCGCGTGCGCTCGCTGATGATGGAGATGCCCGCCTACCACTGGCCGGCGCTGCGCAACGTGCTGATCGGCCTGTGGCAGCGGGTGGAGATCTTCATGCGGCGCGTGGGCGGCATCATCCTGACGCTGACCATCCTGCTGTGGTTCCTCGCCAGCTTCCCCGGCCCGCCGCCGGGCGCCACGGGCGCGCCCATCGAGTACAGCATCGCCGGCATGCTGGGGCGGTGGCTGGCGGTGGTGTTCGAGCCCATCGGCTTCAACTGGCAGATCAGCATCGCGCTGGTGCCGGGGCTGGCCGCGCGCGAGGTGGCGGTGAGCGCGCTCGGCACCGTCTACGCGCTCTCGGCCACCGGCGACGACACGGCCGGCGCCCTCATGCCGCTGATCGCGCAGAGCTGGAGCCTGGCCACCGCCCTGTCGCTGCTCGCCTGGTACGTGTTCGCGCCGCAGTGCCTGGCCACGCTCGCCGCCGTCAAGCGCGAGACCGGCGGCTGGAAGATGCCGCTCATCATGGCGGGCTACCTGTTCGGGCTCGCCTACCTCGCGTCCTTCATCACCTACCGCGTGGCGGTGGCGCTGGGCGGCGGCTGACGCCGCCGGGCCGATACGCGGCGCGGCCGCGAGAATCGGCCCATGCCCGCGCCGTTCGTTCCCGAAGGCTGGCAGCTCTCCACCGCGCAGGTCGTGGTGGAGGTGGCCGGCACCCTCGCCTTCGCCCTGTCGGGCATCCTCGAGGCGGCGCGCAAGCGGCTGGACGCCGTGGGCGTGTGCTTCGTCGCCGGCGTGGCGGCCTTCGGCGGCGGCACGCTGCGCGACGTGCTGCTCGACCGGCGCCCCTTCTTCTGGGTCGAGCGCGCCGGCTGGCTGTGGGCCGTGCTGCTGCTGTGCGTGGCCGCCATGCTGTTCCTGCGCGCGCGCCACTTCACGCCCACCGAGCGCGCCATGCAGTGGCCCGATGCGCTGGGCCTGGGCCTCTTCGCCGCCACCGGCACGCAGGTCGCCGCGGCCGACGGCCTGCCGGCCATCGTCGCCGTGCTGATGGGCGTGATGACGGCCGTCTTCGGCGGCGTGCTGCGCGACGTGCTGTGCAACGAGGTGCCGCGCGCCTTCAATGACCACCGGCCGTATGCGCTGTGCGCCTTCGCCGGCGGCTGGGCGGTGCTGGGCGTGCAGCAGCTCGGCGCGGCCGCGCCGCTGGCGCTGGCCGCGGGCGCGCTCGTCGCCACCGTCGCGCGGCTGCTGTCCCTGCGCTTCGGCTGGCGCCTGCCCGCGTGGCGCGGGGACTGACGCTCACTCCAGCTTCCGGTCTTCCTTCTTCGCCTTCTCCATCGCCTCCGGCTCCAGCTCCTCGGCCGCGCGGTTGAGCTTGACGAAGACGCCCCAGCCGGCGAGCAGCAGCCCCACCGAGGTCAGCAGCGAGGCGGCGTAGACCAAGTGCGACGGATCCTCGCGCAAGGCCTCGAAGGTGGCGATCAGCCCTTCGAGCGTCAGCGCGACCACCACCACCACGAGAAAGCGCGAGAGGAAGCGCCGCACCCGCGTCGGCCCGCTGACGTGGGCTTCGCGCACCACCTCCTCCTCGACGATGGTCTGCGCGATCTGCAGCGCGACGATCGCCACCGTGAGCACGCCGATGGTCTCGATCAGCCCGAACGCGGCGCGGTGGTCGAAGCCGCCCGCGAGCGCCTCCCAGCCGGCCCTGGCGGCGATGACCAGCAGCGACAGCGCCGTCAGCACGAAGAGCGCCGCGATCGCCGAATGCGCGATGCCCACCGCGCGCTGCAGCAGCCGGACCGGCGCCGCGGCGGGCGCCTCGCCCCGCGGCGCGCTCATCGGCCGCCCCGCGCCTGGCGTTCCTGCCGCCGCCAGTACTGGAACTCGTCCTCGTGGACCTCGATGTCGACTTCCGAGATGCGCGCCATCAGCCGTTCCTGCACCTGCGCCACCGCATGGTTGTAGATGCTCGGGCCGATCTCTTCGAGCATGAAGTTCAGCAGCGCGCCGGCGGCGATGTTGCCGATCTTCTCGTCGCGGTTCTCGCGGAACCAGCGTTCGATGGAGGCGACGGCCTCCTGGCGGGCGGGCTTCGGCAATTCGATCGGCATGGCGCGCTCCGTGCGGATGGGGCGGACCATTGTGCGGCCGCCGGTGCCGGCGCGCTCGGCACAATCGCCCGATGCCGCACGCCCTGCACCGCCTGCCCGCCTACCTGATCAACGGCATCGGCGTGGCCCTGGGCATCGGGCTGGTGCAGCTGCTCGCCGCCGTCCTCGGCGGCCCGGCCGCGGTGCTGGCGGCCACCTCGGGCGCGGTGTACGCGCACCTGGCCGACCTGCCCAACCCGCCGCGGCGCGGCTGGCGGCGGGTGCTGGCGGCGGCGCTGGTGGGCTGCGGGGTGAGCGTGGGGCTGACGCTGATCCGCAGCCACCCGCTGGCGCTGGGCGTGGCGGTCGGCGCGATCGGCTTCTGCTCGGCCCTGACGCTCGCCTGGGGCGCGCGCGCCGGGCCGCTGTCCTTCGTCGGGCTGATGGCCTTCGTGTTCACCATGGCCTCGCCGCCGCCGGCCAGCCCCACGGCGTTCGCGCTGCACACGGCGTGGATGGTGGGGGGCGCGGCGCTCTACCTCGGCTGGTCGGTGCTGGTGGCCGTGGCGATGCAGCCGCGCTACCGCACGCTGGCGCTGGCGGCCGTGCTGTCGTCCACCGCGCACCTGCTGCGCTCGCGCGCCGCGGTGCTCGGCGCCGGCTCGATGCAGGTCGACGGCGAGGCGCGGCTGCAGGCCTGGATCGAGCAGGAGGCCCGGCTCGACGAGCGCCTGCAGGTCGCGCGCGACCTGCTCTTCGCCGCGCTGCCGGGCGAGCTGGCCGACCGCCACAACGCGCTGCTGCTGCTGGCCCTCGACCTGCGCGACACGCTGCTGCTGGGCGAGCTCGACCTCGACCTGCTGGGCAGCGACGCGCCGGCCACGCTGGTGCGCGCCACGCTCGGCGAGGCGCTCGGCCGCGTGGCCGACGAGCTGCAAGCCGTGGCCGAGGCGCTGCGCCTGGCCCGTCCGCTGCCCTACACCGGCACGCCGCAGGCCGCCAACGCGCTGGCCTCGCTGGCGGCGCTGCAGGTGTTCCCCGCCGACGAGGAACGCGCGCGGCTGGTGCCGGTGCTGGCCGTGCGCGTGCGCCACATGGGCGAAGACCTGTCGCAGATGCAGGCGCTGATGCACGGCGCGCCGCCGCGCACGCCGCTGGCGCGCGAGGAGCTGCAGCTCTTCGCCTCGGTCGAGGGCTGGCCGCTGGCCGCGCTGCGCCCGCACGCCAGCCTGCGCTCGCCGGTGCTGCGCCACGCGCTGCGCCTGGGGGCGGCGCTCGCCTGCGCCTACGCCATCGGCCTCGCGCTGCCCTGGGCCTCGCATCCCTACTGGCTGGTGCTGAGCGTGGCGGTGGTGCTGCGCGGCAGCCTCGAGCAGACGCTGTCGCGCCGCAACGCGCGGGTGGCCGGCACGGTGGTGGGCTGCGTGCTGGTGCTCGGGCTCACGCAGGTGCGCGCCGAGTGGCTGGCCGCGGGCGTGTTCCTCGCCTCGGCCGGCCTGGCCCACGCCTTCGTGACCACGCGCTACGGCGTGACGAGCGCGGCCGCCGCCGTGATGGCGCTGCTGCAGGCGCAGATGGCGCATGCGCTGACGAGCTTCTCGATCGTCGAGCGCATCGCCGACACGGTGCTCGGCGCCGCGCTCGCGTGGGCCTTCAGCTACGTGCTGCCGTCATGGGAGCGCGTGGGCCTGCCGCGCCTCGTGGCGCGGGTGACGCGCGCGCTCGCGGCGCTGGCCGACGAGGCGCTGCAGCTGCGCGACGCCGCCGCCCCCGACGTGCCGCTGCGCCTGGCGCGCCGCGAGGCCTACGCCGCGCTCGACGGCCTGGCCGCCGCCGCGCAGCGCAGCCGCGTCGAGCCCGAGCGGGTGCGCGTGCCGCTGGCCGACATGGCCGCGCTGCTCGTGCACGGCCACGCGCTGCTGGCGCACGTGGCGGCGGTGAAGCTGATGCTCACGCGCCGCGGCGCCGAGCTCGACCGCGCGCCGACCGAGGCGGCGCTGCGCGCGGCGCGCGAGGCCCTGCGGCGCTCGCTCGCCGGCGCCGGCACGCCGGAGCCGGTGCCGCCGGCCGACGCCGCCCTCGGCCGCAGCGCCCTGCCGGCCACGCTGCCCGCCGAGGCGCTGCTGCCGTGGCTGGAGCGGCGGCTGCAGGGCGCGGTGCTGGCAGCCGACCGGGTGGCGCGCGCGGCGGCGGACCTGCGGGCGGCGGCGGGGCGCGGCCCGGCGGCCCGCGTCACTTCACCGACAGCTTGAGCGCCACCCGCGGCGCCCACGCCTTGGCCTTGTCCTTCTCCGCGTCGCCCGGCCCGTGCACTTCCGGCGCCGCCAGGAAGATGCGCTCGCCCGGCAGCCCCTTGGCGAGCAGCGCGTCGCGCACCGCGAGGCCGCGCTGCAGCGCGAGCTCGCGCATCGTCTCGTCGGTGACGGGCACGTGCCGCGTCAGCAGCGCCTCCATCTCGGCCGCCGGCAGGCGCCGGGCCAAGCCGAGGCGGTTGCGCGGCTTGTCGGGCAGCTCGGTCTCGCGGTAGAGCGCGGCGATCGCCTGCTCGCGCGCCTCGCCCGACAGCGCCGGCGCGGGGGCCGACGCGGCCGTGCCGGCGCGCAGCGCCTCGCGCCGGCGCTCCGCGGCGAGCCGCTCCTCGATGACGCGGCGCTGGTAGGCCTCGCGCTCGATCACCGGGTCGGCCGAGCCGGTCAGGGTCAGCGTGAGCGCGGGGCGCTCGGCGAGCGCCGTGGCGACCTTGTCGAGCGCCGCCGCCTCGGACGCCGCGAGCGCCGCGGTGCCCGGCTCGAAGGCGAGCGTGCTGAGGTCGTCGGCGCCGCCGCCGCCGCCCATGAGCAGCGAGAACGGCGCGGTCACGGCCTTGAGCAGCAGGTTGCCGATGAGCCGGCCGACGAGCCCGCCGATGCTGAACTCCGGGTCCTCGAGGTTGCCGCTCACCGGCAGGTTGATGTCGATGACGCCGTTGCGGTCCTGGAGCAGCGCCACGGCGAGCTGCACCGGCAGCTTGGTGGCGCTCGGCGACTCGATGCGCTCGCCGAAGCTCAGCTGGTTGATGACGATGCGGTTGCTCGCCTCCAGCCGGCCGTCGGCCTCCACCTTGTAGCTGACGTCGGCGCTGAGCTTGCCGCGCTCGATGGCGTAGCCGGCGTACTTGCCGGCGTAGGGCGACAGCGGCGCGAGCTCGAGGTCGTTGGCGCGGGCGCGGATGTCCATCGCCGGCGGCGTCACCGTCGGGTTCAGCCGGCCGGTGATCTCCAGCAGCGCGGTGCCGGCGGCGCGCCCGCGCAGCGTGAGCGGGGCCATCTCGCGCGAGTCCGAGCCCAGCGCGCCGAGCTCGCCGTGCAGCTCGGTCAGCGCCGCGCTGTAGTTGGGCTGCACGAAGTGGTCGGCGAAGTCGATGCGGCCGTTGACGAAGCGGGTCAGGCCCACGCGCAGGTCGAGCGGCAGGCCGGGCTCGCCGGCGGCCGGCGCGCTCGCCGGTGCCGCGGGGGCGGATGCGGCGGCGGGTGCGGGTGTCGGTGCGGATGCAGATGCGGCTTCGGCCGCCGCCGGCGCCTCGGCCGCGTCGCCGGGCCGCCCCACGTCCTGCAGGTTGAAGTGCCCGTCCTCGGTGACCACCAGGCGCGAGTAGAAGTCGCTCAGCGTCACCTCGGCGATGTCGACCCGCGGCCGCGCGGCGGGCGCGAGCGTGGCCTTCACCTGCTTCAGCGCGAGCGACTGCCAGTTCAGCAGCTCCTCGCCGGCGTCGCCCGCTTCGGGGCCGGCGCGCGTGCCGACCTGCACGTCGCCGAGCAGCACGTCGCCCTCGGCCTGCAGCGACAGCCCGGCCGGCGGCAGGCGCAGGTCGACGCGGCCGCGGTAGCCGGCTTCGGCGCGCACCAGCGCGACCGGCAGCTGGTCGGCGAAGTAGGGCGCGAAGGCGTGCACCGGCACGCGCACGACCTGCAGCTCGCCGCGCGCCAGCAGCGGCTCGATCCCCAGCTCGCCCTTCCAGCGCAGCGTGCCCGCGGGCCGCGAGGCGTCGCGCGCGATGCCGGTCGAGCCGAGGCGAGCGCTCAGGGTCAGCGGCGACGGCGGCGTGTCGGCCGCGACGGGCCAGACGAGGTTCTGCGCGGTGAGCTTCAGGTCGTCGAGCTCGACGCGCAGCGGCGCGTCGCCGGCGGCGTGGCGTGCCGAGGCGTCGGTCAGGCGCGCACGGCCGTCGTCGAGCGCCAACTGGCGCAGCTCGATGCGCCACGGCGCGGCATGGCCCTCGGCCTCGCCCGCGCCGGCCTCGGGCGCGGCCAGCCAGCCGGCGAGGTTCAGCCGCCCCTGCGCATCGCGCGCCACGGCCACGAACGGGCGGGTCAGCGTGAGGCTGCCGATCGCCACGCGCTGCGCCGGCACGTCGATGCGCACGTCGGCCAGCGCCAGGCGGTCGAGCGAGGCGTCGTCGCGCTTCCCACGGCCGGCGTCGTCGCGCAGCTGCAGCTTGTCGAGCGTCGCGCCGGCGAGCGCGACCTGCAGCCGCTCGGCGCCGGGCGCGTTCGACCAGTCGAGCGAGCCCTTGGCCGAGACCTGCCCGTCGATGCGCGGCGTCAGCGCCTGCGCCAGGTAGGGCGCGAGCGCCTGCAGGTCGAGCCCGGCCAGGTCGAGGTCGAGCTTGACCGCCTGGTCGGTCGCCTGGCCCTCGATGCCGAGCGTCGCGGCGGCCGGCGCGTTCTCGGCCTGCGTGCGCAGCGTGCCCGACGCGGTGAGCGGCATCGGCTGGGCCACCGGCCACTGCAGGTTCGTCGCGGTGATCGCCACGCCGTCGAGCTGCAGCGCCGCGGCGGGCGAGACGGCGGCGTCGTTCCACAGCAGGCGCGCGTCGTTCAGCGCGAGCGAGGCCAGGCTCAGCCGCCAGGGCGACGCGGCCGCGGATTCGGCGGCCGCGCCGGATGCGGCGGATGCCGCCGCGCGGGTCGCGGGCGCCGGCTTCGCGGGCGGCGCTTCGTCCGGGCCGGCCAGCGCCGCCACGTTGAGCCGCCCGTCCGCAGCGCGCGCCGCGTGGAACCGCGCGCCGTCGATGCGCAGGCGCTCGAAGGCCAGGCGGCGCGCCAGGGGCTGCACGTCGCCCAGGTCGAGCTGCAGCTCGCGCCAGGCGGCGAGCGGCGCGCCGACGGCGTCGTTCACGGCCACGTCGCGGGCGCTCACGCTGCCGCGCAGCGTGGCGCTCGGCGCGGCGTCGGCCGGCACCGCGAACTGCAGCGACAGGTCGGCCGAGAGCGTGCCGCGCGCCAGCCGCACCGGCAGCGAGGCCGGCAGGTAGCCGAGGTAGGGGCCGACGTCGAGGGCGTCGATCTTCAGCGCCAGCGAACCCGCCTTCGTCGGCGCGAACGGCGTGGCCTCGGCGCCGCTGTCGAAGGGCGTGCCGTTGAGCCGGAAGCTCAGGTGCGGCTCGACCTCGAGCTCCACCTCGGCCGGCAGCGACGAGGCGAAGGGCAGCGACAGCTGCAGCGCGTCGACCTCGTGCACGCGACCGGCCGGCCGGTCGTCGAAGCGCACCTGGCCGTCGCGCAGCCGCAGGTTGTAGAGCGCGAACCGGGCGGGGCCGTCGTCTTCGGCCGCGGGCGCCTCGTCCGGCGCGGCGAAGCGGGCCAGCACGTCGTCGACGTCGTAGCGCCCGTCTTCGAGCCGCGCCACGCGCAGCTGCGGCGCGTCGACGTCGAGCGACTGCACCACGGGCGCCAGGCGCAGCACCGACGAGATCGACAGGTTGGCATGGAGGCGGGCGACGTGCAGCAGCGGCGCCTCGGCCGGCTCGCCGGGCGCCCCGGCGATGGACAGGTCGGACAGCGTGAGCTCCAGCGTCCAGGGCTTGAAGTCCACCGCGCCGAGGGTGACCGTGCGGCCGAGCCGCTGCGTGAGCTGCGATTGGGCCTGCCACTTCACCAGCGGCGGCACGGCGAGCCAGGCCACGCCCCACAGCGCCAGCCATGCCGAGAGGCCCCAAGCCACCCGTTTCACCCACACATTCATCGATGCTCCTGGTCCGTACTGCACGGCAGTAGCGGCCCAGTCTAAGCAACCGTCTCCGATGGAGCGAAACAGGCGTTGCGAGGGCGGCTCAGGGCAGGGTGAAGTCGACCTCCGTGCGTCCCCCGGCCAGGTCGAATGCGGCCCGGACCTGCCAGTGGCCGCCTTGTTGCCCGGCGGTGACGAGGCAGAACCCGTCGCCGCCCGGCGGGTAGGTCGTGCGCACGCGGCAGTGATAGGGCCGTCCCGCATGCTCGAAGGCGAAGGTCTCGCAGCCGGCCAGCTCGTCCGGCCGGGCGTTGGCAAACGGGTAGGGGGCGTACAGCGCCGAGCTGTGGATCGACCGCACGGTGACCGCGCCTGCCTTGTCGTCGTGGCGCCAGATCGTCGCCGTCGCAACGCACGACAGGTGCAGGTCGCCCGACAGCAGCACCACGTCACCGGCGCGGTGTTCGCACAGCAGCGCCAGCAGGCGGTGCAGGGACGCGGGGTAGCCGTCCCAGCCGTCGGAGCGCAGGGCGGCCGTGGGGTGCTCGCGGGTGGCCAGCTGGCGCGGCAGCACCGCCGTCGGGCAGACGAGGAAGCGCGGGCGGCCGGTGGTGGGGGCTGCGAGCCAGTCGGTCAGCGCCTGCCATTGAGGCGCGGAGAGGATCGACGCCTGCTGCAGCGAGCTGGCGCGGCGCATCTCGCGCTCCGTGCGGGTGTCGGCGAAGAAGAACTCGAAGCCTTGGATCGGCGTCGCGCACCACAACTGCAAGCGGTCAGGGCGATGGGCGGCAGGTTGCGGGCTCGGCATCGGCCCGCCCAGGCGCTGCCACGTCAGGTACGCATCCACGCCTTTGTCCAGCAGCCACTGGCTGGTCTGGCTGACGGCTTCGTCCTCCCAGTTGTCGCCGATCTCGTGGTCGTCGGGCAGGCTGTAGGCGGGCAGCCGGCGCTGCACCTCGAGCCAGTCGCGCATCGCGCCGCGCCGTTCGTAGCACAGGCTGAAGCGTTCGTGGGCCACGGCCGGGTCGAACAGGCCGGCGGTGGCGTCCACATACACCTGGTCGCCGGTCTGCACGAGGAAGCGCGGCTGCGGCGCCTCGCCGCGTTCGAGCCACTGCGCCAGGCGCGCGTAGGACGCGCCGGCCGGCCGGGCGTCCAGCAGCCCGGCCGTGTACTGGCAGCTCATCAGGGCGAAGCACAGGCCGGCGTCGTCCGGCGCCGCCGCGCGACCCTGACGTTGGGCTGGAGACTGCGGGGCCGGCACGGCGTTGGCGGGCACGACGCACAGGCGCACGGCGGGGATGCGGTGCTGCGCGAGCAACGACGCCACGGCGCCGGCCATGGCTTGCGAGTCGATCGCCGGCAGGAGATTGGCGGCGGGAAGGGCCACGTGCACCGGGAACCCGCCCGGTGCGGCCGGCATGTACCCGCCCAGGAGGACGTGGCCGAATGCGCCGCCGGCGTTGCCGCCGATGCCCGGGGCCTGGGCATAGATCAGCACGACGAGCACGCCTTCCGCGCCGCCCTGCCACAGTGCGCACGGTGCCCGCAACGCGATGACCGGGTCCTGTGTTCCGTTGAGGGCCGCGCACCACATCGCGCCGGGCAGCGGTGCGTGCGGCGCATAACGGTCCTGCGCGGGCGCCGGGCTGACCGGCAGCAGCACGGCGAAATGAGGCGTGCCGCGGCCGCTCACGTCGGACACACGCAGCGTGATGTCGTTGCCGATGGGCGGATTCGGCGACACGCCTTGCGACGGCAGGACGGCAAGAGGGCTGGCCATGTCAGGGTGACTCCAGGAATCTGGCGATCGCCGGAAACACCGCCGTGGCCGCGTCCCTGCCGATGAGGCAGTCCTGGTGGCCGTGGCCGCGGATCAGCTTGCGCACGTAGGGGTCGGTGCGCCCACGGGCGCGGGCATCCAGCATCAGCCGGTGCATGAGCACCAGCGTCGTCCAGTCGACCAGCCCGTTGTCGGCGCCGTGCACGCTCATCACCGGGAACTGCATGCGCTGCCCCACCGATTCCGGCGAGACGAAGCGGTTGGTGCGGGTGCGGTCGGCCAGCGTGCGAAAGCGCGCGAACTGGATGGCCTGCGCCACGGTGACGAGGCTGAGCGGCCCGAAGTGGTCGTCGAGGTGGTCGAGCACGCCGGGCGACAGGTTCGCGGCGGAGAAGTCGCGCCCGTACAGCGCGTCCATGCGGTGGCGGGTGCCGGTCCAGGGCACGGCATGCACCGAAGGCCAGGGGTTCTCGAGATCGAACTCCGCGTCGGGGTAGGGCAGCGTGGCCAGCAGCCGGTCGAGCAGGCGCGCGCCACCCTGGGCCGACGCCGGCGGACGGAACTCGTAGCCCTCGAGGTCCAGGTACTGGCGCAGGTAGTTCATCAGGTAGGCGCGCAAGGTATTCGCCGGCGAATACACGGTGGCCGGCCCCACCTGCGACAGCACCAGCCGCCGGATGCGCTGCGGCAGCTTCATGCGCAGTTCGTAGAACGGCTCGGGCGGGTCGCCGCCCCGTTCGGGACGCGGGTCCAGCCCGGGCGCGCCCTCGAACTTCTCTTTGTCGAGCAGCGCCATGCACAGCATGGCCGAGCCCATGCAGTGGGCGATCACGTCGACCTGCTTTTCGCCGGTGACGCGGCAGACGTGGTCGATGGCCGGCGGGATGTCGGTGAAGCCCACGCGCTCGAAGCTCCAGGGTTCGCGGGCGGTGGGCATCCCGGCGCTGCTGCGCAGGTCGACGATCCAGACGTCGCGCCCGCGCTCCCACAGGAACTGTGCGAGGCCCGGCCTCACCGTGTGATGGGCGAAGGTCGTGCCGCTGGCGCTGTAGCCGTGGATCATCACCACCGGCAGCCCGCCGGGGTTCGCGTAGCGGGTCAGGCGGATGTGTACCGCTCCGGTCCGGTCTGACGGCGGTTCGACCGCGAGCTCGGTGACCTGCGGCGCCGGCAGGCCCGGCACCGCGCCCGGCAGCCGGTCGATCCGGCGCTCGGGCGGGGCGTCGGGTTTGCGAAAGCTCCACGCATGCACGCTGATCAGCAGGCGCGCGACGTACAGCGCGAAGCCGGCGAGGTCGATCAGCGCCGACGGCTGGTCGTGCTGGTGTTCGATGCGCAGCAGCGGCACCGGCCCGCGCACGATGGCGTGCAGATCGAGTTCCAGCGCCGGCGCGCCGTCGAAGGGCGAGGCGTCGAGCGTCACCCGGGACAACTGCCGCCAGGGGTTGGCCCGGCAGGCGTAGGTGAGGGTCTTGCGTCCGCGCAGGGCGCAGCCGTCGAGCGCGAAGGCGGGTGCGCCGCCGGGCCGGGGCAGGGCGGCGCCGAGGGTGAGGTCGTAGCGCAGCAGGCGGCGCTCGCCGGCGCGCGTGGCCAGCCGCAGCGTCTCGCGCCCGCGCCGCTTCGCGAGCTGCCGCCAGGTTTCCGGGTTCGGCTCGGGCGGCAGCCGCCCGGCCAGGCGATCGAGCGCGTACAGCGCGGTGTCGCGCAGGCCGCGGTTCCTCCCCCAGGCGGCCGCGGCGCGCACGAGGCGCTCTTGCGGCTGCGTCGGCTCGCGCTGGAACAGATGCAGCGTGCCCCGTTCGATGGGGCCGATCCACAGCGCCCGGGCATCGTCGGCCTCGACGTGCGCCAGCCGCGGCGGCGTGCGGAACAGCCGCAGCCGGCTCCTGGCCGGGTCGATCTCCAGGCAGCGCAGGGCCGGGTCGGGGTCCGTCAACCGGGCGATCGGCCGGGGCTGGAAGTGCAGCGTGAGTTCGGCATGCAGGCGGTGCGCCGTGCCTGCGGTGTCCTTCAGCGTTACCCAGCCCTTCAGGCGCTCGGCCACGCCGACCTCGGTGTCGCGTGTCGCCGGCGGCACGGCCTGCGGGTCGATGGAACGGAACACGGGCCGCGGCCCCAGGTCGTGCGGTGCCGCATGGGGGCGGGCCGGGTGCAGGCCCCAGTGGCGGCGCAGGTGGCGCGCGGCACGCAGCGCCAGGGCCGTGATGGTGCCGGCCGGGTTGATGCCCAGCGAGGTGGGCACGATGGCGCCGTCGAGCACCACCAGGCCGTCGTGGAACGGCGATTCGCCCGTGCCGGGGCGGCCCCGGAACACACGCCCGATGTGATCCACGACGCCGCTCGTCGGGCCGTCGCCCATCGGGCACCCGCCCAGCGGGTGCACGGTGAACAGCGGCCCGCGGGTGTCGCCGAGCACGCCGTCGAGGGAGCCCGGCAGCGCGCGCCACAGCGGGTTGGCGAGCGTGCGGCCCTGGCTGAAGGCCGCCTGCCGCAGCGCGTCCAGGCGGTCGTGCCGGCGCGCCAGCCGCGGGTCGTGCCGGGCGTTGGGCCAGACGATCTTCAGCGCGCCGTCGCCCTGCCAGTGCTCGGCGCCGCCGAGCAGTTCGAGGCGGCCGTCCGCGCCGTCGTGCCCCATCATCGCCACCAGCATCGAGCGGGCGGTGCGTTGCGGATCGACGGCGCAGGGATCGGTGTCGCTGCGTCGGTGCGTGGTCCGGTCGCACCGGGCCAGGTCGTCGAAGGTGGTCGCGAGCGCCACGCTTTCTTCCCACAGCCGGCGCAGCGGCCCCGGCACGGCCATCTCCTGGATGACGAGGCTGTCGCCGGCGGCGCCCGTGGTGTGCGCGCGCTGGTCGATCATGGCGGTGATGGTCGGCCCCACGTTTCGCTGGGCGGGCGCCTGCCGTTCGTCGGCAATCCCGTCGACCTGGACACCGAGATCGGACACGACCGCGAGCATGTCGCCGTTGCCCGAGAGCTTGTGCCCCAGCATCGGCGAGAGGTCGAGCCTCTTCTTTGCCTTCGCGGAACGCAGCAGCAGCTCGGTCGAGCCGAAGGTGCCGGCGGCGAGCACCACGCGCCGCGCCGGCAGGCGAAACACGTCGTTGGCATGAGGGGTGCGGCCCCCTTGCCGCTGCCGGCGCCGCAGCGTCTCGTCGGTGTGGTTCAGCACCACGGTCCACAGGCCGTCGTCGCCGCGCTCCAGCCACAAGGCGGTCGCGCCGGTGTAGAGCTCGGCGCCCTGCCGGCGTGCCTGCGCGAGCAGGTTCAGGTCCAGCGATTCCTTGGCGCCGAAGTTGCACCCGGTGGCGCAGTCGCCGCACCGCTCGCAGGGGTTCAGCGCGATGCCGGCGCTGCTCGTCGCGGCATTGCCGAGCGCGATCGACAGAGGCACCTTCTTCGCCTGTTTCGGGTGCAGCCGCATGAGCGCGCCCTGCTTCGCCGGCGGGGCCGTGTCGAGGGTGTTCGGGCGGCCGCCATGGGAGGCGCCCAGGCGCTGCGCCGCCGCGTCGAGCCAGCGCCGCAGCGCGCGCGGGCGGCGCAGCGCGCCCGGCCAGCCGGAACGCCGCAGGGCCGCGTCGTCGGGCGGCTCGATCACGCCGGCGTTGATCAGCGAGCCGCCGCCCAGGCCGTTGGCGACGAGGGCGCTCAGGTCGTCCGACAGGCGCAGGTCGAACAGGCCTTCGCGGCGCCCGCGCGGCGTGCTGCGCCCCGCCGTGCTGAAGCGCACGTGGCCTGCCAGCTCCGCCGCACGGGTGGGAAAGGCGCCCGGCAGGTACTCGCGTCCGCGCTCGAGCACGCACACGCACAGGGGCTTGCCGGCGGAGTCGACGCAGGCCGAGAACTCGGCGGCCGCGACGGCGCCGCCGTAGCCGCTGCCGATGACGACCACGTCGTAGGGCTCGACGGCCTCCCCGGCGCCGTCGAGCCGCGCGGCCAGCACCTCGAACCCCTGGGACAGCCAGCGCGTGGCGCGCCTAGGCGAAGGCTTCTCCATCGGATGTCTCCCGTGGTGTGGTTTCTTGTGCGATGGCGCGCGACAGCGCATCGGCCGCCACCGGCTTGTGCAGCATGCGCAGCCCCGCCTCGCGCGCCTGGCGCAGGCGTGCGGGGTGCGTGTCGCCGCTGATCAGCAGCGCCGGCAGGCCGGGCCACAGGCGGCGCAGCCGCGCGATGGCGGCAATGCCGTCGCCTTCGCGCAGCCGCAGGTCGCACAGCACGATGTCGGGGCGCTGCCGGTCGGCCTGCGCCAGCGCTTCCCGGGCATCGGCGGCGAGCAGGGGATGGGCGCCCAGGCGTTCGAGCAGGGCCTGCATGCCCAGGCGCACGCCCGGCTCGTCGTCGACGACCAGGATGCGCAGCCCGGTGATGTCGGCCGCGCCCATGGTGTCCGGCGGGCTCGCGGCCGACTCGCACGCCGGCAGCCAGAGCGACACCGTGGTCCCGCGGCCGAGGGCGGAGTCGATGCCCAGGGGCAGCCCGAGCAGGTCGACGAGGCGGCGCACGATCGCCAGGCCCAGCCCCAGGCCCTGCGTGCGGTCGCTCTCGGCGTTGCCGACCTGGAAGAACTCCTCGAACACATGCGCGCGGTCGGCGTCGTCGATGCCGCAGCCGGTGTCCTCGACCGACAGGCGCCAGCCGGTATCGGCGCGCGCCAGCCGCAGTGTGACGTGGCCGCGCTGGGTGTACTTCAATGCGTTGTCCAGCAGGTTGGACAGCACCCGCTCGAGCAGCAGCGGGTCGGTGCGGCAGCTCGCCATGGCCGGCAGCTGCCATTGCAGCGCCAGCCCTTTGCGCTCGGCCCGTGGGCGCGCCTGCTGGCCCAGTCGCTCGACGAGCCCGGCCAGGTCGATGACGACGGGCTGCGGCTTGACCACCTGCGCATCGAGCTTGGAGATGTCGAGCAGCGCGTCGAGTTGCTCCGACAGCCCCGTCGATGCGGCGCGCAGGTGGCCCACGATGGCGCGCGTCGGCTCGTCCAGGGGGCGCAGCCACAGGGCCTCGACGAACAGCGTCAGCGTGTGCATGGGCTGGCGCAGGTCGTGGCTCGCCGAGGCGAGAAAGCGTGTCTTCGCACCGTTCGCCGCCTCGGCGCGGGCCAGCGCGGCATCCTTCTCGCGCCGGATGGTGAACGACTCGTCGAAGAGCCGGTGGCCGTCGCGCGCCAGCCCGAGCAGCACCGCCGCGAACAGGACGATCAGCGCGGCGAGCATGCCTTCGATCCAGCTCGCGGCATGGGTGCCCATGCCGGTCAGCCAGGACACGGTGAGGCACAGCACGTTCGGCAGCATGTAGGCCAGGAAGATGTCCCGGTGGCCCATCGTCGTGGCGACCGAGGCGGTGCACATGCCCAGGATCAACAGCGTCTGCACCACGCGCGCGTAGTCGCTCAGGAACGGCGCGAAGCCGAGCGACGCCGCATGCACGATGCCGTTGAGCGCGCTGAGCCAGACGGCGACATTCAGGCGCCGGTGCACCGGCACCTGCGTCGCCTGGGCCAGGCGCGGCAGCACCAGGCGGCGCAGCAGCAGCATGATCCCCACGGCGGCGAGCCAGCTGGCCACGGCCGCGCGCGGCACCGTCGTCCAGGCGATGCCTGCCATCAGTGCGGATTCGGCCAGCACCGGCAGCGGCGTGCGTTTCGCTTGGCGCGCCAGCAGGCGCAGCAAGGCCTCGTCGGCGGTGGGAGCCGGCGCCTGCGCCGCGTGTATTGCCGACTGCATGGCGCCGCGTGCCCGTGAACCGCCCTACGGCCGGCAGCGGGCGATGCCACCCAGCTGCTGCAGCAGCCCCGACTCGTGGACGCGCCGGTAGGCCGCCGTGCGGTTGGCCACGCCGAGGATCTGGAAGATCGCCGAGGTGTGCGTCTTCACCGTCCCTTCGGCGATGCGCAGTTCGCGGGCGATCACCTTGTTGGGCTTGCCTTGCAGCAGGCCCTGCAGCACGTCGAGCTGGCGCTCGCTGAACAGGCCCATCTGCACGTCGGTGCGGCCCGGGCGAACGGTGGCGAATGCCTCGGGCGGCAGGTAGATGCCGCTGGCGAGCACCAGGCGCAGCGCCTGCACGGTCACGGCGGCGTTCGTCGTCTTGGTGACGAAACCGGAGGCGCCGGCATCGATGGCGGCCAGGATCAGCGCCGGGTCGATTTCGCCGGAAACGACGACCACCGGCACGTGCTCGAACGCGGCCTTGACTGCGCGCAGCGCCTCCAGGCCGCTGCAGTCGGGCAGCTTCATGTCGAGCAGCACGAGATCGACGGCGCGTTCGCCCGGGGCCAGTGCCTCGCCCACGCTGCCGGCCTCTTCCACCGTGACCGACGGCTCCAGCCCCGCCAGCAGGGCGCGCAGCCCCTCGCGGAACAAGGGGTGGTCATCGACGATGAGGACGCGCATGGGATGCCTGCTCCGACGTCGGGGAGGCCGAATCATCGGCCAAGAAGCGCCCGCTGTGCACCTCAACCGAAGGGGTAAACCGGCGTTGCCCCGCCCATGCCACCGGTTGAGGCCGCGACGCGACCTTTGGCGGATGCGCCGCCCGCGCGAAGCGCCGACCCTTCGCCTCCACGACTCACGACGATCAGGAGGACGACATGGACGCTTCACCGGTTCGCGCCTTCGGCATCCGCCTGCGCGCCGCGCCGAGACCTGTTCCCCGCCTCGATCCGGCTCGCGGCGGATCACCGATGACCACCGATCCGAGGAGACCTGTCATGAAGACCCATCGCAACCGCCGTCGTCTCTTCCGTCGTCCATCTCGTCTGCCGGTCCTGTCGGCGCTTGCCGGTGCGGCGCTTGGGCTCGCTGCCTGCGGCGGCGGCGGCACTGACGGCGGCGGCTTCTTCGCCATCACCGGCGCGCTGGAGGCCGGCGGCGTGCCTGTCACCATCTGCATCGACGATGCCGCCTTCACGGATCCAGCTACCGACAAGGGCAAGCGGATCGCGGCGAACCTGGCCGCGTACTACGGTGTCGTGGGCGGCTATACCTCGCAAGCGGCCGAGGGCCAGAGCTGCCGCGATCGCTTTGGGTTGATCGCCCACCTGCTCAGCACCGACGACTACAACAAGAAGGTGCTGCCCGCGTTGGCGCAGAAGCCATCGCCTGACGGCGAGACGCCGTCGTCGACTGGCGGAGGTGCATCCAGCGGAGGGTCGTCCGGCGGAGATTCATCCGACGCGGGGTCGTCGAGCGGAGGATCACCCGGCGGAGGGTCGCCCACGGCCCCGCCCGTGACGCCACGCGCCTGCGCTGGCGGCGGCGGCGCAGGCACCGACGGTCTCGAACTCTACGGGTCGACGTCGTACACCGGTCTGCCACAAGCTGCCGGGTCGTCCGGAACCGTGACCCTCGATCCGGGCGAGATTCGTTTCAGCAATCCGAACATGGGCCCGGCGGCCACCACCGGCTCCTTGCGCATTCAGCTGTGGGCAGTGCCCGGCAACTACACCGGCGGCAGCATCAGCGGCTTCATCGTCGCCACGCTTCCCTTGCGCTTCACCAACGGCGGCACCCAGCTTGGCAACGACGCCTCGTCGAATCTTGTGACGCAGGTCCTGTCGGCGCGCACGCCGGCTGCCGGCTCGTACTGCATGGTGATCACCTTCGAGGAGTACTCCTCGAACTGCGCGGCCTCCGATCGCTACTGCATCGTCGATTGGGCCCAGTTCGACACCGCGGCGATCTTCCGTTAGCCCCCACGCTCGCACCTGCTCAGCGGCGCCGGCCCCGTGTTCAGCCGGTTCACGTCTCGCCCTACCACACGTTTCGACATTCGAAGGAGCCGCCATGAACTCGCCATCCCGTTCTTCACGCCTCTTCGCTCTCACGGCCGTGTACTTTGCCCCTGCCTGCCGGATCGCCGCCTGCGGCGGCGGTACCTCGCCGACTGAGAAGACCGGGTTGCACAGCTCCTGCGACCCGTTGCATCAGATCGCCCCCCTGCCACCGCTGGCCCCTGCGCCGAGTGCCCGCGGCTGAACCCCTGCACGACGGCGGCCGGCGCCGCGCCGAGACCTGTTTCCCGCCTCGATCCGGCTCGCGGCGGGACCACCGATCCGAGGAGACATCCATGAAGACCCATCGCAATCGCCGTCATCCGTCCCGTCGTCCGTCACGCCTGCCGGCCCTGTCGGCCCTCGCCGGCGCCGCGCTGCTGCTCGCCGCCTGCGGGGGCGGGGGCGGAGGCGACGACGCCACGCCCGCCGACGGCTCGACCGTCGACCTGTCCACCCGCGTCATCGACGGGGCCATCGGCAATGCGCTGGTGTGCCTGGACAAGAACGCCAATGCCATGTGCGACGAGGGCGAGCCTTCGGGCCGCAGCGCGGCCGACGGCTCGGTCACCTTGAAGGTGGCGCCCGAGGACGCCGGCAAGTTCCCGCTGGCGGCAGTCGTCGGCACCGATGCCACCGATGCCGTGCACGGCCCGGTGACGAGCGGGTTCGTGCTGCGCGCTCCGGGCGATGCCAGCGCGGCGATCACGCCCCTGTCCACGCTGGTGACGGTGGTCGCCGAAAGCAGCGGACAGACGACGGCGCAGGCCGATGCGCTGCTGCGCGAGCAACTCGGCTTCGGCGGCTCGCTGCTCGGCAACCCGATGGAAGGGTCGGACCCGGCGCTGGCCATCCAGGCCAAGGATCTGGCGCGCGTGCTGGTGCTGGCGCAGCAGCAGGCCGTCGAGGTCTTCAAGGCGGCCGAAGGCAGCCAGGACAGCAGCGGCGCCTCCATCACGCCGGCCGACGTGACCCGGCTCGCACACCAGGTCGTGGTCGGTGCCGCGCAGCAGCTGGCGGCCATTCCGGCTTCCGAGGCGGCGCGCACCGCCTCGGGCTCGGCGGAACTGGACGCCGCGCTGAAGTCCGGTGTGCACGCCTTCGCCGCCGAGAACATCGGCACGCCGACTTCGCAGCAGGTGGTGGCAGCGATCGAAGGCGCGCGCCCGCAGTCCGACACCGCGGCGCCTGAACCCGCGGCGACAGCCACCGCGTCGCTGCGCTGGTTCACCTATTCGGATGCGGGCAACTGGTACTTCCGTACCTTCCAGTCCACGGCCGCCCAGAACGTCACCGATGCCAACGGCCTGCGCCACTTCACCGAAACGCGCAAGCGCGCGCAGGGCGGCGCGGTGCAGACCTTCGGCGAGACGGCCTATGCCCGCACCGACCTCTACTGGAACGGCTCGCAGTGGTTCCGGTGCCCCGAGTCCTACGAGCACAGCTACGAGCCCTTCTCGGCCACGGCGGCTTCCGAAGCGCTCTACTGCGGGGTCTACAAGAGCCAGAACCGGCGGGTGCGAAAGGACATCGGCCAGCGGCCGATGTCCGAGGTGGTGGCCGAGATCCGGGCCTTCACGGGCCGCGACGGCGAAGGCGACTACGCGAGCTGGGGGCCTTCGCCCGCCGACCCGCGGCTTGCGGGGAAGCGCTTCCCGGCGGGGTCCACGCTGGCGATCTACGACTCCGCGGACAACCTCTCGGCGCCCGATGCCTACCGGCCCGCCGACGTGGTCGTCGCCTACCGGGCCGACGTGGCGGCGGGCGGGTCGTCGGCGGCCGGTGCCGCCTGCGGGCAGGTGACGAACGAGAACTCCGCCCTCTTCAATGTGAGCCCGGCGACGCTCGAGGCCCTCGTCGCCGCGTATCCGGGCACGCCCTGCGTGCACGACTCGACGGCGGGCCGCAACGAGTGGTGGAGCAACAGCACCATCGGTATCGGCAACGTGGCGGCGCCGCAGGACGATCCGCGCTACAAGGACGAGCGTTCGATCCGCGTCGCTTTCGCCGCCGGGCAGGTGGCCAAGTTCTACAGCTGCCTGCTGCGTGCCGACAACTCGTCGTCGAGGAACTGCGATGCCGCCGGCACCAGCACCTACACGATCGAGACGTTGGGCGACGCGAAGGTGTTGCGCTTCGCCGCCGCCCCGGCCGCGGCCGTCCCGCTCGCATACTCGCGCATCTTCGTGGAGCGCGGGGGCAAGGTGTACTTCGGCTACCACAACAAGCCGCGCACCAGCCGCAGCCAGCGGCTGGACGAAACGGCCACCGACGCCCTGTTCAACGCCCTGGGCGTCACCCGCTGAAGCGGACTCGGCGGCCGTCAGCCCTTCGGCGGCCCGAAGGTTCGCGCCGGCTTCGGCGCCTTCGCGTACAGCCCCTGCACCGCCGGCAGGGTGTTGCGGATGTCGCGGATGCGCGTCTCGCCGGCCGGGTGGGTGGACAGCCACTGCGGCGGGGCGCCCTTGCTGGCTTCGCCCATCTTCTGCCACAGCGTGATGCCGGCCTCGGGGTCGTAGCCGGCGCGCGCGGCGAGTTCGAGGCCGACCTTGTCGGCTTCGAGCTCGTCGTCGCGGCCGAAGCGCAGGGTGAGCAGCTGGCCGCCCAGGTTGGCGAGGTAGCGCCCGCCGCTGCCCAGGCCCAGCAGCGCGGCGCCGAGCTCGATCAGCCCGTTGGTCGCGGCGCTCTTGCCCATGCGCTCGCGCGCATGCTCGCGCAGCGCGTGGGCGATCTCGTGGCCCATCACCATCGCCACCTCGTCGTCGGTGGCCTTCAGCTGGTCGAGCAGCCCGTAGTAGAAGGCGATCTTGCCGCCGGGCATGCAGAAGGCGTTGACCTGCTGGCTGCCGATGAGGTTGATCTCCCACTTCCAGTTCGCCGCGCGCGGCGTCGACTTGAGGTTGGGCACGTTGCTGAACGGGATGATGCGGTCGGCGATCGACCGCAGCCGCACCACCTGCGGGTGGCTGGCCGGCGCCAGCGCCTTCTGCTGCTTCGCCTGCGCCAGCATTTGGTTGTACTGCTGGGCCGCGGCCTGCTCGATCTCCTCGGCCGGCACCAGGCCGCCGAGCTGCGAGCGGCTGTCCATCTGCACCTGGGCCTGCCCCGGCAGTGCGAGGGCCGCGCCGCCGGCCAGCAGCCCGCCGGTGAACAGGCGCCGCCCGTGCAGGCGGCAGCGGCAGCCGAAGGCGTGCAGCCCGAGCGCCGGGTCGGGCTGGAAGTCGGCGCGGGGATCGAAGATGGCACTCATGGGGTTTTCCGACTCGTTCAAGGCAAGGCTTGTTCCCGCTCAATCATCCACGGCCGGCGCGTGCGGGTCCACCTCGAGGGCGCGGATGGGCGCGCGCAGCCACCACAGCATCCACAGCGCGGGCAGGGCGGCCAGGGTGGAGACGATGAAGAAGCTCGGCCAGCCGATCGACTCGGCCAGCACGCCGGCCAGCGGCCCGACCCACACCCGGCCCACCGAGGCGAAGGCCGACAGCAGCGCGAACTGCGTGGCGGTGAAGCGCTGGTTGCACAGGCTCATCAGGAAGGCGACGAAGGCGGCCGTGCCCATGCCGCCCGAGAGGTTCTCGGCGGCGATGACGAGCAGCAGCCCGCCGTCCACCGGCGTGGCCTGCGCGAGCGACACGAAGCCCCAGTCGAAGGCCGGCAGCACGAGGCCCGGCATCCAGCCGCGGCCGTGCACCGCCAGCCACCAGAAGCCGAGGTTGCTCGCCATCTGCAGCACGCCGAAGGCGAGCAGCGCGCGCCACAGGCCGAGCCGGAGCATCAGCACGCCGCCGAGCAGCGCGCCGCCGAGGGTCAGCCACAGGCCGATGATCTTGTTGACCACGCCGACCTCGGCGGTGCTGAAGCCCATCGCCGTGAGCAGGAACGGCGTCATCAGCGAGCCGGCGAAGGCGTCGCCCAGCTTGTAGAGCACGATGAGCGCGAGGAAGGCCGCCGCGCCGGTCTGCGAGAAGTAGCTGCGCAGGCCGCCAAGCAGGGTCTCGAACTTCGCCGCGCGCGCGGCCCAGGCGGCGAGCGGCAGCGTGACGGCGATGCCCAGCAGCAGCGCGAGCAGGCCGGCCCACTTGCCCTGCAGCGCCGGGTCGATGCCGCTGCCGTCGAAGACCGGCCGAAGCAAGGCCTGCGCGAGCGGCGGCGCGAAGCGGTCGCTCAGCACGTAGCCGATGCCGACCGCGGCCACCACGGCCGCGAAGCCGAGCAGGTCGCGGTGCGCCACGCTGGCCGGCCGGGCGGCCGCGCGCAGCGGCGGCAGGGCGAAGGCCGACACCGCGGCGGCGGCCACCATCAGCCAGGCCATCACGTGGTAGACCTGCGGCCAGGTCATCGCGCCGCTGCCGCTGGCCGGGTCGACCCAGATCAGCGCCAGCCCGCCGGAGACGATCATCGCCAGGCGGTAGCCGAGCACGCTCAGCGACGAGCCCAGCCCGCGCTCGCGCGCCGGCAGCAGGTCGGTGCGGTAGGCGTCGATCACCACGTCCTGCGACGCCGAGACGAAGGCCACCAGCACCGCCAGCAGCGCGAAGCCGCGCGTGGCGCCGGTGGGCGAGGTGCCGGCCAGCAGCCACAGTGCGGCGGCCAGCGCGAGCTGCGTGAGCACCAGCCAGCCGCGGCGCCGGCCGAGCAGCGGCAGGTCGAAGCGGTCCATCAGCGGCGCCCACAGGAACTTGAAGGTGTAGGGCAGGCCGACGAGGCTCAGGAAGCCGATCGTCGCCACGTCCATGCCCTCGACCGAGAGCCAGGCCTGCATCGCCTGGCCGGTGAGCGCCAGCGGCAGGCCCGAGGCGAAGCCGAGCACGGCGACGACCGCCAGGCGGTGCAGCGCGGCCGGCGTGAGGCGCGGCGCGGCGGCGGCAGCCATCAGAGCGTGAAGTCGTAGTCGATGACGACGGGCGCGTGGTCGGAGAAGCGCTGTTCGAGGTAGATGTGCTCGCGCACCGCGGTCGCGGCCACGCCGGGCGTGGCCAGGTGGTAGTCGAGCCGCCAGCCCACGTTCTTCGCGCGCGCCTGGCCGCGGTTGCTCCACCACGTGTACTGCTCGGGGTGCGGGTTGAGCGTGCGGAATACGTCGACGAGGCCGATCTCGCCGAGGCAGCGCGTCATCCAGGCGCGTTCCTCCGGCAGGAAGCCGCTGTTCTTCTGGTTGCCCTTCCAGTTCTTGAGGTCGATCTCCTTGTGCGCGATGTTCACGTCGCCCACCAGGATGAACTCGCGCTCCTCCTTCAGCCTGACCAGGTAGGGCGCCATCAGCGCGAGGAAGCGGTACTTGGCCTGCTGGCGCTCCTCGCCGCTGGAGCCGCTGGGGAAGTAGCAGCTGATGATGCTCAGCTTCGGGAAGCGGTGCGCGGGGTTGTCGAAGCGCAGCTCGATGTAGCGGCCCTCGGCGTCGAACTCGGGCTCGCCGATGCCGCTCTTGCATGCGCTCGGCTTCACGCGGCTGTACAGGCCCACGCCCGAGTAGCCCTTGCGCTCGGCGAAGTGGAAATGGCCCTGCATGCCGGCCACGACGTCGAACCGGCCGTCCACGTCCGCCGCCTGGGCCTTGATCTCCTGCACCCCCATACAATCGGCGGCCACGCCTTCGGCCCAGGCCTGGAAGCCCTTGGTGCAGGCCGAACGGATGCCGTTCAGATTCAAAGTGACCAGTCGGAACACGGGACTCCTCGGATGACAAAGACCGATGCAGCGGACAGCCTGGCGCAGGATTTCGTCAGGTTCTCGGTCGAGGCCGGCGTGCTGCGGTTCGGGGAGTTCAGGACCAAGGCCGGGCGGTTGTCTCCGTATTTCTTCAACGCCGGCTTGTTCGACGACGGCGCGAAGCTCGGCCGCCTCGGGGAATTCTATGCGCGGCGCCTGCTCGCCTCGGGCCTCGGATTCGACATGCTGTTCGGCCCGGCCTACAAGGGCATCACGCTCGCCGCGGCCACGGCCGTCGAGCTGGCGCGGCTCGGGCGCAACGTGCCCTACGCCTACAACCGCAAGGAAGCCAAGGACCACGGCGAAGGCGGCACCATGGTCGGCGCGAAGCTGGCCGGGCGTGTGGTCATCATCGACGACGTGATCACCGACGGCGCCTCCAAGCGCGAGTCCGTCGAGATGATCCGCGCGGCGCATGCCGAGCCGGTTTCCGTGTTGATTGCCCTGGACCGCATGGAACGCGGCGGCCAGGATGGGGCCCTGTCGGAACGTTCCGCCGCCCTGGACTTCCAGTCCGCCTACGCCATGCCCGTGCTCGCCATCGCCACGCTGGCCGACCTGATGCAGTACCTGCGGTCCACCGAGGACCCGGCGCTGGCCGCGCACCTGGGGCCGGTGGCGGCCTACCGTGAGCGCTATGGCGTCTGACGCCGCGCGCCGCGGCCTTGCGCTGGCCGGCGCGCTGCTGGTGCTGGCCGGCGCCGCGCTCGCGCAGCCGGCGCCCAACCGCGGCATCTTCACCTGCATCGACGCGCACGGCCGCCGGCTCACCTCCGACCGGCCGATCGCCGCCTGCACCGACCGCGAGCAGCGCATCCTCAATGCCGACGGCTCGCTGCGCGAGATCATCCCGCCCACGCTCACCGCCGAGGAGCGCATCGCGCAGGAGGCCCGCGAGCGCGAGCTGGCCGCCGAGCGCGCCGCGCGCCAGGACGCCCGCCGGCGCGACCGCAACCTGCTGATCCGCTACCCGAACGAGGCTGCGCACCGCAAGGCCCGCATCGAGGCGCTGGACGACGTGCGCAAGTCGGTCCAGCTCTCCGAGCGCCGCCTCGTCACGCTGGCCGACGAGCGCAAGCCGCTGATGAACGAGGCCGAGTTCTACGTCGGCCGCCAGATGCCGCTCAAGCTGCGCCAGCAGCTCGACGCCAACGAAGCCGCCAGCCAGGCGCAGCGCAACCTCATCGCCAACCAGCAGGCCGAGGTGCAGCGCATCAACGCGCGCTACGACGTGGAGCTGGCGCGCCTGCGCCAGCTGTGGGCCGGCGCGGCGCCCGGCTCGCTGGGGCCGATGCCCGGGCCGAGCGAGCCGGCGGCGTCGGGCGCGCTCTCCGGCAAGCCGGCGAACGCCAACTGATCGAATAGCTCAAGAAGCGAGCGACTCTCGCGCCATCAAGCGACCACCGCGGGTCCGGCTCTGCCGGCCCGCCCGTGGTGCCCCCTTGAGGGGGCGCGCGAAGCGCGTAGGGGGTGGGCGACTGACTTCAGCCCAGTTTCTTCTTCAGCAGCTCGCTCACCTGCGCCGGGTTGGCCTTGCCGCGGCTGGCCTTCATGGCCTGGCCGACGAGCGCGTTGAAGGCCTTGTCCTTGCCGGCGCGGTATTCCTCCACCGACTTCGGGTTGGCCGCCAGCACCTCGTCGACGATGCGCTCGAGCGCGCCGCTGTCGTTCATCTGCTTCAGGCCCCGGGCCTCGATCACCGCGTCGACCTGCGTGCCCTCGCCCGTCCACAGCGCGTCGAGCACCTGGCGCGCGCCGTTGTTCGAGACCGTGCCGTCGGCGATGCGGCCGATCAGCGCGGCCAGCGTGGCCGCGTCCACCGGGCTCGCCGCGATGTCGCGCTGCTCGGCGTTGAGCCGGCGCGAGACCTCGCCCATCAGCCAGTTCGCCACCAGCTTGGGCTGGCCGCAGGCCTTGGACGCCTGCTCGAAGAACGCGGCCATGGCCAGGCTCTGCGTCATCATCGACGCGTCGTAGGCCGGCAGCGCGTAGTCGCGCTGGAAGCGCTCGGCCATGGCCTGCGGCAGCTCGGGCATCTGCGCGCGCACGCGCTCGATCCACTCCGGCGCGATCACCAGCGGCGGCAGGTCCGGGTCGGGGAAGTAGCGGTAGTCGTGCGCGTCTTCCTTGGTGCGCATGGCGCGCGTCTCGCCGGTGTCGGGGTTGAACAGCACCGTGGCCTGCTGCACCGTGCCGCCGTCCTCGATCAGGTCGATCTGCCACTGGATCTCGTAGTCGATCGCCTGCTGCAGGAAGCGGAAGCTGTTGAGGTTCTTGATCTCGCGCCGCGTGCCGAAGGGCGCGCCCGGCTTGCGCACCGACACGTTGGCGTCGCAGCGGAAGCTGCCTTCCTGCATGTTGCCGTCGCAGATGCCCAGCCACACCACGAGGGCGTGCAAGGCCTTCGCGTACTCGGCCGCCTCGGCGCTGGAGCGCATGTCGGGCTCGGTCACGATCTCCAGCAGCGGCGTGCCGGCGCGGTTCAGGTCGATGCCGGTCTGGCCGGCGTAGTCCTCGTGCAGCGACTTGCCGGCATCTTCCTCCAGGTGCGCGCGGGTCAGGTTCACTCGGTGCTTCGCCTCGCCCACGAAGAACTCCACCGCCCCGCCCTGCACCACCGGCGTCTCGTACTGGCTGATCTGGTAGCCCTTGGGCAGGTCGGGATAGAAGTAGTTCTTGCGCGCGAAGATGGAGTGGTTCGCCACCTTGGCGCCCACCGCCAGGCCGAAGCGGATGGCGCGCTCGACCGCGCCGCGGTTCATCACCGGCAGCGTGCCCGGCAGCGCCAGGTCGACCACCGAGGCCTGCGTGTTCGGCGCCGCGCCGAAGGCGGTGGACGAGCCGCTGAAGATCTTCGACTGCGTCGACAGTTGAGCGTGCGTCTCCAGGCCGATGACGACCTCGTAGCCGCGGATGAGTGCGGGTGCGGTGCTCATGCCGCGCCTCCCGGTGCGCGCAGGTGCCAGTCGGTCGCCTGCTGCAGCGCGTGCGCGGTCTGAAGCAGCGTGGCTTCGTCGAAGTAGTTGCCGATGAGCTGCAGCCCGACCGGCAGGCCCGCCTCGCCGAAGCCGGCGGGCACGCTCATGCCCGGCAGGCCGGCAAGGCTCGCGGGCAGGGTGAAGATGTCGGCGAGGTAGCTCGCCACCGGGTCGTCGCCCTGGGCGCCGAGCTTCCACGCCACGCTGGGCGCCACCGGGCCGGCGATCACGTCGCACTGCGCGAAGCAGCGGCGGAAGTCGTCGGCGATCATGCGGCGCAGCTTCTGCGCCTGCAGGTAGTAGGCGTCGTAGTAGCCGTGCGAGAGCACGTAGGTGCCGATCATGATGCGGCGCTTCACCTCGGCGCCGAAGCCTTCGGCGCGGCTCTTCTTGTACATGTCGAGCAGGTCGGCGTAGTGCTTCGCGCGGTGGCCGTAGCGCACGCCGTCGAAGCGGCTCAGGTTCGAGCTCGCCTCGGCCGGCGCGATGATGTAGTACACGGGGATCGACAGCTCGGTGCGCGGCAGGCTCACGTCGACGAGCTTGGCGCCGAGCTTCTCGAGCTGGCCGAGCGCCTCGCGCACCGCGGCGTCCACGTCGGCGGCGAGCGCGGCGGGGAAGAACTCCTTCGGCAGGCCGATGCGCAGGCCCTTCAAGGGCTGCGCGGCGGTGGCGCGCTCGCGCGGCGCGCGCATCGCGGCATGGAAGTCCTGCGGCGGCCGCTCGGCGCTGGTCGAGTCGCGCTCGTCGAAGCCGCTCATCGCCGACAGCAGCAGCGCGCAGTCTTCGGCGCTGCGCGCCATCGGGCCGGCCTGGTCGAGGCTGGAGGCGAAGGCGATCATCCCGTAGCGCGAGCACACGCCGTAGGTCGGCTTGATGCCGGTGATGCCGGTGAAGCTGGCCGGCTGGCGGATGGAGCCGCCGGTGTCGGTGCCCGTCGCGGCCGGCACGAGGCGCGCGGCCACCGCCGCGGCCGAGCCGCCCGACGAGCCGCCGGGCACGCGGGCCGTGTCCCAGGGGTTGGCCACCGCCCGGTACGCCGAGTTCTCGTTGGCCGAGCCCATGGCGAACTCGTCGCAGTTGAGCTTGCCCAGCGTCACCGCCCCGGCTGCGGCCAGGCGCTGCACCACGGTGGCGTCGAAGGGGCTGCGGTAGCCGTCGAGCATCTTCGAGCCGGCGGTGGTGGGCAGGTCGCGGGTGACGAAGATGTCCTTGTGCGCGATCGGCACGCCGGTGAGTGCGCGGGCCTCGCCCCTGGCGCGCACGGCGTCGGCGGCCTTGGCCTGCAGCAGCGCGCCCTCGGCGTCGACGTGCAGCCACGCGCCCAGATGTGCGTGCGTGTCAATGCGTGCGAGCAGATGTTTCACGAGTTCCACGCTCGACAGCTCGCCGGCGGTCAGCGCGCGAGCCACCCCGGCCACGCCGAGTTCATGCAGCGCGCCGCTCATTCGATCACCTTGGGCACGAGGAACAGGCCGTCCTCGACGGCCGGGGCGCTGCGCTGGTTGAGCGTGCGCTGGTCGGTCTCGGTCACGGCGTCGTCGCGCAGACGCAGCGCCACGTCCGTCACCGCCGACAGCGGCGTGTACAGCGGCTCGACGCCGCTGGTGTCGACGGCGCTCATCTGCTCGACGATGGAGAAGAAGGCGTTCAGCTGCGCGAGCATCGCCGCCTGCTCGGCCGGCTGCAGTTCGAGCCGGGCGAGGTGGGCGATGCGACTCGCGTCTTCGGGAGTCAGGGCCATGGAGGAGGTTCGAGAGGCAGTCCCGGGACGGTGGGGCGCGGCGCCGTGGCGGCAGCGCCTCGGCCGGCCGCGCCGACCCCCTCGGCCCTGCTGACACTTTGTCCCGAAAACGGCGCCAGGAAGAGGCTTCCCACGCAGGGGAAGAAGGGGGCGTTCGGGTATTATCTCCGGTTATCCACAGGCCCTCGGTGACGTACGATGAATCGACGATTCGTCGTGCGCCGGTCGGCGGCGCCCGTGACCCGATTCCCGTCCGCGGCGCGCCGTTGCGGTTCATCCGAACCCGGTGGCGCGCCGCGGGCTTCGCCACAGTCCGCCCCGGCCCTCGCCGCCGGCCACGCCACACACGCAATCCACGGCTCGTGCCGCGCCGCCTTGCAGCCCGCAGCGCAAACAGCACCGAAGCCCAACCCAAGCACACGATGTTCGGATCCTTTCGTCGCTATTTCTCGACGGACCTCGCCATCGACCTCGGTACCGCCAACACGCTGATCTATGTGCGTGGCAAGGGCATCGTGCTCGACGAGCCCTCCGTCGTCTCCATCCGCCACGAGGGCGGCCCCAACGGCAAGAAGACGATCCAGGCGGTCGGCGCCGAGGCCAAGGCCATGCTCGGCAAGGTGCCCGGCAACATCGAGGCCATCCGCCCGATGAAGGACGGCGTCATCGCCGACTTCACCGTCACCGAGCAGATGCTCAAGCAGTTCATCAAGATGGTGCACCCGCGCTCGGTGCTGCGTCCGAGCCCGCGCATCATCATCTGCGTGCCCTGCGGCTCCACCCAGGTGGAGCGGCGCGCCATCCGCGAATCGGCGCTGGGCGCCGGCGCTTCCGAGGTCTATCTCATCGAGGAACCCATGGCCGCGGCCATCGGCGCCGGGCTGCCCGTCTCGGAAGCCTCGGGCTCGATGGTGGTCGACATCGGCGGCGGCACCACCGAGGTGGGCGTCATCTCGCTCGGCGGCATGGTCTACAAGGGCAGCATCCGCGTGGGCGGCGACAAGTTCGACGAGTCCATCATCAACTACATCCGCCGCAACTACGGCATGCTGATCGGCGAGCCCACGGCCGAGGCCATCAAGAAGAACATCGGCAGCGCCTTCCCCGGCTCCGAGGTCAAGGAGATGGAGGTCAAGGGCCGCAACCTCTCCGAGGGCGTGCCGCGCAGCTTCACCATCAGCAGCAACGAGATCCTGGAAGCGCTGACCGACCCGCTGAACCAGATCGTGTCCAGCGTGAAGAACGCGCTGGAGCAGACCCCGCCCGAGCTCGGCGCCGACATCGCCGAGCGCGGCATGATGCTCACCGGCGGCGGCGCGCTGCTGCGCGACCTCGACCGGCTGCTGGCCGAGGAGACCGGCCTGCCGGTGCTGGTGGCCGAGGACCCGCTGACCTGCGTGGTGCGCGGCTGCGGCATGGCGCTGGAGCGCATGGAGCGGCTCGGCGCCATCTTCACCAACGAGTGACGTGACAAGATCCGCAGGCCGGCACGTGCTTCGCGTCGCCGGCCTTGCCGTTTTCTCCTGCTGACGTTTCGCCGTTGCCGTCATGCCGCTCGGGACCCTCGACCGCACCCCGCCGCCGTTCTTCCGGCAGGGGCCCTCGGCACTCACCAAGCTGAGCTTCTGCTCGGCGCTGGCCATCTTCCTCATGGTGGCCGACGCGCGCTTCGAGCTGACGCAGCCGCTGCGCGCTGGCGTGGCCACGGTGCTGCTGCCGGTGCAGCGCGTGCTGCTGATGCCGGTGCGCGGCGTCGAGGCGGCGAGCGGCTACTTCATGGGCATCGAGCGCGCCCAGGCCGGCGAGTCGGCGGCGCGCGAGGCCCTCGCGCGCCAGGCCGACCGCGCCTCGGGCCTGGCGCAGCTGCAGGCCGAGAACGCCCGGCTGCGCGCGCTGCTCGAGCTGCGCCCCGCGCTCACGGTCCACAGCCGCAGTGCCGAGGTGATGTACGAGGCGCCGGACCTCTACTCGCGCAAGGTCGTCATCGACCGCGGCGCCGCCGCCGGCGTGGCGCCCGGCTCGCCGGTGGTCAACGAGGACGGCGTGCTCGGCCAGGTGACGCGGGTCTATCCGCTGTCGGCCGAGGTGACCATGCTCACCGACAAGGACGCCGCCATCCCCGTGCTCAACCTGCGCACGCAGGCGCGCGGCGCGGCCTTCGGCACCGGCGGCCAGCCGGGGATGGAACTGCGCTTCATGGCCGGCAACGCCGACGTGCAGCCGGGCGACGTGCTGGAGACCTCGGGCGTCGACGGCGTCTACCCCGCCGGCCTGCCGGTGGCCAGGGTGCTGACGGTCGAGCGCAGGATCGACACCGGCTTCGCCCGCATCCTGCTCGTGCCGGCCGCGTCGTCCGACGCGGTGCGGCACGTGCTGGTGCTCGACCCGGTGGGGCTGCAGCAGCCCGAGCGCCCGGTCACCGTCAAGCCGCTGGCGGCGGAAGAGGCGAAGAAGCAGGCGCGCCAGGGGGCGAAGCCATGATCATGCCGCGCAGTTCCGACCAGCTGCTGCTGCCGGTCAACCCGCTGTTCATCTGGGCGAGCCTGCTGGTGGCGCTGGCGCTGAACATCGTGCCCACGGGCCGCCAGCCGGCCATGCCCGACTTCCTCGCGCTGGTGCTGGTGTTCTGGAACGTGCACCAGCCGCGCCGCGTGGGCGTGGGCGCCGCCTTCGCGTTCGGGCTGATGATGGACGTGCACGAGGGCGCCATCCTCGGCCAGCACGCGCTCGCCTACACGCTGCTCAGCTACTTCGCCGTCACCATCCACCGGCGGCTGCTGTGGTTCCCGGTGCTGTCGCAGGCGATGCAGATCCTGCCGCTGTTCGTCGCGGCGCACGCGGTGTCGTTCATCGTCCGCATGCTGGCCGGCGGCATGCTGCCCGGCTGGGAACTGATGCTGGCGCCGGTGTTCGAGGCGGTGCTCTGGCCGGTGGCGACGCTGCTGCTGCTCGCCCCCCAGCGCCGCCCGCCGGACCCCGACCAGAACCGGCCGCTGTGATGTTGGCCCCCACGTCGCTTCGCTCCTGCCCCCCAAGGGGGCGCCACGGGTCGGCCGGCAAAGCCGGACCTCGCGTGTTGCTTGATGGTCGGCTTCGCTGCGCTCGCCTCGGCTGACTGCGCGGGTGCCGTCTCGGTATGACTGAACTGAAGAACACCGAGCAGGAGCTGTCGCGATTCCGCGTGCGGCTGCTTGCGGCCGCGGCGTTCGTGCTGATCGGCTTCGGGCTGCTGGCGGCGCGGCTGGTGTACCTGCAGGTCGTCAGGTACGAGGCGCTGTCCACGCAGGCCGAGAACAACCGCATCTCGGTGGTGCCCATCGTGCCCAACCGCGGGCTCATCGTCGACCGCAACGGCGTGGTGCTGGCCAACAACTACTCGGCCTACACGGTCGAGATCACGCCGTCGAAGGTGGACGACCTGGAGGCCACCATCGACGAGATCGCGAAGATCGTCGAGGTGACGCCGCGCGACCGCCGGCGCTTCCGCCGGCTGATGGACGACATGAAGAGCTTCGAGTCGCTGCCGCTGCGCACCAAGCTCACCGACGAGGAGGTGGCGCGCTTCACCGCCCAGCGCTTCCGCTTCGAGGGCGTGGACATCAAGGCGCGGCTGTTCCGCAACTACCCGCTGGGCGAGGTCGGCAGCCACGTGCTGGGCTACATCGGGCGCATCAACCAGGCCGAGAAGGAGCGCATCGACGACTCCGAGGCCGCGGCCAACTACCGCGGCACCGAGTACATCGGCAAGCTCGGCGTCGAGCAGAGCTACGAGCCGCAGCTGCATGGCAGCACCGGCTTCGAGGAAGTGGAGACCAGCGCCTCGGGCCGCGCCGTGCGGCGCCTGCGCAGCAGCCCGGCCACGCCCGGCGACACGCTGGTGCTGTCGATCGACATCCGCCTGCAGGCGCTGGTGGAGCGGCTCTACGGCGACCGGCGCGGCGCGCTGGTGGCGATGGACCCGCGCTCGGGCGAGGTGCTGGCCTTCGTCAGCAAGCCGACCTTCGACCCGAACCTGTTCGTCGACGGCATCGATGTGGAGTCGTGGCGCGAGCTCAACGAGTCGATCGACAAGCCGCTGCTCAACCGCGCCACGCGGGGCACCTACCCGCCGGGCTCGACCTTCAAGCCCTTCATGTCGATGATCGCCCTGAAGACCGGCAAGCGCAGCGCCACGCAGATCATCCAGGACAACGCGAGCTTCGTCTTCGGCGGCCACACCTTCCGCAGCCACGGCGACCACGGCCTGGGCCCGGTCGACATGACGCGCGCCATCATCAAGTCGAGCAACGTCTACTTCTATTCGCTCGCCAACGAGATGGGCGTCGACCTGATGCACGACCAGCTCGAGCCCTTCGGCTTCGGCCGCAAGACCGGCATCGACATCGAGGGCGAGCTGACCGGCCTGCTGCCGTCCACCGAATGGAAGCGCCGCGCCTACCGGCGCCCGGAACAGAAGAAGTGGTACGCGGGCGAGACGATCTCGCTGGGCATCGGCCAGGGCTACAACAACTTCACCATGCTGCAGCTCGCCACCGCCACGGCCACGCTGGTGACGGGCGGGCGCCGCTTCGAGCCGCGGCTGGTGCGCGAAATCCAGGACGTGGTGTCGCACGAGCGCCGGCGCGTGGCCAGCCGCGAGATCGAGCCGCTGCCGCTCAGGCCCGAGCACGTGAAGGTGGTCACCGACGCCATGTACGGCGTGACGCAGGAAGGCACGGCGACGCGCGTCTTCGCCGGCGCCGCCTACAGGAGCGGCGGCAAGACCGGCACGGCGCAGGCCGTGGGCGTGCGCCAGAACGAGAAGTACAACGCCGCCAAGCTGGAGGAGCACAAGCGCGACCACTCGCTGTACATCGCCTTCGCGCCGGTGGAGGCGCCGACCATCGTGGTGGCCGTCATCGTGGAGAACGCCGGCTTCGGCGCCGCGGCGGCCACGCCGATCGCGCGCCGCGTGCTCGACTACTGGGTGGCCGGGCAGTACCCGAGCGAGGAGGACATCGCCGCCGTCAGCCAGGGCCGGGGCGGCCCGCCGACGGGCGCGCCGCGGCCCATCGGCGCCGTGCCGCTGCCCGGCCTCACGCTGATGCGCCCGCCTGGCGCGGCCGGCGCCGCGGCGCCCGCCTCCGCGGCGCAGGCGCTGGCCGCGGCCGCCGGGCCGGAGGCGGCGAGATGAGCGCCGTCTTCGACAAGCCCTCGGTGCTGCAGCGCGTGCGGCCGGTGTTCAGCGGCTTCGACGGCGCGCTGCTGCTGGGCATCGCGCTGCTCGCCTTCGCCGGCCTGGTGAACATGTACTCGGTCGGCTTCGACCACGGCACGCGCTTCGTCGACCACGGGCGCAACATGCTGATCGCTCTCGGCATCCTGTTCGTCGTGGCGCAGGTGCCGCCGCAGCGGCTCATGGCGCTGGCCGTGCCGCTGTACACGCTGGGCGTGGCGCTGCTGGTCGCGACGGCGGTCATGGGCATCACGAAGAAGGGCGCCACCCGCTGGCTCGACGTGGGCGTGACCGTGATCCAGCCGAGCGAGATGCTGAAGATCGCCACGCCGCTCATGCTCGCCTGGTGGTTCCAGCGGCGCGAGGGGCAGACGCGCCTGCCCGAGTTCATCGGCGCCTTCGCCATCCTCGCGCTGCCCGTGGGCCTGATCGTCAAGCAGCCCGACCTGGGCACCGCCATCCTCGTCGTCTCGACCGGCCTGTCCGTCATCTTCTTCGCCGGGCTGGCGTGGCGGCTGATCCTGCCGGTGGTGGCGATCGGGGCGATCGGCATCGCGGCCATCGTGCTCTCGGGCGACCGCATCTGCCAGCCCGACGTGCAGTGGCCGATGCTGCGCGAGTACCAGAAGACGCGCGTGTGCACCCTGCTCGACCCCACGAAGGATCCGCTCGGCAAGGGCTTCCACACCCTGCAGGGCATGATCGCCATCGGCTCCGGCGGCATCGAGGGCAAGGGCTTCATGAAGGGCACGCAGACGCACCTGGAGTTCATCCCCGAGCGCACCACCGACTTCGCCTTCGCCGGCTACGCCGAGGAGTTCGGCCTGCTCGGCTGCGTGGCGCTGATCCTCGGCTTCACCTTCCTCATCTTCCGCGGGCTGATGATCGCCGCCGACGCGCCCAGCCTGTTCGCGCGGCTGCTGGCCGGGGCCGTCACGCTCAGCTTCTTCACCTATGCCTTCGTCAACATGGGCATGGTCAGCGGCATCCTGCCGGTGGTGGGCGTGCCGCTGCCGTTCGTGAGCTACGGCGGCACGGCGATGGTGACCATCGGCCTCGGCCTGGGCATGCTGATGTCGATCGCGCGCAGCCGGCGCTCGAAGCAGCGCTGAGGCGCGGCCCGGCGCGCCGTCAGCCGATCACGCGCGTGGCGCTCGCGTCCAGGCGCGGCGGCGTGGCGAAGGTGTGCGCCGGCGCGGGCGAGGGCACTTCCCACTCCAGGCCCTCGGCGCCGTCCCAGGGCCGCTGCGGCGCCGGCTCGCCGCGCCCGCGCACCATCGGCAGCACGACGAACAGCAGGAAGTACACCTGCATCAGCCCGAAGCCGAGCGCGCCCACGGAGGCGAGCGCGTTGAAGTCGGCGAACTGCATCGGGTAGTCGGCGTAGCGGCGCGGCATGCCCGCCAGGCCGAGGAAGTGCATCGGGAAGAAGGCCACGTTGAAGAACACGAGCGAGCCCCAGAAGTGGATCTGCCCGCGTGTCTCGCTGTACATGCGCCCGGTCCACTTCGGCCCCCAGAAGTACACGCCGCCCAGCAGCGCGAACAGCGAGCCGGCCACCAGCACGTAGTGGAAGTGGGCGACGACGTAGTAGGTGTCCTGCAGCTGCACGTCCACTGGCACGATGGCGAGGATGAGCCCGGTGAAGCCGCCGATGGCGAACACGAAGATGAAGCCCACGGCCCACAGCATGGGCGTCTCGAAGGTCATCGAGCCGCGCCACATGGTGGCCACCCAGTTGAAGATCTTCACGCCCGTGGGGATGGCGATGAGCATCGTCGCGTACATGAAGAAGAGCTGGCCCGTCACCGGCATGCCGGTGGAGAACATGTGGTGCGCCCACACCAGGAAGCTGAGGATGGCGATGGATGCCGTGGCGTACACCATCGACACGTAGCCGAACAGCCGCTTGCGCGCGAACGCCGGGATGATGGCGCTGATGATGCCGAAGGCCGGCAGGATCATGATGTAGACCTCGGGGTGCCCGAAGAACCAGAACACGTGCTGGTACAGCACCGGGTCGCCGCCGGCGGCGGCGTTGAAGAACGTGGTGCCGAAGTGCCGGTCGGTGAGCGTCATGGTGATGGCCGAGGCGAACACCGGGATCACCGCGATCAGCAGGTAGGCGGTGATGAGCCAGGTCCAGCAGAACAGCGGCAGGCGCATCAGCGTCATGCCGGGCGCGCGCATGTTCAGGATGGTCACGATGATGTTGATCGAGCCCATGATCGAGCTCGCGCCCATGATGTGGATCGCGAAGATGCTCGCATCCATCGACGGGCCCATCTGCAGGCTGAGCGGCGCGTAGAGCGTCCAGCCCGCGGCCGGCGCGCCGCCGGGCGTGAAGAACCCCGCGACGAGCATGATCGCCGCCGGGATCAGCAGCCAGAAGCTCAGGTTGTTCATGCGCGCGAAGGCCATGTCCGACGCGCCGATCTGCAGCGGGATCATCCAGTTCGCGAAGCCCACGAACGCCGGCATGATGGCGCCGAACACCATGATGACGCCGTGCATCGTGGTGAGCTGGTTGAACATCTGCGGGTTCACGATCTGCAGCCCCGGCTGGAACAGCTCGGCGCGGATCAGCAGCGCGAGCACGCCGCCGGTGAGCAGCATCGTGAACGAGAACGCCAGGTAGAGCGTGCCGATGTCCTTGTGGTTGGTCGCCAGCAGCCAGCGGCGCCAGCCGTGGGGGTGGGCGTGGTCGCCGCCGTGGGCGTGGTCCGCCGGCGTGCCGGCGAGGGCGGCGGGGGTCGTCGCGTCATCCATGGGTTCGTTCCTCCATCACCGCGCGCAGCACCACGGCGTTGTTGTGCGCGCCGTCGCGCGCGTCGTAGACGAGGGTCAGCCGCTCGCGCTCGCGAAGGCCTTCCAGCAGCGCCAGCACGTCGCCGCGCTCGGCCAGCTCGGCGCGGTACCTGCGCTCGAAGGCGTCCCAGCGGCGCGGGTCGTGGGCGAACCAGCGGCGCAGCGCCTCGCTCGGGGCGGCGTCCTTGAGCCACAGGTCGGCGGCCACGCGGTCGCGGGCCAGGCCGCGCGGCCACAGCCGGTCGACGAGCACGCGCATGCCGTCCTGCGGCGACGGCGCCTCGCGGGCGCGCTTGAGCGCGATCTCGTGCGGCGCGCCGGCGCGGGGCATGCGGGCCGCGGGCGCCGGTGCGGCGCGGGCGGCGTGGCCCGTCATCGCGCCTGGCCGGCGAGGGCCGCCGGCGCCGGCGCGGCGCCTGCCGCGGCCAGCGCCTGGCGGTGGCCCTCCACCAGCCCGGCGACGACCGAGGCGTCGGCCAGTGTCGAGGTGTCGCCCAGGTCGGCGCTGTCGCCGGCGGCGATCTTGCGCAGCACGCGGCGCATGATCTTGCCCGAGCGCGTCTTCGGCAGGCCGGGCGCCCACTGGATCACGTCGGGCGCGGCGATGGGCCCGATCTGCTTGCGCACCCACTGCCCGAGCTCGCCGCGCAGCCGCTCGCTCGGCGGCGTGTCGGCGCGCAGCGTGACATAGGCGTAGATGCCCTGCCCCTTGATCTCGTGCGGGCAGCCGACGACCGCGGCCTCCACCACCCGGGGATGCGCGGCCAGCGCGCTCTCCACCTCCACCGTGCCCAGCCGGTGCCCGGAGACGTTGATCACGTCGTCCACGCGGCCGGTGATCCAGTAGTAGCCGTCCTTGTCGCGTCGCGCGCCGTCGCCGGTGAAGTACAGGCCGGGAAAGGCGCTGAAGTAGGTCTGCAGGAAGCGCTCGTGGTCGCCGTAGACGGTGCGCAGCATGCCGGGGCCGCCGTCGCGCAGGCACAGGCGGCCCTCGCATTCGCCCTGCAGCACGCGGCCCTGCTCGTCGACGATCAGCGGCTCGACGCCGAAGAACGGCAGCGTGGCCGAGCCCGGCTTGGCGGCCACCGCGCCCGGCAGCGGCGCGATGACGATGGCGCCGGTCTCGGTCTGCCACCAGGTGTCGACGATGGGGCAGCGCTTCTCGCCCACCACGTCGTGGTACCACAGCCAGGCCTCGGGATTGATCGGCTCGCCCACCGAGCCGAGCAGGCGCAGCGACTTGCGGCTGCTGCCGCGCACCAGGGCATCGCCGTGGCGGATGAGCGAGCGGATCGCCGTCGGCGAGGTGTAGAAGATGCTGACGCGGTGCTTGTCGATGACCTGCCAGTAGCGCGCGTTGTCCGGGTGGTTCGGCACGCCCTCGAACATCAGCGTGGTGGCGCCGTTGGCGAGCGGCCCGTAGACGATGTAGCTGTGCCCGGTGACCCAGCCGATGTCGGCGGTGCACCAGAACACGTCCTCCGCGTGGTGGTCGAGCACGCAGCGGTGCGTGAGCGAGGTGGCGAGCAGGTAGCCGCCGGTGGTGTGCAGCACGCCCTTGGGCTTGCCGGTGGAGCCGGAGGTGTAGAGGATGAACAGCGGCTCTTCGGCGCCCATCGGCTCGGGCACGCAGTGCGTGCTCTGGCCGGCGATGAGGTCGTGGTACCAATGGTCGCGCCCGCCGACCCAGTTCACCCTGGCGCCGGTGCGGCACAGCACCACGCAGGCAGTGCGGCCCTCGCAGCGCGCGAGCGCCTCGTCGGCGCTCGCCTTGAGCGGGATGCGGCGCCCGCCGCGCAGCCCTTCGTCGGCGGTGATGAGCACGCGCGAGTCGCAGTCGCGCATGCGCCCGGCCAGCGCATCGGGCGAGAAGCCGGCGAAGACCACGCAGTGGACGGCGCCGATGCGCGCGCAGGCGAGCATCGCCACGGCCGCCTCCGGCACCATGGGCAGGTAGATCGTCACGCGGTCGCCGCGGCGCACGCCCAGCGACTTGAGGCCGTTCGCCAGCCGGCACACCTCGGCGTGCAGGGCGCTGTAGGTGATGGCGCGGCTCTCCGACGGGTCGTCGCCCTCCCAGAGGATGGCCGTGCGGTCGCCGTGGCCGAGGTGGCGGTCCAGGCAGTTCACGCTGGCGTTGAGCACGCCGTCCTCGAACCAGCGGATGTGCACGTCGTCCGGCTCGAAGGACACGTCGCGGATCTTCGTCGGCCGCCGGATCCATTCCAGGCTCGTCGCCTGCTCGGCCCAGAACCGCTGCGGCTCGCGCAGCGAGCGCGCGTACTCGCGCCGGTAGGTCGGTGCGTCGATCCACGCGGGCGGATTGCGCCGCTCGGCGATCGGGAAGATCAGCTCGCTGCTGGCCATGGGGGTCTCCTGGGGGGCGGGCGCCGAAGCACGGCCGCCGGGGACGCGGCGACCCCGGCACTGCGGCGCCCGTGGAGCTTGAGCCCGCGCGGAAAATAAGTAAAACGAGATTCATGCGCGATTGAATGCAATACTTTTGCATTCAATCGCCGGCCCGGACGGGCCGGCGCGCACGGCTGCCCCGGGAACGCCACCGCATGGACATCAACCTCGCACGCACCTTTCTCGAGATCGTCTCCTGCGGCAGCTTCCTGCGCGCGGCCGAGCGGCTGCACGTCACGCAGACGGCGGTGAGCGCGCGGGTGCGCACGCTCGAGGACCTGCTCGGCCGCCAGCTCTTCGTGCGCAACAAGTCGGGCGCCACCCTGACCGCGGCGGGCGAGCAGTTCCGCCGCCATGCGTCCACGCTGGTGCAGGTGTGGGAGCGCGCGCGCCACCAGGTGGCCGTGCCGCCGGGGCGGCGCGCCGTGCTCACGGTGGGCTGCGAGGTCAGCCTGTGGGACCCGCTGCTGCGCGACTGGCTGCTGTGGATGCGCGGCGCGGCGCCGCACCTGGCGCTGCGCACCGAGGTCGGCTTTCCGCAGGCGCTGCTCGCCCACGTGGCCGAAGGCGTGCTCGACATCGCCGTCGTCTACGCGCCGCAGCAGCGCCCGGGCCTGCGCGTCGAGCTGCTGATCGAGGAGAAGCTGGTGCTCGTGAGCACCTCCAGCGCGGCGCGCCACCGCGGCTACAGGCCGCGGCCGGCGGACTACGTCTACGTGGACTGGGGACCGGAGTTCGCCGCCCAGCACAGCCTCGCGTTCCCCGCGCTGTCGAACGCGCCCGTCTCCGCCGGGCTCGGGCCGCTCGGGCGCGAGTACCTGCTGGCCGCCGGCGGCGCGGGCTACTTCCGCCTCGACGTGGTGCGCGACGACATCGAGCGCGGCCGCCTGCACCGCGTGCCCGGCGCGCCGGAGTTCCTGTATCCGGCGTATGCCGTCTATGCGGCGGCGGCCGACCCGAAGCTCGTCACGCCGGCGCTGGCCGGGCTGCGCCACGTGGCCGGGGCCGACACCGGCCGCCGGCCGCCGCCCGCGGCGGCGAAGCCGCGCAAGCGGGCGGCGCCGGCCTGACGCGCCCCGGCCCGGGCCGTCGGGCGCAAACGCGCACGACAATCGGCGGCCCACCTCAGCCTCGGGAGCCCCATGTCGAACGTCGTCCCGCCCCGCGACGCGGCGAGCGCCGCCCCGGCCGCGCGCGCGCCGGCCGACGGCGGCCTCGCCGGCATGTCGCCGGCCTACTTCGCGATGGTGATGGCCACCGGCATCGTCGCCATCGCGGCGCACCTGCATGGCCTGCGGCTCGTCGCGCGGCCGCTGTTCTGGCTCAACGTGCTCGCCTGGGGCGTGCTGTGGGCACTGAGCCTGCTGCGCATGGCGCGCCATCCGCGGCGCTTCTTCGGCGACATGGTCGACCACCTGCGCGGCCCGGGCTTCTTCACCACGGTGGCCGGCACCGCCGTGCTGGGCAGCCAGTTCGTGATCTTCGAGGCCGACTACCGCGTGGCGCTGGCCCTGTGGGCGCTGGCGCTGACCCTGTGGGTGGGCCTCACCTACACCATCTTCACCGCCTTCACCATCAAGGAGCACAAGCCGCCGCTGGACCAGGGCATCTCCGGCGCCTGGCTGCTCGCGGTGGTGGCCACGCAGTCGCTCGCCGTCCTGAGCGCGCTGCTGGCCGTGCACGCCGTGCCGCCGTGGAAGCTGGAGCTGAACTTCTTCGCGCTGTCGATGTGGCTGTGGGGCGGGATGCTCTACATCTGGATGATGTCGCTCATCTTCTACCGCTACACCTTCTTCCGCCTCGCGCCCGACGACCTCACGCCGCCCTACTGGATCAACATGGGCGCGATGGCGATCTCCACGCTCGCCGGCTCGCTGCTCATCGTCAACGCGCCCGAGGCGCCGTTCCTGAACTCGATGCTGCCCTTCCTCAAGGGCTTCACCATCCTCTACTGGGCCACCGGCACGTGGTGGATCCCGATGCTGCTGCTGCTGGGCATCTGGCGCTACGTCTACAAGCGCTTCCCGCTGAGCTACAGCCCGCTGTACTGGGGCGCGGTGTTCCCGCTGGGCATGTACTCGGCCTGCACGCACGAGTTGGCGCGGGCCCTGTCGGCCGGCTTCCTGGACCTGCTGGCGCCGCTGTTCCTGGCCGTGGCGCTGGCCGCCTGGACGGCCGCCTTCACGGGGCTGCTGCGCCAGCTCGCGCGGCGCGCCCGGGGGTGGGCGGGGCGCCCCGCATCCCCCTAGCGATCACTGTACAAACATCCAGCTTTTGAGATAATGCGCGCTACTTCTGCCGGAGACACCATGGACGCACCCGTCAAAGCCCTGAACACCGAGAAAGCCAAGGCCCTGCAAGCCGCGCTCGCGCAGATCGAGAAGCAGTTCGGCAAGGGCTCCGTCATGCGCCTGGGCGAGGGCGAGGTGATCGAGGACATCCAGGTCGTCTCCACCGGCTCGCTCGGCCTGGACATCGCGCTCGGCGTCGGCGGCCTGCCGCGCGGCCGCGTGGTCGAGATCTACGGCCCCGAATCCAGCGGCAAGACCACCCTCACCCTGCAGGTCGTGGCCGAGATGCAGAAGCAGGGCGGCACCTGCGCCTTCATCGACGCCGAGCATGCGCTCGACATCCAGTACGCGCAGAAGCTGGGCGTCAACCTGCAGGAGCTGCTGATCTCCCAGCCCGACACCGGCGAGCAGGCGCTCGAGATCGTCGACGCCCTGGTGCGCTCCGGCTCGGTCGACCTGGTCGTGGTCGACTCGGTGGCCGCGCTCACGCCCAAGGCCGAAATCGAAGGCGAGATGGGCGATTCCCTGCCCGGCCTGCAGGCCCGCCTGATGAGCCAGGCGCTGCGCAAGCTCACCGGCACGATCAAGAAGACCAACACCATGGTCATCTTCATCAACCAGATCCGCATGAAGATCGGCGTGATGTTCGGCTCGCCCGAAACCACCACCGGCGGCAACGCGCTCAAGTTCTACGCCTCGGTGCGCCTCGACATCCGCCGCATCGGCAGCATCAAGAAGGGCGACGAGGTCATCGGCAACGAGACCAAGGTCAAGGTCGTCAAGAACAAGGTCTCGCCGCCGTTCAAGACCGCCGAGTTCGACATCCTCTACGGCGAGGGCATCAGCCGCGAGGGCGAGATCATCGACATGGGCGTCGAGGGCAAGGTGCTCGAGAAGAGCGGCTCCTGGTACGCCTACAACGGCGAGAAGATCGGCCAGGGCAAGGACAACGCCCGCGAGTTCCTGAAGGAGAACCCCGCCCTCGCGATGGAGATCGAGAACAAGGTGCGCTCGGCCATGGGCATCCCCCTGCTCGCCGGCGAGGCCGGCGCGGAAGCCGACGCGCCGGCCGCGAAGGCCGCCAAGTCCAAGCCCGCGCGCGACTGAGCGGGCGTGCGCCGGCTGCTCTTCGTCTTCGTCTTCGCTCTTCGCCCGGCGCCGCCATGCGCCCCAGGCCGTCGCTGAAGGGCCGTGCGCTGGCGCTGCTGGCCCAGCGCGAACACAGCCCCGCCGAACTGCGCCGCAAGCTGTTGCGGCATGCCCGCGGCGAAGCGGTCGAGGCGGCGGTCGCGGCCGTGGCGTCCGCCGTCTCGCCGTTCGACGCACCCGACGAGGCGGCGCTGACCGAAGCCGCCGCCTCCGTCGACGAAGCGGCCGTCGCCGCCCGGCTCGACGAACTGGTCGACTGGCTGCGCGCCCACCAATACCTCAGCGAAGAGCGCTTCATCGAGTCGCGCGTCCATGCGCGCGCCGCGCGCTATGGGCAGATGCGCATCCGCCAGGAACTGGCGCAGCACGGCCTGAAGCTGAACGACGAGATGTCCGAGGCGCTGAGGGATTCCGAGCTCGAGCGCGCCGCCGAAGCGCTGCGCCGCAAGTTCCCGCAGCCCCCCGCGACGCCCGCCGAGCGGGCCCGCCAGGCGCGCTTTCTCGCCGGCCGCGGCTTCGCCTCCGACGTGGTGGCCCGGCTGATCCGCCGCGGCGCGGCGCGGGGGCCGCAGGAGGCCGACACCGACGAATCCTGAGAGGCCGGATCGGCCGCTTTCGTCGCCGCGCAGCGCACCGGCCGAAGGCGCGCTGCAGTTTGGTGCAGAGCAGCATGCTACATTCAGCGGCTGTCAGCGCGGGACTCCGCCTGCGTTGGGCATGCATCAGGCGCCGGACCCGGCGCACGTTCAGTCCTGCCCGCCCGCCATTTCTTCGATGTCTCTTCCCGCCGCCGCGCCCGGGCGCCAACTCAAGCATCGCCGCACGATCGACGTGCAAATCTTTGCGCGCGGCGACGGCCTGTGGGAGGTCGATGCCCGCCTCACCGACGTGAAGACGCGCGACGCCCAGCTCGGCAGCGGCCTGCGCCGCGCCGGCGAGCCGATCCACGAGATGCTGCTGCGCCTGGTGATCGACGAGCGCATGAACATCCTCGAGGCCGGCTCCGAGACCCTGTGGATGCCCTACGTCGGCGAGTGCGACCAGCACGGCGACGCCTACCGGCAGCTCGTCGGCCTGAACCTGCGCGACGGCTTCCGCGACGCGGTGCGCCGGCGGCTCGGCGGCGTGCGTGGCTGCACCCACATCACCGAGATGACGCAGGTGCTGCCTACCGCCGTCATCCAGGCCTTCGCCGGCGACGTGTTCCGCACCTCGGACAATCCGGACGCCGACCATCCGCCGTTCCAGCTCAACCGCTGCCACGCGCTGCGCTTCGACCGCGACGCCGTCAAGACCCACTACCCGCGCTGGTACCGACCGGCGCCTCCTGAACAAGCCGGCGCACGATCGGCCGATTCCTCCCCCGAACCTCAGCAAGAGAGCCCGCGATGAAGATTCACGAATACCAAGGCAAGGAAATCCTGCGCCAGTTCGGCGTCCCGGTGCCGCGCGGCTACCCCGCGTTCAGCGTGCACGAAGCCGGCGAAGCCGCACAGAAGCTCGGCGGCCCGGTGTGGGTCGTCAAGGCGCAGATCCATGCCGGCGGCCGCGGCAAGGGCGGCGGCGTGAAGCTCGCGCGCTCGCTCGACGACGTGAAGAAGCTCTCCGAGGAGATCCTCGGCATGCAGCTCAAGACCCACCAGACCGGCCCCGAAGGCCAGAAGGTGCGCCGCCTGCTGATCGAGGAAGGCGCCGACATCAAGAAGGAGTACTACGTCGCCGCCGTCACCGACCGCGCCACGCAGAAGGTCGCGATGATGGCCAGCTCCGAGGGCGGCATGGACATCGAGGAGGTGGCCCACGCCACGCCCGAGAAGATCATCAAGGTCTTCGTCGACCCGCTCGTCGGCATGACCGACGCGCACGGCATCGAGCTCGCCAAGGGCATCGGCGTGCCCGAGGCCTCGCAGGCCCAGGCCGTCGACGTGTTCAAGAAGCTCTACCGGTGCTACATGGACACCGACGCGAGCCTGGCCGAGATCAACCCGCTCATCCTCGAAGGCAACGGCAACATCAAGGCGCTGGACGCGAAGTTCAACTTCGACAGCAACGCGCTGTTCCGCCACCCCGAGATCACCGCCTACCGCGACCTCGACGAGGAAGACCCGGCCGAGATCGAGGCCAGCAAGTACGACCTCGCCTACATCCAGCTCGACGGCAACATCGGCTGCCTGGTCAACGGCGCGGGCCTGGCGATGGCGACCATGGACACCATCAAGCTGTTCGGCGGCGAGCCGGCGAACTTCCTCGACGTGGGCGGCGGCGCCACCGCCGAGAAGGTGACCGAGGCCTTCAAGATCATGCTGGCCAGCCCCAAGGTCAAGGCCATCCTCGTCAACATCTTCGGCGGCATCATGCGCTGCGACACCATCGCCGAGGGCGTGATCGCCGCCTGCAAGGCGGTCAACCTGCAGGTGCCGCTGGTCGTGCGCATGAAGGGCACGAACGAGCAGCAGGGCAAGCAGATGCTGGCCGACAGCGGCCTGCCCATCATCAGCGCCGATTCGATGGCCGAGGCCGCCGAAAAGGTCATGGCCGCGCTGAAGTAAACCTGCAAGAACACACCATCTTCAACCTGGATCCACCGCGCCCGGCGCCGGGCCGCCCCAAGGCGGGCGCGATCCCTTCGGGGGATCGGTCGCGGTACTCCGAGAACGAGGGGCACACATGTCCATCCTGATCAACAAAGACACCAAGGTCATCACCCAGGGCATCACCGGCAAGACGGGCCAGTTCCACACCCGCATGTGCCGCGACTACGCCAACGGCAAGAACTGCTTCGTCGCCGGCGTGAACCCGAAGAAGGCCGGCGCGGACTTCGAGGGCATCCCGATCTTCGCCACCGTGAAGGACGCGGCGAAGAACACCGGCGCCACCGTGAGCGTGATCTACGTGCCGCCCGCGGGCGCCGCGGCCGCCATCTGGGAAGCGGTGGAGGCCGACCTGGACCTCGCCATCTGCATCACCGAAGGCATTCCCATCCGCGACATGCTGGAGGTGCGCAACAGGATGAAGCAGAAGGAAGCCGCGGGCGGCAAGAAGACGCTGCTGCTCGGCCCCAACTGCCCGGGCCTCATCACGCCCGACGAGATCAAGATTGGCATCATGCCGGGCCACATCCACAAGAAGGGGCGCGTGGGCGTCGTCTCGCGCTCGGGCACGCTGACCTATGAAGCCGTGGCGCAGCTCACCGACATCGGCATCGGCCAGTCGAGCGCGGTCGGCATCGGCGGCGACCCCATCAACGGCCTGAAGCACATCGACGTGATGCGCATGTTCAACGACGACCCCGACACCGACGCCGTCATCATGATCGGCGAGATCGGCGGCCCCGACGAGGCCGACGCCGCGCGCTGGTGCAAGGACCACATGAAGAAGCCGATCGTCGGCTTCATCGCCGGCGTCACCGCGCCCGCGGGCAAGCGCATGGGCCATGCCGGCGCGCTGATCTCGGGCGGCGCCGACACCGCCGACGCCAAGCTCGCCATCATGGAAGCGTGCGGCTTCACCGTGACGAGGAACCCGTCGGAGATGGGCAAGCTGCTCAAGGGCCTGCTCTGAGCGACGGGGCGCGGCCCGCGGCCGTGGCGCGGGACCGGGCCGCTCGCCGCCCGTGACGAGGGGTCGCCGCGCGCGGCCCTTTCGCTTGCCGGCATCTGCAATTCCCCGCATCGGCCGCGCGCGCCACCCCCCTACACTTTGGTGACTTTCGAGCAAGGATCGCGTTGATGGAACAGTTCATGACCCCCGAGTTCTGGATCGCCGTCGGCCAGATCATCATGATCGACATCCTGCTCGGAGGCGACAACGCGGTGGTGATCGCCCTGGCTTGCCGCAAGCTGTCGCCGCAGCACCGCTTCAAGGGGATCCTGTGGGGCACGGCCGGCGCCATCGGGCTGCGCGTGATCCTCATCTTCTTCGCGCTCACGCTGCTGGCGATTCCCTACCTCAAGCTCGTGGGCGCCGTGCTGCTGCTGTGGATCGGCGTCAAGCTGCTCGCGCCCGACGAGGACGACCACGCCAACATCCAGGCGAGCGACAAGCTGCTGGCGGCCATCAAGACCATCATCGTGGCCGACCTGGTGATGAGCATCGACAACGTCATCGCCATCGCCGGCGCGGCCGAGAGCGCCGGCGGCGACCACAAGATGCCGCTCGTGATCTTCGGCCTGCTGGTGAGCATTCCCATCATCGTGTGGGGCAGCCAGCTCGTGATCAAGCTGATGGACCGCTTCCCGTTCATCATCGTGCTGGGCGGCATGCTGCTCGGCTGGATCGCCGGCACCATGGCCGTGACCGACCCGGCCATCACACCGCACCTGGTGCGCTGGAGCCACGTCGAGCCGTCGACGCTCGGCTACGTGGCCGGCGCCGCCGGCGCCCTGCTGGTGTTCGCCATCGGCTTCATCCTCAAGAAGCGCAACGCGTCGGCGCAAGCCGACTGACCGCCCCCGGCGTGCCGCAGCCGTGACCGCCTGGGCCGCCATCGGCGCCGCCTTCCTCGCGGCGCTGTGCTGGGTGGCGCTGGGCCTGCCCCGGCTGCCGCGCCGCCTGGCCCTCGCGATCACCCTGGCGCTCGGCACCGCGTGGCTCGCGCTGCTGTGGCTCGCCGCCTGGCCGGGCGCAGCCGGCGGGTTCATTCCGCTGGTGGCCCTGGCGGCGGGGCACCTGGGCTACCTCGCCGGGCGGGGCTCGGCGCGGCGCGTGCCGCCGGCCGTGCGGCCGGGGCCGCCGCCCGCACCGCGTGCGTCCGCCGCCGCACCGGTTCCCGCCTCACCCACCGCGCGCGCGACGCTCGGCCGCTACCGCATCGACCGCGAGCTCGGCCGCGGCGCGATGGGCGCGGTGTACCTCGGCCACGACCCGGCGACCGGCCGCCAGGTCGCCATCAAGACGATGGCGCTGGCGCGCGAGTTCGATGGCGCCGGGCTCGCCGAGGCGCGTGAGCGCTTCTTCCGCGAGGCCGAGACCGCCGGGCGCCTGCAGCACCCCGACATCGTCGCCATCCTCGAGGCCGGCGAGGACCAGGAGCTCGCCTACATCGCGATGGAATACCTGCGCGGGCACGACCTGCAGGCCCACACGCAGCCGGCCCGCCTGCTGCCCGTGCCGCAGGTGCTGCGGATCGTCGCGCGGGTGGCCGACGCGCTGGCCTACGCCCACAGCCAGGGCGTGGTGCACCGTGACGTGAAGCCGGCCAACGTCATGATCGACCCGCCGCGCGACGCGGTGAAGGTCACCGACTTCGGCATCGCGCGCATCACCGATTCCAGCCGCACCCGCACGGGCATGGTGCTGGGCACGCCCTCGTTCATGTCGCCCGAGCAGATGGCCGGCAGCCGCGCCGACGGCCGCTCCGACCTGTACTCGCTCGGCGTGATGCTGTTCCAGCTGCTGACCGGCCAGTTGCCGCACCGCGCGGACTCGATGGCCCGGCTGCTGTCCGAGATCGCCAACGCGCCGGCGCCCGACGTGCGCACGCTGCGCCCCGAGCTGCCCCAGGCGCTGGCCGACGTGGTGGCGCTGGCGCTGGAGAAGCGCCCCGAGGTGCGCTACGGCGACGGACGCGAGCTGGCGCAGGACCTGCGCGCCGTGTGCGGCATGCTCGAGCCGCCCGCCACCGGCGCCGGGGAGCCGCCACCCCCCGGGACGGACGGCCCTTCCGCCGCCGCCGGCACGTACCGGAGGCCCGATTGAAGGCACAATTCGGCCCTCCGATCCGCCTGCCGCGTCGCCTCTCCGGGGCGGGCCATCCGTCTTCATCCACACCATGAGTTTCGAGTTCTTCAGCGCCACGGACACTGGCCGCGCTCGCAACAACAACGAGGACTCGGTGGCAGTGGACGAAGCCTCGGCGCTCATCGTCCTGGCCGACGGCATGGGCGGCTACAACGCCGGCGAAGTCGCCAGCGGCATGGCCACCTCCTTCATCAAGACCGAGCTCGGCCGCTGGCTGCAGGAAGCCTCGGCCTCCGCGTCCGACGCCGACGTGCGCCGCGCGATGGACATCTGCGTGGACAACGCCAACCGCGCCATCTTCAACGCCGCCAACTCCAACCCGCAGTACGCCGGCATGGGCACCACGCTCGTCGTCGGCGCGTTCCGCGAGGGGCGGCTGCTGCTCGGCCACGTCGGCGACTCGCGCGCCTACCGCCTGCGCGGCGGGCGGCTGCAGCAGATCACGCACGACCACTCGCTGCTGCAGGAGCAGATCGACGCCGGCCTCATCACGCCCGAGCAGGCGGCGTTCTCGGCCAACAAGAACCTCGTCACCCGCGCGGTGGGCGTGGAAGACACCGTGCTGCTCGAGACGCACCTGCACGACCTGATGCCGGGCGACGTCTATCTGCTGTGCTCCGACGGCCTCAATGACATGGTCGACGACGAGAGCATCGCGCAGCTGTTGCAGTCGTGCGACTCGCTCGAAGAAGCGGGCGCCGCGCTCGTCGACGCGGCCAACGACGCGGGCGGCAAGGACAATATTTCTGTGATACTGGCGCGCGTACGCAGCATCAGCAGTCCAGCGCGTTCGTGGTGGCCCTTCCGGCGCTGAGCGGCGCGCATCGGCGCACACGACGAATCAAGACAGACGAAAAGAGGCACGAGGTCTAGCATGGGCAAACTGGTCGTATCGCTCGACGGTGTGGTGATCAAGGAAGTCCAGATCACCAAAGACAAGACGACCCTCGGCCGGCGCCCCTACAACGACATCGTCATCGACAACCTCGCCGTCAGCGGCGAACACGCCGTGCTCCAGATGGTCGGCGCCGACGTCTTCATCGAAGACCTCAACAGCACCAACGGCACCTACATCAACGGCAAGGCCGTCAAGAAGCAGCTGCTGGCGCACAACGACACGGTCGAGATCGGCAAGTACAAGATCAAGTACCTCGTCGACGACGGCAACGAGTACGAGAAGACGATGATCATGAAGCCGGCCTCGGCTTCGGCGGCCGCCCGGGCACCGTCGCCCGGCGCCTACGCCCCGACCGGCGGCTTCGGCAACTCCGGCTTCGGCGCGCTCGGCTCCGCCACGGTGCCTGCCTCCATCCGCGTGCTCAACGGCGCCGCAGCCGGCCGCGAGGTCAATCTCGTCAAGGTCGTCACCACCGTCGGCAAGCCCGGCGTGCAGGTGGCCTCCATCACCAAGCGCCCGGCCGGCTACGTGTTCGCGCACGTCGAGGGCGCGAACCGGCCCACCGTCAACGGCACGCCGCTCGTCGGCGAGACCGTGCATCTCAAGAACGGCGACGTGATCGAGCTCGCCGGCACGCAGATGCAGTTCGTGCAGGGCGGCTGAGCGGGCTTTCATCGCCGGCGGCCGCGCCGCCTGCCGAGCGGGGCCACGTCCGGCCGGCCCTTCCGGCGCTCTCCACCACGGGCCTGTCGCAGGCCCGTGATGCTTTTCACGTCGCCTCTGCCCGTGTGGCCGCGCCCCCGCGCCGCGCCCCGAAAACGCGACTTGCGTGTCTTGCAGAGCGGAAACGGCGGCTGCACCATTGCGCCGAGGCCTGATGGCCGCCTCGCGGCTCCCCGGCTGGGCGGCCGCCTCCTCCACTGCCGGGCCGCACGGGCTCCGACTCTCATGATCATTCGCGTCCTCGGGTGTTCCGGTGCCATCGCGGCGGGCTCCAAGACGACCTCGTTCCTGCTCGACGACACCGTGCTCGTCGACGCCGGTACCGGCGTGGGCGACCTGACGCTCGAGGAGATGGCGCGCATCGACCACATCCTCGTCAGCCATTCGCACCTCGACCACGTGCTGTCGATCGGCCTGCTGGCCGACAGCGTGCTGCGCACGCGCCTGGCCGCCCGGCGCGGCCCCGTCACCGTGCACGCGCTGCCCGAGACCCTCGCGGCGCTGCGCACGCACATCTTCAACGGCGTGATCTGGCCCGACTTCACCCGCCTGCCCAGCACCGAGGCGCCGGCGCTCAGGTTCGAGCCCTTCGTCGTCGGCGACGTGCTGGCCCTCGACGGGCACCGCATCGAGGTGCTCGGCGCGGAGCACACGGTGCCGGCGGTCGGCTTCGCCGTCGACGGCGGCGAAGCCGGCTGGTGGGTCTACACCGGCGACACCGGGCCGAACCCCGCGCTGTGGCGGCGCCTGGCCGGCATGAAAGTGGCGCAGCTCGTCATCGAGACCGCCTTCGGCGACGACGAGCGCCACCTCGCGGGCATCAGCCAGCACCTGTGCCCCTCGACCTTGCGGGCGGAACTGGGCCAGCTGCCCGGCAGCGTGGACGTGCACATCACGCACATCAAGCCGGGCGAACTCGATGCCGTGATGAACGAGATCGCCCGCTTCGACACGCGCCACCGCATCCACGCGCTGCAGGCCGGCCAGACGATGCGCCTCGAGCCGCTGCCCGCCGCCGCGCTCAGCGCCTGACCAAAAACTGACCAGTTGCGTCAGTTCGGTTGCGGGGTGGCGTAGGGTTTCAACAGATTGTGACCCGCCGTGTCAGTCGCCGGGCCCAAGTGCGACGAACCTCACGCTTGCGAAGCTGGCATGCACCCTGCACAGGGAAGAGGGCAACATCCCCCACCCTTTCAGGAGCTTTTCAATGAAGCGCGTTCAACAAGGTTTTACTCTCATCGAACTGATGATCGTGGTCGCGATCATCGGCATCCTGGCAGCGGTGGCGCTGCCGGCTTATCAGGAATACACCGTTCGGGCGAAGGTTTCTGAAGTGGTGTTGGCCGGTTCGGCGTGCCGTACTGGAATCACCGAGGTCTATCAGTCCGCCTCTTCGGCGCCGGGTACCGGAAACTGGGGATGCGAAGCATCGACCGCAACGTCGAAGTATGTGGCAAGCGTTGCGACGGATGACGATGGCGTCGTTACCGTGACTGCGCAGAACATCACGCAACTCGGCACGAACAATCAAATCACGCTCACGCCTTATGTGAGCGATACAACGGCGATGTCGGCGACGACTGATATGGGTAAGCAGGTGTACAAGTGGGTGTGCGGGCCCGCAACGACCAACGGTATCGAGAAGAAGTACCTTCCGGGCTCGTGCCGAGGCTGATCGAAGGTTCTGACTTTCAAAGAAGGCGGCTGCGGCCGCCTTTTTCTCGTCTCGAATCAACGTGATGGAAGCGGCGAACATCAACCAACTTCGTGGTGTGGAGCGCTGGGCGCTGGCAGTGGGGCTCGGCTGCATCGCCCTGATGTGGCTGCTTCCCAATCATTACGCTCCCTGGACGTCGTTTTACAGCGACAGCATGGCGGCGTGCGCGCTGCTACTGCTGGCCGTTGCGAACCAGCGGAGCATGCGCTGGCGTCGCGTGCCCGCGGCAGCGTGGGTGGTGCTCGGTAGTGCACTGCTGCCCTGGCTGCACTGGGCCGTTCAGACGCCGCCCTTCGCAGGGGATGCCTGGATCGCGACCCTCTATGTGCTCGGGTTCGGCCTGGCCATCACGGTCGGCAACGCATGGGCCGGCCGCGGTGTCGAGCAGGCCGGCGGCTGGCTGGCCGGCGCGGTCGTGGTGGCCGCAGCGGTGTCGAGTGCGCTGGCGCTCGCCCAGGCGTTCGAGTTCCGGGAATTCGGCATCTGGATGCTCGACGGCATGCCCGGCATGCGCCCCTACGCCAATCTTGCACAACCCAACAACTTCGCCACCCTGACGGGCCTTGGTGCGGTCTGTCTGCTCCTGCTGCGAGAGCAAGGCCGCCTCGGGGCACCTGCGTCGATGGGCGTGGCGATCCTGCTGGTCGTCGGCGCAGCCGTCAGCCAGTCGCGCGCGGCCTTGTTCTTCGGGCCAGCGATCCTGCTCGGTTGGTGGTTCGCCCAACGGCGGCGTATCGTGCTGGCGGTGTCGCCGTGGGCGATCGGGGCATTCACGGGACTGCATTGGCTTGCGACATGGACCTGGCCGCAACTTCAGTTGCTGCTGATGTCGCAAGCGACGCAATCCTTGGCAGAGCGCGGTGCCAGTTCGGTACGCTTCGAAGTCTGGCCGATGCTGATCGCAGCGGTCATGGAACGCCCGTGGTTCGGCTACGGCTGGCTACAGGTCGGTGCCGCACAACTGGCAGTGTCCGAGCGCTTCGAGCCAGTCGGCGAAGTCTGGCTCCAGGGGCACAACCTCTTTCTCGAACTCATTGTCTGGTGCGGAATTCCACTTGGCATCGCGCTGTGTGCGGCAATCGTCTACTGGCTCGTGACGAGATGGCGGTGGGTCGGGGACCGCGAGTCCCTGGTCGGCTTGCTGGTGGTGTCGCTGCTTGGCATTCACTCCATGCTCGAACTGCCGTACCACTACGCCTACTTTCTGATTCCCGCGGGCCTTTGGATCGGCATCGTGGAGCATCGGGGCCATGTGTGGCGGACGACGCCTTCACGCTGGATTCTCGTGCCAGCGGTCCTCGGCGTGGTGCTTCTTGGCGCGATCTGGAAGGACTATCCAAAGGTGGAGGAAGACTTCCGTCTCGTCCGCTTCGAAAATATGCGGATCGGCAGCCTGCGTGCCGAAGCGCCTGCACCGGATGCGCCGTTCCTGTCGAGCTTGACCGAGTTTCTGCGCTTCGCCCGCACCGAGCCACACGCGGACATGAGCGCCGACGAACTCGATCGCATGGAGGCGTCGGTCACGCGCTATCCGTATGCGGCGTCTCTCTACCGCTTCGGCGTTGCGCTTGCGCTGAACGGCCAGTTGCCGAAGGCGCAGCAGCAGTTCGTCAGGATGCGCCACATTCACGGCGACCAGATCTACCAGCGGCTCAAGGCGCAACTGGCCGAGAGTGCCAGTACCGCGGAGTTGCAAGTCCTGTTGGACAAGTTGTCGCCGTAGCTGCGCGGGCTTGGGGCGGACAGTGAACGACGCACGGAGGGTCGCAGGGACTACTTGGTGCGATGGCGTGGCGCTTCTTGTCGCGACCGCCTCCCTGCTGGTGGCTTTCAGCCTGCCGCCTTCGAGTACGTTCCTGAACCAGGCAGTTGCCTTTGCGGGCTGGGGGGCGCTTCTAGCGCTGCGGCTGCCTCGCTCGGTAGCGTCCGATGGCTGCTGGACGCTTCTCGTTGCTAGCTTTTTCGTTCTGACAGGCTCGATGCTAGCGGTGATGCACTGGGGTGCACCCCCAGTCTCGCTGGGCTGGTCGGCTGTGGCGGCAATTGCCGGTGCCTGCCTCGTCCTGTGCGGTGCAATGTCTTGGGGAGCGGCGCCCAGGCCGTCATTCCGCTTGCTTTCTGCGGCGCTTCTCATGGCCGGCACCATCAGCGCCGTCATCGCCCAGGTTCAGTACTTCGCTCCCTCATGGGCCGATTCGCTGTGGGTTGCGCAATCAAACGGCTCGCGCGTCTCCGCCAACCTGCGCCAACCCAATCACCTCGGCACCTTGTTGTTGTGGAGCATCGTGTGTCTCGTGTGGTGGTGGCCTCGTCAAATACAGCGGCAACCTTGGGTATGGCTGGCGCTGATACTGTTCATTGGCTGCATTGTCCAGACCGGCTCGCGCACCGCTGCGCTCGGCGTGCTCGCGCTCGCCGCCTGGGGCGTGCTCGACAAGCGCTTGCCACGCGGCGCGCGCTTGGCGCTGATGGCGAGCCCGGCGCTCTACCTGCTGTTCTGGTTCGCCCTTGATGCCCTCGCGCAAACCACCGGCACCACCTTCGCCGGCGAAGGCCGCTTCACCCCGCGCGAGAACTTCTCCAGCAACCGCTTCGCCATCTGGTCCAACACCTGGGAACTGATCAAGGCGAACCCGTGGTTCGGCGTCGGCTGGGGCAATTTCAATTTCGCGTGGACGCTGACCCCCTTTCCCGACCGGCCGCCGGAGTTCTTCGACCACACGCACAACCTCTTCCTGCAGTTCGCGGTGGAACTCGGCCTGCCGCTCGCGGCGGCGGTGAGCGGGCTGTTGTGCTTCGCGTTCTGGCGTGCCTTCCGCGCCAGCCAGGAAGCGGCGGGCGACGATGCCCGCACCTTGCGGGCGGCGTTCATGCTGGTGCTGATGGTCGGCATCCACAGCCAGTTCGAGTACCCGCTGTGGTATGCCTACTTCCTGCTGCCCACGGCCTTCGCCTTCGGACTGTGCCTGGGCGGTGGCCGCCCGGCCGCAGCCGACACGAGCGGCAGCGACGTGCCCGCCACGCCGCGCGCCCGCCGCTGGCGCATCGCGCTCGTCACCGCCTCGCTCGCGATGTCGCTCGGCGGCGTGCTGTCGGTCTTCGACTACCTGCGCGTCTCGGCGATCTTCGCGCCGCGCGAGGGCGACGAGTCGTCGCTGGCGCAGCGCATCGAGGCCGGCAAGCACAGCCTGCTGTTCGCGCATCACGCCCACTACGCGGCGGCCACGACGGCCGAGCATCCGTCGCAGGCGATGGACTCGTTCCGCATCGCATCGCACTACCTGCTCGACACGCGGCTGATGATCGCCTGGGCGAAGGCCTACGCGGAACTCGGCGACCTCGACCGCGCCCGCCACATCGCGGCGCGGCTGCGCGAGTTCAACCATCCCGATGCGCAGCCCTTCTTCGCGCCATGCGAGCGGATGTATGCGCCGGGCGAGGCGGTGCCGTTCCAGTGCGCCGCGCCGGCGAAGGCGCTGACGTACCGCGACTTTCTCTGAATGCCGGGCGAGCGGGCGCGAACGGGTGGGCGCTCAGTCCTGCGCCGCCCACTCCCCCGACTTGCCGCCGCGCTTGCTGAGCACGCGGATCTCGTCCATCACCATGCCGCGGTCCGCGGCCTTGCACATGTCGTAGACCGTCAGCAGACCGACCTGCACCGCGGTCAGCGCTTCCATCTCGACGCCGGTGCGCCCGAGCGTCTCGACCTGCGCCGTGCAGCGCACGCGGCTCGTCGCCGCGTCGATCTCGAACTCGACGCCGACCTTGGTGATGGGCAGCGGGTGGCACAGCGGGATCAGCTCCGCGGTGCGCTTGGCGCCCTGGATGGCGGCGATGCGGGCGATGCCGATCACGTCGCCCTTCTTCGCGCTGCCCTGCGCGATCAGCGCGAGCGTCTCGGGCTTCATGCGGATGACGCCGGTGGCGCGCGCCACGCGGTGGGTCTCGGCCTTGGCCGAGACGTCGACCATGTGCGCCTGGCCCGCGGCGTCGAAATGGGTGAGCGGCGAATCGTGGCCCATGGCGCGAAGAAACATGGCAGCAAAGCCGGGCTGGCATCATAGCCAGCCGCCCGGGCGCGAGGGGGCTGCGAACTCTGCCGCCGCTGCCCACTCGAACGGGCATCGCCGCCATCGGAACCACCGCGTTGAGACTTCTCGCCCCCCTTCGCACGCCGACGCTGGCCGTGCTGTGCGCCGCGGCCGTGCTGGCTGCCGCGCCCGCGCCGAGTGCGCTGGCGCAGAACCGCCTGCCCGCGCTCGGCGACAGCGCCACCGAGGACTTCGGCATCGGCACCGAGCGCAAGCTCGGCGACCAGATCATGCGCGAGATCCGGCGCGACCCCGATTACCTCGACGACCCGGTGCTGCTCGAATACGTGCAGACGATGTGGAACGCGCTGCTCGACGCGGCGCGGCGGCGCGGCGACCTCGGCGCCGACATCGACCAGCGCTTCGCCTGGGAGGCGTTCCTGGTGCGCGACCGCAGCGTCAACGCCTTCGCGCTGCCGGGCGGCTACGTCGGCGTGCACCTCGGCCTCATCGCCATGACGGCCACGCGCGACGAGCTGGCCTCGGTGCTGGCGCACGAGCTCACGCACGTCACGCAGCGCCACATCGCGCGCAGCATCGGCAACAGTCGCCGCCAGACCCTGCTCAGCACCGCGGCGATGATCCTCGGCGTGCTGGCGGCGAGCCGCGCCCACAGCCCCGAGATGGCGCAGGCCGCGATGGCCGGCGGGCAGGCGGCGGCGATCCAGGGGCAGCTCAACTTCTCGCGCGACATGGAGCGCGAGGCCGACCGCATCGGCCTCGGGGTGATGACGGGCGCCGGCTTCGCGCCCGCCGGCATGGCGGCGATGTTCGAGAAGCTCGAGCAGTCGTACCGCCTCAACGACAGCGGCGGCTACCCCTACCTGCGCAGCCACCCGCTCACGTCCGAGCGCATCGGCGAGGCGCGCGCCAGGCTCGGCACGGCCGAGCGCGCGGCGCCGGTGAGCGTGCTCGAGCACAGCCTGGCGCAGGCGCGCTCGCGCGTGCTGATGGATGCGCGCGTCGATGCGCTGCGCCGCTGGCAGGCCCAGGAGGCGCCGGCCGGCGCCTCGCGCGAGGACCGCATGGGCGTGGCCTACGCCGCGGCGCTGGCCTCCACGCTGCTGCGCGACGCCGAGCGGGCCGATGCGTCGCTCGCCGCGCTGCAGTCGATGCTGCGCGCCGGGCCCGGCGATGCGCGCGCCGGGCGCGCCGTCGCGCTGCTGGCGGTGCAGATCGCGCTCGCGCGCAACGACACGGCGCGCGCCGAGGCCGCGCTCGCGCCGCACCTCGGCGACGGTTCGCGGCCGGTGTCGCTGCTGGCGGCGCGCCTGGCGCTGGCGCATGCCGGCGACGCGGCCGCGCTCAAGCGCAGCGCCGACGAGCTGCAGACCTGGGTGGCGCGCCATCCCGGCGACGCCGAGGCGTGGATGCTCGCGAGCCAGCTCTGGGGCCGGCTCGACCAGCCGCTGCGCTCGCTGCGCGCCGAGGCCGAGGCGCGCGTGGCGCTCGGCGACCTGAACGGCGCGGTCGACCGCCTGCGCGCCGGCCAGCGCTCGGCGCGCGACGCCGGGCGCACCGACTTCATCGAGGCCTCGGTCATCGACGCGCGCCTGCGCGACATCGAGGCCCTGCGGCGCGAGCTGGCGGCGGACGAGCGCAAGAGCGGCGGGTGATCCCGCCGCCGGCGCGCGTTCCCCGCCTGCGCGGCGGCCCGGCGGTCGAGCGCCGTCAGTAGACTCCCCCGCATGTCCCGGGAGTCTCGCGTGCATCGGATCCGCAGGGGTGCCTGGCTGCTGGCGCTGGGCCTGTCGTGCGCGCAGGCGGCCACCGTCCAGCGCATGAGCCCGCAGGGCGAGGTGGCGCAGGTGCGGCAGGTCGTCGTCGCCTTCTCCGAGCCGGTGGTCCGCTTCGGCGCGCCGCGCCTGCCGGATCCCTTCGACGTGCAGTGCCGCGGCGCCCGCACCGAGGGCAGCGGCCGCTGGGTCGACGACCGCCACTGGGTCCATGACTTCGCCGAGCCGCTGCCGCCCGGCACGCGCTGCACCGTCGCGGCGCGTGCCGGCTGGGCGCCGCTGCGGGGCGCGCTCGAGGGCCGCACCTCGTTCGCCTTCTCCACCGGCGGCCCCGCGCTCGTGCGCACCGACCCGTGGGAAGGCGCGCAGGTCGACGAGGACCAGCACTTCCTGCTCGAACTCACCGGCCCGGCCGTGCCGGCGAGCGTCGAGGCGCATGCCTGGTGCGAGGTCGAGGGCATCGGCGAGCGCCTGCCGCTGCGCGTGGTGGCGGGCGCCGCGCGCGAGGCGGTGCTGGCGTCGCGCCGCATCGAGGGCGCGCGCGCCGCGAAGACCCTGCTCGTCGCCTGCGCGCGCCCGCTGCCGCCGGCCACGCCGATGCGCCTGGTGTGGGGCCGCGGCATCGCGTCGTCGGCCGATGCGCAGGTGCTCACCACGAGCGAGCAGCACGCCGATTTCCGCGTGCGCGAGCCCTTCCTGGCCGAGTTCGCCTGCCGCCGCGAGCGCGCCGACGCGCCGTGCCTGCCGATCCGCCCGATGGTGCTGCGCTTCTCCGCGCCGGTGGCGCGCGCGCTGGCCGAGGCCGTGCGCCTGCGCCCGGCCCAGGGCGAGGCGCTGGCGCCGGTGTTCGGCGACGACGTGCGCGATCCGCAGGTGAGCGAGCTGCGCTTCCCGACGCCGCTGCCCGCCAACGCACGCTTCACCCTCGAGCTGCCGCCCGGCCTGACCGACGACGCCGGCCGGGCGCTCGCCAACGCGGGCAGCTTTCCGCTGGCGGTGTCGACGGGCGACTTCCCGCCGATCGCCAAGTTCGCCGCGGCGCCGTTCGGCATCGTCGAGTGGGGCGCCGAGGCCATGCTGCCGGTGACGCTGCGCCGCGTGCAGGACGACCTGCGGCCCGGCGCGCCGGGCGGGGAGGTGCGCATCAAGCGCGTCGAGGGCGACGCGCAGATGCTGGCGTGGCACGCGCGGCTCGCGCGCCACCACGAGCGCCGCATCAGCGCCAAGGAGGCGGGGCGCCCGCCCGCCGAGTGGTTCGAGACCGAGCGGCGGGTCGATGCGCGCGGGCGCGCCGTCACCCGGCGCGTCGAGCGCTTCCTCGCCACGCGCGAGCTGTCGCTGCTGGCGGGCGAGGCCGGCGCGAAGCGCCTGGACCTGCCGCAGCTGCAGGGCGGCGACCCGCGCCCGTTCGAGGTGGTGGGCATTCCGCTGGCCGAGCCGGGCTACCACGTGGTCGAGATCGAGTCGCGCGCGCTCGGCGCGGCGTTGCTCGACAAGGCCGCGCCGATGTTCGTGCGCACCGGCGTGCTCGTTACCAACCTCGGCGTCCACTTCAAGAACAGCCGCGAGAACAGCGTGGTGTGGGTGACCTCGCTCGACAGGGGCCGCCCGGTCGAAGGCGCCGAGGTGGCGATCAACGACTGCAACGGGCGGCGCCTGTGGGCCGGCCGCACCGACGCGCAGGGCCTCGCGCGCGTGGCGCAGGGCTTCGAGCCGCACGGGCCGGAATGCACCCAGTACGACGGCCTGTTCGTCACCGCGCGCAAGCCGATCGCCGACGGGCCGGCCCGGGGCCGCGTCGACACCGCCTTCGTCTTCAGCGACTGGCGCGAAGGCATCGAGGGCTGGCGCTTCAACCTGCCCACGGGCTTCCACTCGATGGCGCCCGAGCTGCGCGCGCACACCGTGTTCGACCGCACGCTGCTGCGCGCCGGCGAGACGGTGTCGATGAAGCACTTCGTGCGCGAGGAGACCTCGGCCGGCCTGGCGTGGCCGAAGCCCGGCGAGCTGCCCGTGCGCGCGCGCATCGTCCACGAGGGCAGCGGGCAGGACTACACCGTGCCGCTGCAGTGGCAGGGCACGCGCAGCGCGACCTCGGCGTGGCGCATCCCGCCGGCGGCGCGCCTGGGCAACTACGCCGTGACGCTGGAGCGCGACCTGCCCGAGGGCGACGGCCGCGGGCGCACCGCGGGCCTGGCGGCCGGCAGCCTGCGGGTGGAGGAATTCCGCGTGCCGCTGGTCGATGCGCAGGTGAGCGGCCCGAAGGACGTGCAGATCGCGCCGCGCGAGCTGCCGCTGCAGGTGCAGCTCACGCACCTGTCGGGCGGCGGCGTGGTGCGCGCGCCGCTGCGGACCTCGGCCCTGCTGCGCGCGCGGTCCGTGGCCTTCGACGACCACCCCGGCTTCTCCTTCGACCCGCCGCAGCCGCTGCAGGGCGGCGACGAGGCGGAGGAGGCGGCCGCGGACCGGCTCGTCGCCGACAAGCTCGCCGCCACCACCGACGGCGCCGGCGCGGCGCACGTGACGCTGTCCGGCCTGCCGGCGGTCACCCGCGCCGGCGAGCTCCTGGCCGAGGTCAGCTTCGACGACCCCAACGGCGAGGTGCAGACCGTGTCCACCCGCATCGAGCTGTGGCCCGCCGCCGTGGTGCCCGGCATCCGGGCGGCGTCCTGGGTCGGCAGCCGCGGGCGCGTGGCGTTCACCGCGTTGGCCCTCGACACCGCGGGCCGCCCGCTCGCCGGCCAGCGGCTCGAGGTGCGCGGGCGGCAGGTGGTCGCCACCAGCACGCGCAAGCGCATGGTCGGCGGCCTGTACGCCTACGACGACCACCGCGAGGCGAAGGCGCTCGGCACGCTGTGCAGCGGCCGCAGCGACGCGCACGGCCTGCTGCGGTGCGAGGCGCCGCTCGCGGCCGCCGGCGAGGTCGAGCTCATCGTGCAGGCGGCGGATGCCGCCGGCCGCGTGGCCGAGGCCGCCACCACCGTGTGGATCACGCGCCAGGGCGAGCTGTGGTTCGCGCAGGACAACGACGACCGCATCGACGTGCTGCCCGAGAAGCCGCGCTACGAGCCCGGCGAGACGGCCCGGCTGCAGGTGCGCATGCCCTACCGCGAGGCGACGGCGCTGGTGGCGGTGGAGCGCGAGGGCGTGATCGACACGCGCGTGCTCACGCTGCGCGGCGACGACCCGACGATCGAGCTGAAGATCGGCGAGGACTGGGGGCCGAACGTGTACGTGAGCGTGCTCGCGCTGCGCGGGCGCATCCGCCACGTGCCGTGGCAGTCGCTCTTCACCTGGGGCTGGAAGACGCCGCTCGACTGGGCGCGCGCCTTCTGGTTCGAGGGCCGCGAGTACCAGCCGCCGAGCGCGATGGTCGACCTCTCCAGGCCCTCGCTCAAGTTCGGCGTGGCGGCGCTGCGCGTGGGGCTGGCCGGGCACGAGCTGCAGGTCGCCGTCACGCCCGACCAGCCGCAGTACCAGGTGCGGCAGACGGTGCGCGCACGCATCCGCGTCACGCACCAGGGCCGGCCGCCGGCGGCCGGCGAGAGCGCCGAGGTCGCCTTCGCCGCCGTCGACGAAGGCCTGCTCGCGCTCGCCGGCAACCCCTCGTGGGACCTGCTCGCGGCCATGCTGCGGCAGCGCGCCTGGGGCGTGGAGACCAGCACCGCGCACGGCGAGATCATCGGCCGGCGCCACTACGGCCGCAAGGCGGTGCCCGCGGGCGGCGGCGGCGGGCGCGGCCACGTGCGCGAGCTCTTCGACACGCTGCTGGTGTGGAAGGCGCGGGTGCCGCTCGACGCCGGCGGCGAGGCCGTGGTCGAGGTGCCGCTCAACGATTCGCTCACGAGCTTCCGCCTGGTGGCCATCGCCGATGCCGGCGTGCAGACGTTCGGCATGGGCGCGGCGACGATCCGCGTGACGCAGGACCTGCAGGTGCTGTCGGGCCTGCCGCCGCTGGTGCGCGAGGGCGACCGCTTCACGGCCCAGCTCACGCTGCGCAACAGCACGGCGCGCGAGATGAAGGTCCGCGCGACGCTGCGGGGCACGGCCGAGGGCGGCGATGCGCCGTCGCCGATCGTGCTGCCGCCCCAGGAGGCGGCGCTGGCCGCCGGCGAATCGCGCGAGCTGCGTTGGCCGGTGGAGGTGCCGGCCGCGGCCGGGCGCATCGTGTGGGAAGCCGCCGCCGAGGACGCCGCCGGCGGCGCGCACGACCGGCTGCAGGTGGCGCAGCAGGTGTCGGCCGCGGTGCCGCTGGGCGTGCAGCAGGCCACGCTGGTGCGGCTCGACGGCGCGTTCTCGCTGCCCGTCGCGGCGCCGGCCGAGGCGCTGTCGGCCGGCGGCATCGCGCGCGGCGGCGTGCGCGTCGCGCTGCAGCCGCGGCTTGGCGCGGCGCTGCCGGGCATCCGCCGCTATTTCGAGACCTACCCGTTCACCTGCCTGGAGCAGACCGCCGCGCGCGCGCTCGCGCTGCGCGACGAGGCCCTGTGGGCCGCGGTGACCGGCACGCTGCCCAGCCATCTCGATGCCGACGGCCTCGCGAACTACTTCCCGCCGCGCGCCGATGCGGCGCCGAACGGCAGCGACCGCCTCACCGCGCACCTGCTCGCCGCCTCGCACGAAGCGGGCCTCGCCCTGCCGGACGGCGTGCGGGACCGCATGCTCGACGGCCTCGCCGCCTTCGTCGAAGGCCGCATCGAGCGGCGCTTCTGGTCGCCGCGGCCCGACCTGGCGGTGCGCAAGCTCGCCGCCATCGAGGCGCTCGCGCGCCACGGCCGGGCGCAGCCGCGCATGCTCGGCAGCATCGCGCTCACGCCCGACCGGTGGCCCACCGCGGCGGTGATCGACTGGCTGCGCATCCTGCGCCGGCTCGACGGCGTGCCCGGGCGCGCCGCGCGCATCGAGCAGGCGCAGCAGATCCTGCGCGGGCGCCTCGCCTTCGCCGGCACCACCTTGCGCTTCAGCACCGAGGATGACGACTTCTGGTGGTGGCTGATGGACAGCGCCGACGCCAACGCCGCGCGGCTCGTCCTCGCCGTGATCGACGACCCGGCCTGGCGCGACGATCTGCCGCGGCTGGTGGCCGGCGCGCTCGCGCGCCAGCGCGGCGGCGCGTGGCTCACGACGACGGCCAACCTGTGGGGCGCGCTCGCGCTCGACAGGTTCTCGGCCGCGTTCGAGTCGCAGCCGGTCGACGGGCGCAGCACGGCGCGCCTGGGCGACGCCGCGGCGGTGATCGACTGGTCGCAGGCCGGCACGCGCGCGGCGGGCGGCGCCGCCATGCTCGCCTGGCCGGCACGGGCGGGCACGGACGCGGGCACGCTGTCGGTCGCGCACGAGGGCCGCGGCACGCCCTGGCTCACCGTGCAGAGCCTCGCGGCCGTGCCGCTGAAGGCGCCGCTGTTCGCCGGCTACCGCATCGCGCGCAGCGTCACCCCGGTCGAACGCCGCGACCCGTCGCGCTGGTCGCGCGGCGACATCGTGCGCGTGCGGCTGGAGGTGAATGCGCTCGCCGACATGACCTGGGTGGTGGTGAGCGACCCGGTGCCCGGCGGCGCCACCGTGCTCGGCTCGGGACTTGGGCGCGACAGCGCCCTCGCCGCGCGCGGCGCGCAGGGCGAGGGCGCCTGGCCGGCCTTCGAGGAGCGCGGCTTCGAGGCCTTCCGCAGCTACTTCGAGGTCCTGCCGCGCGGCGTGCACGTCATCGAGTACACGCTGCGGCTGAACAGCGCCGGCCGCTTCGCGCTGCCGCCGACGCGGGTGGAGGCGATGTACGCGCCGGAGAGCTTCGGCGCCTTGCCGAACGAGGCGGTGGAGGTGGGGCCGTGAGCGTCTGGCGGGCAGCGGCCCCCTCACCCCCCGCCCTCTCCCCCTGCGGGGGCGAGGGAGCCGCCGGGACTGGCTCCCTCTCCCGCTCGCGGGAGAGGGCGGGGGTGAGGGCCGCCTGCGTTCACCCCGTTCCGAGCGCTCGTGCGTAGAAGCCGGCATGCACGTTGTCGTGCGCCATCGGGACGATCCATGCCGAACATGACACTCACGCTGCGGCGGCTGCTGGTCGCGGCCTCGGCCGCCGCCTTCGGGCCGCTCGCCGTCGCCGCGGGCCATCTGCAGCCCTTCGCCGACGAACAGGAACTCGCACGGCAGTTCGCCGTCTGGGCCGAGCGCCTGGCGCAGCACGCGAGCGAGCGGCGCCGCCACGCGCCCATGGCCGAATCGGCGGTGGCCATGCAGGCCGCGCCGGCGCCCGCCGCCAAGGCCGCGGCCGACGAATCCATCACCAACGTGCAGACCGCCGGCGTCGACGAAGGCGGCATCGTCAAGCGCCATGGCGACCACCTCGTGGTGCTGCGCCGCGGCCGGCTCTTCACCGTCGACATCGGCGGCCGGCGGCTCGCGCCCGTGGACGCCGTCGACGCCTTCGGCCCCGGCATCGAGCCGCGCGGCGCCTGGTACGACGAGCTGCTGCTGTGGGGCGACACGGTGGTGGTGGTCGGCTACAGCTATGCGCGCGGCGGCACCGAGATCGGGCTGTTCGACCTCTCGGCCGACGGCCGGCTGCACCACCGCGGCACGCACCACCTGCGCTCGAACGACTACTACTCGTCGCGCAACTACGCCAGCCGCCTCGTCGGCAGCCGGCTCGTCTTCTACACGCCGCTGCGCATCGACCCGCGCCGCCCCTACCGCGAGCAGCTGCCGGCGCAGCGGACGTGGCGGCCCGGCAATGAGCCGGCGCCGTTCGAGCCCATCGCGCCGCCCGCGCGCATCTACCAGCCGAGCGAACCGCTCGATCCGCTGCAGGGCGTGGCGCTGCACAGCGTGACGGTGTGCGACCTCGCGCAGCCGCGCTTCGCGTGCGAGAGCACCGCCGTGCTCGGCCCGGCGGGGCGCGTGTTCCACGTGTCGGCGCAGTCGGTCTACGTGTGGACCACCGCGCGCCACCGCACGCCGGCGGCGTCGCAGGCGGTGCTCTATCGCCTGCCGCTGGACGGCAGCGCGCCGAGTGCGCTGCGCGCGAGCGGCTCGCCCATCGACCAGTTCTCCTTCCTCGAAGAGGACGGCCGCCTGCACGTGCTGCTGCGCTCGCACGGCCGCGGCGAGGCCATGTGGGGCGCCGAGCCGCACGCCGGCGAGCTCGCGCTGCTGCGCCTGCCGCTGGCGAGCTTCGGCGACGGACGCGAGGCCGCGCCGGCGAGCGCCTACCGCCTGCTGCCCGGCGTGGCCGGGGCGTCGCTGCACAACCGCTACGTCGGCGGCGTGCTGCTCTACGGCGCCAGCGCCGGCTGGCGGCAACGCCCGACGCCGGCCCGGGCGCAGGTGCTGCATGCGGTGCGGCTCGGCGAGGGCGGCGACGCGCCGGTCTACGCCCTGCCGCTCGACCATGCCGTCGAGCGCATCGAGGCGCTGGGCGAGAACGCCGTGGTGATCGGCGCGCAGGGCCGCGACCTCGGCTTCACCAGCGTGCGGCTCGCGCGCTACCCCGTCACCGTCGGCCACCACCGGCGCGCCGGCGCCGCGCAGGGCGAGACGCGCAGCCACGGCTTCTTCTACAGGGCCGGCGGCGAAGGGGGCGGGCTCGTCGGGCTGCCCGTCGTCGGCGCCGGCGAGCGGGCGCCGCACCCGCGGCAGCAGCCGCCGGCCGAGATGCTCTACCTGCGCGAAAGCGGCCTGCGCTTCGCCGAGCTCGGCACGCTGGCGGCCACGCCGGGCGGCAGCCGCATCGACGACGGCTGCCGCGCCTCCTGCGTCGACTGGTACGGCAACGCGCGCCCGCTGTTCATCGGCGAGCGCGTGTTCGCGCTGATGGGCTACGAGATCGTCGAGGGCCGGCTGCAGGGCGAGCCCGGCGCGGGCGAGCGCATCCGCGAGATCGGCCGCATCGGCTTCGCGCCGGACCACGGCTGGGGCGCGCGCGAATGAGGCACGCCCGGCTCGCCGCCTTCGTGCTTGCCGCCGCCTGCGGCGCGGCGCAGGCGGTGCCGGGCTTCGCCGAGGTGAAGGCCGCGCACCGGCCGTCCGACCTGACCCTGCTCGACCGCCGCGGCGTGCCGCTGCAGACCGTGCGCGTCGACCCGACCGTGCGCCGCCTGCGCTGGGTGCCGCTCGACGACATGTCGCCCGCGCTCCTGCACGCCATCGTGCTGAGCGAGGACCGCAGCTTCCACGAGCACGGCGGCATCGACTGGTCGGCGGTGGCGCGCAGCGCCTGGGCCAACCTGTGGAACACGCGCACCCGCGGCGCGTCGACGCTGACCATGCAGCTCGCCGGGCTGATCGACGACGAGCTGCTGCGCCCCGCGGGCGGGCGCAGCGTGGGGCAGAAGCTCGGGCAGGCGCTCACCGCGCGCCGGCTGGAGGCGCGCTGGACCAAGAGCCAGATCCTCGAGGCCTACCTCAACAGCGTGCCGTGGCGCGGCGAGATCGTCGGCATCGCCGCGCTCTCGCAGACGCTGTTCGGCAAGCTGCCGAGCGGCCTCGACGCGCAGGAGGCGGCCCTCGCCGCCGCGCTGGTGCGCGGGCCGAACGCCGACGCCGGCACCGTGGCGCGGCGCGCCTGCGGCGTGTTGCAGGCGCAGCAACTGGGCTGCGCCGGCCTCGACGCGCTCGCGCAGGCGGCCCTGGCCCGCCGCGGCGGCATGCCGCTCGGCGAGCAGCTCGCGCCGCACCTGGCGCGGCGGCTGGCCGACGCGGCGCCGCCGCAGGCGCGCGTGCTGCACAGCACCCTCGACGCCGGGCTGCAGCGCTTCGCCGTCGGCGCGCTGCGCGAGCAGCTCTCGCAGCTGGCCGGGCGCCACGTCGCCGACGGCGCGGTGGTGGTGCTCGACAACCGCAGCGGCGACGTGCTCGCCTGGGTCGGCGGCAGCGGCAGCCTGTCGCAGGCGCCGCAGGTCGACCACGTCACCGCGCGGCGCCAGCCCGGCTCGACGATCAAGCCCTTCGTCTACCAGCTCGCCTTCGAGCAGCGGCTCATCACGCCGGCCACGCTGCTCGATGACTCGCCGGCGCAGATCGGCACCGCCTCGGGCCTGTACCTGCCGCGCAACTACGACCAGCGCTTCAAGGGCTGGGTCAGCGCGCGCGCCGCGCTCGCCGGCAGCATCAACGTGCCGGCGGTGCGCGTGGGCGCGATGCTCGGCGCCGACGCGCTGTTCGCGCGCCTCAACGACCTCGGCCTCGCACTGCCGGAAACCGGCGGCTACTACGGCGCCTCGCTGGCGCTGGGCAGCGCCGACGCGACCCTGCTGGCCCTCGCCAACGCCTACCGGGTGCTCGCCAACGGCGGCCTGGCCGGCCCGGTGCGGCTGCGCGCCGACGACCCGCGCGCCGCGCCGCGGCGCGTGGCCGACGCGGCGGCCGCCTACCTCGTCGCCGACATCCTGGCCGACAACGGCGCCCGCGCGCCTGCCTTCGGCCTGGACAGCGTGCTCGCCACGCGCGGCTTCGCCGCCGTCAAGACCGGCACCAGCAAGGACATGCGCGACAACTGGTGCCTCGGCTTCACCGACCGCTACACCGTGGGCGTGTGGGTCGGCAACACGGGCGGCGAGCCGATGCATGACGTGAGCGGCATCAGCGGTGCGGCGCCGCTGTGGCGGCAGATCGTGCGGCACCTGCACGCGGGCGCGCCCTCGCGCGCGCCGGCCGCGCCGCCCGGCGTGGTGCGCGCCCGCGCGGCCTTCGAGCGCGGCGGCGAGCCGGCGCGCGAGGAGGTGTTCATCGCCGGCACCGAGCAGCGCCGGCTGCTGCCGGCCTCGGCCCCGGCGCGGCGGCCCTTCGGCATCACCTCGCCGCGCGACGGCAGCGTGTTCGCGCTCGACCCCGACATGCCGGCCGAGGTGCAGCGCGTCACCTTCGAGGGCGAGGCGGGCGAGTGGCGGCTCGACGGACGCCGCCTCGGCCACGGCGAGCGGCTGCGCTGGGCGCCCTGGCCGGGACGGCACGTGCTGACGCTGCACGGGCGCGACGGCCGCGTGCTGCAGACGGTGCGCTTCGAGGTGCGCGGCGCCGCGGTGCGCTAGGGACGCGAATCCCTTGGGCGCAGGGGAAAGGGTCTAGCCCTTGTCGAACACGCGCTCCATCACCACGTCGATCAGCATGCCGCACAGGCTGTAGATGAGCGAGCCGATCAGCGCCGCCATGAAGCCGTCGACGCTCAGGCCGGAGAGCACCTGCGCGGCGAAATAGAACATCAGCGCGTTGATGACGAACAGGAACAGCCCCAGCGTGACCAGCGTGATCGGCAGCGTGAGCAGCACCAGCACCGGCCGCAGCAGGGTGTTGAACAGCCCGATCACGAAGGCCGCGATCAGCGCCGCGCCGAAACTCGTCACGTTGACGCCCGGCGTGACGTTGGCGACAAGGAGGAGGGCGGCCGCCAGCAGCAGCCAACGCACGATGAGCTTCATGCGGCAAGGATAGCGGCATTGCGGGCGCGCGCCGCGTGCGCGCAGCGCAGCGGGAGGCACGCCGTGCGATTCCGTAGCAAATGCTCAATGCGAATCATTCGCATTTTGTGTTAGATTTCCGCCTCTCATTTCCGAGCCACGATGTCCGCGCCCACCGCCACCTTGCCGCCCGCGCTGCCGGCCTCCAAACCCGCCGCGGCCTCACGCGGCGGCGGCGCCGGCTGGAACACCCGCCGAGACGACGCGCTGTCGCCGCTGCAGCGCAACGTGATGGTCGCGGCCATCGTCGCGCTGCACGGCGCCGCCGGCTGGGGCCTGATGCAGGTGCCGGCCGTGCGCCAGGCCGTCGTGGAAGCGGCGCCGATGTTCGTCGACATCATCGCGCCGCCGGCGCCGCCCGAGCCGATCCCGCCGCCGCCTCCCCCGCCGCCGCCGCCCGCCCCGCCGCCGAAGAAGCCGCCGCCGCCCAAGCGCATCATCGCCGCGCCGCCTCCGCCGGTGCCGGCACCGGCGCCCTTCGTCGCGCCGCCGCCCCCGCCGGTGGAGCTTCCGCCCGAGCCGCCCGTGGTGCTCGCGCCGCCGGCACCTCCGGCGCCGCCCGTGCCGCCGGCACCGCCGCCGCCGCCCAGGATCATTCCGGCCTCCGCCGTGCAGTACCTCGAGCCGCCGCAGATCAGCTACCCGCGCCAGTCGCGGCGCCTGGGCGAAGAGGGCCAGGTGATGGTGCGCGTGTACATCGACGAAGGCGGCCTGCCGCGCCAGGTGCAGGTCGAGCAGTCGTCCGGCCATGCGCGCCTGGACGAGGCCGCCGTCACCGGCGTGCGCAAGGCGCGCTTCAAGCCCTACACCGAGAACGGCCGGCCGGTCGCCGGCTGGGCCCGCATTCCCGTTCCTTTCGAGTTGGAGAGATAGCCGTGAATCCTGAGACCGCCATCGCGGCACAACACAACGCCCTCGGCTTCGGCCACTTCATCGCGCAGAGCGACGCGGTGGGCAAGACCCTGCTCATCATCCTGGTCCTGATGTCCGTCGTCTCCTGGGCCATCATCGCCCTCAAGGGGCTGACGCTCGTCGCGCGCAAGCGCCGCAGCCACGAGTTCCTGAACTTCTTCTGGAACGCCTCCTCGCTCGACGCGGTGGCCGGCGAGATCGCCACGCACGGCGCGCGCGACCCGTTCTCGCACCTCACCAGCCACGCCATGCACGCGCAGGCGCACCACGCCAAGTACGGCGCGGCCAAGCTCGAGGAGGCGGGCAGCGCCGGCGAGTTCGTCACGCGCACGATCAAGAAGGTGCTCGACGAGGAGACCACGCGGCTGGAGAACGGCCTCGCGGTGCTCGCCACCGTCGGCGCCACGGCGCCCTTCGTCGGCCTGTTCGGCACGGTCTGGGGCGTGTACCACGCCCTGGTGGCCATCGGCATGAGCGGCGCCGGCACGCTCGACAAGGTGGCCGGCCCGGTGGGCGAGGCGCTCATCATGACGGGCCTGGGCCTGGCGGTCGCGATTCCCGCGGTGATGGGCTACAACTGGCTCACGCGCTCCAACCGCGTGCTGCTCGGCAAGCTCGACGCCTTCGCCTACGAGCTGCACACCTTCGTGTCGATGGGCCAGCCGCTGGCATCCTCGCCGCAGAACGCGGCCAGCGTGCGCCCGATGCCCACGCGCCCGGCGGCGGCCTGAGGAGCGCGCCATGGCCTTCGCCAGCTTCGATTCCAAGAGCGCCAACGCCCCGATGGCCGAGATCAACATGGTGCCGCTCATCGACGTGATGCTGGTGCTGCTGGTGATCTTCATCGTCACCGCGCCGCTGCTCACGCACGCGGTCAAGCTCGAACTGCCCAAGGCGAGCGCGGCGGTGAACCTGCCGCCGCCCGACAAGATCGAGTTCGCCATCGACGCGAGCGGCGCGCTGTTCTGGAACGGCGAGCGCGTGAGCCGCGAGGAAGCCGCCGAGCGCTTCGCCATCGAAGGCAGGAAGACGCAGCAGCCCGAGGTGCACCTGCGCGCCGACCAGGCGGTGGCCTACCGCCATGTCGCGCAGACGCTGGCCGATGCCTCCAAGGCCGGGCTGACCAAGGTCGGCTTCATCAGCGAGCCCGACGCGCCCTAGCGTTTTCGCCGCGCGCGGCACGGCCGCCGAACGCCGCCGCGAAGAGTGATGCCTCGCAGCGACAAACCGCGTTTTACCTAGGCGGAAAGCGGCATTTCCCTCTGGAGGCAGCTTCTCAACCCCCAGAGCAGGCAGTACCATTCGCTCCGCGCGGTGACCGGAGAAACGAGAGCTCATGCGGCTTTCACCCGGCCCGGCACATCAACAACTCTTGATGGAGAGAATCAACATGGCAACTGCGAAGAAGGCCGCCGCCAAGAAGGCGCCGGCAAAGAAGGCTGCTCCGGCCAAGAAGGCAGCCCCGGCGAAGAAGGCGGCGCCCGCCAAGAAGGCGGCACCGGCCAAGAAGCGCACGCCGAACGCGGCGTTCATGAAGGCCATGACCCCCAGCGCCCAGCTGGCCGCCGTGATCGGCGACAAGCCGGTGCCGCGCACCGAGGTCACCAAGAAGGTGTGGGACTACATCAAGGCCAACAAGCTGCAGGATCCGGCCAAGCGCACCATGATCAACGCCGACGGCAAGCTGAAGGAGATCTTCAAGAAGCCGCAGGTCTCGATGTTCGAGATGACCAAGCTGATCAACGCCCACCTCAAGTGAACCCTTGAGCCGCAGCCCGCGAGGGCGGCCTCGAAAGCCGGTGCATCGCACCGGCTTTTTTCTTGCCCGCGCTCAGCCGGCCCGGAGCCGGCGCTCGACGAAGTCGAGCCGGTCCTGGCCCCAGAAGATCTCGCCGTCGATGACGTAGCTCGGCGCGCCGAACACGCCGGCCGCGATGGCGCGCTGCGTCTCGGCCTCGTAACGCTCGTGCACCGCCTGCGAGTGCGAGTCGTCGAGCCGGCGCGCCGGCAGCCCCTGCTCGGCCAGCAGGGCGGCGAGCTCGCGCGCGTCGTCGATGTTGCGGTCCTCGGCCCACACCGCGCGCAGCACCGCGCCGGTGAGCGTCATCGCCGCGTCGGTGCCGTCGTGCATGTCGGCGGCGATGATGAGCTTGGCCGCGTCGTCGGACGACACCGGGAAGTGCTTGGGCTGCAGGTTGAGCGGCCGCCCGAGGTGCCGGCTGAAGCGCGCGAGCTCGACCAGCCGGTAGGCCTGCCGCTGCGGCGCGCGCTTGGCCAGCGGCAACCCGCCCGAGACGGGGAACACGCCGCCCAGGTCGATGGGCTGCACGCGGACCGCGGCGCCCGCCGCGCGCGCGATGCCGGCGAAGCGCTCGTGGCCGAGGTAGGTCCACGGCGAGTGCGGGGCGAAGTAGTAGTCGATGGTCAGGCTCAACGCGGCCTCCTGGCGCTTGCCGTGTCCGGCGGTGCGGCGCAGTCTAGGCAGATGGCCGGCCGATGCCCGGCGGCGGCGGCGAACCCGTACTGCGCCGCGGGTCGCCGCGGCGTCGCCGTCAATCGAGCAGCGGCTTCAGGTAGCGCCCGGTGTAGCTGGCCGGATTCGCCGCCACCTCTTCCGGCGTGCCGCAGGCCACGACCGTGCCGCCGCCGGCGCCGCCTTCCGGGCCCATGTCGACGAGCCAGTCGGCGGTCTTGATGACGTCGAGGTTGTGCTCGATCACGACGATGGTGTTGCCCGCGTCGCGCAGCTGGTGCAGCACCCGCAGCAGCAGGTCGATGTCGGCGAAGTGCAGGCCGGTGGTGGGCTCGTCGAGGATGTACAGCGTGCGGCCGGTGTCGCGCTTGCTCAGCTCGAGCGCGAGCTTCACGCGCTGCGCCTCGCCGCCGGACAGCGTGGTCGCGCTCTGGCCGAGGCGGATGTAGCCCAGGCCCACGTCGAGCAGCGTCTGCAGCTTGCGCGCGATGGCGGGCACGGCGCTGAAGTAGGCGTGCGCGTCCTCCACCGTCAGGTCCAGCACCTCGGTGATGTTCTTGCCCTTGTAGAGCACCTCCAGCGTCTCGCGGTTGTAGCGCTTGCCGTGGCACACGTCGCAGGGCACGTAGACGTCGGGCAGGAAGTGCATCTCGACCTTGAGCACGCCGTCGCCCTGGCAGGCCTCGCAGCGCCCGCCGGCCACGTTGAAGCTGAAGCGGCCCGGGCCGTAGCCGCGCTCCTTGGCGGTGTTCATCTCGGCGAAGAGCTCGCGGATGGGCGTGAACAGGCCCGTGTAGGTGGCCGGGTTGCTGCGCGGCGTGCGGCCGATGGGCGACTGGTCGACGTTGATGACCTTGTCGAAGGCGTCGAGCCCCTCGATGGCGTCGTGCGGCCCGGGCTCGGCATGGCTGCCGTAGAGCTTGCGCGCCACCGCCGCGTAGAGCGTGTCGTTGACGAGCGTGCTCTTGCCCGAGCCGGACACGCCCGTCACGCAGGTGAACAGGCCCACGGGGATGGCGGCGTCCACCCGCTTCAGGTTGTTGCCGCGGGCGCCCTGGATCTGCAGCCAGGCCGGGGCGTCGTCGTCCGGGCCGGGGTCGCGCGGCACCACCCGCGCCTTCGGCACCTCGATGCGCAGCGCGCGTGCGAGGTAGCGCCCGGTCAGCGACGCCTCGCTCGCCTCCACGTCCGCCGGCGTGCCCTGCGCGATCACCCGCCCGCCGTGCACGCCGGCGCCCGGCCCCATGTCGATCACGTGGTCGGCGGCGCGGATGGCGTCCTCGTCGTGCTCCACCACCAGCACGCTGTTGCCGATGTCGCGCAGGTGCCGCAGCGTGCCGATGAGCCGGTCGTTGTCGCGCTGGTGCAGGCCGATGCTGGGCTCGTCGAGCACGTACATCACGCCGGTGAGCCCCGAGCCGATCTGCGAGGCGAGGCGGATGCGCTGCGCCTCGCCGCCGGAGAGCGTGTCGGCGCTGCGGTCCAGGCTCAGGTACTGCAGGCCCACGTCGTTGAGGAACTTCAGCCGCGAGCGGATCTCGCGCACCACCTTGCCGGCGATCTCGGCCTTGGCGCCGGCGAGCGTCAGCCCGTCGAAGTACGCCAGGCACTCGCGCAGCGTGAAGTGCCCGACGCGGTAGATCGGCTCGCCCGAGTCCTCGCCCTGCGGCTGCAGGAACACGTGCCGCGCCTCGCGCCGCAGCCGCGTGCCCTCGCATTCGGGGCAGGGCTTGGCGCTCTGGTAGCGCGCCAGGTCCTCGCGCACCGCCACCGAATCGGTCTCGCGCCAGCGGCGTTCGAGGTTGGGCACGATGCCCTCGAAGGGGTGCGAGCGCTTGACCGAGCGCGTCTTGCCCTTCGGCCCCTCGGCCTCGTAGACGAACTCGATGTCCTCGTCGCCCGAGCCGTAGAGCAGCACCTGCCGCGCGCGCTCGGGCAGCTCCTCGAAGGGCTGGTCGATGTCGAAGCCGTAGTGCCTGGCCACGCTTTCCAGCAGCGAGAAGGTGTAGCCGTTGCGCCGGTCCCAGCCCTTCACTGCGCCGCTGGCCAGGCTGATGCTCGGGAAGGCGACCACGCGCTCGGCGTCGAACACGGTGGTCAGGCCCAGGCCGTCGCAGCTCGGGCAGGCGCCCACCGGCGAGTTGAAGGAGAACAGGCGCGGCTCCAGCTCGCTCAGCGAATAGCTGCAGACGGGGCAGGCGAACTTGCTCGAGAACAGGTGCTCGCGGCCGGTGTCCATCTCGAGCGCGAGCGCGCGCCCGTCGGCGATGCGCAGCGCCGCCTCGAAGCTCTCGGCCAGGCGCTGGTGCAGGCCTTCCGGCTGCACCTTGATGCGGTCGACCACCACGTCGATGTCGTGCTTCTCGGCCTTCTTCAGCCTGGGCACGTCGGCGGCCTCGACCGTCCTGCCGTCGACGCGGAAACGCACGTAGCCCTGCGCCTGCATGTCGGCGAAGAGCTCGCCGAACTCGCCCTTGCGGTCGCGCACCACGGGCGCGAGCACCATCAGCTTGGTCTCGGGCGGCAGCGCGAGCACCGCGTCGACCATCTGGCTCACGCTCTGCGCGCGCAGCGGCAGCCGGTGCTCGGGGCAGAACGGCGTGCCGGCGCGCGCGTACAGCAGGCGCAGGTAGTCGTGGATCTCGGTGATGGTGCCCACGGTGGAGCGCGGGTTGTGGCTGGTGGCCTTCTGCTCGATGCTGATGGCCGGCGACAGGCCCTCGATCACGTCGACGTCGGGCTTGTCCATCAGCTGCAGGAACTGCCGCGCGTAGGCCGACAGGCTTTCCACGTAGCGCCGCTGGCCCTCGGCGTACAGCGTGTCGAAGGCGAGGCTCGACTTGCCCGAGCCCGACAGGCCGGTGATCACCACCAGCCGGTTGCGCGGAATGTCGAGGTCGATGTTCTTGAGGTTGTGCGTGCGCGCGCCGCGGATGCGGATGGCGCTGGCCTCGACGACCGGCCCCGGCCCGGATTCCGTCTCGGAAGCTGCGGCCGCGGGGCGGGGGGGACGTGCGGACATCGGGCGCTCGGGCAAACGGAAGATGATAGCGGCCGGGCCCGTCGCGGAGGGGTGGTGCCCGCCGCCGCCCGCACGGCGGCAGGGCGGTGCCGCTCAGCGCGGCAGCGCGCGGGCGAGGGCGTCGCGCAGTTGCTGCGCCTGCGGCAGGAGGGCGCGCCACGAGCCGGCGTCCGCGCCGCCGGCGCCGGTCGTCCAGCGCGCGGCGGTGTCGCCGAGCTGCAGCGTGTGCATCGGCTGACCGTCGCGCAGCAGCGTGAGCGAGTCGCCGCCGGTCTCGGCCGGCAGGGTTTCGGCCGTCCATGCGGAGGCCGCGGCGTCGAATTCCGCGAGCCATGCCTGCATCGCGGCATCCACCGGCTGCGCCGGCCCGGCGCCGCGGCGCACCGACCAGCGCGACGCTTCGGCGGCGATCTGCGCGCGCAGGGCCGCGATCGGCGGACGGCTCGCCGCCGCGCCGGACAGCGCCGCCGACTCCGCCGCCTGTCGCTTGGCGGCCGCGGCCGGCGCCGCCTGGCGCTGCGGCCGGGCCGCCTCGTCGCTTCGGTGTTCGCGCGGCGCCGGGACCGGTGCGGCCGCGGGTGCGGGTGCGGGTGCGGGCCTGGGGCGGCTCTCGACGGCCGCCGCCGGGGTACCCTCGCGCGGCGTGACGGGTTCGGGCAGCGGCTGGTGGCGCCACATCACGCCCACCAGCACCGCCACCATCACGCCGGCCAAGCTGGCCGCCGCCCCGGGCCGGCCCAGCCAATGCCACAGGCGGCGCGCCCCGCCGGCGTCATGCGCCGCCGCCACGCCCGATCGCGCCTTGGCCCGCGCCTCGCGCAGGATCGCCTCGCTCACGGCCGGCGGCGGCAGCGCATCGGCATCCGGCGCGTGGCGCAGCGCCTGGCTCAGCCAGGCGTCGCGGTCGTCGGGCGGCGCCGTCATCACGAGCCGCCGCCGAGCGGCGAGAGATAGGCGCCCATGCAGGTGCGCAACTTGCCCATGGCGTAGCGCACCCGCGTCTTGGCCGTTTCGAAGCCGACCTCGAGCGCGAGCGCCACCTCGGCCAGCGGCAGGCCGTCGTCGTGGTGCAGCAGGAAGGCGCTGCGCTGCGCCAGCGGCAGCTCGTCCAGGCAGTCGAGCAGGCGCCGGCCGGCGCGGCGCCAGAAGGCGAGATCGTCGCCGCCCGACACCGCCGCGGCCGGCGCCGGCCAGTGCTGCCAGGCGGTCGTGCCGTTCGCCGCGGGCTCCCACGGCGCGGCCTCGTCGCCGCCGTCGAGCGGCACCTCGCGCCCGCTGCGCCGCCACAGGTCGATCACCCGATGGTTCGCCAGCGTGTAGAGCCAGGTGCGAAAGCTCGCGCCCTGCGGCGCCCAGCGCTCGCGCGACTGCACCACGCGCAGCCAGGTGTCCTGGAACACCTCGTCGGCCTGCGCCGCGAGCGCGCTGCCGAGCAGCCGCCGCACGAAGCGGTACAGGCCCGCGTGGTGGCGCGCGTACAGCCGCTCGAAGGCCGCGGCGTCGCCGGCCGCATAGGCGGCCATCAGGGCGTCGTCGCTGTCGTCGGCGGGCATGGCGTCGAAGTCTGCCGCATCGGCGGGTGATACGGCCGGGCGGCCGCGAGGGGGTGATCCGGGGCGCGCGGCGCTACGATGCCGCATGGACATTCTCGGCAATCGCACCGCGGCGGCCGCGCGCGCGGCGGGCCTGGCGGCGGCGCTGGCGCTCGCCGGCTGCGGCGGCGGGCTGTGGATCGGCATCGGCGACGACTTCGACGACCCGCCCGCGGTCAGCCTCACCGCATCGGCCATCGATGCGCCGGCCGGCGCCACCATCAGCCTGCTCGCCGCCGCGGCCGACGCCGACGGCATCGACGTGGTGGAGTTCTACCGCTTCGACGGCGGCAGCGCGCGTCGCCTGGGCAGCGACCGCCAGCCGCCGTACCAGCTGAGCGTGGTGGTGCCCACCGACGGGCGCGGCGTGCTGCGGGTCTTCGCCCGCGCCTACGACTTCAACGGCCACGCGGCCGACAGCGACGTCCTAGCAATCACTATCACGCCTTGAGCGCAGTCGTCGCCAATAGCTTTTCGACGATCTGAACGCCATGGTAGGCAAGCAATAGACGTCCAGACGTCTAGAATGCCCTGGGCAACCATGGAGGATGAATTGCGCAGAAGACCTGGTGAAGTAAGAGATGCCATCGTCCACGTGCTTGATGACGCAGCCGGGGCCGCTACGGTGCAGGAGATCACCGAGGGGGTGCATCGTCTCATCGGGCCCGTGCCGCCTTCTTCGGTGCGTTCGTATCTCCGGCTCAATACGCCGCAGCTCTTCGTACGAATGGATCGTGCGCAGTACAGCTTGAGCGGCATGGAGTCGCTTCCGCCCTGTGTTGAGCCTGAGCCGGCCGATGGGGCACCATCGTTCTGTCACGGGAAGGCCACCCTTTACAACGACGACTGCATTGCTTGGTTGGAGCGACAACCGGCGCGCTCGCTGCATGCTGTCGTCACCGATCCCCCCTACGGGCTCATCGAATACTCGGACGTAGAGCAGGCGAAGCTGCGTAGGGGCAAAGGCGGAGTGTGGCGCATCCCGCCAAGTTTCGATGGCTCCAAGCGTGCGCCGCTACCGCGGTTCACCGTCCTGAAACCGACTGACCATGAAGCACTCGAACGGTTCTTCTTCGCCTGGGGTCGCAGCTTGCTTCGCGTCCTAGTGCCCGGGGCCAACGTGATTGTGGCGAGCAATCCACTGCTGTCTCATTTCGTTTCCGGAGCACTGTCTCGTGCGGGGCTTGAGCGCCGCGGAGAAATCGTCCGGCTGGTCATGACTATGCGCGGCGGCGATAGGCCAAAGGCCGCGCACGTCGAGTTCAACGACGTCAGCGTGATGCCGCGTTCCATGTGGGAGCCTTGGTTGATGTTTCGAGCACCCGTGGAGGGCCGCGTCCAGGACAACCTGCGCAAGTGGGGTACAGGCGGCTTCCGCCGGATATCGACCAACAAGCCGTTCGGTGATGTGATCGAGTCGGCGCCGACAAGAGCCACTGAGCGTAGACTGGCAAACCATCCCAGCCTCAAGCCGCAAGCGTTCTTGCGCAAACTCGTGCGTGGCGTGCTGCCTCTGGGTCGGGGCGTCGTGCTCGATCCGTTCGCGGGCGCGGCGTCGACGCTAGCGGCAGCGCAGGCTGTGGGTTACGACAGCGTCGGTGTCGAGCGCGATCGTGCGTACTTCGATTTGGCCTGCACGGCGATACCGAAGCTCGCCGCACTCCAACTCGATTCCGCCTGACGCCTACGCACGATAGACCCAGTTCGCTCGCAGTTTGGCGATTCCCTTCGCATGGAGAGTCGCAGTGCGGGTGCCGAGTTCACCACGTGCGTTCTTTCTGAAATCGTCGACCACGACCTGCCCGAGATAGATCTCGGTGAACTGCATTGGCGCCCGGGCAATGGCCGGCTCGGTTTCGTTGTCCACGCCGTAGACGAATACGCACATCCATTGGTTTCGCGCACCGTGCGTGTCCACGGCGCCCCCCGCCTTGCGTGTCGTCTTAATCTCGACGCCATGCTCGCCCGCCTTGGCGCAGTCGTTCGGATAGCGGCCCCTGACGACGAGATCTGGGTGCCCGTTGAAGTAGCAGTTGACGGTCAGCGTGCGCGAATGCTTCGCTAGGCTTGCCGTCAGCATGTCGGATAAGAGGCCCGACATGATGGCTGGCCGCAACGTGTCATCAAGTCGATCCAGGCCTTTTGCGACCAAGCCCGTGTTCACATCGTAGAAGAAGTCGTAGATGTCCTGCATCGCCAGCCGGAAGTCTTCGAGTCGCAGCTCATACGGAAGGGCGGCTGAGTAATTGAAGCCATGGCTGTGCGGCGTGTTGCGAGTGACGGACATGCGAGCGCGATGCAATGGGATGCGGCGGCATTCTTGCATGCGCACGCCGGGACAGGCGATGTCAGCCGCCGAGCACCCGCAGCAGGTCCTGCCCGTAGGCCTCTAGCTTCTTCGCGCCCACGCCGCTGATCCGCGCCAGCGCGTCGAGCGAATCGGGCGCGCTGCGCGCCATCTCGGCCAGCGTGGCGTCGTGGAAGATCACGTAGGCCGGCAGGCCGTGCTCGCGCGCCACCTCGGCGCGCCAGGCCTTGAGCGCGCCGAAGCGCCCGGTCGCCTCGGCGTCCAGCGGCACCGGCGGCGGGCGTTCCTTCGCGCCGGCGCCGCGCGCGCCGCGGCCCGCGCGGCCGCGCCGCGGCGTCTCGCTCGGCTGGCGCAGCAGCAGCGTCACGCCGCCGCGCAGCACCTCGCGGGCGGTGGGCGTCAGCTCCAGCGTGTTGTATTCGCCCTCGGTGCGCAGGTGGCCCAGGGCGATGAGCTGGCGCAGCACGGCACGCCACTGCTGCTCGCTCACGTCGGCGCCGATGCCGAAGGTGGACAGGCTCTCGTGCCGGTGCTGCGCCACCTTGTCGGTGCCCTTGCCGCGCAGCACGTCGATCAGGTGGCCGGCGCCGAAGCGCTGGCCGCCGTGCTGGTGGAAGCGGTAGATGCACGACAGCGCCTTGCGCGCGGCCTCGGTGGCGTCCCAGGTCGCCGGCGGATGCAGGCAGTTGTCGCAGTTGCCGCAGGCCGTGCCCGATTCGCCGAAGTACGCCAGCAGCCGCACGCGCCGGCAGTCGTGCGCCTCGGCGAGCGACAGCAGCGCGTCGAGCTTGCCGCGCTGGTTGCGCTTGAACTCCTCGCCGGCCGGGCTCTCGTCGATCATGCGGCGCTGGTTCACCACGTCGGCCAGGCCGTAGGTCATCCAGGCATCGGCCGGCAGCCCGTCGCGTCCGGCGCGGCCGGTCTCCTGGTAGTAGCTCTCGATGTTCTTGGGCAGGTCCAGGTGCGCGACGAAGCGCACGTCGGGCTTGTCGATGCCCATGCCGAAGGCGATGGTGGCCACCATCACCAGGCCTTCCTCGCGCAGGAAGCGGTCCTGGTGGCGGCGGCGCACGTCGGCGTCGAGCCCGGCGTGGTAGGGCAGCGCGGCGATGCCTTCGGCCTTCAGCCAGTCGGCCGTGTCTTCCACCTTCTTGCGCGACTGGCAGTAGACGATGCCGGCCTCGCCCTCGTGCTCGTCGGCGATGAAGCGCAGCAGCTGGGTGCGTGCGTTGTCCTTCTCGACGATGGTGTAGCGGATGTTCGGCCGGTCGAAGCTGGAGATGAAGACGCGCGCAGCCTGCAGCTGCAGCCGCTCGATGATGTCGGCGCGCGTGAGGTCGTCGGCCGTGGCGGTGAGCGCGATGCGCGGCACCTCGGGGTAGCGCTCGTGCAGCACGTTCAGCGCGAGGTAGTCCTCGCGGAAGTCGTGGCCCCACTGGCTCACGCAATGCGCCTCGTCGATGGCGAAAAGGCTCAGCAGCCCGCGCTCCACCAGCGAGTCCATCTGCGCGAGGAAGCGCGGCGTGGTCACGCGCTCGGGCGCGGCATAGAGCAGCACGAGGCGCCCGCTCATCAGCTCGCGCTCGATCTTCTGCGTCTCCTCGAAGCCGAGCGTGGAGTTGAGGAAGGCCGCATGCACGCCGGCTTCCTCGAGCGCGCCGACCTGGTCGTGCATGAGCGCGATCAGCGGGCTCACCACCACCGCCACGCCGCGCCCGGCGCGGTGGCGCGCGATGGCGGGCACCTGGTAGCACAGGCTCTTGCCGCCGCCGGTGGGCATGAGCACCAGCGCGTCGCCGCCGGTGCTCACGTGGTCGACGATCTGCGCCTGGTGGCCGCGGAAGGCCGTGTAGCCGAAGACCTCGTTCAGGATCGTGGTGGGGTCGGTGGCGGACGGGTTCACGGACGGGCGGCTCGGCAAAAGCGCCATCCTAAGTGACGCCTCCCGCACGCCGCGGCGGCCTGCCCGGCGGCACGGGTTTCCCCACTCCGAGGGGGCTTTCGCGCGCCGCGGGGCGCGGGAGCCGGCCGGTATCATGGCCGGCTCACGAACGCCGCCACCGTCGCGGAAACAGCAAGGAGCGCACATGGCCTCGGTCAACAAAGTCATCATCGTCGGCAACCTCGGCCGTGATCCCGAGGTGCGCTACAACCCGAGCGGCGTGGCCTGGTGCACGGTGAGCATCGCCACCACCCGCAACTGGAAGAACCGCGAGACCGGCGAGCGCCAGGAAGAGACCGAATGGCACCGCGTCGTCTTCAACGACCGCCTGGCCGAGATCGCCGGCGAATACCTGAAGAAGGGCCGCTCGGTCTACGTGGAGGGCCGCCTGAAGACCCGCAAGTGGACCGACAAGGACGGCGTCGAGAAATACACGACCGAGATCCTCGCCAACGAGATGCAGATGCTCGGCGGCCGCGAGGGCATGGGCGGCGGCGACGAGGGTGAAGGCGGCGGCTACAGCCGCGGCGGCGGTGGGGGTGAACGCGGCGAGCGCAGCGCCCCGGCCCCGCGCCCGGCGCCGAGCAAGCCGGCGGCGAAGTCGTCGACCGGGTTCGACGACATGGACGACGACATTCCGTTCTGACCGCCGCGGTGCGGCGCGCGAACGACACGGAGCCTCTCGGCTCCGTGTCCGTTTTGGTGCGTGCGTTCGACCCTCAGCCGCGCGGCTCGACCAGCGCCGCCATCGCCGCGGCGTCGTCGCCGTCCTGGCGGCGCAGCGCCTGCGCCACGCCCTCGCGGTCCTTCGCCGGGCGGTTCTGGCTCGTCTTCCACTTGCCCTGCAGCGAGACGAGCTCGATCTCGATGCCGACGATGGCCGCAAGCATCACGTCGATGTAGTCGGGCGGCGCGTCGTCCACGTGCCAGGGAACGGCCTGGGCCGCTTCGTGCCGCGCGGTGAGCTCGCCCACGAGGCCGCGCAGCCAGTCGCGGTCGTCGACCACGCGCAGCGTGCCGCGGGCCGCGACGGTGACGTAGTTCCACGTCGGCACCGCCTTGCCGTGCTCGGCCTTGGACGGATACCAGCCGGGCGAGACATAGGCCTGCGGGCCCTGGAACACCACCAGCGACTCGGCGTCGCGGCGCGCCTCGCGCCACACCGGGTTGGCGCGCGCGACGTGGCCGCGCAGGGTGCCGTGCGGCCCCCGCTCCGCATCGAGCAGGAAGGGGATCGGGTTGGCGTCGAGCGCGTGCGCGCCGTCCTGCGTGATCAGCAGCCCGAGCGGGTGGTCGCGCAGCGCGGCCTGCAGCACCTCGGGGCGGGTCTCGGCGAAATGGGTGGGCAGGTACATGGTCATGTGTCGAGAAGGACCGGCTCGCAGCGCACCTCGCTCTTCACCGAGCGGGCGATGAAGCATTCCTCGTGCGCCTCGTGGTGCAGGCGCCGCAGCTCGGCGGCATCCGGCCGGCGCTCGCCGGCGAAGCGCACGGCGGGCCGCAGCGTGACGCGCGTCATCGCCAGGCGGCCGTCGGCGCCGGCGGCCATCACGCCCACCGCCTCGTCACGGTAGTCGTCGACCACCCAGCCGGCGCGGCAGGCGATGTCGAGGAACCACAGCATGTGGCAGCTCGACAGCGAGGCGACGAAGGCTTCCTCGGGGTCGACCGCCGCCGGGTCGGAGAAGGGCACGCGCACGCTGTGCGGCGACGACGAGCCGGGCACGCTCGCGCCGCCGTCGAAGTGCATGAGGTGGCGGCGGCTGTAGCGGCGGTCGGCGAAGGGCTGGTCGCCGCGCTGCCAGTGGATGGTGGCCTGGTACCCGGACATGGTGTTCACAGCTCGTGGTGGTAGACGATGAAGCCGGCGTGCGTCGCGACCTTGTCGTACAGCCGCCGGCCGGCTTCGTTCGAGGCCTGCGTGTGCCAGTAGACGCGGCTGCAGCCGGCCGCTCGCGCCTGCTCGGCCACCGCGCCGATGAGCAAGCGGCCGACGCCGCGCCCGCGCGCGGATGGTGCCGTGAAGAGGTCCTGCAGGTAGCACACGGGCGCGATGCGCGTGGTGCTGCGGTGGAACAGGCAGTGCACGAGGCCGACCAGCCGGCCCTCGTCCTCGGCCACCCAGGCGAACACCGGCTCGCGCGGATCGAGGAAGCGGGCCCAGGTGGTCTCGGTGACGGCGGGGTCGAGCGCCGTCGCGCCCTGGCGGCCGTAGAAGGCGTTGTAGCCGTCCCAGAGCGGCTGCCACGCGGGCCGGTCGGCCGGGCGGAGGGCGCGCGCGTGCATGGCGGGCGGCTTCAGGCGGCGCAGCCCGCCGGCTTCAGCACCCGCTCGGTCGAGGCCGGAAAGCGCGCCAGCCTGTCCGCCGGCCGGCGCGGCCGCGCCACGAGCTCGCCGCCGCAGTTGGGGCAGGCGCCGTGCAGCACCTGCTCGGCGCAGCGCGCGCAGAAGGTGCACTCGAAGCTGCAGATGCGCGCCTCGGCCGAGTCGGGCGGCAGGTCGCGGTCGCAGCATTCGCAGTTGGGGCGCAGTTGCAGCATCGGAACGTCCTCGTCGGGGGAGTGCCGCATCGTAGACAGTTCCGGCCCGTTCCGGGCCCGCCGTCAGGCGTCGACGAGCATGCGCACGAGCCGGCCGGTCTCGAGCGGCAGGCCATCGAACGAGCGGGCGCAGACCAGCAGCCGCCGCGTCGCCCAGGCGTCGGACAGGGCGGCGACGCGCGTGGCGCCGGCATCGGCGAAGCGCTGCGCGGCGCTGGCCGGCATGACGGCCAGGCCGATGCCGGCGGCGACCAGCCGGCAGGCGTCGTCGAAGCCGGCGACCAGCACGCGGTAGCGCACGGCATGCCCGCCGCGCGCGGCCTGGGCGTCGAGGAAGCTGCGCAGGGCGCTTTCGCGCAGCCCGACGAACGGTGATGCGAGCGCTTCGCCGAAGGCGACGTCGCCGCGCTCGGCGAGCGCGTGGTCGCGGGGCGCGAGCAGGACCAGCCGGTCCTCGCGGAACGGGGCGACGGCCAGCCCGGCGGTGTCCGCCGAATCCGCCAGGACGCCGGCCAGGGCCTTGCTCGCGCGGATGGCCTGCACGATCTCGACGCTCGTCGCTTCCTCGAGCTCGACGTCGATGTGGGGGTGCAGCGCCAGGAAGCGGCCGACCGGCTCGGGCAGGAACTCGGTGAGCGCCGCCGTGTTGCACAGCAGGCGCACCGTGCCGCGCGCGCCGCGCACGAAGGGGCCCAGCTCGCTGTGCAGCTGCTCCAGCTGGAGCAGCACCGCGCGCGCATGCCGGGCGAACACCTCGCCGGCGGGGGTGGCGCTGGCGCCGCGGCTCGAGCGCTCGAAGAGCGGCGTGCCGATCGAGGACTCCAGCGCCTGCAGCCGCTCGCTCGCCGCCGCCAGCGACAGGTGCACGCGCTGCGAGGCCGCGGTGATCGAGCCGGCCTCGAAGACCGCCAGGAACAGGCGCAGGTCCTGCGGGTCGGCCCGCAGGCGAACCGGCCCCCGGGGTTCGAGTCTTCGCATCGGCCGAAGGATACCCACGCCGATTCCAGATGGGCAAAGCCGCCCGAAGCCGCGACCATCGCCCCCCATGGATCCCTTCTTCTGGCCGGCCGTCGCGGCCGTCTTCTTCGTCGCGGGCGCGGTCAAGGGCATCGTCGGCCTCGGCCTGCCGACGCTCGCGATGGGGCTGCTGAGCGTGTTCATGCCGCCGGTGGGCGCGGCCGCGCTGCTGCTCGTGCCGTCGTTCGTCACCAACGTGTGGCAGCTCGTGAGCGGCCCGCCGGTCGTGCGCACCTGCCGGCGGCTGTGGCCGCTCGGCGTGGGCATCGTGGCGGGCACGCTCTACGGCGTGCTGCCCGAGCTGCGCTCGGCGTCCGGCCTGGCGCGGCCGGCGCTCGGCAGCGCGCTGCTCGCCTATGCGGTGGTCGGGCTGTCGGCCGTGCGGCTGCCCGCGGTCGACGGCCGGCACGAGCGCTGGCTGTCCGTGCTCGTGGGCTACGTCACGGGCACGATCACCGCGGCCACCGGCGTCTTCGTGCTGCCCGCCGTGCCGTACCTGCAGGCGCTGCGGCTGCCGAAGGACGAGCTCGTGCAGGCGCTCGGCTTCTCGTTCACGCTGTCCACCCTGGCGCTGGGGGCGAATCTCGCCACCGGCGAGGCGCTGGCGGGCGCGGACCTGCTGCGCTCCAGCGCCGCGCTGCTGCCGGCCGTGGCCGGCATGTGGGCCGGGCAGAAGCTGCGCGCCGTGCTGAGCGAGCGGCGCTTCCGCCAGGCCTTCTTCGCCGGCCTCGGCCTGCTGGGCGCGCAGATGATTGCCAGCGGGCTGTGGTGAGCACCGCGCCGCCGGCCGCCTGCTATTTGACGATGCGGAACTTGCCGTTGGTGACCGTCACGCGCTTCGACAGGTCCTCGCTCACGAAGGTGCCGCTGAACGTGCCCTCGAAGGTGCCGGTGCCGCCGGGGCTCATCACCTGGGTCACGGTCACGCTGCAGCTGCTGCCGGCGGGCCCGGCGCTGGTGGCCGACTGGCGCCTGCCGGCGAGCAGGTAGGCGCCGTCCCAATAGAACCACACGTTGAGCGCGCGGTAGGCGGCGCCGCTGCCGCAGGCATAGGTGCCGGGCGCGGACGGTACGGTGTGGATCTGGATGCCGATGGGCGAGCCCGGGCTGTGGGGGTCCGCCGGCACGACGGTGATGCCCTGGAAGGTCTCGAAGCCGAAGTCGTAGGCCTGCGCGTAGCGGTAGGTCGTGCCGTCCATCTCGAACGAGGCGCCCTGCTCGCCCGCCGCCAGGGTGCCGCCGCCGCCGGTGGAGGCGGCGAGGCGGAAGAAGCCGCCCGTCATCGTGCTCGACGCGCCGCTGAGGGCGTTGATCAGCGTGCCGCTGAAGCGCCCGGTGATGGTGTTGCCGGTGACGGCCAGCACGTCCACCGTGCAGCTGCCGCCCGAGGGCGCGGTGCTGAGCGTGGTGCCGCCGTCCTGCAGCTGGATGTTCAGCCCGGTGGCGCCGGCGCAGGCGTGGGTGCCCACCACGGCGGGCACGTTGCGCAGGCTCCAGCGCTGCAGCGGGTCGACGGCGGCGGCGGTGCCGCCCATGGCGTCGAAGACGCCGACGGACTGCCCGGGATAGACCAGCCAGCCGGCGTTCGCGGTGCGCGTGTAGGCCGTGCCGTCCACCGTGGCCGTGGCGCCGTTGCCGCCGGCCAGCGCCGCGCCGTCGCCCGTGCCGGCGCTGCCGCCGCCCGGCGAGGCCGGCGCGCTCGGCAGGGCCGGCGGGCTGCCGGCCGCGGCGGCCCACTGCGCCAGCACCGCGGCGTGGCTGGAACCGGCGGCGGCGATGGCGGTGGCGACGGCTTCGAGCAGGTCGTCGTAGGCGTCGCCAGCTTCGGCGGCGAAGGCCGTCGCCAGCGGCGAGAAGCCGCCCGGCAGCGTGTAGCCCGCCGCCTGCAGCGCCTGGCCGATGGCGGCGCCGGCGTCGGCGGCGGCCTGCGAGGCGGCCGCGAGCTGCTGCGGCGTCACGGCGGCGAACCAGGCCTCGGGCGAGGTGCCCGCGGCCGCGGCCACCAGCAGGTCGGTCAGCGGCGTGATGTTCACGGTGCCGGCGGCGAGCACCAGCGAATGCAGGGTCTGCGTGTTCGCCGCGCCGCCGACGGTGCCGCCGCTGGCGGCGGCGGCGCAGGGCAGCGCGGCCAGCGGCACCGCCGCGCTCCAGCCGCCGGCCGCGCCGGAGGTGATGGGGGCCAGCGTGAGCGGGCTCGAGCAGGTGAGCGTGATGGTGGCGCCGACCACCGGCGCGCCCACGGCCACCACGCCCTGGAGCTGGGCCGTGTCGCCGCCGGGCGCGGAGGAGCCGCCCCCGCCGCAGGCCTGCAGGCCTGCGGCGAGCGCCATGAGCAGAAGAGGACGTGTCGAGCTGCGCGCTGTCATGTGAGTCTTTCGTTGAAAGGGGGCGCCGCCTGCGCATCGCCCGAAGACTGCGGACTCCTCGCGATGGATCCCGTGATGCGGCGGCGGGCGCAGTATTCGCAGCCGCGGCGGCGGCGGGCTCACCCGATCGGATGAGCCGCCGCACCGATCGCGCGCCTCTCGGCCCGCCGGGGCGCAGGTCCGGCGGATGTGTGCGCAATCATTCACGCTCGCGGCCCGCCCCGCGTCATCCATCATTCGCCCATGACCTCGTGCTCCGCCCTGGTGGTCGACGACCATCCCCTCGTCGCCGAATCGGTGGCGTCGCTCATCCTGTCGGTGGCGCCCGCGGCGACCGTCGAGCGGCGCGAGAGCCTGCGCGGCTGCGGGCCGCTGGCCGGGCGCGGCCTGCCGTTCTCGCTCGTCGTGGCCGACCTGTCGCTGCCCGACGCGAGCGGCCTGCAGGCGCTGGAGCAGCTGCGCGCCTGGTGGCCGGCCGCCCGCGTCATCGTGTTCTCGGGCGCGCGCAACGCGCTGCTGCAGCGCCACTGCCTGCAGGCGGGCGCGGCGGCCTTCGTGCTCAAGACGGCCTCGACGGTGGAGCTGCGCGGCGCGCTGCAGCGCGTGCTCGGCGTCCAGCCGCCGAAGCCGGCCGCCCCGTCCGCCGCGCAGGTGGCGGACGGCGAGCTGTCGCCCCGGCAGGAAGCGGTGTGGCGCGACCTCGCCAGCGGCTTGTCGAACCCGGAGATCGCGGCGCGCCACGGCATCTCGGTCAACACGGTGAAGACCCACGTGCGCGAGCTGTTCGAGCGCATCGGCGTGCGCAACCGCACCGAGGCCGCGCGGCTGTATGCCGGCCGGTGAGCGGATCCGCCGCGGCCTGCGCGCGGCGGCGATGCTGCTGGCGCTGGCGGCCGCGGCGCCGGCACCGGCCGCCCCCGCGGCGCCCGAGCCGCCGCTCGCCATCACCGAGGCGCCGCGCGAGCCGCTGCTTCTGTGGCGCCACCTGCGCGTGCTGCAGAACCTGGCCGGCGCCGAGCTGTCGCCCGCCGAGGCCGCGGCCGCCCTGGACGCCGGCGGCGCCGACGTGATGCAGCCGCAGCGGCCGGAACATTCGCTCGGGCGCCGCGCCACGCCGGTGTGGGCGCGCTTCTCGATCGAGCACGGCGGCACGGCGCCGATCGAGCTGGTGCTGGCGCAGCGCTACCCGACGATCGAGCACCTGGCGCTCTACCGCCTGCAGGGCGCGCAGTGGCAGCGCATCCTGGGCAGCCACGAGACCGCGACCGAGATGTTCGGGCGCGACCGCTTCCCGAACTTCCGCCTCGCGCTGCAGCCCGGCGAGCGCGCCACGTATCTCGTGCGGATGCAGACCGTCGCGCCGCTGCGCTGGGTGCTGTCGGTGCAGGCGCCCGACGCCTTCGCCACCGAGCAGCGGCGCCACGACTGGGCGCTCGCCTTCGGCTACACGGTGCCGCTGTCGGTGCTGCTGCTCGTCGGCTTCCTCTACCGGCTGAACACGACGCCGGGCCTCGGCTACTTCATGGGCCTGTCGGCGGCCGACATCGTGGCCACGAGCTGGATCGCCGGCTTCGCCGCCGAGCTGCTGCCCACCGTCTCGGGCGAGCACCTGCGCGACATCGGCCACGTGGCCTATGCCGCCATGATCTTCTTCGGCCCGCGCCACGCGCTGGCCTTCGCCGGCGCCGCCAGCCCGCGCGGCCTGCGGCTGGCGGCGCAGGCGCTGTCGATCGCCGGGCCGCTGGCGGTGCTGCTCGCGCAGTGGATCGACCCGGCCGCGGCCGCCGCCATGCCCGGGCCGCTCGGCTTCGTCATGGCGGTGCTGTGCTGCGCCCTGGCCTGGCACGCGCGCCGGCAGGGCCAGCCGCACGCCGGCGCGTACATCGCCGCCTGGTCCGCCTACGTGGGCACGACGCTCCTGTACTTCTTCGTGCGGCTGGAGGTCTGGCCGCTGGAGGTGCTGCCGCTGATGATCTTCGGCCAGTCGCTCGCGCTCACCCTCCTCATGGGCCACACGGTGGCGCGCGCCGTGGTCGAGAGCGACGGCCGCCTGCGCGTCGCCCTGCGCGAGGCCGAATCGCAGCAGCGCCAGATCGAGGCGCTGAGCGCCGAGCGCGAGCGCCTGTTCGCCGCCGCCAGCCACGACCTGCGCCAGCCGCTGCAGGCCATCTCGATCAACGTCGAGCTGCTGCAGCACCGCCTGGACGCCGGGGCGCCGGGGCGCGCCGGCGACGACCGCGTGCTGCTCGACCGCATGCAGGCGGCGCTGACCGGCACCCACGAGCTGCTCGAGTCGCTGCTCGACCTGCGGCTGGACGCCTTCAGCCAGGCGGCCGTCGAGCCGGTGCCGCTCGAGCTCGCGCCGCTGCTCGAACGCCTTGGCAGCGAGTACCGCAGCAGCACCGGCGCGCGCGGCCTGATGCTGCGCGTGGCGCCCACGCGCGCCTGGGTGCGGGCCGACGCGCCGCGGCTCGAGCGCGTGCTGCGCAACCTGCTCGCCAACGCCGTGCGCTACACCGACGCCGGCTGGGTGCTGCTCGGCGTGCGCCGCGGGCCGGGCGCGCAATGGCGCGTGCAGGTGATGGACACCGGCCGCGGCATCGACCCCCGGCGCGCCGGGGCGCTGTTCGGCGAGCACGTGCGCGGCGTGGACGAGCGCCCCGGCGATGCGCCGGCGCCGGGCGGCTACGGGCTCGGCCTGTACATCGTGCAGCGCCTCGCCGACGCGATGGGTGCGCGCGTCGCCGTGCGCCCGCGCGCGGCCGACTGGCGCGTGGGCAGCGTCTTCGAGATCGTGCTGCCGGCCTGCGAGCCCGCAGGCGCCGGCACCGCGCCGGCGGCGCCGCAGCCGGCGTCGCGCGCGCACCCGCTGCGCGGGCGCCGCGTGCTGCTCGTCGACGACGACCCCCAGTCGCGCGAGGCGCTGGCCCTCGGCCTGGCCGAGCTGGGCGCCGAGGTGGAGGCGCACGCGCGGCCGCCCGAGGTGCCGCCGGACGCGGCCGCATGGGATGCCGTCGTCTGCGACCACGACCTCGGCGCGAGCCGCACCGGCCTCGACCTGCTGGTCGCCCAGGGGCGGGGCCTGCGCGTGCTCGTGAGCGGCCACCTCAGCGCGGCGCACGAGGCGCGCGCGGCCGCGCACGGCATCGTCGCGCTGCGCAAGCCGGTGCCGCTCACGGCCCTGGCGCAGGCGCTAGCCGGCGATCACGCCCCCCCCGAGGCACACCTCGCCGTCGTAGACCACGGCTGACTGCCCCGGCGTCACGGCCCACTGCGCGGCGTCGAAATCCAGCACGAAGCCGCCCGGCGCGCCGGCGTAGCGGCAGGAGGCATCGGCCTGGCGATAGCGCGTCTTCGCCGCCAGCGCCGCGGCCGCGGGCGGCGCGCCGGCCACCCAACTCGCGTCGCCGGCCGTGAGCCGGCTCGACAGCAGCCAGGGGTGGTCGTGGCCCTGCACCACGTAGAGCGTGTTCGCCGCCATGTCCTTGCGCGCCACGTACCACGGCGCATGGTCGGCGCCGCCGCGCGCGGCGCCCTTGTCCTTCACGCCGCCGATGCCCAGGCCCTGGCGCTGGCCGAGCGTGTAGAACGACAGGCCCACGTGCTCGCCCAGCGTGCGCCCGCGCTCGTCCTTGATCGGGCCGGGCGCGCGGCTCAGGTAGCGATCGAGGAACTCGCGGAACGGCCGCTCGCCGATGAAGCAGATGCCGGTCGAATCCTTCTTCGCCGCCACCGGCAGCCCGATCTCGGCGGCGATGCGCCGCACCTCGCGCTTGGGCAGCCCGCCCACCGGGAACAGCGTCTTCGACAGCTGCGCCTGGTTCAGGCGGTGCAGGAAGTAGCTCTGGTCCTTGGTCGCGTCGAGCCCCTTCAGCAGCTCGAACGCGCCGCCGCGCTCGCGCACGCGGGCGTAGTGGCCGGTGGCGATCTTCCCGGCGCCGAGCCGCATCGCATGGTCGAGAAAGGCCTTGAACTTGATCTCGGCGTTGCACAGCACGTCGGGGTTCGGCGTGCGCCCGGCCTGGTACTCGCGCAGGAACTCGGCGAACACCCGGTCGCGGTAGTCGGCGGCGAAGTTGACGTGCTCGATCTCGATGCCCAGCACGTCGGCCACGCTCGCCGCGTCGAGGAAGTCCTGGCGCGACGAGCAGTATTCGTCGTCGTCATCGTCCTCCCAGTTCTTCATGAAGATGCCGACGACCTCGTGGCCTTGCTGCTTGAGCAGGTGCGCGCTCACGGCGGAGTCCACGCCGCCGCTCAACCCGACCACCACGCGGTGCTTCTTCGACATCGCGCAATTCTATGGAGCCTATGGAGGAGCGCGGCCCGGGTCATGGGCCGGCCGGTCACCCGCGGGACAGGCAGGGCATGGCCGCGGTCCTAAGATCGTGCGGCCGGCGATGGTGCCGGCACACGTCTTCAGGGCGGGGCGGAATTCCCCACCGGCGGTAAGTCGCCTGCATGGCGACGAAGCCCGCGAGCGCCTGCGAGCCGCAACGGCCCGCAGGGTCAGCAGACCTGGTGAGATGCCAGGGCCGACGGTCACAGTCCGGATGAAAGAAGATGTGCTGGTGCGTCCGTGCGTCGCCGAGGTCGGCTCGACCGTCGAAGGCGCGCGGCCGCATTCGCGCGCCCTGGAACGTTTTTCGCCCACTTCACGCGAGGAGCGTTTCAATGTCCCCCTCTGTTCCTTCCAACCCTTCGCCGATCTCCCGCTGGCCGCTGTCGGACGTGCGCCGGATGCCGCCGCGCCTCGCGCGCGCCGTGGCCGCCATGCGCGACGGCACGCCCGTCGTGCTCATGGACGACGACGACCGCGAGAACGAGGCCGACCTCATCGTCGCGGCCGAGCGGCTCGACGTCGACACCATGGCGCTCTTGATCCGCGAGTGCAGCGGCATCGTCTGCCTGTGCCTGGACGACGCGGCCGTCTCGCGGCTCGAGCTGCCGCCCATGGTGGCGCGCAACGAGAGCCGGCACGGCACCGCCTTCACCGTCTCGATCGAGGCGCGCGAGGGCATCGCCACCGGCGTGAGCGCCGCCGACCGGGTGACCACCATCCGCGCGGCCACCGCCGAGGGCGCCACGGCGGCCGACATCGTGCGCCCCGGCCACGTGTTCCCGCTGCGCGCCGCGCCCGGCGGCGTGCTGGCGCGGCGCGGCCACACCGAGGGGTCGGTGGACCTGGCGCTGCTGGCGGGCCTGGCGCCCGCCGCCGTGCTGTGCGAGCTGATGAACCCCGACGGCAGCATGATGCGCGGCGAGCAGGTGGCGCGCTTCGCGCGCAACCACGGCATGCCGCTGCTGACGATCGAGGAACTGGTGGCGTACCGCCGGGGCGAGGCCCTGCAGCCCGCCTAGCGCTTCTGCTCGGGCGAGAACACGCTCGGGTCCGTCGCCAGCGCATCGAGCGCATGGCGGCGGCCGGCGAGGTGGTCTTCCAGGCAGCGCAGCACGACGGGGCTGCGGTGCCGGTCGACGCTCGCGCGGATCTCGTCGGCGGTGAGCCACAGCGTGCGCACGATGCCGTGATCGAGCGCGCGCCCGGCGTCCGGCCCGCTCGCGCGGCCGACGAAGGCGAAGCGCAGGTAGCTCACGTCCTCGCCGGCGGCGGGCCGCTGGAAGCGCGACAGGTACACGCCCAGCAATGCCTCGGGCGCGAAGTGGCAGGCGGTCTCTTCCAGCACCTCGCGCACCACCGCCTGCTCGAGCGATTCGCCGGGGTCGAGGTGGCCGGCCGGGTTGTTCAGCCGCAGGCCTTCGGGGGTTTCTTCCTCGACCAGCAGGTAGCGGCCGTCGCGCTCGATCACCGCGGCCACGGTGACGCTGGGTTTCCATCGCGGGGTGTTCATGGCGCCGATGCTAGCCGTGTCTCCCACGCGACGCGGTGCGCGTCGGTTACGCTTCGCCTCTTGCGCGAATCTCGCGCAGGCTGGTTGAACAAGGCGCTGAGGAGATCTTTCATGTTGATAGGGGTTCCGCTCGAGACGGCGGCCGGCGAGACGCGGGTGGCCGTCACGCCCGAGACGGCGAAAAAACTCAAGGCCCAGGGCCACACGCTGCGCGTGCAGTCGGGCGCCGGCGTCGCGGCCAGCGCGACCGACGAAGCCTATGCCGCCGTCGGCGCCGAGATCACCGACGCCTCGGGCGCCTTCGGCTGCGACCTCGTGCTGAAGGTGCGCTCGCCGCTGGACAGCGAGCTGCAGCTCATGAAGAGCGGCGCCGCGCTCGTGGGCATGCTCAACCCCTTCGACCGCGACGGCCTGCACCGCCTGGCCGGCGCCGGGCTCACGAGCTTCGCGCTCGAGGCCGCGCCGCGCACCACGCGCGCGCAGAGCATGGACGTGCTGTCCTCGCAGGCCAACATCGCCGGCTACAAGGCGGTGATGATGGCCGCCGACAAGTACCAGCGCTTCTTCCCCATGCTGATGACGGCCGCCGGCACGGTGAAGGCCGCGCGCGTGGTCATCCTCGGCGTGGGCGTGGCCGGCCTGCAGGCGATCGCCACTGCCAAGCGCCTGGGCGCCGTCATCGAGGCGAGCGACGTGCGGCCCTCGGTGAAGGAGCAGGTCGAGTCCCTGGGCGCCAAGTTCATCGACGTGCCCTACGAGACCGACGAGGAGAAGGAAGCGGCCGAGGGCGTGGGCGGCTACGCCAAGCCCATGCCGCAGAGCTGGCTCGACCGCCAGAAGGCCGAGGTCGCCAAGCGCGTGGCGGCGGCCGACGTGGTCATCACCACCGCGCTGATCCCCGGGCGCGCCGCGCCGGTGCTCGTGACCGAGGAGATGGTCAAGGCGATGAAGCCCGGCTCGGTGGTCGTCGACCTCGCGGCCGCGCAGGGCGGGAACTGCCCGCTCACCGAAGCCGGCCGGACGGTCGTCAAGCACGGCGTCACGCTGGTGGGCGAGACCAACCTGCCCGCGCTGGTGGCCGCCGACGCGAGCGCGCTGTACGCGCGCAACGTGCTCGACTTCCTCAAGCTCGTGATCGACAAGGACGGCGCGTTCGGCGTGCCGATGGACGACGACATCGTGGCCGCGTGTCTGATGACGCAGGGCGGCGAGGTCAAGCGCAAGTAAGGCAGGCCGGCTTTCGGTCGCGTTCCCTTCCACCCGTTCGGGCTGAACCTGTCGAAGCCGCGGCGACCACCGCACCGTTCGGGCTGAGCTTGTCGAAGCCCCCGCTGCAGGGCCACGAGCCCTTCGACAAGCTCAGGCCCTTCGACAGGCTCAGGACAATCGGGCCCTTCGACAAGCTCAGGGCGAACGGCCCACAGGGTCCGACAAAGGAAGAACGCGCCCAGCCGCCACGACCAGACCAGGAGAAACCAGACATGGATGCCGTATCCCCCACCCTCATCAACCTCATCATCTTCGTGCTGGCGATCTACGTCGGCTACCACGTCGTGTGGACGGTCACGCCGGCGCTGCACACGCCGCTGATGGCCGTGACCAACGCCATCTCGGCCATCGTCATCGTCGGCGCCATGCTGGCCGCCGCGCTCACTGAAACCACGCTCGGCAAGAGCATGGGCGTGCTCGCCGTGGCGCTGGCCGCGGTGAACGTGTTCGGCGGCTTCCTCGTCACGCGGCGCATGCTCGAGATGTTCAAGAAGAAGGACAAGAAGGCTGCCAAGGGAGGCGCGCAATGAGCATGAACCTCGTCACGCTGCTGTACCTGGTCGCCAGCGTGTGCTTCATCCAGGCCCTGAAGGGCCTGAGCCACCCCACGACCTCGATCCGCGGCAACGTCTTCGGCATGACCGGCATGGCGATCGCGGTGTTCACCACCGCGGCGCTGATCTGGAAGCTGGCCGGCGCGGGCGGCGCGGCGGCCATCGGCATGGGCTGGGTGGTGTTCGGCCTGCTGGTCGGCGGCACCGCCGGCACCATCATGGCCAAACGGGTCGAGATGACCAAGATGCCGGAGCTCGTGGCCTTCATGCACAGCATGATCGGCCTGGCCGCGGTGTTCATCGCCATCGCGGCGGTGGCCGAGCCCTGGGCCTTCGGTATCGTCGCGCACGGCGAGCCCATCCCCACCGGCAATCGGCTCGAGCTCTTCCTCGGTGCGGCCATCGGCGCCATCACCTTCAGCGGCTCGGTCATCGCCTTCGGCAAGCTGTCGGGCAAGTACAAGTTCCGCCTGTTCCAGGGTGCGCCGGTGCAGTTCGCCGGCCAGCACCTGCTGAACCTGGTGCTGGGCCTGGCGACCATCGGCCTCGGCCTCTACTTCATGGCCACCGAAAGCTGGCCGGCGTTCTTCGCGATGCTGGCGCTGAGCTTCGTGCTGGGCGTGCTCATCATCATCCCGATCGGCGGCGCCGACATGCCGGTGGTGGTGTCCATGCTCAACAGCTACTCGGGCTGGGCGGCGGCGGGCATCGGCTTCTCGCTCAACAACAGCATGCTGATCATTGCCGGCTCGCTGGTGGGCAGCTCGGGCGCGATCCTGAGCTACATCATGTGCAAGGCGATGAACCGCTCGTTCTTCAACGTGATCCTCGGCGGCTTCGGCGGCGAGACCACGGCGGCGGCGGGCGGCGCGCAGCAGCAGCGCAATGTCAAGAGCGGCAGCGCCGACGACGCCGCCTTCATCCTCGGCAACGCCGAGACGGTGGTCATCGTGCCGGGCTACGGCCTGGCGGTGGCGCGCGCGCAGCACGCGGTGAAGGAACTGGCCGAGAAGCTCACGCACAAGGGCGTGACGGTGAAGTACGCCATCCACCCGGTGGCCGGCCGCATGCCGGGCCACATGAACGTGCTGCTGGCCGAGGCCGAGGTGCCCTACGACCAGGTGTTCGAGATGGAGGACATCAACGGCGAGTTCGGCCAGGCCGACGTGGCCATCATCCTCGGCGCCAACGACGTGGTGAACCCCGCCGCGCTGCAGAAGGGCAGCCCGATCTACGGCATGCCCATCCTCGAGGCCTACAAGGCCAAGACCGTGATCGTCAACAAGCGCTCGATGGCCGCGGGCTACGCCGGCCTCGACAACGAGCTCTTCTACATGGACAAGACCATGATGGTGTTCGGCGACGCCAAGAAGGTGGTGGAGGACATGGTGAAGGCGGTGGAATAGCGCCTCCCCCGCACGACGCGCACGAAGGCCGGCCATGCCGGCCTTTTTGTTTGACAAGGCGGGCCTTCACCCTCGATTGATAAAATTGTTGTGCTTATTCTTTAATAATGACAATCTTCGATTTCCCCAATTAAAAAAACGCCGATGGCTATCCCCGCTCGCGCCGGCCGATACATCCAGCAGTCGACCGGCTACAAGGCCTTCGTTCCGGCGCCGCTGCCGCCGCAGCCTCCGATCGCCTACGGCGGCGAGTTGCAGACCTTGCTGTCCACCGCCGATCGCGACCTGGCGCGGCTCGATGCCATCGCCTCGCTGCTGCCCAACCCGGACCTGTTCGTGGCGATGTACGTGCGCCACGAGGCCGTGCTGTCGTCGCAGATCGAAGGCACGCAAAGCACCCTGGAAGACGTGCTGGCCTACGAAGCGGATGCCGCGGCGGACGACACGCCCAAGGACGTCGAAGAGGTCGTGAACTACGTGCGTGCCATGAACCATGGGCTCGAGCGCCTGCCCGAGCTGCCGTTGTCGCTGCGGCTGCTGCGCGAGATCCACGCCGAGCTCATGCGCGGCGTGCGTGGCGGCGACAAGTCGCCGGGCGAGTTCCGCAGCTCGCAGAACTGGATCGGCGCACGCAACAGCAGCCTGGCCAGCGCCGCATTCGTTCCGCCGCCGCCCCACGAGCTGATGAACACGCTCGGCGCGCTCGAGAAGTTCCTGCACGACAGCCGGCACACGGTGCCGCTGCTGGTGCGTTGCGGCCTGGCCCACGCGCAGTTCGAGACCATCCACCCGTTCCTCGACGGCAACGGCCGCGTCGGGCGCCTGCTCATCACCCTGATGCTGTGCGAGGACGGCGCCTTGTCTCGCCCGCTGCTGTACCTGTCGCTCTTCCTGAAGGCGCACCGCGCCGAGTACTACGACCGGCTCACCGCCATCCGCCATCACGGCCATTGGGAGCCGTGGCTGGCGTTCTTCCTGCGCGGTGTCGGCGCCACCGCGCGCGTGGCCACGCAGACGGCGCGAGACATCGTGGCGCTGCGCGACGCGCACCGCGGCGCCGTGGTGAAGAACGCCAAGGCGCTGGTGCTGCTCGACGCGCTCTACCGGCAGCCCACGGTGTCGGTCAACAAGGTGGCGCAGCTGCTGGCCTGCACCTTCCCGACCGCGGCCAAGCTCGTGCGCGACTTCGAGGCGCGGGGCTGGTTGCATGAAGTGACCGGCCACGAGCGCAATCGCCTGTGGCGCTATCAGCCCTATCTCGACCTCTTCCATCGCGACACGCTCGACGCGCTGGCCGGCGCTCCGGTGGTGACGCCCCTGGTGACCGGCGCCGACCCCGCCTGAGCGCAGCGCTGCGTGGACGGGCCCCGTCTCGCTCAGGCCAGCACCGTCCGGTCGCGCCCGCCCGTCTTGGCGCGGTACATCGCCTGGTCGGCGCGCTCGGTCGTCGCTTCGATGGCCTCGCCCGGGATCACCGCGGTGAGGCCGGCGGAGAAGGTGATGCGCTCGTCGTCCGGCAGCCCGTCGATCCGCTCGCCGCGCAGGCGCTCGTGCAGCCGCGCGAGCGCCTGCACGGCCTGGTCGGGCGGCGTGTCGGGGAACATCACGAGGAATTCCTCGCCGCCCCAGCGGCACAGCAGGTCGCTCGCGCGCAGCGACTCGGTGGCGGCGCGCGCGAAGCGCTGCAGCACCAGGTCGCCGGCGTGGTGGCCCCAGGTGTCGTTGATGCGCTTGAAGAGGTCGATGTCGAGCAGCGCCACGCACAGCGGCGCGTGGCTGCGCGCCTGCTGGCGGCACTGGATCGCCATCAGCTCCGTCATGTGGCGGCGGTTGTGGATCTGCGTGAGCTCGTCGCGCGTGGCGAGCAGCCGCAGCTGCTCCATGGCGTGCTTGAGCTCGCGCGCCTGCCGGCCGAGCTGCGCCCGCAGGCCGCTCAGCTGCGCCGACAGCCGCGAGATCACGGTCAGGGCCACGGCCGCGAACAGGAAGTGCACGGTCTCCACCGCCGGCGGATAGCCCGCGGGGTCGGCCTGCGAGCGCCACAGCATCACGAGGCCGAGGCCGGCCAGCGTGCCGAGCGTCATCCAGCGCGCCTGTGCCGCGCGCAGCGAGAACGCGCCGTAGACGACGCTGCTCAGGATGATCATCAGGATCGCGCCGCGCGCCGCGCCGGTGATGGCATACGACCACAGGCCGAACACCACGCCGAGCACCAGCTGCATCAGCGTGAGCGGCGCGTCGCCGATGCGCAGGCACCAGCCGCTGCGGTAGACCGCGTAGAAGCAGGCCGACGAGCCGACCATGGCGGCGATCAGCAGGTTCGACTCGCGCAGGTCCATCAGGCCCAGGCTCACCTGCAGCGACTGGATGAGGCTGTAGAGCACGTAGCTGAGCGCGCCCACGGCCCAGATGCCGATGCGCGTGCGCTGTGCGGGATCGTCTGACAGAAGCAGGGAACGGACGGACACGATGCGGCGATCGACGGCTGGGACTCGGGCTGTCGACGTACTTATCGGCGCGATGCGCCGCGGGCTTGAGGCGCGGCCCTAGTCGAAACACCCTAGCGACCCCTGCACGGCCATACGTGAAAATCCGTAGATCGACCGTGGAGCCCACAATGGAAAAAACCTGGCTGAAACAGTACCCCGCAGGCGTGCCGGCAGAGATCGACGTTGCCCAATACGCCTCGCTCGTCGCACTGCTGGAGGAGAGCTTTCGCAAGTACCGTGACCTGCCCGCCTACCGCTTCATGGGCAAGGTCGTCACCTTCGCGCAGGTGGACGACGCCTCGCGCGCCCTCGCGGCCTACCTGCAGTCCCTCGGCCTGGACAAGGGCGACCGCGTCGCCATCATGATGCCCAACGTGCCGCAGTACCCGGTGGCCGTGGCGGCGATCCTTCGCGCCGGCTACGTGGTGGTGAACGTGAACCCGCTGTACACGCCGCGCGAGCTCGAGCACCAGCTGAAGGACTCGGGCGCCAAGGCCATCCTGATGGTCGAGAACTTCGCCGCCGTGCTGCAGCAGGTGAAGGCGGCGGTGCCGACGAAGCACGTCGTCCTCACCGCGCTCGGCGACATGCTGGGCTTCCCGAAGTCGCTCATCGTCAACTACGTGGTGCGCAAGGTGAAGAAGATGGTGCCGGCCTACGAGCTGCCCGGCGCCGTGCGCTTCAACGACGCGCTCGCGCGCGGGCGCGGCATGACGCTCAAGGCCGCGCAGGTCGGGCCCGACGACATCGCCGTGCTGCAGTACACCGGCGGCACCACCGGCGTGAGCAAGGGCGCGGTGCTGCTGCATCGCAACCTCGTCGCCAACATCCTGCAGTCCGAGGCCTGGTACCAGCCGGCGCTGAAGAAGATCCCGCCGGGCGAGCAGGTCGTGACGGTGTGCGCGCTGCCGCTCTATCACATCTTCGGCTTCAACACGAACATGATGCTCGGCATGCGCATGGGCGGCTGCAACATCCTGATCGTCAACCCGCGCGACCTGCCGGCGGTGTTCAAGGACCTGTCCTCGATCAAGTTCCACAGTTTCCCCGCGGTGAACACGCTGTTCAACGCGATGGCGCACCATCCGCAGATGAGCACCGTCGACTGGAGCAGCCTCGTCATCTCGGTGGGCGGCGGCATGGCGGTGCAGAGCGCCACCGCCAAGCTCTGGCTCGAGAAGACGGGCTGCCCCATCGTCGAGGGCTACGGCCTGTCCGAGACCTCGCCCTCGGCCTCGTGCAACCCGGTGGACAGCACCGCGTTCAGCGGCAACATCGGCCTGCCCATGCCCAACACCGAGATCAAGCTGATCGACGACGACGGCAACGAGGTGCCGGTCGGCACGCCGGGCGAGATCGCCATCCGCGGGCCGCAGGTGATGGCCGGCTACTGGCAGCGCCCCGACGAGACCGCCAAGGTGATGACGGCCGACGGCTTCTTCCGCAGCGGCGACGTGGGCATCGTCGACGAGCGCGGCTACTTCCGCATCGTCGACCGCAAGAAGGACATGATCCTCGTCAGCGGCTTCAACGTGTACCCGAACGAGGTCGAGGACGTGGTCGGCCAGATGCCCGGCATCCTCGAATGCGCGGCCATCGGCGTGCCCGACGAGAAGTCGGGCGAGGTGGTGAAGCTGGTGTGCGTCAAGAGCGACCCGAGCGTCACCGAGGCGCAGGTCCGCGCCTACTGCGAGGCGAACCTCACCGGCTACAAGCGTCCGCGCGTGGTCGAGTTCCGCGCCGACCTGCCCAAGACGGCGGTGGGCAAGGTGCTGCGCCGCGAGCTCCGTAACTAGATGGACCACCCCCTACGCGCTTCGCGCGCCCCCTCAAGGGGGCAGCACCAGCGGACCGGCAAAGCCGGATCCGCGGCGCTCGCTTGATCGGTGGCTGGTGATGCGCGGCGCAGGATGAGCGCCGCCGCGCCGCTGGCGGTCACCAGCGCGCTCCACGACGAGCTGCGCGCGCTGCTGCCGCTGCTCGAAGCGGCGCACACCGTCGAGCTCGGCGCCCGGCGCTTCCACGTCGGCCGCATCGGCGCGCGGCCGGTGGTGCTGGCGCTGTCGGGCGTCGGCAAGGTGGCCGCGGCCACCACGGCCGCGCTGCTCATCCAGCACTTCGGCGCCGCCGAGCTGCTGTTCACCGGCGCGGCCGGTGGCCTGCACGGCGACGTGGCGGTGGGCGACGTGGTGGTGGCGCGCTCGCTCGTCCAGCACGACATGGACGCCTCGCCGCTGTTTCCGCGCTTCGAGGTGCCGCTCACCGGGCGCTCGCGCTTCGCCGCCGACGAGGCGCTGTCGCAGGCCCTGGCCGCCGCCGCCACGCAGTGCCTGGCGCAGGCCGAGGCGCTGATCGGCCGGCATCATCTCGCCGAGTTCGGCATCGCGCGGCCGCGCCTGCACCAGGGGCTGATCGCCAGCGGCGACCGCTTCGTGGCCTCGGTCCGCGAAAGCCGGGCCTTGCGCGAGCTGCTGCCCGACGCCCTCGCCGTCGAGATGGAGGGCGCCGCTTTCGCGCAGGTCTGCACCGATTTCGGCCGGCCGTTCGCGGTGCTGCGCTGCATCTCCGACCGCGCCGACGACAGCGCGAACGTCGATTTCAACCGTTTCATCGCCGAAGTGGCGAGCGTCTACAGCCTGCAGATCGTCACGCGCTGGCTGTATCAGTGAGTGCGCACACTGTTTCAAACGGAAGTGGCAACCCCCTGTTCTTGTATGTCGAGCGCCGTTACAGCCCGGCTTGGCGTGGCCGGGGCGCTGCTGAAAAACACGAGATAAAACAACGACTTGGCTCGATTCCGGCAGGCTGGCTTGGTTTTCGCTATGTCTCATCACCCTGGCCGAGGGGGCCGGGAACAACCAGGGGTGAGAAATGAAACTGAGAGCTTGGATCGTGGCGCTGTCTGCGCTGCTCGTCGGCACGGCGTCGCACGCTGCCGGCTTTACGAATGGTGGGTTCGAAGACGGCAACCTGAACGGTTGGACCATTGGCGGCGGCTCGCGCAGCAGCCAGAACCTCAGCGTCCTGAACCCGAACGACTACCTGCCCGGCGGCACGCGCTACAACGCGAGCATCGCGAACCACTCTGCCGTGGTGACCCCCGGCCAGGTCGAAGGCGTGTCGGCGGCGCTCGCGGCCCTCATGCCCAACCGCGTCTACAGCGGCGGCTACTCCCTGCGCGTGGAAGACACCACCACCGGCGGCTATGTCTCCGTGGCGAGCCAGTCGGTCTCGAACTACACCGAAGCCAACATCTTCTTCGCCTGGCTGGCCGTGCTCGAAAACGGCGGCCATTCGGCCGAGCAGTCGGCGGCGATGGTCATCAACCTGCGTGACGACACGACCGGGACCGACCTGATCACGCGCGTCTACAACGCGGTGGGCACCGGCGGTGGCGTCGATTCGCGCTTCAACCAGCTCGGCAGCTACTTCTACACGCCGCAATGGCAGATCGAGCAGCTCGCCATCGACGCCAGCCTCTCGGGCCACGACTTCACGCTGACCGTGCTGGCCAGCGATTGCGCCCCGACGGCCCACGAAGGCTTCATCTACCTCGACGGCTTCGGCTCGGTGACGCCGCCGTCGCAAGTGCCCGAGCCCTCCAGCATGCTGCTGGCCGGCGTCGCGCTGATGGGCTTGGTCGGCGTGAGCCGCCGCCGCATCCGGCGCTAAGCTCGCGACTCCACGAGAAGGGCCGGCTCGCTGGCCCTTTTTTTGTTTCCGCCCGCCGCCTGCCGGCGGCGGTGCACGACAACCACTTCGCACGGTACGCACGATGGAGCGCTCAGCCACGCACTGCCCCGGGGTTTCCGCCTTCGAACGCTGGCGCGCCCGGTCGATCGCCGTCGCGCTCGGCGCCGTGCTCGCCGCCTGTGCCCCGTCGGACCGGCTCGCCGCCGGCCGCGACCACATGAAGGCCGAGGACTATCCCGCGGCGGTGATCGAGTTCAAGAACGCCGTGCAGGCCGACCTCGGCGCGGTGGAACCGCGCCTGCTGCTGGCCGATGCCCTGGAGCGCACCCACGACCGCCTGGGCGCCGAGCAGCAGTTGCGCAAGGCCGTCGAGAACGGCGGCGACGAGAACCAGCTCGTCCCGCGCATCGCCCTGCTGATGCTCGACCGCAGCGACATCGACAAGCTCGTGCGCGACTTCAAGGACCGCCAGCTCCCGTCGGCCGAAGCGAACAGCACCCTGCATGCGGCCGTCGCGATGGCCTACCTGAGCCAGCGCCGCGTGCCGCTGGCGCAGGCGCAGCTCGAGGGCCTCGCGCCCACCCCGGCGCTGACGGTGGCGCGTGCCCAGCTGCTCGCCCAGCAGGGCCAGCCGAAGGAAGCGCTCGCCCTGCTCACGGCGACGCCGCCCGACGCCGGCACGCCGTGGTGGCTGCTGCGCACCGCGAGCCGCCTGGCGGCGGCCGTCGACCAGCCGCAGGTGGCGGTGGGCTTCATCGAGCGCGCCCACCAGGCGGTGCCCTGGCACCACGGCGTGGCCGGCGAATACGGCGAGGCGCTGCTGGGCGTCGGCAAGGTCGCGCAGGCCACGGCCGTGCGCGACGGCCTGCGCAAGCGCGCGCCGAACTACTTCTGGACGGTCTATCTCGACGCCCTGCTGCTCGCGCGCGAGGGCCGCACCGAGGAGAGCCACGCCGCGGCGCTGCGCGTGCTCTCGGTGGCGCCCGACCATGCGCCGGCCAACCTGCTGGTGGCCTCGGCCGAGCTGCAGCAGGGCGACGTGGCGGCGGCCGACCGGCGGCTGCAGTCGCTGGTGCAGCGCTCGCCGTTCTCGCTGCCGTCGCTGCGGCTGTATGCGCAAAGCCAGCTGCGCAGCGGCAAGGTCGACGGCGCCGCCGAGATCGTGCAGCGCGGCCTGCGGCTCGAGCCGGAGGATCCGCAGCTGCTCGGCGTGCGCGCGGAGATCGAGCTTGCCCGCGGCCAGCGCGCCGAGGCGGCGCGCACGCTCGCGGCCCTGGTGGCCAAGCGCCCGGACGATGCCGGCGCGCTGCTGCGCCTGGCCGAGGTGCACGGCAGCCTGGGCGCGTCGGCCGAGGCCGTGCGCCGGCTCGAGCAGGCCGCTGCCGCCGGCAAGGACGACACCGGCCTGCAGGCGCGCGTGGTCGCCGCCGCGCTGCGCATCGGCCAGCCCGCGCTGGCCCGGCGGCTGGCCGACGAAGGCGTCGCCGCCCACCCGGACGACGGCCAGGCCCGGCTCACCCTGGCGGCCACGCAGTCGGCCCAGGGCGACGCGGCCGGCGCCTGGGCCAGCACCGTGGCCGTGCTCGACCGCGAGCCCGCCAACCCGCTGGCGCTGACGGCGCTGTCGGCCATGGCGCGCAGCCCCGAGCAGCAGCGCGAGCGCCTGGCGCGGCATGCCGCGGCGGTGGCCGCCGGCGCCAGGAGCGCGCAGGTCTACCTGCTGTATGCCGCGCTGCTGCGGGCCGGGGACCAGGCCGTGCCGACGCCGCTGTCGGTGCTGGAGAAGGGCGTGGCCACGCTGCCCGCCGTGGTGCCGCTGCGCCAGGCGCTGGTCGAGGAATACCTGCGTGCCGGCGAGCCCGACAAGGCCGTCTCGGCCGCGCAGTCGGGTGCCGCGGTGGCCAACGCGCCCGGCGCGGCGATCGCCCTGCTGGCCGCCACCAACGAGCGCCTGGGCCGCACGCAGGCTGCCACCGAGGGCTACCGCAAGCTGGCCGCCGCCTATCCGCAGCGGCACGACTGGCGCCTGCACCTGGCCCAGCTCGAGGCCGCGGCCGGGCGGCGCGCCGAGGCCATCACGCTGCTGCGCGCCGTGCTGCAGGAGCGCCCCTTCGACGTGGCGCCGTACCTGGCGCTGGCCACGCTGTCGCTGCCCGACAACCCCTCCGAGGCCCTGTCGATCGCCCGCCAGATGGGTCAGCGCGAGGAGCTCAAGGGCGCGGCGATGCTGCTCGAAGCCGACGTCCTCGCGCAGACGGGCAAGCCGGAAGACGCCCTCAAGCGCTACGGCGACGCCGCCCGCGCGGGCATGGTGCCGGCGGCCCAACTGCGCATGGTGCGCGTGCTCGACCAGACCGGCCAGCGCGCCGCGGCCGATGCCGAGCTGGCGGCGGCGCTCAAGCGCCATCCCGACGATGCCGGCGTGGTGGCCGCCGCGGCGCAGCGCGCGCTCGCCGCCGGCCAGGCCGCGCGCTCGGTCGAGCTGCTGCAGAAGCTCGCGGCGAAGGCACCCGGCAACGCGGTGCTGCTCAACGACCTCGCCTGGGCGCAGCTCGAGGCCGGGCGGCCCGAGGCGCTGGAGACGGCGCGCCGCGCCGCGAGGGGCCTGCCGAACAACGCCGCGGTGCTCGACACCTACGGCCTCGCCCTGGCGCGCGCCGGCCGGCAGGCCGAAGCCGTCGACACCTTGCGCACCGCCGTGAACCTCGCGCCGCTGGCGCCGCTGCCGCGGCTGCACCTGGCGGAAACGCTGCTGGCCGGCGGCGACCGGGCGGGGGCGCAGGCGGCCCTGCAGCCGGCCGATCCGGGCCGCCTGGACGCGAAGGACAAGGCACGCTTCGACAAGCTGCAGGCGACACTCGGCAGTTCCTGACGCCCGCGCCTTCGGAACGCATGCCGCCCCGGTTCCACGTCGACATCCCGCTGCACACCACCGACCGCCTGCGGCTGCCGCCCGGCGCGGCGCGGCACGTCCAGGTGCTGCGCCTGCAGCCCGGCGCCGCCATCACGCTGTTCGACGGGCGCGGCGGCGAATGGGCGGCCGAGGTGCTGCGGATCGGCCGGTCCGAGGTCGACGTGCGGGTGGGCGAGCGGCACGGCGCCGACCGCGAGCTGGCGTGCCGCGTGACGCTGGCCGTGGGCATGCCCGCCAACGACCGGATGGACGCCCTCGTCGAGAAGGCCACCGAACTCGGCGCCGCGGCGATCCAGCCGCTGGTCTGCGAGCGCTCGGTGCTGCGCCTGTCGGGCGAGCGCGCGGCGAAGAAGGTGGCGCACTGGCAGGGCGTGGCGGTGGCCGCGAGCGAGCAGAGCGGGCGCACGGCGGTGCCGGTGGTCGAGCCGGTGCGCGGCCTCGGCGAGTGGCTCGCGTCGCTGCCGGAGGGGGCGCCCGAGGCGCGGCTGGTGCTGTCGCTGCGCGACGCGCGACCGCTGCCGGCGCCAGCCGGTGCCTGGCCGGTGGTCGCGCTCAGCGGCCCGGAAGGCGGCCTTGCCGCCGCCGAGGAAGACGCGGCGCGCGCACGCGGTTTCATGCCGGTGACGCTCGGCCCGCGCGTGCTGCGCGCCGATACCGCGCCGCTGGCGCTGCTCGCCGCCCTGGCCCTGCGCCCCTCCTGATCGCCGCGCCGGCGTTCTTCGTGACCCGCTTCGCGCGGGACGGCATTCCCTGTGCGCGGCGCAGCGGCCCGGCGCTATCCTGCGCGGCAAAACAAACGCTTACAGCGTCGGGGGCCGGGGTGATGCAAGCGATCGACATCTACGCGCTGGTCGGTGCCGTGTCGCACGGCCTGCTGGCGCTGCTGTTCGCGCTGGCGGCGCGCGCGCAGCGGGCACGCCCGCCGGCCTGCTTCGCCCTCGCCTACGCGCTGGTGGCGGCGATCTATCTGTTCGACGCCGAGCTGCGCCCCGCGGCCGCGCACCTGCCCAATCCGCTGACCTCGGTGCTGGTCGTCGCCGCCGCCACGCTGATCACGCTCGGCCTGGTCGGCTACGCCAACCTGCCGGCGCGTCCGGCGCGGCATGCGCGCGTCTCGGCCCTGGTGCTGGGCGCGGTGGTGCTGGGCGGGGTGTTCCTCGGCGCCACGCGCATGCTGGCCTTCGCCGGCCTGTCGCTGATGGTGGCGCTGCAGGCCGGGGTGGCCGTCGTCGCGGCGCGGCGCGAGCCGCACTCGGGCCATGGCCTCGTGGGCCTGCTGCTGGCGGCGTATCCGGTCACCGTCGCCGCGGCGGCGGCGGGGTGGCTGGACCCGGCGCTGCTGCGCTACATCGTGGCCATTCCCACGGTGGCGCTGGGCATGGCGGTGCTGACCACCGGCCTGCTGCGCGCCCAGCGCCGCGCCACGGACGAGCTGCGGCGCCGCGAGGCGGCGGACGAGGCGCTGCACGCCCTGAACGAATCGCTCGAACGGCGCGTGGCGCAGCGCACGGCCGAGCTGCACGAGGTGATCGCCGGGCTGGAGAGCTTCAACCGCAGCGTGTCGCACGACCTGCGCGGGCCGCTGGGCGGCATCGCCGGCGTGTCGCGGCTGGCGCTCGGGGCGCTCGAACGCGGCGACACGGCCGATGCCGCCCGCTACCTCGACGCCATCGCCACCCAGGCCGATGCCTCGTCGCAGCTCGTGGGCTCGCTGCTGGCGCTGGCGCGCGTGAGCGAGGTCGACCTCGCGCCGCAGCCGCTGGACCTCGACCGCTTCGTGCGCGAGACGCTGGAGCACATCCGCCTCGCCCAGCCGGTGGGTGCGCGCCTGCCGGTCACGCTCAAGCCGCTGCCGCGCGTGCACGCCGATCCCGAGCTGCTGCGGCAGGTCTACGTCAACCTGGTGGGGAATGCGCTGAAGTTCTCGCGCGAGGCGGCCAGCCCGCGCATCGAGCTCGGCGCCTGCGAGCAGGACGGCGAGCAGGTGCTGTACGTGCGCGACAACGGCGTGGGCTTCGACGCCGAGCGCGCCGACGGCCTGTTCGAGCCTTTCCGGCGGCTGCACGGCGCGCAGCGCTTCCAGGGCAGCGGGGTGGGGCTGAGCATCGTCAAGCGCATCGTCGAGCGCCATGGCGGCCGCGTGTGGGCGCAGTCGCAGCCCGACGCCGGCGCGACCTTCTTCTTCAGCCTGGGCTGCCGCTGACCCGCGCCGGGCCGGCCACCAGGTCGAAGCGGAACAGCCGGCATTCGATCGGGCCGTTCCACATCGGCACGCGGCGGCTCTCCTTCAGCCGCATGGCGCCGGGCAGCTTCATGTCGGGGCTGAGCACCCAGGCCGTCCAGCCGGCGGGGTGCGCGGTGTAGGCCCGCTTCCAGTGGGTCGAGAGCCGGGCGAAGAAGTCGTCCGGCAGGGCGCGGTTGCCGGCGTCGGCGGCGCGGCGTTCGGCGGCGCGCGCGCCCTTGGGGTCGATGCGCTCGCCGTAGGGCGGGTTGAGCATCAGCGTGCCGGGCAGTCCGGCCGGCAGCGCCGGCGCGGGACGCTCCAGCGCATCGCCGCCGTGGAACTCGATGGCGTCGGCCACGCCGGCGCGTCCGGCGTTGCGGCGGGCGAAGTCGACCATGCGGAAGGACACGTCGCTCGCGACGATGGGCACGGCGCTCGCATGGATGCGCGACTGCGCCCGGCTCTTGAGCCGCTGCCACTGCGCGCGCATCTCGGGGTCGGCGAAGGGCAGCAAGCGCTCGAAGGCGAAGCGGCGCGCCAGGCCCGGCGCGATGCCGCAGGCGATCTGCGCGGCCTCGATGGCGATGGTGCCGGAGCCGCAGCAGGGGTCGTGCAGCGCGCCGCCCGTCTCGGGCGTGCCGCGCCAGCCGGCGGCGGCGAGCATGGCGGCGGCCAGCGTCTCCTTCAGCGGCGCGTCGCCCTTGTCCTCGCGCCAGCCGCGCTTGAACAGCGGCTCGCCCGAGCTGTCGACGTACAGCGAGGCGCGCTCCGGGCCGACGTGCAGCACCAGCGCCAGGTCGGGCGAGCGCAGGTCCACGCTCGGGCGCTCGCCGGTGGCCTCGCGCAGCGCGTCGCACACCGCGTCCTTGATGCGCAGGGCGGCGAAGTTGAGGCTGCGCAGCGGGCTGCGCTGCGCCGTGGTGTCCACGCGCAGCGTGTGCCGCGGGGTGATCCACTGCTGCCAGTCGACGCCGCGCGCGAGCGCGTACAGGTCGGCCTCGTCGCGGTACGGGCCTTCGGCCACCTCGACCAGCACGCGCTGCGCGAGCCGCGATTCGAGGTTGAGCGCCATCACCTCGTCGGGCCCGCCTTCGAGCGCGACGCCGCTGCGCGCGGCACGCACCGTGGCTTGCGGCAGCACGCGCCGCACCTCGTCGGCCAGCAGCGCCTCGACGCCCGCGGCGCAGGGCAGGAAGAGCGGCAACGCCATGTCAGAGGGTCTTGCGCTGGCTGGCCGGCGCGATGCGCAGCGCCTCGCGGTACTTGGCGACGGTGCGCCGCGCGACCTGGATGCCCTGCTCCTCCAGCATGGCCGAGAGCTGGCTGTCCGACAGCGGCTTGGCCGGGTCCTCGGCCGCGACGAGCTGCTTGATGAGCGCGCGCACCGCGGTGCTCGACGCGTTGCCGCCGGCCTCGGTGTTCAGCGACGAGCCGAAGAAGTACTTCAGCTCGAAGGTGCCGAACATCGTCGCCATGTACTTGGCGGTGGTCACGCGCGAGATGGTGGATTCGTGCAGGCCCAGCTCGTCGGCGATCTCGCGCAGCACCAGCGGCTTCATCGCGATCTCGCCGTGGGTGAAGAAGCTCTTCTGCCGCTCGACGATGGCCTGGCTCACGCGCTGGATGGTGTCGAAGCGCTGCTGGATGTTCTTCATGAACCAGCGCGCCTCCTGCAGCCGCGAGCTCAGGCCCGCGTGGCCGGCCGAGGCCGGCTGCCCGCGCGTGTGGCGGATGGCCTGGGCGTACAGGTCGTTGATGCGCAGCTTGGGCATCACGTCGGGGTTGAGCACCACCTTCCAGCTGCGCCCCGACTTCTGCACGATCACGTCGGGCACGATGATGTTGGCCTCGGCGCGCGCGAAGGGCCGCGCCGGCTTGGGCTCGAGCGCGACGATGAGCTGCTGCGCCGCCTTGAGCAGCGCCTCGTCGGCGCCGGTGGCGGCCATCAGCCGCTTCACGTCGCGCCGCGCCAGCAGCTCCAGGTGCTGCTTGCAGATGATGATGGCCACCGTCTGCGCCTCGCTGCGCGGCAGGGCGCGCAGCTGCAGCGTCAGGCATTCGCCGAGGTCGCGCGCGCCCACGCCGATCGGGTCCATGCTCTGCAGCCACTTCAGCGCGCACTGCAGGCGCTCGATGAGCTCCTCGCGCGGCTCGCCTTCCTCGGCCAGCAGCGCGGCGATGTCCTCGATCGGGTCGGCCAGGTAGCCGTCCTCGGTCAGCGACTCGATCAGGATGTGCAGCGCCGCCGCATCCTCGTCGCACAGGCGCATGCCCAGCAGCTGGCTGCGCAGGTGGTCCTGCAGGCTGGGGCCGGCGAGGTTGCGGTCCTGCGGCTCGAAGTCGTCGCCGTCGTTGGCCGTGCCGGCGCTGCCGGGCGTCTCGCGGATGCCGTCGAAGTCGTCGCGCTCGGTGCCGTTCTCCCAGTCCTCGCGCTCGGTGGCGCCGAGCTCGTCGCGGTCGGCGCCGCGGTCGGCCTCCGGGCCTTCGGCCGTGGCGTCGGCGCCGGCCGTCTCGGCCTCGCGCTCGCCGGCGCGCTCGGCCGGGCTCAGGCGCTCGGCCAGCGGCTCGGCCGCCGGGGTGTTGTCTTCCTCGGCCTCGAGGAAGGGGTTCTGGTCGAGCATCTGCTCGACCTCCTGCTGCAGTTCCAGCGTCGAGAGCTGCAGCAGCCGGATCGACTGCTGCAGCTGCGGCGTGAGCGCCAGGTGCTGGGAAAGGCGGACCTGAAGGGACGGCTTCATCACATGCGGAAGTGCTCGCCCAGGTACACCTTGCGGACATCGGCGTTCTCCACGATATCCGTCGGCGTGCCTTCGGCCAGCACCCGTCCTTCGCTGATGATGTAGGCGCGGTCGCAGATGCCCAGCGTCTCGCGCACGTTGTGGTCGGTGATGAGCACGCCGATGCCGCGGCTCTTGAGGAAGCTGATGATTCGCTGGATCTCGATCACCGCGATCGGGTCCACGCCGGCGAAGGGCTCGTCGAGCAGGATGAAGCGAGGCTGCGTGGCCAGCGCCCGCGCGATCTCCACGCGCCGGCGCTCGCCGCCCGACAGCGCCGGCGCCGGCGAGGCGCGCAGCTTCTCGATGCTCAGGTCGCGCAGCAGGCCGTCGAGCAGCTCCTCGATGCGGGCCGCGCCGAAGGGGCGGCCGTCCGGGCCTTCCTGCAGCTCGAGCACCGCGCGGATGTTCTCTTCCACCGTGAGCTTGCGGAAGATCGACGCCTCCTGCGGCAGGTACGACAGGCCGAGCCGCGAGCGGCGGTGGATGGGCAGGCGCTCCACCCGCGCGTTGTCGATCGTGATCTCGCCGGCGTCGGCGCGCACCAGGCCGACGATCATGTAGAAGCTGGTCGTCTTGCCCGCGCCATTGGGGCCGAGCAGGCCGACCACCTCGCCGGCGTCGACGGCCAGGTGCACGTCCTTGACCACCATGCGCGTGCCGTAGCTCTTCTGCAGGCCGATGGCGACGAGGCGGCCCGGCTGGCGGGCGGCCGGCGCGGCGGCGGCGTTCGCCGTCATGGCCTGGCGGCCGGCGCCTCGCCGGCGGAGGCGGCCGACGCCGCCGCTGCGGCGGCGCTGCCTTCGCGGGGCGACAGCACCGCCCGCACGCGGCCGTCGGACGCGCCCGAGATCGCGCCGCCCTCCACGCTGAACACCTCGGCGGTGTTGTCGTAGGTGATCAGGTTGCCGGTGATCTTGTCGGCCACCGCCGTGCCGCGCAGGCGGGTCACGACGGCATGGCCCTGGAAGCGCACCACGTCGCCGCGGGCGTCGTATTCGAGCCGGTCGGCCTGGCCCTCGATGTATTCGTCCACGCCTTCGCGCTTCTGCCGGAAGCTCGCCGGCTGGCTCGGCGCGCCGATGGCGACGGCGGTGCGGAAGCCGTCGGCCGATTCGCGCACTTCCACGCGCGCGGCCTTGATGACGATCGTGCCCTTGGTCACCACCACGTCGCCGGTGAATACCACCACCTGCTTGATCAGGTCGACGGTGCCTTCGCGGTCGGCCGCCACCGACAGCGGCTTGCCGCGGTCGGCGCGCTCGGCGTGGGCCGGCAGCACGGCGGCGGCGGCCAGCGCGAGGGCGCAGGCGGCGCGGGGGAGTCGGGCGGGGCGTGTGTTCATAAAGGCATGAAACTTGCAGGTCATTCTAGCCTGCAAAGTGTCATGCCTGGCCGGTTTCGCCGCCGGCGAACCCCGCCCATTTGCGTGGCGGAATGCCGGCGCCTGCGGGCGGCGCTCAGCCGCCCTTGCGCGAACGCTCGATCAGGGCGTCGGCCACGCGCAAGGCGCCCTCGTTGCTGCCGACGAGCGAGCCCGAGGTGAAGTAGCGGCCCTGGATGCCGAGCGTGGGCACGCCGTCGATCTTGTAGCCGGCCGCGAGCTTGCGCGCCTGCTGCAGCTTGGCCTGCATGGAGAACGAGTTGTACTGGGCCTTGAACTTGTCGGCGTCGACCCCGTTCTTCTGCATGAAGGCGGCGATGTCGTCGAGTTTGTCCAGGCGCTGGCGCTCGTTGTGGATGGCGGCGAAGACCTTGCGGTGCATCGTCTCCACCAGGCCCATGGCCTCGAGCGCGTAGTAGATGCGCTGGTGCGCGACGTAGGGCTCCTGGCGGAAGGCCACGGGCACGCGCTTGAAGGCCACGTCGTCCGGCAGCTTCTTCTGCCAGGCTTCCAGCGTCGGCTCGAAGGCGTTGCAGTGCGGGCAGCCGTACCAGAAGAACTCCACCACCTCGATCTTGCCCGGCGCCACCGGCAGCGGCTGGGCCAGCTTGACGTAGTCGCGCCCTTCGACCGGCTCGTTCGCGGCATGCGCCCAGGGCGCGAACGAGGCCGCGGCGACCGCCGCGCCCGTACCGGCAAGTTGCAGCGAAAACTGGCGACGCTTCATCGTGATTCCTCGAGGTGATGCAGGGTGACGGGTGGCAGAGTGCCGCGGCGGGCGAAAAGTTCAGCGCCGCCCGGCCGGCGCGCGGACGGGTTCAGAGGGAGGCACGGGCCTGGGCGATCAGCGCGTCGGCGACCTTGAGCATGTTCTGCGCCGGGCCGGCCTGCGTGCCGGAGGTGTAGAAGCGCCCGTGCACGCCGATCGCGGGCACGCCGTCGATGTCGTAGGCCTCGCTCAGCTGCTTCGCCTGGCGTGCCTTGGACTGCACCTGGAAGGAGTCGTACACGGCGGCGAACTTCGCCGCGTCCACGCCGTGGCCGGCGACGAAGGCGCTGATGTCGGGGAGCTTGTCCAGGCGCCGGCCGCCGCCGTGGATGGCGGCGAAGACCTTGGCATGCAGCGCCTCGACCTGGCCCATCGCCTCCAGCGCGTAGTACAGCTTCTGGTGCGCGACGAAGGGCTCGGCGCGGAAGGCGACCGGCACGCGGCGGAAGGCCACGTCCGGCGGCAGCGCCCGCACCCAGGCCGCGAGCGCGGGCTCGAAGGCGTTGCAGTGCGGGCAGCCGTACCAGAAGAACTCGATGACGTCGATCTTGCCGGCGGACGCCACCGGCAGCGGGCGCGGCAGGCGCGTGTAGTGCGTGCCGGCGGCCGGCGCGCCCTGGGCGGCGGCCCTGCCGGCCGCCGCCGCGGCCACCGCGCCGGCCGCCCAGCCCGAGAACTCACGCCGGTTCAGCATCCGCGGCTCCTCGTGGTCGTCCGGCGGCGGGCCGCGTCAGCGCTGCACGCGCACCAGGGCGGATTCGATGCCCGCATCGTCGATCTTCCGCTTCGCGGTGTCGGCCTCGTCCTTGTGGGCGTACGGCCCCACGCGCACGCGGTAGACGGTGCGCCCGGACTGTTCGCGCTCGGTCACCTTGGCGCTGAAGCCGAGCATGGCGAGCCGGGCGCGCTGGCGCTCGGCGTCCTCGCTGCGGCCATAGGCGCCGGCCTGCACGAAGTAGCTGAACGGGTCGGCCGCCGCGCGTGCCGGCAGCGCCGGGGCCGGGGGCTCGGCGGCCTGCCCGCCGAGGATGGCCGCCGGGTCGCGCGGCGCGGCCGGCGGCGGCACGGCGGCCGCGGTGGGGGGCAGCGCGGGTGCGGCCGCGGGCGTGGAGGCCGCCGGCGCCGGCGTCACGGCGCCGCCGCTGGCGTTCGGGCGCACCGGGTTCTTGCCGTATAGCGGCGCGTTCGGGTCCCAGTTCTTGTTGCGCTCCATCTCGGCGGCGTCGTGCTCGGCCGAGCGCTGCGGCACCTTGTTGATGAAGGGCACCGGCACCTTGGTCACGTAGAGCGCCACGCCCAGCGCGAGCGCGAGTCCGACGAGCAGGCCGACGATCAGGCCCATGGCGAAGCCGCCGCCCTGGCGCGTTGCGCGCTGTTGCTGTTTCATGAAGTCTCCCGAATCACATCCTGTCCGGCGCGCCGACGCCCAGCACGCCGAGCGCGTTGTGCAGCACCTGCCGGGTGGCCGCGAGCAGCGCCATCCGCGCCCGGCTCAGCCGCGCATCATCGACGAGAAAGCGCTCGGCCGCGTAGTAGCTGTGGAAGGCGCTCGCCACGTCGCGCAGGTAGAAGGCCACGTCGTGCGGCGCGAGGCCCGCCGCCGCGCCCGACAGCACCGCCGGGTAGGCGGCGAGCTGCAGCATCAGCGCGGCTTCGGCAGGCGCGGTCAGCGGCGACAGGTCGGCGTCGGCCAGCGCGGCCGGGTCGCCGCCGCGCTCGGCGTACTGCGCGATCACCGAGCAGATGCGCGCGTGCGCGTACTGCACGTAGAACACCGGGTTCTCGTCGTTCTGCTTCAGCGCGAGGTCGACGTCGAACACGAACTCGGTGTCGGCCTTGCGGCTGATGAGGAAGAAGCGCACCGCGTCGCGGCTGGTCCACTCGATCAGGTCGCGCAGCGTCACGTAGCTGCCGGCGCGCTTGGAGATCTTCACCTCCTCGCCGCCCTTCATCACGGTGACCATCTTGTGCAGCACGTAGTCGGGGTAGCCGGCGGGGATGCCGACACCCGCCGCCTGCAGCCCGGCGCGCACGCGGGCGATGGTGCCGTGGTGGTCGCTGCCCTGGATGTTCACCGCCTGGGTGAAGCCGCGCTCGAACTTGGCGATGTGGTAGGCGACGTCGGGCACGAAGTAGGTGTAGCCGCCGTCGGACTTGCGCATCACGCGGTCCTTGTCGTCGCCGTAGGCGGTGGAGCGCAGCCACAGGGCGCCGTCCTGCTCGTAGGTCTTGCCGGCGGCGACGAGGCGCTGCACCGTGTCCTCGACCCGGCCGCTGGTGTAGAGGCTGGACTCGAGGTAGTAGTTGTCGAAGCGCACGCCGAAGGCGCGCAGGTCGAGGTCCTGCTCGTGGCGCAGGTAGGCCACGGCGAACTGGCGGATGCCGTCGAGGTCGTCCGCGTCGCCCGAGGCGGTGAATTCGCGGTCGTCGGCGTGCACGGTCTTCTTCGCGGCGAAGTCGGCGGCGATGTCGGCGATGTAGTCGCCGTTGTAGGCCGACTCGGGCCAGCCCGGCCCGTCCGGCCTCAGCCCGCGCAGGCGCGCCTGCACCGAGGCGGCGAGGGTGGCGATCTGCACGCCGGCGTCGTTGTAATAGAACTCGCGCGTGACCTGCACGCCCTGCGAGGCGAAGAGGTTGCACAGCGCGTCGCCCAGCGCCGCCTGGCGGCCGTGGCCGACGTGCAGCGGGCCGGTCGGGTTGGCGGAGACGAACTCCACCAGCACCTTGCGCGCGGCGGCCGGCTGCCGGCCGAAGGCGTCGCGCGCCTGCAGCACCTCGCGCACCACGGCCTGCTTCGTGGCGGGCGCGAGGCGCAGGTTGATGAAGCCGGGGCCGGCGATCTCGAGCGCCGTGACGTGGCGCTGGAACGCGGCGCGGCGCTGCAGCGCCTCGATCAGCGCCTGCGCGAGCTCGCGCGGGTTCTTCTTCAGGGGCTTGGCGAGCTGCATCGCCGCGGTGCAGGCGAAGTCGCCGTGGGCGGCCTGCTTGGGCGACTCGAAGGCGACGGGAACCGTGGCGCCGGGGCTGATTTCCTGGATCGCCTCGGCCAGCGCGGCCAATAATTCCTTCTTCGCTTCGATCATCCGGCGATTCTAAGGTTGGCCCCTCGTGCGGCCGGGCCGTCGCGGGTGCGCGACACGCGCGGGCCGCCGCGGGGTTAGCCTCCTGCGGAATGGCCGGCGTTTGTGGCATTGTTCCGCCGAACGCGCGTGCAGTGGCCTGCGAAGATCGACGCCCGCCCTCCAGCCCGACATGTCCAGATCCATCTCCCAACCCGGTGAAAGCCGCTTCGAGCTGAGCTCGCCGTGCGAGCTGCCGGCCCAGATCGGCAAGTACCGGGTGCTCAAGCGCCTGGGCGAGGGGGCGACGAGCGAGGTGTTCCTCGCGCACGACGACTTCCACGACCGCGACGTGGCGATCAAGCGGGTGCGCGCCGGGCGGCTCGGCGACCCGACGGACGAGCGCTACACCGAGCGCTTCTTCGCCGCCGAGGCGGCGCTGGTCGGGCGGCTGCAGCACCCGAACGTGGTGCAGATCTTCGACGCGGTGCAGGACGAGAGCTCCTCGTACCTCGTCATGGAGTACGTGCCGGGCAGCACCCTGCGGCCCTACTGCCGCGCCGACCAGCTGCTGCCGCTGGAGCTCATCGTCGAGATCGGCTTCAAGTGCGCGATGGCGCTGGGCTACGTGTACCGCCAGGGGCTGATCCACCGCGACGTGAAGCCGGCCAACCTGCTGGTCACGCGCAACAGCGGCGGCGCCGTCACCGACGTGAAGATCAGCGACTTCGGCAGCGTGCTCAACCTCGCCGCCGACGTGACGCAGGTCTACCGCGTCGGCTCGCTCGCCTACATGCCGCCCGAGCAGCTCGACGGCAGCGCGCTCGACTGCCGCGCCGACATCTACGCGCTCGGCGGCGTGCTCTACCACCTCGTGGCCGGCCGCCCGCCCTTCGACGCGCAGGTGCAGTCGGCCATGATGCACCAGATCTACAACCGCAACCCGGCGCCGCTCACGGGCCTGCGCGCGGGGGTGTCGGCGGCCGTCGACGCGGTGATCCAGCGCGCGCTCGCCAAGGACCCGAACGCGCGCTACGCCACCTGGGACGAGTTCGCGCAGGCGCTGTCCTCGCTCATCGTCAACCAGGACGTGCCGCGCGGGCAGCTGCAGGGCGTGCTCGATTCGGAGCGCTTCAACCTGCTGCGCACGCTGGACTTCTTCACCAGCTTCGGCGACGTCGAGCTGTGGGAGGTGGTGCACCGCGCGCGCTGGCAGCGCCACCACTTCGGCCATGCGCTGTACCGCAAGGGCGAGGAAGGCTGCACCTTCCACATCATCGCGCAGGGCGAGGTGGAGGTCTTCCGCGACGGCCAGAAGGTCGCCCAGCTCGGCGCCGGCACCTCGGTGGGCGAGATGGCCTACCTCGCGCCCAGCCCCGAGCTGCGCCGCCACAGCACCGACGTGGTGGTGACCGAGCCGGCGACGACGATTTCCTTCACGCCCGAGACCCTGGGGCAGCTGAGCCCCAACTGCCGCCACCTCTTCGACGAGGCCTTCATCCGCGTGCTGGTGCGCCGCCTGCATGCGGCGCACGAGGCGCTGGCGCATCCGCGGCGCATCCTCTGATTGCCCGCCGCCGGCGGCTCTGCTTCAATGGCTGCGGCCCGCGCCGTCGCGCGTGCATGAGGAGATGTTCGCGATGAAACACCTGATCGCCGCCGTCGCGGCCGCCCTGGCCCTGGCCGCCCCCGCGTTCGCCGCCGATGCCCCGACGGCGCAGCAGAACAAGATGAGCCGCTGCAGCGCCGACTTCAAGGCCACCGGCAAGCCGGGCGCCGAGCGCCAGGCCTTCATGAAGGAATGCCTGAAGAAGGAGTCCGACGCCAGGACGGCGCAGCAGAACAAGATGACGGCCTGCAGCGCCGACTTCAAGAAGACCGGCAAGCCGGGCGCCGAACGGCAGGCCTACATGAAGGAATGCCTGAGCAAGTAGGCCGCCGTCCTTCCCGCGCGAACCCGGCTCCGGCCGGGTTCGTTCATTGCGCGGCCTTCCAGTAGGCCGCATCGGCGTAGCGCTCCTTCAGGAAGTCGATCCACAGCCGCACGCGCAGCGGCAGGTGCTTGCGCTGGGCGAACACGGCGAAGATGCCGTTGGGCGGCGCGGCGAAGGCGTCCAGCACGGTGACGAGGCGCCCGCCGGCGATCGCGCGCTCCACCTCCCAGGTCGAGCGCCAGGCGATGCCCAGGCCCGCCACGCACCAGTCGTGCAGCACCTGGCCGTCGCTGCAGTCGAGCCGCCCCTGCGGGCGCAGGTACGTCACCTGGCCGTCGACGGTGAAGGCCCAGCCGCGGGTCTGGCTGGCGTCGCTGCTCAGGCCCAGGCAGGCGTGGCGCGCGAGCTCGCCCGGATGCGCCGGGGTGCCGGCGCGCTTCAGGTAGTCGGGCGAGGCCACGCACAGGCGCCGGTTGTCGGCGAGGCGCACGCTCACGAGGCTGGAGTCGGGCATGTCGCCCACGCGCACGGCGCAGTCGAAGCCCTCGTTGACGATGTCGACCACGCGGTCCGACAGGTTCAGCGACACGCTCACGTCCGGGTGCGCGGCGAGGAACTGCGGCGCGAGCGGCGCCACGTGCCGCCGCCCGAAGCCCGCCGGCGCGGTGATGCGCAGGTGGCCGCTCGCCTTCACGCCGCCGGCGCTGACGCTGGCCTCGGCGCTGGCGAGGTCGGCCAGCAGGCGCTGGCAGTCCTCCAGGAAGGCGCTGCCCTCGTGAGTGAGCGTGATGCGCCGCGTGGTGCGCGTGAGCAGCTTGACGCCCAGGCGCTCCTCCAGGGCGTCGATGCGCCGCCCGATCACGGCGGGCGCGACCGACTCCGCCGCGGCGGCGGCGGTGAGGCTGCCCTTCTGCGTGACAGCGACGAACGACTCGATCTGTTTGAGGCGGTCCACCACGATGGGCGGATTATGAACTTGCCGGTCATGGATCAACGCCGAATCGCGCCATCAATCGCTGCCCGATAGTGGAATAGATTCGAGCGCACCGGGCGCTGCGGCGCCCACGCCTTCCTTCGTACGCCAGGAGTCCCCCTCATGACCACGCTTCAACTGCCGCAAGGCATGCAGATCAACGCCCCCATCCTGCCCGGGTTCGAGACCGTGCTCACGCCGCCGGCGCTGGAGCTGGTCGCCCGGCTGCACCGCGCCTTCGAGCCGCGCCGCCGCGAGCTGCTGGCCGCGCGCGTGGCGCGCGCGAAGCGCCTGGATGCCGGCGAGCGCCCCGACTTCCTCGCCGAGACGAAGCACGTGCGCGACGGCGACTGGAAGGTGGCGCCGATCCCGCCCGCGCTGCACTGCCGCCGGGTGGAGATCACCGGCCCGGTGGACGCGAAGATGGTCATCAACGCCTTCAACTCGGGCGCCGATTCATACATGACCGACTTCGAGGACAGCAACTCGCCGCTGTGGGCGAACCAGATCCAGGGCCAGATCAACCTCGGCCAGGCCATCCGCCGCACGCTGAAGCTCGAGCAGAACGGCAAGACCTACCAGCTGAACGACAAGATTGCCACGCTGCAGGTGCGCCCGCGCGGCTGGCACCTGGACGAGAAGCACGTGACGGTCGACGGCCAGCGCGTCTCGGGCGGCATCTTCGACTTCGCGCTGTTCCTGTTCCACAACGCCAAGGAGCAGGTCGCGCGAGGCGCCGGGCCCTTCTTCTACCTGCCGAAGATGGAGTCGCACCTCGAGGCGCGGCTGTGGAACGACATCTTCGTGATGGCGCAGGACGAGATCGGCCTGCCGCAGGGCACGATCAAGGCGACGGTGCTGGTGGAGACCATCCTCGCCGCGTTCGAGATGGAGGAGATCCTGTACGAGCTGCGCGAGCACTCGGCCGGGCTGAACGCCGGCCGCTGGGACTACATCTTCTCGTGCATCAAGAAGTTCAAGCTCGACAAGAACTTCTGCCTGGCCGACCGCGCCAAGGTGACGATGACCTCGCCCTTCATGCGCGCCTACGCCCTGCTGCTGCTGGACACCTGCCACAAGCGCGGCGCCCCGGCCATCGGCGGCATGAGCGCGCTCATCCCGATCAAGAACGACCCCGAGAAGAACGCCGTGGCGATGGCCGGCATCATCGCCGACAAGAAGCGCGACGCCACCGACGGCTACGACGGCGGCTGGGTGGCGCACCCGGGGCTGGTGGAGCCGGCGATGAAGGAATTCGTGGCGGTACTGGGCGAGCGGCCGAACAACTTCGGCAAGCGCGTGGCGGACCTGAAGGTCAGCGGCGCCGACCTGCTGAACTTCCAGCCCGAGACGCCCATCACCGAGGCCGGCCTGCGCATGAACATCAACGTCGGCATCCACTACCTCGGCGCCTGGCTGGCGGGCAACGGCTGCGTGCCCATCCACAACCTGATGGAAGACGCGGCCACGGCCGAGATCAGCCGCTCGCAGGTGTGGCAGTGGATCCGCTCGCCCAAGGGCGTGCTCGACGACGGCCGCAAGGTCACGGCCGACATGGTGCGCGCCCTGGTGCCGGAAGAACTCGCCAAGATCAAGGCCGGCGGCTTCGAGGGCAAGTTCGACCGCGCGGCGGAGATCTTCACGACGATGAGCACGCAGGATGCGTTCGAGGAGTTCCTGACGCTGCCGCTGTACGAGGAGATCTGAGCGGCGGCGCGGGCCACCTGAGCCATGCGTCGGCAGGGACGATGCGGCATCATTGACGAATGGATCGCGCCACCGTCCTCGGCCTGCTGCGCCGGAGCAAGCCCGAACTGCAACGCCGCTTCGGCGTTGTTCGGCTGGCCTTGTTCGGGTCCATGGCGCGAGACCAGTCTCGCGCCGACAGCGACGCTGACGTGCTGGTGGCTTTTGACGGCCCCGCGGACTCGCGTCGCTACTTCGGGCTTCAGTTCTATCTCGAAGACCTGCTCGGCTGTTCGGTCGACCTGGTGACCGAGCAGGCGCTGCGGCCGCAACTGAAGCCGTTCGTCGAGCGGGATGCCATCCATGTCTGAGGCTGCGCCGGCCCGCGCATGGCGCTTCTATGTCGAGGACATGCTGGCCTTCTGCGACAAGGCGCTCGCATATACGCAACCCCTGGATCGTGCGTCGTTCCGGGTCGACGCGATGCGCTACGACGCCACGCTGCGAAACCTCAAGTTGATCGGCGAGGCCGCGACGCACGTGTCGGCGGAGGTTCGCGCCGGCTCGCCCGAGGTGCCCTGGCGTCTGGTGGTCGCGGTGCGCAACCGGCTGATCCACGGCTACCTCGGGATCGACGACGACACCGTGTGGAGCATCCTGCGCGACGAGCTGCCATCGCTGCGTGCCGCGTTGCTGCGGCTGCTTGCCGAATCCGAGAGCTGAGCGGCGTCGCCGGCCTCAGAGCACGATCCGCTTCGCCAGTTCCTGCAGCCGCTCCATCCCCGGCTCCTTGCGCGGCCACACCAGCTCGACGCCGTCGCCCGCGTGGCGCGGCAGCACGTGCAGGTGCAGGTGCGGCACGGTCTGCCAGCCGGCGGGCTTGTTGGCCTGCAGCACGGTGATGCCTTCCGGCCGGAACGCCGCCTGCACGGCGAGGGCGATGCGGCGCGCGGCGCGCATCAGGGCCTCGGCTTCGGCCTCGCTGCAGTCGAGCAGCGTCTCGCGCGGCTGCTTCGTCGCCACGATCACGTGGCCGTCGTTCACCTGGCCGGCGTCCATGAAGGCGAAGACGTGCTCGTCCTCGTAGACCTTGGCGCAGGGCCATTCGCCGGACAGCAGCTTCTCGAACACGGTGCTCATGCGGTCTCCTCGATCGAGCACCCATCATCGCCCGAGTCCCCGAGCGTTCCAAGTTGACACACCGCGCCCACGAGGAAAACGCGCCGCGAAGCCGGCGCCCATCAAGCGACACCGCGGATCCGGCTCCGCCGGTCCGCCGGTGTGCCCCCTTGGGGGGCGCGCGAAGCGCGTAGGGGGGGGCCTTACTTCGGCCGGACAGCATCCGCCGTCCCCTGGATGAAGGCCTTGATCTTCTCCAGGTCCTCGGCCTTCAGCTTGCCCGTGAAGTCCGGCATGCCGTTGGCCGTGAACGGCCCGTTGAACACGATGCGATCCAGGTGCGTGATCATCTCCGGCGCCGAGTAGCCGAGGTTGGGCACGTTGCCGCCGCGGTCCACGCCCGGCACGCCGTGGCAGCCGATGCAGTGGCTGACGTACAGCGCCGTGCCTTCGGGCACGTGCCGCGGGTCGTACGCCACCCCGGCGACCAGGTGGTTGCGCTGGTGCTGGGTGAACGCCGGCAGCGGCGCCTTGCCGCCGATGGCGAAGGTGTAGACCGTGCCCGGCAGCGTGGTCTGCGCCACCCGCTGGCTGAGGCCGAACACGCCGCCCCAGCCGACGGCGACCGACACGTACTGCACGCCGTCCACCATGTAGGTCGCGGGTGCGGCCACCACGCCGGTGCCGGTGGGCGTCTCCCACAGCTTGCGGCCGTCGCGGGCGTCGTAGGCGACGAAGCGCCCGTCGGCCGTGCCCTGGAACACCAGGTTGCCGGCGGTGGTGAGCGTGCCGCCGTTCCACGGCGCGACGTGCTCCTGGCGCCACGCCTCCTTCTGCCGCACCGGGTCCCAGGCGACGAGCCGCCCCATCGGCTTGCTGGGCGAGGGCACGGCGCCCAGGTGCATGCCGGTGTTCCAGCCGATGCCGGCGCTGAACTGGCCGGCCTGCGGCTTGTTCCAGGCCCAGTTCGGGTCGCGCATCAGCGTCAGCGGCACGTGCTGCACCGGCATGTAGACCAGGCCGGTCTGCGGATTGAAGCTCATCGGGTGCCAGTTGCGCGCGCCGTAGGGGCTGGGCACGGCGTCGAAGGGCTTGTCGCGCGAGACCGAGGCCGGGTTCACGATCGGCCGGCCGTTGCCGTCGTAGCCGCTGGCCCAGTTCACGTCGACGAAGTTCCTGGCCGAGATGAACTGGCCGTTGGTGCGGTCGATGACGAAGAAGAAGCCGTTCTTCGGCGCGTGCAGGATCACCTTGCGCGGCTTGCCCTCGATGGCGAGGTCGGCCAGGATCATCGGCTGCGTGGAGGTGAAGTCCCAGTTATCGCCCGGCGTCTCCTGGTAGTGCCAGACGTACCGGCCGGTGTCGGGGTTGAGCGCCACCAGCGAGGCGAGGTACAGGTTGTCGCCGCCGCCCGGGCTGCGCGCGTGCCAGCTCCACGGCGAGCCGTTGCCGGTGCCGATGTACATCAGGTTCAGCGCGGGGTCGAAGGTGATGGTGTCCCACACCGTGCCGCCGCCGCCGGCCTCCCAGTACCGGTTGCTCGGGTCCCAGGTCTTGGCCGCGCGCGCCATCGAGTCGTCCTCGAAGGGCTTGGCCGGGTCGCCGGGCACGGTGAACCAGCGCCACTTCTGCTCGCCGGTCTCGGCGTCGTAGGCGGTGATGTAGCCGCGCACGCCGTACTCGGCGCCGCCGTTGCCGATCATCACCTTGCCGTTGAACACCCGGGGCGCGCCGGTGATGGTGTAGGAGTGCTTGTGGTCGATGATGGTGTCGCGCTCCCACAGCTTCCTGCCGGTGGCGGCGTCGAGCGCGATCAGCCGCCCGTCGTAGGCGCCGACGAAGACCTTGCCCTTCCACAGCGCCACGCCGCGGTTGACCACGTCGCAGCAGCCGCGGTAGCCGCCTTCGCGCCTGACCTGCGGGTCGAACATCCACAGCTTGCGGCCGGTGCGCGCGTCGATGGCGTGCACGATGCTCCAGGCGCCCGTGACGTACATGATCCCGTCGACGACGAGCGGCGTCGCCTCCACGCCGCGCGTGGATTCGAGGCTGTGCGTCCACACCAGGCCGAGGTTCTTCACGTTGGCCGCGTCGATCTGGTCCAGTCGCGAGAAGCGCGTCTCGGCGTAGTCGAGGCCGTAGGTCGGCCAGTCGCGGCCGCTGGCGGCGTTGCGCACGATCGCCGCCTCGTCGATGCGGGCGGTGGCGGCGCGCAGGTGGTCGGCGCTGCCCTTGGCGCCGGTGAACTCGCCGGCGGCGCAGGCGGCGAGCACGGCCGCGGCCGCGAGGGTGGTCCAGACGATGAGGCGCCGGCTCGGGGCGCGTGAAGCTTGCATCACGTGTGTCTCCTCGTTGCTCGTTGGATGCCCGGCGGCGCCGGCGCGCACGCCCGTTCGTGCCCTCGGGGCGGGGCCATCTTTGTGCTGTGCGCGAGGGGGTCGCAATGGGGGTTGTCCGTCCCTCGGCGGCGGCCCGCCGCCGCGGTCCATCAGGGTCAACGCGGAGGCCGCGGCGCTATCCTTGCGAACCGTTTCATCTGCTGCCGACAGGCGGCTGCATGGCCTCATGACTTCCGTTGCCGAGCCTTCCCCCGCCCTCCAGCCCAATGCGCCCGCCGCGGCATTGCCGGCACGCTGCGAGGTGCTGGTCGTGGGCGCCGGCCCGGCCGGCTGCGCCGCGGCGATCACCCTGGCGCGCGCCGGCGTGGACGTGGTGCTGGTCGACCAGCACGCCTTCCCGCGCGACAAGGTGTGCGGCGACGGGCTGATCCCCGACGCGCATGCCGCGCTGCGCAAGCTGGGCGTGTACGACGAGGTGCAGGCGCTGGCGCGGCCGTCGAGCCATGTCGGCTGCATCGCGCCGCGCGGCGGGCGCATCGACGTGCCGGGCGCGCTGGCGGTGCTGCCGCGGCGCGAGCTCGACTGGATCCTGTGCCGCGCCGCCGTCGCCGCGGGGGCGCGCATGCACGCGCCGCTGAAGTTCGTCGCCACGATCGAGGACGGCGGGGCCGTCGCCGGCGCCGTGCTGCAGGCCGCGGACGCGCGCATGGAGGTGCGCGCCCGCTGGGTGCTGCTCGCCACCGGCGCCGTGCCGCAGGCGCTGATCGCCGCCGGCATGTCCGAGCGCCAGACGCCCAGCGGCGTGGCGCTGCGCGGCTACGTGCGCCACCCCGCCATGGCCGCGCGCATCGACCGGCTCGAGGTCGTGTGGCACCGCGCGCTGCGCCCCGGCTACGGCTGGATCTTTCCGTGCCGCGACGGCGTGTTCAACATCGGCGTCGGCCTGGCCGACAGCCACGACACGCGGCGCAACGGGCGGCTGGCCAAGCGCGAGGTCAATCTCAAGCAGGTGTTCGACGACTTCACCCGCGCCTACGAGCCGGCGCGCCGGCTGGTGGACGGCGGCGAATGGGTCGCGCCGCTGAAGGGCGCGCCGCTGCGCTGCACGCTCGAGGGCGCGCGCTACGCCCGGCCCGGCCTGCTGGTCACCGGCGAGGCCGCAGGCAGCACCTACTCCTTCACCGGCGAGGGCATCGGCAAGGCGCTGGAGACCGGCATGCTCGCCGCCGACGCGCTGATCGCCGGGCGCCGGCAGCCGCAGGCCGAGGCCGGCGTGCGCGCGGCCTACGAAGCGGCGCTCGCCGCGCTCAAGCCGCGCTTCGACCTGTATGCCCGCGCCAACCGCGTGAACAGCCACCCGTGGCTGGCCGACCTGCTGGTCTGGCGCGCCAAGCGCAGCCCGCGCCTGCTCGCGCGCATGAGCGGGGTGCTCAACGAGACCAGCAACCCCGGCCACATCGTCAGCGCCAGGGGGCTGGTGCGGCTCTTCGCCGAATAGGGGCGCCCGGCGATGTGCCAGCTGCTCGGCATGAACGGCAACACGCCGACCGACATCGTGTTCAGCTTCACCGGCTTCACGACGCGCGCCGAGGAGCACAAGGACGGCTTCGGCATCGCCTTCTTCGAGGGCGCCGGCGCGCGGCTGTTCGTCGATGCGCAGGACGCGCGGCACTCGCCGGTGGCGAGCATGGTGCGCAGCTACCCGATCCGCAGCAAGAACATCATCGCCCACATCCGCAAGGCGACGCAGGGCGTGGTGAACCTGGCCAACACCCATCCCTTCCAGCGCGAGCTGTGGGGGCGCTACTGGGTGTTCGCGCACAACGGCGACCTGAAGGGCTTCACGCCGCGGCTGCACGCCTCGTTCCGGCCGGTGGGCGCCACCGACAGCGAGCGCGCCTTCTGCTGGCTGATGCAGGAGCTCGCCAAGGCGCACGCCGGCCTGCCGCCGGTGGCCGAGCTCACGGCCACGCTGCGCGAGCTGGTGCCCACCGTCGCCGCGCACGGCACCTTCAACTTCATGCTCAGCAACGGCGAGGCGCTGTGGGCGCACTGCTCCACGAAGCTGCACTACCTCGTGCGCCAGCACCCCTTCGGCCATGCGCGGCTGCAGGACGAGGACCTGAGCGTGAACTTCGCCGAGCTCACCGGGCCCGGCGACCGGGTGGCCGTGGTGGTGACCGAGCCGCTCACGGCCGACGAGGCGTGGACGGCCTTCGCGCCGGGCGAGCTGAAGGTGTTCGTCGACGGTGAGCCACTGGCAAACACCTGAGCGCGCGCGCCCGGGCGGGCGACACAATCGCGCTCACCCTCGCGACCGCGCCCCGTCCCGCCCGATGACCGCCCCCGCCACGCCCACGCCCCGCTTCGACCAGTTTCTGCGCCACGACGCGCTCTCCCGGCTGCTCTTCGACTACGCCGACGCCCACCCGGACCTCGTGCGCGTCGACTCCATCGGCAAGAGCCACGAGGGCCGCGACATCTGGGTGGTGGTCGTGACGAACACCGCCACCGGCCCCGACACCGACAAGCCCGCCTTCTGGTGCGACGGCAACATCCACGCCGCCGAGCTGACGGCCAGCACCGCCTGCCTGTACCACCTGCACCACCTCGTCACCGGCCACGGCATCGACGCGCAGGTGACGCAGCTGCTGGACACGCGCGTCGTCTACCTCTGCCCGCGCCTGAACCCCGACGGCGCCGAGCTGGCGCTGGCCGACCGGCCGCGGCACATCCGCTCGTCGACGCGGCCCTGGCCCTTCGACGAGTCGCCGGTCGACGGCCTGACGGTGGAAGACGTGGACGGCGACGGCCGCGTGCTTTTCATGCGCATCCCCGACCCGCACGGCGGCTACAAGGCCTGCGAGGCCGACCCGCGGCTGATGGTGCCGCGCGAGCCGGGCGAGTTCGGCGGCCGCTACTACCGCCTCATGCCCGAGGGCACGCTCGCGCACTACGACGGCCTGACCATCCGCGCCAACAAGGACCGCGAGGGCCTGGACCTGAACCGCAACTTCCCCGCCGGCTGGCGCCAGGAGGCGGAGCAGGCCGGCGCCGGCCCGTACCCGGCCAGCGAGCCCGAGGTGCGGGCGATGGTCGACTTCATCGTCGCCCACCCCAACATCGGCGCGGCGGTGAGCTTCCACACCCACAGCGGCGTCATCCTGCGCCCGCTCGGCACGGCGAGCGACGACGAGATGATCCCGGAAGACCTGTGGAGCTACCAGCGTTTCTCCCGGCTCGGCGAGCAGCTCACCGGCTATCCGGCGGTGAGCATCTGGCACGACTACAAGTACCACCCCAAGGAGACCATCAGCGGCACGCAGGACTGGCTGTACGAGCACCTCGGCGCGCTGTTCTGGGTGGTGGAGATCTGGGCGCCCAACAAGGAAGCCGGCATCGACGGCTACAAGTGGGTGGACTGGTATCGCGAGCACCCGGTCGAGGACGACCTCAAGCTGCTCAAGTGGAGCGACGAGCAGTGCGGCGGCCAGGCCCACGTCGACTGGCGGCCCTTCCACCACCCGCAGCTCGGCGCGGTGGAGATCGGCGGCTGGGACAAGATGAACTTCTGGCGCAACCCGCCGCCGCACCTGCGCGAGCGCGAGGCGGCGCGCTTCCCGGCCTGGCTGATGCAGGTGGCGCTCAGCCTGCCGCGGCTGGAGCTGCTGCGCACCGAGGTGCGCGCGCTCGGCCCCGACACCTGGCGCGTGCGCCTGGCGGTGGCCAACAGCGGCTGGCTGCCGGCCTACGTGACCCGCCGCGCGCTGCAGCGCCAGGTGGTGCGCGGCGTGGTCTTCGAGATCCACCTGCCGGCGGGCGACCCGGCGGTCTCGCTCGTGAGCGGCAAGGAGCGCATGGAAGGCCCGCAGCTCGAAGGCCATGCGCCCAAGACCTCGCTGCAGGCCTTCCTGCCCAGCCGCGACATCACCGCCGACCGCGCCGTGGGCGAGTGGGTCGTGCGCGCGCCCCAGGGCACGCGGCTCGCGCTCAGCGCGCGGGCCGACCGCGCGGGCATCGTGCGCACCGAAGTCAGCCTCGACTGAATGCCTCCGCCGGGGGCATGGCAGGATGCGCCCCGGAAGGAGCAGCCATGGACCTCTTGATCAACGGCCGGCCCCGGCACGTGCCCGACGGCGAGGCCGACCCGGCCATGCCCCTGCTGTGGGTGCTGCGCGACCTGCTGCACATGACCGGCACCAAGTTCGGCTGCGGCGTGGCCGCCTGCGGCGCGTGCACGGTGCACGTCGACGGGCAGGCCGTGCGCTCCTGCGTGACGCCGCTGTCGGCCGCCGCCGGCAAGAGCCTGCACACCATCGAGGGCCTGGGCGCCGCCGGGCCGCACCCGCTGCAGAAGGCCTGGATCGCGCACCAGGTGCCGCAGTGCGGCTACTGCCAGAGCGGCATGCTGATGGCCGCCGCGGCGCTGCTGGCGAGCAACCCGGATCCGAGCGACGCAGAGATCGACGCCGCCATCACCAACCTCTGCCGCTGCGGCACCTATCCGCGCATCCGCGCCGCCATCCGCACGGCGGCGCGCGAGATGTACCCGGGCGGCCGGCGGCCGCGGCCGAGGCGCAGGGCATGAACCGTCGTACCTGGCTGCTCAGCGGCCTGGGGGCCGGCGGTGCGCTGCTGCTGGGCTGGGGCGTGCTGCCGCCGCGCAGCCGCCTCGGCACCGCGGGCACGCTGCCGGCCGTGCCGGACGAGATCGGCCTGAACGGCTGGATCCGCATCGCTGCCGATGGCAGCGTGCGGCTCGCCATGAACCGCAGCGAAATGGGCCAGGGCGTGCACACCGCGCTGGCCATGCTCGTGGCCGAGGAGCTCGACGTGCGGCTCGAGCGCGTGCAGCTGGTCGAGGCCGGCGCCGACTCGCTCTACGGCAACGTGGCGATGTTCACGGCGAGCCTGCCGTTCCATCCCTCGGACGCCGAGCCCGGCGCCGAGACGCGCCTGGTGAAGACCAGCCGCTGGATCGTCGCCAAGCTGGCGCGCGAGCTCGGCATCAGCGTCACGGGCGGCTCGTCCACCGTGGCCGATGCGTGGGACGTGCTGCGCCTCGCCGCCGCCACCGCGCGCGCGCAGCTGCTGGGCGCCGCCTCGCTGCAATGGCGGCTGCCGGTGGCCGAGCTGAGGGTGGCCGACGGCGTGATCAGCCACCCGTCGGGGCAGTCCGCCCACTACGGCACGCTCGCGAAGGTCGCCGCGGCCACGCCGCGCGGCCGCGTGCGGCTGAAGGCGCCCAAGGACTGGCGCCTCGTCGGCCGGCCCGTGCCGCGCATCGACGTGCCGGCCAAGGTCGACGGCCGCGCGGTCTACGGCCTCGACGTGCGCCAGCCCGGCCAGCTCTATGCCGTGGTGCGCCACTGCCCCTCGCTCGGCGGCGGCCCCGGGCGCGTCGGCGTGGAGGCGGCGATGAAGCGCCCCGGCGTCGAGCGCGTGGTGCGGCTCGGGCCGATGGCCGGATCGACGGCCGCGGTGGCCGTGGTCGGGCGCACCACCTGGCATGCGAGGCAGGGCGCCGAGGCGCTCGACATCGAATGGCAGCCGGCGCCGGCGGGCCAGCGCGACAGCGCGGCCATCGAGGCCGCGCTGGAGAAGGCGGCGCGCGAGGCGGCGGCCGCGGGCGGCGGCTTCGCGTTCCATGCCCGGGGCGACGCGCCGGCCGCGCAGCGGCGTGCCGCGCGGCGCGTCGAGGCGCTGTACCGCGCGCCCTACCTCGCGCACGCGACGATGGAGCCGATGAACTGCACGGCCCGGGTGAAGGACGGCAAGGTCGAGGTGTGGGTGCCGACGCAGGCGCCGTCGATGGCGCGCGCGATGGCCGCCCGGGTGGCCGGCGTGCCGCCCGACGACGTGACGGTGCACGTCACCTACCTCGGCGGCGGCTTCGGCCGGCGCCTGGAGGTCGACGTGGTGGGGCAGGCCGTGCGCATCGCGCTGGAGACCGGCGGCCGGCCGGTGCAGCTCGTCTGGCCGCGCGAAGAGGACATGACGCACGACTTCTACCGCCCCGCCGGCGCGGCGCTGATGCAGGCCGGCTTCGATGCCGGCGGCCGGCTCGACAGCCTGCTCGTCACCAGCGCCGGCGACGCCATCACGCCGCGCTGGATCGAGCGTGCGCTGCCGGCGCTCGACGGCCCGGTCGACCTGCCCGACAAGACCGTGAGCGAGGGCCTCTTCGACCAGCCCTACGCGGTCGCGAACCAGCGCATCGCGCACGTGGCCACGCGGCACGACGTGCCGGTCGGCTTCTGGCGCTCGGTCGGGCATTCGCACAACGCCTTCTTCTCGGAGTGCTTCATCGACGAGCTGGCGCACGCGGCGGGGCAGGACCCGGTGGCGTTCCGCCTCGCGCTGCTGGCCGATGCGCCGCGCCACGCGGCGGTGCTGCGGCTCGCGGCCGAGAAGTCGGGCTGGGGCCGGCCGCTGCCGCCGGGGCGCGCGCGGGGCGTGGCGCTGCACGAGAGCTTCGGCAGCATCGTGGCCGAGGTGGTGGAGGCGGGCATCGCCGACGGCCGCCCGAAGCTCTTCCGCGTGGTCTGCGCGGCGGACGTGGGCACGGTCGTCAACCCCGGCATCGTGGCGCAGCAGATGGAATCGGCGGTGGTCTTCGGCATCAGCCAGGCGCTGTTCAGCCGCATCGACATCGACGCCGGCGTGGTGCGCCAGACCAACTTCCCGAGCTACCCGCTGCCGCGGCTGGCCGACGTGCCGCCGATCGAGACGCACCTCTTGGCCAGCACCCGCGCGCCCGGCGGCGTGGGCGAGCCCGGCACGCCGCCGCTCGCGCCGGCGCTGGGCAACGCGCTGTTCGCCCTGACCGGCGTGCGCCGGCGCGCCCTGCCGTTCAGCCTCTGAGCGCGCGGCCCTACCGGCCGGGCGTGCCGCGCATGTAGCGCGCCAGGGTCGCCAGCAGGCGCTGCGCGTCGATCGGCTTGGTGAGGAAGTCGTTCATGCCGCTGGCCATCGCCTCCTCGCGCTCGGAGACCAGCGCCGCGGCGGTCAGGGCGACGATGGGCAGGGCCTGGGCGTCGTAGCGGCGGCGCAGCGCGCGCGCGGCCTCGTGGCCGCTCATGTGGGGCATCTGCACGTCCATCAGCACCACGTCGAAGGGGCGGCCCTGCTCGGCCGCCTGGTCGACGGCCTGCAGGGCGAGGCGCCCGTCGGTGGCCTGCGACACGACGGCGCCCCACTGCTCCAGCATGGCGGTGGCGATCATCATGTTCACCGGGTTGTCCTCGACCATCAGGATGCGCGCGCCGTTCAGCGCGTCGGTGGCGGGAAGCGGCGCGCCCACGGCCTCGGCCGCCTGGGCGCTGCGCGGCAGCGGCAGCTCGGCCCAGAAGCGGCTGCCCTCGCCCGCGCGGCTCTCCACGCCGACGCTGCCGCCCATCAGCCGCGCGAGCTCGCGGCAGATCGACAGGCCCAGGCCCGTGCCGCCGTAGCGCCGGGTGGTGGAGTCGTCGGCCTGGGTGAAGGGCATGAACAGGCGCTGCTGGGCGTCGGCGTCGATGCCCGGGCCGGTGTCGGCGACCGAGACGTGCAGCCGCCCGCCGGCGTAGCGCGCCTCCAGGCGCACGCTGCCGCGCTCGGTGAACTTGAGCGCGTTGGTGATGAAGTTGCTGAGGATCTGCCGCACGCGCAGCGGGTCGCCGGTGACCCAGGCCGGCACGTCGTCGTCGATGCCGAGCTCGAAGGCGAGGCCCTTCACCTCGGCCAGCGACAGGTAGGCGTGGTGCACGGCCGCCAGCGTGTCGCGCAGGTCGAAGGGCACGGCTTCGAGCGTGATCTTGCCGGCCTCGATCTTCGACAGGTCGAGGATGTCGGAGATGATGCCCGCCAGGCTTTGCGCGCTGTCGAAGATCTGCAGCAGGTATTGCCGGCGGCGCGCGTCGTCCAGGTTCGGCTGCATCGCCAGGCGCGCCACGCCCAGCAGGCCGTTGAGCGGCGTGCGGATCTCGTGGCTGGTGTTGGCCAGGAAGGTGCTCTTGGCGCGGTTGGCGGCCTCGGCGGCGTCGCGCGCGGCCGCGAGCGCCTGCTCGACGCGCCGGCGCTCGGTCACGTCCTCGGCGATCCAGATGGTGCCGCCCTGGCTCGGGTCGCGCGGGTCCACCACCTTGGCGAGCAGGCGGCACCAGAAGGTGCTGCCGTCCTTGCGCCGCATCAGCCGCTCGGTCTCCACCGGCTTGCCGGCGGCGAGCAGGGGGCCGGCGATGCGGCCGATCTCTTCGTAGTCGGCCTGGCTCGGCCACACCACCGAGCCGGGCTGGCCGGGCAGCTCGCCCGGCTCCCAGCCGAAGATGCGCTCGAAGTGCGGGTTGGTGACGAGGAAATCCTGGTCGCGCGTGAAGGCGATGCCGATCGACGCCGCCTGCAGGATGGCCTGGTGCTCGAGCCGCGTGCGGTCGATCTCGCCGACGTCGCGGCACACCAGCACGAGGTAGCGCTGCCCGTCGGCCTCGAAGCTGCCGCCGGAGACGATCATCAGCAGCGGCTCGCCGCTCTTCTTGCGGAAGGTGATGGGCAGGTGGCGCACGCGCCCTTCCTCGGCGATGCGCTCGAGCAGCCGCAGCCGGTCCTCCGGGTAGACCCAGATGCCGAGGTCCGAGCTGGTGCGGCCGATCGTCTCGCCGGCGGCGTGGCCGAGCAGCTGGGTGAAGGCCTCGTTGACCATCACGTAGCGGCCGCTGTCCACCTCGGTGAGGGTGATGCAGTCGGGGCTGGTCTCGACCAGGTGCGACAGCAGGCTGCCGGAGCGGCGCAGCGCCGCGTCGGCGCGCCGCTGCTCGGTCTCGTCGTGGCAGATGGCGAGCGTGGCCGGGCCGCCGGGCGCGTTGACGCGCACCGCCTCGGCGCGCACGAAGCGCGGCTGGCCCGAGCGGCTCACCAGCCGCAGCTCGACGGGCGGCACGCCCACGCCGATGGCCGTGTCCTCGAGCTCGGCGGTGCGCCGGTGCATGGTCTCGCGCGAGTGCGCGTCGCCGCCGTGCTCCAGCAGCGAGTGCCCGATCATCGCGTCCAGCGTGTCGTAGCCGAACAGGGCGAGCGCCGCGGGGTTGGCGTCGATGAAGCGGCCGCCGCGGTGCAGCACCAGCGGCGAGGGCGTGCGCGTGAAGAGCTCGCGGTAGCGGTTCTCGCTGGCGACGATCGAGCGGTGCGCCACCATCTCGGTGGTCACGTCGCGGCCCACGCCCCAGTAGCCGATGAACACGCCGCGCGCGTCGAAGCGCGGCTCGCCGCTCACGCGGCTGTAGCGCCGGCGGCCCTCGGCGTCGTGCCGGCGCACCAGCAGCCCGCGGAACGGCCGGTGCGCCTCCAGGTCGCTGCGGTGGGCGTCCATCGCGGCGTCGTCGACGCCGATGCCCTCGATCTCCCACGGCGCCCGGCCGAGCCGCAGTCCGCGGGCGATGCCCGAGCCGGGAAGGGTGTGCTCGACGATGTGGGTGAAGCGGAACCGGTCGTCCATCTCCCAGTACCAGTCGGCGGCGATGTGCAGCAGGCTGCGGAAGCGCTGTTCGCGCTCGTTGGCGGCGCGCACGTAGTTGCCGGTGATGCGGGCGATCAGCAGGCTCACCACCAGGCTGCAGCCGATCACCATCAGCTCGACCATCGTGCGCACGGCCAGCGGGATCGACGTGCCGGCGCCGGTGCCGCGCAGCCACTGCATGCGCTCGGCCACGTCGAGCCCGAGCACCGCGGCGGCGCAGAACAGCGCCATCGCCATGGCAGTGCGCAGCCCGGCCGTGATGCCGGCCATGCAGATGATCACGCTGAAGAAGCCGAGCACCCCGGCATGCATGCCGTCGCCCAGGCCCAGGCTCACGCAGAAGGTGGCCAGCAGGCCGGTCCAGCCGCCGAGCTGCGAGGCCAGGCGCAGATTGCGCCGGCGCGCCAGGCGGCTGGCGGCGGCGAACGCCGCGCTCGCCGCCAGCGCCATGCCCGCCATCAGCGTCCGCAGCAGCGGCTCGATGGGCAGCAGGGCGATGAGCACCGCGCTGGCCAGGCCCACCAGCGCGCCGGTCCCGAAGAAGAACCGATCGACCAGGCGGCTGATCTCGGCGCTGACTTCCGGCTCGGGGCGGGCGTGGTGGCTCTTCATGTCGTGTCCGGGAGGGCGGAATGCGTGCCGGCGGCACGGCGCGGCTCCGATACCCGGCGCCCCTCCCCGCGTCGCTCCCTGGGGACGACGTAACCGATTTTTTCAGAGTTGCCCCCGCGCTTGGGGGGGTGTTGGCCGTGGTTGGCGTGACCGCCGTCACAGGGCGGCACGCCTCGGCGGGGGATTCAGCGCGGCCGCGCCGCGTTCAGCTGGTCGCGCGTGGCGCGCGCGACGCGCCGGGCCGCCTCGGCGAAGTCGGGGCCGGACGAGGCGTACAGCACGGCGCGCGAGGAGTTGACGATGGCCGGCGCGTCGGCCCGCCAGGCGGCGCGCACCGTGGCCTCGGCGTCGCCGCCCTGCGCGCCCACGCCGGGAATCAGCAGCGGCAGCGTCGGCGCCAGTTCGCGCACCCGCGCCACCTCGGCCGGGAAGGTGGCGCCCACCACCAGCCCGAGCTGGCCGCCCGCGTTCCATTCGGTGGCCGCCAGGCGGGCGATGCGCTCGTACAGCAACTCGCCGCCCTCCAGCCGCTGCGCCTGCAGGTCGGAGCCGCCGGGGTTGGAGGTGCGGCACAGCAGGATGGCACCGCGCCCGGGGTAGCGCAGGTAGGGCTCGATGGAGTCGAAGCCCATGAACGGCGAGAGCGTGACCGCGTCCGCGCCGTAGCGCTCGAACGCCTCGCGCGCGTACTGCTCGGCGGTGCTGCCGATGTCGCCGCGCTTGGCGTCCAGGATCACCGGCACGTGCGGCGCCACGCGGCGGATGTGGGCGACGACGGTTTCCAGCTGCCGCTCGGCGCTGTGCGCGGCGAAGTAGGCGATCTGCGGCTTGAAGGCGATGGCCAGGTCCTTCGTCGCGTCGACGATGGCGGCGCAGAACGCGTGGATGCGGCCGGCGTCGCCCTTCCAGTCGCCGGGGAACCGGGCCGGGTCCGGGTCCAGGCCGACGCAGAGCATCGAATCGTTCTGCTTCGCGGCACGCGCGAGCGAGGTCGTGAAACTCATGCGGGCCGCCCCCTGTTCCTGTCTTGTCGATTCGTTCAGCCGATGCGCCTGGCGAGCGCCGCGCCCAGGCCGGTGTAGCTCGCCGGCGTCATCGCCAGCAGCCGGTCGCGCTCTTCCTGCGGGATCTCCAGCGTGCCGATGAAGGCCTGGATCGCCTCGCGCGTGATCGTCTTGCCGCGCGTCAGCGCCTTCAGGCGCTCGTAGGGGTTGGGCAGCTGGTAGCGGCGCATCACCGTCTGGATGGGCTCGGCCAGCACTTCCCAGGCGGCGTCCAGGTCGGCGGCCAGCGCCTCGCGGTTCACCTCCAGCTTGGAGAGGCCCCGCAGCAGCGAGTCGTAGCCCAGTACCGCGTAGCCGAAGGCCACGCCCATGTTGCGCAGCACCGTGCTGTCGGTCAGGTCGCGCTGCCAGCGCGACAGCGGCAGCTTCTGCGACAGGTGCGTGAGCAGCGCGTTGGCGAGGCCGAAGTTGCCCTCGGCGTTCTCGAAGTCGATCGGGTTCACCTTGTGCGGCATGGTGGACGAGCCGATCTCGCCTTCCTTCGTGCGCTGCTTGAAGTAGCCCAGGCTGATGTAGCCCCACACGTCGCGCGACCAGTCGATGAGGATGGTGTTGGCGCGCGCCACGGCGTCGAACAGCTCGGCCATATAGTCGTGCGGCTCGATCTGGATGGTGTACGGGTTGAGCGCGAGCCCGAGGCGCTGCTCGACCACGACGCGGCTGAAGGCTTCCCAGTCGTGCCCGGGGTAGGCGGCGAGGTGGGCGTTGTAGTTGCCCACCGCGCCGTTCATCTTGGCCAGCAGCTTCACGTCGGCGATGCGCCCGCGCGCATGCACCAGGCGCGCCACCACGTTGGCGATCTCCTTGCCCACGGTGGTGGGGCTCGCCGTCTGGCCGTGCGTGCGGCTGAGCATGGGCACCTCGGCCAGTTCGTGGGCGAGGCCGGTCAGCGCCTGCGCGATGCGGTCGAGCGAAGGCAGCAGCACGTCGGCGCGCGCGGCCTTGAGCATCAGCGCGTGGCTGGTGTTGTTGATGTCCTCGCTGGTGCAGGCGAAGTGGATGAACTCGCCGGCGGCGCGCAGCTCGGGCCGCGCCTCGAGCCGGCCCTTGAGCCAGTACTCGACCGCCTTCACGTCGTGGTTGGTGGTGCGCTCGATGTCCTTGATGGCCTGCGCGTCGGCTTCGGAAAAGCGCGTCACCAGCCCGCGCAGCAGCCCGCGCGAGGCCTCGGACAGCGGCTTGAACTCGGCGAAGCCCGCGTCCGACAGCGCGATGAACCATTCCACCTCCACCTGCACGCGGCGGTGCATCAGCCCGAACTCGCTCAGCAGCGCGCGCAGCGGCGCCACCTTGGCGGCATAACGGCCGTCGAGCGGCGACAGGGCGGTGAGGGCGGAAAGGTTCATGGCGAGAGCCCCGGCAAGGCGTGCGGGTGAGGACGGCAAAAGCGCTCGATTTTAGGTGGCCGCCGCCACAATGACCCCATGAGCGCCACGCACCAGCCGCACCGGCACGACCTCTCGCCTTGGCTGCACAGCCACGTCTTCGACCGCGGCAACCGCAAGGGCGAAGCCCGCACCCGCGTGGTGCTGATCGTCACCCTGGTGGTCATGGCCGGCGAGATCGCCGCCGGCTGGTGGACCGGCTCCATGGCCCTGCTGGCCGACGGCTGGCACATGGGCACGCATGCGTTCGCGCTCGGCGTGGCGGCCTTCGCCTACGGCTTCGCGCGGCGGTACGCGAAGGACGCGCGCTTCGCCTTCGGCACCTGGAAGGTCGAGGTGCTGGGCAGCTTCGCCAGCGCGCTGGTGCTCGCGCTGGTGGCCGTGAGCATCCTGGCCGAATCGGTGATGCGGCTGTGGGAGCGCAACCCGATCGACGCCCGCTCGGCGCTGTGGGTGGCGGTCTTCGGCCTCGTGGTGAACCTGCTCTCGGCCTGGCTGCTGCACGGCGCCGACGGGCATGGCCATGACCACCATCACGACCACGACCACGACCACGCGCCCGGCGGCCACGACATGAACCTGCGTGCCGCCTACGTGCATGTGCTCACCGATGCCCTGACGAGCGTGCTCGCCATCGGCGCGCTCGCCGGCGCGCTGTGGCTGGGCTGGAACTGGCTCGACCCGCTGGTGGGCGTGCTCGGCGCGGTGGTGATCGGCGTGTGGGCGCTGCGCCTGATACGCGAATCCGCCGCCGTGCTGCTCGACCGCGAGATGGACCACCCGCTGGCCGAGCGCATCCGCCACGACCTCGAAGCCGATGGCGACGCCACGGTGGCCGACCTGCACCTGTGGCGCGTCGGCCGCGACCAGTTCGCCGCCATCGCCTGCGTCGTCGCCGACGCGCCCCTGCCGCCGGCGGCCTACCGCGAGCGCCTCGCGCGGCACGCGCAGCTGGCGCACGTGTCGGTGGAGGTCAACCGGTGCCCGATGGCGCCGTGAGCGCTGGTCAGTCGACCTCAGGCGGAGGAGCCGACGCAGCGCAGTCCGAGGTGTCGCTCGAAGGCGTCGAAGTCGCGGTCACTGTGGAGCAGTTGATGGCCGCTGACGATGCATCTGGTGGCGAGCACCACGTCGATCGTGCCGCGCACCGTCACGCCCAGGTTGCGCAGCGTCCTGTAGTTCTCGGCGGCCTTCACCATCACGTCTTCGCCGCCGAGCACCACGAGGTCCAGGCACCCCAGAAGACGTCGGACTTCGCTGAACTCCTTGTCGAACTTGCATCCCTGGAGAACTTCCGTGAACACGAGGTCGCCGATGGCAAGCTCCTGCGAGTCGAGCAATCCGTCGAGCAGGTCGGTCTGCGCCGTCGGCTGTCCTCTGAAGTAGTCGATCCAGACGCTCGAATCCACCAGGATCACTTGTCGCGCCTCATGGCATCCAGATCACCTTCCCAGGTGATCTTGCCGCGCAACTTCCGGATCTCCGCCTGCTGCTTGAGCCGCAGCAAGGTTCTCAGGCCGAGCTCGACCGCTTCGCGTTTGGTTCGCAGGCCCGTCGCCCGCAGGGTCTCGGCCATGAGCTTGTCGTCGATGACGATGTTGGTCCGCATGATGTGCATACTTTCAGTGAATCGTACACACTGTACGTCGTCCGCCCGGCCGGGGCAAGCCGGACGCCGGCGCTCATGTCGGGTCGCCGGGCTGCGCGGAGCGGACCTGCACGTCCCTGCGCGTCAGCGGGCGTTCAGCGCCGCGAGCTGCGCGGGCGTGCCGACGTTCTCCCACGCGCCGCCGTACACCTCGGCCGTGATGCGGCGCCGGCGCATGCCGTCGTACAGCAGCGGCCCGAGCGGGGCCCTCGTTCCGGCCGTGACGCCTTCGACCAGCGCGGCGCGGCACAGCGCGAAGTTGGCGTAGGTCCAGCGCTTGCCGTCCGGCCCCGGCGCATCGGCGAGGCCGAAGCCCTCGGCGTCGATGCCGAAGTCGCCCCGCGGGTGGAACGGCGGGTTCTCCACCAGCCACAGGTGCGCGAGGCGGTCGCTCGCCGCGAAGCGCCGCGCCGCCTCGGCGTCGAAGCGGAAATCGGGCGCGAAGATGTCGGCCGAGACGACCCAGAAGCAGTCGCTGGCGTCGTCGACCAGCCACGGCAGGGCCTTGGCGATGCCGCCGGCGGTCTCCAGCGCGCCGCCGTGGTCGCGGCCTTCCATGGAGTAGCGGATCGCGAGGCCGAAGCGCGCGCCGTCGCCGACCGACTCGGCGATGCGGTCTTCCAGCCATGCGGTGTTGATCACCACCTCGCGCACGCCGTCCCGCGCCAGCGCCTCCAGGTGCCATTCGATCAGCGGCTTGCCGCGCACCGCGAGCAGCGGCTTGGGCGTGTGGTCGGTGAGCGGGCGCATGCGTTCGCCGCGGCCGGCGGCGAGCACGATGGCCTTCAGGGGCGGGCGGTTCATCGCCGCCGATTATCGAAGCGCAAGGCCGCGCCGGGCGGTGCGCAAGGGCCCCCCTTTAAAATCCGGGTTCCCCCCTAGAAACCTGTTCGCCGGGACACCCATGGCCGCCATCGCACCGCCCTCCACTTCCACCCTGATGGCCAACGCCATCCGAGCCCTGGCGATGGACGCCGTGCAGCAGGCCAATTCCGGCCACCCCGGCGCGCCCATGGGCATGGCCGAGATCGCCGTCGCGCTGTGGGGCCGCCACCTCAAGCACAACCCGGCGAACCCGCAGTGGTTCGACCGCGACCGCTTCGTGCTCAGCAACGGCCACGGCTCGATGCTGATCTATGCGCTGCTGCACCTGTCCGGCTACGACCTGCCGATGAGCGAGCTGCGCAACTTCCGCCAGATGCACAGCAAGACGCCGGGCCACCCGGAGGTCGGCGTCACGCCGGGCGTGGAGACGACCACCGGCCCGCTCGGCCAGGGCATCACCAACGCCGTCGGCTTCGCGCTGGCCGAGAAGCTGCTGGCGCACGAGTTCAACCGCGAAGACCACCGCATCGTCGACCACCACACCTACGTGACGCTCGGCGACGGCTGCCTGATGGAAGGCATCAGCCACGAGGCCTGCGCGCTGGCCGGCGCGTGGAAGCTTTCCAAGCTGATCGCGCTGTACGACGACAACGGCATCTCCATCGATGGTCCGGTCGCGCCGTGGTTCGTCGACGACACGCCCCGACGCTTCGAGGCCTACGGCTGGCACGTCATCCGCGACGTCGACGGCCACGACGTCGATGCGGTGGATGCCGCCATCGGCCAGGCCAAGCAGTCCGACCGGCCGACGCTCATCTGCTGCAAGACCGCCATCGGCAAGGGCTCGCCCAACCGCGCCGGCACCGCCAAGGCGCACGGCGAGGCGCTGGGCGCCGAGGAGATCGCCCTCACGCGCGATGCGCTGGGCTGGGTGCACGAGCCCTTCGTCATTCCCGAGTCGGCCTACGAGGCCTGGGACGCGCGCCAGCGCGGGCTCGACGCCGAGACCGACTGGGTCGACCGCTTCGAGGCCTATGCCGAGGCCCACCCGGCGCTCGCGCTGGAGCTGGTGCGCCGCATGCGCGGCGAGCTGCCGAAGAACTTCGCGCAGGTGGCGGTGGACGCCGCGGTCGCCGCCCATGCCAAGGGCGAGACGGTGGCCAGCCGCAAGGCCAGCCAGCTCGCGCTCGAAGCCTTCACCAAGCAGCTGCCCGAACTGCTCGGCGGCAGCGCCGACCTGACCGGCTCCAACCTCACCAACACCAGCTCCACGCCGGCGCTGCGCCTCACGGACGACGGCAGCTTCAACGGCGGGCGCCACATCAACTACGGCGTGCGCGAGTTCGGCATGGCCGCCATCATGAACGGCGTGGCGCTGCACGGCGGCTTCATTCCCTACGGCGGCACCTTCCTCACCTTCAGCGACTACAGCCGCAACGCCATCCGCATGGCGGCGCTGATGAAGCAGCGCGTGATCCACGTCTTCACGCACGACAGCATCGGCCTGGGCGAGGACGGCCCGACGCACCAGTCGGTCGAGCATGCGGCCGCGCTGCGGTTGATCCCGGGCCTGGACGTCTGGCGCCCGGCCGACACCGCCGAGACCGTGGTCGCCTGGGCCTGCGCCATCCAGAACCAGCACCGCCCGAGCGCGCTGCTGCTGTCGCGCCAGAACCTGCCCTACGCGCCCAAGAGCGGCCTGGACGACATCGCCCGCGGCGCCTACGTGCTGGCCGAGCCGGGCGAGGTGGGCCTGGCGAAGAAGGCGCAGGCGGTGATCATCGCTACCGGCTCCGAAGTGCAGCTCGCGCTGCATGCGCAGCAGGCGCTGGCGGTGGCGGGCATCGCGGTGCGCGTGGTGTCCATGCCCTCGACCACCGTGTTCGACCGCCAGGAGCCGGCCTACAAGAAGGCGGTGCTGCCGCCGGGCCTGCCGCGCATCGCGGTGGAGGCCGGCGTCACCGACGGCTGGTGGAAATACGGCTGCGCCGCGGTGGTGGGCCTGGACACCTACGGCGAATCGGCCCCGGCGGGCGTGCTGTTCAAGCACTTCGGCTTCACGGCGGAGAACGTGGCCGACACAGTCAAGGTGGTGCTCGGCAGGAAATAGATCGACGACGACGGGAGCCGCCAGGGCTCCCGTCGCGCTTTTCGACTCGCGAACTTTTTGTCTATCGAAGGAGAGTGATCATGACGGTGAAGATTGGCATCAACGGCTTCGGGCGCATCGGCCGCATGGTGTTCCGCGCGGCGGTGCAGAACTTCCAGGACATCGAGGTCGTCGGCATCAACGACCTGCTCGAGCCCGACTACCTCGCCTACATGCTGCAGTACGACTCGGTGCACGGCCGCTTCAAGGGCGACGTGGCGGTCGACGGCAGCACCCTGATCGTGAACGGCAGGAAGATCCGCCTCACCGCCGTGAAGGACCCGGCCGAGCTGAAGTGGGGCGAGGTCGGCGCCGACATCGTGGTCGAGTCCACGGGCCTGTTCCTCACCAAGGAGACGGCGCAGAAGCACATCGCCGCCGGCGCGAAGAAGGTCATCATGTCGGCGCCCTCGAAGGACGACACGCCGATGTTCGTCTTCGGCGTGAACGACAAGACCTACAAGGGCGAGGCCATCATCTCCAACGCCTCGTGCACCACCAACTGCCTGGCGCCCGTGGCCAAGGTGCTCAACGACAAGTGGGGCATCAAGCGCGGCCTGATGACCACCGTGCACGCCGCCACCGCCACGCAGAAGACGGTGGACGGCCCGAGCAACAAGGACTGGCGCGGCGGCCGCGGCATCCTGGAGAACATCATCCCGTCCTCCACCGGCGCAGCCAAGGCCGTGGGCGTGGTCATCCCCGAGCTGAACAAGAAGCTCACCGGCATGTCCTTCCGCGTGCCGACCTCCGACGTGTCGGTGGTCGACCTGACGGTGGAGCTGAACAAGGAAGCCTCGTACCAGGACATCTGCGCCGAGATGAAGGCGCAGAGCCAGGGCGCGCTCAAGGGCGTGCTCGGCTACACCGAGGACAAGGTCGTCGCCACCGACTTCCGCGGCGACGCGCGCACCTCGATCTTCGACGCCGACGCCGGCATCGCGCTCGACGGCACCTTCCTCAAGGTCGTCGCCTGGTACGACAACGAGTGGGGCTATTCCAACAAGGTGCTGGAGATGGCGCGCGTCATCGCCAGGTAGTCCCGGCAGCGCCTCGCGGCGTGCCCGCATCGGATCGAGAGCCCCGCCCGGGGCTCTTTTCGTTTCCGCGCGCGAGGGCATGGCGCTTGCCGGGGCGCCCCGGGAACCTACACTCTTTCGATGCCCTGCCGCCACCGCATCACGGCCCTGCTGCCCGTCGTCCTGGCGCTCGGCGCCTGCGCCGCCGAGGTGCCCCACGAGCGGCGCGTGATGGTGAAGCCGGCGGCGGCCGGCGCCGCCCTGCCGCCGGACCTGCTCGCCCGCGAGGCCGCTGCGGCGGCGCAGCTGCCGGTGCGCCACGCCGCCGCCGTGGGCGACGGCTGGCATGCGCTGGCGATCACCTGCCCGAGCGCGGCGGTGTGCGACGCCGCCGTCGAGCGGCTGCGCGCCAGCCCCCTCTACACCGCCGTGGCGCCCGACGAACGCCGCGGCGCGCCAGGTCCCTCCCCGGGCGCCGCCCGCCAGCCATGAAAGCCGACACGATGCGCCGAACGCTTCCCACCTGGGCCTGCTGCACCCTCGCGCTGCTGCTCGGCGCCGCCTGGCACGCCCCGGCGCGGGCGCAGCCCGCCGGCGAGACGGCGCGCATCATCGTCAAGTTCAAGGCCGAGGCGGGCACGCCGCGGCGCCAGGCCCTCGCCGCCGGCGAGCGGCGCGAGGCGCTGGGCGCCCGGCTCGGGCTCGCGCTGCGCAGCGGCCCCGCGCTGGCCGAGCGCACGCAGGTGGTGACGGCCGCCGGCATCGGCTCGCAGGCGCTGGCCGAGCGGCTGCAGGGCGACGCGGACGTCGAGTACGCCGTCGTCGACCACCGCCGCCGCGCCTTTGCCGCGCCCAACGACCCGTACTACCTGCAGGGGCTGGCCTCCGGCAGCGGCGCGCCGGCGGCCGGGCAGTGGTACCTGCGCGCGCCGGACGACACGCTGCGCTCGGCCATCGGCATCGAAGCGGCCTGGGACGTGACGCCGGGCGACCCGGCCATCGTCGTGGCGGTGCTCGACACCGGCGTGCGCTTCGACCATGCCGACCTGCAGCCGGTGGCGAACGGCGGCAACCTGCTGGCCGGCTACGACTTCGTCAGCAACGACTTCATCGCCAACGACGGGCAGCCCGGCCGCGACGCGGACGCCTCCGACCCGGGCGACATCGTGACCAGCGCCGCCATCGCCGACCCGTCCAACACCATCGGCTGCGGCGCGGGCGAGATCACCTCGCGCAGCTCCTGGCACGGCACCGAGACCGCCGGGCTCATCGGCGCGACGACGGACAACGGCGTGGGCATCGCGGGCGTCGGGCGCACGGTGCGCGTGCTGCCGCTGCGGGTGCTCGGGCGCTGCGGCGGCTACGACTCCGACATCATCGCCGCCATGCGCTGGGCCGCCGGGCTGGCGGTGCCGGGCGTGCCGGCCAACCCGAACCCGGCGCGCGTGATCAACCTGAGCCTCGGCGGCGCGGGAAGCTGCACCGGCAGCGCCTATCCCGACGCGATCGAGGCCGTCAACGCGGTGGGTGCCGTCGTCGTGGCGTCGGCGGGCAACAGCACCGGCCACGCGGTGAGCGTGCCGGCCAACTGCCCCGGCGTGATCGCCGTCGCCGGCCTGCGGCATGCGGGCACCAAGGTGGGCTTCTCCGACCTCGGCCCCGAGATCAGCATCGCCGCGCCGGGCGGCAACTGCGTGAACCTGGGCGCCCGCGACCCCTGCCTCTACCCCATCGCCACCACCACCAACGCCGGCACCAGCACGCCGGTGGCGGGCAGCTCGATCTACAGCGACAGCTTCAACGCCTCGTACGGCACCAGCTTCTCGGCGCCGCTGGTGTCCGGCGTCGCGGGCCTGATGCTGTCGGCCAACCCGGCGCTCACGCCGGCCGAGCTGCGCGCGGCGCTTCGGTCGTCGGCGCGCGCCTTTCCCACGACGGGCGCCGAGAACGCCGGCGAGACCGTGCCGCAGTGCACCGTGCCCGACGCCGGCAATCCCGTCGACCAGCTGCAGTGCTACTGCACGACGTCGACCTGCGGCGCCGGCATGCTGAACGCGGGCGGCGCGGCGCAGGCGGCGCTGGCCGTGCCCGACCCGAGCGTGCTGCCGCGCATCGGCGTGTCGCCGGCCGAGCCCCGCCCCGGCGAGGCGCTCAGCCTGAGCGCCCAGGGCACGGTGGTACCGGCCGGCCGCACCGTCGTGTCCTACCAGTGGAGCCTGGTCGACGGCGGCTCGATCGCGAGCGGCTTCGAGTCGCCGGCCGACATGAGCACGGTCACCGTGCGGCCGAGCGCCGGCGGGCCGTTCAACGTGCGGCTCGCGGTGACGGACGACCGGGGCCGGACGACCGCGGTGGTCCAGTCCGTCCAGGTGGCGGGGCCGCCCCCCGAAGCCGCCCCGGCCGAAGACAGCGGCGGCGGCGCGCTCGGCGGCGCCTGGCTGCTCGGCCTGGCGGCCGCCGTGGCCGCGCTGCGCCGCCCGGCGGCGCGGCGCTGAGCCCGCGGGGGTCAGCCCGCCGGGCAGGCCCCGAAGCCGCGGCCCAGGGCGTCGAGCCGCAGGGCCGACAGCCGGGCGGCCGTGGCCGCGTCCGCCCGCGGCACCCGCAGCCGGTGCAGCGTCGACGGCGCGCGCAGTTCGACCACGCGGGCATCGCGCACGCCGCGCAGCGTGAACTGCGCCAGCGCCGATTCCGCGGCCACGCGGTCGTCGAAGCGGCCGATCGACAGCCCGGGCTCCAGCTCCTCGGCGCCCGTCACCGCCTCGGCGGGGATGCGGATGCGGCCGAGTTCGGCCTGCTTCGCCGCCAGCGCCGCGCGGCTGGGCAGGCGGCCGAGGTAGACCAGCCAGACGCCGGGCCGTTCGCTGCGCAGCGCGACGAAGGCGAGGCCCGGTGCGGCGTTCGCCATCGCCGCCTCGGCCAGCGGCAGCTGGGCCGGCGTGAAGGGCCCCGCTTCCAGGCACGAGAACCCCGGCTCGGCCGGCGGCGGCGCCACCGGCGCGGCGCCCTGCGGGGCGAGGATGCGCACCGTCTCGGGATTCACCTGCCGCGCGAAGCGTTCGGGCTCGCGGTCGCCGCCGGGGCTCACGCCGACCAGCGGGTCGAGCCAGCCCTGCGTCCAGGAATAGAAGCCCAGGTTCGCCAGCAGCAACACCAGGACCAGGAAGCGCAGCATCAGGCGTCCTGCGCCGGCGCGGCCGGCGCCTCGGGGATGGGCCGCACGCTGACTTCGCCGCTGGCGAGCGGCTTCACCGCGCCGTCGGGCGTGCGCACGAGCAGCGTGCCGTCGTCGCCCACGCCGAGCGCCGTGCCCTCGGGCAGGCCGGGCAGCGTGGTGCGCACCGCCCGGCCGCGCAGCAGGTCGCGCGCGGCGAAGCGTTCACCGAAGCCGGCGAAGCCTTCGCGCTCGAAGCGCTGCAGCGCCTCGACCAGCGGGCGGGCGATGCGCGCCAGCGCGGCCGGCGCGGTGAGGCCGGCGTCGATCTCCTGCAGGCTGGCGAAGCCGGTGGCCATGTCGCCCGCGGCCATCGGCAGCACGTTCAGCCCGATGCCCACGATCGCCAGCCGCCGCGGCCCGGCGGGCATGGTCTCGATGAGGATGCCGCCGAGCTTTCGGCCGGTGCCGTCGCCGCCGTCGACGAGCCACAGGTCGTTGGGCCACTTCAGGCCGATGCGCGGCGAGGCCGCCGGTGGCTCCAGCGCGTCGGCGATGGCCACGCCGACGGCCAGCGACAGGCCCGACCAGTCGTGCGGCGCCAGCGGCAGCGCGAGCGAGAAGGTGAGCGAGGCGCCGGGCGCGGCCTGCCAGGCGCGCCCGGCGCGGCCGCGGCCGGAGGTCTGGTGTTCGGCGACCAGCAGGCAGGGCTGGAAATCGGCCGAGCGGCGGCCGAAGGCGGCGCTCTCGACGCTGCGGCGGACCTGCGCGGCCTCGTCGTCGACGGCGGCGGCGGCCGTCGCCAGCCGGGCGCGTTCCTGCAGCGCGGTGTTGGTGGAGGGGATGCGCGCCACGACCTCGATGCTCAGGCCGGGCAGCAGCGGCTCGAGCTGCTCCCACAGGGCTTCGGCGCCCCATTGAAGCGGTTGCGGCGATTCGGTGCTCACGGTCGGTGTCTCGTCTTCGGTTCCGCGGCGCAAGCCGTGCGGTCGTCAGGTCTTGGGAGCCAGCATCGTGCCACGGCACTTCTTCGCGCCGCAACGACATTCGTACTGCTTCTTCAGCTTGCGCGTGTAGCGCTCGTCGATCACGAGGCCGTAGTCGTAGAACAGTTCCTCGCCCGGCTCGACCCTGCGCCGCGCCTTGATGAACACGCGGCCGTCGTCGTCCTCGTCGGCCACGCAGTTCGGGTCGCACGAGTGGTTGATCCAGCGCGAGGCGTTGCCGCCGTACAGCGCGTCGAGCACGTGGTCGTCGCCGACCGAGAAGTAGAAGGTGTGGTTCGGATCCTTCGGGTCGTGCGGATGGCGGCGCAGCGCCTCGGGCCAGTCGATGCGCTCGCCGGTGTACTCGATGATGGTCTCGCCCTTGGCGATGGGCCGCACGGCGAACACGCCCTTGCCGTGCACGCCCGAGCGCCGCACCTGGATGCGCCGCCCGGCGGCCTTCTTGTCGGCCTTCTTCTCCGCTTTCTTCCGCGCCTTCCCGTCCTCGAGGGCCCCGGCCTGCTCGGTGTGCGCGGCGTCGGTCGCCCGGGTCTTGGCCCCGCCGGATTGCTTCATCGGGTTCTTTGGGTACATTGAATTGGTGGGCGCGCGCGCGTGCATGCGCGCGAGGAGCCCGGATTGTATTGACGCATCAACGCTCCGCCTCACGAGGGCGGGGGCACGAGGAACCATGACGAAGACATTGATCATTGCCGAGAAGCCGAGCGTCGCGCAGGACATCGTTCGCGCGCTCACGCCCGTGGCGGGCAAGTTCGACAAGGAGAGCGAGTACTTCGAGAACGAGCGCTACATCGTCACCTCCGCCGTGGGCCACCTGGTGGAGATCAAGGCGCCCGAGGAATTCGACGTGAAGCGCGGCAAGTGGAGCTTCGCCAACCTGCCGGTCATCCCGCCGCACTTCGACCTGGCGCCCATCGACAAGGCCAAGACGCGGCTGAACGCCGTGGTCAAGCTCGTCAAGCGCAAGGACGTCTCCGCGCTCATCAACGCCTGCGACGCGGGCCGCGAGGGCGAGCTGATCTTCCGCCTCATCGTGCAGTACGCCGCCGGCGGCAAGAAGCCGATCGACAAGCCCATCCAGCGGCTGTGGCTGCAGAGCATGACGCCGCAGGCCATCCGCGACGGCTTCGAGCAGCTGCGCACCGAGGAGCAGCTGCGCGGCCTGTCCGACGCCGCGCGCAGCCGCAGCGAGGCCGACTGGCTGGTGGGCATCAACGGCACGCGCGCGATGACGGCCTTCAACTCGCGCGACGGCGGCTTCTTCCTCACCACGGTCGGCCGGGTGCAGACGCCCACGCTGTCGATCGTGGTCGAGCGCGAGGAGAAGATCCGCAGGCACGTGGCGCGCCCCTACTGGGAGATCAAGGCCGCCTTCGCGGCCCAGGCGGGCGAGTACGAGGGCAAGTGGTTCGATCCCAAGTGGAAGAAGAACCCCGACGACGCCGAGCTGCGCGCCGACCGCGTGTGGAACGAGGCCGACGCACAGGCCATCGCCCAGGCCTGCCGCAACCAGCCCGCCAGCGTCACCGAAGAGGCCAAGCCGAGCACGCAGAGCTCGCCCGGCCTGTACGACCTGACCACGCTGCAGCGCGAGGCCAACTCGCGCTTCGGCTTCAGCGCCAAGACCACGCTGTCGATCGCGCAGGCGCTGTACGAGAAGCACAAGGTGCTCACCTATCCGCGGACCGACAGCCGGCACCTGCCGGAGGACTACGTCGCGGTGGCGAAGAACACGCTGCAGATGATCGCCGGCGAAGACCTGCCCGGACCGCTGCGCGCGCTGTCGCCGCATGCGCACAAGGCGATCGCCGAGGGCTACGTGAAGCCCAACAAGCGCATCTTCGACAACGCCAAGGTGTCGGACCACTTCGCCATCATCCCCACGCTGCAGGCGCCCAGGAGCCTCACCGAGGTCGAGGCCAAGCTCTACGACATGGTGGTCAAGCGCTTCCTGGCGGTGTTCTATCCGCCGGCGGAGTTCATGGTCACCACGCGCATTTCCACCGTCGAGGCGGCGGGCGCCAGGCACAGCTTCCAGACCAACGGCAAGGTGATGGTCAGGCCCGGGTGGCTCGCGGTGTACGGCCGCGAGGCGCAGGAGGACGACGCCAACCTCGTGCCGGTGGCCCAGGGCGAGACGGTGCGCACCGAGCGCGTGGACGTGAACGCGCTGAGAACGAAGCCGCCGGCGCGCTACAGCGAGGCCACGCTGCTGTCGGCCATGGAAGGCGCGGGCAAGCTCATCGACGACGACGAGCTGCGCGAGGCGATGCAGGAGAAGGGCCTGGGCACGCCGGCCACGCGCGCGGCCATCATCGAAGGGCTGATCGCCGAGAAGTACATCCTGCGCGAAGGCCGCGAGCTGATGCCCACGGCCAAGGCCTTCCAGCTGATGACGCTGCTGCGCGGCCTGCAGGTGGAGGAGCTCACCAAGCCCGAGCTCACCGGCAACTGGGAGTACCAGCTGTCCGAGATGGAGAAGGGCAAGCTCTCGCGCGAGAAGTTCATGGACGAGATCGCCGCGATGACGCAGCGCATCGTCGCCAAGGCCAAGGAATACGACCGCGACACCATCCCCGGCGACTACGCGACCCTGAAGACGCCCTGCCCCAACTGCGGCGGCGTGGTCAAGGAGAACTACCGCCGCTTCACCTGCACCGGAAAGTCGGGCGACGGCGAAGGCTGCGGCTTCTCCATCAGCAAGATCCCCGGCGGGCGCAGCTTCGAGCTCGACGAGGTGGAGCGCTTCCTCGCCGACAGGAAGATCGGCCCGCTGGAGGGCTTCCGCTCCAAGGCGGGCTGGCCCTTCACCGCCGAGCTCAAGCTCGCTTTCGACGACGAGATCCGCAACTGGAAACTCGAGTTCGACTTCGGCGAGGACGCGAAGAAGGAAGGCGAATCCGGCGAACCCGTCGACTTCAGCGGCCAGCCGTCACTGGGCGCCTGCCCCAAGTGCCAGGGCCGCGTCTTCGAGCACGGCAGCAGCTACGTCTGCGAGCACGCGGTCGGCGCGCACGTCACCTGCGACTTCAAGAGCGGCAAGATCATCCTGCAGCAGCCGGTGGCGCCCGAACAGATGACCCGGCTCCTGCAGACGGGCAAGACCGACCTGCTGGAGAACTTCGTCTCCAACAAGACGCGGCGCAAGTTCAAGGCCTTCCTCGCCTACGACAGGAAGGAAGGCAAGGTGGTGTTCGAGTTCGAGCCGCGCGCGGCGAAGAAGGCGCCGGCCAAGAAGGCGGCGGCGAAGAAGGCCCCTAGCCCAGCCGCCGGTGCGTGAGCGCCGGCAGCTGCGTGCGCACGGCGGCGAGGCGGGCCGGGTCGATCTCGGCCGTGACCACGCCCTCGCCCTCGTCGCGCACGGCCAGCACCTCGCCCCAGGGGTCGACGATGAGGCTGTGGCCCCAGGTGCGGCGGCCGTTCTCGTGCCGGCCGCCCTGCGCGGGCGCGATCACGTAGCACTGGTTCTCCACCGCCCGCGCGCGCAGCAGCAGCTCCCAGTGCGCCTGCCCCGTCGGGTAGGTGAAGGCCGAGGGCACGGCGATCAGGTCGCACGGGCCGAGCGCGCGGTACAGCTCGGGAAAGCGCAGGTCGTAGCACACGCTCAGGCCCACGCGCACGCCGCGCGCCTCGAAGGCGACCGGCCGCTCGCCCGCCTGGAGCACGCGGCCCTCGTCGTAGCGCTCGCTGCCGTTGTCGTAGCGGAAGAGGTGCATCTTGTCGTAGCGCGCGGCAAGCGTGCCGTCGGGCGCGTAGACGCAGCTCGCGTTGAACACCCGCTCGGGCGCGGGCTCGGCGCCGGTGGCCAGGCCGTCGGCGCGCAGCGGCAGGGTGCCGCCGATGACCCACGCGCCGCTCGTGCGTGCGGCCTCGGCCAGCATGCGCTGGATCGGCCCGTCGCCCGGCGCCTCGGCCACGGCGAGCTTGTCGCGGTCGGCGCGGCCCATGAGGCAGAAGTACTCGGGCAGGGCGACGAGTTCGGCGCCGATGGCCGCGGCCTGCGCGACCAGCCGGCGGGCGGCGTCGAGGTTGCGTTCGACGTCGGGCGTCGAGACCATCTGCAGGGCGGCGATCTTCATCGGCGGGTCTCCTCGGCGGGGGCGGATGCGGCGGGCGCGGCGGAGGCGGCCGCCTGCGGCGTGCGGTCCACACGCTCGACCTTGGGCTCGTCCCACGAGCCGGTGATGCGGAATTCGCGCGTGCCGGCCTCGATCATCGGCTTGCGCAGGAGAGCCTGTGCGAGAAAGGTCGCCAGCCCCACCGCCGGGTTGATGACGGCGTAGGCCAGCGAGGCCGTGCCGGCGTTGATCTCGGGCACCACGATGACGCGCAGGTCCTGCGTCTCGCGGGCGATGTCGGCGCTGCCCTCCATCAGCACCGCGGCCTGCACGCCGCGCATGCGCAGGTTGTTGGTGCGGGCCACGCCCTGCTCGATGGCGGCGTCGCCCACCACGTTGTCGAAGGCGAAGCCCTCCTGGAACAGGTCGCGGAAGTCGAGCGCCAGCCGCCGCGGCAGCGACTGCAGGCTGAGCACGCTCAGCAGCCGCGCGGCGCCGGGCTCGGCCTTGAGGAACTGGCCGGAATCGATGGCCAGGTGCACCGTGCCCCCGAGGCTCGGGTAGTCGATGGACAGCGGCGAGCCGAGCCACGACACCTCGCCCGACATCGTCCCCTTGCCGCCGCGCAGCGTGCCGCCGCTGCCCAGGCGTTCGAGCAGCCGGCCGCTGTCGAGCAGCTCCAGCTCGAAGTCCATCGCCATGCGCCGCCGCGGCGCGGCCGCGCCGTCCGTCGCGGCCCAGCTGCCGGTGGCGACGAGGCGGGCCTCGGCCGTGGTCATGACGAGCCGGTTCAGTCGCCATTCGGGCCGGCCTTCGCGGCGGCCGCGGTTGACCGCGTCGATCTCGACGCGGCCGAGGGACTTGCCGTGCAGCTCGAAGTCCTCGACGACGATGTCCAGCGCCGGCACGGTGGCCGGCTCCTCGTCGAGCAGGCTCGCCACCATGTCGTTCTCGCTTCGCGGCAGCGACAGGCGCGACAGCCGCGCGTACAGCCGCCCGCCGCCGGCGCTGCCGCGCGGCGGGCGGTATTCGAGGTAGCCGTTGAGCTGCTCGGCGTCGAGGTTCGCGCGCCAGCGGTGGTCTTCCTGCGAGATGCCGGCCACCACGCGCTGCAGGCGGCGCGAGCCGGCGGTGAGGTCCTGCACGCGCAGCGCGATCTGGCTCGGCAGGTAGGCGTCGGCGTCGTCGGAGGCGGTGCCCGGCGCGCCTTCCGGCCGGGCGTCGGCTGCCGGGAGCCAGCGGTCCAGCGCCGCCTGCCAGGCGTCGGTGTCCAGGGCGGCGAGGGTGACGTGCGCCGCCACGCCCGGCACCGGCGGCGGCGGCGGCTCCATCACGCCGATCGCGCCGCGCAGCACCCGCACCGTGCCGCCCGACAGGGCGCGCACGTACTCCGCCTGCAGCAGCGGGCCGAGCTGCACGCGCAGGCGGTCCTGCACCGCGTCGCCCGCCCGCGGCGCGGCGGGCTCCAGCGTGGTGGCGATGCGCAGCGGCAGCGCGGCGTCGGCCGCCTTGTTCAGCGGCGCGGGCAGGTTCAGCGCCAGGCCGGCGAGGTCGCTGGTCAGCTCGAACTCCGTGTGGCCGTGCACCAGGCCGAGCGCGAGCCGGTAGTCGGCGCGCCCGCTCATCGAGCCGGCCATCTTCGCGAGCAGGCCGAGCTCCTCGGCGCGCCGCAGGCCTTCCGCGCTGGCGCTGCCCTGGGCGGTGAAGCGCATCGAGCCGTCGGGCTGCAGGCCGCCCTCGAAGCGCGCCTCGCCGCCGAGCACGCGCGCCGTGCCGTCGGCGACCCGGAAGCCTTCCTGCGTGAAGTCGATGCGCCCGCCGGCGGCGCCGAGCACGGGGATGCCGCCGCCCAGGCGCACGTCGTTGCCCGCCAGCGCCAGGCTGCCCTTCACCGTGGAGGCGTCCAGGTCGTACAGCGGCAGCGCGAGCGCGAGCTTCAGCTCGGCCGCGCCGGAGGCCGAGGCGTCTTCCAGGCCGCCGCCGAGCCATTCGCCGATCGGCGAGTCGTGCACGAAGCGCAGCATGTCGGCGAGCGGCCCGCGGGCGCTGCCTTCCAGCGCCAGCACCGAGCGGTCCGACAGGTCGCGGATGCCGCCCGACACGCCCGACAGCGCCACGCCGAACACCCGCGCGCTCGCCTTGCGTATCTCCATCGCGTTGCGGTCGAAGACCACCTCGCCGCTGACCTGCGTGAAGGCCGGCCAGGGCGAGGGCTGCGCCGGCCGGCCGGCGGCGGCCGGCGTGTCGGGCACGTAGGCGAGCGTCAGGTCCTTGGCCTGCGCGGTGATGCGGAACTCGCCCTCGGCGGCAGTGCGCGCCTCGGTGAACGGGAACTCCCGCAGGGGGCCCTTCACTCGGAACGTCGCGGCGCTCACGCTGCCGCCGCGCAGGGCCTGCGCCACGTAGTCGCGCGTGTCCTTCGGGATGCCCAGCGGCAGGTAGCGCGCCACGCGCTGCGGCACGGCGCGCGACAGGCTGCCGTCCAGCTCGATCCGTCCCGGGAAGCGTCCGCCGTGCGCATCGTCCTGCGGCGCGCCGGTGGACCAGTCGAGCGTGAACCGGCCCTGCGCGTCGGCGTTGGCGAAGCTCGCGTCGCGCGCCTGCACGCTGATCTTCGGCGCGCCCGCGGGGCCGGCGGCGGCGTCGATGCGCCACTGCAGCCGCGCCGCCAGCCGGTCCAGCGGCAGCACCGGCTCGGCGAACACGCCGGGCAGCTCGAGCGCGCCGTCGTCCATCGACAGCTCGGCCTGCCCGCCCTTTTCCGTCGCGTCGAACACGAGGGTGGCATTGCGCACGCCGGGGCGGCCGGGCTCCTGCGGCTGCGGCGCCGGCTTGCCGGCCAGCGCGAGGCCGGACAGCCGGCCGCGGCTCTGGTAGCGCTGCGGCGCGTCGACCGGGCCGTCCCAGCGCACCTGAAGGTCGCCGACCGCGCCCTGCGGCTGCAGCTCGGCCAGCAGCCCGCGCAGGGACGTGCCCAGCGGCACGCCCGCGGCGATCTGCGCCATCAGCGCCAGGTCGAGGTGCTGCGCGGTGAATTCGCCGCCGGTCGACGGCGCGTCCTCGCGCTGCCTCACCGACAGCGCCATGTCGCCGCGCGGCCAGCGCAGCGCGTCGCCGGCGACGAAGCCGAAACGCTGCGCCGACACGCGCCAGCCGTCGGCGCTGCGCTGCGCCGAGAGCCGCCCCTCGATCTGCGAGGCGGCCAGCGGCGCCAGTTCGGGCGCGAGCCGCAGGTCGACGTGGTCGAGCGCGAGGTCGACCACCGCGCCGCTGGCCTCGCCCTCGCGCAGGTCGACCCATGCGCGCAGGGCGCCTTCGCCTTCGTGCAGCGCGAACGGCAGGTCCAGGTGGCGGCCCAGGCGGCTCACGTCGGCGCGCGGCAGCTCGCCGTAGGCCACGCCGCTCCAGCGCCGCCAGTCGCCGGCATGGCCGAGCAGCGATTGCGTGAAGCGCCCGCGCAGCGAGAAGCGCTCGCCCCATTCGGGCGGCGGCGTGGCGTCCAGCCGCAGGGCATGGCGGCGCAGGCCGTTGCGCACCACGAGCTGCACGTCGCGCAGCTCGAGCGGGGGCGCGCCGCGCTGCTCGTCGATCCAGCGCAGCGAGCCGTCGCGCACCACGAACTCGTGCTGCTTGAAGAACCAGTCGGCGGCGGCGTTGTCGTCGCCGTCCGGGCCGCCGCCGAACTCGAGGCCGGCGATGATCAGCCGGCCCGCGGCATTGCGCCGGATCTCGACCTGCGCGCCGTCGATCAGCAACTGCTCGAAGCGCAGCTCGAACGACAGCAGCGAGCGCGCCGACAGCGCCGCCGCCACGCGCGGCAGATGCAGCGCGGTGCGGCCCTGCGCGTCCTGCAGCACCACGTCGCGCAGCTCGATCGCCGGCACCCAGCCGCCGGAGCGCACGGCGATGTTGCCAATTTGCACCGGAACGCCGAGCACGGCCGTGGCGCGCCGCTCGATCTGGGGCCGCCATTCCTCGATGTGCGGCAGAATCCCCCAGTGAAGAGTCAGCCAAGCGACAAGCAATAAGCTCCATGCGGCGAGCACGAGCCCGCTGACGATGCGGGCAAGCCGCCACAGCCGCATCGCGATGACGACGCGCCGGGCGCGGTTCGATGAGGCGGCGGGGACGGGCGCAACGATGGACATGAACGGTGTGGGGAGCCGGACCGCGGTGATGCGGCGGGCCATGCGGCGAGCGATCGGAACCACAGTGTCTGCCGACCGCCCCGTGTCCCCTTCGGTCGCCGGCGCCGCGGCAATCTAGCACAGACCCCCGCCGCGGCTCATGGGTTCCACGCCTTCCTTCAGCGACTCGGTGCAACCGCCCCAGGACATCGTGCTGCCGCAGGCGCTGGCCGACTACAGCCGCTTCGTGCAGCGCATCCGCCGGCGCTATGCGGCCGAGCTGCCGCTGCTGCCGCCGGGGCTGCCCCGGCGCGACGCGATCACCGAACTGATCCTGCGTCTGTGCCGCGACGGCCGCACGCTCGCCAGCGCCCTGCGCGTGGCGCGGCAGCTGGTGCTCGAGCGGCTGGCGGTGCTCGACGTGGAGCAGGGCGCGGCCATGGGCGACATCACGCTCGCCATGACCGAGCTCGCCGAGGCCACGCTCGACCTCGCGCTCGCCGAGGCGCGGCGCGAGCAGGACGCGCGCCACGGCGCGCCGCTGAACGCCGAGGGCGGCGACATCGACTTCTGGGTCGTCGGCATGGGCAAGCTCGGCGGGCGCGAGCTCAACGTCTCGTCCGACATCGACCTCATCTACGTCTACGAAGACGACGGCCAGACCGCCGGGCCGCAGCCCGTCTCCGCGCACGAGTACTTCTCGCAGGTGGCGCGCAGCCTCTACACGCTGATCGGCGAGACCACGGAGGACGGCTTCGTCTTCCGCGTCGACCTGGCGCTGCGCCCCAACGGCAACTCCGGCCCGCCGGTGGTGAGCCTGGCCATGCTCGAGGAATACCTGATGGTGCAGGGCCGCGAGTGGGAGCGCTTCGCCTGGCTCAAGAGCCGCGTGGTCGCGCCGCGCGCCAGCCTCGAGAACGGCCGCGTGATGGCGCTGCGCGACCTCGTCACGCCCTTCGTCTACCGCCGCTATCTCGACTACGGCGTGTTCGAGGGGCTGCGCCAGCTCCACCGCAAGGTGCGCGACGAGGCCCAGCGCCGCGCCGCCGGCCGCCCCGAGCGCGCCAACGACGTGAAGCTCTCGCGCGGCGGCATCCGCGAGATCGAGTTCATCGTGCAACTGCTGCAGGTGGTGCGCGGCGGCCAGTTCCCCGAGGTGCGCACGCGCTCCACCCTGCGCGCGCTCGACAAGCTCGCCGCTGGCGGGCTGATGAAGCCCGCCAACGCGCAGCGCCTGGCCGAGGCCTACACGCTGCTGCGGCGCGTGGAGCACCGCATCCAGTACCTCGACGACCAGCAGACCCACGTGCTGCCCACCGGCGACGGCGACCTGAAGTGGATCGCCGCCACGCTCGGCCTGTCGTGCGACGCCGACGCCTGCGAGCTGCTCGACCGCCTGTGCGAGACGCGCGAGTTCGTCGCCACCGAGTTCGACGCGCTGCTGCACGACGGGCGCGGGCCCGTGCCGGGGGTCGACGGCTGCCGCAAGTGCGGCACGCCGCCGCAGCCGATCGACAGCGAGGACTTCCTCGAGCGCCTGCCGGCCGAGCTGGCCGCGCGCGTGCGGCCGTGGAGCGAGCAGTTCAAGGTGCGCGCGCTGCGCGACGAGACCAAGCTGCGGCTGTCGCGCCTGGTGCTGCGCGCCGCGCATGCGGTGACGGAAGGGCGCTGCACGCTCGAGGCGGCCACGCGCTTCATCGACTGGCTCGAGCCGCTGCTGCGCCGCGAGAGCTACCTCGCGCTGCTGGTCGAGCGCCCCGAGGTGCAGAACCGGCTGCTGCAGCTGATCGGCCTGGCGCGCTGGCCGATGCGCTACCTGATGCGGCATCCGGCCGTCATCGACGAGCTGGCCGACGAGCGCCTGCTGCACGGCCGCTTCGACGCGGCCGAATACATCGGCGAGCTCGAGGCCCGCCACCTGGCGTGGGAGCGCTCGGGCCAGGCCGACGAGGAATCGCTGCTCGACACCCTGCGCCGCGCGCACCATGCCGAGGTCTTCCGCACGCTGGTGCGCGACGTCGAAGGCCACATCACCGTGGAACAGGCGGCCGACGACCTGTCGGCGCTGGCCGACGCCACGCTCGGGTGCACGCTGCGCTGGGCCTGGCTGCACCTGAAGCAGCGGCACCGCCCCGAGCCGTGCTTCGCCGTCATCGCCTACGGCAAGCTGGGCGGCAAGGAGCTCGGCTACGGCAGCGACCTCGACGTGGTGTTCCTCTACGACGACGAGGACGAGCGCGCGCCCGAGGTCTACGGCGCCTTCGTGCGCAAGTTCATCGGCTGGCTGACCCTGCCCACCGCCACCGGCGGGCTGTTCGAGATCGACACGGCGCTGCGGCCCAACGGCAACTCGGGGCTGCTGGTCACCTCGCTCGCGAGCTTCGAGAACTACCAGGCCGGGCGTGGCAGCAACACCGCCTGGACCTGGGAGCACCAGGCCCTCACGCGGGCGCGCCACTGCGCCGGTTCGCCCGAGCTCGCGCCGCGCTTCGAGGCCGTGCGCCGCGCCGTGCTGGCGGCGCCGCGCGACCCCGCCGCGCTGCGCGCCGAGGTGCAGGCGATGCGCGAGAAGGTGCGCGCGGCGCGGCCCGTCAAGGGCGGCCTGTTCGACGTGAAGCACAGCGCCGGCGGCATGATGGACGTCGAGTTCGCCGTGCAGTACCTCGTGCTCGCGCACAGCGGCGTGCATGCGGGGCTGCTCGACAACGTCGGCAACATCGCGCTGCTGCACCGCGCCGAAGCGGTGGGCCTGCTGTCCGCCGGCGTGGGGGCCGCGGCGGCCGACGCCTACCGCGAGCTTCGCCGCGCGCAGCACCGCGCGCGCCTGGACGAGCAGCCCACGCAGGTGCCGCCCGAGTCGATGGCGCCGCAGCGCGACGCGGTGCTGGCGCTGTGGCGGGCCGTGTTCGGCTGAAGACGTGGCGCAGGCTGTGGCCGAGGCCGACCGGCCGCCGGTCGGCTGGGTGCTGATCGCCGCGCTGCTGGGCGCCGGCGCGGTCGCCGCGTGGTGGCTGCCCGACCCGCGCGCCGCCGACTGGCAGCCCGGGCGCGTGCTCGCCGAACCCTGGCGCGCCTGGACGGCGGCCTTCGTGCACTACAGCGGGCTGCACCTCGCGGCCAACCTCGCCGGGCTCGCGCTCGTGGCCGCGCTCGGCGGGGCGGCGCGGGTGCCGCGGCGCTGCGTGGCGGCCTGGGCGGTGGCCTGGCCGCTCACGCAGCTCGGCCTGCTGCTGCAGCCGCAGCTGCTGCACTACGGCGGCCTGTCGGGCGTGCTGCACGCCGGCGTGGCGGTGGCGGCGGTGCACCTGCTCTTCGCCGGCGCGGGACGCCGCCGGGCCGTCGGCGCCGCGCTCGCCGCCGGGCTCGTGCTCAAGGTCGTCGCCGAAGCGCCCTGGGCCGCGCCCCTGCGGCAGGCGCCCGGCTGGGACATCGCCATCGCGCCGATGGCCCATGCGAGCGGCGCCGCCGCCGGCTTCGCCTGCGCGGCGGGCGCCGAGCTGCTGGCCCGTGTTTCCTCGTTCCGGATCGAACCCCATGGTTGAACGCAAGCTCCACCTCGACACCCTGGCCGTCGCCGGCCTCATCGGCTGCTGCCTGCTGTGGGGGCTGAACCAGATCGCCATGAAGGCGCTGCTGGCCGAGGTGCCGGCGCTGCAGCAGGCCGCCGCGCGCTCGCTGGGCGCGGCGCTGCTGGTGTGGCTGTGGGCGCGCTGGCGCGGCATCCGCCTGTTCGCGCGCGACGGCACGGCGCCGGGCGGGCTGCTGGCGGGCGCGCTGTTCGCCGCCGAGTTCGCCTGCATGTTCATCGGCCTGCAGTACACCTCGGCCTCGCGCATGGTGGTGTTCATCTACCTCGCGCCCTTCGTCGTGGCGCTGGGCATGCCCTTCATCGCGCGCGCCGAGCGGCTGTCGGTGCCGCAGGTCGCCGGCCTGGTGGTGGCGTTCGCCGGCGTCGCCTGGGCCTTCGCCGAAGGCTTCACCCAGCCGGCCGTGGGCGACCGGCAGTGGATCGGCGACACCCTTGGCGTGGCCGCCGGCGTGCTGTGGGGCGCCACCACGCTGGCCATCCGCGGCAGCCGCCTCACCGCCGCCTCGGCCGAGAAGACGCTGCTCTACCAGCTGGCGGTCTCGGGCGTGCTGCTGGCCGCGGCGGTGGCGCTGAGCGACGTGCCGCTGCCGGCACACCTGTCGTGGTTCGCCTGGGGCACGCTCGCCTTCCAGACGGTGATCGTCGCCTTCGCCAGCTTCCTGCTGTGGTTCTGGCTGATCGCGCGCTACCCGGCGACGCGGCTGTCGTCGTTCACGCTGCTCACGCCGGTGTTCGGCCTGCTGTTTGGCGCGCTGCTGCTGGCCGAGCCGATCACCACGCGGCTGGTGGTGGCGCTGGCCGCCGTGGCGGGCGGCATCGTGATGGTGAACCGCGCGCCGGCGCGGCGCTGAGTCAGCCGCGGATGCGCCGCACCAGCGCCGTCGTCGAATAGCCGTCGACGAAGGGCAGGGCGCGCGCCTGGCCGCCCCAGCTGCGCACGCGGCGCGTCTCCTCCAGCGACTCGATGTCGTAGTCGCCGCCCTTGACGTACAGCTGCGGCCGCACGAGTTCGAGCAGCGCGACCGGCGTGGGCTCGTCGAACAGCGTGACGAGGCTCACCGATTCGAGCGCGGCCAGCACGCAGGCGCGGTCGGCCTCGTGGTTCAGCGGCCGGTCGGGCCCCTTGCCGAGGCCGCGCGCGGAGGCGTCGCTGTTCAGGCCGACCACCAGGCTCGCGCCCAGCGCGCGCGCCTGCGCGAGGTAGCTCACGTGGCCGCGGTGCAGGATGTCGAACACGCCGTTGGTGAACACCACCGGCCGCGGCAGCGCGGCGACGCGCGCGGCGAGCTCGCCGCGCGGGCAGAGTTTGTCGAGGAAGTCGGCCATGGCGGCGATTGTCGCCTTCGCGGCAGATGTGCTGCGGCGCTCGCGCCTAGGGCCTGTTCACGCTACGGGAGGGCTCGCGTGACTCGGCAAAACGGCGCCTGCAAGGCGCAAAGCGCAGACGTAGCGGCGGCTACGGCGAGCATTTGCAACGCGGCAGGCGCCGTTTTGCCGAGATCACCCGCAGGGCCGATGGCTGGCAGGCCCCAGGGCCGCGTTGCCCGCTCGTTGTGTGCCACGGGCACACGGCCTCGCAGGCGCCTTGCCCTGGGGCCTGCCAGCCATCGGCGCGAGCCCTCCCGTAGCGTGAACAGGCCCTAGACTGCCCGATCCCATCACGCCCGGAGGCATTCCATGATCACGCTGTGCGGCTTCGCCATCTCCAACTACTACAACAAGGTCAAGCTCGCGCTGCTGGAGAAGGGCGTGCCCTTCACCGAGGAATACGTGAAGACCGGCCGCAAGGACGAGGAGGTGCTGGCCGATTCGCCGCTCGGCAAGGTGCCCTTCATCCGCACCGAGCACGGCGCGCTGTGCGAGAGCCAGGTGATCCTCGACTACATCGAGGCCGAGCACCCGAACCCGCCGCTGCTGCCGGCCGACCCGTTCCAGGCGGCCAAGGTGCGCGAGCTGGTGAGCTTCATCGACCTGCACCTCGAGCTCGTGGCGCGCGAGCTGTACCCGAAGGCCTTCTTCGGCGGCAGCGTCACCGAGGAGACGCTCGCGCGCACGCGCAAGCTGCTCGACAGGAACATCCCCGCCTTCAAGCGCCTGGCGAAGTTCTCGCCCTACGTGGCCGGCGACACCTTCACGCAGGCCGACTGCGCCGCCTGGGTCAGCCTGCCGCTGGTCGGCATGGCGACCAAGGCCTGCTACGGCGAGGACCTGCTGGCCGCGGCCGGCATCGACGTGCGCGGCTACGCCAAGCTGATCGGCGAGCGGCCGGCGGCGCAGAAGGTCACGGCCGACCGCAAGGCCGACCAGACGAAGGTCTGAGCGGCGAGGCCCGCCTCGCGGCGGGCCTCGTCATGTGCGGGGCGCGGCGCTCAGGCGGGCCGCAGCGCCTCGTCCGCCGCACGCTTGGCCAGCGCGGCGACGAGCTCCTTGCGGTAGCGGTTCAGTTCCTGGACGCTCGCGAAGCTGCGCTCCATCAGCAGGCTCAGGTTGTGCAGGATCCGCTCGACCACCTTGGTCTCCCACACGGTGTCGAACTGGATCTGCTTGTCGAGCCACTGCTCCAGCCACTGCGGATCCGGCAGGCGGCTCTGGATGGTGTCGCGGGGGAAGAGCTTCTCGCTCACGTGCAGGTTGGTGGGGTGCAGCGCCTGCGCCGTGCGGCGGGCGCTGGCCATCAGCACGCCCACCTTGGTGAAGGCGGCGCGCGCCTCGTCGCCGAACTTGTGCATCGCGCGCTTCATGTAGCGCAGGTAGGCGCCGCCGTGGCGCGCCTCGTCGCGCGCCAGCGTCTCGTAGATCGTCTTGATCACAGGCTCGGAATGCCACTCGGCCGCGCGCCGGTACCAGTGGTTGAGCCGGATCTCGCCGCAGAAGTGCAGCATCAGCGTCTCCAGCGGCGGCGCCGGGTCGAACTCGAAGCGCACGTCGTGCAGCTCCTGCTCGGTGGGCACGAGCTCGGGGCGGAAGCGCCGCAGGTACTCCATCAGCACCAGCGAGTGCTTCTGCTCCTCGAAGAACCACACGCTCATGAAGGCGCAGAAGTCGCTGTCGTCGCGGTTGTCGCGCAGGAACATCTCGGTGGCCGGCAGCGCCGACCACTCGGTGATGGCGTTCATCTTGATGGTGTGCGCCTGCTCGTCGGAGAGCTTGTGCGCCTCGAACGCGGCCCACGGAATGTCCGTGTCCATGTTCCATCGGACCGCCTCGAGTTGTTTGAAAAGTTCGGGATAAAGCATCGCGCGGCCCACAAAGTGCGACGAAATTTTACGCGGGGCTCCGTGACGCCTCGATGCGCGGGGGATTGGCCGCCCCGTGCGCCGATTTCATTGAACGCACGTGCAGCATCCTGATCCAAAAAAAGTGCAAAACTACGCGGAACTCCGCCGGGCGGGGGCCGTCGAATGGCCTGCAACCGATCGGCGCGAGTCGTCGACGAAGCAGGTTCGGCGGCCATGCCGGCCGCCGCCTCATCGGTCCAGTTTTCGGGTTGCACAGCCACCGGTTCGCCGGGTAGACCAGTTCCGCAGCGGTTCTCCTCCTCCCTCCTCCCTCCCTCCTTCGCTGCGGGACGCTGTGCAGCCCTCTTTACATCGCCAGCCGCGCGCCGCCGGGCGCCGCCCCCCCGGCGGCGCCTGCGCGGCCGCCTCAGCGCAGCCAGCCCTTGCGCCGGAAGTACAGGAAGGGCGCGGCCACCGAGGCCACCATCAGCGTCAGCGCATACGGGTAGCCGAGCGACCAGTCCAGCTCCGGCATGGCCTTGAAGTTCATGCCGTAGATGCTGGCGATCAGCGTCGGCGGCAGCAGCGAGACGCTGGCCACCGAGAAGATCTTGATGATCTTGTTCTGGTTGATGTTGATGAAGCCGACCACCGCGTTCATCAGGAAGTTGATCTTGTCGAACAGGAAGGTCGTGTGGCTGTCCAGCGAATCGATGTCGCGCGTGATCTGGCGCGCTTCCTCGAACTGCTCGGCGTTGAGCATGCGGCTGCGCATCAGGAAGCTCACCGCGCGGCGCGTGTCCATCACGTTGCGGCGGATGCGCCCGTTCAGGTCTTCCTCCTTGGCGATGGCCGAGAGCACCTCGCCGGCGACCTCGTCGTTCACGTCCTGCTTGAGCACGCGGTGGCTCACCGCCTCGAGCGTGTCGTAGATGCCCTCCAGCGCGTCGGCCGAATACTCCGCGTCGGCGTCGTAGAGCTTGAGCAGCACGTCCTTGGCGTCGTCGATCAGCGCCGGGATGCGCCGCGCGCGCAGGCGCAGCAGGCGGAACACCGGCAGGTCCTCGACGTGGATCGAGAACAGCACCTTCTGGTAGAGGATGAAGGCCACGCGCACGTTGCGCGGCGTCTCGCCGTCGTCGATGAGGAAGTCGCTGCGGATGTGCAGCTCGCCGTTGTCCTCCTCGTAGAAGCGGGCGGATTCCTCCAGGTCGTCGTCCACCGCGTCGGCGGGGATCGTCAGGCCGTAGTGCTGGGCGATCCAGCCCTTCTCCTCGGGCGTGGGCGACTCGAGGTCGACCCACACGGGGCGCACGCGGGCGAGGGCGTCGAGGCTCTCGATCTCTTCCTGGAACAGCCGGCCGTTGGCCAGCGTGAAGACATTCAACATCGGGGCTCCAGCGGGTCGAAACACGCGCGTCGCGCGCTCGTGGCGGCTGAGTGTGAACAGAAGGCTTGCCGCCGTTCCACTCCGGCCGGGGATCGGCGCGCGTGCGCCGGTTTCCGCGTGGAGTGGACGGCTACTGAGAAGGGGCGACGTCCAAGCTGGCACTCCAGGATGACTCGAGGCGAAATTATCCCACCGCACCCGCGCCGTGCCCGAGTCCGCACGGCGCGCAGCGAGTGTGCGGGACCCGCCGGCAGGGCTGGCACGGCCCGCCTGATATCGCACAAAGCCTGTGGTTTTCCCTTGCCGCCAGTGCCGGCACCGGCTTGTCGGCCTCGCGGAACTGGCGCACACTGGTCTCGCCGATTCCGATCACACGAACAATGTCCGAGCCGGTGACGCAGCCCTTCCGTTTCGACGTCTGTGCACCCCTGATTGCGGTTCGGCGATCCCTGCGTTCGTGTGCCGTTCCCGTTGCTTCCGGTTTCTCCCACGCTGCGAAAGGAGCACCCATGAATTTGACGATCAGCGGCCACCATCTCGAAGTCACGCCGTCCCTGCGGGCGTACGTGCTGACGAAGCTGGACCGCGTCACGCGGCATTTCGACCAGGTGGTGGACATCAACGTCCTGCTCTCGGTCGAGAAGCTCAAGGAGAAGGAGAGAAGGCAGAAGGCCGAAGTCACCCTGCACGCCAAGGGCAAGGACATCTTCGTGGAGAGCGCGCACGAGGACCTGTACGCCGCGATCGACCAGCTGATGGACAAGCTGGACCGGCAGGTCTGCCGCCACAAGGACAAGGTACAGAACCATCACCACGTCGCGGCCAAGCGCATCGACGCCACCCCGGCCTGACCCCCCGTTCCCGACGAATTCCGAGGCGGCCTCCAGGCCGCTTTTTTGCTGCCCGGACGAGTGGTTGCTGCAATGCAGCAGGATGTGCACAATCTCTCGCCTTCCGTGCGGCAAGTCCTGCGTCGCGGGGAACCGATTCCTACAATCCGTCGCTCACGCCGAACCGGGCGGGCACCCCGCCTGCCAAATGCCTGGCAAATGGACGCAGCCCCTTGGATGCAGTCATGAACCGTCTCGCAGCCATCCTTCCGCCCAGCAACGTGCTGGTGGACGTGGACGCCACCAGCAAGAAGCGAGCGTTCGAGCAGGCCGGCCTGCTGTTCGAGAACCAGCACGCCATCGCCCGCGCCACGGTGACCGACAACCTGTTCGCCCGCGAGCGCCTGGGTTCCACGGGCCTGGGGCACGGCGTGGCCATTCCGCACGGCCGCATCAAGGGCCTGAAGAATCCGCTGGCCGCCGTGGTGCGCGTGCAGCAGCCGATCCCGTTCGACGCGCCCGACGACGAGCCGGTGGCGCTGCTCATCTTCCTGCTGGTGCCCGAGGCGGCGACGCAGCGGCACCTCGAGATCCTGTCCGAGATCGCCGAGATGCTCAGCGACCGCGAGCTGCGCGAGCGCCTGAAGGCCGAGGGCGACGCGGCGCGCGTGCATGCGCTGATCGCCAACTGGCAGCCGCTCAAGTCGGTCGCTTGAACGTCACCGCGGCGCCGCTGCGCCGCCGAGGGCCGGCCACGTGAAACCCATCTCCATCAGCGCCGAGGCCCTGTTCGAGGAACACCGCCCGGCCATGCGCTGGGAGTGGATCGCCGGCCACGCCCACCCCGAGCGCCGCTTCGACGAATCGGCCGTGCGCAACGCGCAGTCCGCGGCCGACCTGGTCGGCTACCTCAACTACATCCACCCGTACCGCGTGCAGCTCGTCGGCCGGCGCGAGGTGGCGTACCTGAGCCAGTCGTCGCCCGAGGCGCTGGAGCGCCGCATCGCGCGCATCGTCACGCTGGAGCCGCCGGTGGTCATCGTCGCCGACGGCCAGGCGCCGCCCGACAAGCTGGTGGCGATGTGCGAGCGCGCCGAGATCCCGCTGTTCGTCACCGCCGAATCGGCCGGCCACGTGATCGACGTGGTGCGCGAGTACCTGAGCCAGCTCTTCGCCGAGCGCACCACGCGCCACGGCGTGTTCATGGACATCCTGGGCCTGGGCGTGCTGCTCACCGGCGAATCGGGCCTGGGCAAGAGCGAGCTGGGGCTGGAGCTGATCTCGCGCGGGCACGGGCTCGTCGCCGACGACGCGGTCGACCTGTTCCGCATCTCGCAGACCGCGCTCGAGGGCCGCTGCCCCGAGCTGCTGATGAACCTGCTCGAGGTGCGCGGCATCGGCCTGCTGGACATCAAGGCCATCTTCGGCGAGACGGCGGTGCGGCGGAAGATGCGGCTCAAGCTCATCGTCCACCTCGTGCGCAAGGAGACGCTGGAGCGCGATTTCGAGCGCCTGCCCTACGAGCCGCTGTACGAGCACATCCTCGACGTGCCGGTGCGCAAGGTCGTGATCGCGGTCGACGCCGGCCGCAACCTCGCCGTGCTGGTCGAGGCGGCGGTGCGCAACACCATCCTGCAGCTGCGCGGCATCGACACCTACCGCGAGTTCATCGAGCGCCACCAGCGGGCGCTGGGCCGCCCCGAGAACTGACCCCCCCTACGCGCTTCGCGCGCCCCCCGAGGGGGCACCGCTGGCGGGCCGGCGGTGCCGGACCCGCGGCGGTTGCTTGATGGCGTGGCGACGGCTGCTACTTCGCGGGGCGGTGCGGGCAGTTCTTCTTCGTGCAGTAGCCGTACAGCGACAGCGCGTGGTCCTGCAGCTCGAAGCCCCGCGCCGAGGCGATGGACTTCTGCCGCTTCTCGATCTCGGCGTCGAAGAACTCCTCGACCCGGCCGCAGTCGAGGCACACCAGGTGGTCGTGGTGCTTGCCCTCGTTCAACTCGAAGACGGCCTTGCCGGCCTCGAAGTGGTTGCGCGAGAGGATGCCCGCCTGCTCGAACTGCATCAGCACGCGGTAGACCGTGGCCAGGCCCACGTCGGAGCCTTCGGCCAGCAGCACCTTGAACACGTCTTCGGCGGTCATGTGCCGCTGCGTCGTGTTCTGGAAGACCTCGAGGATCTTGATGCGCGGGAGCGTGGCCTTCAGGCCGCTGCTCTTGAGTTCGTCGGCATGCGTCATGGTGAGCTCCACAAGGGCTGCGGCGTGGGGCCAGCCGCTAGAATCGACCGATCATATCGAGGTTGGCGCGCCCTCTCGCGCGCATCGAGCCCTCCGCCATGCCCCCCTTCCCGCGCCTTCGTTCTCCCGCCGTGCTGGCCGTTGCCGCGCTCCTCGGTCTGGGCGGCTGCCAGTCGCTGCAGTCTTCCGACAACTTCCTCGGCGTCATCACGCCGTACCGGCTCGAGATCGTGCAGGGCAACGTCGTCACCAGCGAGCAGGTCGCGCGCCTGCGCCCCGGCATGAGCCGCGCCCAGGTGCGCGACGTGCTCGGCACGCCGCTGCTGGCCGACATCTTCCACGCCGACCGCTGGGACTACGTGTTCTCCATCCGCCGCCAGGGCGCGCAGCCGCAGGACCGGCGCGTCGTCGTGCGCTTCGACGGCGAGGCCTACCGCAGCATCGACACCGGCGGCGAGCTGCCGAGCGAGCGCGAGTTCGTCGCCTCGATCGACACCTTCAAGACCAGCCGCAACGCCCCGCCCCTGGCGCTGACCGACGAGCAGGTCAAGGCGCTCCCGGTGCCGCCCAAGGCGCCTGCGGCCGAGGCCGCCGAGCCGCCGCCCGCCCGCACCTACCCGCCGCTCGAGCCCCGTTGAGGCCATGACCACAGACACCCCCGCCGCCGAGCGGCCGCCGCTGCGCATCGCCATCGCCGGCGCCTCGGGCCGCATGGGCCGCATGCTGATCGACGCCGTGCTGGCCGCCGGCGACACGGTGCTCGTCGGGGCACTCGACGTGCCGTCGTCGCCCGCCGTCGGGCAGGACGCCACCGCCTACCTCGGCCGCGCCTGCGGGGTGGTCATCACCGCCGACCTGCAGGCCGCCCTGGCCGAAGCGCAGGTGCTGATCGACTTCACCCGCCCCGAAGGCACGATGGCCCACCTCGCCGCATGCCGCGAGCGCGGCGTCAAGGCCGTGATCGGCACCACCGGCTTCAGCCCCGAGCAGAAGGCGCAGATCGGCGCGCACGCGCAGCACATCGGCATCGTGATGGCGCCGAACATGAGCGTCGGCGTGAACGTGGTGTTCAAGCTGCTCGACATGGCGGCGCGCGCGCTCAACGAGGGCTATGACATCGAGATCATCGAGGCGCACCACCGCCACAAGGTGGATGCGCCCAGCGGCACCGCGCTCGCGATGGGCGAGGTGGTCGCCGCCGCGCTCGGGCGCAGCCTGAAGGACTGCGCGGTCTACGGCCGCGAAGGCGTCACCGGCGAGCGCGACCCGTCGACCATCGGCTTCGCCACCGTGCGCGGGGGCGACATCGTCGGCGACCACACCGTGCTCTTCGCCGGCACGGGCGAGCGCATCGAGGTCACGCACAAGAGCTCCAGCCGCGCCACCTACGCGCAGGGCAGCCTGCGCGCGGCGCGCTTCGTCGCCGGCCGCGCGGCCGGGCTGTTCGACATGGGCGCCGTGCTCGGCCTCGGCTGAAGCTCGCGCATGGGCGGCCTGCTCGGCTTCTGGCAGCAGGGCGACGCGATCGCGCGCGCCGTGGCGCTGCTGCTGTTCGCCATGTCGGTCAGCGCCTGGGTGGTCATCCTCTGGAAGACGTGGCTGCTGCGCCGCGTGCGGCGCGACATGGCGCGGGCCGTGCCCGCGTTCTGGGCGGCGGCCGACCTGGCGTCCGGCGGCGAGCGCCTGCGGCAGCTCGACCGGGACGCCGTGCTGTCGCCGCTGCTGGCGGCGGCCACCGCCGCGCCGGCGCCGCACACGCTCGAAGGCCGCGGCCACGCCGAATCGCAGCTCACGCGCCGGCTGCGCGACGCGCTGCAGGGCGTGGTCGGCCAGCTGCAGTCCGGCCAGGTGCTGCTCGCGTCCATCGGCAGCACGGCGCCCTTCATCGGCCTGTTCGGCACGGTGTGGGGCATCTACCACGCGCTCGTCGCCATCTCGGCCGCCGGCTCGATCTCCATCGAGCGCGTGGCCGGCCCGGTGGGCGAGGCGCTGGTGATGACGGCGGCGGGCCTGGCGGTCGCGATTCCGGCGGTGCTCGCCTACAACGTCTTCAACAAGCTCGCCGGCGCCTGCGAGGCCGAGCTCGAGGGCTTCGCGCACGACCTGCGCGAGATGGTGGCCGGGCCGCCGCCGGACGCCGCGCCGGCGGAGTGACCATGGCCTTCGGCCGCCTGCAGCGCAGTCCGCGCCCGCCGCCGATGAGCGACATCAACATGACGCCGCTCATCGACGTGATGCTGGTGCTGCTGGTGATCTTCATGATCGCCGCGCCGCTGATGAGCTCGAGCCTGAAGCTCGACCTGCCGGCGAGCGACGCCGCGCAGCCGAGCGAGGCGCCGCGGTTCGTCGCCCTCGCGCTCGACGCCTCGGGCCAGCTCTACGTGGACGACGAGCGCGTCACGCCCGAGCTGCTGGCCGCGCGCCTGGCCGAGGCGGCCCGGCGCGACCCGCAGACCGAGGTGCAGCTGCGCGCCGACCGGCGCGTGCCCTACGGCCGCGTGGCCGAGCTCATCGGCCTGGTCCAGAAGGCCGGGCTCGGGCGCATCGGCTTCGTCGCCGAGCCCGCCGCGGGCGCCGCGCCGCGCTGAGCGGCCACCCCCTGCGCGCCCTGCCGGCCAGGGGGTGCCTTCCTATAATCGGCGTCCTTTCCGAGCACGTTCGCGAGGCCGTTCGGCGCACCATGACCCCTGACTTCAAGCCCAACGACATCGAGCGCGCCGCGCAGGCCGCCTGGAACGCGCGCGACGCCTACCGCGTGACGGAGGATGCGGGCAAGCCGAAGTTCTATGCCTGCTCGATGCTGCCCTATCCCAGCGGCAAGCTGCACATGGGCCACGTGCGCAACTACACCATCAACGACATGCTCGCGCGCCAGCTGCGCATGAAGGGCATGAACGTGCTGATGCCCATGGGCTGGGACGCCTTCGGCCTGCCGGCCGAGAACGCGGCGATGAAGAACAAGGTGCCGCCGGCGAAGTGGACCTACGACAACATCGCCTACATGAAGGGCCAGATGCAGGCGATGGGCCTGGCCATCGACTGGAGCCGCGAGGTCGCGACCTGCTCGCCCGACTACTACAAGTGGAACCAGTGGCTGTTCCTGAAGATGCTGGAGGCCGGCATCGCCGAGCGCCGCACGCAGGTCGTCAACTGGGACCCGGTGGACCAGACCGTGCTCGCCAACGAGCAGGTGATCGACGGCCGCGGCTGGCGCTCGGGCGCGCCGGTCGAGAAGCGCGAGATCCCGGGCTACTACCTCAACATCACGAAGTACGCCGACGAGCTGCTCGACCACGTCACGCACAAGCTCCCCGGCTGGCCCGAGCGCGTGAAGCTGATGCAGGAGAACTGGATCGGCCGCAGCGAGGGCGTGCGCTTCGCCTTCCCGCACGGCATCCGCGCGAGCGACGGCACGCTCGTGGGCGACGGCCGGCTGTACGTGTTCACCACCCGCGCCGACACCATCATGGGCGTGACCTTCTGCGCCGTCGCGCCCGAGCATCCGCTCGCCGCGCATGCCGCGGCGACGAACCCCGAGGTGGCCGCCTTCATCGCCGAATGCAAGGCCGGCGGCACGACGGAGGCCGAGGTGGCCACGCAGGAGAAGAAGGGCGTGCCCACGGGCCTCGTCGTCACGCACCCGCTCACCGACGAGCCGGTGCCGGTGTGGGTGGGCAACTACGTGCTGATGAGCTACGGCGACGGCGCGGTGATGGGCGTGCCCGGCCACGACGAGCGCGACTTCGCCTTCGCCAAGAAGTACGGCATCGACATCCTGCAGGTCATCGCGGTGGACGGCGAGCACTTCAGCTACGACCACTGGCAGGACTGGTACGGCGACAAGTCGCGCGCCGTCACCATCAACTCCGACAACTTCAGCGGCCTGGAGCATGCGCTCGCGGTCGACGCCGTGGCCAAGGCGCTGGAGCACAAGGGCCTGGGCGGCAAGAAGACCACCTGGCGGCTGCGCGACTGGGGCATCAGCCGCCAGCGCTACTGGGGCACGCCCATCCCCATCATCCACTGCGACGAGCACGGCGCGGTGCCGGTGCCCGAGCGGGACCTGCCGGTGGTGCTGCCCGAGGACCTCATCCCCGACGGCTCGGGCAACCCGCTGAACAGGCACGCGGCCTTCCTGAACGTGCCCTGCCCCACCTGCGGCAAGCCGGCGCGGCGCGAGACCGACACGATGGACACCTTCGTGGACTCGTCGTGGTACTTCATGCGCTACTGCGACGCGCGGCTCGACGACGCCATGGTCGGCGCCGGCACGCAGTACTGGATGCCGATGGACCAGTACATCGGCGGCATCGAGCACGCCATCCTGCACCTGCTGTACGCGCGCTTCTGGACCAAGGTGATGCGCGACCTGAAGCTCGTGACGATCGACGAGCCCTTCACCAAGCTGCTGACGCAGGGCATGGTGCTCAACGAGGCCTTCGTGCGCGTGCACGAGAAGGGCGGCAAGGAGTACTTCTGGGCGCACGACCTCGACGTCGTGCGCGACGAGCATGCCGCGGTGGTGTCGGCCACCGCCCGGCGCGACGGCGAGCCGGTGGCCTACGAAGGCTGGACCACCATGTCCAAGTCGAAGAACAACGGCGTGGACCCGCAGGCGCTGATCGAGCGCTACGGCGCCGACACCGCGCGCCTGTTCGTCATGTTCGCCTCGCCGCCGGAGCAGACGCTGGAGTGGAACGACGCCGGCGTGGAAGGCGCGGGCCGCTTCCTGCGCCGCGTGTGGAACTTCGGCGCGAAGCATGCCGAAATCGTGAAGGCCGCCGGCGAGCCCGCGGGTGCGCTGAGTGCGGCCGCCAAGGCGCTGCGCTATGACGTGCACACCGTGCTGCGCCAGGTGAGCTACGACTACGAGCGCATGCAATACAACACCGTCGTCTCCGGCGGCATGAAGCTGCTGAATGCGCTCGAGGCCTTCAAGGGTGCCGCCGACGAAGGCGGCGGGGCTGCGCTGCGCGAAGGCTACGGCGTGCTGCTGCGCGCGCTCTACCCGGCCTGCCCGCACACCACCTGGGTGCTGTGGCAGGAGCTCGGCTACGCCGCGCAGCACGGCGACCTGCTCGACGCGCCCTGGCCGCAGGTCGACGAAGCCGCGCTGGTGCAGGACGAGGTCGAGCTGATGCTGCAGGTCAACGGCAAGCTGCGCGGCGCGATCAAGGTGCCCGCCGGCGCGGACAAGGCGGCCATCGAGGCGGCGGCGCTCGCCAGCCCCGACTTCGCCAAGTTCGCCGAGGACAAGCCGGCGAAGAAGGTCATCGTCGTGCCGGGCCGGCTGGTCAACGTGGTCGTCTGATGCAACGCCGGCTCTGGCTCGGGGCGGCAGCGGCGGCGCTGCTCGCCGGCTGCGGCTTCGAGCTGCGGCGGGCGCCCGAATTCCGCTTCCGCAGCATCGCGCTGGCCGGCTTCGCGCCGCGCTCGCCGCTGGCAGCCGAGATCCGGCGGCGCATCGAGGCCAGCCCCACCACCCAGCTCATGGAAGCCACCTCGCAGGCGCAGGTGGTGCTGCAGGCGCTGGCCGACGAGCGCCAGCGCGTCGTCGTCGCCACCACCGCGGCGGCGCAGGTGCGGGAAATCCAGCTGCGCGTGCGCCTGGTGTTCAGCCTGCGCACCTCGGGCGGCACGCCGCTGATGGCGCCGTCCGAGCTGCTGCTCACGCGCGACATCGGCTACAGCGAATCGGTGGCGCTCGCCAAGGAGCAGGAGGAGGCGCTGCTGTTCCGCGCGATGGAGAGCGACATCGCCGACCAGGTGATGCGCCGCCTCGCCGCGCTGCCGGCGGTCTGAGAGGGCCCGGCCCCATGCAGGTCCGCCCGGATCAACTCGCCGCCCACCTGGCCAAGGGCCTGCGCCCTGTCTACACGCTGCACGGCGACGAGCCGCTGCTGATGCAGGAGGCGGCCGACGCCATCCGCGCCGCCGCGCGGGCCGCAGGCCACACGGAGCGGCAGGTGCACACCGTCGCCGGCGCGCACTTCAACTGGAGCGCGCTGCTCGGCGCCTCGCAGGCCATGAGCCTATTCGCCGACCGCCAGCTCATCGAGATCCGCATCCCCTCGGGCAAGCCGGGCAAGGACGGCTCGGACGCGCTGCAGCGCTACTGCCAGAGCCTCTCCGACGACGTGGTGACGCTGGTCACGCTGGCGCGGCTCGACCGGCAGCAGCAGTCCAGCGCCTGGTTCGGCGCGCTCGACGGCGCGGGCGTGACGGTGCGCGTCGACCCGATCGAGCGCCGCGCGCTGCCGCAGTGGATCGCCCAGCGCCTGGCCGCGCAGGGCCAGCGCGTGCAGGCCGGCGAGAGGGGCGAACGCACGCTCGCCTTCTTCGCCGACCGGGTGGAGGGCAACCTGCTGGCCGCCCACCAGGAGATCCAGAAGCTCGGCCTGCTCCATCCGGCCGGCGAATTGAGCTTCGAGCAGGTCGAGGCCGCGGTGCTCAACGTCGCGCGCTACGACGTGTTCAAGCTCGGCGAGGCCGTGCTCGCCGGCCAGGTGGCGCGCGCGCTGCGCATGCTCGACGGCCTGCGCGCCGAAGGCGAGGCGGCGGTGCTGGTGCACTGGACGCTGGCCGAGGACATCCGCGCGCTCAAGCGCGTGAAGGATGCCGTGGCCACCGGCAAGCCGCCGCCGATGGCGCTGCGCGAGGCCCGCGTGTGGGGCGCGAAGGAGCGCCTGTTCGAGTGCGCGCTGCCGCTGTTCACCGACAACGCCATGGCGCAGCTGCTCGATGCGGCGCACGTGTGCGACGGCCTGGTGAAAGGCCTGCGCCACCCCGGCTGGCCGGCCGAGCCGTGGGAAGGCCTGCGGCGGCTGGTGCTGATGCTGCTGCAGAGCACGGCGGCCGCGGTGCCGAAGAAGACGGTGCGTCTCGCGCTGGGCGCCTGATCAATAGCCTCGGGCCCGCGCCACGAGATGCGCGAGCGGCCGCCCCGCGCGCAGCGCCCGCACGTTCTCCGCCGCCACCTGCGTGGCCGTGCGCAGGTCGGTCTGCGCCGCCGCATGCGGTAGCACCGTGACCCGGGGATGCGCCCACAGCGGGTGGTCGGCGGGCAGGGGTTCGGTGGCGAAGACGTCCAGCACCGCGCGCTGCAGCTGCCCCTGGTCCAGCGCCTCGATCAGGTCGGCCTCGACCACGTGCGCGCCGCGCGCCAGGTTCACGAGGCCCGCGCCGCGGCGCATGCGGGCGAAGCGCGCGCGGTCGAAGAAGCCCTGCGTCGCGGGCGTGAGCGGCAGCAGGTCGATCACCACGTCGGCCGCGGCCAGCAAGGCATCGAGCGCCGCGTCGCCGGCCTGCACGGCGATGCCTTCGGCGGCGGTGGGCCGCGTGGCCCAGCCGCTCACGCGGTAGCCGAGCGCGGCGAGGCGCCGGGCGCACGCCCGCCCCATCGCGCCCATGCCGAGCACGGCCACGTGCACCTCGTCGGCGCGCCGCTGCGGCAGCACCCGCCACTGCCGCGCCTGCTGCTGCCGCGCGTAGTCGAAATAGCCGCGGTGCAGGCCGAGCACGGCCCACAGCGCCGTCTGCGCCATGGCCTCGCTCATCGCCGGGTCGACCATGCGGGCGAGCGGCACGCCGGCCGGCACGGTCGGGTCGGCGAGCAGCTTGTCCACGCCGGCCCACATCGACTGGATCAGCCGCAGCCCCGGCAGGCCGGCCAGCGCGCCGGGCGGCGGGTTGGCGACGAGGGCGATGTCGATGTCGGCGGCGCCGGGCGTGGTGACGAACGTCTCCTCGGGCAGCGCCTCTTCGAGCAGGCGCCGCCACCCGGCCAGCTTGTCCGCGGCGAAATCGGTGGCGAGCAGGATCGTCATGCGCCGGCGGCCGTGATCAGCGCGTCCAGTGCCTGCGTCACCGTCGCCTGCCTGACCGCCGCGCGGTCGCCGCCGAGCTGCAGCAGCCGCGCCTCGGCCTTTGCGCCGCGCCGGGCGATGGCGAGCCACACCGTGCCGACCGGCTTGCCCGGCCGCGCGCCGCCGGGCCCGGCGATGCCTGTCACGGCCACGGCCAGGTCGGCCGGCGAATGCGCCAGCGCCCCCTCGGCCATGGCGCGCGCCACCTCGGCGCTCACCGCGCCGTGCGCCTCGACCAGTGCGGCGGGAACGCCCAGCAGCTCGGTCTTGGCCGCGTTCGAGTAGGTGACGAAGCCGCGCTCGAACCAGTCGCTCGAGCCGGCCAGCGAGGTGCAGGCGGCAGCGATCAATCCGCCGGTGCAGGATTCGGCCGTGGCGAGCCGCGCGCCGCGCGCCGTCAGCGCCGCCGCGAGCGCCTGCACCTGGGCCGTCGTCGCGGCGTCGAGTTCGTTCACACCTGCCTCCACAAGGCGATCACCAGCAGCGTGCACAGCGCCGCCACCAGGTCGTCGAAGATGATGCCGAAGCCCTGGCGCCAGCCGATGGCCTGGCCGCGGCGCAGCTTGAACTGCCGATCGGCCCAGCCCACCGGGCCGCGCTTGACGGCATCGAACACGCGGAAGAGCGCGAAGGCGACGGCCTGCGCCCACAGGCCCGCCGGCGTCACCAGCCACAGCACCAGCCAGAAGGCGATGACCTCGTCCCAGACGATGGCGCCCGGGTCCGCGACGTTCAGGTGCCGCGCCGTCACCGTGCAGGCCCACCAGCCGGCGACGAAGGCGATGCCGATGAGCACCGCCCACTGCAGGTCGTCGAGCAGCGGGTTCAGCACGGCGAAGGCGAGCCAGGCCCAGAGCGTGCCGACGGTGCCCGGCGCCACCGGCGACAGCCCGCTGCCGAAGCCGAAGGCGACGAGGTGCGCGGGGTGCCGCAGCATGAAGCGCGCGTTCGGGCGCACCGGCGCGGCGTCGATCGTGGAGGCGTCGTGGGTCATGTGGACCCCTCGTCCGATGGGTACATCGGCCGATCCCCCAGGGGGATGCGGGCCGGCTTGGGAGCGGCCCGGCGCTCGGCCCGCCACGAGGTTGACACAGGATGTCTCATGCGGCGAAGTGGTCGAAGGACGGGAAGCGCTCGTCCAGCGCGGCGCCGGCGGCGTCGACCAGGCGCAGGCCGGGTGCGGCCTCGATGCGTCCGATGCGCGTGACCTGCACGCCGCACGCCGCGCCGGCTGCCTGCACCTGCGCGGCGCGCCCGGGCGGCGCGGTGAAGACGAGTTCGTAGTCGTCGCCGCCCGACAGCGTGCACACCCGCTGCAGCGCGAGCGGCTGCGCGGCCAGCACGGCGCTGCGCGGCACCGCGTCGGCCTCGACCGTGGCGCCCACGTTCGAGCGCCGCAGGATGTGCCCGAGGTCGCCGAGCAGGCCGTCGGACACGTCGATCGCGCTCGTCGCCACGCCGCGCAGCGCCACGCCCAGCGCCACGCGCGGCTGTGGCTGCTCCATCGCCGGGCGCACCTGCTCGAAGGCCTCGCCGGCCAGCGCGTGGGTGCCGCGCAGCACCTCGAGCGCGAGGCTGGCGTCGCCGGTGGTGCCGCTGACCCAGAGGTCGTCGCCGGCGCGGGCGCCCGAGCGCAGCAGCGCCTGCCCGGCGGGCACCTCGCCGAAGGCGGTGATGCAGATGACGAGCGGGCCTTGCGTGGTGTCGCCGCCGACGAGCTCGCAGTCATGCGCCTCGGCCAGCGCGAACAGCCCGCGCGCGAAGCCGGCGACGAAGGCCTCGTCGGCGCGCGGCAGCGCGAGCGCGAGGGTGAAGCCGAGCGGCTGCGCGCCGCAGGCGGCCAGGTCCGACAGGTTCACCGCCAGCGCCTTGTGGCCCAGGCGCTCGGGCGCCACCGTCGACACGAAGTGCCGGCCCTCGACCAGCATGTCGCTCGAGGTGGCGAGCTGCATGCCGGGTGCCGGCGCGAGCAACGCGCAGTCGTCGCCGATGCCAAGCGCCGCGCGGCGCACCGGGCGCGCGAAGTAGGTGCGGATGAGGTCGAACTCGCCGAGGGCCATGCGACGCATCAGAGGCTGAGAGTTTTTTGAGCGTGGCCGAGCAGCGCCCCAGAAGGCGCCCGATCTAGGCGCAAAGCGCAGCCATAGCTCGGGCCATGGCGAGCATTTGCAACGACGAGCGGGCGTCTTCTGGCGTGATGAGCGGACATGATCGAAAGCCTCTCAGGCTCTCAGAGCCCGTGGCTGCGCAGCAGGTTGGCCAGCTCCACGGCGGACTTCACCGCCATCTTGTCGAACACCCGGGCGCGGTGCACCTCGACCGTGCGCACGCTGATGTCCAGCGCGTCGGCGATGAGCTTGTTCGGCCGGCCGTCGACGACGAGGCGCATCACCTCGCGCTCGCGCTCGGTGAGGTCGTCCAGGCAGCGCCGCACCCCCTCGCGGGCGTGGCGCGCCTCCAGCGTCCCGGCGCTGCGCATCAGCGCCTGCTCGACGCGGTCGACCAGCGCGTTGTCGGCGAAGGGCTTCTCCACGAAGTCGAAGGCGCCGCGCTTGACGGCCGACACCGCGGTCGGCACGTCGCCGTGGCCGGTGAGGAAGATCACCGGCAGCACGTCGAGCAGGCCGCGCTCGATCAGCCGCTCGAACAGCACCAGCCCGCTGGTCACCGGCATGCGCACGTCCAGCAGCACGCAGGCGGGCGAGGCGGGCCAGCCGGCGCCGCGCGCGTCGATCAGCGCCTCGAAGGCCTCGGCGCTGGCGAAGCCTTCGGACAGCAGCCGGCGCGAGCGCAGCAGCCAGGCGAGCGCGTCGCGCACCACGTCCTCGTCGTCGACGAGGTAGACGGTGGGCAGGCCGAGGCGGGGATGGAGGTCGAGGGTCATGGCGGGCTGCGAAGCGGCGCCGGCTCGCGCGAGCCGGCCGGTGCGCCGCCGCTCCGGCGGGCGGCGGGCTCGACCGGAAGGGTAAACCGGAACTCGGTCGCGGCATTGCCGTCGGCCGCCGTCACCGTGACGAAGTCGAGCGCGCCGCCGTGCTGCTCGATCACCGTGCGGCACACGCTCAGGCCCAGCCCCATGCCTTCGCGCCGCGTGGTGAAGAAGGGCGTGAAGAGCCGTTTGGCGACGTCCGCCGGCACGCCCGGGCCGCGGTCGACCACGCTGAAGGTCACCCAGCGCGGGCTGGTCTGGCGCATGCGGATGACGAGCTCGCGCTGCGCCGGCGGCGTGGCGGCTTCCTCCATCGCCTGGATGCCGTTGCGCGTGAGGTTGAGCAGCACCTGCTCGACCATCGTGCGGTCGCACACCACGCGCGGCAGGCCGGGCGGCACGTCCACCTCCACGCGGGTGCCGCTCTTGCGCGCCTGCAGGCGCACCAGCGGCAGCACGGCGTCGATCAGCAGCTCGCAGCGCACCGGCTCGTGCGCCTGCTCGCGGCGGCGCACGAAGTCGTGCACGCTCTTGATCACGCGCCCGGCGCGCTCGGCCTGCTCGGCGATGCGCAGCGTGGCCTGCTCGAGCAGGGCGGCCGAGTCGGCGTCGGCGCGGCCGTCGCGCATCAGGTTGAGCGAGCCGGCCGCGTAGCTGGCGATGGCGGCCAGCGGCTGGTTCAGCTCGTGGCTCAGCAGCGAGGCCATCTCGCCCACCGTCGCCAGGCGCGCGGTGGCCTGCAGCCGCTCCTGCTGCTGGCGCGAGATCTCCTCGATGCGGCGCTGCTCGCTCACGTCGAGCACGGCGCTCATCCAGCCGGTGTGCACGCCGCTGCCGTCGACCAGCGGCGCCTCGAAGATCAGCACGTCGAAGCGCTCGCCGTTCTTGCGCATGAAGGTGGTCTCGAAGCCCTCGCGCGGCTGCTCGCGCGCGATGTTGCCCAGGCGCACGGCCTGCCGCCCGCGGTACTGGTCGATCTTCTCCGGCGGCCAGTACGGCGGCACCGCGCTGCCCACGAGCTCTTCCGCGCTGAAGCCGACGATGTGGCAGAAGGCCGGGTTCACGTAGGTCACCCGCCCGTCGAGGTCGCGCGCGCGCAGGCCGGTGACGAGCGAGTCCTCCATCGCCTTGCGGAAGGCCAGCGCCTCGGCCAGCGCGCGTTCGGCGGCGGCGCGGCGGCGCACGTCGAGCACCAGCAGCAGCACCACCGCGCCCAGCGCCAGCGACAGCCCGAGCACCAGCGCCACCGCCAGGTTCGGGATCAGCCGCGGGCTGCCGGTGACGCTGTCCAGGCGCAGCTTGATCGGCTGGCCGACGTCGATCAGCCGCTCGGCCACGTACACGCCGCTGCCGCGCACGCGCCCGGCGCGCGCGAGCCGCGTGCCGTCGGCGTCGACGAAGCTGATCTCGTAGGCCGCGAGCGCGTCGGGGCGCACCGCGTCTTCGAGCAGCTGCGGCAGCGACACCGTGGCCGTCATGAAGCCGTCGAGCTCGCCGGCGGAGAGCACGGGGATGCACACGTCGATCACTTCGTAGCCGAAGCCGCTGCGCAGCGGCACGAAGTAGCTGCGCGAGTAGGCCGGGCTGCCGTCGCGCAGCGCCGTGGTGCAGGCGAGCGCGGCGTCCTGCTCCATCTTGTCGCGCGGGATGCGGCTGAACAGCGGCGTGTGGAAGGGCGCGTCGGCCGCCTGCACGATGCGCATCTGCGTGTCGCGCCGCTCCAGGCGCACGATGTGGCTGCGGTGGCCGAGCAGCTCGCCCGCGCGCTGCCGCCACTGCGGCAGGGCGGGGTGGTCCCACAGCACGGCCTGCAGCGCCTGCAGGTCGGCCGCCACGGCATGGCGGATGTCGGTGGCCACGCCGGCGGCCACGGCGTCGGCCTCTTCCTGGCCGCGCGTGGCCTCGTAGTCGAGCGTCAGCGCCACGAGCAGCGATTGGGCCACCACCAGCAGCGCCACCAGCGCCGCCCACGGCAGGGCGCGGCGCCAGGCGGACAGGCCGCGGGGCGCGCGCGGCGAAGCGGGCGGGACGGGGGCGTTCATGGCGGGCGGCGCGCCCGGGCGGCGGGCGATCCGCCGAGTATTGCGGAGGCGGCGCCGGCCGGCCTACGCAGTTCCGCGCATCGCCGGGCGGGCGGGGCCCGCTCCTACAATGACCGCCCTGTCGGTGCCGGGGGGCACCGTCGCCTGCCGGGAACGATCCATGTCCGATCAAGAACAGAAGCGCGCCGAGCTGCGCCGCGCGGCGCTCGAGTATCACGAGTTCCCCATCCCCGGCAAGATCGAGATCGCGGCGACCAAGCAGCTCGTCAACCAGCGCGACCTGGCGCTCGCCTACTCCCCCGGCGTGGCCGCGGCCTGCGAGGAGATCGTGGCCGATCCGGCCAACGCCTTCCGCTACACCGCGCGCGGCAACCTCGTCGCCGTCATCACCAACGGCACCGCGGTGCTGGGCCTGGGCGACATCGGCCCGCTCGCGGCCAAGCCGGTGATGGAAGGCAAGGGCGTGCTGTTCAAGAAGTTCGCCGGCATCGACGTCTTCGACATCGAGCTGCAGGAGCGCAACCTCGACAAGCTGGTCGACATGATCGCCGCGCTCGAGCCCACCTTCGGCGGCGTGAACCTCGAGGACATCAAGGCGCCCGACTGCTTCTACGTCGAGCGCCGGCTGCGCGAGCGCATGCGCATCCCGGTGTTCCACGACGACCAGCACGGCACGGCCATCGTCGTCGGCGCGGCGCTGCTGAACGCGCTGAAGGTCGCGGGCAAGGACATCACCCAGGTGAAGCTGGTCTCGTCCGGCGCCGGGGCGGCGGCGCTCGCCTGCCTCGGCCTGCTGGTCAAGCTCGGCCTGCCGCGCGAGAACATCTGGGTGACCGACCTCGCCGGCGTGGTGTACGAGGGCCGCGTCGAGCTGATGGACGAGGACAAGGTCGCCTTCGCCCAGAAGACCGAGCACCGCACGCTGGCCGAGGTGATCGTCGGGGCCGACATCTTCCTCGGCCTGTCCGCCGGCGGCGTGCTCAAGCCCGAGATGGTGGCGACGATGGCGGCCAACCCGATGATCTTCGCGCTGGCCAACCCGCGGCCCGAGATCCTGCCCGAGGAAGTGCTGGCGGTGCGCAGCGACGCCATCATGGCGACCGGGCGCACCGACTACCCGAACCAGGTCAACAACGTCCTGTGCTTCCCGTACATCTTCCGCGGCGCGCTCGACTGCGGCGCCACCACGATCACCGTGGAGATGGAGATCGCCGCGGTGCACGCGCTGGCCGAGCTGGCGCAGGCCGAGCAGAGCGAGGTGGTGGCCGCCGCCTATGCCGGCGCCAACCTGAGCTTCGGGCCGGAATACCTCATCCCCAAGCCCTTCGATCCGCGGCTGATGATGAAGATCGCGCCGGCCGTGGCCCAGGCCGCGGCCGACTCCGGCGTCGCTTCGCGGCCGATCGCCGACTTCGACGCCTACCGCGAGAAGCTGAAGACCTTCGTCTACGCCTCGGGCACGATGATGAAGCCGATCTTCAGCATCGCGCGCCAGGCCGCCAACAAGCGCGTGGCCTTCGCCGAGGGCGAGGAGGAGCGCATCCTGCGCGCGGTGCAGGTGGTGGTGGACGAGCGCGTGGCGCGCCCCACGCTCATCGGCCGCCCCGACGTGATCGCCCGGCGGGTGAAGAAGTTCGGCCTGCGGCTGGAAGCCGGGCGCGACTACGACCTCGTCAACACCGAGCACGACCACCGCTACCGCGACTACTGGCAGACCTACCACCGCATGACGGCGCGCCAGGGCGTGACCGAGCAGTTCGCCAAGATCGAGATGCGCCGCCGGCTCACGCTCATCGGCTCCATGCTGCTGCACAAGGGCGAGGTCGACGGCCTGATCTGCGGCACCTGGGGCACGACGGCCATGCACCTGGCGCACATCGACCAGGTCATCGGCAAGCGCGAGGGCGCCCACACCTACGCCTGCATGAACGCGCTGATCCTGCCGGGGCGGCAGGTGATGATCGTCGACACCCACGTCAACTACGACCCGAGCGCCGAGCAGGTGGCCGAGATCACCGTGATGGCCGCCGAGGAGATGATGCGCTTCGGCCTGCAGCCGAAGGCGGCGCTGCTCTCGCACAGCAACTTCGGCTCGAGCAACCAGCCGTCGGCGGTGAAGATGCGCCAGGCGCTGGCGCTGCTGCGCGAGCGCGCGCCCTGGCTCGAGGTCGACGGCGAGATGCACGGCGACACGGCCCTCAACGGCGCCTACCGCGCCAGGATGATGCCCGACAGCACGCTCACCGGCGAGGCCAACCTGCTGGTCATGCCCAACATCGACGCCGCCAACATCGCCTACAACCTGCTCAAGACCTCCGCCGGCGGCGGCATCGCCATCGGCCCGGTGCTGCTCGGCGCGGCCAAGCCGGTGCACGTGCTCACCCCGTCGGCCACCGTGCGGCGCATCGTCAACATGACGGCGCTCACCGTGGCGGACGCCAACGCGGCGCGCTGAACCGGCCCCCGCCGCCCCGGCGGGGCAGGCCATGGAACGCTGGTGCAGTGCACCATGGTCGCGACGGTGACATTTCCCTGACGCTCGTCAAGCGGTCCGGCTTCCTGTCGGGTTGAAGCGCCTGGATTTCCCTCCTGCTCTCTCCTTGCAAGAGAGTATGTACTCACGTAATCACGTGCGCCACTGCCCGAAATTGAGGCAGAGGCTTGAGCTTTGGCGGCCGATTCTGTACGATCTCGCTTTCGCATTTCAGGGAAAACCCCGTGTCTCTCCCTCGCCGCCCGCAGGCGTGGCAGTCCTTGCAAAAGTTGGGGCTCGCTATCAGTTTCGCGGGCGCGCTGTTGGCGACGAACGTCGTTGCGGCCAAGGAGCAGTCACCGGAGGCGGCGACCGCCGCCGAAGTCGCCGTCGCGCAGCTTCCGGTCGAGGCCCGGGTGACCTATCGGTTGATTCGCGCAGGCGGCCCGTTCCCTTACGAGAAGGACGGCACGGTGTTCGGCAACCGCGAGCGCCTTCTGCCGCGTCATCCGCGCGGGTTCTATCGGGAGTACACGGTGGCCGCGCCGGGCGCGCGCCAGCGGGGCGCCCGGCGGATCGTCTGCGGTGGGCATCGGCCGGTGCGGCCGGTGGCCTGCTACTACACCGCGGACCACTACGCGAGCTTTCGCCGCATCGTGCCCTGAGATGGACCTGGATTTTTGTGACCCGAGGAGGAACGAGACCATGCTCTTGCAGACCGTCCGTCCGAACATTGTTCAAGCGATCCGAGCCTATCGCGTCGAGGATCTGATGCAGGCCGCGCAGGACGCGGGCCAGCACTTCCTCTATGCCAGCCTCACGCAGGCGCAGACCAAGCAGGACGTGCTCGACAGCATCGCCGAGGCCTTTCTCTTTCCGTCGCACTTCGGCAAGAACCTCGACGCGCTCTACGACTGCATGACCGACCTGGTCCACAAGTCCGGCACGCAGCCGGGCTTCGTGGTGGTGCTCGAGCAGCTGCCGGACAACCCCCGCTTCGACCGCGAGGCGCGCGAGCAGCTGCTCGACGTCTTCCGCGACGCGGCCGACTTCTGGGGTGAACGCAAGATACCGTTCAGGTGCTTCTATTCTTTTCAGTAGCCCGCTCCCAGGAACAAGGGTCATGGGAGCGGGCGACGGAAGTGGCCCAAGTCATCGCGGAGAAGCCGGCCAAGCCGGCCGCCAAGAGCGCCGCGAATTCCACCTTCGGCATGAACATGCCGCTGATGAGCAGCGCGTTCGACACCGCGATGTGGCTGAACGCCGCCTGACGGCGGCGTGACGACGACGAGGCGGCCTGCGGGCCGCCTTTTTCATGCCTGCGCGGCCCGTTGGGCGAGCGCGACGTACTCGGCGACGGGCACTTCCTCGGCGCGCCGCTGCACGTCGAAATCGCCGGCGATGCCGCGGCCCTCGAGCCAGCGCCCCAGCGTGTGGCGCAGGATCTTGCGCCGCTGCGAGAAGGCCGTCGCCACCAGCTCGCCCAGCAGCGCCGGCTGCAGCGCCGGCGCATCGGGCAGCGGCAGCATGCGCACGACGGCCGAATCCACCTGCGGCGGCGGCTCGAATGCCTCGGGCGGCACGTCGAGCACCGTCTCGATGTCGTAGCGCCACTGCAGCATCACGCTCAGGCGACCGTAGGCCTTGCTGCCCGGCGCCGCGGCCATGCGCTCGACCACTTCCTTCTGCAGCATGAAGTGCTGGTCCTCGACGTGCGCCACCGCGTCGAGCAGGTGGAAGAGGATGGGCGTGGAGATGTTGTAGGGCAGGTTGCCGACCACGCGCAGCCGCTTGCCCAGGCGGGCCGCGAGGGCGGCGAAATCGACCTTCAGCACGTCGGACTCGATCACCTCGAGCGATTCGCGCTTGCGCAGCCGGGCGGCCAGGTCGCGGTCGAGCTCGATCACGGTGAGCCGGCCGCAGCGCTCGGCGAGCGGGCCGGTCATGGCTCCGAGGCCGGGGCCGATCTCCACCAGCGCGTCGCCGGCCTGCGGGTCGATGGCGTCGACGATGGCATGGATGACGCCCTCGTCGGCCAGGAAGTGCTGGCCGAACCGCTTCCTCGGGAGATGGTGCCCCTCGCCCGGCTTGGGGCGGCCGGGCGCCTGGGCCCGCGACGTGTTTGCTGCCATGGGCGCCTAGGGAGGCGGCTCGCGCAGCTCCACGTAGGCGCGTGCGCGCAGCTCGCGCAGCCACTCGGCGTAGGCCTCGTCGAACTTGTGCTCGCGCAGCATGCTGCGCGCGAGCTGGCGCTGTTCGCGCGCGTCCAGCGAGATCTGGCGCCGCTCGACCACCTGGATCAGGTGCAGGCCGAAGCGCGACTCCACCGGGTCCGAGATGCCGCCGATCGGCAGGGCGTTCATCGCCTGCTCGAACTCGGGCACGAAGCTGCCCGCGGTGGTCCAGCCGAGGTCGCCGCCCTGCGAGGCGCTGCCGTCCTCGGAGTTCTCGCGCGCGAGCTCCTCGAAGCTGGCCGTGCCGGCGAGGACCTGCCGCTTGAACTCGGCCAGGCGCCGCGCCGCCGCCTGCGCGGACAGCTGCGGCGACGGGCGCAGCAGGATGTGGCGCGCGCGGGTCTGCGCCACGGTGAAGGCCGTGCCTTCGCGCTTCTCGACCAGCTTGAGCGCGTGGAAGCCGGCGCCGGTGCGCAGCAGCGTGGGCGCTACCTCGCCGGGCTGCAGGTCGCGCACGTGGGCCACGAACACGTCGGGCAGCCGGTCGGCCGGGCGCAGGCCGATGGCGCCGCCCTGGGCGCGGTTGCCGTCCTCGGAGACCTCGCGCGCCACGGCGTCGAAGGCCTCGCCGGCCTTCAGGCGCGCGAGCGCCGCCTCGGCGCGGGCGCGGCGCTGGGCCACCGTGGCCTCGTCGGCGCCCTCGGGCACGGTGACCAGCACCTGGGCGATGTTGTATTCGGTGGTGCCGCGGGTCTTCGTGCGCTCCTGCTCGATCACCGCGTCGACCTCGGCGTCGGTGATGCGGATGCGCTGCTGCACCTCGCGCTCGCGCACCCGCTCGACCAGCAGCTGGTCGCGCACGTTGTTGCGGAACATGCCGTAGTCGATGCCCTCGCGGCGCAGCTGCTCGCGCAACTGCGGCAGGCTGAGCTGGTTCTGCGCGGCGATGTTGGCCACGGCGCGGTCGACGTCGGCCTCGTCCACGCGCGTGCCGCTGTCGCGCGCATGGCTGACCTGCACGCGCTCGTCGATGAGCATGTCCAGCACCTGGCGGCGCAGCTCGTCCGGCGGCGGCAGCGCGCCGCCGTTGCGCGAGGCGTTGGCCCGCACTGCGGCGATGCGGGCGTCCAGCTCGCCCGCCGTCACCAGCTCCTGGTTGACGACGGCAATGATGTAGTCGCCGACGCGCGCGCGCGCGCCGTTGCCCGTCTGCGCCGCGACGCCGAGCGCGGCCGCCGCGAGGGCGAGCGCCAGGGCCGCGGTGCGCAGGCGTGAGCGGAAGGCAGGGGTGGAGTCAGTCATGGGAGGCGAGGGGGAAGGCGGACGCCGGGTCGTCGCGCAGCAGGCGGTAGCCGGGCACATTTTCCTTCAAGACCTGCAGCGGATTGGAGCCGAGGCGGGAGAGGCCGACGAGCTCGAGCTGGAACAGCAGCCGCGTCGTGGCTTCGCTGCGGCCGGTGGACAGGCGCTCGGCGACCACCCGGCCGATCCAGCAGCCGGCGTCGTACTCGAGGCCGGCGATGGCGTCGGTCAGGCGGCGGTCGCGCATGCTGTAGTTGACGCGCCCGACGCCGTACCAGGTGCCCTTGCAGCTGCCGGCGGACGGCCGCGGCGCGCGCGGCTTGTCGGCCGGCGTGCGCCCGCCGCCGATCGGCCACTGCCAGCCCACCTCGAACTGCTCGCTCAGGCCGCGGGTGAAGCGGTAGCGCGCGTTGAGGGTGCGGAACGGCCCCGGCGAGTAGCGCGCGCCGAGGATGGAGCGCGAGATGCGCTCGTTCTCCGGGCTGTACTGCAGCGAGGCGTCGAGCGTCCAGTTCGGGATCACCGAGGTCGAGCCCAGCAGCAGCATGTCGGACAGCTCCTGCGTGAGCGGCGGCCCCTGCGGCGACAGGGCCGGGTCGAAGCGGCTGAGGTCGGCCTGCGGCGTGATGAGCTGGTCGCGGAACAGGTAGCGCTGCGCCAGCCCCAGGCGCAGCAGCTCCTCGCCCGAGTCGGCGTCGAGCAGCCGCGTCGTCACGCCGGCGGTGAGCTGGTTGGCGTCGGACACGCGGTCGATGCCCGAGAAGGCGTTCTCGGTGTAGATGGACTCGAAGTTGAAGTCCTTGGCCGCGGAATCGAAGTTGGGCAGGCCCCGCTGGTCGCGGTAGGGCGTGTTCACGTAGAGCAGCCGCGGCTCGAGCGTCTGGCGCAGCGAGCGGCCGAGCCACTGCGCGTCGCGCTCGAACTGCCAGGCCGTGTCGAGGCTGAAGGTCGGGATCGCGCGCGAGGCGCTGTGGCGGCCGTCGAGCATCGGGCGGTCGAGGTCGTAGCTCGCCATGTTCAGGCTGAGCTTGGGGCGGATGCTCCATCCCGGCGCGACCCAGGGCCGCCCGACGCTGGCGATCACGTGCGCCCGCGTGCCGGTCGGCCGCGTGGTGGGCAGCGTACCTTCCGGGTCGGTGAAGCGGTTCAGCTCGGTCTCGACGCCGACCTCCAGGCCCGGGCCGACCGAGCGCAGCGTGCGTGCGCCGATCTGCGGCGCGCGCTGGTAGGGCGCGACGATCGGGCCGTCGGTGCTCTGCAGCACCTGCCAGCTCAGCACACGGGCGTACGTCGTCCAGCCGGCGACGGACCGGCTCGCCTGCAGGTCGCTCGCCAGCAGCCGCGGCGTGAGCGAGGACAGGTTGCGGTCGAAGTCCTTCCAGTAGTCGTCGTCCGACACGCGCAGCACGTTCAGCGACAGCGTCGTGTCGCGCCCGAAGGTGTGGAAGTGCTCGCCCTGGAAGGCGTGGCGGCTGCGGCCGGCGAGCCGGTCGTCGGGCATGAGCTCCAGGTTCAGCCGCCCCTGGAAGCTCGGCGCGAGGTAGCGGAACTCGCTGCCGAGCGACGCGCCGCGCTTGGCGCTGAGGCCGGGCGTGAAGGTGGCGTCGCGGTTCGGCGCGATGTTCCAGTAGTAGGGCGCCTCCACCTGCAGGCCGCTCTTGCTGTCGAGGTTGATCGACGGCGGCAGCCAGCCCGACTTGCGCGCGTCGGTGAGCGGAAAGCTCAGCACCGGCGCGGCGAGGATGGGCACGCCCATGAAGCGCAGCACGGCGCCCTCGGCGATGCCCTCGTTGGCCTCGAAGTCGAGCTTGACCCGGTCGGTGCTGAGGATCCACGCCGGCGTGCCGCCGCCGTCGGGCGTGCAGCTGGTGTAGGTGGCGCCGGTGGCGATGCTGCGCTTGTCGTCGATGAAGTCGATGCGCTCGGCCGTGCCGCCGGCGTCGACGACGGCGAAGTGGTAGGTCGGGTCGAGGAACCAGCCCTCGAAGCGCTGCACGTGCAGCCGCAGCTCGCTGCCGGTGTAGACGTTGCCCTCGTGGGTGATGCGCACCTGCCCGCGCGCGAGCGCCAGGTCCTCGGGGTGGTCGTAGCTGAGCCGGTCGGCGGTGATCACGAGGCCGGCGCGGCGCAGCTCGGCCTCGCCTTCGAGCACGGTCTCGAGATCGGGCCGGCCGCGGATCTCGCGCGCCCGCACCTCGACGGGCGCGTCGGCGCTGGCCGCGGGCGCGGCCGTCTGCGCCCGCGGCGCGGCGGGCGCGAGCGACAGCGTGGCCGCCATCGCGGCCGCGAGGCAGTTCAGGGGCGTCCGCGGCGCGCGGTCGGGTGGGCGAAGGCTGGCAGGCAAGGGGCGGAGCGCAGGCTGAAAACCCCTGGCGCGACCCGTCCGATGCGGGGCGGCGCTGCCGTGCAGCGCGGGGCCGGGTTGGTGGGCGCTATTATCCCCGAGGGTGCTGCGCGCCCGCCGGCGCCGGGCGTCCATTCCCGGTGTCCGCGCCCCCGGCCCCTCGTCCCCTCGCCCCCTCCAACCGTTCCGATCCCGGCCGCCCCCGCGATGACCGATCCCCTTGCGCCCATCGTCTGGGCCGACGCCGCACGCCACGCCGCCTTCGACGCCTGGCTGGCGCGCGAAGCGCAGGCGCATCGCCTCGCGCCGCACACGCTGCGCCCGGCGTCGAGCGACGCGAGCTTCCGCCGCTACTTCCGCATCGACGGCGAGGCGGGGTCGTGCATCGTGATGGACGCGCCGCCGCCGCAGGAGGACGTGCGCCCCTTCGTGCAGGTGGCCGGGCTGATCGCCGCGGCGGGGCTGAACGCGCCGCGCATCCTCGCGGTGGACGAGGCGCAGGGCTTCGTGCTGCTCAGCGACCTGGGCACGCGCCTGTACCTCGGCGAGCTGCAGCAGGCCGTGGCCGCCGGCGACGAGCGCACGGTGAACGCCCTGATGCACGACGCCTGCCGCGCGCTCGTCGCGTGGCAGCAGCGCGTCGACGCGCGCGCGCTGCCGCCCTACGACGAGGCCCTGCTGCGCCGCGAGGTGGAGCTGTTCCCGACCTGGTGCGTGCAGGCCGAGTTCGGGCACGCCTGGAGCGGCGCGCAGCAGGCGCAGTGGCGCGCTGCCACCGACCTGCTGCTGCAGAGCGCGCTGGCGCAGCCGGTGGTCGCGGTGCACCGCGACTACATGCCGCGCAACCTGATGGTGGCCGCGCCCAACCCGGGCATCCTCGACTTCCAGGACGCCGTGCGCGGCCCCGTCACCTACGACCTCGCCTCGCTGCTGCGCGATGCCTTCATCAGCTGGGACGAGGCGCGCGAGATCGACTGGGCGGTGCGCTGGTGGGAGCAGGCGCGCCAGGCGGGCCTGCCGGTGGCGCCCGACTTCGGCGACTTCTGGCGCCAGCTCGAATGGATGGGCCTGCAGCGCCACCTCAAGGTGCTGGGCATCTTCTGCCGCCTGAAGCACCGCGACGGCAAGCCGGCCTACAGCGCCGACCTGCCGCGCTTCTTCCGCTATGCGCACCACGTGGCCGCGCGCTACAACGGCCTGGGCGCGCTGGCGCGCCTGCTCGAGCCGCTGATGGGCGCCGAGCGCGGCGTCGGCTACACGTTCTGAAGCTCGGCGCGCGGTTCGGCGCGGCGCGGGCGCTGCGTCGGGCACTGCGCCGCGATGAGCCACGGGTCGCGGTCCTCGCCGCCGTAGGTGGCGACGAGGAAGTCGATGAACACGCGCGTGCGTGCCGGCACGTATTTGCGCGTGGGCATGGCGGCGTAGATCGTCATCGCGAACAGGTGCCACTCGGGCAGCACGCGCTCGAGCGCGTTCTCCAGCAGCGCGTCTTCCACCATGAACGAGGGCAGGCCCGCGATGCCCAGGCCGTGCAGCGCGGCCGCGTACATGATGTCGCTGTGCGCCGTGCCGAGCGCCGGGCGCGGCGTGCTGAGCGTCACCGGCTCGCCGTCGGGCTCGTCGCCGCCGAAGGGGCCGGGCGTGAAGGTCACCTCGCGCACCGAGCTCGGCATCATGGACTCGTGCTGCAGCAGGTCGCCGGGATGCGCCGGGCGCCCGCGGCGGTCGAGGTAGTCGGGCGAGGCGCAGGTGATGACCTCGCAGCGCGCGAGCCGCCGCGCGACGAAGCTGCCGTCGAGCGGGCGCTGGCCCACCGCGAGGATGCTCACGTCGAAGCTCTCGTCGATGGTCTCCACCGGCCCGGGCGAATGCAGCTCCACCGTGACCTGCGGGTACTGCGCGCGAAAGCGCGGCAGGTGCTTGGCGAGCTGGTGCACGGCGAACGAGGGCGGCACCAGCACGCGCAGGTGCCCGCGCGGCTCGGACGTGGCGGTGCTGGCGAGCGCCTCGGCCTCGTCGACGTCGGCCAGGATCTGGCGCACGCGCTCGAGGTAGGCCTCGCCGATGTCGGTGAGCGCGAGGCGCCGCGTGGTGCGGGTGAGCAGGCGCGCGCCGAGGTGGTCCTCGAGGTCGGCCACCAGCCGCGTGACCGCGGCCGGCGAGAGGTTCGATTCGCGCGCCGCAGCGGCGAAGCTGCCGCTGTCCACCACCCGGCAGAACACGCGCATCGTGGTCAGACGATCCATTTCAAGGCCCGGACTATTGCAATCTGCTGAATGCTAGGTTGAACAGCGAGTGGTTTTTGCCATTGGGGTTAACGCCTAAAGTTTCTTCCATCGATGAGCCAGCCACGACGCGACTCACCGAGCTGGACACGACAGGCCCACGAGGCATCTGTCCGGTATTCGCAACCAGTCAGTCATTGAAGGAACTCACCATGAACCGCAAGTCCGCCCTCCTCGCTTCCGTCCTCGCCGCCGCCGCCTTCGGCGCCTCGGCCCAGGAAGCCACCCTGTTCGACGACGCCGCGCAAAGCACCAGGACCCGCGCCGAAGTGAAGGCCGAGCTGGCCCAGGCGCAGGCCCAGGGCCTGGTCGTCAGCGGCGGCGAAGCGACCGTGTTCGCCGAGCAGCGCGTGGTCGGCAACCGCGAGCGCGCCGAAGTGCGCGCCGAAGCGGCCCAGCTGCTGGACGGCAACTCCGCCTACCGCATCGCCTACCGCAACCTGTACATCGGCGGCTGATCCGCGAACGGCCTTCTCCTCCTGCCGCACGGCCGCCTTCGGGCGGCCGTTTTTCATGGGCGCGGGCGGCAGCGCCGACAATCCCGCCCATGCTCCGCATCACCGAACTGCGCCTGCCGCTGCACCATGCCGAGGACGCGCTGCGCGCCGCCGTCGTGCAGCGCCTGGGCATCGCCGCCGGGGCGCTGCGCGGCTTCACCGTCTTCAAGCGCAGCTACGACGCGCGCAAGAAGGCGGCGGTGGTCTTCATCTACACCGTCGACTGCGAGGTCGACGACGAGGCCGCCGTGCTGGCGCGCTTCGAGGGCGACCGCCACGTCGGCCCGGCGCCGGACACGCGCTACCGCTTCGTCGGCCATGCGCCGGCCGATTTCCATGCGGGCGGGCGGCTGCGGCCGGTCGTCGTCGGTTTCGGCCCCTGCGGCATCTTCGCGGCGCTGGTGCTGGCGCAGATGGGGCTGCGGCCGATCGTGCTGGAGCGCGGCCGCGCCGTGCGCGAGCGCACGAAGGACACCTGGGGCCTGTGGCGCCGGCGCGTGCTCGACCCCGAGTCGAACGTGCAGTTCGGCGAGGGCGGCGCCGGCACCTTCTCCGACGGCAAGCTGTGGAGCCAGATCAGCGACCCGCGCCACCTCACGCGCAAGGTGCTCGCCGAGTTCGTGAAGGCCGGCGCGCCGGAGGAGATCCTCTACGTCGCCAAGCCGCACATCGGCACCTTCCGGCTGGTGTCGATGGTGGAGAAGATGCGCGCCGAGATCGAGTCGCTCGGCGGCGAGATCCGCTTCGCGCAGCGCGTGGCCGACCTGCGCATCGAGGACGGCGCGGTCCGCGGCCTGGTGCTCGCCGGCGGCGAGGCGCTGGCGGCGGACCACGTGGTGCTCGCGCTCGGCCACAGCGCGCGCGACACCTTCGCCATGCTTCGGGCGCGCGGCGTGTTCATGGAGGCCAAGCCGTTCTCGATCGGCTTTCGCATCGAGCATCCGCAAGGCTTGATCGACCGCGCGAGGTTCGGTGCGAACGCCGGCGACCCGCTGCTGGGCGCGGCCGACTACAAGCTGGTGCACCACGCGGCCAACGGCCGCTCGGTCTACAGCTTCTGCATGTGCCCGGGCGGCACGGTGGTGGCGGCCACCAGCGAGCCGGACCGCGTGGTCACCAACGGCATGAGCCAGTACTCGCGCAACGAGCGCAACGCCAACGCCGGCATCGTGGTCGGCATCGCGCCGCGCGACTACGCGCAGGACCCGGGCGCCGCCGGCCCGGTGGACCCGCTCGACGGCATCGCCTTCCAGCGCCAGTGGGAGTCGCGCGCGTTCGAGCTCGGCGGCGGCGGCTACGAGGCGCCGGGCCAGCGCGTCGGCGACTTCCTGCGCGGGCAGCGCTCCAGCGCCTTCGGCAGCGTGGAGCCCTCGTACAAGCCGGGCGTGCGGCCCACCGACCTCGCCGGCGCGCTGCCCGGCTACGCCATCGACGCCATCCGCGAGGCGCTGCCCGCGTTCGAGCGGCAGATCCGGGGCTTCTCCATGGACGACGCGGTGCTCACCGGCGTGGAGACGCGCACCTCGTCGCCGCTGCGCATCACGCGCGGCAAGGACGGGCAGAGCCTGAACGTGCGCGGCCTGTACCCGGCGGGCGAGGGCGCCGGCTACGCGGGCGGGATCATGTCGGCCGGCGTCGACGGCATCGAGGTGGCCGAGGCCGTGGGCCGCGCGCTGCTCGCCGCGGCGGCCTGATCAGGCGCGCGTCATCACCAGCTCGATGATCGCCACCGAGCGCAGCGGCTCGATGCCTTCGCTGGCGAGGAAGCGGTTCACGCGCGCCAGCATGTCGGCCGACAGGCGCTCGAGGCCGGCGGCGCCCGAGATCTGCGCGCGGGTGTGGGCGAGCACGCTCACGTGGAGGATCTGGTTGATCTCGCGCAGCCGCAGGCGCAGCGTGGCGGGGTTCGCCGACTGGGCGGTCTCGAGCGCGACGCGGGCCTTCACCAGGGTGCCGTCCTGCGTCATCGCGCGCAGGGCGTCGGGCGTGATCCATTCCGGGTCGTCCGGCATGCGCGGTTCGTCGCCGGTCTCGACCCAGCGGATGCCGGCGGCCACGCCGGCCGGCACGCCGAAGATCGCCGCCAGGACGCCGACGACCATCAGGTCGCGGCGGGTCTCGGAGGTGGAGCGGCGGGGCGGCATCGGCGGAAAGGGCGGCGGCACGGGGCGACGCCCCCCGCAGTCTCACACGCGGCCGGCCGCCTGCGGCCCGGCACGGACGTCCAGCCGGCCCGCACCGTTCAATCGGTCACGCTGTGCGGCGGCTCAGGGGCAGGCCGCGATCACCTGCGCCACCGCGGCGGTGAGCCGCTTGCCGTAGGGCACGTGCAGGAACTCGTTCGGCCCGTGGGCGTTGCTCTTCGGGCCGAGCACGCCGCAGACCATCATCTGCGCCGCCGGGAAGCCCTGCTGCAGCATGCTCATCAGCGGGATGGTGCCGCCCTGGCCGATGTAGCCGCAGGGCGCGCCGAAGTGCGCCCGCGAGGCGGCGTCCAGCGCGTCCTCCAGCCAGGGCGCGAGCGCAGGCGCGTTCCAGCCGTTGGCGCCGCGCGCCTCGCCGCGGCCGTCGGCGGCGAAGGTGACGCGGGCGTTGTAGGGCGCGTTGTCCTCCAGCAGCGCCTTGAGCGCGGCCGCGGCCTGGCCGGCGTCGACCAGCGGCGGCAGGCGCAGCGAGAGCTTGAAGGCGGTGAACGGGCGCAGCACGTTGCCGGCGTTCTCCAGCGCGGGAAAGCCGTCGACGCCGGTGACGCTGAGCGTGGGCTTCCAGGTGCGCTGGATCAGCGCCTCGACCGGGTCGGTGGTGGTGGGCAGCGCCGGGCCGCCGTCGGCGCCGCAGGCCCAGGGGTAGGTCTTCCACACCGCGTCGCCCAGCGTCTCGGCGGCGGCGCGCGCCTGCGCCATGCGGTCGGCGGGCACCTCGCAGTGCAGGCTGCCCGGCAGCAGGCGGCCGGTCTTGGCGTCCTCCAGCCGGTCGAGCACCTGGCGCAGGATGCGGAAGCTCGAGGGCACCAGCCCGCTCGCGTCGCCCGAGTGCACGCCCTCGGTGAGGATCTCCACCTTCAGCGTGCCCGTCACGTTGCCGCGCAGGCTGGTGGTGAGCCAGAGCTGGTCGTAGTTGCCGGCGCCGCTGTCCAGGCACACGACGAGGCCGACGTTCCCCAGGCGCGGGCGCAGCAGGTCGATGTAGGCCGGCAGGTCGGGCGAGCCGCTTTCCTCGCAGGTCTCGATCAGGCCGACGCAGCGCGGGCGCGGGATGCCCTGGCGGTCCAGGCCCATGAGGGCGGTGAGCGCGGCGTAGATCGCATAGCCGTCGTCCGCGCCGCCGCGGCCGTACAGCAGGCCGTCCTCGTACTTGGGCGTCCACGGCCCGAGGTCGCGGCGCCAGCCGTTGAACTCGGGCTGCTTGTCGAGGTGGCCGTAGAGGCACACGGTGTCGGTGCTGCCGGGCTTCGTGGCCGGCAGCTCGAAGAAGATCACCGGCGTTCGGCCTTCGAGGCGGATCACTTCGAGCTTCAGGCCGTCGATGCGCTGGCGCTCGACCCACGCGGCGGCGTCGCGCACCACGCGCTCGATGTGGCCGTGGCGCTGCCAGTCGGCGTCGAACATCGGGCTCTTGGCGGGGATGGCGATGTAGTCGGTGAGCGCGGGGACGATCTGCGCGTCCCAGGTCTGCGCGGCGAAGGCGCCGAGGGCGCTCGCTTCGTCGGGCTGCAGCGGCAGGTACGGATCGCGGGCGTTCATCGTCGGCTCCTTCGGGCGGGACAGCGCAGCGGCCAGTGTAGGAGCGGCGGCGGCCTCTCAGCCGCCGGGGGTTTTCAGCCCGCCGAGCCAGCGCGTGAGCGCGGCCAGCACCTCGGCCTGCTCCGGCTCGTTGAAGATCTCGTGGAACAGGGCGGGAAAGGCCTGCGCCGTGACCACGGCCCGCGGCGCCGCGGCGGCGAAGGCGGCGCTGCCGGCCGGCGCCACGCAGCGGTCGGCGCCGGCGTAGAGCAGCAGCGTGGGCAGCGTCCAGCGCGCGGCGCGCTCGCGCACCAGATCGCCGCCGTCCCGCATGAAGCGAACGAGCTTCGCCGTGACGCGGTCGTGCACCAGCGGGTCGGCCACGTAGGCCTGCACCACCTGCGGATCGCGCGAGACCCACGCCGGCTTCAGGCCGTTGCCCACGGCGAGGTCCGGCGCCAGCGCGCCCAGCGTGGCCAGCAGCAGCTTCTGCACGCCGTTCATCGGCAGCGCCAGCGCGGGCGAGCTGAGCGCCAGCGCGTCGACGGGGCGGTGCCAGGCGGCCGGGACCGGCGCCAGCCCTTCGGCCACGAAGCGCGCCGCGGTGAGCCCGCCCATGCTGTGGCCGAGCAGCACCAGCGGGCCGGGGTGGGCGGCGCGCACGGCGTCGATCACGCGGGCGAGGTCGGCGAGCAGGTCGTCCGGCCGCGACAGCGCGCCGCGCGGCCCGCCGCTGCGCCCGTGGCCGCGGTGGTCGTGGCCCGCCACCCGCCAGCCGGCCGTGTTGAGCGCGGCGGCGACGTGGCCGTAGCGGCCGATGTGCTCGCCCAGGCCGTGCACGACGAGCACCGTGCCGCGTGCGTCCGCCGCCGGCCAGTGCCGCAGGTGGAGCGCCGTGCCGTCGGCGGCGCTCAGTGTTCCGGGCAAGGTGTCGGGCAATCCGTCCGGCAGGGTGGGCGTCATGCGCGGCAGTGTAGGCAGCGGCCCGGCGCGCCGGCCCCCGGGCTTGTCCGGTGCGGCGGGGCGGTCAGCGCGCCGCCGAGGCCTCGCGCTCGCTCCAGCCGCCGCCCAGCACCCGGTACACGGTCACGAGGTTCTGCGCCTGCTGCGCCTGCGTCTGCACCAGCGCCTGCTGCGCGGCGAGCAGCGAGCGCTGCGCGTCGAGCACGTCGAGGTAGCTGGCCGCGCCGTTGCGGTAGCGCAGGTCGGCGAGGCGGAAGCGCGCTTCCTCGGCGTTCGTCTGGGCGCCCTGGGCGCGCAGCTGCTCGGTCAGCGTGGCGCGGCCGGCCAGCGCGTCGGCCACCTCGCGGAAGGCCGTCTGGATGGCGCGCTCGTACTGCGCCACGGCGATGTCGCGCGAGACCTGCGCCGCTTCCAGGTTGGCCTGGTTGCGCCCGGCGTCGAAGATCGGCAGGAACAGCTGCGGCATGAAGGTCCATGCGGCGCGGCCGTGGCCGAGCAGCCGGTCGAGGTCGCTGCTGGCCACGCCGACGCTGCCGGTGAGCGTGATGCGCGGGAAGAAGGCCGCGCGCGCCGCGCCGATGTTGGCGTTGGCCGCCAGCAGCTGCTGCTCGGCGGCGCGCACGTCGGCGCGGCGGGTGAGCAGGTCCGAGGGCAGGCCGGCGGGCAGGTCGGGCAGCAGGCGCTGGTCGGTGAGGGCGAGGCCGGCCGGCAGGTCGGCCGGCAGCGGCTGGCCGATCAGCAGCGTGAGCGCGTTCTCGTCCTGCGCGCGCTGGCGCGTGAGCTGGGCCAGCGACACGCGCGCCGCCTCCAGCAGCGACTCGGCCTGGCGGAAGTCGAGCTCCGACGCCACGCCGTTGTCGAACTTCAGCCGGGTCAGGCGCAGCGAATCCTCGCGCGTCTGCAGCGCGCGCTCGGTGACGGCCAGCAGCTGCTCGTCGGCGCGCAGCGCGAGGTAGGTGTTGGCGACCGAGGCGATGAGGCTGGTCTGCACGCCCTTGCGCGCTTCCTCGGTGGCGAGGTACTGCGCCAGCGCCGCCTCGCTCAGGCTGCGGATGCGGCCGAACAGGTCGAGCTCCCAGGCGCTGACGGCCAGCCCCACGGTGTAGGTGCTGGTCTGGCTGCCGCTCGGGCCGGGCTGGCGCGTGCCGGAGGCGCCCACGCCGACGGTGGGCCACGCGTCGGCGCGGCGGATCTGCGCCGTGGCGCGGGCCTGCTCGATGTTGAGCGCGGCGATGCGCAGGTCGCGGTTGTTCTCGAGCGCCGCGGCGATCAGGCGCTCGAGGCGCTCGTCGACGAAGAACTCGCGCCAGTCGATGTCGGCGGCGGCGCGGGCGTCGGCCGGCGCGGGCCCGGCCATCGGGTAGCTGGCCGCCACCGGCGCGGCGGGGCGCTCGTAGGTCGGGATCATCGGCGCGCAGGCGGCGAGCAGCGCGCTCGCCGCCAGCGCCGCCAGCGTGCGCGGGCGTGGGTCAGTCATGGGCGCCTCCCTTGGGCGCGGCGGCAGGCGCGGGGCTGTCGTCGAGGGTTTCATGGGCGTACATCTTCCGCTGCCGTTCGCTGCCCTTGAAGAGGCGGCGCACCACGACGAAGAACACCGGCACGAAGAACACGGCGAGCGCGGTGCCGGTGAGCATGCCGCCCATCACGCCGGTGCCGATGGCGCGCTGGCTGGCCGAGCCGGCGCCGGTGGCGATCGCCAGCGGCAGCACGCCGAGCGTGAAGGCCATCGACGTCATGATGATGGGGCGGAAGCGCAGGTGCGCCGCCTCGATCACTGCGTCGATGGCGCTGCGGCCCTGCGCCTGCAGGTCCTTCGCGAACTCGATGATCAGCACCGCGTTCTTCGCCGACAGGCCGATGATGGTGATCAGGCCCACCTTGAAGTACACGTCGTTGGACATGCCGAACAGGCCGGTGGCGGCCACCACGCCGAGCACGCCCAGCGGCACGACGAGGATCACCGCCAGCGGGATCGACCAGCTCTCGTACAGCGCCGCCAGGCACAGGAACACCGCCAGCAGCGAGAAGCCGTACAGCAGCATCGCGGTGTTGCCCGACAGCCGCTCCTCGCGCGACTGGCCCGTCCATTCGTAGGCGAAGCCGGCGGGCAGCTGCGCGGCCAGGCGCTCCATCTCGGCCATGGCGTCGCCCGAGCTCGCGCCGGGGGCCGCCTCGCCGCTGATGCGCATGGTCGGGTAGCCGTTGTAGCGCACGGTCTGCATCGGCCCGGTGATCCAGCGCGTGGTCGCGAAGGACGACAGCGGCACGAGCTGCCCGCGGGCGTTCATCGCGTTGAGCCTGAGGATGTCGTCGGGCTGCATGCGCGCCGGCGCGTCGGCCTGCACCACCACCCGCTGCAGCCGGCCGGCGTTCGGGAAGTCGTTGATGTAGGCCGAGCCGAGCGCCGTGGAGATGGCCGAGTTGATCGATTCGAAGGGCACGCCCAGGGCGCTCGCCTTGTCGCGGTCGATGTCGATCTGCAGCTGCGAGGCATCCTCCAGGCCGTCGGGCCGCACGTTGGCCAGCAGCTTGCTCTGCGAGGCCGCGCCCAGCAGCTGGTTGCGCGCCGCGACGAGCGCCTCGTGGCCGTGGCCGCCGCGGTCCTGCAGGCGGAAGTTGAAGCCCGAGGCGGTGCCCAGCTCGGGGATGGGCGGCGGGCTCAGCGGGAAGATGAAGGCGTCGCGGATGCCCATCAGCGCGCCGAACGCGCGCCCGGCCAGCGCCTGCGCGGTGTGCTCGCTGCCCTGGCGCTCGCCCCAGTCCTTCAGCGGCACGAAGGCGATGCCCGCGTTCTGGCCCTGGCCCGAGAAGCTGAAGCCGAGCACGCTCACCATGTTCGCCACTTCCGGCTGCTTGAGCATGAAGTCCTCGACCTGCTTCATCACCGCCTCGGTGCGGTTCGTCGTGGCGCCCGGGGGCAGCTGCACGTTGACGAGCACGTAGCCCTGGTCCTCGGCCGGCAGGAAGGAGGTGGGCAGCTTGGTGAACAGCAGCACCACCGCGGCGATGACGGCCGCGTAGATCACGAGGTAGCGCGCCGCGCGCCGCAGGATGCGCGCGACCAGCCCCTCGTAGCCCTTGGCGGTGCGCGAGAAGCGGCGGTTGAACCAGCCGAAGAAGCCGCGCTTCTCGTGGTGGTGGCCGGCCTCCACGGGCTTGAGCAGCGTGGCGCACAGCGCCGGCGTGAGCGACAGCGCCATGAAGGCCGAGAAGCCGATGGACGAGGCCATCACCACCGAGAACTGGCGGTAGATGTTGCCCACCGAGCCGGCGAAGAACGCGAGCGGCACGAACACCGAGATCAGCACCACCGTCACGCCGACGATGGCGCCCGAGATCTGCCCCATCGCCTTGCGCGTGGCTGCGCGCGGCGGCAGGCCTTCCTCGCTCATGATGCGCTCGACGTTCTCGACCACCACGATGGCGTCGTCGACCACGATGCCGATGACCAGCACCATGCCGAACATGGTGAGCACGTTGATCGAGAAGCCCAGCGCCAGCAGCACCGCGAAGGTGCCGAACAGCGTGATCGGCACCACGATGGTCGGGATGATGGTGTAGCGCCAGTTCTGCAGGAACAGGAACATGACGAGGAACACCAGCACGATGGCCTCGAGCAGCGTGGTCACCACCTGCTTGATCGAGATGTCGATGAAGCGCGAAGTGTCGAAGGGGATGACGTAGCTCACGCCCTCGGGGAAGAACGGCGACAGCTCGCCCATGCGCTTGTGGATGGCCTCGGCCGTGGCGAGCGCGTTGCCGGTGGGCGAGAGCTGCACGCCGATGCCGGTGGAGGGCTTGCCGTTCAGCCGCGCCGAGGTGGCGTAGGTCTGCGCGCCGAGCTCGATGCGGGCTACGTCGCGCAGGCGCACGCTCGAGCCGTCGGGGTTGGCGCGCAGCACGATGTTGCCGAACTGCTCGATGCTGCCGAGCTGGCCGTCGACCACCACCGTCGCGAAGATCGCCTGTCCCGGCAGGTTGGGCAGGTCGCCGATCGTGCCGGAGGACACCTGCGCGTTCTGCGCGCGGATCGCCGCGGCCACCTCGGCGCTGGAGAGGTTGAAGCCGACCAGCTTGGCCGGGTCGACCCAGATGCGCATCGCGCGCTCGGTGCCGAAGAGCTGCGCCTGGCCCACGCCGTTGATGCGCTGGATCTCGGGCAGCACGTTGCGCGAGGCGTAGTCGCCGAGCGCGATCGGGTCCCACTTCGGGTCGGTGGAGGTGAGGATGGTCACCAGGAGGAAGTTCGAGCGCGCCTTGTCCACGCGCACGCCCTGCTGCGTCACCGCCGAGGGCAGGCGCGGCGTGGCGCGGGACAGGCGGTTCTGCACGTCCACCTGCGCCAGGTCGGCGTTGGTGCCGGGCTGGAAGCTCAGCGTGATCGAGCCCGTGCCGTTGGCCTGCGTCACCGACTCCATGTAGATGAGGCCGGGCGAGCCGTTCATCTCCTGCTCGATGACGCTGATGACGCTGTCCTCCAGCGTCTGCGCCGAGGCGCCGGGATAGGTGGCGTTGATGACGATGGACGGCGGCGCCACCGGCGGGTACTGCGCGATCGGCAGCTGCGTGATCGCCACGCCGCCGCCGACGAGGATGAACAGCGCGATGACCCACGCGAAGATGGGCCGGTCGATGAAGAACTGGGCCATGGGTGCCTGCCCTTCAGCGCGAGGCGGCGGAGGCCGGGGCCGAGGCTGCCGGCGCGGCCGGCTTGCCGTTGGCCGCCCAGGCCACCGGCGTCACCGGCGCGCCGGGGCGCATCTTCTGGAAGCCGTCGACGATGACCTGCTCGCCGGCCTTCAGCCCGTCGAGGATGATCCACTCGCCCTGCTGGGCGTTGCCCACCTTCACCGGGCGCACCTCGGCCTTGCCCTCGGCGCCCACCACCATCACCGTGTCGCCCTGCGGCGTGCGGGTGACGGCCTGCTGCGGCAGCGTGATGGCGTTGCCCAGCTGCGCCTGCTCGATGCGCACGCGCACGTACATGCCCGGCAGCAGCATGCCGTCGGGGTTGGGCACCGAGGCGCGCAGCGTCACCTGGCCGGAGGTCGGGTCCACCGTCAGGTCGGTGAACAGCAGCTTGGCCGGATGCGGGTAGGCGCTGCCGTCGTCGAGCAGCACCTGCACCTTCGCGCCCTGGCCGCTGCGCTCGAGCCGGCCCTCGGCGAGCGAGCGGCGCAGTGCCAGCACCTCGGTGGTGGACTGGGTGAAGTTCACGTACATCGGGTCGATCTGCTGGATCACCGCGAGCTGCGTCGCCTCGCCGGTGCCCACCAGCGCGCCCTCGGTGACGAGGGCCCGGCCGATGCGCCCGGAGATCGGCGCCGTCACGCGGGCGTAGCCGAGGTTGATCTGCGCCGTCTGCACCGCGGCGCGGCCGGCGGCCACGTCGGCCTCGGCCGTCTTCTGCGCCGCCACCGCGTTGACGTAGTCCTGCTTGCTGATGGCGTTGGCCTCCACCAGCGGCTTGAAGCGCTCGGCCTGCGCCCGGGCCTGCGCCAGGCCGGCCTGCGAGCGCGCGAGGCTGGCCTGCGCGCTCTGCAGCGTGGCGCGGTAGGGCGCGGCGTCGATCTCGAACAGCGCCTGGCCGGCCTTCACGTCGCTGCCCTCGCGGAACAGCCGCTTGTTCAGGATGCCGGCGGCGCGGGCGCGCACCTGCGCCACGCGCGAGGCTTCGAGCCGGCCCGGCAGCTCGGTCGTGAGGCCCACCGAATGCGGCGCCACCGTGACCACGCCCACCTGCGGCGGCGGCATGCCCCCGCCGGCGGGGGCGGCCGCCGGATCGTTCTTGCCGCCGCAGGCGGCCAGCGCCGCGGCCGCGACGATCGCACACACCGCCACGCGCAGGTGCCCGGGGGCAGTGGCGGGCACAACGCTGTTCAACGCAGACATGCGAAGCCTTCCAGTTCGTATTCGGATTCGCCGGACATGGCCATGCCGGCCGGTGCAAGGGCGGGAACGCATGGCGTCCCGCCGAGCGGGCGGACAGGATAAACAAGCGGCCAATGTCCGGGAACCGGCCGCGTGATTGGCCAGTTTACATACATTCTTGAATGTATGTGTGCCATGATTGCGGCATGGTTCGCAGAACGAAGGAAGAAGCGCTCGCCACCCGCCATCGGCTGCTCGATGCGGCGGAGCTGCTGTTCCACCGCGACGGCGTCTCGGCCACCTCGCTGGCCGACATCGCGCGCGAGGCGGGCGTGACGCGCGGCGCCATCTACTGGCACTTCACCGACAAGGCCGACCTCTTCGACGCGATGATGTCGCGCGTCATCCTTCCCATGGAGGGCGCGCCCGCGCGCACCCGCCCGGCCGACGACCCGCTGGCGGCGGTGCGCGCCGAGTTCATGGACGTGCTGCGCCGCACGGTGGACGACCCGCAGGTGCAGCGGGTGTTCGACATCGCCTCGCACCGGGTGGAATACGTGGGCGAGCTGCAGGCGGTGCGCGACCGCGCCATCGCCGCCCACACCGAGTGGTTCACGCGCATGGAGCAGTCCCTGCGCCAGGCGATGCGCCAGGGGTGCGTGGAGCGGCGCATGCCGGCGCGGGCCGCGGCGATCGGCCTGCATGCGCTCATCGCCGGGCTGCTGCGCACCTGGCTGCTCGATCCGCAGGCCTTCGACCTGATGACGGTGGGGCGGCAGACGCTGGACGCCTACCTGGCCGGCCTGGCGCCGCCGGCCGAGGCGGGGCGGCCGGCCGACGAGAGCCGCCCGCGCTAGGGCCTGTTCACGCTACGGGAGGGCTCGCGCCGATGGCTGGCAGGCCCCAGGGCCGCGTTGCCCGCTCGTTGTGTGCCACGGGCACACGGCCTCGCAGGCGCCTTGCCCTGGGGCCTGCCAGCCATCGGCCCTGCGGGTGATCTCGGCAAAACGGCGCCTGCCGCGTTGCAAATGCTCGCCGTAGCACGCGCTACGTCTGCGCTTTGCGCCTTGCAGGCGCCGTTTTGCCGAGTCACGCGAGCCCTCCCGTAGCGCGAACAGGCCCTAGCCGCGCCACCCACGCCCCGTCCTCCCGCGAGCCCGCCGGGCCGGCGGGCCGCCCTGCCCGTCCGCGTGGGCATAAACCCACGGGCAGGGCGGCGCGGTTTCGGCTTCCAATAGGCCATGCAGCGACGAACCCTGTTCTTCGCGCGTCTCCTGGGCACGTCACTCGTCGTGATGCTGCCCCTGCTCGCATTGCACACCTGGACGCTGGTGCACCAGTACCAGTCGGCCGAAGCGGCGGCCTGGCGCTCGGTGGCGGCGCGCGCGGGCGAATCGGGCAAGGACCTCGACCAGCTCTTCGGCCGCGCCCAGAAGCTGCTCGGCCTGCTGGCGGCGCGCGAGGAACTGGCGAGCCTCGACCCCGCGGGCTGCCGCCGGGTGCTCGGCGGCATGGCCGGCATCGACCCGCTGTATGCGAGCCTGAGCGTCGCCGACGCCGGCGGGCGGCTGATCTGCAGCAGCGCCGGCACGCCGGCGCCGCCGCGCCTCACGGACCTGCGCGGCGAGGACTGGTTCGACCAGGCGCTCGCCGCCGGCGGCTTCCGCCTGTCGCCGCCGGTCACCGGGCCGGTGACGCGGCGCCCGGTGGCCATGCTGTCGATGCCGCTGCGCGACGCGGCCGGCCGCGCGACCGGGCTGCTGGGCCTCGCCATCGACCTGTCGGCGCTGTCGGCGCAGCTGCTGTCGGCCGGCATGCCGCCCGGCGCCAGCGTGACGCTGCTCAATGCGCAGGACATCGTGCTCGCGCGCCATCCCGACGCCGCCGCCTGGGTCGGCGTGCAGGTGTCCGACTCGGTGAAGGCGGCCCGCCGCAGCGAGTCGAGCCCGGTGGTGGTGCTGGCCGGGCCGGACGGCACCACGCGCGCCTACGCCACGTCGACGCTGAACAGCCTCGGGCTGCGCGTGGCGGCCGGCGTGCCCACCGGCGAGGTCTTTGCCGCCTCGCGGGCCGCGCAGCGGCAGGCCTTCGCGGTGGCGCTGCTGACCCTGCTGCTGGGCGTGGCCATCGCCTTCTTCGCCGCGCGCCGCCTGGCGCGGCCGGTGCACAGCCTGGCCGACACCGCGCGCCAGTGGGCCGCCGGCGGGCCGGCCCGCGCCCGCGCCGACGAATCGCTGCCGGGCGAGTTCCGCGAGCTCGCGCAGGAGTTCAACCGCATGATCGACGCGCGCACCGCCAGCGAGGCCCGGGTGCGCGAGTCGGAGCGCCGCTACGCGGAGATGCTCGACGGCGTCGACATGCTCGCCATCACGCTCGACCGCGAGGGCCGCCTGCTCTACTGCAACGACGCCCTGCTGCGCATGACCGGCTGGACGCGCGACGAGATCATCGGCCGGCCCTGGGGGCCGCGCTTTCTCGCGCGGGAGGACCGCCAGCTGCGCCACTTCCTGCACGACCGCATGCTGAAGGGGCAGCTGCCGCGCCAGCAGGAGAACCACATCGTCACCCGGGCCGGCGAACGGCGCCTGGTGCGCTGGGCGAACGCGGTGCTGCATTCGGGCAGCGGCGAGGTGATCGGCGCGTCCTGCATCGGCGAGGACATCACCGAGCGGCGCGATGCCGAGCTCGCGCGCCAGGCCAGCGCCGAGGCCGAGGCGGCGAACCGCGCCAAGACCGAGTTCCTCGCGCGCATGAGCCACGAGCTGCGCACGCCGCTCAACGCGGTGCTGGGCTTCACGCAGCTGCTGCAGATCGGCGCGAGCCACCGCCTGGACGAGCAGCAGCGCCGCCAGCTCGAGATGGTGTTCCTGGCGGGGGCGCAGCTGCGCGCGCTGATCGAGGACGTGCTCGACGTCTCGCGCATCGAGGCCGGGCGCATGGCGATCGAGCTGGCCGAGACCGAGCTGTGGCCGCTGCTCGACGAGGTGATGCAGCTCAGCGAGGCGGCGGCCGATGCCCGCGGCGTCACGCTGCACGCCGCCTACGCCGCGCGGGCGCGCGCCACGCTGCGCACCGATCCGCTGCGGCTGCGGCAGATCCTGCTGAACCTGCTGTCCAACGGCATCAAGTACAACCGGCCCGGCGGACGCGTGAGCGTGGACGTGCTCACCGAGCCGCACGAGCTGCACCTCGTGGTGGCCGACGACGGCCTGGGCATGACGCCGCAGCAGCTGGCTTCGCTGTTCGAGCCCTTCAACCGCCTTGGGCGCGAGCGCAGCGACATCGAGGGCACGGGCATCGGCATGATGCTGTCGCGCCAGCTCGTGACCCTGCTCGGCGGCGACGTGACGGTGCAGAGCCGGCCCGGGGCCGGCACGACGGTGCGCGTGTCGCTGCCGCACGCGCCGGCCGGCCGCGCCGAGGCCCGGCCGCCGGCCGTGCGCGATGCGGGCCTGCCGCGCGCGGCCGCGGGCGGCGGCGACACGGCCGGCCTGGTGCTCTACATCGAGGACAACGCGGCCAACGTGACCCTCGTCGAAGGCCTGGTCGCGACCTGGCCGCGGGTGACGCTCGCCGTGGCGACCGACGGCACGAGCGGCATCGCGCGCGCCGCCGAGCTGCAGCCCGACCTGGTGCTGCTCGACATGCAGCTGCCCGACATGGACGGGCTGCAGGTGCTGCAGGCCCTGCGCGCCGACCCGCGCACCCGCGGCCTGCGCGTGGTCGTGCTGTCGGCCAGCGCCATGCCCGAGGAGATGCGCGCCGCGCGCGCGGCCGGCGCAGTCGACTACTGGACCAAGCCGATCGAGATCGTGCCCTTCCTCGAAGGCATGGAGGCGCTGCTCGGCCCGGCCGCCGGCAACGGCGCCCGCGCGGACGGCGTGCGCGCCATGAAGCGGGCGCCCGTGCGCTTCGCGTAGGCGGCTGTAGGCCGTTTCCGACAGCGCAATGCGCCGGGGGCGACTTCCGGCTGTCATCGGCGGTGCCTACGATGGCTCCACTTCCAAGAGATTGAACCAGGAGTCGCCAGAAACATGGACAACTACCAACGCGCCGCCGGCTGGATCGACCGCTTCGCCTCGCGGCTGCAGATGCACAACGTCGACCGCGAGGACGCCATCGAGATCGCCGCCCAGGTGTGGGACGAGCAGGGCCTGGGCACCTGCCCCGAGCAGGCCGCCGAGGCGGTGTGCACCACCTGGGGCCGCCCCCGCGCGAGCCGCGCCTCCGCCGCCGCGGCGCTGCTGTAGGCCGCCCGGCGGCCCAAAAAAAACGGCCTGCGGATGCAGGCCGTTTTCAATGGTGCCGGAGCGCTGGCCGGTCAGGCCGCCTTGGGGGCCGGCTTCAGCTGCATGGCCTTGGTCTCGAGGAATTCCTCCAGGCCGAACACGCCCAGCTCGCGCCCGTTGCCCGACTGCTTGTAGCCGCCGAACGGCGCCTGCAGGTTGAACGGGCCGCCGTTGATGTCGACCTGTCCCGTGCGCAGGCGGCGCGCCACCTTCAGCGCGCGCTCGTCGCTGCCGGCCCACACCGCGCCGGCCAGGCCGTAGGGCGTGCCGTTGGCGATGCGCACCGCGTCGTCCTCGTCGGTGTAGGTGAGGATGGACAGCACCGGGCCAAAGATCTCTTCCTGCGCGATGGTCGACTCGGGCTTGACCTTGCCGAAGACCGTGGGCTTGACGTAGTAGCCGCGCGGGAGGCCCGCGGGCGCGTCGGCGCCGCCGGTCAGCAGCTCGGCGCCTTCGGCGATGCCGCGCTCGATGTAGCCGCGCACGCGCTGGCGCTGCGCGTCGGAGATCAGCGGGCCGAGCTTGGCCTCGCCGCCGAACGGGTCGCCCACGGTGAAGCCCTGGGCCACGGCGACGGCGATCTTCGCGGCTTCCTCGTACTTCGAGGCCGGCACCAGCATGCGGGTGTGGGCCGAGCAGGTCTGGCCGCTGTTGAGCAGGCAGGCGGTGACCGTGCCCTTCACGGCGCCGGCGAGGTCGGCGTCGTCCAGGATCACCGAGGCCGACTTGCCGCCCAGCTCCAGCGCCACGCGCTTGATGGTGGCGGCCGCCACTTCCGAGATGCGCTTGCCGGCACGGGTGGAGCCGGTGAACGACACCATGTCGACCTCCGGATGCGCCACCATCGCCTCGCCGATCGCCGGGCCGTAGCCGGAGACGAGGTTGAACACGCCGGCCGGCACGCCCGCTGCGTCGATGATCTCGGCCAGCACGAAGGCGTTCAGCGGCGCCACCTCGGACGGCTTGAGCACCACGGTGCAGCCCGCGGCCATCGCGGCCGCCACCTTGGCGGCGATCTGGTGCAGCGGGTAGTTCCAGGGCGTGATGGCGGCCACCACGCCGACGGGCTCGCGCGCGATGCGCGAATGGCCCACCGTGCGCTCCCACTCGAACTCGGGCGCCAGCTTGGCGTACAGGCCGAAGGTGGCGGTGGGTGTGCCGACCTGGATCATGCCGCTGAGCTTGAGCGGCATGCCGACCTCGCCGCTGATGAGCTGGGTGAGCTCTTCGCCGCGCGCCTTCAGGCCGTCCTGGATCTTCTTGAGGTACGCCGCGCGCTCGGCGGGCGGGGTCTGGCTCCAGGCGTCGAAGGCGGCGCGCGCGGCGCGCACCGCGGCGTCGGCGTCCTGCGCGTCGCCCTCGGGCACCGAGCCCATCACTTCCTCGGTGGACGCGCTGAGCACGTCGATGCGGCCCTGGCCGTGCGGGGCGACCCACCGGCCGCCGATGTAGAGCTTGTCTCGTTGCTGCATCAGGTTCTCCTGTCGTTGGAACGCCGGATCATGCGCCCGGGACGACGACGATCTTGCCCATGGCCTGGCGCCCGGCCAGGCGCTGGATGGCGGCCTTGGCCCCGTCCAGCGACACGCGCTCGCTGATCACCGGCTTGACCTTGCCGCTGGCGAACCATTCGCCCAGCAGCTTCATGTTCGCCAGGTGCTGCTCGGGCTTGCGCGCCATGGCCGAGCCCCAGAACACGCCCATGATGACCCGCTCCTTGAGCAGCGTGAGGTTCAGCGGGATCTTCGGGATCTCGCCGTTGGCGAAGCCGACCACGAGGTAGCGGCCGCGCCAGGCGGTGGCGCGCAGCGCCGTCTCGGCATAGGCGCCGCCCACCGGGTCGTACACCACGTCGGCGCCGTTGCCGCCGGTCAGCGCCTCGACCTGCTTGCGCCAGTCGGGCTCGCTGTAGTTGACGAGCTCGTCGGCGCCGACCTGCTTGCACAGGGCGAGCTTCTCCGGCGTCGACGCCGCGGCGATCACGCGCGCGCCGAAGGCCTTGGCGATCTCGATGGCCGCGATGCCCACGCCGCCGGCCGCGCCCAGCACCAGCAGGGTCTCGCCGGGCTGGATCCTGGCGATCTCCTGCAGCGCATGCAGCGAGGTGCCGTAGGTGAGGATGAAGCTCGCGCCGACGTCGAAGTCCATGCCGTCGGGCAGCGGCAGCGTGCGCGCCGCGTCGGCCAGGCATTCCTCGGCGAAGCCGCCCGTGCTCACGCCGGCGATCACGCGGTCGCCGGGCTTCACGTCGGTCACGCCTTCACCCACGGCCTTCACCACGCCGGCGAGCTCGGAGCCGGGCGAGAAGGGCAGCGGCGGCTTGACCTGGTACAGGCCCTGCACGATGAGCGCATCGGGGAAGTTGATCGAGGCCGCCTTGACGGTGACCAGCACCTTGCCCGGGCCGGGCACGGGCGAGGGCACGTCCTCGACCTTGAGCGTGTCGATCGGGCCGTAGGCGTTGCACATCAGGGCTTTCATGGCGGGTCTCCTGTGAAATCGTGGAAGGCGGAATGTCGAATGATGCGCGGGTGGGATGCGCCGCGCTGTCGCGCAGGCGCTTGATCGAGGGAGCGGCTGCCGCGCCACCCCCTTTGCATCTCATCCCCCGTTCGCCCTGAGCTTGTCGAAGGGTCCGGGCTGAGCTTGCCGAAGCCCAGGTGCCACACGCGCACTTCGACAGGCTCAGTGCGAACGGGGTGGTGGGAGAGGGTTTGAGTGAGCTGGAATGCAGCGACCTCAGCCGAAAACGATCATCCCCCGCGCGTTGCGCCCGTTCGCCAGGTCGTCGAAGGCCTGCGGCGCCTCGTCGATGGTGTAGCGGTGGGTGATGAGCTCGTCGAGCTTGAGGCGCCCGGCGCGGTAGAGGCCGATGAGCCGCGGGAAGTCCTCGCGCGGGCGGGCGCCGCCGAAGCAGCTGCCGGTGAGGACCTTCTCCTCGAAGGCCAGCGTGTTGGTGCGGATGGTCGTGGTGTCGGCCTGCTTGGCCACGCCCACCGCCACCGCCTTGCCGCCCTTGCGCAGGCAGCCGTAGGCCTGGGCCACGATGGCGCCGTGGCCCACGCACTCGAAGGCGTAGTCGGCGCCGCCGCCGGTGAGCTTCTTGAGGGTCTTGACGATGTCGTCGCTGCCGCCCACCACCGTGTGCGTGGCGCCGAAGCGCTTGGCCATCTCGAGCTTGGATTCGGACATGTCCACCGCCACCACCATGGCCGCGCCGCTCATGGCACAGCCCTGGATGGCGTTCAGGCCCACGCCGCCTGCGCCGAACACCACGCAGATGGAGCCGGCCTCGACCTTGGCGGTGTTGCAGGCCGCGCCCCAGCCGGTCATCACGCCGCAGCTGATGAGGGCGCAGCAGTCCATCTTGGCGCCCTGCGGGTCGATCTTCACCACGTTGGCGACGTTGAGCGTGGCGTACTCGGCCATCACGCCGCAGCCGGAGAACACGTTCAGCGGCTTGCCGTCCTTGTCGTGCGTGCGCACCGTGCCGTCGGGCAGGGTGAACACCGCCTTGGCGGCCAGGTCGCACAGTTCCGGGCGGCCCGTCGTGCAGTAGCGGCACTTGCCGCACATGCTGACGAAGGAGCTGACCACCGCGTCGCCCACGGCGAAGTCGGTCACGCCCTCGCCCACCTCGACCACGCGGCCGGCGCCCTCGTGGCCCAGCACCACCGGCGGCGGGAACGGGATGGTGCCGTTGGTGGCCGACAGGTCGCTGTGGCACACGCCGCAGGCCTCGAGCTGGATCATCACCTCGCCGGCACGCGGAGACTCGACGGTGATTTCTTCGACGACGACGGGTTGGTTGTTGGCGCGGGTGATGACGGCTTTGGCTTTGCGGCTCATGGCTCTCTCCTCGTTGTTGATGGGTATCAGGCGGCGCGGCGCAGCGCGGCGAAGCGCTGCAGGTGGGTGTCGGTGTCGCCGAAGGTGGCTTCGAGCGCGACGAGGCGCTTGAACCAGTGGCTGACCTGCAGTTCGTCGGTCATGCCCATGCCGCCGTGCAGCTGCACCGATTGTTGTCCGATGAAGCGCCCGCCCTGGTTGATCACCACCTTGGCCGCCGACAGCGCGGCGCGGCGCGCGTTGCCGTCTTCGAGCCGGCAGCGCAGCGCGGCGAGGTAGCTCATCGAGCGCGACTGCTCTAGGTGCAGCACCATGTCGGCCGCGCGGTGCTGCAGCGCCTGGAAGCGGCCGATGGGCTGGCCGAACTGCTGGCGCGTCTTGAGGTATTCGACGGTGGCGTCGACGAGCGCCTGCTGCACGCCCACCGATTCGGCCAGCAGCGCGGCCAGGCCCGCGTCGAGCGCGCGCTCGATGGCCGGCAGGGCGGCGCCCTCGGTGCCGACGCGTGCCGTGGCCGGCACGTAGGCGCTGCGCAGGAAGACCTCGGCGCCGCGCGAGCCGTCGATGAGCGGGTAGGGCCGCAGCACCACGCCCGGCGTCGTCGGCGAGACGCGGAACAGGCTCACGCCGCCGGCGTCCTGCGCGCCGCCGCTGGTGCGGGCCGAGACCAGCAGCTCGTCCGCGGCGCCGGCGTGCACGACGACGGCCTTGTGGCCGTCGAGCACGAAGCCGTCGCCGCTGCGCACGGCGCGCGTGGCGACCAGCCCGCTGTCGTGTCGCGATGCCGGCTCGAAGTGCGCGAGCACGGCGATCGTCTCGCCGGCGGCGAGCTTGGGCAGCAGGTCGGCCTGGGCCGCCTCGTCGCCGCTGTCGGCGAGCACCGTGGTGGCGATCACCGCGCAGGGCACGAAGGGTTCGAGCAGCAGCGCCGGCCCGAACACCTTCATCGCCAGCAGCGTCTCGACGGGGCCGAAGCCCATGCCGCCGTGGGCCTCGGGCACGTTGATCGCGAGCGCGCCGAGTTCGGCGAGCTGCTGCCACGCTTCGCGGCTCCAGCCCTGTTCGGAGGCCGCGAGCTTGCGCCGCTGCTCGAAGCCGTAGTCGCGCTGCACGAAGCGGCGCAGGGTGTCCTCGAGCTGGCGCTGGTCTTCAGTGAAATCGAAATCCATGGTCCCTCCTCACAGCCCCAGGATCATTTGCGAAATGATGTTCTTCTGGATCTCGTTGGACCCGCCGAAGATCGACAGCTTGCGCATGTTGAGGTAGGTCGCGCCCAGCGGTGCGGCGTGGCTCGGGCCCACCGGCACGTCGCCTTCGGCCTGCTGGCCCGGCCGGTAGGGCAGGCCGTAGGGGCCGACCGCCTGCAGCAGCAGCTCGGTGATGGCCTGCTGGATCTCGGTGCCCTTGATCTTGAGGATGGACGCCTCGGGGCCGGGCGCGCGCTTCTCCTTCTCGGCCGAGAGCACGCGCAGGTTGGTGATCTCCAGCGCCATCAGGTCGCACTCGACCTGGGCGATCTTCGCGGCGAACAGCGGGTCGTCGATCAGCGGCCGGCCGTTCTTCGTTTCCATGGCGGCCACGCGCTTGAGCCGGCCCAGCTCGCGCTTGGAGGCGCCGATGCCGGCGATGTTGGTGCGCTCGTGGCCGAGCAGGAACTTGGCGTAGGTCCAGCCCTTGTTCTCTTCGCCGATGCGGTTGGCGACCGGCACCTTGACGTCCTCGAACCAGACCTCGTTGACCTCGTGCGCGCCGTCCAGCGTGATGATGGGGCGCACGGTGATGCCCGGCGTCTTCATGTCGATCAGCAGGAAGCTGATGCCGCGCTGCGCCTTGGCCTCGGGGTCGGTGCGCACCAGGCAGAAGATCCAGTCGGCATGCTGGCCGAGCGTGGTCCAGGTCTTCTGGCCGTTGACGACGTAGTGGTCGCCCTGCAGCACGGCGCGGGTCTTGAGCGAGGCGAGGTCGGAGCCCGAGCCCGGTTCCGAGTAGCCCTGGCACCACCATTCTTCCGCGGCGCGGATCTTGGGCAGGTAGCGCGCCTGCTGTTCGGGCGAGCCGAAGGCCATGATGACCGGCGCCACCATCTTGATGCCGAAGGCGATGAGCCGCGGCGCGCCGCCGGCGGCGGTTTCCTCGTCGAAGATGTATTGCTGCGCGGTGCTCCAGCCCGGGCCGCCGAACGCCTTCGGCCAGCCGGGGCCGCCCCAGCCCTGGTCATTGAGGATGCGCTGCCACTGCACGTGATCCTCCTTGCTCAGGTGGATGCCATTGAGCACCTTGTGGCGGATGTGCGCCGGCAGCTTCTCGCGCACGAAGGTGCGCACTTCCTCGCGGAACGCCTGTTCCTCGGGGGCGAAATCGAGATCCATGGTGGGAGTCCTTCGTGGGAGTCCGTTCGCACTGAGCTTGTCGAAGTGCCGTGGCGTGCGGCAGGGGCTTCGACAGGCTCAGCCCGACCCTTCGACAGGCTCAGGGCGAACGGGTGTGGGCTTCGATACCTCAGCCCGAACGGATGTCAGCCGAACGCCGCGATCCCCGTGATCGCGCGCCCCAGGATGAGCGCATGCACGTCGTGCGTGCCTTCGTAGGTGTTGACCACCTCCAGGTTCACCACGTGGCGGATCACGCCGTACTCGTCGTGGATGCCGTTGCCCCCGTGCATGTCGCGCGCCATCCGCGCGATGTCCAGCGCCTTGCCGCAGCTGTTGCGCTTCATGATGGAGGTGATCTCCACCGCCGCCTTGCCCTCGTCCTTGAGCCGCCCCAGCCGCAGGCAGCCCTGCAGGCCCAGCGTGATCTCCGTCTGCATGTCCGCCAGCTTCTTCTGGATGAGCTGGTTGGCCGCCAGCGGCCGCCCGAACTGCTTGCGGTCCAGCGTGTACTGCCTCGCCGCGTGCCAGCAGAACTCGGCCGCCCCCAGCGCCCCCCAGGCGATGCCGTAGCGCGCGCTGTTCAGGCAGGTGAACGGCCCCTTGAGCCCCTCCACCTCGGGGAAGGCGTTCTCCTCGGGCACGAACACCTCGTCCATCACGATCTCGCCCGTGACCGAGGCGCGCAGGCCCATCTTGCCCACGATCTTGGGCGCCGACAGGCCCTTCATCCCCTTGTCCAGGATGAAGCCGCGGATGCGCCCGGCGTCGTTCTTGGCCCACACCACGAACACGTCGGCGATCGGGCTGTTGGTGATCCACATCTTCGCGCCCGAGAGCTTGTAGCCCCCGGGCACACTGCGCGCGCGCGTCTCCATGCTGCCGGGGTCGGAGCCGTGGTTGGGCTCGGTGAGACCAAAGCAGCCGATCCACTCGCCCGAGGCCAGCTTGGGCAGGTACTTCTGCTTCTGCGCCTCGGTGCCGAACTCGTGGATCGGCACCATGACGAGCGAGCTCTGCACGCTCATCATCGAGCGGTAGCCCGAGTCCACGCGCTCGACCTCGCGGGCGACCAGGCCGTAGCAGACGTAGTTCAGGCCCGCGCCGCCGTACTCGGCGGGGATGGTGCTGCCCAACAGGCCCAGCTCGCCCATCTCGCGGAAGATGGCCGGGTCGGTCTCCTCGTGGCGGAAGGCCTGCTGCACGCGCGGCATGAGCTTGTCCTGCGCGTAGGCCGCCGCCGCCTCGCGCACCATGCGCTCGTCTTGCGTCAGCTGCTCGTCGAGCAGCAGCGGGTCGTCCCAGTGGAATGCGGCTTGGCTCATGGGGTGGTCTCGTCTGAAAAGGAAAGAGGAGGGGGCCGGCGCGGCGCGTGTGATTTCTGGCCGGAGGACTCGCCAAAAATCGGCCTGCTATGCAGAACGCCGTTCCGAAAAATGGTGTATTGTGCGGCCGATTCGTTCTGCCAACAAGGCAAGTGCCGCCGTGCGGTGGGGGCGTCTCGGGGAAGCCGGCAGCCGGCCTCCGCGTGGACCGAACCCCGATTCTGCAAAGCGGTTCACCGTGGTCAAGAGTTCCAACCCTTTCCCAGTCGCAGTTCCATTCGGGGTTCCCACATGTCACTGCCGATCACCCACCCGAATTCACTGATGCGCGACGGCCCGATGAAGGTCAAGGAGGACCGCCACTTCGTCACGGCGCTGGCGCGCGGCCTCGAGGTCCTGTCCTGTTTCCGCTCGGGCGACAAGACGCTGGGCAACCAGGAGATCGCGCAGCGCTGCAAGCTGCCCAAGTCGACGGTCTCGCGCCTCACGTCCACGCTGACCAAGCTGGGCTACCTCATCCAGGTGGAGGAAAGCGGCAAGTACCGGCTCGGCACCGCCACGCTGTCGCTCGGCGCGGCCATGCTCGCGCGGCTGGACGTGCGCAAGATCGCGCGGCCGATGATGCAGGAGCTGGCCGACTTCTCGCGCTCGATGGTGTCGCTGGGCACGCGCGACCGGCTCTCCATGGTCTACGTCGAGAACTGCCGCAGCACGGCGGCGCTCACGCTCAGCCTGGACGTCGGCTCGCGCATTCCGCTGGCCACCTCGGCCATCGGCCGCGCCTACCTCGCGCTCGTGCCCGAGAGCGAGCGCCAGGACATCATGGCCCGCGTGCAGGAACTGGACGAGTTCGCCTGGCTGTCGGTGCGCGAGGGCATCGAGAAGTCGCTGGAGGAATACCGCACGCTCGGCTGCACCTGCTCCTTCGGCGACTGGCAGAAGGAGGTCAACGGCATCGCCGTGGCCTTCGAGCCGGGCGGCGGGCTGCCGGTGATGGCCATCAACTGCGGCGGGCCGTCGTTCAACCTGTCCAAGGAATACCTGCTGGGCGAGGTCCGCCCGCGCCTCGTCGACATGGTGCGCCGCCTCGAGACCTCGCTCGGGCGCTGAAGCTTGCCCCTGACCTCTTTGCCATGACCGCCACTGCCGACGCCGCCCCGCCGCTGACCACCGTCTCCGCCCTCATCGCCCGCACCGCCGCGGAGCGCCCGGACCATCGCGCCTTCGTCCAGGGCGACGCCGTGCTGAGCTACCGCGGGCTCGACGCGCTGATGGACCGCGTGGCCGCGGCGCTGCAGCAGGGCGGCATCGCGCCGACCGAGGCCATCGCCGTCTGCGCGAGCAACTCGATCCCGTACGCCGCGCTGTACCTCGGCGCGCTGCGGGCCGGCGTGGCGGTGGCGCCGCTGTCGCCGTCCGCGAAGCCGCAGTCGCTGGCGACGATGGTGCAGGACGCCGCGGCGCGGCTGTTCTTCGTCGACGCCGCCGCGGCGCAGGCGATCGACGGCGCGGCGCTGCCGGCCGGCTGCCGGCTCGTGCGCTTCGGCGAGGCCTTCGACGCCTGGCTCGCGCCCGAAGGCGCGTCGCCCGCGCCGGTGCAGCCGCAGGCCGACTGGCCGTTCAACATCATCTATTCGTCGGGCACCACCGGCGCGCCCAAGGGCATCGTGCAGCCCTTCGGCATGCGCTCGGTGCAGCTGCAGCGCGGCTCGTCCACGCTGTCGGGCTACGGGCCGCAGTCGATCACGCTGCTGTCGACGCCGCTGTACTCCAACACCACGCTGGTGAGCTTCTTCTCCACGCTCGGCAACGGCGGCACCGTGGTGCTGATGGCGAAGTTCGACGCGCTCGAGTACCTGACGCTCGCCGAGCGCCACCGCGTGACGCACACCATGCTGGTGCCGGTGCAATACCAGCGGCTGATGGCGCACCCCGAGTTCGACCGCTTCGACCTCTCGTCCTTCCAGACCAAGCAGTCGACCAGCGCGCCCTTCGGCGCCGCGCTCAAGGCCGAGGTGCTGCGGCGCTGGCCGGGCAAGCTGATCGAGTCCTACGGCATGACCGAGGGCGGCGGCGTGTGCATCCTGGAAGCGCATGCGCACCCCGACAAGCTGCACACCGTGGGCAAGCCGGCCGTGGGCCACGACATCCGCCTGATCGGCGACGACGGCCGCGAGGTGCCGCCCGGCGAGGCCGGCGAGGTGGTCGGCCATTCGGCCGGCATGATGCTGCGCTACCACAACCAGCCGGCCAAGACGGCCGAGGCCGAGTGGTTCGACCCGAGCGGCAAGCGCTTCATCCGCACCGGCGACGTGGGCCGCTTCGATGAAGACGGCTTCCTCGTGCTCATGGACCGCAAGAAGGACATGATCATCTCGGGCGGCTTCAACCTCTACCCGAGCGACCTGGAGGCCGAGCTGCGCGGCCATGCCGACGTGGCCGACGTGTCGGTGGCGGGCGTGGCCTCCGCGCGCTGGGGCGAGACGCCGGTCGCCTTCGTGGTGAAGCGCGAGGGGGCGGCGATCGACGCGCCGGCGCTGCTCGCCTGGGCCAACGAGCGCCTGGGCAAGATGCAGCGCCTGGCGGCCGTCGAGTTCGTCGACGCGCTGCCGCGCAGCCCCATCGGCAAGGTGCTCAAGCGCGAGCTGCGCGATGCATGGCAGGCCGCGAACGGCACGATGGACTGAGGGCCGCCGCACGCGCGCCATGAAGAACGGGGTCCCTGCGGACCCCGTTCGCGTTGCGGCGCGCCGCCGCGTCAGCCGTCGAATCGCTCCTGCGGCGGCGGGGCCGCCGACTTCACCACCGCGAACACGCCGCTCGCGCGCAGGATGCGCTTCTCGCCCACGTGCAGGTAGCAGTTGGCGAAGGCCATGCGCGCGCCCACGCGCTGCACGTCCACGTGCGCCTCGATCCAGTCGCCGAGGTTCGCCGACTCGACGAAGTCGGTGGTGAGGCTCACCGTCACCAGCGACAGCGGCACCTGGCGCACGTAGTGCAGCCCGGTCGCGAGCGCCGAGTCGGCCAGCGTCACCAGCATGCCGCCGTGCACGATGCCGCGCATGTTGAGGTGCTTCTCCTCCACCCGCAGGGCGAGGATGGGCGAGCCGCCCTCGGGGCGCTTGAGGTAGGTCGGCCCGCACAGGGCCATGAAGCCCGGCTTGTTGCGCTCGATGAGGGCGAAGCCCTCCGGCACGGCATGGGTCACTGGTGCACCCTCCGCTTCGCGGGTCCCTCCAGGAGGGACGCGAGCGCCCCCTTCGGGCGGCCGTGCGGGGGCGCTCACTGGACTACCCTGCGCGCTGCGCGCTGCGGGATGAGCGCTTGGGAGCGGCCCGGCGCGCTCATGCGGCCTGCAGCAGCTCGCCGTAGCGCGCCAGGTGGTGGTCGACGTCGCCGAAGGTCATGCCGATGGTCGTCAGGCGCTTGAACCAGTGCGAGACGATCAGCTCGTCGGTCACGCCGATGCCGCCGTGCAGCTGCACCGCCTGCTGGCCCACCAGCCGCGCCTGCTGCAGGACGTAGGCCTTGGCGCCGGCGACCGCGCGGCGGCGCTCGTCGGCGTCGGTGCTGTCGGCCTTGACGGCGGCGAGGATGGCCATGGAGCTCGCCTGCTCGGCGGCGATGGTCATGTCGGCCATGCGGTGCTTGAGCGCCTGGAAGCTGCCGATCACCACGCCGAACTGCTTGCGCGTCTTGAGGTACTCCAGCGTCGCGTCGTTGAGCGCGCGCATGATGCCCACGGCCTCGGCGCACAGCGCGGCGTTGGCGTAGTCGAGGGCGCGCTCGATGGCCGGCAGCGCGGCGCCTTCGGCGCCGACCGCCGCGTCGGCCGCCACGTCCACGCCGTCGAGCACCACGTCGGCGGCGCGCTGGCCGTCCTGCGTGCGGTAGGGGCGCAGGGTCACGCCCCGGGCCTTCGGGTCGACGAGGAACAGCGTCACGCCGCTCGCGTCGCGCTCGCCGCCGGCGGTGCGGGCGGAGACCAGCAGCCTGTCGGCCGACGCGGCGCCCAGCACCACGGCCTTGTGGCCGCTGAGCGCCCAGCCGGCGCCCTTCTTCTCGGCCTTGGTCGCCACGCGCTGCACGGCGTAGCGCACACCGGGCTCGTGGTGGGCCAGCGCCAGCAGGCTCGCGCCCTCGGCCACCGGCCCGAGCAGCGCCTCGCGCTGCGCCGGGGCGGCGAAGTCGCGGACCAGGCTGCCGGCGAGCACGACCGTCGGCACGTACGGTTCGAGCACCAGGCCCGCGCCCAGCACCTGCATCACCAGCATGGTGTCCACCGCATTGCCGCCGAGGCCGCCCACGTCCTCGGGGAAGGGCAGGGCGAGGATGCCCAGCTCGGCGTAGGTCTTCCACGCCTCGCGGCTGAAGCCCTCGTCCGACGTGAGCAGCGCGCGGCGCTTCTCGAAGCCGTAGTCCTTGGTGACGAAACGGCGCAGGCTGTCCTGCAGGCCGAGCTGTTCTTCGCTGTAGTTGAAGTCCATGGTGTGTCTTCCTGATCCTGATGCGTTCAGAGGCCGAGGACCATCTGGCTGATGATGTTCTTCTGCACTTCGCTGGAGCCGCCGTAGATGGTGGTCTTGCGGGTGTTGAAGTAGTAGCCGGTGGTGCCCAGGTCGTCGCGGGTGAGCTGCGGCGCGGGCGTGTCGCCGGTCCAGCCGGCTTCCAGGCCTTCGGGGATGTAGGCCAGCGCGTAGGGGCCGAGCGCCATGGCGGCGAGCTCGGTCAGCATCTGCTGGATCTCCGAGCCCTTGACCTTGAGGATGGACGCCTCGGGGCCGGGCGCGTGCGCCTTGCCTTCGGCCGACAGCATCTTGAGGTTGGTGATCTCCAGCGCCAGCAGCTCGAGCTCGAGCTGCACCAGGCGGTCGCGGAAGCGCGGGTCCTCGATGATGGGCTTGCCGTCGTCGCCCGGCTGGCGCTGCGCGAGCTTCTTCAGGCGGCGCAGCGCCGCCTTGGAGCGGCCCACGCCGGCGATGCCGGTGCGCTCGTGGCCGAGCAGGAACTTGGCGTAGGTCCAGCCCTTGTTCTCTTCGCCGATGCGGTTCTCGACCGGCACCTTGACGTTGTCGAAGAAGACTTCGTTCACCTCGTGCTCGCCGTCGAGCATGATGATCGGGCGCACGGTGATGCCCGGCGTCTTCATGTCGATCAGCAGGAAGCTGATGCCCTCCTGCTTGCGCACTTCGCTGTTGGTGCGCACCAGGCAGAAGATCCAGTCGGCGTGCTGGCCAAGGGTGGTCCAGGTCTTCTGGCCATTGACCACGTAGTGGTCGCCCTGCAGTTCGGCGCGCGTCTTGAGCGAGGCGAGGTCGGAGCCCGCGCCCGGCTCGGAATAGCCCTGGCACCACCAGTCCTTGCCGGCGATGATGCCCGGCAGGAAGCGCTTCTGCTGCTCGGGGCTGCCGAAGCGCTGGATCACCGGCGCGACCATCTTCAGGCCGAAGGGCAGCTGCATCGGCGCGCCGACGGCGGCGAGCTCCTCGTCGAAGATGTGCTTCTGCACGGCGTCCCAGCCGGTGCCGCCGAAGGCCTCGGGCCAGAACACGGCGCCCCAGCCCTTCTCGTGGAGGATGCGCTGCCAGCGCAGGATGTCCTCCTTGCCGAGACGCTTGCCGCTGCGGGCTTTCTCGCGCAGGTCGGCCGGAAACGCCTTCTCGATGAAGTCGCGCACTTCGGCGCGGAACGCGGTCTGTTCGGGGGTGAAGTCGAGGTCCATGCTGTTCTCGGGCTGGATGAGAAGAAGCCGCCGCCATTGGGCCTGCGGTTCAGGAATCGCACAATATTCTGCACTGCAAAATATGAGTACGCAAATTGGAACATTGCGAAACGCGCGGTCGAGTCGCCTCGGCGACGCTGTTCAGCGGGGGAAATGCGGGTTTACTTGAATGGGTACGCGGGTTAGGATGACAGAGAACAATATCGAAACACCGTTCTGCATTGCGGCACAACTGCGCTGCTGTTCATGATGCAGGGCGCACGGGGCCGGCCGCGCCGGCCTCGATCATTTTCAGGAGCTGATTCATGCCCGCCACCCACTATGCAACCCGCGGCGCGGTTGCCGTGATCACGCTGGACAACCCGCCGGTCAACGGCCTCGGGGCGGATCTTCGCGCGGGCCTGGTCGACGGCCTCGATCGTGCGCTGGCCGATCCCGCGGTGCAGGCGGTGGTGATCACCGGCAACGACCGCGCCTTCTCCGGCGGCGCCGACGTGCGCGAGTTCGGCACCCCCAAGTCCGCGCGCGAGCCCAACCTGCTGACCGTCATCAAGGCGCTGGAGAACAGTGCCAAGCCCGTGGTCGCGGCCATCGCCGGCAACTGCCTGGGCGGCGGGCTGGAGCTGGCGCTGGGTGCGCATTTCCGCGTGGCCAAGGCTGACGCGACGATCGGCCTGCCCGAGGTCAAGCTCGGCCTCATCCCCGGGGCCGGGGGCACGCAGCGCCTGCCGCGGCTCATCGGGCTGGACGCGGCGTTGAACCTCATCGTCAGCGGCGCGATCGTGCCGGCGGCGCAGTTCAAGGGCACGCCGCTGTTCGACGAGGTGACCGAGGGCGACGTGGTCGCCGCCGGCGTGGCCTTCGCCGAGCGTGCCGTGGCTGAAAAGTTGCCGCTCAAGCGCGTGCGCGATCTCAAGGTCAGGAGCCCGATCGCCGAGCCCTACCTGCAGTTCGCGAGGAACTCGGTGGGCGCCATGGCCCGGCACTTCCCCGCACCGCTCAAGTGCGTGGAGGCGGTAGCCGCCTCGGTGAGCAAGTCCTTCGACGAAGGCATGGCGCTGGAGCGGGCCACCTTCATGGCGCTGATGCAGACGCCCGAGTCGCGCGCGCTGCGCCACATCTTCAACGCCGAGCGGGCTGCCGCCAAGGTGCCCGGCGTGGCGGAGAACACCCCGCTGCGCAAGATCGACAAGGTGGGCGTCATCGGCGCCGGCACCATGGGCGTGGGCATCACGATGAACTTCATCAACGCGGGCATTCCCGTCGCCCTGCTCGAGATGAAGCAGGAGGCGCTGGACAAGGGGCTGGCCACCATCCGCCGCAACTACGAGAACTCGGCCAGGAAGGGCAAGGTCACCGCCGAGCAGATCGAGCAGCGCATGGCGCTCATCACGCCCACGCTCGCCTACGACGCCTTCAAGGACGCCGACCTCGTGATCGAGGCCGTGTTCGAGAGCATGGAAGTCAAGGAGCAGGTGTTCAAGACGCTGGACGAAGTGTGCAAGTCCGGCGCCATCCTCGCCTCCAACACCTCGGCGCTCAACCTCGACCAGATCGCCCAGTTCACCAAGCGACCGCAGGACGTGATCGGCCTGCACTTCTTCAGCCCCGCCAACGTCATGCGCCTGCTCGAAGTCGTGCGCGGCGCCAAGACGGCCGACGACGTGCTGCTCACCGCCATGGCGCTGGCCAAGCGCATCAAGAAGATCGCCGTCGTCTCCGGCGTGTGCGACGGCTTCATCGGCAACCGCATCGTCGCGCGCTACGGCCAGGCGGCCAACGAGGTGCTCAACGCCGGCGCCTCGCCGCAGCAGATCGACGGCGCGCTGCAGAAGTTCGGCCTGGCCATGGGCATCTACCGCATGGGCGACCTGGCCGGGCTGGACATCGGCTACGCCGGGCGCAAGCGCCGCAAGGAAGCCAACCCCGCGGCCTACATCCCCATCGTCGCCGACCGCCTCGCCGAGGCCGGGCGCTTCGGCCAGAAGACCGGCGCCGGCTGGTACCGCTACGAAGCTGGCAAGCGCGACCCCATCCCCGACCCGGTGGTCGACGAGATCATCGCGGCCTTCCGCACCGAGCGCGGCATCACCCCGCGCAAGGTGAGCGACGAGGAGATCATCGAGCGCTGCATCTACGCCATGGTCAACGAAGGCGCGCGCATCCTGGAAGAAGGCATCGCCGCGCGCGCGAGCGACATCGACATCGTCTACCTCAACGGCTACGGCTTCCCGGCGCACCGCGGCGGCCCGATGCTCCATGCCGACATCGTCGGCCTGCCCAACGTCGTGCGCGCGCTCCGGCGCATCGCCGCCGAGCCGGGGGCGGACGCCAAGTTCTGGCAGCCCGCGCCGCTGCTGCTCAAGCTGGCCGAAGAAGGCAAGACCTTCAACTGATCAAGACAGGACCCGAGGACTCCCCATGACCGACGCCGTCATCGTCTCCACCGCCCGCACCGGCCTGGCCAAGAGCTGGAAGGGATCGTTCAACCTGACCTATGGCGCAACGCTCGGCGGCCACGCGGTCGAGCACGCCGTCAAGCGCGCCGGCGTCGACCCCGCCGAGGTCGAGGACTGCATCATGGGCGGCAGCCTCAGCGAAGGCACCACCGGGGGCAACGTCGCGCGCACCATCGCGCTGCGCGCCGGGCTGCCCGTGACCACCGCCGGGGTGACCATCAACCGCTTCTGCAGCTCCGGGCTGCAGGCCATCGCCATGGCCGCGCAGCGCATCATCGTCGACAAGGTGCCCGTGATGGTCGCCGGCGGCGTGGAGAGCATCTCCTGCGTGCAGAACGAGACCAACCGCCACATGCGCGCCGACCCGTGGCTGGTGCAGTACAAGCCCGAGATCTACTGGAGCATGCTGCAGACCGCCGAGAAGGTGGCCGAGCGCTACAAGATCAGCAAGCAGGCGCAGGACGAGTACGGCGTGAGGAGCCAGCTGCGGGCCGCCGCCGCGCAGGAAGCGGGCAAGTTCAAGGACGAGATCGTCCCGATGACCACCACCATGGGCGTGGTCGACAAGGCCACGGGCCGCATCACCACGAAAGAGGTGACCATCGACCGCGACGAGGGCATCCGCCCGGACACCACGCTCGAAGGCGTGAGCAAGATCCGCGCGGCGCTGCCCGGCGGGGTGGTGACGGCGGGCAACGCGAGCCAGTTCAGCGACGGGGCGAGCGCGTGCGTGCTGATGGACGGCAAGCTGGCCGAGCAGCGGGGGATCCAGCCGCTGGGGATCTTCCGCGGCTTCGCGGTGGCCGGCTGCGAGCCCGACGAGATGGGCATCGGGCCGGTCTTCGCCATTCCGCGGCTGCTCGAGCGCGCGGGGCTGAAGATCGGCGACATCGGGCTGTGGGAGCTCAACGAGGCGTTCGCGTGCCAGGTGCTGTACTGCCGGGACAAGCTGGGGATTCCCGACGAACTGCTCAACGTCAACGGCGGGGCGATCGCGGTGGGCCATCCTTACGGGGTGACGGGCAGCCGGCTGACGGGGCATGCGCTCATCGAGGGCAAGCGCCGCGGCGCCAGGTACGTGGTGGTCACCATGTGCATCGGCGGCGGGCAGGGCGCCGCGGGTCTCTTCGAGGTGGCGTGATGAACAGCCCCCACGTCGCTTCGCTCCTGCCCCCCGAGGGGGCGCAGGCCTCCCTTGGGGCGGCCCGGCGGGAGGCCTGACATGAGCGTCAAGCAACTCTTCGACCTCACCGGCAAGACCGCCCTCATCACCGGCGGCTCGCGCGGCCTGGGCCTGCAGATGGCCGAGGCGCTGGGCGAGATGGGCGCGCGCGTGGCCATCACCGCGCGCAAGGCCGACGAACTGGCCGAGGCCAAGGCGCACCTCGCCAGGCTCGGCATCGAGACGCTCACCGTCGTCAACGACCTGCAGAAGTTCGAGCAGATCCCGGCGATGGTGGACGAGGTGACGAAAGCCTTCGGCGACATCGACATCCTCGTCAACAACGCCGGCGCCACCTGGGGCGCGCCCGCCGTCGACCATCCCGACGACGCCTGGCACAAGGTGATGAACCTGAACGTCAGCGCGCCGTTCTTCCTCTCGCGCGAGGTGGCGCGCCGCTGCATGATCCCGCGCCAGCAGGGCAAGATCATCGTCATCGCCTCGGTGGCGGGCCTCAAGGGCGGCAACAACACGGTGGCCTACAACACCTCCAAGGCGGCGGCGATCAACCTCGCGCGTTCGCTGGCGGTGGAATGGGGGCCTCACAACATCAACGTCAACGCCATCTGCCCCGGGTTCTTCCCGTCGAAGATGACCGTCGGCCTGCTCGCCAAGGTGGGCGACGCCGTCGTGGCGCGGGCGCCGCTGCACCGCCTGGGCGGCGAGGAAGACCTGAAGGGCTCGGTGGTGTTTCTCGCCAGCGAAGCCTCGCGCCACATCACCGGCCAGTACCTGGCGGTCGACGGCGGCGCGATTTCGGTGTGACAGGACGAGGCGACCCATGAGTGACAACCTGGAACGATTCACCGGCACGCGCCCGGTCTCTCCTCAGCATGCGTTCGACGTGGGCCGGCTCACCGAATTCATGCGCGCGAACGTGGAAGGCTTCGCCGGCGAGGTGCAGGTCGAGCAGTTCAAGGGCGGGCAGTCCAACCCCACCTTCCGCCTGACCGCGAGCGACGGCAAGCGCTACGTGCTGCGCCGCAAGCCGCCGGGCAACCTGCTGCCGTCGGCGCATGCGGTGGACCGCGAGTTCCGCGTGATCTCGGCGCTGGCCAAGACCGACGTGCCGGTGGCGCGCGGCTACGCGCTGTGCCAGGACCCGGCGGTCATCGGCACCGACTTCTACATCATGGACTGCGTGGACGGCCGCATCCTGTGGGACCCGCAGCTGCCCGGCATGGCCAACGCCGAGCGCGCGGCGATCTTCGACGAGATGAACCGCGTCATCGCGGCGCTGCACAACGTCGACCCGGTCGCCATCGGCCTGGGCGACTACGGCCGCCCGGGCAACTACATCGAGCGCCAGGTGGCCCGCTGGACCAAGCAGTACAAGGCCGCCGAGACCGAGACGATCGCCGCCGCCGACAACCTGATCGACTGGCTGCCGCAGCACATTCCCGCGGGCGACGAGACGCGCGTCGTGCACGGCGACTACCGCATCGACAACGTGATCTTCCACCCCACCGAGCCGCGCATCCTCGCGGTGCTCGACTGGGAGCTGTCGACGCTCGGCCACCCGCTGGTCGACTTCGCCTACCACTGCATGACCTGGCGCATGGACGGCACGAGCGCGGGCTCCCGCGGGCTGCTGAACGTCGACCTGCAGGCGCTGGGCATCCCGACCGAGGCGCAGTACCTGCAGTCCTACCTGAAGCGCACCGGCCGCAGCGCCGACGAGGTGTCGCCCAAGGACTGGGCCTACTACATGGTGTTCAACATGTTCCGCCTCGCCGGCATCCTGCAGGGCATCGCCAAACGGGCGCAGCAGGGCAACGCGTCGAGCACCGAGGCGGTGGCCGCCGGCAAGCGCGCGCGGCCGCTGGCCGAGCAGGCCTGGGAGCTGGCGAGCCGCATCGGCGCCTGAGTGGCCGGGAGTCTTTCGATCATGTCCGCTCGGCACGCTCGAGAAACTCTCCGCCCCTGATCGCGCCGGCGGGCGCCGGCCCGCCTCACCGAGGCGCTGTTCACGGGCAACGCGTGAACAGCGCCTCTCTCTTTCCGGGCGGCCCGCTGGCTTGCCCTGATGACCGCGGCCGCGCCTCGCTGCAACATGGCTCCATGGCTGGCGCCGCCGCATGAATTCCAGTTTCGAGTCGATGTCCGACCTTCACGCTCCCCATTGGCCGCCGGGCCTGCCGCGCCACCTCACGCTGCCGCAGACGAACGTCTTCCGCAACGCCGAGGTGTCGGCCGCGCGCTATCCCGACAAGCCCTTCATCGTGTTCTACGACTCGCCGGTCACCTTCGGCGCGTTCGAGCGCGAGGCCACCCGCATCGCCGGCTACCTGCAGCACGAATGCGGGGTGAAGGCCGGCGACCGGGTGCTGCTGTACATGCAGAACAGCCCGCAGTGGATGCTGGCGTTCTACGGCATCCTGCGCGCCAACGCCGTCGTGGTGCCGGTGAACCCGATGAACATGACCGAGGAGCTGCGCCACTACGTGCAGGACGCCGGCGCGACGACGGCCTTCGTCGCCCAGGACCTGCTCGCCCAGATGCAGCCGCTGCTCGCCGCCGAAGGCGGGGATGCGGCCGGCGGGCCCCGGCTGTCGCACCTGATCGTGGCCGCCTACAGCGACTACCTGACGCGCCCGACCGACCTGCGCGTGCCCGACTTCGTGTCGGCGCCGCGCGCCGAGCTGCGGGGCGCCGGCCTGCACCGCTGGTGCGACGTGCTGGCGAAGGGCCTGCAGCCCGGCCCGCTGACCGCCGGCCCCGACGACCTGTGCGTCATGCCCTACACCTCGGGCACCACCGGCCATCCCAAGGGCTGCATGCACACGCACCGCAGCGTGATGAGCACGCTGGTCGGCGGCGCGCTGTGGTTCCGCTCGTCGCAGGACTCGGTGTACCTGTCGGTGCTGCCGTACTTCCACGTCACCGGCCTGACCGGCGGCATGAACAGCCCGCTGTACCTGGGCGCCACCGTGGTGCTGCTGCCGCGCTGGGACCGCGACGCCGCGGCGCAGTGCATGGCGCGCTACCGCATCACGGCGTGGCAGGTGATCTCGACCATGATGGTCGATTTCCTGAGCCGCCCCGACGTGGCCTCGCTCGACCTGACCAGCCTCACGACGGTGCGCGGCGGCGGCGCGGCCATGCCCGAGGCCATCGCGCTCAAGCTGCGCGAGCTGACGGGCCTGGACTACGTGGAGGGCTACGGCATGTCCGAGACCATGGCCGCCACGCACATCAACCCGCCGCAGCGGCCCAAGCCGCAGTGCCTGGGCATCCCGGTGTTCGACGTCGACGCGCGCGTGGTCGACCCGGCGACGATGCGCGAGCTGCCGCCCGGCGAGACGGGCGAGATCGTCATGCACGGGCCGCAGGTGATGCAAGGCTACTGGAACAACCCCGACGCCACGCGCGAGGCCTTCGTCGAGATCGACGGCAAGCGCTTCCTGCGCAGCGGCGACCTCGCGCAGGTCGACGCCGATGGCTACTTCTTCATGGTCGACCGGCTCAAGCGCATGATCAACGCGTCGGGCTTCAAGGTCTGGCCGGCCGAGGTGGAGGCGCTGATGTACAAGCATCCGGCGATCCGCGAGGTCTGCGTCATCGCCTCGCCCGATCCGCGCCGCGGCGAGACCGTCAAGGCGGTCGTGGTGCTCGAGCCCGGGCAGGCCGGGCGCGTGAGCGAGCGCGACATCATCGAGTGGTCGCATGCGCACATGGCGGCCTACAAGAGCCCCCGGCTCGTCGAATTCGTGTCCGAATTGCCGAAGTCCGGCAGCGGAAAGATCCAGTGGCGTGAACTACAGGAGCGAGAAGCCGGGCGGCAAGCCGGTTGAATATTCCCCATCGTGCGGCGCTCGCGCCGACCCGCATGCCGGCACCCGACCGGCCACGACATCCTGAACGGAGACCGACCTTGAAGCCATCCACCCGCACCATCGGCCGCCGCACCCTGCTGGCGGCCACCGCCTCGGCGGCGCTGCTCGCACCCTTCGGCGCCGCCCAGGCGCAGGCCTATCCCAGCAAGCCCATCACGCTGATCGTGCCCTGGCCGGCCGGCGGCTCGACCGACCGCCACCACCGCGCGCTGGCCGAGCTGGCCTCCAAGCACCTGGGGCAGAACATCGTCGTCGAGAACAAGCCCGGCGCCGGCGGCACCCTGGGCCCGAGCGGCATGGCGCTCACCGCCAAGCCCGACGGCTACACCATCGCCCAGTTCCCGATGGGCATGCTGCGCCTGCCGCACATGCAGAAGGTCAACTTCGACCCGATCAACGACTTCACCTTCATCATGGGCGTGTCGGGCTACACCTTCGGCTTCGTGGTGCGCTCGGATTCGCCCTACAAGACCTTCAAGGAGTACGTGGAGGCCGCGCGCAAGGACCCGGAGAAGCTCGACTACGGCTCCACCGGCATCGGCACCAGCCCGCACCTGCTGCTCGAGGAGCTGGCGACCAACGCCAAGATCAAGCTCACGCATGTGCCCTTCAAGGGCAACGCCGACCTGATGCAGGCCCTGCTCGGCGGCCACGTGATGGCGGCCAGCGACGCCAGCGGCTGGGACAAGTTCGTCGACGCCGGCCAGATGCGCCTGCTCGTGACCTTCGGCTCGCAGCGCACCAAGCGCTGGCCCGACATCCCCACCGCCAAGGACCTCGGCTACGACGTCGTCAGCGAGTCGCCCTACGGCCTCGTCGGCCCCAAGGGCATGGACCCGGCCGTCGTCAAGACCATCCACGACGCCTTCAAGAAGGCGATGGACGACCCGAAGCACCACGAGGTGCTGGCGCAGCTCAACCAGGCGATGTGGTACCGCACCGGCGAGCAGTACAAGCAGTGGGCGATCGAGACCTACGCCAAGGACAAGAAGCTCATCGAGCGGCTGGGGCTGGCCGCGAAGTAGTTCGGTACGCCGAAAGCAGAAAGGGCCGCGCGATGCGGCCCTTTCCACGTGTGCGCGGGCACGGCGGCCCCCGTGCGCGGCGCCTGCGGGTTGTCGGCTCGGGATCGTTCCGACTGCATGCGCCTCGTCATTCCGCGCCTCTGCCGCCGTGCCGGATGACGGGGGCGGCGCATCGCCAGTGAGTTCGCCGCTGCCGCGAATGAAAAAAGGGCTGGCGCGCCTTGCAGCGCACCAGCCCCTGAGGACAGGAAGGAGCCGGTATTACTTCGCCGCGACGAGGTCCGCCAGGCGCACTTCCTTGATCTTGCCGCCTTCGACCACGGCGCCGCGCGTGTTGGCGAGCGAGCCGCCCTTGTCGTCCACGCCGTTGATGTCGTGCGGGTTGTGGGCCGGGGCGAGCGCCTTGAACGCCTTGTCGAGCGAGCCGCGGATGGCGGCGGCGTCCGTCGTCGTGCCCGCCAGCTCCATCGCCTTGGCCGTGGCCCACACGGCGGTGTAGTTCAGCGAGACTTCCGAGCTCGGCGTGCGGCCCGGGTAGGCCTTCTTGAAGCGTTCGACGAAGGCCTTGGTGTCGGGCGCCTGGTCGTCGACGACCGGCAGCACGCCGATGGAGCCTTCCAGCGCCTCGTAGCCGCCGATGACCTTGGCGATCTCGTCCATCTTGGCCTGGTCGAGGATGATGAAGCCGCCCTTGAAGCCGAGCTCGCGCGCCTGCTTGATCACCAGGCCGGTCGGCTCGGAGGCGCCGCCGATGAACATCACGTCGGGCTTGGCCGCCAGCACCTTGCTCACGCCCGAGTAGAAGTCGGTGGCGCGGTTGTACGACATGGGGTTGTCGGCCACGATCTTGCCGCCCTGGGCCTCCCACACGGGCACGAACGCCTTGGTCCAGGCCTTGGCGTAGTCGTGGTCGGCGTTGGCGATGGCCACGTTCTTGCCGTACTTGGCCATCTCGTACTTGGTGAACGGCAGGATGTACGAGGTGAACTCGGGCGGGATGCGCAGCGTCAGCTTGTTGCCGCGCGCGGTGATCTGCGGCACGCTGGTGTAGGACAGCAGCAGGTACTTCTGCGCCTCGTTGTTGGTCTGCAGCGCGAAGCTGCCGCCCGAATGCGGCACCAGGATGGCCGGCGTCTTGTGCTCCTGCACCAGGCGCTGCGCGTTGATGGCGGTCTGGCTCGGGTTGTACTGGTCGTCGAGCGCGACGATCTCGACCTTGTACTTCTTGCCGCCGACGGTGAGGCCGGCCGCGTTGATCTCGTTGACGGCCATCTGCATGCCGTCGAGCACGTTCTTGCCGTAGAGCGCGGCGCCGCCCGACAGCGGGCCCGAATAGCCGATCTTCACGACATCCTGCGCGAATGCGGAGCCGGCGGCCAGCGCGGCGGCGGCCACTGCCACGGTGGACAGGCGTTGGAGCTTGGTCTTCAAAGTCACTGCGGATCTCCTGAGTGTGGAATTGAATGGGTTCGAACCGGATCCACCGGGCGGGTTCGACTCGGACGCCCCGGGGGAAACGATGACATCGCGGCGTCGTGCGTCAGGCGCCGATGTAGGCCTTTCGTACGGCCTCGTTGTTCAACAGACTGTCTCTGTCGCCTTCCATCACGATGCGACCGCCTTCGATCACATACGCGCGGTGCGCGATCTTCAATGCGGCGAAAGCGTTCTGCTCCGCCAGCAGCACCGTGGTGCCTGTCCGGTTGATCTTTTGAATCACCTCGAACACTTGTTTGACGACCAGCGGGGCGAGCCCGAGCGAGGGCTCGTCGAGCAGCAGCGCCTTGGGGCGGCCCATCATGGCGCGGCCGATGGCCACCATCTGCTGCTGCCCGCCCGAGAGCGAGCCCGCGGGGTCGTTCTTCTTCTCGTCGAGAATCGGGAACAGCGCGAGCACCTCTTCCAGCCGGCGCTGGTTGCCGGCCTTGTCGCCGCGGTGCACATAGGCGCCGAGCATCAGGTTCTTCAGCACCGACATCTGCGGGAACAGCTTGCGGCCCTCGGGGCACTGCACCACGCCGCTGGCCACGATCTGCGAGGCCTTCATGCCCACCAGCTCCTGGTTGCGGAACTTGATGCTGCCGCCGGCCGCGCGGTGGATGCCGCTGGTGGTCAGGAAGATCGAGCTCTTGCCCGCGCCGTTGGCGCCCAGCAGCACGACGAGCTCGCCCTCCTTGGCGTGCAGGCTGATGCCGTTGAGCGCGCGGAAGCTGCCGTAGTTGAGCGTGACGTTCTCAAGCGTCAGCATGTTCGCTCCCCAGGTAGGCGTCGATCACGGCCTCGTTGGCGCGGATCTCGGCCGGCGTGCCCTCGGCGATCTTCTCGCCGTAGTTGAGCACCAGGATCTTGTCGGCCAGGCTCATGATCATGTTCATCTTGTGTTCGATCAGGCACACCGTCAGGCCGCTCTTGATCATCTTGCGGATCAGCTCGGCCAGCCCTTCGGTCTCCTCGGGGTTCACGCCGCCGGCGGGCTCGTCGAGCAGCACCAGGCTCGGGCTCGTCGACAGCGCGAGCGCGAAGGCCACGCGCTTGCGCTCCTCCTGCGAGATGTCGCCCGCCAGCCGGTTCGCCGCGTGCGACAGGCCCACGAACTCGAGCGCCTCGCGCGCCTTCTCGCGGCAGATGCGCTCCTCTTCCTTCAGGCGCGCCGAGCCCACCAGCACGTCCCACAGCCCCGAGCGGGTGCGCAGGCGGTGGCCGACGATGAGGTTGTCGAGCACGGTGGCCTGGTCGAACAGCGCCGTCGTCTGGAAGGTGCGCGACACGCCCAGCTTCGCCACCTGGTCGGTGCGCAGGTTGGTGACGTCCGTGCCCTTGAAGGTGATCGTGCCGGAGGTCGGCAGGTGAACGCCGCTGATCAGGTTGAAGAAGGTCGTCTTGCCGGCGCCGTTGGGGCCGATGATCGCGTTGATCTTGCCCTCTTCGATGGTGGTGGTGACGTCGTTGACGGCGGCCAGGCCGCCGAAGCGCTTGGACAGGTGGCGGATCTCAAGCATGGCTGCCCTCCTGCGATGCGGACGACTTCACGGGGGCGGCCGGCGCGGCCGCGGCCTGCGCGGCGGCGGCGCGGCGCGCCTGCCACGCGAGGAAGCTGCCGACGATGCCGTTGGGCATGAAGATCACGAGCAGGATCAGCAGCGGCCCGAAGACGACGAAGCGGTAGTCCTGCAGGAACTGCAGGTACTGCGTGAGCCACGGCATCGCCAGGGCGCCGAGCAGCGGCCCGAGCATGGTGCCGATGCCGCCGATCAGCATGAACATCGTCATGTCGAAGGTGTGGTGCACGCCGGCGAGGTCCGGCCCGAGGAAGCGCACGAAGCCGGCGTACAGCCCGCCCGCGAGGCCGGCGTAGAACACCGACAGCACGAAGGACACCACCTTGTTGCGCATCAGGTTGATGCCCAGCGACTCGGCGAGCTCGTCGCTGTTGCGGATCGCCATGAAGGTGCGCCCGAGCAGCGAGTTGACGATGCGGTGCATCACCCACACACCGACCACGAGGAAGAAGAACACCATGTAGTACAGCGCGCGCGGCGTGTCGAAGGTGATCGGGCCGATGGGCGTCGGCGCGGGGATGCCGATGATGCCCACCGTGCCGTGCGTGAGGCTCTCCCACTTCTCGATCACGAGGAACATGATGTAGCCCACGCACAGCGTGAAGATCGAGAAGTAGTGGCCCTTGAGCCGCAGCGAGACGATGCCCAGCGGCCAGCCGATGGCGGCGGTGACGAAGCCCGACAGCGCGAACGCGATCCAGAACGGCACCTGGTAGTCCACGGTGAGGATGCCCACCGTGTACGCCCCCACCGCCATGAAGCCGGCGTGCGCGAGGTTGAACTGCCCGGTGTAGCCGGTGATGAGGTTCAGCCCCACCGTGGCGATCGCGAAGATGTAGGCGGTGGACATCACCGTGAGGTGGTAGTCGTTGCCCGCCATGAAGGGGAACGCCAGGCCGAGGATGAACAGCAGGCTCCAGCCGGTCTTGCCTTGGAGAAACGACATGGTCAGTGCGCTCCCTTGCTGAACAGGCCCTGCGGGCGCACCGAGAGGATGACCACCAGCAGCACGAAGGCGATGATGTCCTTGTAGTCGGTGGAGATGTAGAAGGCGCCGAAGCTCTCGGCGAAGCCGATCACCAGGCCGCCGACGATGGCGCCGGGCACGCTGCCCATGCCGCCGAGGATGATGATGACGAAGGCCTTCGTGATCACCAGGTTGCCCATGGTCGGGTACACGAGGTTGATCGGCGCGTACAGCGTGGCGGCCACGGCGGCCAGCACGCCCGAGATGGCGAAGGTGAGCATCGCCACGCGGTTGGCGTCGATGCCCACCAGCGAGGCGCCGTCGCGGTTCTGCGCCATGGCGATGATGGTCGAGCCCGTGACCGTCTTCTTCAGGAAGAGCTGCAGCACCACCATCAGGGCGAAGGCCGCGCCGACGATCAGCAGGCGCTGCACCGGGGCGATGACGCCGGCCACCTCGATGATGCCGCCGTAGGGGGACTGCATGCGGCGGAAGTCGGCGCCGAACAGCGCCTGCGCGCCCGCCTCGAGGAACAGCAGCAGGCCGATGGCCGCGATCATGGGGTGCAGGCCCGAGGCGTTGCGCAGCGGATGGAAGACGAGGCGCTCGGACAGCGTGGCCACCGCGGCCACCGCCATGGCCGAGCCGATCATCGCCAGCCAGTAGTTCATGCCGAACTGCGACATCAGGAACCACGAGGCGAAGGCGCCCACCATGTACAGCGCGCCGTGCGCGAAGTTCGGCACGTGCAGGATGCCGTAGACGAGCGTGAGGCCGAGGGCGACGAGGCTGTAGATGCCGCCGAGCGTCAGCCCGTTCAGGACTTGCTGGAAGAAGAGATCCACCGCTCAGGCCTCCCGCCGGATGGCGCCATACGGGTGCCGCGCCGCCGCGGCGGCGCTTCGGACAAGACGGGCGCGTGCAGCGGCCTGTCGCAGGAACAGAGGCATGGGAAGACTCCGGTGAGCCGCTGAGCGGCGGCGGGTGGGGGCGCAGTTTCGACCCGGCCGGCAGGGGTCTGCACGGCCGTGTAGCGGAAAAGGCGGCGCATTCTCCTGGGGGGAATTCGTCACCGTCAACCGTTATTGCACGCAATGTACTGCATCGCGGAATAACGAGGGTAAATCCGAGTATCGGGGGCCGGAGGTTACCGGCTGGCCGATTCGCCGATATCACCAAGGCGACAGGGCGGCCGCCGCGCGCGGAGGACACTGGGCGGTGTGCATGCCGAGGCTGCCCCGGTGCCGGCATCTGGTTCCACCACGCAGAAGGGTGTTTCGCAAAATGAGGGGCTGGCTAGAATGCCCGCCTCGCCGCGCGGCGCCCCCGCGAGGCCGCGGCCCGCGGGCCGATCCGCCGGGCCGGGCTTGCGCCGGCCCGACCAACCAACCCCATTCCAAGGAGGTGTCCCGATGAAGATCCTCGTCCCCGTCAAGCGGGTGGTCGACTACAACGTGAAGGTACGGGTGAAGAGTGACGGCACGGGGGTGGACATTGCCAACGTGAAGATGAGCATGAACCCGTTCGACGAGATCGCGGTGGAGGAGGCGGTGCGGCTGAAGGAGAAGGGCGCGGCGACCGAGGTGATCGCCGTGTCCTGCGGCGTCGCGCAGTGCCAGGAGACGCTGCGCACGGCCATGGCCATCGGTGCCGACCGGGCCATCCTGGTGGAGACCGCCGAGGAGCTGCAGCCCCTGGCCGTGGCCAAGCTGCTCAAGGCCCTGGTCGACAAGGAACAGCCCGGCCTCGTCATCCTGGGCAAGCAGGCCATCGACGACGACTGCAACCAGACCGGGCAGATGCTGGCCGCGCTGGCCGAGCTGCCGCAGGCCACCTTCGCCAGCAAGGTCGAGATCGACGGCCAGGGCGTGAACGTCACGCGCGAAGTCGACGGCGGCCTGGAAGTGCTCGCGCTCACGCTGCCGGCGGTGGTCACCACCGACCTGCGCCTGAACGAGCCGCGCTACGTGACGCTGCCCAACATCATGAAGGCCAAGAAGAAGCCGCTGGAGACCGTCAAGCCCGCGGACCTGGGCGTGGACGTGGCGCCGCGGCTGAAGACCCTGAAGGTCAGCGAGCCGCCCAAGCGCAGCGCCGGCATCAAGGTGCCCGACGTGGCCACGCTGGTGAACAAGCTCAAGACCGAAGCCAAGGTGATCTGATCATGACCGCACTCGTCATTGCTGAACACGACAACCAGACCCTCAAGGGCGCCACCCTGAACACCATCACCGCGGCCCAGGCCTGCGGCGGCGAAGTGCACGTGCTCGTGGCCGGCGTCAACGCCAAGCCCGCGGCCGAGGCCGCCGCCAAGATCGCCGGCGTGGCCAAGGTGATCCTGGCCGACGGCGCCCCGCTCGACCACGGGCTGGCCGAGAACGTCGCCGCGCAGGTACTGGCGATTGCCGACGACTACAGCCACATCCTCTTCCCCGCCACCGCCAGCGGCAAGAACATCGCCCCGCGCGTGGCCGCCAAGCTGGACGTGGGCCAGATCAGCGACATCACGAAAGTGATCGGCGCCGACACCTTCGAGCGCCCCATCTACGCGGGCAACGCCATCGCCACGGTGCAGAGCGCCGACAAGGTCAAGGTGATCACCGTGCGCACCACGGGCTTCGACGCGGCGGGATCGGAAGGCGGCAGCGCCGCCATCGAGACCGCGCAGGCCGTGGCCGAGGGGGGCAAGAGCCGCTTCGTGAAGGCCGAGATCGCCAGGAACGACCGGCCGGAGCTGACGGCGGCCAAGATCATCGTCTCGGGCGGTCGGGCGCTGGGCTCAAGCGAGAAGTTCACCGAGGTGCTCACGCCGCTGGCCGACAAGCTGGGGGCGGCGCTGGGGGCCAGCCGCGCGGCGGTGGACGCGGGGTACGCGCCCAACGACTGGCAGGTGGGGCAGACGGGCAAGATCGTGGCGCCGCAGCTGTACATCGCCGCGGGCATCAGCGGGGCGATCCAGCACCTGGCGGGGATGAAGGACTCCAAGGTGATCGTGGCGATCAACAAGGACCCGGAGGCGCCGATCTTCAGCGTGGCCGACTACGGCCTGGAGGCCGACCTCTTCGCCGCCGTGCCGGAATTGGTCAAGGCGCTCTGACGCGATCGTGCCGGTGCGTCCAGAATCGGCGACGGCAGTTCCAACCCGCAGGAGACAAGACCCATGAACGCACCGCTCGAATTCGCTCCCGTCCGCCACCTCGTCTCGCCCGAGGAATGGCAGGCCCGCGTGGACCTCGCGGCCGCCTACCGGCTGGTCGCGCTGTTCGGCTGGGACGACCTGGTGTTCACGCACATCTCGATGCGCGTGCCCGGCGAGCCGGAGCATTTCCTCATCAACCCCTACGGGCTGTTCTTCGAGGAGATGACCGCCTCCAGCCTCGTCAAGGTGAACGAGGAAGGCCACCCGGTGATGCCCACGGCCTACGACGTGAACCCGGCCGGCTTCACCATCCACAGCGCGGTGCACGCGGCGCGCCCGGAGGTGAACTGCGTGATGCACACCCACACGCTGCACGGCGTGGCGGTGTCGGCGCAGAAGCACGGGCTGCTCGCGCTGTCGCAGCATTCGACCTTTCCGCTGTCGAGCATCGCCTACCACGACTACGAAGGCGTGGCCCTGCGCGAGGACGAGAAGCCGCGGCTGGTGGCGAGCCTGGGCTCGGCCAACCACCTGGTGCTGCGCAACCACGGCCTGCTGACCTGCGGGCGCACGGCGGCCGAGGCCTTCCAGGCGATGTACATCCTCGAGGCCTCGTGCCGCATCCAGATCCTGGCGCAGTCGGGCGGCGGCGAGCTGAACGTGCTGCCGCAGTCGATGGTGGAGCTCAACCTCGCGCAGTCGCGCGAGGCCTCGAAGGGCAAGGGCGCGAACCTCGTGTGGCCCGGCCTGCTGCGCCGCCTGGATCGCCGCAATCCGGGCTACGCAGACTAGCCCCACGCCCTGCGCGCTTCGCGCGCCGTCCCCAGAGGGCAGCACCCGCGGACCGGCAGAGCCGGCGCCGCGGTGTTCGCTCGAAGCCTTCTTCGCGCCTCTTCTCCCGTCTCGCACCATGTCCGTTCTCGTTGCCGTCTCGCCGCTGAATGGCGAGCCCTACTTCGACGCGCTCTCGCGCATTCCCGGCCTCACCGTCTGGCGTGAAGCCGACGACCCGCCGCCCGGCCAGGTGGAAGCCGTCCTCGCCTGGCGCGTGAAGGATGGCTTCGTCGGCCGCTTCCCGAATCTGCGCATGGTCTCGGCCATCGGCGCGGGCGTGGACAAGATCGTCGCCGCCACCGACCTGCCGCCGTCGCTGGCCGTCACCCGCATCGTCGACCCGAACCAGGGCGTGGAGATCGCGCAGTACGTGGTGGCGCAGGCGCTGCGCGTGACGCGCGACCTGCCGCTGTACGCCGCGCAGCAGGCGCGCGCCGAATGGGCGCGCCACCCGGTGCGCCCGGCCTCGGCCTGCCGCGTCGGCATCCTCGGCATCGGCCAGGTCGGGCAGGCCATCGCGCGGGCCTTCGCGCCGCTGGGCTACCCGGTGGCGGGCTGGAGCCGCAGCGCCCGCGCCGTCGACGGCGTCGAATGCTTCGCCGGCGAGGCCGGGCTGCCCGCGATGCTGGCCCGCACCGACATCCTCGTGTGCGCGCTGCCGCTCACGCCGGCCACGCGCGGGCTGCTGAACCGCGCGGTGCTGTCGCGGCTGCCGCGCGGCGCGATGGTCATCAACATCGGCCGCGGCGAGCAGCTCGTCGAGGACGACCTGCGCGCGCTGCTCGACGAGGGCCACCTCGGCGCCGCCGCGCTCGATGTGTTCGAGCGCGAGCCGCCCAGGCCGGACAACTGGGTCTGGTCGCACCCCAAGGTCGCCGCCACGCCGCACATCGCGGCGCAGGCCTCGTACGACGAGGTGGCGCGCCAGGTGGCCGACAGCCTCGCGCGGCTGCGCCGCGGCGAGCGGCCGCTGCACGAGGTCGACCGGCGCGCCGGCTACTGAGGCGCGTTGACGCGCAGGCGCTGGCCGTCGCCGACGGCCGCGCCGGGATAGAGCACCACCCGCTCGCCCACCGCCACGCCCGCGTCGACCCAGGCGGCCTCGGCGTTGCGCTCGCGCAGCGCCACCGGCCGCAGCCGCGCCCGGCCGCCTTCGGCGACGAGCACGGCCCAGCGGCCGCCGTCGCGCACCAGCGCCGCCGTCGGCACGATCAGCGCCTCGTCCTGCGCCGAGACGACGATGTCGGCGTCGACCCGGAAACCCTCGCCGAGGGCGGGGACCGCCTCCCCGCGCGGGTCGATGTCGACGATCACGTTCACCCGCTGCTCCTCGATCCCGAGCGCCGAGACCTTCGTGAAGGCGACCGGCTCGACCCGCCACACCCGGCCGGCGCGCGCCGGCGTGCCGCTGCCCATCGCGAGCCGCACGGCGGCGCCGGGCCGGATGCGCAGCGCGTCGGAAGAGAGCACGTCGATCACCGCCTCGAGCTGCGTCGTGTCGGCGATCTCCAGCAGCGCCTGGCCGAGCGCCACCGGCCCGCCCACGTCCTGGTTCAGCCGGATGACGTGGCCGGCCACGGGGGCGCGCAGCGCCCACTGGCCGGCGCGCGGGGCGGCGGCCCCGCCGTTGCCGCCGTCGGCGCGCGCCAGCGCCGCGCGGGCCTCGTCGAGGGCGTGCGCGGCGACCTGCCACTCGGCCCGGGCGGCGTCCAGCGTGCGCTGCTGCAGGCGCAGCGCCAGCGCCGCCTGGTCGCGCGCGGCCGGCGAGACGAAGTGGTCGCGCGCCAGGTCGTCGGCGCGCTGGGCCTCGAGCGTGGCCTGCGCCAGCGCGGCCTCGGCGCGGCCGATGTGCGCCTGCGCGGCGGCGCGGGCCGCCTCCGCGCCCGCCACCCGCTGCCGCAGCACGCCGCGCGTGCGCGCGTCGATCATCTGCGGCGCCACCGGCGTCAGCAGCGCCACGACCTGCCCCTGCTCGATGCGGTCGCCGACCTTGAGCGCCGGGCGCGCGAGCTCGGCGGCCGTGGGCGCGGCGATGACGTAGCGGTGCTTGACCCGCAGGCGCCCGTCCTCCTGGATCGCCTGCTCGAAGCGGCCCAGCCGGACCTCGGCCACGTCCACCGCGAGCGGGCGCGGGCGGAATGCCCAGGCGGCGAGCAGCGCCGCCGCCAGCGCGAGGGCGATCCAGCGCCCCTTGTCCTTGATCGAATGGCGTGTCATTCCCTCACCTTCAAGACGGAGACCAGGTCCAGCCGGTCGATCTGCCGCCGCACCACCAGGGCGCTGGCGATGCCCGCGGCGAGCACGCACAGCGCGGCCGTGGCGTACGTGGCCGGCTCGATGACGACCGGGAAATCGATGTTGTCCGACTGCATCGCCTGCATCAGCGCCCACGCCAAGCCGTAGCCCAGCACGCTGCCCAGCGGCAGCGCCAGCAGCAGCTCCAGGCCCAGCTCGGCGAGCAGCAGCATCGAGACCTCCGCGCGCGTCATGCCCAGCACGCGCAGGCTCGCCAGCTCCCAGGCCCGCTCGGACAGCGCGATGCGCGCCGCGTTGTAGGTGATGCCCACGGCCATCGCGACGGCGAACGCCGTCAGCACGCCGGTGAAGAACAGCAGGTTCGTCGCCGTGACTTCCTCGAAGCTGCGCAGCGAGCTGGCCTTGTCGAACACGGCCGCGATGCGCGGCGCCGACTTGACGGCCGCCTGGAAGTCGTCGCCGGCCAGCGGGTCGACGTGCAGCGCCGCGTGGCTGATGCCCTCGCCGTCGCCCGCGAGCCGGTTCATCGCGTCCAGCGCCATGTAGAGCTGCTTGCCGAACATCATCTGCACCACCGCGTCCACGCGCACCGTCGCGCGCCGGCGGTGCCACAGCCGGAACTCCAGGTCGAGCGTGTCGCCCGGCCCCACGCCGAGCTCGCGCGCCAGCAGGCCGCTGACCATCACGCCCTCGGCCGGCATGGCGAGCGCGCCGTGCGACTCGTCCACCACGCGCATCAGCCGCGCCCCGGGCGCGTGGCCCGTCAGCGCGGTGTCGACGGTGCGGCCGTTGGCCGCCACGCGCACCGGCTCCGTGCGCCAGCCTTCGGCGTCGATCACGCCCGGCAGCCGCCGCAGCGCCGGCAGCGCCGAGGTCGGCAGCGGGTCGGTGAAATCGACCAGCACGTCGGCGCGCTGCACCTGGCGGAACTGCATGTCCATGATGGCCGCCACCGCGTCCGACCAGAACGAGCCCGAGATCTGCAGCGCCACGGCGCAGGCGATGCCCACCACGGTGAACAGCGCGCGCAGGCGCTGGCGCTGGATGTTGCGCACGACCATGCGCGCCGCCGTGCTCAGGCGGGCGGCGCCGCGCCAGCGGTCGAGCCAGGTCGGGGCGAAGGTCGGCGGCGCGGGCGGCAGCATCGCCTGCGCCGGCGACAGGGACAGCACCGCGCGGATTGCGCCGAAGGCGCCGAGCGCCGCCGCCGCCATCACCGCCAGCACCGAGGCGCCGATCACCGCCGGCACCGGGCGGTAGTCCAGCGCGGCGAAGGCGAAGAAGTCGGCGTACATCGCCAGCATGCCCTCGCCGAGCAGGCGGCTGAGCGCCAGCCCGATGGCCACGCCCACCGCGCCGGTGGCCAGCGCCAGCTTCACGTAGTGCCAGGCGATCGCCGCGTCGCGGTAGCCCAGCGCCTTGAGCGCGGCGATCTGCTGGCGCTGGGTGGCGATCTGCCGGCTCATCACCACGTGGAGCACGAACGCCGCCACCGCGAGGAAGATGCCGGGCAGCACCGAGCCCAGCACCTGCTGCTGGCGCATCTCGTCGGCCACGATGGCGTTCGAGGCCTGGTCCTCGCGCGGCACCGCGCCGACCGCGCCCCAGGGCTCGAGCAGCCGGTCCACCGCGGCGACCACCGCGGCCGGCCGCGCGCCGGCGTGCAGGCGCAGCGCCGCGCGGTTGAAGGCGCCGTCCATGTCGAAGGCCGCGGCCAGGCGGTCGCGGTCGAGCCACAGCACGCCGAACCCTTCGTCGTCCATGCCGTTGCCGCGGGTGGCGTAGACGTACTCGGGCGACAGCACGATGCCCACGATGCGCACCTGCTCGCGGCGGCCGTTGAGCAGCGCGTGCAGCGTCGAGCCCGGGCGCAGCCCGCGGCGCTTCGCGAAGCGCTCGGTGACCACGGCCTCGAGCTCGGCGGCGCGCTCGGGCAGGCGGCCCGTGCGCAGCGTCAGCGCGTTCAGCCCCTGCGGGCGGTCGAGCGCCAGGCCGATCAGCCGCCCGGTCAGCGGCATCCGCACGCCCTCGATGTCGATCTGCGTGTCGAACGCCGTGTCCAGCTTGACCTCGGCCACGCCGTCGATCGCCTCCAGCCGCGCCTGCAGCGCGCGCGGCGCGCGGCGCACGCTCGCGAACACGTCGGCGAAGCGCGACTCGGCGTAGTACGCGTCGCGCGAGCGCTCGAGCGAGGCGTGCGTCGAGAACGCGCCGACGAAGCCGGCCACGCCGCAGGCCACCACCATCGCGATGGTGAACACCTGGGCGCGCAGGCGCTTCAGGTCGCGCCAGAGCTTGACGTCCAGGGCCTTCATCGCGCGCTCACCACGACAGGGCGTGCGCCGGCTGCTTGTCGGCGTTGGCCTGGATCTGCGCGATGCGGCCGTCGGCCAGCCGCATCACGCGGTCGGCCATGGCGGCGATGGGCGCGTTGTGGGTGATCACGATCACCGTCGTGCCCAGCTCGCGGTTGACCTTCTCGATCGCCTGCAGCACCAGGATGCCGGTGGCGCAGTCGAGCGCGCCGGTGGGCTCGTCGCACAGCAGCACCTCGGGGCGCTTGGCGATGGCGCGCGCGATCGCCACGCGCTGCTGCTCGCCGCCGGAGAGCTGGGCCACGAAATGGTCCAGCCGCCCGCCCAGCCCGACCAGCGCCAGCGCGTCCTCCGGGGCCATCGGCGGGCGCCGCGGGTCGCGGCACAGGTCGGTCACCAGGGCCACGTTCTCGCGCGCGGTGAGGCTGGGGATGAGGTTGTAGAACTGGAACACGAAGCCGACGTGCTCGCGCCGGTAGCGGGTGAGCTCGGCGTCGCCCGCGTGCGTGAGGTCCTGGTCCTGCCAGCGCGCGCTGCCGGCGGTGGCGGTGTCCAGCCCGCCGAGGATGTTCAGCAGCGTCGACTTGCCGCTGCCCGAGGCGCCCAGCAGCACGATGAACTCGCCCGCATGCACGTCGAGGTCGACGCCGCGCAGCGCGTGCACGGCGGTCGCCCCCGTGCCGTAGACCTTGGTCAGCCCGCGGGCGCTGAAGATCGGCGCGCGCGCGGATTCCTCCGCCGTCACAGCGCGAGCCGCACGATGCGCGTCCCCGGCTCCTCGCGGCTGCGCGTCTCGTCGAAGCCCAGCCGCTCGGCCAGGGCGCGCATGCCGAGGTTCTCGTCCAGCACCACCGCCATCAGCACCTGCGTGCCGTGCTGCTTCAGGTAGGCGATGAGCTTCTTCATCAGCAGCTGGCCGAGCCCGCCGCCCTTCTGGTCGGAGCGCACGACGATGCCGAACTCGGCCTCGATGTTGTCGGGGTCCATCAGCGCGCGCGCCACGCCGAGCGTCTCTTCCCTGCCGTCGGGGCCGGTGGCCACGGCGATGAAGGCCATCTCGCGCGCGTAGTCGATCTGCGTGAGGCGCGCCAGCTCGCTGTGCTCGATGCTGCGGCGGCTGTAGAACACGCGCAGGCGCACGTCCTCCGGGTCGAGCCGCCCGAGGAAGTGCCGGTGCTGCAGCTCGTCCTCCGGCCGGATGGGGCGCAGCGTGAGCGTGCGGCCGCGCCACTGCACCGTCTCGACCAGGTGGGCCGGGTAGGGGCGGATGGCGAAGCTCTCGGCGCCGGCGGGCCGCGCCGCGCTGACGGCGATGCGCGCATCCAGCGCGATGGCGCCGTGCTCGTCGACCACCAGCGGGTTGATGTCGAGCTCGGACACCTCGGGCACCTCGGCCAGCAGCTGCGACACGGCCACCAGCACGTCGTGCACGGCTGCCTCGTCGGCCGCCGGCGTGTCGCGAAAGCCCTTGAGCAGCCGGGCCACGCGCGTGCGCTCCACCAGCGCGCGCGCCAGCGGCACGTTCAGCGGCGGCAGGGCGATGGCGCGGTCGGCCAGCACCTCCACCGCCACGCCGCCCGCGCCGAAGAGGATGGTCGGGCCGAACACCGGGTCGATGCTGGCGCCGACGATCAGCTCCTGGGCGTGCTTGCGCCGCACCATCTGCTGCACGGTGAAGCCGTCCAGCCGCGCCTGCGGCCGCTCGCGGCGGATGCGGCGCAGCATGGCGTCGGCGCAGTCGCGCAGCTCCTCGGCGGAATGGATGTTGAGCGCCACGCCGCCCACGTCGGACTTGTGCGTGATGTCGGCCGAGAGGATCTTCAGCACCACCGGGTAGCCGATGGCGTTGGCCGCCGCCACGGCGGCGCCGGCGTCGGGCGCCACGCTGCGGGTCTGCGTGACCGGGATGTCGAAGGCCGCGAGCACCGCCTTGGCCTCGGGCTCGGTGAGCATGCCGCGGCCGTTGGCGAGCACCTGCGCCACCACCCGGCGCGCCGTCGCCACGTCGGGCGGCTTGCGGCTGCCGCCGGCGGGCGGCGTCTCGATCAGCAGCGCCTGGTTGCGGCGGTAGGTCTGCAGCATCTCGAAGGCGCGCACGCCCTGCTCGGGCGTGGCCAGGCAGGCGATGCCGGCCCGGCGGAAGAGGTCGCGCGCCGCCGCGATGGCGCTGCCGCCCAGCCAGCAGCTCATCAGCCGCTGCGGCGCGCTGCGCGCCAGCGGCAGCAGGGTCTGCGCGATGTCCGTCGCCGGCACGATGGCGGTGGGCGCGTGGATGAAGAACACCGCCGGGTGGCCGGGGTCGTCCAGCAGCGCCTGCAGCGCCTGCACGTAGCGCTCGGCGGGGGCGTCGCCGATGATGTCCACCGGGTTCGCGCGCGACCAGTTGCCGGGCAGGTGCGCGTCGAGCCGGGCCAGGGTCTGCGGCGCGAGCTCGGCCAGCGGCACGCCCATGAACTCGGCGGCGTCGGCCGCCAGCACGCCGGCGCCGCCGCCGTTGGTGAGCACCACCAGCTGCTCGCTTCGGTTGCCGCGGAAGCGCGCCAGCGTCTCGGCCGCGGTGAACAGCTGCTGCAGGGTGTTCACGCGCAGCATGCCGGCGCGGCGGATGGCGGCGTCGAACACCAGGTCGGAGCCGGCCAGCGCGCCGGTGTGCGAGGCCGCCGCCGCCTGGCCGTGGCTGGAGCGCCCGGCCTTCACCACGATCACCGGCTTGTTGCGCGCCGCCGCGCGCGCGGCCGACATGAACTTGCGCGGCTCCTCGATGCTCTCGATGTAGAGCAGGATGGCGCGCGTCCTGGCGTCGCTGGCGAGATAGTCCAGCATGTCGCCGAAGTCGACGTCGCTGCGCTCGCCGAGCGAGACGAACTGCGAGAAGCCGATGCCGCGGTCGTGCGCCCAGTCGAGCATGGCCGTCATCAGCGCGCCCGACTGCGACACGAAGGCCAGCTCGCCCGGGAGCGCCTGCGCATGCGCGAAGCTCGCGTTCAGCCCGATGTGCGGCGAGAGCAGGCCGATGCAGTTCGGCCCGAGGATGCGCAGCAGGTGCGGCCGGGCGGCGTCGAGCATGGCCTGCTTCTGCTCGGGCGAAAGCCCGGCGGTGACGACGATGGCCGCGCGCGTGCCGGCCGCGCCGAGCTCCTCGATCAGGCCGGGCACGGTGGCCGGCGGCGTGCAGATCACGGCCAGCTCGGGCACCACCGGCAGGTCGCGCACGTGCGCATGCACGGTCTCGCCGTCGAGCTGGCGGTGCTTGAGGTTGACCGCCAGCACCGGGCCGCCGAAGGTGCCGCTGCGCAGGTTGCGCCACACGGTGGCGCCCACGCTGGCGGGGCGCGGCGAGGCGCCGATGACCGCGACGCTCGCGGGGTCGAACAGCTGGTCGAGGTGGCGGATGCTCATGGAGGGCTCGTGGCGGCGGGGGACGGGACAGGCCGGGCGGCGTGCGCGGCGCCCGGCGTGCAGGCCCGGTTGTGACCGCTTGCCCGGCGCGCGTCAAGCGCCGCGGGGCGCCGCATCTTGACGCAGAGCAAGCGCGCGGCCTGCCCCGGCGCTAGGCTCGGGCAGCGGGCGGGCGCCGACCGGCCGGCCCGCCGCCAACCGGAGAGAGACCCATGAAGATCCTGCTGCCACTGGATGGCTCCGAGCACGCGCTCAGCGCCGTGCGCCACGCCATCCGGCTCGTCGACGAGGGGCTCGACGCGAGCTTCGTGCTGACCAACGTGCAGGCGCCCGCCTACCTGTACGAGGTGGTGATGGCCTCTCCCGACGCGATCGGCCGCGCCACCGGGGCGGCCGCGGCCAGCGCGCTCGACGCCGGGCGGGCGCTGCTCGATGCGGCCGACATCCCCTACGAGGTCGAGCCCGCCACCGGCGAGCCGGTGCCGATGCTGCTCGAGGTGATCGAGCGCCACGCCTGCGACGCCGTCATCATGGGCACGCACGGCCACGGCGCGCTGCGCGCCGTGCTGCTCGGCTCGGTGTCGCAGGGGCTGGTGCAGCATTCGCCGGTGCCGGTCACCCTGGTGCGTCCGGCGCCGGCGCAGGAGTAGCCGGCGCGTCAGCGCGCCAGGAAGCCGCCGTCCACCGGGAAGTACGCGCCGGTCACGAACGAGGCCCGGTCGCTCGCGAGCCACAGCACCAGCTCGGCCACCTCCTCGGGCGTGCCCAGGCGGCCCATGGGATGCAGCGCGACCAGCGCCGCGTGCGCCGCGGGGTCGGCGTCGACGGGGGCGATGAGCGGCGTCTTGATGAAGGCCGGGCCCACCGCGTTGATGCGCACGCCCTGCGTCGCGTACTCGAGCGCGGCCGACTTGGTGAGGCCCAGCACGCCGTGCTTGGCCGCGGTGTAGGCGGGCGAGTTCGCGAAGCCGACGGCGCCCAGGATGGACGCCATGTTGACGATGGCGCCGCCGCCGTTCGCCAGCATGGCCGCGATCTGGTACTTCATGCCGTGGAACACGCCCGACAGGTTCACGCCGATGACCTGCGCCCAGGCGTCGAGCGGGTAGTCGGCGGTGGGGGCGAGGGCGCCGCCGATGCCGGCGTTGTTGCAGGCGGCGTCCAGCCGGCCGTAGTGGCGCACGGTGCGGGCGACGAGCTGCTCGCACTCGGCGGCGCTGCTCACGTCGCAGGTGAAGAAGACCGCGTCGCCGCCCTGCTGCCTGACGAGCGCCACGGTCTCCTCGCCGCCCGCGGCATCGGTGTCGGAGACGACGACCCGGGAGCCCTCGCGGGCCCAGGCGAGCGCGATGGCGCGGCCGATGCCGGACGCGGCGCCGGTGACGAGTGCGGTCCTGTCTTTCATGGCGGTTCTCCTTGACGGCTGCGGCCCGCGATGGCAGGCCGGATGCGGCCATGATGGGCGGACCGGGGGCGGGAGGCTTGATGCACGTCAACACGAAGGGCGTGGGCATCCGCCGGAGATCAAGCCGGCGCCGCGAAGCGAGTCGGGAGCGCTAGCGCCGCCGCCACGCCAGGGCGGAGCCCACCATCGTCAGCGCGAACAGCAGGATGGCCGCGGCGTTCAGCCCGGCGCCGAGCCGGTGCAGGCCGGCATCGCCGAGCCCCGGCCCGAGCCGCAGCAGCAGCGAGCCGTGCAGCAGCGCCAGGGGCAGGTAGAACCACGGGCCGAACAGCAGCTTGACGCGCGCCACCGCCGGCAGGATGACCGGCCCATGCGCCATCACCATGCTGACGATGAAGCCCAGGCCCACCGCATGCAGCGCGGCGTCGCGCGTGGGCAGGCCCCAGGCCATGGCCAGCCAGGCCGCGCCGCCGATCGCCAGCCAGCCGTAGCCCAGCAGCAGCGCCAGCGCCATGTAGCGGCTCAGGCCGTTGGCGGCGATGGTGCGCCGGGCGATGTCGAACAGCCCGAGCCAGGCCGCGAGCAGCAGCAGCGCCGCGCCGTACAGCGCGGCGCCGGCGCGCGGCGCGAAGGCGCAGAGCAGGGCGCCGCCGGCCAGCGCCGCGAGCAGGGCGACCAGCGCCGGCTGCGCGCCCGCGTGGCGGCGCATCAGGCGCGTCATCTCCAGCCGCTCGGCGGCGATGGTGACGACGAGGAAGGCGAGCCAGCCGGCCAGCGTGGCCAGCGGCGCCGCGTCGGCGGCGAAGGCGAGGTTGGCGGCCAGCCAGCACAGCGCGCCGGCCAGCAGCACGCGGGTGTGCGCGGCGCGCTGGCGGCGCACGATCTGCACGCTGGCGGCGCAGAACACGAGCGCGGCCGCCACCAGCAGTGCGCCGCCGGCGCGCGCCTGGCCCGCCAGCAGCGCCACCGCGCCGAGGCCCGAGAGCAGCGGCGCCGCGAAGGCGTAGCGCGCGTTCAGCGCCACGGCGCGCTCCATCGCCACCACGGTGCCGAAGAAGCCGCAGATCATCAGCGCCGCGTGCTGCAGCACGCCCTGCGCCAGCACCTCGCCCTGCCAGCGCTCGGGCAGGGCGATGCCGGCGCGCACCAGCCCGCCCAGCACGCCGGCGACCAGCGCGGCGGCGGCCAGCAGCAGGATGGCCAGGCGCCAGCGCGGCCGCGCGCGGGCGCCGGCCGCGCGTGCCGACGCGGCGCCGGGCCGGCTCACCAGCCCATGAACGCGCGGGCGCGCGGGCTCAGCCGCTCGGGTGTCCATGGCGGGTCCCAGAACAGTTCGACCTCGACCGCGTACTGCGCGGGCAGCACGCGGTCGAGCGCGTCCTGCACGTCCTCGAGGATCACGTCGGCCACCGGGCAGGCGGCCGAGGTCATGGTCATCAGCACGTGCACGCGGGCGTCGTCCACCGTCACGCGGTAGATGAGGCCCACGTCGACGATGCTCAGCGCCATCTCGGGGTCGATCACCGAGCGCAGCGCGCCGAGGATGGGCGCCTGCAGGGCGGGGTCGCCCACGTAGGGGTAGCCGGCGTCGGCGTCCATCGCGTTCAGGAGGCCTCGACCGGCGGCAGGCGGCGGGCGGCGAAGTCGGGCCGGGTGGCGAAGAGCACGGGCGAGAGCGCCTCGCGGTTGTGCACCAGGTCCTGCAGCGTGTGGGCGTCCAGCACGGCGTAGAACGCCGCCACGGCCTCGCGCAGCACGCCCTGCAGGCGGCAGATGGGCGCGATGGTGCAGCGGTTGGTGAGCGGGTCGAAGCACTCGGCCGCCAGGTCGGTGCCTTCGGTGCGGCGCACCACGTCGCCCACGTTGATCTGCTCCGGCGTGCGCGCCAGGCCCATGCCGCCGCCCTTGCCGCGCACGGTGGCGAGCAGGCCTTCCTTGCCGAGGAAGTGCACCACCTTCGTCAGGTGGTTCTCGGACACGTCGAAGGCGGTGGCGATCTCGGCGATCGTCGCGCGGCGCGTGGGCTCGGCGGCGAGGTAGATCAGCACCCGCAGGCTGTAGTCGGTGAAGCTGGTGAGTTTCATCGCGGGTCTCTCGGCGGTGGGTGTTCGTCGATCGGAGTCATTGTTTCACCGGGGGGTTCTCGAAGAGGTCGCCAAGGCGAAAAAGGGAGCCGGCATGGCCGGCCCCCTGGTTGCCATGGCGCGAGGCGTCACACACGCCGGCTGTCGCTCGGCACGGCGCGCGCCACCGCCCCGGTGCCGGCGGGCACCGCGGCGGGCGTGCCCGGCCCGCGGCGCAGCAGCTTGAGCGCATACACGGCCAGCAGCGCGGCGCCCGCGGCGAACACCGTGTCGCCCGGCACGCGCAGCCACACCAGCGCTTCCATCACCGGCGAGTGCACGAACTCGGCCGAGCGGGCGTACCACAGGCCTTCGCTGATGCTGGCCCAGGCCTGGTAGATGCCCGCCGGCAGCAGCGACATGAACACCATCATCGCGAGGCCGATGTTCAGCGTCCAGAACGCCGGCTTCAGCAGGCGGTCGGCATGCAGCGACCGCGCATACAGGCCGCGCAGGCAGAACAGCATCAGGCCGATGCCCAGCATGCCGTACACGCCGAACAGCGCCGCATGGCCGTGGGCCGGGGTGAGGTTCAGGCCCTGCACGAAGTACAGCGAGGCGGGCGGGTTGATGGCGAAGCCCAGCAGGCCGGCGCCCACGGTGTTCCAGAAGCCCACGGCGACGAAGAACAGGATGGGCCACTTGTAGGCCTCGAGCCAGGGCTCGGCCTTCGAGCGCCGCCACGTCTGGTAGCCCTCCAGCCCGATCAGCGTGAGCGGCACCACTTCCAGCGCCGAGAACACGGCGCCCACGGCGATCACCGAGGTCGGCGTGCCGGTGAAGTACAGGTGGTGCAGCGTGCCGAGGATGCCGCCGAACAGGAACACGATGGTCTCCAGCACGATGGCGCGGTTGGCGCTGCCGGTGCGCACCAGGCCCAGGCGGGCGAAGATCAGCGCGATCACGGCGGTGGCGAAGACCTCGAAGAAGCCCTCCACCCACAGGTGCACCAGCCACCAGCGCCAGTACTCGATCATCGAGTAGTGCGTCGTCTGGCCCCAGGTGAGCGAGGTGGCGTAGAAGCCGCCGATGCAGGCCGCCGACAGGAACACCATGGCGATCAGGCCGCGCGACTCCGAGGGCTTCTTCAGCGCCGGCCACAGCGCGCGGCCGAGCAGCAGCAGCCAGAACAGCAGGCCCACGAACAGCAGCAGCTGCCAGAAGCGGCCCATGCTGGTGAATTCCAGCCCCTGGTTGCCGAACCAGAACGCGAAGTCGAAGCCCTTGGCCTGCAGCGTGCCGAGCCAGCTCGTCACGGTGGAGCCGACGACGATGGCGATCAGCGCCCAGAACAGCACGTCCACGCCGAGCTTCTGCAGCTTCGGCTCGTGGCCCGACAGCAGCGGCGCGATGTACAGGCCCGTGGCCAGCCACGCGGTGGCGATCCAGAAGATGCCCACCTGCGTGTGCACCGTGCGGCTCACCACGTAGGGCAGCACCTGGGCCAGCGGAATGCCGAACAGGCTGTCGCCCTCCACCGCGTAGTGGGCGGTGATGATGCCCATGGCGATCTGCAGCCCGATCAGCCCGATCACGGCGAAGAAGTACTTGCGCGTGGCCTTCATCGACGGCGTGGGCCGGGTGGTGATGAGCGGGTCCTGCTTGGGCGTGGCCGGCTCCTCGTCGTGGCCCTGCGCGCTGTGGAACCACAGCATCGCGGCGATGCAGCCGAGCAGCAGCACGATGCTCACCATCGACCACACGGCGGCCGAGGTGCTCATGGTGTTGCCCACCAGCGGCTCGTGCGGCCAGTTGCTGGTGTACGACAGCCCCGTCTCGCCCGGCCGGTCGGCGGCCGCGGCCCACGACGACCAGAAGAAGAAGGCGGTGAGCGCGGCGCGGTCGGCCGCCTGCGGCAGCGCATCGGCCTGCATCGCGTACTGCTCGCGCAGCACGGCGAAGCGCTCGTCGTTGCCGAAGAGGGCGCTGTAGTGGGCGGCCGTCTCCTTGATGGCCTGCGCCCGCTCGCGCGAGACGCGGATGGTGCCCTTCGACTCGTCGTAGGTGTTCTTGCGGAACTCTTCCTTGAGCTGCGCGTCGATGGCGCCGCGCTGCGAGGCGCTCAGCTCGGCATAGGGCAGGCGGTGGCGCTGCTGCGCGATGACCTCGCGGTAGGCGACGGCCTCACGGTGCAGCCAGTCGGCCGACCAGTCCGGCGCCACGTAGCTGCCGTGGCCCCAGACGGTGCCGAGCTGCTGGCCGCCGGCCGAGAGCCAGGCCTGCTGGCCGGCCATGACCTGGCCTTCGCCGAACAGCGTGTCGCCGTCCTCGGTGACAACGGCCTTCGGAATGGGCGGCGCCTGCAGGTAGATCTCGTAGCCGAGATACCCGAGCACGCCGAATGACAGGACGAAGATGATCCCGAGCCATCTCCAGAGCTTGCGAGTGGGTTGCATGATGGGTTGTTGTCGGAGGTGCCGGCGGGGCCGGCGGTTCTTTTCGGGAGAGGGGTTGCCGCGTCAGCCGCAGGAGCCGCAGCAGCTCGCGCCGCCCGAGATCTTGGAAATGCGCACGCGCCAGACCTCGGGGCCTTCCTCGAGGTAGTCCCAGCCGAAGCGGCCGGGCGCCTGCGACTGGAACTGGAAGTACAGCGGCTTCGGGTCGTGGTCGTTCACGAGCTCCATGAAGGCGCCGTCGGGCAGGTGGGCGAAGGTCGAGAAGATGCGCGGATGGCGCTCGCGCGGCGGGATGCTGCGGACGTCGACGATGGCGGCGGAGGCTTGGGTCATGGAGGGCTCCTGTGGAAGAGAGGGCTGCGGTTGAAGGTGCATTTCGTGCGCATCAAATGCTAGGGGCGCAGCCGTCTATAAGCAATATCCAGAAAGCATCTTTATTGATCACACGCAAGACGGCCCGGCTACTGTCAGCGCCGGCGTGCGGCCGGCACTGGTTCTCACGCGGTGTGAGCGCAGGCTTTCAATGCTCGTGGTGTTCGCGGAAGATGTTGTCATCCGCGGGGCCGGCCACTTCCAGGAAGCCCGCCAGGCCCTTGCCCACCCGCGACAGGGCGTGGTCGACCAGCACGTACCGGCCCGGGTAGTCGACCTTGAAGTCGACGATGGTCGCGCCGCCCGGGGGCACCAGCGTGGTCTGCACGTCCTGGTTGACGTGGTGGACCGAGCCCTCGGCGTAGACCTTGTCGAAGATCTCGCCGATCACGTGGAAGGACGAGACCTTGTTCGGCCCGCCCACGCCGAAGTAGATGCGCACCGTCTCGCCCACCCTGGCCTGCAGCCTGTGCTCCTTGGTGAGCGCGCCCACCGCGCCGTTGAAGACGTAGTACTCGGGCAGCTCGGCGGCGAGCTTGTCGTGGTCGAAGGCCTGGTGGCCCTTGGCGCCGTGCCGGCCGTGGGTGTAGAGGTCGCCCTGCATCACGTAGTACTCGCGGTCGACCCTGGGCAGGCCGGCCTCGGGCTCGACCAGGATCAGGCCGTACATGCCGGCCGAGATGTGCTCGGGCACCGAGGCGGTGGCGCAGTGGTAGACGTACAGGCCGGGCTTGAGCGCCTTGAACGTCACCGTCTTCTCCTTGCCCGGAGGCACCTGCAGGAAGTCGGCCGCGCCGCCCGGGCCGGTGACGGCGTGCAGGTCGATGGAGTGGATCTGTTTGCTGTTGGCGGCGTTGGCGAGCGTGAGCTCGACCGAGTCGCCCTGCTTCACGCGCAGCATCGGGCCGGGCACCTTCCTGTCGAAGGTCCAGTAGGTGAAGGTGGTGCCGTCGGCCAGCTTGCCGGCGAGCTCGACCGTCTCGATGCGGTACTTGACGAGCTGCGGCGCGCGGGCGCCGAGGGCGGGCGGCACGGCCGTCGGGTCCTGCACGATGCTCACCGCGTCGGCCGCGGCGGGCAGGGCCTGGGCTGCGGCGGCGGGGGCCGGCACGGCCTTGCCGACGCTGGCGACCTTGGCGACCGGCACGGTGACCGCGACGGCCTGGCCGGCGGCCTCGAACGTACCTTCCATGCCGATCTGGCGGTGGCCGGCGATGCTGCAGTAGTAGGTGAAGCTGCCGGGCTGGGTGACCTTGAAGCGCACCCGCGTCGGGCCGGTCTGGCCGTCGAACTTGGCCGAGGCGACCTTCAGCTCGGGAATCACGAGGTCGTGCTGGGCGCCTTCGCCGCTCGAAACCTCGATCTCGACGGTGTCGCCCACGTTGGCGCGCAGCGTCGGATTCACCTTGCCCTGCGCGTCGAGGAAAACCATCTTCCCCTCGGCGATGCCGGTTTTCAGAACGATTTTCTGGACCGTGGCGGCCTTTTTCACCGCCGCTCCCGCCGCCGGCGCGGCGGGAGCGGCCTGAAGGGGATTCATCGCCAGCGCGCAAAACAGGGCGGCGACAGCCAGGGGAACCGGGGCAAGAACCTTCTTGGTACTCATGATCGTCTCTAGGACAGTTGCGATGCGAGCCGTGGAGTGCTTGTCTTCCGAGGGCTCGGCGCCAGTCTAGGGCGAAGGTGCATCAAGAATACGGGTTTACCCGAAGCGGATTTGACGATTCTCAAGATGCCGGTTTTGGCACGGCTTATCGTCAGCCTGGGGAAAACGTTTTCCGCGAACGATCCGGATACCCGGCATTTACCGGAATGACAATATCCGTCGCGAAAAGATACCCGCGGCAGGAAATTCAACCGGCGCCGGGGCCGGCACCGTCCAGTTCCGTCCGGTTTCGGCCCGCGCTCTTGGCGCGGTACAGGGCGGCGTCGGCGCGTTCGACGAGGCTTTCGCGGGTGTCGCCCGGGCGGTAGAAGCTCGCGCCGATCGACGCCGTCACCGCGCGCTCGGGATGATCCGGGTCGTGCAGGGTCTCGATGTGCTGCCGCAGGCGGTCGCAGGTGGCGCGCGCCTCGTCGCCGTCCTGCGCCGACACGATGAGGGAGAACTCCTCGCCGCCGTAGCGCGCCAGGTAGTCGCCCTTGCGCAGCGCGCCGCCCATGCAGGCGGCGACCTCGCGCAGCACCTCGTCGCCCGCCTGGTGCCCGCGGGTGTCGTTGACGCGCTTGAAGTGGTCGATGTCGAGCATCACCAGCAGGATCGGCGCGGCGCCCCGCTCGCAGCGGCCGATCTCCCGGTCCAGCGTCTCGGCGAGGTGGCGCCGGTTGAACAGGCCGGTGAGGGGGTCGCGCTGCGCGGCGTCGCGGATCGTGCGCAGCGCCTCGGACAGGCGCCGGCGGACGTCGCTCATGTAGCCGATCAGCGGGCACAGCACGGCGAGCGTGGCGGTCAGCGTCAGCCACTGCACCCCTTCGAGCCGGAGGTCGACCTGCCCCGGCCGGTTCACGGCCAGCAGCGCGACCACGGCGCCGTAGGCGGCCGCGGCGAAGGCGCCCATGAGCAGCAGCTGGCGGGTGCGCAGGTGGAGCACGCCGAAGACCACGATGACCGGGAGGAACATCAGGATCGCGCCGCGCGCCGGCCCGGCGTGGTACAGCACCATGGCCGCGGCGCCGATGCCCACGGCCATCTGCGCCATCGTCATGCTCGGGTCGGCGAAACGCAGGTTCAGGTCCGACTTGATCAGGCCGAAGAACGCGAGGTTGGTGCAGACGAAGATGAGGCCCCACGCGGGCGGCAGCCACGCCGGCAGGTGGCCCAGCCGCCCGATCGCGTAGAGCAGCAAGGTACAGGGCGCGTAGACCGCCACGGCCAGCCACAGGCGCCGCAGCCGCAGTTCCTGCTTTCGTTGTGTCATGCGCGGATCATCGGCAGCCCGGCCGGCCGCGGTGAGGGGCGGTTTGACGCGGCTGCGGGCAAGCGGCGCAAATGAAAACGGACCGTGAATCGCTTCACGGTCCGTGCCGTGGGTTTCGGCCCCGCGGCGCTCAGCCCCAGACGTCCTGCGCCGTCTCCACCACCAGCCGCAGCTTGGCGCGCTGCGCCTCCACGGCGATGTTGTTGCCGTGCACCGTGCTGGAGAAGCCGCACTGCGGGCTCAGGCACAGCTGGTCGAGCGGGGCGTACTTGGCGGCCTCGTCGATGCGGCGCTTGAGCGCGTCCTTGCTCTCCATCTCGCCGAACTTGGTGGTCACGAGGCCCAGCACCACGATCTTGTCCTTGGGCAGGAAGCGCAGCGGGCGGAAGTCGCCCGAGCGCTCGTCGTCGTATTCGAGGAAGTAGGCGTCCAGGTGCATCTCCGACAGCAGCGCCTCGGCCACCGGCTCGTAGTTGCCGGCCGCGGCGTGGGTGCTCTTGAAGTTGCCGCGGCACAGGTGCATGGCCAGCGTCATGCCGGCGGGCTTGTGCGCCACCACCTTGTTGATGAAGGCGGCGTAGCGGTGCGGCAGCTCGTTCGGGTCGTCGCCGCGGCTGCGGGCGGCCTCGCGCATCTTCTCGTCGCACAGGTAGGCGAGGTTGGTGTCGTCCATCTGCACGTAGGTGCAGCCGGCGTCGGCCAGCGACTGCAGCTCGTCGCCGTAGGCCTTGGCCACGTCGTCGTAGAAGACCGGGTCGAGCTCGGGATAGGCCTCGCGGCTGATGCCGGCGCGCCCGCCGCGGAAGTGCAGCATGGTGGGCGAGGGGATCGTCACCTTGGGCGTGTGGCCGGCGCTGACCTGGCTCTTGAGGTACTGGAAGTCGGCGAGCTGGATGTTCTTCGCGTGGCGCACCTTGTCGATGACGCGGATCACCGGCGGCGCCAGCTCCTCGGTGCCGTCGGGCTTCTTCACCGTGACCGGGATGTCGGTCTTCACGCCGCCGAGCTGCTCGAGGAAGTCGATGTGGAAGTAGGTGCGGCGGAACTCGCCGTCGGTGACGGACTGCAGGCCCACGTCCTCCTGGAACTTCACGATCTCGGTGATGGCCTTGTCCTCGACCGCGCGCAGCTGCTCGGCCGTGATCTCGCCCCTGGCGCGCTGCTCGCGGGCGTCGAGCAGGTACTTCGGCCGCAGGAAGCTGCCGACGTGGTCGGCGCGGAACGGGGGGGTGGTGCGGGCGCTCATGCGGGTCTCCTCGATCGGGTGGGTGCGGTGGATGCGGGATCAGCGGGCGATGATAGGCCCGGCATGAAGGCGAAGAATGAATACATTGATTGCATCAAACAGCGGGTAAACCCTGTGATATGGCTCAATGATGGGCCGAATAATCGCGCTGTTGTATACAGAACGTATTCAGGAGTCGCCCATGAGCACCTTCCCCTTGAACGCCTGGTATGCCGCCGCCTATGACGTGGAGGTCAAGGCCGCGCTGCTCGCCCGCACGGTGTGCAACCAGAAGCTGGTGATGTTCCGCCGCAAGGACGGCTCGGTCGCCGCGCTGGAGGACGCCTGCTGGCACCGCCTGCTGCCGCTGTCCATGGGCCGGCTGCACGACGACCAGATCACCTGCGGCTACCACGGCCTGGTGTTCAACGGCGAGGGCCGCTGCACCCACATGCCTTCGCAGGAGACGATCAACCCCTCGGCCTGCGTGCGCGCGTTCCCGGTGGTGCAGAAGCACCGCTTCGTCTGGGTGTGGCCCGGCGACCCGGCGCTGGCGGACCCGGCGCTGGTGCCCGACCTGCACTGGAACGACCATCCCGAGTGGGCCGGCGACGGCAAGCTCATCACGGTGAAGTGCGACTACCGCCTGGTGCTCGACAACCTGATGGACCTCACGCACGAGACCTTCGTGCACGGCTCGTCCATCGGCCAGCAGGCCGTGGCCGAGGCGCCGTTCGTGGCGACGCACGGCGACCGTACCGCCACCGTCACCCGCTGGATGGAGAACATCGACGCGCCGCCGTTCTGGGCCGGGCAGCTCAAGCACGCCACCGGCTACCAAGGCAAGGTGGACCGCTGGCAGATCATCCGCTTCGAGGCGCCGTGCACCATCGCCATCGACGTGGGCGTGGCGCCCACCGGCACGGGCGCGCCACCCCGCGGCGACAACCCTGGCGATCGCTCCAAGGGCGTGAACGGCTTCGTGCTCAACACCATCACGCCCGAGACCGACCGGACCTGCCACTACTTCTGGGCCTTCGCGCGCAACTACTGCCTCGGCGAGCAGCGCCTGACGCACGAGCTGCGCGAGGGCGTGTCGGGCATCTTCCGCGAGGACGAGTTCATCCTCGAGGCGCAGCAGCAGGCCATCGACGAGCACCCCGGCTACAGCTTCTACAACCTGAACATCGACGCCGGCGCCATGTGGGCGCGCAAGCTGATCGACAAGATGGTGCAGGCCGAGGGGCCGGGGCCGGCGGGCAAGAAGGTCATCCCGATGCGCGCCGCCGCATGAACGCCGTCGTGAACACCGCCGAGGCGGCGGCCGACGCCGGGGCGCCCTCGCAGACGGTGCGGGTGCAGCTGCGGCTGCGCGAGCTCATCGTCGGCGGCGAGCTCACGCCCGGCAGCCGCATCGCCGAGCTGACGCTGGTCGAGCGCCTGGGCGCCTCGCGCACGCCCATCCGCATGGCGCTGGTGCGGCTGGAGGAGGAAGGCCTGCTCGAGGCCCTGCCCAACGGCGGCTTCGCGGTGAAGGACTTCTCCGAGGCCGACATCTGCGACGCCATCGAGGTGCGCGGCACGCTCGAGGGCCTGGCCGCGCGCCTGGCCGCCGAGCGCGGCGTGACGCCGGTGCTGCTGGCCGACATGCGCGACTGCCTGGAGCGCATCGACGCCGTGCTCGCCCAGCCCGCGCTGACCGAGGAATCCTTCACCGGCTACGTGCAGCAGAACGCGCGCTTCCATGCGCTGCTGGGCGAGATGTCGGGCAGCGACGTGGTGCGCCGCCAGCTCGAGCGCGCCATGACCCTGCCCTTCGCCTCGCCCAACGGCTTCGTGATGGCGCGCGCCACCGGGCCGCATGCGCGCGACGTGCTCGTCGTCGCCCAGCAGCAGCACCGCGCCGTGGTGGAGGCCATCACCCGCCGCGAGGGCGCGCGCGCCGAGGCGCTGATGCGCGAGCACGCCCGCATCGCCCACGCCAACCTGCGCGAGGCGCTGCAGAGCCACAAGACGCTGCAGCTGGTGCCGGGCGCCAACCTGATCCGGCGGCGGATGACGCGCTAGGGCCTGTTAACGCTATGGGAGGGCTCGCGTGACTCGGCAAAACGGCGCCTG
>JBIQHD010000055.1:0-14750 GCA_044508835.1 Rubrivivax sp.
CCAACCCGCCAGTTAATGGGCTCGCTATGGGAGACGGTATTCGAGGGCAAGGTCACCGTCGGGGTGCCCTTCTTTGGGTCACCTTTCTTGGGCAAGCAAGAAAGGTGACTCGCCCGCCGGGGCGAGTCCCGGCTCCTCTCAACTGCGACCGCACTTCAACCAGCCAAACCGTACTGCGCGCACGCTTCGACAAGCTCAGCGCGAACGGAGTGGGTGGGGCGAAGCGCTTCGATACCTCAGCGCGAACGGGTCGACATGGACGAGCGGGTCAACGCGGCGCGAGCGAGCCACCGGGGTTCAGCGGAACGACGCTTCGACAAGCTCAGCGCGAACGGTTGTCCCTTCGCGGCCCTTCCTTCGATCCTTCCGCACGAACCGCCACGCAGCGAGGGGCTCGACGCGACGAACCACACGCTCACCGCAACTGCAAGCCCGTGATGCCCCCATCCATCACGATCACCTGCGCATTCACGTACGACGACTCGTGCGACAGCAGGAACAGCGTCGTGTACGCCACCTCCCACGCCGTGCCCTCGCGCCCGAACGGCAGGCGCTGCGAGGCGCGTGCCGGCCGGCGCAGGCTGGCGTTGCGGCCGAGCGGCGTGTCGATCGGGCCCGGGGCGAGCACGTTGGCGCGCACGCCCAGCGCCTCGCCCTCCAGCGCCACGTGGCGGCACAGGCCCGCGAGCGCCGCCTTCGACGCGTCGTACGACGGCACGCGCGTGCCGGGCCGCAGGCTGGCCGTCGACGAGATGAAGACGATGGCGCTGCCGGGCGCGAGCAGCGGCATCGCCTCTTTGCAGAACAGCATGTGCGCGCGCAGGTTCACCGCGAGCGCGGCGTCCCAGGCGTCGGCCGTCTGGTTGGCCAGCCCCGACGGCCCGCCGATGCCGACGTTGATCACCAGCGCGTCCAGCGCGCCGAAGCGGCGGTGCGTCTCCTGCACCGCGCGCTCGATGTCCTCGGGCCGCGACACGTCGGCGGTGACGGCGAACGAGCGGCCGCCCTCGCCTTCGATCATCGACACGGTGTCGCCGGCATTGGCCGCGTCCTTGTCCAGGCAGGCCACCGCGGCGCCTTCGCGCGCGCACAGCAGCGCGATGGCGCGGCCGTTGCCCATCGGCGCCGGCGGCGGGCCCTCGAAGGGCTGCTGCCCCGCACCGACCACCAGCACCGAACGGCCCTGCATGCGCCCGTGCGCGGGCGCGCGCCCGAGCGCTTCGTCGAAGACGTGACGGCGTGCGTCGATGGCGCTCAGGCCACGCGGCGCCGCGTCGGAGGGAACTTGGCTCATGCGAGAAATCTCCAGTGGTGAAGCCGGTCGCACAGCGCGCCAGCCTTGCGAAACCTTAGCGGCAGACCCGGCTCCGGCGCATAAGCGTAACTACGAATGAAACGTTTCATCAAACTGGCCTACGATGCCTACCATGGAAATTCGCAAGGGGTCCGTGCGTCATCGACTGGCACCGTTCGCGCGGCGGCTGGCGCACGTCGCCACGGTGCTGCTGATGCTCTCGATCGGCACCTTCCTCATGCTGGAGCTGCTGCCGGGCAACCTGGTCGACTCGCTGATCGGCGAGGAATCGTCGGCGCAGGACATCGCCCGCCTCGAAGCCGAGCTCGGCCTGGACAAGCCCCTGCCGCAGCGCTTCGCGCAGTGGGTCGGCAACGCCGTGCAGGGCGACCTCGGCCGCTCGCCGCTGTCGGGCGAGCCCGTCACCGAGGCCATCGCGCAGCGCCTGCCGGTGTCGATCCAGCTCATGCTGTACGCGCAGGTGCTGGCGCTGCTCATCGCGCTGCCGCTGGGCGTGCTGGCCGGCTACCGCGAGGGCGGCCCGCTCGACCGCGCCATCTCGAGCAGCGCGTTCGGCGTGCTGTCGATCCCGCACTTCGTGCTCGGGCTGCTGCTCATCCTCGCGCTCGCCATCTGGCTGCGCTGGTTCCCGGCCACCGGCTACGTGCCCTTCGGGCGCGACCCGCTGGAGAGCATCCGCTCGATGACGCTGCCCTCGCTCACGCTCGCGCTGGTGGAGGCGCCGGTGTACCTGCGCCTGCTGCGCAACGACATCGCGCGCACGCTGCGCGAGGAGTTCATCACCGTGGCGCGCGCCAAGGGCCTGTCGGACCGGCAGGTGCTGCTGCGCCACGCACTGCGGCCGTCGCTGTTCAGCCTGGTGACGATCATGGGCATCAACGTCGGCCACCTGATCGGAGGCGCGGTGATCATCGAGACGCTGTTCGCGCTGCCCGGCGTCGGCCGCCTGCTGATCGAGGCGATCACCAAGCGCGACTACCTCACGCTGCAGGGCGTGGTGCTGTTCATCGGCACCGCCTTCGTGCTGGTCAACCTGCTCGTCGACGCGCTCTACCACGTGCTCGACCCGCGCCTGTCCTCGCGCCATGGCCGCTAGCCGCCTGCTCCCGCGCCTGCGCCTCGTGCTGCCGATCGTGTGGCTGGCGATCGTCTTCACCTGCGCGTTCGGCGCCTCGTGGCTGCCGCTGCACGCGCCCGACGCGATGGACTTCTCCGCCGTCGAGCAGGGGCCGGGGCTGTCGCACCCGCTGGGCACCGACCTCGACGGCCGCGACCTGCTCTCGCGCCTGGCGCACGGCGCGCGCATCTCGCTCACGGTGAGCCTGATCGCGCCGCTGATCGGCCTGGTCGCCGGCACCGTGCTGGGCCTGCTCTCGGCCTACTACGCCGGCGCGCTGCGCACCGCCATCCTCAGCCTGCTCGACGCGATGCTCGCCTTCCCGAGCCTGGTGTTCGCGCTGGCGCTCACCGTCGTGCTCGGCCCCTCGGTCGAGAACGTGACCCTCGCGCTGGGCGTGATGTCGGTGCCGGCCTTCGCGCGCATCGCGCGCGCCAATGCGCTGCCGCTGCTGTCGCGCGAGTTCGTGCTGGCCGCGCGCACCGCCGGCGCGAGCGACGCCTACATCATGTTCCGCGAGATCCTGCCCAACATGGCGATGTCGCTGCTGACCTACGCGCTCACCATGATGTCGGTGATGATCGTCGCCGAGGGCTCGCTCAGCTTCCTCGGCGTCGGCGTGCCGCCGCCCACGCCGAGCTGGGGCAGCATGATCGCCGAGGGCCGCGAGTCGCTCGAGCGCGTGCCGCACATCAGCATGATTCCCGCGGTAGCGATGTTCCTCACCGTGCTCAGCCTCAACCTGCTGGGCGACGTCTTCGGCAAGCGCGCCGCAGGCAAGGCCGGAGGACTGTCGTGAGCACGGGTTCCGACATCCTTCTCAGCGTGCAGGACCTCGGCGTGCGCTTCCCCACGCCGCGCGGCGAACTGCAGGCGCTCGACGCCGTGTCGCTCGACGTGCGCCGCTCCAGCACGCTGGCCATCGTGGGCGAATCGGGCAGCGGCAAGTCGGTGCTGTCGCGCAGCATCCTGCGGCTGCTGCCGGCCTCGGCGCGCGTGACGCCGCAGGCGCGCATCGTGTTCGACGGCATCGACCTGCTGCGCCAGGGCCAGGGCGCGATGCGCCGCATCCGCGGGCGCCGCATCGCGATGGTCTTCCAGGACCCGATGACGGCGCTGAACCCGGTGCGCACCATCGGCTCGCAGCTCGCCGAGGGCGTGCGCCAGCACCTGCACCTGTCGGCCGCCGAGGCGCGGCAGCGCTCGCTCGCGCTGCTCGAGCAGGTGGGCATCAGCGCGCCGGCGCGCCGGCTCGAGCAGTACCCGCACGAGCTGTCGGGCGGCATGCGCCAGCGCGTGGTGATCGCCATGGCCATCGCCTGCGAGCCCGAGCTGCTGATCGCCGACGAGCCCACCACCGCGCTCGACGTGACGGTGCAGGCCGAGATCCTGGAGCTGATGCGCCGCCTGCAGCGCGAGCGGCGCATGACGATGATCCTCATCACCCACGACCTCGGCGTGGCCGCCGGCTTCGCCGACGACATCGCGGTGATGTACGCCGGCCAGGTGGTCGAGCGCGCCGACACGCGCCGCGTGTTCAAGCACACGCGCATGCCGTACTCGCACGCCCTGCTGCAGTCGATCCCGAAGCTCGAGGACGAGCCGCACGCACGGCTCTACACAATCCCCGGGCGCCCGCCCACGCTCTACGGCGAGGCGGGCGCCGCCTGCCGCTACGCCGCGCGCTGCGACCGGCGCGTGGCGCAGTGCGAGGCCGAGCAGCCGCTGCTGCGCAGCGACGAGCCGGGCCACTTCTTCCGCTGCTGGCGGCCGCTGGAGCGCGCATGACGACGCCGGACGACACCACGGCGCCGGTGCTGAGCGTGCGCGAGCTGGTCGTCAGCTACGCACTCGGCGGCGGCCAGCGCATGCGCGCCGTCGACCGCGTGAGCTTCGACATCGCGCGCGGCGAGACGCTCGGGCTGGTGGGCGAATCGGGCTGCGGCAAGTCGTCGGTGGCGCGCGCCGTCATGCAGCTGTCGTCCATCGCCGGCGGCGAGGTGCGGCTCGAAGGCGAGAACCTGGCGGCCCTGCCGCGCGGCGCGCTGAAGCGGCTGCGCCGGCGCTTCCAGATGATCTTCCAGGACCCGATCTCGTCGCTGAACCCGCGGCGGCGCGTGCGCGACATCCTCGAGGCGCCGCTGAAGGTCAACGGCCTGTACGACCAGGCGACGAGCGGCCGGCGCATCGCCGAGGCGCTGGAGATCGTGGGCCTGGACGCCGCGGCGGTGCTGCAGCGCCATCCGCACGAGTTCTCGGGCGGGCAGTGCCAGCGCCTGTCGATCGCGCGCGCGCTCATCCTCGAACCCGCGCTGCTGGTGTGCGACGAGCCGGTGTCGGCGCTCGACGTCTCGGTGCGCGCGCAGGTGCTCAACGTGCTCAACGGCCTGCGCGAGCGCCTGGGACTGAGCATGCTGTTCATCTCGCACGACCTGTCGGTGGTGCGCAACGTCGCCGACCGCGTGGCGGTGATGTACCTCGGCGCCGTCTGCGAGATCGGCGACGCGCGGCAGGTGCTCCAACGCCCGGCCCATCCCTACACCGCCGCGCTGCTGAGCGCGGTGCCGGTGGCCGATCCCGACGCGGTGCCGCGGCGCATCGCGCTGGAGGGCGACATGCCCTCGGCGATGAACCTGCCCTCGGGCTGCCGCTTCCGCACCCGCTGCCCGGCGGCGCAGCCGCGCTGCGCGAGCGAGGAGCCGGCGCTCGCGCCGCTGGCCGACGGGCGCCGCGTCGCCTGCCACTTTCCGTTCTCGGTGGCGGTGCCGTCCCCGGCCGCCGCCGCGACGCCTCCGGGACCGCCGCCGGCCGATGCGCCGGCCGGCGGCCCCTTCTTGCTTTCCACACAGGAGTGACAACGATGTCTGCATGGACCCGATCGAAGCTGGCGCCCACCCTTTCGGCCCTGGCGGTGAGCGCGCTGCTCGCCGGCGGCGCGGGCCTCGCGCATGCGCAAAAGCGCGGCGGCACGCTCACGCTGGGCACCGAGGCCGAGTTCAGCGGCTTCAACCACGTGAAGGCGAAGATCTTCAACCAGAACACCACGGCGCCGGCCTCGTCGGTGATGGAGACGCTGTTCGCCTACGAGGGCGAGAAGATCGTGCCGCGCCTCGGCCTGGAGCTCACCGAGGCGCCCGACCGGCTGAGCGCCACCGTCACCCTGCGCCGCGGCGTGAAGTTCCACGACGGCACGCCGTTCAACGCCGACGCGGTGGTCTTCCACTACATGCGCCTGCTCGCGCCGGAGTCGGGCGTGAACATGTCGATGTTCGCCTCGGTCAAGGCGGTGGAGAAGGTCGACGACCACACCGTGCGCTTCGTGCTCGCGCGGCCGTGGACGGCGCTGCGCTCGGCGCTGGCGCTCGAGGGCCTGTCCAACTTCATCGGCTCGCCCGCGGCGCTCAAGGACGGTGATGCCTTCCACCGCCGCCCGGTGGGCACCGGCCCCTTCGTCTTCAAGGAGTGGCGCGCCGGCGACCGGGTGGTGATGGAGCGCAACCCCGACTACTGGGACAAGGGCCTGCCCTACCTCGACGGCCTGGTCTACCGCGTGCTGCCCGACGGCAACACCCGCTACCAGAGCATCAAGTCGGGCGAGGTCGACATCGGCCGCATGGACGTGGCCGAGCACGTGCTCGCGGCCAAGCAGGAGCCGGGGCTGAAGGTCTATTCGTACGAAGGCTCGGGCGCCTTCATGTGGAACTTCAACAACAGCAAGCCGCCCTTCGACGACCGGCGCGTGCGCGCGGCCGTGGTGCATGCCTTCAATGCGCCGGCCATGATCGACACCATGTACCAGGGCACGACCACGCCGACGAAGGACCTGCTCGGCCCCGCGTCCGCCTGGCACTGCCCCAACCTGAACTGGCGCGGCTACGACCTCGCCAAGGCCAAGGCGCTGGTCAAGGAAGTGGGCAAGCCCATCGAGTTCGAGCTGGTGACGACGAACACGCCCGCGGGCCGCCGCCAGGGCGCGATGCTGCAGCAGTTCGTGCAGAGCGCCGGCATGCAGGCCAAGCTGCGGCTGGTGGAGCAGAGCCAGAACGTGCGCGTGGGCATCAGCGGCGACTACCAGATGGACGTCTGGCGCTTCTCCGACTACGGCGGCGACCCCGACATGGTGCTGTCGTACTACTTCAGCGGCGCCTCGAAGGCGCCGGTGAGCCGGCACGACACGAGCAAGGTCGACCCCATCCTCGACCAGGCGCGCGCCGAGACCGACGAGAAGAAGCGCCACGCGATGTACTGCCAGGTGGCGCAGATCATCTCGGACGAGGCCTTCGTGCTGGTGCCGATCCGCACCACCTACTTCGCCATCGCGCGGCCCGAGGTCAAGGGCCTGCCGCCGATGCAGAACAGCGTGATCCGCACCCGCGCGATGTGGCTCGAACGATAACGACCGACTGGAGACGACCCATGGCCCGCGTGCCCTATTTCGACATGACGACGGCGCCGTCGTCGTACACCGACCTGCTGGGCAAGCGCCCGCCGCTGAACCTGTACCGCATGCTGCCGCACGCCGGTCCGGCGGCGGAGGGCTTCCTCCGGCTCGGCGGCGCGCTGCTGCGCGAGAACGCGCTCGACTCGCAGCTGCGCGAGATCGCCATCCTGCGCGTCGGCATGCTCAGCAAGGCGGGCTACGAGGTGCACCAGCACAAGCGCGTGGCCAGGGGCGTGGGCCTGTCCGAGGCCAAGATCGCCGCGCTCGAGCCCGGCGCCGACACCTCGGCGCTGAACGAGGCCGAGCTGCGCGTGCTGCGCTTCACCGACCAGCTCTTCCATCACGTGAAGGCGCCCGACGACATGTTCGCCGAGATGCAGCGCCACTTCGACGCCCGCGAGCTGGCCGAGCTCGTGCTCACGGTCGGCTTCTACATGATGGTGAGCCGCTTCCTCGAGAACTTCGAGGTCGACATCGAGCCGCCGGGCACGGTCGTCTGATTCACCTCCACCCCCACCCGTTCGGCCTGAGCCTGTCGAAGGCCCCGATCTCCACGCCCGTTCGTCCTGAGCCTGTCGAAGGACCGGCTGAGCCTGTCGAAGCCCTTCGACAAGCTCAGGGCGAACGGTTCTTCTCTTTCCGAAGGACCTCTCCATGAACCTCGCCCCTACCGACGTCGACCCGACCCAGTCGATGTTCGACGAAACCCTCGGCCGCTCGCCCGGCCGCGGCCGGCTCGAAGGCCGGCGCGTCGTCGTCGTCGGCGCCGGCCAGCGCACGATTCCCGAAGAGAGCCCGCCGGTCGGCAACGGCCGCGCCATCGCCACGCTGTTCGCGCGCGAAGGCGCGCACGTCGCCTGCATCGACGTGGACGCACAGGCGGCGGCCGCCACCGTCGGGCAGATCACCCGCGAAGGCGGCCGCGCCTTCGCCGAGACCGGCGACGTGCGCGACGCCGCCGCCATCGCCCCGCTGCTCGCGCGCTGCGTGGAGCGGCTCGGCGGCCTCGACGGCCTGGTGCTCAACGTCGGCATCTCCAAGGGCCTGACGATGGACAGGCTCACCGCGGACGCCTGGGACGACGACTTCGCCGTCAACCTGCGCAGCCACATGCTCTACAGCCAGGCCGCGCTGGAACTGATGGCGCCGGGCGGCTCGATCGTGCTGATGTCGTCGCTGGCCGCGCTGCGCAACGCCAGCCGCAACCCGGCCTACGAGGCGTCGAAGGCGGCGCAGGTGTCGCTCGCGCGCTCGGTGGCGGTGGCCGGCGAAGGCAAGGCCATCCGCTGCAACGCGGTGCTGCCGGGCCTGATGGACACGCCCATGGGCCGCGACGCCACGCGCCGCCGGCCCGGGCGCGCCATGGCCGTGCCCTTCGGCCGGCAGGGCACGGGCTGGGAAGTGGCCTACGCCTGCCTCTACCTCGTCTCGCACGAGTCGAGCTACGTCAACGCGCACGCGCTGCTCGTCGACGGCGGCCTGAGCATCGGCGTCGTGAGATAAGCCACCCCCTACGCGCTTCGCGCGCCCCCTCAAGGGGGCAACACCGGCGGACCGGCAAAGCCGGATCCGCGGCGTTCGCTTGGAAATTGCCGTACGGTGTGGCCCCCTCATCTGAAGCAAGTCGACATGAAAGCAGCCATCCGCAGCGACGACGGCCTCGCGTTCGCCGAGGTGCCGCGGCCCGAGCCCGGCCCCGACGAGGTGCTGGTGCGCGTGCGCGCCTGCGCGCTCAACCGCGCCGACCTCGGCCTGCTCGCCGGCCACATGCACGGCAGCCACGGCGGCAGCGGCACCGTGCTCGGCCTCGAATGGGCCGGCGAGGTGGCCGCGTGCGGCGCCAGCGTCACGCACGTGAAGCCGGGCGACCGGGTGATGGGCTCGGGCAAGGGCGCCTTCGCCGAATACGCCGTGGCCGACCGGGGCCGCGTGACGCCGCTGCCGCAGGCGGAGATGGGCTTCGAGCAGGCGGCCACCCTGCCCATCGCGCTGCAGACCATGCACGACGCCATCGTCACCAACGGCGGGCTGCAGGCCGGCGAGAGCGTGCTGATCCAGGGCGCGTCCTCGGGCGTCGGGCTGATGGGCCTGCAGATCGCCAGGCGGATGGGCGCGGGCGTCGTGGTCGGCACCTCGACCACCGCCGAGCGGCGCGGGCGGCTGCACGAGTTCGGCGCCGACCTCGCGCTCGACAGCCGCGACGCCGACTGGCCGGCGCAGGCACGCGCCGCGACCGGCGAGCGCGGCATCGACCTGATCGTCGACCAGCTCTCCGGCAGCGCCGCCAACCAGAACCTGGCCGCGGCGGCGCTGCGCGGGCGCATCGTCAACGTCGGCCGCCTGGCCGGCACGCGCGCCGAGTTCGACTTCGACCTGCATGCGCTCAAGCGCATCCGCTACATCGGCGTCACCTTCCGCACCCGCACGGTGGAGGAGGTGCGCCGCATCAACGAGCTGATGCTCGCCGACCTGTGGCCGCACCTGCAGAGCGGCGCGCTCGCGCTGCCGATCGCGCAGCGCTTCCCCTTCGAGCGCCTCGGCGAGGCCTTCGCCTGCATGAAGGCCAACCGGCACTTCGGCAAGATCGTCGTCACGCTGGCGTGACGCGCCTCAGCCCGCGGCCGGCGTGCCGGCCCGCGGCGCCGGCGCGCACGACTGGCGGAGGATGAAGTCCGACGGCACGAAGACGCTGCGCACCGCCGTCGCATCGCCCCGCTGGATGCGGTCCAGCAGCAGGGTCACGCTCTGCTCGGCCGCCACGTCGACGTCCACCCGCAGGGCGGAGATCGGCGGGGTGTAGCTGCGCGCGAAGTCCGGGTCGCCGATCGAGACGACCGAGATGTCCTCGGGAATGCGCAGCCGGTGGTTGCTGATGGCGTTCAGCGTCTCGTTGAGGATGTTCGTGCCCATCGCGACGATGGCCGTCGGCCGCTGCGGCCGCGCCAGCAGGAGCGAGATCGCCGAGAAGGCCGAGCTCATCGAGGTGGGCAGCTGCACGATGAGGTCGTCCTCGGCATCCAGCCCGTGCCGGCGGAAGCCCGCGCGGAAGCCTTCGATGCGCCGGCGCATCGGCCGGTTGCGCACCTGCGCCACCACCAGCGCGATGTGCCGGTGGCCGAGGCCGATCAGGTAGCTCACCACCGAGCGCATGCCCGGCACGTGGTCGAACTGCACGCGGTCCTTGCTCGTCGCCATGTCGCGGTCGAGGATGACCGTCGGGATGTCCAGCTCCTCCACCGCCTGGATCACCGCGCGGTCGCGCTCGTTGCCGGGCGCGATCAGCGCGCCGTCCATGCCGCGGCTCTTGAAGGTGGCGAGGATGTCGATCTCGCGCTCGGCGTTGTTCAGGCTGTTGGCCAGCAGCACCATGTAGCCCGCCTTGCGGAAGCGCTCCTCCACCGCATGGAAGAGCTTGCCGTACAGCGGGTTCGTCACGTCCGTCAGCATGCAGCCGATGGTGCGGGTGGAGCGCAGGCGCAGCGACTGCGCCGCATGGTTGGGCCGGTAGCCGAGCTGCGCGATGGCGCGCTCGACCCGTTCGCGCGTCTCGGGCGTGACGTTCTCGACCTTGTTGATCACCCGCGAGGCGCTGCCGAGCGACACGCCGGCGAGCTCGGCCACGTCGCGGATGCTGACCGATCGGGGCTTGTCTGGGCGTGGCATCCGGGTCCGGGATCAGTGAATCGGCGACGGTAGCACGGCGGTCTCCGGCCGCGGCGGCCGGGCCGGCGATGGCCCGCGCATCGGGCCCTGGTTTGCCCTTCCCCCGCACGGGGTGCGCCTTGCGAGGGATGGCGCCGCGGGCGCCGCGGCCGAAGAATGCACGACCGTTTCGCGCAGTTCCGAAAGGCCCGCCATGCACACCCTCGCGTCCCGGCATCCGGATCCGTCCCACCAGGCGATCGGCGAGCTGCTCAGCGCACGCGGCTTCGCGCTCGACGACTTCACGGTGGTGGAAGACCGCTCGCCGCAGCTGAGCGACCTGTTCGGCCTGATCGGCGGCGTGGTCGTGGTGCGCCGCCTGTCCAGCGGCGAGGAGCGGGTCTACGCGGCCGGCACGGGCACGGCGTGGTACGGGGCGCTGGCGGCCGACATCGACGCCGGGCACTTCGGCAGCAGGCAGCCGCCCGCCCCGCCCGCCGGCCCCGCCGAAGGGCCGCAGTCGAGCCTGCTCGACCTGGGCTGATCCGGGCTAGCGTCCGCCGAACACCGGCGGGCGTTTCTGCGCCCAGGCCGCGGCGCCCTCGCCCAGGTCGGCCGACGACGCCGCCCGCGCGATGTCGGCGCGCAGGTCGTCCACGTCGAGCACGCCGCGCGCGATGCGGTTCAGGTGCTTCTTCATGCCCAGCAGCGGGATCGGCGCCATCGACGCGAGCGTGGCGGCGAGCCGGTCGGCCGCCGCGTCGAGCTCGTCGGCCGCCACCAGCTGCGTGAGGAAGCCGCAGTCCTTCATCTCCTGCGCGCCGATGCGCTCGGCGGTGAGGAACAGGCGCTTGGCGGTGTCCAGCCCCAGGCGGCTCACGTAGCGCTCCAGCCCGCGCTGGTAGAAGTGCAGGCCCAGGCGCGCCGCCGGCATGAACATGTCGACGGCCGGCGTGCCCAGGCGGAAGTCGCAGGCCAGCGCCAGGTCGGTGGCGCCGCCGTACACGCCGCCCTGCAGCCGCGCGAGGGTGACGGGGCGTGCGTCCTCGATGGCGTTGACCATCTCGTCGAAGGCCACCACGCGCGCGGCGCCGATGCTGCGGATGTCGTAGCCGCTGCAGAAGTACGGGCCCGTCGCGGCGAACTGCAGCACCAGCACCTCGCCCGCCGCGTTCACCGCGGCGACGTGGTCGGCGATGGCGGCCAGGTCCTCGGCGCCGAGGCGGTTGGCCTGCCCGGGGCGGCGCAGGGTGATGGTGGCGATGCGGCCGTCGATGCGGAGTTCAGGGGTCATGTCACTTGCCGGTGAAGCGCGGCGCGCGCTTTTCCATGAAGGCGCGGCGGCCCTCCTTGTAGTCCTCGCTGTCGAAGCAGCGGTCCACCATGGCCGAGATCTCGGCGGCCTCCGGGCTTGCCGAATAGCGCTCGAAGAGCCGCACCGCGGCCTTGGCCGTGCGCACGGTGAGCGGCGCGTTGGCGGCGATGGCGCGGGCGTAGGCGCGCACGCGCGCCTCGAGCTCGGTCTCGTCGACGACGAAGTTCACCAGGCCCACGCGCAGCGCCTCGTCGGCATCGAGATGCCGCGCGGTGAACAGGATGTCCTTCGCCGTGGACGGGCCGACCAGCCGCGCCAGCGCGGCCAGGCCCGGGTAGTCGTAGCCGAGGCCGAGGCGGGCCGCCGGAATGCCGAACTTCGAGCCCGGCGTCGCGAAGCGCACGTCGGCGCTGAGCGCGATCGCCAGCCCGCCGCCGATGCAGAAGCCCTGCACCATCGCCACCAGCGGCTTGGTCAGGCGCGCCAGGCCCTGCTGCCCGCGCGCGGCGATCTCGCCGTACTGCCTCTTCTGCCCGGCATCGGCGCGGCGCGTCTCGAACTCGGAGATGTCGGCGCCGGCGGCGAAGGCCTTGCCGCCCTCGCCCCGCAGCACCACCACGCGCACCGCGGCGTCGGCCTCGAAGGCGGCGAGCGCGTCGCCCAGGCCCTGCCACATCTCCAGCGACACGGCGTTGCGCCGCGCCGGGTTGTTGAAGCTGAGCCAGCCGATGCCGTCGTCGTCGACGCGGGCGAGGATCTTGTCGGTCTGCAAGGCGATCAAGCCACCACTCCTTCGTTCTTCAATTGTTCGATGGCGGCCGCGTCGACGCCGAATTCGCGCAGCAGCTCGTCCGTGTGCTCGCCGGGGTCGGGCGCCGCATGGTGGAAGGCCTCGGGGTGCGGCACGGCCGAGAGATTGATCGGCGAGCGCACCAGCTGCACGTCGCCCAGCGCCGGATGCGGCGCCGGCCGCGTCATGCGCAGGTGCTTCGCCTGGGCGTCCTCGAAGGCCTGGCCCACATCGTAGATCGGACCGCAGGGCACGCCCGCGGCGTTCAGGCGCTCGACCAGTTCGCCGACCCGCATGCGCCCGGTCGCCGCATTGATCTCGGCGTCGAGCGCGCGCCGGTTGCGCAGGCGCGAGCGCACGTCGGCGTACTCGGGCCGCGCGGGCAGGTCGGGCACGCCGATCACCGCGCACAGCGCGGCGAAGGCCTTGGGCGAGGTCGGCGCGATGTTCACCAGGCCGTCGCTCGCGCGGTAGGTGCCCATGGCCGCGAGCGTGGGGTGGAAGTTGCCCTCCTGGCCCGGCACCTCGCCGCTCATGGTGTAGCGCGCGCCCTGGAAGTCGAGCTTGTTGAGCATCGATTCGAGCAGCGAGGTGTGCACCCATTGCCCCTCGCCCGTCTGCTCGCGGTGCAGCAGCGCGAGCAGGATGCCCTGGCCGAGGAACATGCCGGCGGTGGTGTCGGAGATCGCCACGCCGGCGCGCATCGGCCCGCGGCCGGGCTCGCCGGTGATCGACATCAGCCCGCTCATGCCCTGCACCACCTGGTCGACGCCGGGGCGCTCGCTGTACGGCCCGGTCTGGCCGAAGCCGGAGATGCTGGCGAGGATGACGCGCGGGTTGAGGGCGCGAAGCTGCGCGTAGTCGAGGCCGAGGCGGCGCTTCACGTCGGCGCGGAAGTTCTCCACCACGACGTCGGCGCGCGCCGCCATGCGCCGCAGCAGCGCCGCGCCCTGCGGGTGCTTGAGGTCGATGCACACGCTGCGCTTGTTGCGGTGCAGGTTCTGGTCGTCGGCGGCGCGGCGGCGCCCGGTGATGGAACCGGCCGACTGCGCCGGCGGCGGCTCGATGCGCACCACGTTCGCGCCCCAGTCGGCGAGCAGGCGCACGGCCGTCGGCCCGGCGCGGGCGATGGTGAGGTCGAGCACCGTGAAGCGCGACAGCGGCAGGGAGGCGGGGGAAGCGGGCATGCGGTCGGTGTCGTCGCGCGACTTCTGATGTATCAATTCTGATTCTAGATATTCAAGCGGCGCGGCCGCATTGGCCGCCGCCGCCGGGCCGGCTATGCTTGCCGCGCCCTGCCGCGAGGCGGGAAGAACGATCGAACGGAGGGACGAGAAGTGACCCAGACCTGCTCTGCCTGCGGAGCCCCCAACGACGCTTCCGCCCGCTTCTGCAAGCGCTGCGGCACCACGCTCGCCGCGGCGCCGGGCGCGTCCGCGGACCTCGTCTGCGCCGGCTGCGGCCATGCCAATGCGGCCGGCACGAAGTTCTGCCGCCTGTGCGGCACCCGGCTCGGGGCGGCCGCCGCGACGGCCGCCGCCGACCCGCTGCCTGCCGTTGACGACGCCGCGGAGGACGACCGCACCGTCATCCTGCCCCGCAGCCGGCCGGCCGAGCCGCCGCCTGCCGCCGTGCCGCCGGCCGAGGACGACACCTTCGCGCCGACCCTGCCGCCGGCCGCGGCGGAAGCGCCCGCCGCGCCTGCCGGAGACGACGCCCGCGCCGCGGTGCGGGCGGCGCTGCAGCCGTCCTCGCCGCCGGCGCCGACGCCGGCATGGGCGACGGACACGCCGGCACCGGCCAAGGGCTTCCCGCTGGTGCCGGTGCTGCTGTCGCTGGTGGTGCTGATCGCCGCGGGCGGCGTGGGCTACTGGTGGTCGCAGCGCGGCGCAGCCCCCGTGCCGGCCCCGGTGCCGGCGGTCGAGCCCGCGCCGGCCGCCGCCCCCGAGCCGGCCGCCCCCATGGCCACGGAGCCTGCCGCCGCGCCGGCCGAGGCGAACGAGGCCGCGCCGGCATTGCCGGCGACCGAACCGGGGCCGGAACCGATCGCCCCGCCGCCGCAGCCGACCGCGCCCGAGCCGGCCCCCGCGCCGCCGCCCCGGCCGGCCGCCGCGCGCGGCACCCCGCCGC
>JBIQHD010000021.1:0-85072 GCA_044508835.1 Rubrivivax sp.
ACAGTCGCGCGAAGTCAGAAGACGAAGGCGCTGCGCGCCGCGCCAAACTCCTGCGCTCCTCGACGCCTCCCACGGGGACCCCGCAACACCAGCCACGCCTCGCTGCGCTTCGGCTGGATGTGCGGTGCGTCGCGCAGCGACGCCGCCCTGGGTGGCGATGCGCAGCGAGCCGAGTCGCCTCCCGTAGGCATCGGCGAGAAGCGCAGGGCTTTGCAGCCGGGCGCGCAAGCGCCCCTCGTCTTCTGACTTCGCGCGACTGTTTGAGCGCAGCGCCCGCAGGGCGCGTAGCGAGTTTCGCGCGAGGCTGCGAAGCCCGAGCATCGCAGCGCACCCCTCGCGCAGCGAGGGGCGACGCCTCCGGGTCGCCTTCTCTTGGTTACTTCTCTTGGCGAGACAAGAGAAGTAACTCGCCCGCCGGGGCGAGTCCCGGCTCCTCACAGCTTCGGCCGCACTTCAACCAGCCAAACCGGACTGCGCGCACGCTTCGACAAGCTCAGCGCGAACGGGGTTTCAGGCGACGAGCGCTTCGATACCTCAGCGCGAACGGGCCAATGGATCAACGGGTCAAGTGGGGCAAGCGCTTCGGCAGGCTCAGCGCAAACGGGCTATTAGCAGCGCGCTTCGATCCGCGAAACACCGCATCGGATCGAGCCGGGCACCACAGAAGCCTCCTCACCGCACCCCCGCCCGCCGCAACCTCGCCTCCAGCCGCTCGATCTCGTCCAGCAGATCGAGCACCAGCGCCGTGCCGGCCGTGCCGAGTTCGAGGTCGTGACCGAGCCGCAGCGCGGCGCGGGCGCGGCGCAGGGACTGGCCGCTGAACCGCCATTCGTCGGGCGAACCGCCCTCGGGCTGCAGCACGCCTTCGTCGACCAGCGCGGCAACACGCGCGGCGTCCACCCGGCAGGCGCGGGACAGCTCCACCAGCGTGAAGCGCAGCTCTTCCTCGACGATCACGCCGTGGACGACGGTGCGGGACGGCTCGGCCATGGTCTTCATGCCTCCAGGTTGCGCCGCGGCTCGAAGCCGGGGAAGGCGCGCTCGAACGCGGTGTAGGCGTCCTTCGCCGCCGGCGTGTCGGCCGCGGGCGCGACGACGCCGAGCACGGCGTACAGGTCGCCCGGCGGGTTGCCGGGCAGGCCCTTGCCGCGCAGGCGCAGCCGGCGCCCGCTCGCCGAACCGGGCGGGATGGTGAGCTGCACGCTGCCGTCCGGCGTGGGCGCGGTCACCGTGGCGCCGAGCGCGGCTTCCCAGGGGCTCACCGGCAGGTCGAGGAAGACGTCGCGCCCGTCGACGCGGAAGTGCGGATGCGGGCGCAGCGCGATCTCGAGGTACAGGTCGCCCGCCGGCTGCCCGGGCGCACCCGCGCCGCCCTGCCCCGCGAGGCGCAGGTGCTGGCCGGCGCGCATGCCCTTCGGGATCGCCACGTCGAGCCGGCGCTCCTGCCATGCCACCTCGCCGGAAGGCTGCACCACCGGCATGCGCAGCATGATCGTGCGCTGTGCGCCGCGGTAGGCGTCGGCCAGGTCGATCTCGATCCTCGCGTGGTGGTCGGCGCTGCGCGCGGCATGCGCCGCGCCGCGCGCGCGGCGGCCGAACAGGCTCTCGAAGAACTCGCTGAAGTCGGCCTCGTCGCCGGGGCCGCCCGCATCATCCCCGCGGCCGCTGAACTCGTAGCCCTCGCCCCAGCCGGGCGGCGGGTGGAAATCCCGCGTGCGGTCGGTGCGCCGGCCGATGTCGTCGTAGGCGGCGCGCTTCTCGGCATCGCCCAGCGCCTCGTAGGCCTCGGCCACCTCCTTGAAGCGGGCCTCGGCGTCGGCTTCCTTGCTCACGTCCGGGTGGTACTTGCGCGCGAGCTTGCGGTAGGCGCGCTTGATCTCGTCGGGCGTGGCGGTGCGCGGCACGCCCAGCGTGGCGTAGTAGTCCTTGAATTCCATGCGGCCTGGCGAGGAACGTCGGAGGGCGCACGGTAGGACAGCGCCAGAAACCATCGTTTGCGCGCGGACAAGCCGCCCTCGCGCAAACCCTCGCTGACATCGAGGCGACGCTTGGCCTAGCATGGACCGCGACCCGCAGCGCCCCATGCGCACCCCGCGGGTGCAGATGGCGCGCCGACCCGCCGGCCGGGCGCGCGGAAAGGGCAGCGTGCAAGCCACAGACATCGCTCATCCCGACTACTTCCACAAGGTGGTCGACTGTCAGTGGGCCTGCCCCGCCCACACCCCGGTCCCCGAATACATCCGCCTCATCGCGGCGGGCCGCCACACCGATGCCTACATGGTCAACTGGGCATCGAACGTCTTTCCCGGCATCCTCGGGCGCACCTGCGACCGGCCGTGCGAGCCCGCCTGCCGGCGCGGCCGCGTGGAGGAGGCGCAGGCCGCCAGGCCCGAGCCGGTGGCCATCTGCCGGCTCAAGCGCGTGGCGGCCGACTTCAAGGACGACGTGCGCAACCGCCTGCCGCGCCCCGCCTCGCTGAAGAACGGCAAGCGCGTCGCCTGTGTGGGCGCGGGCCCCGCGGCGCTGACGGTGGCGCGCGACCTGGCGCCGCTCGGCTACCACGTCACCGTGTTCGACGGCGACGCCAAGCCCGGCGGCATGATCCGCACGCAGATCCCCCGCTTCCGGCTGCCCGAGGCGGTGATCGACGAGGAGACGGGCTACGTGCTGCAGCTGGGCGTCGAGTTCCGCGCGAACACGCGCATCGAGTCGATGCAGCAGCTGCTCGACGAGAACTGGGACGCGGTCTTCGTCGGCTCCGGCGCACCGCGCGGGCGCGACCTGTCGATCCCCGGCCGCGCGGAAGCGGCCGCGCACATCCACATCGGCATCGACTGGCTCTCCTCCGTCTCCTTCGGCCACGTCACGCGGGCCGCGAAGCGCGTGATCGTGCTCGGCGGCGGCAACACCGCCATGGACTGCTGCCGCACCGCGCGGCGCCTCGGCGGCGAGGACGTGAAGGTCGTGGTGCGCTCGCCCTTCGAGGAGATGAAGGCCTCGCCGTGGGAGAAGGAGGACGCCGTCCACGAGGGCATCCCCATCCTCGACTGCCGCGTGCCGCGCGCCTTCCTGCACGAGAACGGCCGCCTGACCGGCATGAGCTTCGAGCGCGTGCGCGCGGTGCGCGACGAGCGCGGGCGCCGCCAGCTCGTGCCCACCGGCGAGCCCGACGAGATGCTCGACTGCGACGAGGTGCTGGTGGCCGTGGGGCAGGAGAACGCCTTCCCGTGGATCGAGCGCAGCGCCGGCATCGACTTCGACGCGCACGGCATGCCGGTGCTGAACGCCGACACGCTGCAGTCCTCGCTGCCGCAGGTGTTCTTCGGCGGCGACGCGGCGCTCGGGCCGAAGAACATCATCTGGGCCGTGGCGCAGGGCCATGCGGCCGCCATCTCCATCGACAAGTTCCTGCACGGCGAGGACGTGACGCAGCGCCCGCCGCGCGGCGTGACGCTGGTGTCGCAGAAGATGGGCATCCACGAGTGGAGCTACGACAACCAGGTGGCGCCCGACCTGCGCCACAAGGTGCCGTGGACGGACGTGAACAAGTCGCTGCGCAACATAAAGGTGGAGGTGGAGCTCGGCTTCGACGCGGCCACCGCCTGGAAGGAGGCGCAGCGCTGCCTCAACTGCGACGTGCAGACGGTGTTCAGCAGCGGCCAGTGCATCGAGTGCGACGCCTGCGTGGACATCTGCCCGACCGACTGCATCACCTTCACCGCGAACGGCGACGAGGCCGACCTGCGCACGCGCCTGCGCGCGCCTGCGCGGCATGCCGACCAGGCGCTGTACGTGGGCGGGCCGCTGAAGACCGGGCGCGTGATGGTCAAGGACGAGGACGTGTGCCTGCACTGCGGCCTGTGCGCCGAGCGCTGCCCGACCGGGGCGTGGGACATGCAGAAGTTCGTGCTCGACCTGCCGCAGGCGGGACGGGGCTGCCGCTCCCATCACGCCAAGGCCGCCTGAGATGAGCACCGCCATGCCCTCCCCGCGCATCCAAGCCACCAACGACTTCGTCGTCAAGTTCGCCAACGTCAACGGCTCGGGCTCGGCCTCGGCCAACGAGCTGTTCGCGCGCAGCCTGCTGCGCATGGGCATTCCCGTCAGCCCGCGCAACATCTTCCCGTCCAACATCCAGGGCCTGCCCACCTGGTACGAGGTGCGCGTGTGCGAGGCCGGCTGGCTGGGCCGGCGCGGCGGCTGCGACCTGATGGTGGCGATGAACCCGCAGACCTGGGACAAGGACGTGGCCGAGATCACGCCCGGCGGCTACCTGCTGTACGACTCGTCGCGGCCGATGCCCGCCAGCAGGTTCCGCGACGACATCCACGTCATCGGCGTGCCGCTCACCGACCTGTGCGCCACGCGCTACACCGATCCGCGCGAGCGGCAGCTGCTCAAGAACATCGTCTACGTGGGCGTGCTCGCCGCGCTGCTGGGCATCGAGCCCGAGGTCATCGCCACGCTGCTGGGCGAGCAGTACAAGGGCAAGGCCAAGCTCATCCAGCCCAACCTCGACGCCTTCATGATGGGCCTGCACCACGGGCGCGAGTACCTGGACGACGCCACGGGGCTACGGGTCGAGCGCCGCGACGCCGTGGGCCGGCGCATCTTCCTGGAAGGCAACGCCGCCGCGGCGCTGGGCTGCGTGTACGGCGGCGCCACGGTGTGCGCCTGGTACCCGATCACGCCCAGCTCCTCGGTGGCCGAGGCCTTCGAGAAGTACTGCCGGCGCTTGCGGGTCGACAAGGCGAGCGGGCGCAACAAGTTCGCCATCGTGCAGGCCGAGGACGAGATCGCCTCCATCGGCGTCGTCACCGGCGCGGGCTGGAACGGCGCGCGCGCCTTCACCGCGACCTCGGGGCCGGGCATCTCGCTGATGACCGAGTTCATCGGCCTGGCCTACTTCGCCGAGATCCCGGTCACGCTCATCAACGTGCAGCGCGGCGGCCCGTCCACCGGCATGCCCACGCGCACGCAGCAGGCCGACGTGATCGCCTGCGCCTACGCCTCGCACGGCGACACCAAGCACGTGCTGCTGTTCCCCGAGGACCCGCGGGAATGCTTCGAGTTCGCCGCCGCCTGCCTGGACCTGGCCGACCGGCTGCAGACGCCGGTGTTCCTGATGACCGACCTGGACATCGGCATGAACCACCGCCTGTGCGAGCCGCTCGAATGGGACGACGCGCGCCGCTACGACCGCGGCAAGGTGATGACGGCCGAGGCGCTCGAGGCCGGCACCGAGTTCGGCCGCTACCTCGACGTCGACGGCGACGGCATCCCCTGGCGCACCTACCCCGGCACCCACCCGGAGCACGGCGCCTACTTCACCCGCGGCACCACGCGCGACGCCTATGCGCGCTATTCGGAGGCGGGGCCCGACTACCTCTACAACGTCGAGCGGCTGCTGCGCAAGTTCGAGACCGCCAAGGCGCTGGTGCCGCAGCCCGTCGAGCGCCGCGCCGCCAAGCCCACGCGCTTCGGCGCCATCTACTACGGCTCCACCAGCCCGGCGATGGCCGAGGCCTTCGCGGCGCTGCAGGCGCAGGGGCTGCACGTGGACATCCTGCGCATCCGCGCCTTCCCGTTCAGCGAGGCGGTCGACCGCTTCATCGCCGCGCACGAGACGGTGTTCGTCGTCGAGCAGAACCGCGACGCGCAGCTGCGCACGCTGCTCGTCACCGAGCAGGCGCTCGACCCGGCCAGGCTCGAACCCGTGCTGCACTTCGACGGCACGCCGATCACCGCGCGCTTCATCGCCGGGGCGATGGCCGAATTCATCCAGCGGCACAACGTCGAGCCCATCAGCAAGGGGAAGGTGGCATGACTTATCTCGCCAAGCCCAAGCTGCACCACCCCACCCTGAAGAAGAACGCGCTCGGCTTCACCCGGCGCGACTACGAAGGCAAGGTCTCGACCCTGTGCGCCGGCTGCGGGCACGACTCCATCTCCGCCGCGCTGGTGCAGGCCTGCTGGGAGTTGGACATCCAGCCGCACCGCGTGGCCAAGCTCTCGGGCATCGGCTGCTCGTCGAAGACGCCCGACTACTTCCTCGGCAACTCGCACGGCTTCAACACCGTGCACGGGCGCATGCCCAGCGTGCTCACCGGCGCCAACCTCGCCAACCGCGAGCTGCTCTACCTGGGCGTGAGCGGCGACGGCGACTCCGCCTCCATCGGCCTCGGCCAGTTCGCCCACGCCATGCGCCGCGGCGTGAACATGACCTACATCGTCGAGAACAACGGCGTGTACGGCCTCACCAAGGGCCAGTTCTCGGCCACGGCCGACACGGGCAGCAAGAGCAAGAAGGGCGCGGTGAACACCGATTCGCCCATCGACCTCGTCTCGCTCGCGCTGCAGCTCGGCGCCAGCTACGTGGCACGCAGCTTCTCGGGCGACAAGGAACAGCTCGTGCCGCTCATCAAGGGCGCGCTGCGGCACCGCGGCGCGGCGCTCATCGACGTCATCAGCCCCTGCGTGGCCTTCAACAACCACGCCGGCAGCACCAAGAGCTACGACCACGTGCGCGCCCACAACGAGGCGGTGAACCGCCTGGACTTCATGCCCAGCCGCGACGCCATCGTGACGATGTACGCCCCCGGCGAGGTGATCGAGGTCACGCAGCACGACGGCAGCCTGCTGCGCCTGCGCAAGCTGCACGACGGCTACGACCCCGGCGACCGGCTGGCGGCGATGAACCACATCGCCCTGCACGGCGCGCGCGGCGAGATCGTGACCGGGCTGCTCTACGTCGACCCGGCGGCCGAAGACCTGCACGAGCACCTGGGCACGGTGGACGCGCCGCTGAACCGCCTCGACGAGGCCGCGCTGTGCCCCGGCGCGGCGGCGCTCGCGGCGATCAACGCCGAGCTGGCCTGAGAACCCCGCGCACGGAAGAACGCCCCGCGCCATGAGCGCCCTCCGGGAGCGGATCGCCGCCAGCTTCGACAGGCAGGGCCTCATGACGACCCTCGGCGCGACCCTGGCCCGGGTGGACGACGGCGAGGTGCACATCGCGCTGCCGTTCTCGCCCCGCCTGTCGCAGCAGCACGGCTACGTGCATGCCGGCGCGATCACGAGCATCGTCGACAGCGCGTGCGGCTACGCGGCGCTGACGAAGTCGCCGCCCGACTGCGAGGTGGTCACCGCCGAGTTCAAGATCAACCTCCTGCGCCCGGCGCTGGGCGAGCGCTTCCTCGCCGTCGGACGGGTGCAGAGCGCGGGCAAGCTGCTCACCGTGTGCACGGGCGAGGTGCGGGCGTTCTCCGGCGAGGGGGACGCCGGCAAGGTGGTGGCGCTGATGCAGGCCACGATGGCCAACGTCCGCCGATGACGCCCGCGCGGCATGGCCGCGGCGAGCCGGCGAAGGCGCTGGCCATGTCCGATACCGATTCGCGAGCGACCCACGAGACCCGTTCGGGCCGAACCTTCGACAGGCTCAGGACTGAAGGCAAGGCTTCGCCTTGTCGAAGCCCCCGCGGGTCCTCACGAAAGAACCGTTCGGGCTGAGCCTGTCGAAGCCCCGTGCGCACAAGGGCACTTCGACAAGCTCAGTGCCAACGGGCTTGTTCTCATACGAACGGGTTTGCTCTTGTGCGAACAGGCTTGCCCTTGCACGAACGGGTTCGTCCTCGTACTTCTGAAGCAGGCCTCAACCCAACTTCACCGGCACGAAGATCTTCTCCCCGCCGCGCTGCACCAGCAGCGCCACGCTCTTCGGCTCCTTGTCGAGCACCTTGCGGATCTCGTCGATCGACTGCACCGTGCGGCCGTTGATGGCGAGCAGCACGTCGCCCGGCTCGATGCCCGCGCGCGCCGCCGGGCCGGCGGCGTCCTGCACCACCAGGCCGCCCGGCACGCCGGCGGCGCGGCGCTCGTCGGGGCTGAGCGGGCGCAGCGCCAGGCCGAGGTGGCCCTTCTCCACCTCGCCGCCGGCGGCCGAGGCGGTCTGCGCCGGGTCGGCGGCCTGCAGCCGGGCCGTCAGGTCCTCCTCGGCGCCGTGGCGCCACACCTTCAGGCTGGCGCTGTCGCCGGGCTTGGCCATCGCGATCGCGCTCGACAGCTCGCCCGAGCGCTCGATCTCCCGGCCGTTGACCGAAAGAATCACGTCGCCCGACGCCAGGCCCGCGGCGGCGGCCGCGCTGCCCGGCATGACCTGCGCCACCAGCGCGCCGCGGGGCCGCTTCAGGCCGAAGGAATCGGCCAGCGCCTGGTTCACGTCCTGCACCGTCACGCCCAGGCGCGCATGCACCGCATGGCCGGTCTCGACGATCTGGCTCTTGACGTGCAGCGCCACGTCGATCGGGATCGCGAAGCTCAGGCCCTGGTAGCCGCCGCTCTGCGAATAGATCTGCGCGTTGATGCCCACCACGCGGCCCTGTCCGTCGAACAGCGGGCCGCCCGAGTTGCCGGGGTTCACCGCCGCATCGGTCTGGATGAAGGGCACGGCGCTGTCGCCCGGCAGCGAGCGGCCCTTGGCGCTCACGATGCCCTGCGTGGCCGTCTGCTCCAGGCCGAAGGGCGCGCCGATGGCCAGCACCGGGTCGCCGACGTACAGCGTCGACGGGTCGCCCAGCTGCACCGTGGGCAGGCCCGTGGCCTGCACGCGCAGCACGGCCACGTCGGTCACCGGGTCGGCGCCCAGCACCTTGGCGGCGTACTCGCGCCGGTCGGACAGCTTGACGGTGACCTCCTTCGCGTCGCGCACCACGTGGGCGTTGGTGAGGATCAGGCCGTCGGCGCTGAGGATGAAGCCCGAGCCGATGCCGCGGAACGGCTGCTCCGCCGAACCGCCGCCGCGCGGCATGCCCGGAAAGCCCGGCAGCCCGCGGAAGAACTGGAAGAACGGGTCGTCCTCGGCGCCGGGCGGCACGCCGCGCATCTGCATCGCGGCCTCGTGCACGCCCGACACGGTGATGCCCACCACCGCCGGCGCCGACTGCTGCACGATGGCGCGGAAATCGGGCACGCCGGCGGCCTTCATCGGCACCGGCACGGCCGCCGGCGCGGCGGCCACGCGGGTGGCCGCCTCCGGCTTGTCCTTCCTGCTCCAGGGCAGGTCGAAGGCCCCGGCGCTGGTGACGGTGCCGGCCACGACGCCGGCAGCGACGAGGGAGGCGGCAAGCGCCGTGTTGCGGATCTTGGCCATGGCATTTCTCCTTGCTGTGCGGCGGGCGGCGGGTTGCCGCTCGCGTCAGGAAGAAGGTAGGTGCCGTGGGTTAGCGCCCGGTTAGCGCTGCATGAGGCGAACGTTAAGCGGCCGGCCGGGCGCCGCACGGGCCGGCCGGCGCGGCGGGGACCGGCCTATTCCGGAATGTCGGGCTCCACCAGCGCGGCCAGCTGCAGCAGCGAGTCCTGCCAGCCGAGATAGCACATCTCCAGCGGAATGGCCTCGGGGATGCCTTCCTGCGCCACCGACAGCTCCGTCCCGCAACTCACCGCCTTCAGCGACACGGTGACCTGCAGCACGCCCGGCAGGCCCGGGTCGTCGAACCGGTCGGTGTAGCGCAGCCGCTCGTTCGGCACGAGCTCGAGGTACTCGCCCGAGAACGAATGGCCGTTGCCGGTCGAGAAGTTGTGGAACGACATGCGGAAGCCGCCGCCGACCTTCGGCTCGAAGTGGTGGACCTTGCAGGTGAACCCGTGCGGCGGCAGCCACTTGGCCATGGCGTCGGCGTCGAGAAAGGCGCGGTAGACCCTCTCGGGCGGGGCGCGCAGGACACGATGGAGGCGGACAGTTCGTTCGGACATGGAAAGCTCCTTCGGGGGGATAAGTGAGACATCGAACCCGGCCACGCCGGGCCCTGTCCCTTGGTCGAACGCGCGCGGCCGGTTTCGACGCGGCGCTTCTCAGGGATTACCCGCATTCAACGCCCTACCGGCGGACCCCGCATGGCACCTGGCGGCCACGTACGGCGCGAGCCCGATGACGAGAAGGACGACCGGCCAGAGGTTGCCGTCCGCGAACGTGTAGGCGTCGAGCAGCTCAGGCCATGGCTTGTGCTGAACGAGGCGCCCCAGGCCGAACTCGAAGGCGAGCGTCAGGCACAGCCAGAGCGCCCCGATCCGCAGGCCTTGGGAAGCCGGCATGCCCTTCACGCGGCGAACGAAGACATGGGCGACGAGCGCCACCGCCAGGCACAGCAGCACGCCGCTCAGGACGAGGCCGCGGCTCTTGCCGAGCGAGGGGATGAGGACGGCCTCGCGAAGGACGCCGTTCGCCACCGCCAGCAGCAGAAGGACCAGCCAGGCCGCGAGAGACTTGAGCAGCACGGAGGTTCCTCTTGGAGTCGGACGGTGGACGGGGGTTGAGGCCGCTGCCGGAAGACGCCCGCTGGCGAGCGGCTAAGCCGCATCGGCTGCTTCGCTGACCGCTCGCATGAAGGCGCCATGATCCGTGGGCGAGACAAGCACGGTCTTTCCCGCGCCGTACTCGATCCTCAGCCTGTCCAGCGAGAGCGCCGGGCTCGACCATGCCGCCCTGGTGGGAGCCATGCGGGTGATCTCGGACAGCGGAATGCGCCAGCCGAACGGGCCACTGCGGATGACGAGCGCCCGATCCTTCACGGCATAGCTCGTCGACAGAAGAATCCACAGCGGAAGGCCGGCTCCAACGGCCACCAGCAGGACGGGGCCCAGCAGCCCGAAGCGCACATCACGAGACGGCAGGGCATACGCGGCAAGCAGTGCCATGGCCGCCGCGAGCACAAGCGTGATGACGACCCATGCGTCCACCTTGGAGCGAAACCGCGTGACGTGCATATCCGTGCCTCCTTTGTGCGTGCGCCACGATCCTGCGACGGCGAGTCGTCGATCTGAAGCGCGAAGAGCTCTCAACGTCAAGCCCGCCAGCGGTGCCGCCGGTCCCCGCCGACGCCGGCTGACATCCGGCAAACGAGCCGGAGATCCCTGTCGAGGGTCAGGCACCATCCGGGCGGAGCAAGGCCATGGCCCAGACGTCATGCACTTCGCGGCCCACGACACTGGCCTTTCGGCGAAGCCCCTCGGCCTCGAACCCCAGCCGTTCATAGAGGGCCTTCGCGTTGTGGTTGTCGTCACGAACGGTCAGCTCGATACGCGCCAGGCCGTTCGCCCAGCTTCTGGCGATGGCGGCCTCCATCAGCCGGCGGCCAAGCCCCTGGTGACGCGCCTCGGGCAACAGCCCGATGCCGAGCACTCCGATGTGAGACCTCGACTCACCCATGACCGATGCGACATCGCACCAGCCGACGACCCTTGAATCGGAGAGAGCCACGAAGTACGGAAAGCCTGACGCCAGCAGGCTTCGATAGAACGCCAATGATTGCTCCCAGGGGGGAGCTTTCGTGAATGCGAGGTACTTGCCTTCGCGTGCCACCGAGTCGATGACCCGGTAAAGCTCGGGAAGGTGGGCTTCTTGCGTGGGCGCGATGGAGAAGCTCATGGTGTCCGGTGCTCCGGTTTCGGCGGCGGCCCGCACAGCACACCGCCTGTGGCTATCGGCCGTCAGGCGTCAGGCGTCTGCCGTGTCCCCGCGGCGCCGCAGAACGACATGCGTGGCCTTCTCCGACGCCGTGAAGTCAACGCATTCGTACCCCAGGGCCCGCACGTCGACCCCTTCGAACAATCGCTCGCCACTGCCGAGCAGGACCGGCGAGATGGCGATGTGCAGCTCGTCGATCAGGCGCGCGCGAAGGTACTGCTGGATGACGTTGGCCCCACCGCCAATCCGCACGTCTTTTCCGCCGGCCGCCTCCCGCGCCCGGTCGAGCGCCTCGTGAATTCCGCCGGTGACGAAATGGAACGTCGTGCCGCCTTCCATTTCGAGGGGCGGACGCGCATGGTGGGTCAGGACGAAGACGGGGAAGTGATAGGGCGGGTTGTCTCCCCACCACCCTTTCCAGCTCATGTCCGGCCAGGGGCCGCGAACCGGTCCGAACATGTTCCTTCCGAGAATCCACGCCCCGACATTCCGAAAGCCGCGCGAAGCGTAGTCGTCGTCGATCCCGGTCGTGCCGCCGTCCTTGCCGAACAAGGCCTGTTGAAACGTGCGTGTCGGGAGTAGCCACTGGTGCAGATCAGTCCCACCAATGCCGAGCGGATGGCTGATGTCCTGGTTCGGGCCGGCGCCGTAGCCGTCGAGCGAGATGGTGAAGCTTTCAACGCGGACTTGGGTCATCTTGATTCCTCGGTCTGGACGTCCAGAAAGGCCTTTCTCAGAGCACGCATAGGGACCGCCGTGGATCGAGCATGAAGCACCAACGGGACCCCCTGCGCATCGTTTCAGTCGCCGAAGTGCGCCGCGCGCGACGATCTGGCCGCGCCTGTCGCGCACACTGCCAAGCCATGGACGCACTCATGCTTGCGCTGCCATCGACTGTCGTTGCGCCATCCCCGGATTCGACAGCGCGCACAGCATAACGAGCGTGACGGGTTGTGCCGTGTTCCTCGCCAAGCCTCGGCAGTGCAGCTTCGTGAACCGGAACTGACTCTTCATCACCCGCAGCGATTGCCCCACCTTCAGGTCACTTCCGAGTCACTTCATGGTCATTGGCGGAATGGGCTTCGGCCGATGGTCAGATCGCCCCGTCATGCCGGGCACGCTCGGAATCCCCACGAGCGCTATGGCACATCGAGCACGGCACTGGATCCGAACTCGGTATCTTGCCCTCCTGCCGCATCCGCCCCCGCGCCGGACGTGCTGAATTCGACGAGATACCTGCCCGGGGCATCCACCTGCGCGACATACAACAGTTCCGCCCTGGACCCCACGGCCAGCGAGATGGACGTAATCGAGGCTGCGGCACCGTCCAGTGCGGTGACCAGTGGCAGCGGACGAAACTGGGTGCGCGGCGCGAGATGGGGCTGCTCAGGCAGACTCGGTGTGAGTAGCGGCGTCACCCGCAGTGAGGTTGGCTGGATATCGATCTTCGCGTCTCGCGATCCCCTGTTGTGGAAGACGACTCGAACCTGAACATGCCTCTCGCTTCCCAGTCTGGGCAGCGACGTCGCGTGCACCTCGGCATCCACCGACCATGTCTTCGCGAGTTCTATGTCCCGGCGAATCTTCTGAAGCTGGGCTTCGGCGTTCTCTCGCCTCAGTTCTCCACTGAACGTGTACCAGGTCCACGCCCCACCGATCGCGATGGCCAGAGTCAGAGTCAGCTTGTTGACGACCTCGATGGGTGTCTTGAGGGAATCCCAGTTCATGAAATGCCTCGCAATGGCGCTATCTCATGGCTGCCAACTCTTGATCGTTTGACATGAGCGGCAGCTTGCGGTCGCAGGCCGGAAGCTGTCCTCTCGATGGAATAGTTAGGCGTCATGCCGTAGCGCGCCAATGGGAACCGAAATTGAACCTGCTGTGCGGACTGATTTTGTTTGCCAACAAGTAGGCTTCGACGTGCTTTAGTGCTTGGTCGTAGACCTCTGCAACGAACGCAAGTGGGAACACGAGCTCTCGGTCACCAAAGGAAGACAAGTTTGTGTAGAAGGGCTCCGTCTGTCTGCCAGACCAGTCTGTGCCGTATCCTGGTTCGCGATACTCGTGGACGAGATTGTTGCGGAAGGTATAGAAGAGTTCTGCGTATCTGTACTTCTTAAGGTCAGCGATTTCGATCGGCGCTGCATAGCCAACCATTTCATCGAATTTTGGTGAACTCGAAAGCGCCATCCGTCTTCTCGGCGGGTTCTGCCCAAGCCTGCGTGTCGTTTCTCGATAAAGACGAAAACGAGTTCTTTTCTTCAACCGCAGATGGCAAGCGAGCTGAAAGAGACTGACTCGTTGAGCATCTTGCCAGTCGGTGTGGTTGAGGAGAAGCTCTAGGAAACGAGCACGATTCTGCGCACCTGGCTGACAAACTGCCTGAGCTAGCGGATCGAGAGCAGAGCAATAGAGTAGCTTCCTATGTAGTTCAGACTCTACGAGAGAGATCGCTTCGCCTTGGACTCGGAAGTGCTCTATGAACTGCTGAATGCTTTGGCGATAGGGCTTTGTCATGACGCCCACCCTGATTTAGGCAGCAACGCTGCCACGTATACAAACTGGATAGCACGGCAGATCTGCCGCATAACTCGGATCACAAGTAGGCCGAATCTTTCGCAAGCCCTTGATTCTCCCGAGGCACGATCCCAGCGCACATGCTGCATAACCCGTACTTTCCGAACCGGATACGCAGCACATCCTCGCCGCCACACTTACCTGATCGAGTCGCCCCCGGTACAGGCATCACCGCCGCCCCGCCGCATCGCCACCCCACCGCACCTCCACCCGCAACCCACCCCGCGCCGAATCACTCAAGCCGACATTCGCCCCATGCCGCTGCGCCACCTGCCGCACGATGGCCAGGCCGAGCCCCGTGCCCGGCTCGTCGCGCGCGCTGCCGCGGTAGAACCGATCGAACACGCGCCCGCGTTCCGCAGCGGGAATGCCGGGCCCGTCGTCGTCGACGACCAGCACGGCGCCCTGCCCCTCGGCCGCCACCTGCACCTCGACTTGCGCGCCCGGCGGCGAGTAGCGCAGCGCGTTGTCCACCAGGTTGCGCGCCAGCATCGCGAGCTGCGCACGGTCGCCGTGCACCGGCACGGCGGCATCGTCGGCAGGCTGCACGTCGAGCGCGAGGCGCGAGGCGCGCGCGTGCGCGAAGGGCACGGCGTCGGCCACCGCCTGGCGCGCCAGCTCGGCCAGGTCCACGGGTTCGTGCGCGCCGGGCGCGGCGCCCGGCTCGGTGCGCGCGAGCGTCAGCAGCTGCTCGACGAGCCGCGTGGCGCGCTCCACGCCTTCGGTGAGCGCCGCGGTGGCCGCGCCGCGCGCCGCGTCGTCGGCGGCGCGCTGCAGCAGTTGCAGCTGCAGCTTGAGCGCGGTGAGCGGCGAGCGCAGCTCGTGCGCCGCGTCGGCGACGAAGGCGCGCTGCGCATCCATCGACTGGCCGAGCCGGCCGAGCAGCGCATTGAGCGAGCCGACCAGCGGCGCCACCTCGTCGGGCAGGCCGCGGGTGGACAGCGGCTCGAGCGAGGCCGCATCGCGGCTGCGCACCTCGGCGGCCACGCGGCGCAGCGGGCGCAGGGTGGCGGCGGCGAGCCACCACACGGCCAGCGCCATCAGCGGCGCGAGCAGCAGCAGCGGGCTCACGCTGCGCAGCGCGGCGTCGGCGGCGAGGCGCTCGCGGATCTCGCGCGGCTGCGCCACCTGGATCACGCGCTCGGCGGTGGCCACGCTGAAGGTGCGCCACTGGCGCGTGGCGCTGTCGACGTCGGCGAAGCCGAGGAAGGCGCGGCCCGGCAGGTCGGGGTGCTCGCGCGAGGCGTAGATGCTGCGCCCGTCCACCGTCCAGATCTGCACCACGAAGTCGAGCTGCTGGTCGGCGAGCGCGCGGGCCTGCGCCGGCGCGATGGCGCCCTGGTCGCGCAGCGACAGCGCCATCTGCCGCAGCTGGTAGTCGAACAGCGCCTGCGTCTCGGCCAGCACGCTGCGGTAGGTGACGGCGCCCATCAGCGCCGCGGCGGCGGCCAGCGTGACCAGCAGCGTGAGCAGCAGCCGCAGGCGGATGGAGTTCATCGCGGCTCGGCGGGCGCGTCGGGTGCCGCCTTGGCGTCGACGAAGTAGCCGACGCCGCGCACGTTCTGGATGAAGCCGGCGCCGAGCTTGCGCCGCAGCTGGTGGATGTAGACGGAGACGGCGTTGCTCTCGATCTCCTCGCCCCAGCCGTAGAGCCGGTCTTCGAGCTGCGCGCGAGAGAGCAGCGCGCCGGGCCGCACCATCAGCGCCTCGAGCACGGCGAACTCGCGCGCCGAGAGCAGCACCGGCTCGCCGGCGCGCGTGACCTGGCGCGTGGCCGGGTCGAGCGTGACGGCGCCCGCCGTGAGCAGCGGCTGCGCGCGCCCGCTGTGGCGGCGGGCCACGGCGCGGATGCGGGCGTTGAGCTCGTCCAGGTCGAAGGGCTTGACGAGGTAGTCGTCGGCGCCGGCGTCCAGGCCCGCCACGCGGTCGGTGGTGGCGTCACGCGCGGTGAGCACGATGGCGGGCGTGGCGTCGCCGCGGGCGCGCAGGCCGCGCAGCACGTCCAGGCCGTCGCCGCGCGGCAGGCCGAGGTCGAGCAGCACCAGGTCGAAGCGCTCGGTGGCCAGGGTCTGCGCGGCGGCCTCGGCGTCGCGCACCCAGTCGACGGCATGGCCTTCGAGGCGCAGCGCGCCGCGCAGGCTGTCGCCGATCATGCGGTCGTCTTCGACGAGGAGCAGGCGCATCGGCAGTTCGTGGAATGGGGAAGCGTCACAGGATAGCGGCGGGGCACCCTCACCCCAACCCTCTCCCGCAAGCGGGAGAGGGGGCCGCTGCTGCCTCGCCTCGACGGGCGAGAGGGTTTCTTCTACGCGCCTGACCGCGCCCGCCTGCGCCACCACATGCCGGCCACCAGCGCCAACCCCAGCCCCACGCCCACAGCGCCGAAGAGCAACCTTCGCCCCGGCTGGTCGACGTGGCGCGCCCACAGGCTGCGCCGCGCCTCGCCGGTCGCGGGCAGGCTGAAGGCGACGACGGCATCGCTCGTCGCCGTGCCGGCCTGGCCGTGGCCGCCGGCGGCGATCACCACGTACTGCCGGCCCTGCCATTCGTAGGTCATGGGCGTGGCCATGCCGGGCGCGGGCAGGCGGCCGCGCCACAGCTCGGCGCCGCTGCGCATGTCGAAGGCGCGCAGGTAGCGGTCCATGGCGGCGCCGATGAAGAGCACGCCGCCGGCGGTGGCCAGCGGCCCGCCGAAGCCGGGCATGCCGAGGTTCAGCGCCACGCCGAGCGGCAGGATCTCCTCGGTGGTGCCCAGCGGCACTTCCCACACGATGCGCTTGCCGCGCAGGTCCAGTGCCGCCAGCGTGCCCCAGGGCGGCGGGTTGCACGGCGCGCCGAAGGGCGAGAGCACCACGTCGCGCCGCATGCCGAAGGGCGCGCCGTGCTGCGGGCTCACCTCCTGGTCGGGCGCGGCGGCGCGGGCGGCGGCGAAGTCCGCGCGGGGGATCAGCGTGACCGCGTGCGGCATGCGGCTGGTGTTCACGTACACCACGTCGCGCGGGTCGACGGCGACGCCGCCCCAGTTCACGCCGCCGCCGGTGAAGGGGAACAGCAGCGTGCCCTGCGCGCTCGGCGGCGTGTACAGGCCCTCGTTGCGCAGCGCGGCGATCCGGTCGCGGCAGGCGCCGCGGTCGAAGGGCGTGAAGCCGAAGGCGTCGGCCGCGTCGAGCTTCTGCGGCACGAGCGCGGGCAGGTCGGCGGGAAAGGGCTGGGTGGGCGCGAGCCGCTCGCCCGGCGCGCTCTTCTGCGGCACGGGCCGCTCCTCGACGGGAAACACCGGCTCGCCGGTGTCGCGGTCGAGCACGAAGACGAAGCCCTGCTTGGTGGCCTGCACCACCACGTCGCGCGGCGCCCCGCCCACGTGGATGGTCGCGAGCGTGGGCTGGGCGGCGAGGTCGTAGTCCCACACGTCGTGGTGCACGGTCTGGAAGGCCCAGGCGCGCGAGCCGTCTGCCAGGCGCAGCGCCACCACCGAATCGGCGTCGCGGTTGTCGCCGGGGCGCAGGCCGCCGAAGAAGTCGGGGCTGGGGCTGGAGGTGGGCAGGAACACCAGCCCGCGCGCCTCGTCCACCGACATCGGCCCCCAGGCGTTGGCCGCGCCCGCCTGCGGCGGCGCGCCGTCGGCGCCGGGGCGCAGCGGCTCCCACTGCCAGCGCGGCGCGCCGCTGCGGGCGTCGAAGGCGTGCACGCGGCCGGAGGGGGCGTCCACGCGCGCGTTGTCGCCCACGGCCGAGCCGACGACGACCACGCCGCCGGCCGCCACCGGCGCCGAGGTCATCTGGAACTCGCCCGGCCAGCGCAGCGCGCCGGGGTCGATCGCCACCTCGCCGCCCGTGCCGAAGTCGCCGCAGCGCGCGCCGGTGCGGGCGTCGAGCGCGATAACGCGCGCGTCCGCCGTGCCGGTGAAGACACGCGTGGCGCAGGGCGCCTCCGCGGCGCGTTCGGCATCGCGCCACTGCGCCACGCCGCGGCAGGCGTAGCGGTTGGCCGGGCGCCGGTCGGTGGCCACCCGCGGGTCGTGGCGCCACAGCTCGCGGCCGGAGGCCGGGTCGAGCGCGACAACCTCGTTGAACGGCGTGCACAGCATGAGGCGCCCGTCCACGAGGATGGGCGTGGCCTGGAACTTCACCGTCTTCATCAGCGCCGCCGGTCGGCGGGCGTTGTCGCCGGTGCGGTAGGTCCACTGGCGGCGCAGCTCGCCCACGTTGGCCGGCGTGACCTGCGCCGCGGGGCTGAAGCGCGTGCCGCCCTGCGTGCCGCCGTAGGCGGGCCAGGGGGCGTCGGCGGCGAGGACCGGCGCGCACAAGGCGAACCACAGCCAGGCTGCAAGGGATCGACGCATCGCGTTCAACGGGGCTCGAGGAAGGTTCAAGGCATTTCCCCTGTCGCCACCCCGCGGCGGCTCGTCTCACGCACGGGCCGGCAATGCCAACGCATGGGCGGGAAAGGCGCGCAGCACCTTCTTGTCTGCCGTGACGAGCTTCGTCTCGAGCCGGATGGCCAGGGCGACGAACTCGCAATCGTAGGCAGAGCAGTCGCTGTCGCGAACGAGTTCGAGCACCCGGTTCGAATCGAGCTCGAACTCCGCGCCCGCCAGCAGGCCTTCCGCCTCGCTCTGCAGGCTGCAGGCCTGGGCAAAAGTAAGCCACTTGCGCCGCATGTAGCCGGCCAGGATGTTGCGGAACTCGCTGCGCCAGAGAACCGGCGCCGCCCATTGCGGGTCGCGCTCGAACAAGGCCTCGGCGGCTGCCGTGTGCTCGCCCGGCAGGTAGAGATAGGCCAGCACATTGGAGTCCACCACGATCATGAGCGGCCTTCGCGCTTGAACGCATCGATGTCGCGCGCCCGGAACTTGCCCTGCGGCAGGGCCGCCCGCAGCTCACGGGCGCGCGCCAGCCGTTCGCTCGTGCCCATTGCATCGGGCAGCAGGGCAGCCTCGAGGCGCACGATCGCCTCGCTGTTCATGCTGCGCCGGTTCGCTTGCGCGGCAAGCTTCAGCCGCTCGTACACGGCATCGGGAATGTTCTTGAGCGTGAGGGTCGTCGGCATGGCCACTTCCAACCAAAAAGAAACCATTATGGTTCCACACTACTCCACTGACAAGATGGCGTCAAGGCGACACCCGCATCCGTCCTGCATTCGTGAACGGCCGGGACAATGCAGCCCATGAACGACACCGCCGCCGAGGCATGAAAGCCCCCATCCGCGTCGCCGACCTGCCCGCCTTCGACACCCTGGTCGACGCGCGTTCGCCGGCCGAGTTCGCCATCGACCACGTCCCCGGCGCCATCAACTGCCCGGTGCTCGACGACGACGAGCGCCGCATCGTCGGCACGCTGTACAAGCAGCAGGGCGCCTTCGAGGCGCGGCGCGTGGGCGGGGCGATGGTGGCGGCCAACCTCGCGCGCCACCTGCGCGAGGTGTTCGCCGACCGGCCGGCGAACTGGAAGCCGCTGGTCTACTGCTGGCGCGGCGGGCTGCGCAGCGGCTCGATGGTCACCTGGCTGCGCCTCGTCGGCTGGGACGCGCAGCAGCTCGCCGGCGGCTACAAGAGCTGGCGCCGCCACGTCATCGACACCCTCTCGCAGCGCGCGCCGCAGCTGCCGCTGGTGGTGGTGGTCGGCGCCACCGGCAGCGCCAAGACGCGGGTGCTGCACGCGCTGGCCGCGCAGGGCCACCAGACGCTGGACCTGGAAGGGCTGGCGCGGCACAAGGGCTCGCTGCTCGGGGCGCTGCCCGGCGCGGCCCAGCCGTCGCAGACCGCCTTCGAGACGGCCATCGCCGGCGTGCTCGGCGCGCTGGACCCGGCGCGCCCGCTGTTCGTGGAGGGCGAGAGCCGCCGCATCGGCCGGCTCAACGTGCCCACGCCGCTCATCGAGCGCCTGCGCGCCAGCCCCTGCGTCGAGGTGCAGGCGGCCTGGCCGGCGCGGCTGGCCTACCTGCTGCGCGACTACGCCTACCTCGGCGACCGCCCCGAATGGCTGGCCGAGCAGCTGGCGCCGCTCAAGCCGCTGCACGGCAAGGACACCATCGCCGCCTGGCAGGCGCTGGCGCGCGCGCACGACCTGCCGGCGCTGTTCGCCGAGCTGGCGCTCAAGCACTACGACCCGTCCTACGCGCGCTCGCAGCGGGCGCATTTCCGCGCCTGGGACGCGCGCCGCGTGGTGGCGGCGGACGACCTCTCGCCGCAGGGCATCGACGCCCTCGCGCAAGCCGTGGCCGAGGCCGGCGCGGCAGCCCTGCGCTGACTCCGGGATTGCCTTGCCCGGCACCGCTGCGCGCGGCGCCTTCCGCTATCGTCGCGCGCATGCCCGAACCCATTCTTCGCGTCGTCGGCCTGTCCAAGACCTACGCGCCGGACTTCCGCGCGCTGCGCCGCGTCGACCTGGAGATCCGCCGCGGCGAGATCTTCGCCCTGCTGGGGCCGAACGGCGCGGGCAAGACCACGCTCATCAGCATCGTCTGCGGCCTCGTCAACCCGAGCGAGGGCCGCGTCGAGGTGGGCGGCCACGACATCGTGCGCGACTACCGGGCAGCCCGCTCGCTCATCGGCCTGGTGCCGCAGGAGCTGACCACCGACGCCTTCGAGACCGTGTGGGACACGGTGAGCTTCAGCCGCGGGCTGTTCGGCAAGGCGGCGGATCCCGGCCACATCGAGCGCGTGCTGCGCGACCTCTCGCTGTGGGAGAAGAAGGACAACAAGATCATCACCCTGTCGGGCGGCATGAAGCGGCGGCTGCTGATCGCCAAGGCGCTGTCGCACGAGCCGCGCGTGCTGTTCCTCGACGAGCCCACCGCCGGCGTCGACGTGGAACTGCGCCGCGACATGTGGCAGCTCGTGCGCCGGCTGCGCGACCAGGGCGTGACCATCGTGCTGACCACGCACTACATCGACGAGGCCGAGGAGATGGCCGACCGCATCGGCGTCATCAGCCGGGGCTCGCTCATCCTCGTCGACGAGAAGGCCGAGCTGATGCGCAAGCTCGGCAAGAAGCAGCTCACGCTGCAGCTCGCGCAGCCGCTGGCCGCCGTGCCGCCGGCGCTCGCCGCACACCGGCTGGAACTGGCGGGCGGCAACAACGAGCTGGTCTACACCTACGACGCGCAGGGCGAGCACTCGGGCATCGCCGCGCTGCTGGACGACCTCGACCGGGCCGGCATCGCGTTCAAGGACCTGCAGACGACGCAGAGCTCCCTGGAGGACATCTTCGTGAGCCTGGTGCACGAGACGCGCAGGGAGGCCGCGTGAAGCGGGCCGGGGAGCAGCCATGAATCTTCACGCCATCCGCGCCATCTACCGCTTCGAGATGGCGCGCACCTTCCGCACGCTGCTGCAGAGCATCGTCTCGCCGGTGGTCTCGACCTCGCTGTACTTCGTGGTCTTCGGCGCGGCCATCGGCTCGCGCATCCCCGAGGTCGGCGGCGTGAGCTACGGCGCCTTCATCGTGCCGGGGCTGGTGATGCTGTCGCTGCTGACGCAGAGCATCTCCAACGCCTCGTTCGGCATCTACTTCCCCAAGTTCACCGGCACCATCTACGAGCTGCTGTCGGCGCCGGTGTCCACCCTGGAGATCGTGGCGAGCTACGTGGGCGCGGCGGCCACCAAGTCGGTGATCCTCGGGCTCATCATCCTCGCCACCGCGGCGCTGTTCGTGCCGCTGCGCATCGAGCACCCGGTGTGGATGCTGGCGTTCCTGGTGCTGACCTCGCTCACCTTCAGCCTGCTCGGCTTCATCATCGGCATCTGGGCCGACGGCTTCGAGAAGCTGCAGTTCGTGCCCATGCTCATCGTCACGCCGCTGGCCTTCCTCGGCGGCAGCTTCTATTCCATCGACATGCTGCCGCCCGCCTGGCAGACGGTGACGCTGTTCAACCCGGTGGTCTACCTCATCAGCGGCTTCCGCTGGAGCTTCTACGGCCTGGCCGACGTGGGCGTGGGCGTGAGCCTGGCGATGACGCTGCTGTTCATGGCGATCTGCCTGGGGGTGATCGCCTGGATCTTCAGGACGGGCTACCGGCTCAAGAGCTGACGCGGGCGAGCGGCGGAAGCCGCTGCGCCGCGTGCTCCGTCACCTCGCGTTCGCGGGCGCCTGGATCAGCTTCCAGCCGTTGCCGGCGGGGTCGCGGAAGCCGGCGTCGATGCTGCCGTAGCGCTCGACCGGCTCCTGCGTGAACTCGACGCCGCGCGCCTTCCACTCGGCATGGGTCGCACGGCAGTCGGCCACGGCCAGCACCAGCGGCGGCATGGCGCCCTTGGCCACCATGGCACGCAGCGTCTGCGCAGTGGCGTCGTCGTGGATGGGCGGCCCGGGCGCGAACAGGCCGAGCTGGAACGACGGCTGGTCCGGATGCTGCACGGTCAGCCAGCGATAGGGGCCGTTGCGCACATCGGTATGGACGCGGAAGCCGAGCTTGTCGACGTAGAAGGTGAGCGCCTCGTCCTGGTCGCCGACGTACAGCCCCACCACATTGATGCCTGTGTTCATCACATCTCCTTGAAAGACGCCGCGTTTGTACGGCCCGCCGACCGCCGGCGCTTCTCCGAAACTGCGGTCGCGAGCGCGGGGCGCTGCGCGGCTTTCACGATGCACGCCGGAACGGCAGCCAGGGAGCGGGCGTCGGCGCGCGCCAGCAGGCGCATGGCGCTCGGGCTGTGGCCCGTCACGTCGCGGAAGGTGCGGCCGAAGGTGCCCAGGCTCTCCCAGCCGGTGGCGAAGGCGATCTCGGTGATGCCGAGCGGCGTGTCGCGCAGGAGGGTGCAGGCCTGCTCGATGCGCCGGGTCAGCAGGTAGCGGTGGGGCGGCGTGCCGAAGGCCTGCTTGAACGAGCGCGCGAAGTGGGCCGCCGACACACCGCTCACTTGCGCCAGCCGCGCGACCGGCCAGGCCTCGTGCGAGGCGGCGTCCATGCGGTCCCTGGCGCGCAGCAGGCGGCGCAGCAAGGCCGGGTCCTGGAGGGCCGCGGGGCCCGCGGCATCGGAATCGTCGCGAGGAGGCATGCGGGAGTATGCCGAGCGGTCACCGCAGCACCCCCACGCATCCGAGGCTTTGCGGCCGCCGACCCTCGTGCGCAGGGCATGCGCCGCAGAATCCACCGACTTCCACCGACGAGCCCCTCGATCCCATGACCGACCTGTCCGCCTTCCCCATCACCCGCAAGTGGCCCGCGCGGCACCCCGAGCGCATCCAGCTCTACTCGCTGCCCACGCCCAACGGCGTGAAGGCGTCGATCATGCTGGAGGAGACCGGCCTGCCCTACGAGCCGCACCTGGTGGACTTCGGCAGCAACGACCAGATGTCGCCGGAGTTCCTGTCGCTCAACCCGAACAACAAGATCCCGGCGATCCTCGACCCCAACGGCCCGGGCGGCAGGCCGCTGGCGCTGTTCGAGTCGGGCGCGATCCTGATCTACCTGGCCGAGAAGTCGGGCCGCTTCCTGCCGGCCGACGCCGCCGGCCGCTACGAGGCCATCCAGTGGCTGATGTTCCAGATGGGCGGCATCGGGCCGATGTTCGGCCAGCTCGGCTTCTTCCACAAGTTCGCCGGGCGCGACTATGAAGACAAGCGCCCGCGCGACCGCTACGTGGCCGAATCGCGCCGCCTGTTGAAGGTGCTCGACCAGCGCCTGGCCGGACGCGAGTGGATCATGGGCGCCGACTACGGCATCGCCGACATCGCCACCTTCCCGTGGGTCAACAACCTGGTCGGGTTCTACGAGGCGGGCGAGCTGGTGGGCATCGGCGACTTCCCGCAGGTGCTGCGCGCGCTGGAGGCCTTCCGCGCGCGGCCGGCGGTCGTGCGCGGCCTGGGCATTCCGGCACGCCCCGCCGCCGGCTGACCACCGCCCCTGCGGGAAAACACCCGCGCCGGGTGCATTGCGCCGCGCCGGCCGTCGCGTCAATACTCGCGAGAAACAAGCTTACCGGTCGGTAAGCAACGCGAGCGGAGCCCTGGCGGCTTCGACGACAGGAGACAGCCTTCGTGCGTTCGAGCGCCGCCGTTTCGCCCTGGTCATCGGCCGAGAGCCGCGCGCGCGATCGGGCCGACAAGCGCGCGGCGGTGCTGCATGCGGCGGCGCGGCTGTTCAACGAGAAGGGCTTCCACGCCACCTCGCTCGACGAAGTGGCCGAGCGGCTGAACGTCACCAAGCCGACGCTCTACTACTACGTCGAGAACAAGGACCGCATCCTCTTCGACTGCGTGCACGCGGGCCTGGACCTGGTGCGCCGGCGCATCGCCGAGGCGGCGCGCAGCGGCGGCAGCGCGCTCGACCGGCTGCAGGCCTGCATGGCCGCCTATGCGCAGGTGGTGATGCAGGACTTCGGCATGTGCGTCATCCGCGTCGGCGAGGACCCGCTGCCCGCCGAGGGCCGGCGAGAGCTGCGCCAGCTCAAGGCGCAGATCGACCTCGAGTTCCGCCGGCTCATCGTCGAGGGCATCGCCGAAGGCTCGATCGCGCCCTGCGACGCCAAGCTCGCCGCCTTCACCATCGCCGGCGCCATCAGCTGGATCGGCCGCTGGTACCGGCCCGACGGCGAGCTCACGCCCGAGGAGGTGGCCGCGCAGTGCATCGGCGTGCTGCTGCACGGCGTGCTGCCGCGCGGCGGCGGGACGCCCAAGGCGGCGGCGGCGCGGCGCCCGCCGGCCGCGAAGCGGAGGGTGCACCCGTGAGCGGCCCGGTGCTCGCCGTCGACGGCGTGACGCTCTCGTTCGGCGGCGTCAAGGCCCTGCACGGCGTGAGCCTCGAGGTGGCGCCTGGCTCCATCACCTCGGTCATCGGGCCGAACGGCGCGGGCAAGACCTCGCTGTTCAACACCATCTCGGGCTTCTACCGGCCCGGCGCCGGCAGCATCCGCTTCCGCGGCGAGGACATCACCCGCCGCCCGGCGCCGCAGCGCGCGAAGCTGGGGCTGGCGCGCAGCTTCCAGAACATCGCGCTGTTCCGCGGCATGACGGTGCTCGACAACATCAAGCTCGGCCGCCACGCGCACCTGAAGACCAATGTGCTGCAGGCGCTGCTGTACGTGGGCGCCGCGCGGCGCGAGGAGGCGGCGTTGCGGGCCGACATCGAGGAACGCATCATCGACTTCCTCGAGATCGACCACATCCGCCACGCCTCCGTCGCCGCCCTGCCCTACGGGCTGCAGAAGCGCGTGGAGGTGGCGCGCGCGCTCGCCATGCAGCCGCAGGTGCTGATGCTCGACGAGCCCGTGGCCGGCATGAACCGCGAAGAGACCGAGGACATGGCGCGCTTCATCCTCGACCTGCGCGACGAATGGGGCATTACCGTGCTGATGGTCGAGCACGACATGGGCATGGTGATGGACCTGTCGGACCACGTGGTGGTGCTGAACTTCGGCGAGGTCATCGCCTGCGGCACGCCGCGCGAGGTGCAGGACGACCCGGAGGTGGTGAGGGCGTATCTGGGCAGCGGGGAGGTGGCGGCGCGGCAGAGCCCTCACCCCAGCCCTCTCCCGCAAGCGGGAGAGGGGGCAATGCACGGAGCGCCTCCTCCCTCTCCCCTTGGGGAGAGGGCCGGGGTGAGGGTCGGCGACGCAAAGGGAACGCTTCAATGAGCGAACCCTTCGACTGGCTCTTCTTCACCGAGATCTCGCTCGCCGGACTCGGCGGCGGCGGGCTGTTCGCGCTCACGGGCCTGGCCTTCGTCATCATCTACAAGGCCACGCGCGTGGTGAACCTCGCCATCGGCGAGATGCTGATGGTCTCGGCCTACGTGTTCTTCGCGCTCGCGGCCGGCTTTGCGCTGCCCATCTGGGCGGCCATCCTCGGCGCCGTCGTCGCCAGCGGCCTGATCGGCGCGCTGGTCGAGCGCACCATGATCCGGCCGATGCTCGGCGAATCGGCCATCTCGACCTTCATGGTGACGGTGGGGCTGGCGTCGATCTTCGTGGGCATCGTCGAGCTGGTGTGGACGGCCTCGCCGCAGCGCCTGCCCGAGTTCATGCCCGACGACCCGGTACGGCTCGGCGAGGCCTTCGTCGCGCCCAAGGTGTTCTACGGCTTCCTCGTCACCGCGCTGCTCATCGCCGCGGTGCTGCTGGTGTTCCGCTTCTGGCGCGGCGGCGTCGCGCTGCGCGCCACGGCGTCCGACCAGGCGGCCGCCTACTCGATGGGCATCAACGTGCCGCGCGTGTTCTCGCTCGCCTGGACGGTGGCGGCGATGATCGCCGCCGTGGCCGGCATCGTGGTCGGCGCCATCGGCGGCATCTCGTCGACGATGGGCGTGTTCGGGCTGTCGGTGCTGGTGGTCGTGATTGTCGGCGGCCTCGACAGCGTGGTGGGCGCGCTGGTCGGCGGGCTGATGGTGGGCCTGGTCGAGGCCTGGGCCGGCGCCTACCTCGGCGGCGAGTACAAGATGATCGCCACCTTCTCGCTGCTGGTGCTGGTGCTGCTGCTGCGCCCGTACGGGCTGTTCGGCACGCGTGAGATCGAGAGGCTCTAGAGAATGGCCCGCAGTCCCTTCGCTCACCGCCTGCCCGCAGGCACCGCCCCCTCACCCCAGCCCTCTCCCCCTGAGGGGGAGAGGGAGCCTGTGGACTGCACCATCGAGGCCGATGCCGCACTGCCCCCTCTCCCGCTTGCGGGAGAGGGCCGGGGTGAGGGTCTGCAGCGGAGGCACTGACATGCGCATCGGTGCCGCCAAGCAGAGCTACGTCGCCGATGCCGCGCTGTTCGGCACGCCCACGCAGCGCGCCTGGGTGGGCGTGCTCGCCGCGGCGCTGGTGGGCTTTCCTTTCCTCGCCGACGAGTACTGGCTCTACCTCGCCTGCCTCATCGCCATCAACATCGCGAGCGCCTGCGGGCTGAACATCCTCACCGGCTACACCGGCCTGGTGAGCCTCGGGCAGGCGGCGTTCATGGGGCTGGGCGCCTACACGGTGGCGATCCTGCAAACGCGCTGGGGCACGCCGCCGCTGCTCAACCTGCTGGCCGCGGGCGCGGTGGCGATGGCCGGCGGCGTGATCGTGGGCATCCCGTCGCTGCGGGTGAAGGGGCTGTACCTCGCGATCGCCACCATCGCCGCCTCGGTGCTCGCGCACTTCCTGTTCTCCAACCTCGAGTTCACCGGCGGCACGGCGGGCCTGTCGCTGCAGCCGGCGAGCTTCTTCGGCACGGCGCTGGACACGTCGTTCCGCATCTACTGGCTGATCGTGCCGGTCACGGTGCTGATGCTGCTGGGCGCGGCCAACCTCTTCCGCACGCGCATCGGCCGCGCCTTCATCGCCATCCGCGACCGCGACATCTCGGCCGAGGTGCTGGGCATCCCGCTGCTGCGCTACAAGCTGCTGTCGTTCGCGGTGTCGTCGTTCTACGCCGGCGTGGCGGGCGGGCTGTGGGCGTACTTCTTCCGCGTGGTCACGCCCGAGAGCTTCCCGCTCATCATGAGCATCTTCTTCCTCGCCGCCATCATCGTCGGCGGCATGGGCAGCATCCTCGGCAGCGTGCTCGGCGCGGTGTTCATGACGCTGGTGCCCGAGCTGCTCAAGCTCGTCGTCGGCTGGCTGCCGGTGTCGGCCAACGCCACGCTCATCCTCTCGCCGGTGCGCACCATCGTGTTCGGCGCGCTCATCGTCGGCTTCCTGATCTTCGAACCGCACGGTCTCGCCGAGATGTGGCGGCGCGTGCGGCGCTATTTCCACCTCTGGCCCTTCCGAACCTAGGGCCGGCTCACACCCCCACCGTCACCACCACCAAGCAGGAGACAGTCATGAGCATCAAGCGTCGTTCAGTGTTCGCGGGGGCGCTGGCCGCCACCGCCGTCGCCGCCGCGGGCGGCGCGTGGGCCCAGGGCGAGGACATCGTGCTCGGCGGCTCGATCCCGATGACCGGCGTGTTCGCCTTCGCCGGCATCGGCATCAACGCCGGCATCCAGGACTACGTGAAGATCGTCAACGACGCCGGCGGCATCAAGGGCCGCAAGCTCATCTACGTGCCCGAGGACACCGGCTACAAGGTCGACGCCTCGGTGGCCGCGTTCAAGAAGATCACCGGCCAGCACAAGGTCAACCTCTACTACGGCGACTCCACGGGCTTCGCCAAGACCATCAACCCCGAGCTGGAGCGCTCGGGCCAGATCCTGATGGCCGGCGCCTCGTTCGCCAGCGAGATCAACGACCCCAAGAAGTACCCGCACCAGTTCCTCGTCGGGCCCGACTACACCGAGATGGTGGGCATCCTGCTGGAGCACATCGCCAAGACGAAGCCGGGCGCGAAGGTGGCGTTCGTCTACTCCGACAGCGAGTTCGGCCGCGACCCGATCGAGAAGAGCCGCGCCGCGGCGAAGAAGCTGGGCCTCGCGGTGGCCACCGAGATCATGACGCCGCCGGGCAGCGTGGACGTGTCGGGCGAGGTCATCAAGCTGCGCCGCGCCAACCCCGACTACACCATCTTCCACGGCTACGTGCTGGCGCCGATCCCGGAGTTCATCACGCAGGCCAAGAAGATGGGCATGAAGAGCCAGTTCATGGGCACGTTCTGGACCATGGACAACTCGATGGTGATGAAGATGGGCGAGGCCGCCGACGGCTTCATGGGCGTGATGCCCTTCCGCTACTACTACGACACCGAGGGCAAGGCGCCGATGCTGGAGAAGATCCGCCAGATCCGCCCCGAGTACCAGAGCACGGCCTACATGCAGGGCTTCCTCACGGCCATGCTGATGACCGAGGCCGCCAAGCGCACGCTGGACGCCGGCAAGCCGCTGAACGGCAGCAACCTGAAGGCGGCGCTCAACAGCATCAAGGATTACGACACGGGCGGGATCATCGGCACGCCCATCACCATCAGCGGCAACTCGATCCCGGTGGGGCGCATCTACAAGGCCGACGTGAAGGCCCAGAAGATGATCCCCGCCTCCGACTGGATCACGCTGAAGTAGCCCGGCCGCGATGAGCCCCGACCCCATCCTCGAAGTCAACAACATCGAGGTCGTCTACAACAAGGCGGTGCAGGTGCTGCGCGGTCTGTCGCTTGCCGTGCCGCGCGGGCAGATCGTCGCGCTGCTGGGCAGCAACGGCGCCGGCAAGAGCACGACCTTGAAGGCGGTGTCGGGGCTGCTCGCGCTGGAGGACGGCGAGATGCCCAAGGGCGAGGTGCGCTTCGACGGCGCCGCCGCCGGCCGGCGCGCGCCGCACGAGCTGGTGCGCGCCGGGCTCTTCCACGTGATGGAGGGGCGGCACGTGTTCGAGGACCTGACGGTCGAGGAGAACCTCGTCGCGGCCACCTACGCGCGCACCGGCCGCGGCGCCGGCCAGAAGGCGGGCCGCGCCGACTTCGACCTCGTCTACGAATACTTCCCGCGGCTGCACGAGCGGCGGCGCAACCTCGCGGGCTATCTGTCCGGCGGCGAGCAGCAGATGCTCGCCATCGGCCGGGCGCTCATCGCGCGGCCGAAGCTGATGCTGCTGGACGAGCCCTCGCTCGGCCTGTCGCCGCTGCTGGTGGAGAACATCTTCGCCATCATCGCGCGCATCAATGCCGAGCAGGGCGTGTCGATGCTGCTGGTGGAGCAGAACGCCTCGGTGGCGCTGGCCATCGCGCACTACGGCTACATCATGGAGACCGGCAAGGTGGTGACCGACGGCAGCGCCGCGAAGCTGGCATCGGACGCCGACGTGCGCGAGTTCTACCTCGGCATGGGCGGCGCGGGCGGGCGCAAGAGCTACCGCGACCTCAAGCACTACAAGCGCCGCAAGCGCTGGCTGTCATGAAGGCCACCCTCGATGCCGTTCGCCCTGAGGTATCGAAGGGCCTGCCGGAACTGACCCTGCCGCAGATGCTGCGCGAGCAGGCGCGCACGCGGCCCGGCGCCATCGCCATCCGGCAGAAGGACTACGGCATCTGGCGCCCGGTGACCTGGGCCGACTACTACCGCCGCGCGCGCCACGTGGGCCTCGGCCTGCGCGCGCTCGGCCTGGCCGAGGGTGGCCACGTCGGCGTGATCTCCGAGAACCGCATCGAATGGGTGCTGGCGCAGATGGGCGCCGGGCTGGCCGGCGCCGTCACGGTGGGCGTGTACCCCACCAGCCCGACGCCCGAGGTGGCCTACGTGCTGGCCCATGCCGACGTGGAGATCGTCGTCTGCGAGGACCAGGAGCAGACCGACAAGGTGCTCGCCGCCCTGCCCGGGCTGCCGCGATTGAAGCGCATCGTCGTGTGCGAGAAGAAGGGCCTGCGCAACACGCCCGAGGAGCACCGCGGCCGCGTGATCGCCTTCGGCGAGATGGAAGCCCTGGGCGCCGCGCAGGAGGCGGCGCAGGGCGCGTTCATCGACGCGGTGCTCGAACGCCAGGCGCTCGGCGACCTGGCGCTGATGATCTACACCTCCGGCTCCACCGGCAAGCCCAAGGGCGCGATGCTCAGCTACGCCAACCTGCGCGGCGTGGTGCCCGGCATCGTCGACCGCCTCGGGCTGGACGCGCGCACCACGCACCTGTCGTACTTGCCGCTGTGCCACGTGGCCGAGCAGATGCTCACCACCTTCGTGCCGCTGTACCTCGGCTCGACGGTGAACTTCGGCGAGTCGATCCGCACCGTGCAGGAGGACCTGCGCGAGGTGGCACCGACGATGTTCCTCGGCGTGCCGCGCATCTGGGAGAAGCTGCACTCGGCCATCGCCATCAAGATGCAGGAGGCCGGTGCGCTGCAGCGCGCGCTCTGCGGCTGGGCGATGCGCGCCTGCGAGCCCTTCGCCGAGAAGGCGCCGGCGCAGCGCACGCCGGGCGAGCGGCTGGTCTTCGCCCTCGCCTATCTGCTGGTGTTCCGCGCGCTGCAGAACTTCATCGGCCTGCGCCGCGCGCGCGTGGCGCTCACCGGCGCGGCGCCCATCCCGCCGGCGGTGGTGCGCTTCTTCCGCACCCTCGGCGTGCCGCTGCTGGAGGTGTACGGCCTCACCGAATCGAGCGGCATGGTGACCGGGCAGCACCCGGCGCGCGTGCGCATCGGCACGGTGGGCGAGCCGACGCTCGGCGTCGAGCACCGCGTGAGCGAGCAGGGCGAACTCATCATCCGCGGGCCGATGGTGTTCATGGGCTACTACAAGAACCCGCAGGCCACGGCCGACAGCATCCGCGACGGCTGGCTGCACACCGGCGACGTGGTGGCGGCGGAAGACGGCGGCCGGCTGCGCATCGTCGACCGGCTGAAAGACATCATGATCACCGCCGGCGGCAAGAACCTCACGCCGAGCGAGATCGAGAACGCGATGAAGGCGAGCCCCTTCATCAAGGAGTGCATCGTCGTCGCCGAGGGGCGCAAGTTCGTCTCGGCGCTGATCCAGATCGACGCCGAGACGGTGGGCAAGTGGGCCGAGTCGCGCCGCCTCGCCTTCACGCACTTCCGCTCGCTGGCCGAATCGCCCGAGGTGCGTGCGCTGGTCGAGGCCGAGGTGGCGAAGGGCAATGCGGGCCTCGCGCCGGTGTCGCAGGTCAGGCGCTTCCACCTGCTCGCCAAGGAACTCGACCACGACGACGGGGAGGTGACGGCGACGATGAAGGTCCGGCGCTCCAGCATCTACCAGGCCTATGCGCGGGAGATCACCGCGTTGTATGCCTGACCTGACTTGATCCGTTGCATCCCGTTCGCACTGACCCGTTCACACTGACCCTTCGACAGGCTCAGGACTAAAGGCAAGGCTTCGCCTTGTCGAAGTGCCCGTGTGCACATGCTGGGCTTCGACAAGCTCAGCCCGAACGGGTCTTGTGGATAGATCGCCTCAGGCTTGCGCCTCCCCGAACACCGCAAGAAACGCCTCCACGAACCGCGCCGACCCGGTGAGCGTCAGCGCCACCGCATGCCAGCCGCCGTCCTCCACGCTCACCTGCAGGTCGTGGTCCCAGTCCATGCCGTCCTCGGCCGGCCCGTGCGAATCGGGGAACTCGCGCCAGGCCCAGTCGAGCACCTGCCGCACCTCGGCCATCACGGCGGCGTGATGGCCGGCCGGGGTCGACGCGGCCGCCTCCAGCGTCGTCACACCCTCGTCGCCCTCGCCGCGCTCGAACAGCAGGTAGCGCACCGCGGCGCCGGCTAGCGGAACACCGGCGCCCGCTTCTCGATCCCCGCGCGCGCGGCCTCGACCTGGTTGGGGCTGCCGATGAGCGCCTGCTGTTCCACCGACTCGGCCATCAGCACCTGCGCGGCGGGCACCGGCGAGGCGCCGTTGAGCAGCCGCTTGCCGGCGCGGATGGCGTCGGGGCTGTTCGCGGCGATCTGCGCCGCGAGCGCGCGCGCATCGGCCAGCGGGTCGTCGGCCACGCGCGTGGCGAGGCCCAGGTCCACCGCCTCGCGGCCCGAGACGATGCGCCCGGTGAAGGTCAGCTCGCGCAGCACGTCCGCGCGCACCAGCTCGGTCATGAACACGCAGCCGGCCATGTCGGGCACCAGGCCCCACTTGATCTCCATGACCGCCAGCTTGGCCTCGGGATGCACGCAGCGGATGTCGGCGCCGAGCGCGATCTGCAGCCCGCCGCCGAAGGCGACGCCGTGCACCGCGGCGATCACCGGCACCGGCAGCTGGCGCCAGCCCCAGCCCACCTGCTGCGGCCCGTTGGCCAGGCCATGGCTGCGCGTGACGATGTCGCCCATCGTGCCGCCGCGCCGGCCCTCGCCCATCTCCTGGAAGCGGCCCATGTCGAGCCCGGCGCAGAACGCGCGCCCCTCGCCGTGCACGACGACCGCGCGCACCCGCGCGTCGCGCGAGAGCGTGTCGATGGCGGCGATCAGCGCCTCGAACATCGCCGCGTCGATCGCGTTCATCTTGTCGGCGCGCACCATCGCCACCTCGGCCACGCCGCGCTCGTCGACGCTCACGCGCACCCGTTGATCGTGTCCCATCGTCGTCTCCTGGAAGTGAACGGCGATTCTGGCAGCGGACGGCGCCGCCCCGCCCCGCCGATCACGCATGTGATATTGGCCCGCGAAGCGGCGGCGGGCCGCGCCGGCGCGCTCCAATCACGCCGTCGCGCCCGCACGGGCGCACGCCGCGCCCGATCCGCGCCCCTTCCGGGGCCGCAGCCACTTCCGACACCCGATGGCCCACTACCTTCCCCCGCTGCAGGACATGCGGTTCGCGCTGCGCGAACTGGTCGATCTGGAGGCCGCGCTGGCGCGCCGGCCGGGCGCCGACCTCACGCCCGATCTCGTGGATTCGGTGCTCGAGGAAGCCGGCCGGTTCGCCGCCGGCGTGTTCGCCCCCACCGACCGTGCGGGCGACGCGAACGGGGCGCGCTGGGAGGACGGCGCGGTCCGCACCTCGCCGGGCTTTCGCGAGGCGTACCGCGCGTTCGTGGACGCCGGATGGCATTCGCTGTCGTGCCGCCCGGAGTCCGGCGGCCAGGGCTTTCCGCGCGTCGTCTCGGTGCTCGTGGACGAGATGTGGCGCAGCGCGAACATGGCGCTCACCGGCTGCCTCGCGCTCACGCGCGGCGCCATCGAGGCCATCGAGCGGCGCGCATCGGACGAGCTCAGGCGCCGCTACCTCCCGCCCCTCGTGCGGGGCGACTGGACCGGCGCGATGAACCTCACCGAGCCCCAGGCCGGGTCGGACCTGTCGGCGATCCGCTCGCGCGCGGTGCCGGCGGCCGACGGCAGCTACCGGGTGTTCGGCCAGAAGATCTTCATCAGCTGGGGCGAGCACGACCTGGGCGGGAACATCGTCCACCTCGTGCTGGCCCGCACGCCCGGCGCGCCGGCCGGCGTCAAGGGCATCTCGATGTTCCTGGTGCCGAAGTTCCTCGTGCGCGAGGACGGCAGCCTCGGCGCGCGCAACGACGTGCAGTGCGTCGCCATCGAGCGCAAGGCCGGGCAGCACGGCAGCCCCTCGGCCGTCCTCGTCTACGGCGAGCGCGGGGTCGACGGCTTCGACGGCGCGGGGGCCGTCGGCTACCTCGTGGGCGATCTCCACCGCGGCCTGGAGATCATGTTCATCATGATGAACGAGGCGCGCCTCGCCGTCGGGGTGGAGGGGCTGGCCATCTCCGAGCGCGCCTACCAGACGGCGCTCGACTATGCGAAGGAGCGCGTGCAGGGCGCGGAGGCCGGCGCCGACCCGGCGCGCAAGGTGTCGATCATCCGGCACCCGGACGTGCGCCGCATGCTGATGCGCATGAAGGCCAGCATCGAGGCGATGCGGGCGCTGGCGCTGGTGATCGCGGCCGAGCTCGACGCCGCGCGCGACGACGCCGACGCGGCGCGGCGGGCCGAGGCGAACGGCTTCCTGGACCTGATGACGCCCGTCTTCAAGGCCTGGAACACCGAGACCGCGGCGCGGCTGACCGCGCTCGGCGTGCAGATCCACGGGGGCCTGGGCTACATGGAGGAATGCGCCGCCTCGCAGCACTGGAAGGACGCGCGCATCATGACCATCTACGAGGGCACCACGGCCATCCAGGCCAACGACCTCGTCGGCCGCAAGATCTTCCGCGACGGCGGCCGCTCGGCGCGCCTGCTGACCGGCCGGTTCGTGCAGGTGGCCGAGGCGCTGGACCAGGCCGGCGGCGCCGCGGCCCGCGCCATCGCGGCGGCGCTGCGGCGGGCGGCGCACGCCTGCGAGCGCTGCGTGGACTTCGTGCTGGCCCACCACGGCGACGAGCCGCGCCGCGTGCTGGCGGTGGCGGTGCCGCTGCTGGAGCTGATGGGCATCGCCGCCGGCGGCTGGCAGATGGGGCGCATCGCGCTGGCGGCGCACCGCCGGCAGGGGCAGGCGGGCGCGGACGCCGGCTACTGCGCCGCCCGCATCGCCACCGCCCGCTTCTACGCGGAGCACATCATGGCCGACATCGACGCGCTGCTGCCCCAGGTGCTGCAGGGCAGCGAGAGCGTGCTGGCGCTGGAGGACGCGCAGCTCTGAGCGCGCGCGTCAGCGGCGGGGCACGGCCCTGGCCTCGCCGGCCAGGCGCGCGCGGTAGGGCTGCAGCGCCTCGTCCAGCAGCGCGAGCAGGTCGGCGCGGTCGGCGTTCAGCGTGTCGATGGCGGCGCCGATGCCCAGCGCCATGGGCGGCTGGCTCGGCGGGGTCGGCATCTCCACCGCGACGACGCCGGCCAGCGGGTTCACCGTCCCCTCGGTGAAGGCGTAGCCGCGGGTGCGGATGGCGTCCAGCTCCTTCAGCAGGTCGTGCACGTTCAGGCGCAGCGATGCGTCGACCTCCTCGGCATTGACGCGCCACAGCAGCTGCTGCACCTCGACGTCGCTCTTGCGGCTCAGCAGCATGCGCCCGACGGCCGAGCGGCACAGCGGCCGCAGCGAGCCCGGCTTGATGTACCAGGGGATCTGCGGGCTCGGCGACTGCACCATGTGGATGTACTGGACGTAGATGTCGTTCTGCATCCCGAGGATCACCGCCTTGCCGCCGCTGCGGCGGTGCAGGTCGTCGATCAGGTGCGACAGGTTGGTGTGGGTGTACAGCTCGTCGCTCACCCAGCCGCCGAACAGCGTCACGCGCAGCGTCGGCATGTACAGCCGCGTGTAGCGGTCGTAGTCGAGGTAGCCGAGCTTGGTCAGGCTCTTGAGCAGGGCCGAGGCGCTGGACTGCGGGTAGTCGAGCCCGCGCACCACGTCGGTGACGGCCAGCGGGCGGCGGCATTCGGCGAAGAAATCGAACAGCTCCAGCACGCGCCGGGCCGACTTGATGACGCCGGAGAGCTCCCGCTGCGCCGCCAGCTCGCTGGCCTTGTCCGCCGGCGCCGAGCTCGCGGCGCGGTCCTCCCGGTTCCTGTTCACGTCGCGTCCTGCTGCTTCGATCGGGACGGGATGCGCGGCATCCCTGGGTGAGCCGGAGATGATGCCATAGGGGCCTCGTTCCTTCAGGGCCTCGGCGGCCTCGGCCTCAGCGGGCGCCATCGCGCTGCAGTGCGCGCACGGTCACCGTGCGGACGTGGTCCGCCGTCGCGGCCGGGGGCTTGGCGTAGGCGCCGCTGCGGCTCACGCGCAGCCCGGCCCGGCGCTTCAGGCGCACCAGCGTCTCGGCCATGGCCAGCAGGGCGCCGTACGAGTCGAGCACCGGCACGCCGTCGACTTCCTCCAGGGCGTTGCGCACCATCAGCGTGTTCAGCACGCCCTCCGCGGGGATGAGCACGTCCGCGCCCCTGGCGATCAGCCGGCGCGCGTTGGCGCGGAAGCGCTCGGTGAGCGCCGCCGATCCGCCGAAGCCGGCGTCGAGGTCGAATTCCGTCAGCGGCGGGTCGAGGTGGTCGATGCCGGCCAGCCGCCCCTGGAACCCGTAGTCGGCGACCAGCCGCTCGACCAGCCGGACCATGGCGCCGTCCAGCGTCAGCAGCCCTGGCCGGCGGCCGATGGTGCACGACATCAGCAGCGAGGTCTCCAGCGAGCTGACGACCGGAATGTCCACCAGGCTGCGGGCCAGCTCGAGCCCGGGGTCGGCGAAGCAGCTGATCGCCACGGCGTCGTAACCCTCGCGCTCGGCCCGCACGCAGTTCTCGACGACCTGCAGCGCGATCATCTCCGTGACCCAGCGGTAGCCGCCCACGTCCACCGGGGCGACGCCGTCGGGATAGGTGTCCGGCCGCACGCCGTGGAGATCGACCACGGTGCCGGCCGAGCAGACGTGCCGGCCGCGCTCGGCGAGCATCCCGGCGTAGCCGGGCAGGCGCTCGAGGTCGGTGAAGCTCTGGTGCCAGATTCTCATGGCCGCTCCGTGCTGGGGGTCGATGGGCATGCCCGTCATGCGCCGCCGCGGCGCGAGGACGACAGGAGGTCGAGCAGTTCGCCGGCGCTCGCGTCCGACCGGCCGTGCGCGGCCGCGAACGCCAGGGCCGCCACCCGCGCGCCCGCGCCCCGCGGCCAGCCGGCGGCGTTCAGGCGCGCTTCGAGCAGGGCCGTCGCGCCGGGCTCGTCGTGATGGAACAGCGAGGCCGGCGCGTCGGCGGCGGTCCGGCTCATCGTCGACCCGTCGTCGAGCCGCAGCTCGGCGGTCGCGTCGTTCGCGTCGCCGTCGTGCGGCTCGATCGCCACGAGCCGGGCCAGCCGGAGGATCTCCGCGTCGGTGCGCCGCGCCAAGGACATGCCGTAGTCGAGCTCGCCGTGCGCCAGCATCGCCGCCACGCCGAACGCGGTGCTCGCGATCGCCTGGGCCGCGGTGTCGAAGGGGCCGCGGTGCGACGTCCCCGGGTACTCCGCATAGTGCCGCCACACGCGCAGCCGGATGCCGACGATCCGGTCGGCCTGCGCGCCCGCGTCGCGCAGCGCCTTCGCGGCCGCGACGGCCGGCAGGTTGTCGCCGAGCGTGGCCCAGGGCTTGGCCCAGGTGCCGAGCATCGCGTCCACGGTGGGCGGGGCGCGCCACTCCGGCACCTCGTCCAGCCCGGCCAGCGAGCGCATCAGGCCCATCGGGCCTTCCAGCGCGGCCGGCGCGCCCTGCACGCCGCGCACCGCGAGCTGGGCCGCCAGCAGGCCGCCACGGGCCGCATGGCCGTTCTGCACGCGCCATTCGTCGGAGCCGCAGCGCACCGGCTCCAGCACGCCGCCGGTGATGCCGGCGGCGATGCCCACGGCATGGGTGGCCTGCGCCTCGTCGAGCTGCAGGATCGCGGCGGCCGCCGCCGCGGCGCCCACCGTGCCGAGCGTCGGGCTGGTGCGCAGGCCGCGGTGGATGAGCGCGCGCGCCACGCGCTCCTTCGCGCCCAGCCACGCCATCGCGCCGTAGCCGACCGCCATCGCGCGCAGCACGCCCACGAGCGGCGCGCCCAGGCTCTCGCCCAGCGACACGGCCACCGGCGTGACGAGCGAGGCGGGATGCGACCACGAGGGCCCGTCGTTGTCGTCCTGGAAGAAGGCATGCACCGCCACGGCATTGGCGGCGACGGCGTCTGACAGCGCCACCCGCTCGTCGTCGGGCCAGATCCGCGCGGCCGCCCGGCCCGCGGCGGCGGGCGAGGCGAGCGCGCGCAGGGCGGCCGCCGTCGACTGCCCGCGGGCCGACACGGCCAGGCCCAGGGCGTCGAGGAAGCAGCAGGCGGCCTTCACCGCCACCGGGCGCGCCAGCTCGCGCCGCGCCTGCGCGGCGACGAAGCGCCCGAGCGCCATCGTCGGCGGCGGCACGCCGTGTCGATCGCCGTGGGCGGAGGGCATCCTCCTCAGCCCGCGCGGGGCGCCTCCTCCCGGCGCCCGATGCCGGCCTGCCAGGTGGACGGGTGCCCGCCGAAGCCCGCCTGCGTGCGCTTCCTGAGCCAGTAGCCGTAGGACTCGGGCAGCAGCTCGTACGGGGATGCGCTGCCCAGCTTCTCGGCCGCGTCGAGCGGCCAGTTCGGGTTGTGGAGCAGCTCGCGCCCGATGGCGACGAGGTCGGCCGAGCCGTCGGCGAGGATCTCCTCGGCCTGGTCGGCGTGGATGATCAGGCCGACGGCCATCGTGCGGATGTCGGCGCCGCGGCGGATCTGCGCGGCATAGGGCACCTGGTAGCCGTAGCGCGGCGCCTGGCCCGTCTCCAGCGGGGTGCGCGTGGCCGACATGCCGCCGCTGCTGCAGTCGACCACGTCGACGCCGCGCGTCTTCAGCACGCGCGCCAGCGCGATGCTGTCCTCGATGGTCCAGCCGGTCTCGTCGACCGCGGAGACGCGGAAGAACAGCGGCTTGTCCTGCGGCCACGACTGCCGCACCCGCTCCGCCACCTCGACGGGAAAGCGCATGCGGTTCTCGAGCGAGCCGCCGTAGCCGTCGGTACGCCGGTTGGCCTCGGCCGACAGGAACTGGTGCAGCAGGTAGCCGTGCGCGCCATGCACCTCGAGCACGTCGAAGCCGGCGCGGTCCGCGCGGGCGGCGGCCTGCCCCCAGGCCTCGACCTGCGCCTGGATGTCGGCGGCCGTCATCGCCTGCGGCGGCGCCGAGTGCTCGTAGTGCGGGACGGCGCTGGGCGCGATCAGCTCCCAGTCCTCGCCGTGGTCGACGCCGGGGTGGCTCGCCAGCGGGCCGCGGCCTTCCCACGGCCGGGAATTGCGCGCCTTGCGCCCCGAGTGGCCGAGCTGGATGCCCGCCACCGCGCCGTGCGCCTTCAGGAACGAGGTGATCCGCTGCATCGGCGCGATGAACTCGTCCTTCCACAGGCCCAGGTCGTTGGGCGTGGTGCAGCCGCGCGGATCGACCTTGGTCGACTCGACGAAGACGAGCCCCGCGCCGCCGATCGCGTACTTGCCGTAGTGGATCACGTGCCAGTCGTTCACGAAGCCGTTGCGCGCCTGGTAGGTCAGCATCGGCGCGAGGACGATGCGGTTCCTCAGCGTGACCCCGCGCAGTTCGAGGGGAGAGAACAACAGGCTGCTCATGGGACGCTCCAGAAGTGGGCGGCGGCAAGGCGTGCGGCCGCATCCGAAAGGCCGGCGGGAAAGCTTTCGCATTGCCCGTGAACGGGGCTTCGAAAGCCCCCCGGGAAAGCCGGGAAAGGTGTCCGGCGCCATTCGTCGGCAACACATGATTGGACCGATGCCGCGCCGCCGGCATCAGGAGAACCCTCGCACGCGCGGAACATCATGGATGTGATGCGCCGGGCGGCCGCGCCCGTCATGCCGCCTCGATGGCCTCGACGGCGCGGCGCGCGAACACCTCGCCGAGCTTGCCGACTTCCGCGGCGTTGCCCGACGACGCGGTGCCGAGCCTCGCCCGGGACAGGATGCCCTCGAAGATGACCGCGAGGCGGAACAGCGAGAACGCGACGTGGAAGCCCGTCACCGGCCCGACCGACGGCATCTGGCCGTGGTAGCGCGCGAGGTACTCCGCCTCGCTGGGAATGCCCAGCGCCGCGAGGTCGAGGCCGCGCATGCCGACGTAGTCCTCGGGCGCCAGGCGCCACGACAGCGCGCTGTAGGCCAGGTCCGCCAGCGGATGCCCGAGCGTGGAGAGCTCCCAGTCGAGCACGGCGATGACCCGCGGCTGCGTCGCGTGGAACATCAGGTTGTTGATGCGGAAGTCGCCGTGGCTGATGCACGTCGTCTCGTCGTCCGGCACGTGGCGCGGCAGCCAGTCGATCAGTCGCTCCACGTCGGGCAGCTCGCGGGTCCTGGACAGGGCCCACTGCTTCGTCCAGCGGCCGATCTGGCGGCGGAAGAAGTTGCCGCCGCGCCCGTGGTCGGCCAGGCCCAGCGCCTGCCAGTCGACGCGGTGCAGCCGCGCCAGGCTGTCGGCCATGGCGAAGGTCATCGCGCGCCGGTCCTCGGGCGCCACGCCGGGCAGCGAGCAGTCCTGGAACACCCGCCCGTCCAGCCGCTCCATCAGGTAGAACTCGGTGCCGATCACGCCGGCATCGCCGCAGTAGTGCAGCAGCCGGGGCACGGGCACGTCGGTGCGCGACAGCGCCGACATGATGCGGTACTCGCGGTCCAGCGCATGCGCCGACGGCAGCAGCACGCCGCCGGGCTTCTTGCGCAGCACCATGCGCTGCGCGCCGCAGGTCGCGAAGAAGGTCGGGTTCGACTGCCCGCCCGAGATGCGCTCGAGGCGCAGCGGCGCATCCATGCCGGGCAGCACGCCGGCCAGGTAGGCGCGCAGCCGCTCGGGGTCGAAGCCGTGGGCGCGGCCGTCGCCCGGCGGCGCGGTGGCGGGGGCGGCCATGGCGGCTCAGGGCCCGAGGTGGACGGTCCAGCCGCCGTCCACGACCAGCGACTGGCCGGTGACGTAGGAGCTCTCGCGCGACGCGAGGTAGACCGCCGCGCCGGCCAGCTCGTCCGGGCGGCCGATGCGCTTCATCGGGTTGGCGGCCATGAACCGGTCCAGGGTCTGCGGGTCTTCCCACAGCGCGCGCGCGAAATCGGTCTTGATGATCCCGGGCGAGATGCAGTTCACCCGCACGTTGTGCTCGCCGAACTCGACGGCCAGGTTGCGGGCGAGCTGCAGGTCCGCGGCCTTGGAGACGTTGTACGCGCCGATCACCGGCGAGCCGCGCAGCCCGCCGATCGAGGACACGATGATGATCGAGCCCTCCCGGCGCTCGACCATCTGCGGCGCGACCATCTGGATCAGCCAGTGGTTCGCGAGGATGTTGTTGTCCAGGATCTTGCGGAACTGCTCGTCGGCGATGCCGCCCATCCGGCCGTAGTACGGGTTGGTCGCCGCGTTGCACACCAGGATGCCGATGGGCCCGAACGCCTCGCGCGTGGCGGCCACCAGGCGGGCGAGGTCGTCCTTCGACGAGATGTTGGCCGCCACCGCGATCGCGCGGCCGGGGCCGTGGCGCGCGTTGATGCCCTCGGCCACCTCGCGGCACGGCCCCTCCTTGCGCGACGAGATGGCCACCCGGGCGCCCTGCGCGGCGAACGCTTCGGCGATGGCGCGCCCGATGCCGCGGGACGATCCCGTGACGATCGCCGTCATGCCTTCGAGGTTGAACATCGACAAGGATCGCTCCTGTGGCGTTGCGGGGACGGGCCGGATGATCGCCCCGCCCGCCGCGCGGCGGACGGCGCGGCCCCGAACATCACAAGCGTGATGCCGGCCCTGCGGACAGGGCCCGCGGGCACCGCATCACACTCGTGATATTGGCCGCGCACGGCGGGCCGCCGCGGCCGCGGCCGGCGGTTTTCTGCTCTCATCGGACTGCCGCGACCGCCGGGCCCGCCGGCCGGCGGCGGCACACCGAGGAGACAGCGTCATGGGTGTTTTCGTGAGCCAGCGTCCGCAGGGGCGCGCGCAGTTCGGCCGCTTCTTTCCGCCCAGCGCCGAGTGGCTGGCCAGGCAGCCCGCCGAGGCGGCGCTCGAGCCGGACCTGCCCATCGTGGACACGCACCACCACGTCTGGGACGCGCCCAACAACCGCTACCTCGTCGACGAGCTGGCGGCCGACCTGGGCGGCGGCCACAACGTCGTGGCCACCGTCTTCAACGAATGCCTGGCGATGTACCGCGCGGGCGGCCCGGTGGAGATGCGCCCCGTCGGCGAGACGGAGTTCGTCGCCGGCATCGCCGCCATGAGCGCGAGCGGCCTGTACGGCCCGGCGCGGATCGCCGCCGGCATCGTCGGCTTCGCCGACCTCACGCTCGGCGCGCGCGTCGAGCCGGTGCTGCAGGCCCACGTCGCCGCCGGCGGCGGCCGCTTCCGCGGCGTGCGGCATGCGGCAGGCTGGGACGCCGACCCCGTCATCGGCAACAGCCACACCAACCCGGGGCCGGGGCTGCTGCGCGAGCCCGCCTTCCGCGCCGGCCTCTCGTGCCTGCAGTCGCTGGGCCTGTCCTTCGACGCCTGGGTGTTCCATCCGCAGCTGGGCGACGTGGCCGACCTGGCGGGGGCCTTTCCCGACCTGGGCATCACGCTCGTGCACGCCGGCGGCCCCCTCGGGTACGGCGCCTACGCGGGCCGGCGCGACGAGGTCTTCGCCGCATGGAAGGCCTCGATGGCGGAGATCGCCCGGCACCCCAACGTGTCGGTCAAGCTCGGCGGCCTGGTGCTGCGGCTGGCCGCCTTCGACTACCTCGCGCTCGACGCGCCGCCCGACTCGCTCACGCTGGCCTCGCACTGGCGGCCCTACCTCGAGACCTGCATCGAGCTCTTCGGCGCCGAGCGCTGCATGTTCGAGAGCAACTTCCCGGTGGACAAGCTGGGAACCGGCTACACCACCCTGTGGAACGCCTTCAAGCGCATCACCGCCGGCGCCAGCGCCGACGAGAAGGCCGCGCTCTACAGCGCGACGGCCCAGCGCGTCTACCGCCTCGCGTGGGACTGATGCCGATGCGGCATGCCGGCCCGTCCGGCGGCACCATGGCGGTGGCCGAGATCCGCGACCCCGGCGCCGCGGGCGTGCTGGTGCCCGCGCGCCGGCCGATCCCGGTCCCGCGCGCCGGCGAGGTGCTGATCCAGGTCGCCGCCGCGGGCGTCAACCGCGCCGACGTGATGCAGCGCCAGGGCACGTACCCCATGCCGCCCGGCGCGCCGGCCGAGGTGCCGGGCCTGGAGGTGTCGGGCACCGTGGCCGCCGTGGGCGAAGGCGTGCGGCGCTGGCGGCCGGGCGACGCGGTGTGCGCGCTGCTGATCGGCGAAGGCTACGCGGAGTACGCCGTCGCCCCCGAGGCGCAGTGCATGGCGGTGCCGCCCGGCGTCACGCTCGTCGACGCGGCGGGCCTGCCCGAGACCTACTGCACCGTGTGGACCAACCTCATCGAGCGCGCCCGGCTGAAGGCCGGCGAGGTGCTGCTCGTGCAGGGCGGCTCCAGCGGCATCGGGGTCACGGCGATCCTGCTGGCCAAGGCCTTCGGCGCCACCGTGCTGGCGACGGCCGGCAGCGCGGCCAAGTGCGCCGCCTGCCTGGCGCTGGGCGCGGACCGCGCGATCGACTACCGCCGCGAGGACTTCCACGACGCCGCGCTCGCGTTCACCGGCGGCCGGGGCGTCGACGTCATCCTCGATCTCGTCGGCCCGCCCTACATGGCGCGCGAGATCGCGCTGCTGCGGACCTCGGGGCGGCTGGTGTTCGTGGGGCTGATCGGCGGCAGCCGCGCCGAGATCGACCTGATGCAGGTGGTGCTCAAGCGCCTGACGGTCACCGGCTCGAGCCTGCGCTCGCGCTCCGTCGAGGAGAAGGGCGAGCTCTGCCGCGCGCTCGAGGACCGGGCGTGGCCGCTGTTCGCCGACGGCCGGCTGCGTGCCGTGACCCACGCCACCTTCCCGCTCGCGCAGGCGGGGGAGGCCCATGCGCTGATGGAGAGCAGCGCGCACGTCGGCAAGGTGCTGCTGCTGCCCTGACGGCCCGGCCCCGGCCGGGCGCCGCGACGGCTACAGGTACTCGTCGGCCAGCGCGACGTCGCGCATCTCCTCCACGCTGCCGCTGCGCTTCACGTCGCCGCCGCGCATCACGTAGACCCGGTTCGCCACCTTCAGCGCCGGCCGCGCCATCTGCTCGGTCATGAGGATGGTGGTGCCGCGCTGCTGCAGGTGGCGGATCGCCTCGCTGATGCGCGCGATCCACACCGGCGCGAGCCCGAGGAAGGGCTCGTCCAGCAGCAGCAGCTTGGGGAAGGAGCACACGGCGCGCGCCAGGGCGACGATCTGCTGCTCGCCGCCGCTGAGCTGGCCCGCCGGCTGGTCGGCGCGCTCGGCGATCAGCGGGAAGGTGGTGCGCACCCAGTCGTACGCGGCCTTGCGCTGCTGCGCGCCGCGGCCGGCCGCGCCCGACAGCACGTTGTCGGCCACGCTCAGCGACGCGAAGACGCGCCGCCCTTCCGGCGAGTACCCGATGCCCAGCCGCGCCCGAGACGCGCAGGGCACGGCGGCGAGGTCGCGGCCGTCGAAGCGGATGCTTCCGCCGCTGGCGGGCACCAGCCCGCAGACCGCGTTGATCAGGCTCGACTTGCCGGCGCCGTTGGCGCCGACGAGCAGCACGGTCTCGCCCGCGCGCACGTCGACGCTCACGCCGCGCAGCGCCTTGATGCCGCCGTAGCGGACTTCCAGATCACGGATGGTGAGCATGGTCCGCCTTCAGTCTTCCTCGCTGGCGCCCACGTAGGCGTCGATGACGTCCCGCCGGGTCAGCACCTCGGAGGGCGGGCCGCTGGCGAGCACCCGGCCGCCGTCGAGCACGATGCTGGCCGGGCACAGCCGCTTGATCAGCTCCATGTCGTGCTCGACGATCAGCACGCTGCAGCCGATGCGGCTCTGCGCGGCCTGCACCAGGCGGTCGATGCGCGGGCGCTCGCTGCGCTCCAGGCCCGCCGCGGGCTCGTCCAGCAGCAGCACGGCGGGGCGGGTCAGGTAGGCCATCAGCAGGCCCAGCATCTTCTGCGAGCCGTAGGGCAGGTTGTCGCTGCGCTCGTCGGCGATGCCGGCCAGTTCGAACTCGGCCAGCAGGTCCTGGATCTCGTCCCAGGCCGTGGCGCCGCTGCCGCTGAACTGGATGGCGCGCAGCAGGTTCTCGCGCACGGTCTCGCTGCGGAAGGTGTTGGTCTGCTGGAAGCTGCGCACCACGCCCTGCCGGCTCAGCGCATGGAAGGGCATGCCGCTCACGTCCTTGTCGCCGAGCATGACGCGGCCGGCGCTGGGGGCCAGCATGCCGCAGATGACGTTGATCAGCGTGGTCTTGCCGGCGCCGTTGGGGCCGATGACGCCGAGCACGCTGCCCGGCGGCAGCTCGAACGAGATGTCGCCGAAGACCTCGAGCCCGCCGAAGCGCTTGCACAGGTGCTCGACGCGCAGGGTGGCGCCTCGGCGCGGCTGGGTGCCGGCGGCAGCCGCCCCGGCCCGGTCGGCCACCGCGCTCATGTCGTCTTCTCCGCCCGCTCGAGGGGCTGGCCGTCGGCGCGCGGCGCGGCGCGCCCGCCCAGGTACGGCAGGCGGATGCCCGCGATGCCGTTGCGCGCCAGCATCACCACCGCGATGACGAGGATGCCGTAGAGCGCCGGCGAGTATTCGCCCCTGCTGCTGAACATCTGCGTGGCCGTGGTCAGCACGGCGGCGCCGAGCAGCGGCCCCAGCATCGAGGCGCGCCCGCCCACGATCGCGAAGACGATGTAGCTGAAGCCCGACATCGTGCTGAACGAGCTCGGGTGCGCCGTCATCAGCATGTTGACGAGCGCGAAGCCCGCCAGCCCCGCCACGCCGGCCGAGACGACCAGGCCGATGGTCTTGTAGCGCCGCGTCACCAGGCCGAGGCTCGTGGCCAGCGTCTCGTTCTCGCTGATCGCCGCGAACTCGCGCCGGTAGACCGCGGTGATGCCGGCGGTGACGAGCGCCGCGAGCAGGCCGATGATGCAGGTGACGACGAGCACCGCCTCGTTGCTGGACAGCGCCATGCCCGCGAACGTGGTGGCCGGCACGCCGGCGATGCCGTTGGAGCCGCCGGTGACGCCCGGCACCTCGAACAGCAGCAGCTGCAGCACCTCGTTGAAGGCGAAGGTCACCAGCACGAAGTACGTGCCCTTGAGCCGCAGCACGAGTGACCCGAGCGGCAGGGCCACGAGCGCCGGCACGGCGAAGCTGATGAGCAGCAGCGCCGCCAGGTTGGTGATGCCGGCCTTGGCCGCCAGCGCGATCGCATAGCCGCCCAGCGCCATGAACGCCGGCAGCGCGAACGACAGCAGGTCCATGCGCAGCATGATGTACACGCTGAACGCGGCGACGGTGGCGATCAGGATCTGGTTGGTCAGCGAGTAGACGAGCGGGCTGCGGGTCGCGAACGGCACCGCGAGCGCCAGCGCGAGCACGGCGATCGTTGCCACTTCGCCCCGCCCGACGAATCCGGACGCACGGCCCATGGTGGAGACCTTTTCGTTGTGCATGGTCAGGCCGCCCGCACCTGGCGCCCGAACAGCCCGGTGGGGCGGACCACCAGCGTGGCCAGCACCAGCAGGAACAGCGTCAGCGCGCCGATCGAGCCGCCCAGGTAGATGCTCGAGTAGGCCTCCACCAGGCCCACGACGAACGCGGCCACGGCGGCGCCGACGACGCTGCCGAGCCCGCCCAGGATGACGATCATGAAGGACATGATCAGGATCGAGTCGCCCACGTGCGGATGCAGCGACAGGATGGGCGTGACCAGCGCGCCGGTGAACCCGGCCAGCCCCGTGGCCACGGCGAAGGCCGCCGGGAACAGGATCTTCGGCGGCAGGCCGAGCGCGGTGGCCACGGGGCGGTCGTCCGCGAGCGCGCGCAGCGCGCGCCCCAGGTCCGACTTGTAGAGCAGCACGTAGACCGCGGCGATGGCCGCCAGGCAGGCGCACAGCACCACCAGGTTGGCGTAGGGCACGTAGATGCCGCCGCTGCGCCAGCTGCCCGACACCGGGAAGCGGAACTCCACCGGCTCGGTGCCGAAGGCCACCACGAGCGCGGTGCCCATGACGAGGTACAGGCCCATGGTCAGCATCATCGTGGCCAGGTGGTCGTCGATGTGCCGCTCCAGGACCAGCAGCTCGAAGACGAAGCCCAGGCCGGCGCATGCGGCGGTGGCGACGAGCACCGCCACCGGATACGGCAGGCCGAGCTGGTTCACCACGGCGAACGCCACGTACCCGCCCAGCATGTAGAACCCGCCGTGCGCGAAGTTGATGACGCCGAGGATGCCGTAGATGAGCGTGAAGCCCAGGCTCAGCAGCGCGTACTGCGCGCCGAGCCCGATGCCGATGATTCCCGCCGAGATTGCCGTTTCCATGTCCGCCCGGTGACGTTGGTTGCGCGCCTGTGCCTCGCCTGCCCCGCGGCTACTGGTCGGCCACGCGGACCGAGGACACGCCGAGGTTCTTGCCCTTGACGATCAGGCCGATGCCCACCGGGAAGCCGAACTCCTGGCGGATGCCGAAGCTGGGCTTGCCGGTCCAGTCGCCCTTGCCGAGCCAGGGGTCGTCGATCGGCAGCTTGCGCAGCTCCTCCGCGACCTTCGGCCCGTCCGCGCTGGTGCCGGCGTTGGAGATGGCCTTCAGCGCCAGGCGGCCCGACGCGGCGAACAGCGCCACGACCACCGCGTTCCCGGCGGGCGACTGCGCGAGGTGCTTCTGGCGCGCGGCCACCGCCTCGAGGTTGGCCGGCTCGACGTTGACCGACTCGATCCAGTAGAAGTTGCCCAGCGACTCGATGCCGCCCGCGCCGCGGATGATCTCTTCCGTCGCCGTGCCGCCCAGGCGCCCGAAGATGCCCTTGAAGCCGGCCTCCAGCAGCTGCTTGACCAGCGTGGCGGCGTCGCCGGGCGGCGAGGTGGAGGTGTCGATCGCCGACGGGTTGGACCGCAGGATGCGCGCCACGATCGGCGCGAAGTTGGTCGTGCCGCGCTGGTAGTACTCCTCCTTGGCGTCGATGCCGACCTCGCGGTAGGCCTCGGCGGCCACCGAGGCCACGTCGGTGCCGGCCTGGTCGTTGGGCGCCACCAGCACGACCGACTTGATGTCGAACTTCTCCTTGGCGATCTTCACCAGCGGCTTGGCCCACGCGCTCGGGCCCGGCGCGGCGTGGAAGGCGAGCGGCCACTGGGGACCGATCGCGTCCTTGGCGAAGCCGGAGTTCATGGTCACCTGGCGGTTGCGCTCGGCCACGGGCTTGATGCCGGTGGCCTCGGGCGAGCCGACCGGCCCGACGATCACGCCGACGCCCTGGCTCGCGAGGTTGTTGGCCGCGGCTGCCGCGCCTTCGGCCGAGTACTTGGAGTCGTAGCTCAGCACCACCACCTTGCACTTCTTGCCGCCCATGGGCAGGCCGCCGGCCTCGTTGAATTCCGCCGCGGCGATCTCGACCCCGTTGCGCGCCGAGATGCCCCACAGCGCGGCGCCGCCCGACATCGGGCCCACCACGCCGACCTTGGCCTCGCAGCCCTGCGCATTCGCGCCGGCGCAGAACTGCGCGAGTGCCAATGCCGAGGCGGCCATCACCGCGCGATATCGACCTTGTCCACCTGCTCCTGCCATCTCTGTCTCCTGAATGAATAGGAAAGATTCACGGTGCGTGCGGCGGCCCTTTCGCGCCGTGCTGCCGATGGATGATTGACGTTGACCTATGCCTTCGACATGAGGAGAACCCTCGTCCCGAGCGAACATCACGTATGTGATTCGAAAGCCCTTTGAGAGCGCCTTCAGGCGCGCCCGGAAAGGCTTTCCTCGAACGTGCGGTCGATGCGGTCGAAGCGGCGCCGGATCAATGCGCGGCTTTCCTCGTGGGGAAGGATGTACAGGCGATTGGCGACGATGGCGTCGACGATCTGCGCCGCCACCTCGTCCACGCCGAGCACGCGCCCGGCCATGTCGGCATTGCCCTCGCCCTGGTCGCGCACGCGCGGCGAGGACGCCGGCCCGCCGAGCGCGTCCGGCCGGTTGCGCTCGGACTCGCCGATGCGGGTGGCCACGCGCATCGGGCACAGCACCGACGCGCCGATGCCGTGCGGGCGGAGCTCGCGCGCGAGCACTTCGGCCATCGCCACCACGCCGTACTTCGTCACGCAGTAGGGCCCGAGCTCGGCATTGGGCACGAGCCCCGCGAACGACGAGGTGAACAGCACGTGCCCGCCCTGGCCCTGCTCGATCATGCGGGGCACGAACGCGGCGATGCCGTGGACCGGCCCCCACAGGTTGACCTGGAACAGCCACTCCCAGTCGCTGCGTTTCATCGCGGCCATCGGCCCGCCCACGGCCACGCCGGCGTTGTTGAAGACGACGTGGACCGCCCCCATGCGCGAGAAGGCCGCGTCGGCCAGGCGCTGCACGTCGGCTTCGCGGCCGACGTCGCAGGCCACGCCCTCGACCGCGGCGCCTTCGGCCGCCAGGTCCGCCACCGCGCGTTCGAGCGTGCGCGGCTCGATGTCGGCCAGCACCAGGCGCGTGCCGCGCGCGGCCAGCGCCCGCGCCGTCGCCAGCCCGATGCCGCTCGCGCCGCCGGTGATGACGGCCACCTTTCCGTTCAGGTCATCCATGGTTGCTTCCCCGTGCGCGCGATGCGCGCAGGCACCACACCGATCCGTCCTCGTTGCCGCCCACGTAGATGGCGCCGTCGGCGGCGTCCACGGCCAGCCCGTTCGCCACGCCGACCAGCGGCCAGTTCGACGCGAGGACGGGATAGACCGGCAGCCCGTCCGCGATGGCGCACGTCGCGCCGGTGTCCCGGTCGATCGCCAGCAGCCGGCCGCCGTTGGCGTCGATGGCGAGCAGGCGCCCGTCGGGGCCGAGGTCCAGCGCCGTCGGCCGGCCGATGCCCGCGGCGACCAGCACGTCCTGCCGGCCGCTGGCGAGGTCGACGAGGCTGATGCGCTGGCCCAGGCTCTCGGCCACGTAGAGCGTGCCGCCGCACGCCACCACGCCCAGCGGCCCGAGCAGCGAGCGGCCGGCCACGGCGCGGCGCGTCTCGTCGCCGCCGAGGTCGAGCGACACGACCTCGCCGCTCAGGAACTCGGCCACGTAGGCCGCCCCGGCGTCGAGCCACAGCGCGCTGGGCATGCGCACGCCCTGGTAGGTGCCGGCATTCAGCGGGCGGCAGCCGAAGTCTTCGGTGTCCACCACGTGGACGCGGCCATCCGCGCCGTTCGCCATCGGGAACTGGTAGCCGCTGGCCAAGTACAGCGCGCCGCCCGGGCCGAAGCGCAGGCAGCCCGGCAGCGGGAAGCCGTTGCGCGCGTAGTAGCTGCCGGCGGTGGGCACCAGGGCGCGGGCGGCGCGGTCGAGGCGGCGCACCGACAGGCCGTCGTTGACGTACAGCCGGCCGCCGTCGGCCGCCATGCTGGTGATCCCCGGCGTACCCAGGGGCGAGAAGCTGCGCACCACGCGGCAGCCGTCGGCCAGGTCGAGCTCCATGACCGAGGCGTCGCGCAGGCTGGACACGAACAGCCGGTGGCCCGGCGCCAGCAGCAGGTTGTCCAGCGGCGGCAGCACGCCCTGCGAGAGCACGTGCATCGAGCGGCCGTCCTCGCTGACGCGCCACAGCATGCCCGAGCCCTCGCTGTAGCCGCTGACGTAGATCTCGCCGTCCGGGCCCACCTTGAGGGCCGAGTTGTGCGGGAAGCTCACGTCCAGCAGCGTCCATGCGCCGGTGTCCGGGTTCACGCGGGCGATCCTCCCACCGGCGACGGTCACGAGCAGGTGGCCCTCGCGGTCGAAGTCCATGGCGTTCGTCGAGGCGAAGGCCTTGGTGATCAGCCGCGCCGGCGCCCTGCCGTGCGGATCGATCTCGTAGAGCCCGTTGCCGGCGATGAACTGGCCGACGAACAGCCGGCCGGTGCGGCGGTCGAACTGGATGCCGTTGGCGCCGGCGATGCCCGAGTAGATGGCGCGCGCCCGGCCCGACTTCTCGATGCGGAAGACCGATTCGCCGCCGAGACCCGTGGCGCAGCTCGTCCAGCAGGTGCCCTGGCCGTCGGAGGTGATGTCGTCGACGCCGAGCACGCCGCGCTGGAAGTCGACGTGCACCGAGACGCCGCCCGTGGACGGATCGAGCCGCGAGATGCGCGCGCTCTGCACGTTGCCGACGAGGATGCTGCCGTCGTCGTGGAACGCCATGCCGCAGCAGCCCCGCAGCGGCGTGCCGGGAACGAGCAGCTCCGCGGTGTAGGCCGCATCGAGAACGCGAAGGCCGCTTGCTCCGGCATGCGGCGGGCGGGACTCGGGCTTCGGATTCACCGCAACTCCTGTGCAGGGCGACGTGGTGTCTTCGGGGAGAGGCGTTTCGCCGGCGGCCCCTGACCTGCGCTCGATCATCACCCATCGCGCGAAGGCAGGCGCGCGTACGGGCAAAGGATCACGAGTGTGATATTGGCCGGGCGCGGTGCCGCGTCCGCCCACCCATGGCCCATGCTCGGCGGCTGCGAAGCGAGACACGACCGAGCGATGAACCCCACACCCGGCGAGATGCCGGACGCGGCGGCGCTGCAGCGCTACCTCGCGCCCCGCCTGCCGGGCGCGGCGCAGCACGTGCGCGCCACGCCGCTGGCCGGCGGGCAGTCGAACCCGACCTTCCGGCTCGAGACGGCCGCGGGCGCCTACGCGCTGCGCGCGAAGCCGGCGCGCGCGGCCCTGCTCCTGCCCTCGGCGCACGCGATCGAGCGCGAGTTCCGCGTCATGCAGGCGCTGGCGCCGCAGGGCGTGCCGGTGCCGCGCGTGCACCTGCTGTGCGAGGACGAGTCGGTGATCGGCCGCGCGTTCTACGTGATGGACTTCGTCGAGGGCCGCGTGCTGTGGGACCAGGCGCTGCCCGGCATGGCGGCGCGGGAGCGCGCCGCGATCTACGACGAGATGAACCGCGTGCTCGCCCTGCTGCACCGCGTGGACGTCCGGGCCGCCGGCCTGGACGACTTCGGCCGGACGGGCAACTACCTCGAGCGCCAGATCTCGCGCTGGACGCGGCAGTACCTGGCCTCGGCGACCGGGCCCAATCCGGCGATGGAGCGGCTCATCGAGTGGCTGCCGGCGCACCTGCCGCCGAGCGCGCGCGACGACGCGCAGCGCGCCGTCGTGCACGGCGACTACCGGCTGGACAACCTCGTCTTCCATCCCACCGAGCCGCGCATCCTCGCGGTGCTGGACTGGGAGCTCTCGACCATCGGCCACCCGCTGGCCGATTTCGCGTACCACTGCATGGCCTGGCACATCCCGCCGGGGCCGGTGCGCGGCATCGGCGGCCTCGACCTGGCCGCCCTCGGCATTCCGGACGCGGCCCGCTACGTCGCGCGCTATGCGCAGCGCACGGGCCGGTCGCCCGGCATCGACCCGGCCTCGCCCGAGTGGCGCTTCTACCTGGCCTACAACCTGTTCCGGGTGGCCGCGATCGTGCAGGGCGTGGCCCGGCGCGCGAACGACGGCACCGCCGCCAGCCCCCTGGCCCGCGAGACGGCCGCCTGCGCCGGGCCGCTGGCCGAGCTGGGGTGGCGCTTCGCCCGGGAAGCCTCTTCCTCCTGACCCTTCACCAAGGACACCCCGATGGACTTCGACCTTTCGCCCCGCGCCCGCGAGCTGCAGCGCAAGCTGCTGGACTTCATGGACGAGCACGTCTATCCGAACGAGCAGCGCTTCTGGGACGAGCTCCAGGCCAACACCCAGGCGGGGCGCCGGTGGGTGCCGGTCGGGCTGATCGAGGAACTGAAGCCGAAGGCGCGCGCGCAGGGGCTGTGGAACCTGTTCCTGCCGCCCTCCGCCCAGGGCGCGGCATCGCAGGCGTCGCCGGGCGCGGGGGCGGGCCTGTCGAACCTGGACTACGCGCCGCTGGCCGAGATCATGGGCCGGCTGCCGTGGGCCAGCGAGATCTTCAACTGCTCCGCGCCGGACACCGGCAACATGGAGGTGCTCGAGCGCTACGGCTCGCCGCAGCAGAAGGCGCAGTGGCTGGAGCCGCTGCTCGAAGGCCGCATCCGCAGCGCCTTCGCGATGACCGAGCCCGCGGTGGCCTCGTCCGACGCGACCAACATCGCGGCCCGCATCGAGCGGCAGGGCGACGAGTACGTCATCAACGGCCACAAGTGGTGGGCCAGCGGCGCGGGCGACCCGCGCTGCGCGGTCTACGTCTTCATGGGCCGGACGGACCCGCACGCGCCGAAGCATTCGCAGCAGAGCATGATCCTCGTGCCCGCCGGCACGCCCGGGATCACCGTGGTGCGGCCGCTGCAGGTCTTCAACTACGACGACGCGCCGCACGGGCACATGGAGATCCGGTTCGACGACGTGCGCGTGCCGGCGGCCAACGTCATCCTCGGCGAGGGGCGCGGCTTCGAGATCGCGCAGGGCCGGCTCGGGCCGGGGCGCATCCACCTGTGCATGCGCATGATCGGGCTGGCGGAGCGGGCGCTGGAGTTCATGTGCCGGCGCGCGTCGGAGCGCGTCGCCTTCGGCAAGCCGCTGGCCGAGCAGGGCGTGACCCGCGAGCGCATCGCCGAGGCGCGCTGCCGGCTCGACATGGCGCGCCTGCTCACGCTCAAGGCGGCCTGGAAGATGGACGTGGCGGGCAACAAGTCGGCCCGCGCCGAGATCGCGATGATCAAGGTGATGGCGCCCAACATCGCCTGCCAGGTCATCGACTGGGCCATCCAGCTGCACGGCGGCGGCGGGCTGTCGAACGATTTCCCGCTGGCCTATTCGTACGCGGTCGCCCGGGTCGTGCGCATCGCCGACGGGCCCGACGAGGTGCACCGCAACGCCATCGCCCGCCTGGAGATCGGCAGGCACGCCTGATACGGTTCGCGTTCAAGGTACAAGAACGCCACGGACGCCCGTTCGCACTGAGCCGACAGGCTCAGCCCGAACGGTTCTTGTCGTTTGATCGCAAATGGGTATGAGGCGGCGCGGGAAGGCCTACATGCCGTAGAGGTCCGCCTTGGCCAGCACCGTGTTGCGCACCAGGCGCACGGTGGCGACGTCGATCATCACGCCGTCGAAGCGGATGGCCCCGAGGCCTTCCTTCTCGGCCTGCGCGTAGGCGGCCACCAGCTTGCGGGCGTTCGCCACCTTGGCGGGGTCCGGGCTGAACGCCTGGATGGCCAGCGGGATCTGGTTCGGATGGATCGCCCACTTGCCCACGCAGCCGAGGATGCCGGCGCGCCGGCATTCCTCCAGGTAGCCCGCGTCGTTGCGGAAGTCGGCATAGGGGCCGTCCACCGGGTCGATGCCCGCCGCGCGGCAGGCCATCACCAGCCGGAAGCGGGCGTAGTGCCAGATGTCGCCGGGATAGCCGCCGGTCTCGCCGATCGCCGCCTCCAGGCTCAGGCCCATCGACGCCGAGAAGTCGCCCATGCCGAAGATGAGGCATTCGAGGCGGTCCGTGGAGCGCGCGATCGCGTCGACCTGCTGCAGGCCCTCGACCTCCTCGATGAGCGCCTCCAGGCCGATGCGGTGCGGGAGCTTGAGCTTCTTCTCCATCATCGACAGCAGGCGGTCGGCGAAGAGGATGTCGGCGGGGCTCGTGACCTTGGTCATCATGATGGTGTCGAGGTTGGCGCCGGCGCCCTCCACCACTTCGATGATGTCCTCGTAGGCGTACGGCGTCGACAGGTCGTTGATGCGCACGCAGCGCACCTTGCCGCTCCAGTCGAGCGTGTTGAGCGCCTCGACGATCTTCTGGCGCGCCTGCACCTTCTGGTTCGGGGCGCAGGCGTCCTCGAGGTCGAGGAAGACGTGGTCGGCGCGGCTCGCCGCGGCCTTGGCCATCATCTTCTCGGAGGAGCCGGGCGTGGACAGCTGGACGCGCCGGGCGCGGCGGGGACGGTTCATGAGGGGTCCTTGTTCAAGCGATGATCCGCTGCTCGCGCAGCGTGCGGATGTCCGAGTCGGCGCAGCCGATCTCGTGGAGGATGTCGTCGGTGTGCTCGCCGGCGACGGGCGCGCGGCGCGCGACGCGCCCGGGCGTCTCGGTCATCTTGACGGGGATGCCCGCGATGCGCACCGGGCGCGGCAGCCCGGGATGCGGCACCTCGACGGTCATCTCGCGCGCCGCGAAGTGCGGGTCGGCGATGATCTCGGCCACGTCGTACACCGGCCCGAAGGGGATGATCCCGCCGAGCGTGCGCGCGAGTTCCTTCTTCGTGTGGCGCGACGTGTAGAGCTCGAGCTGCTCGTAGACGAAGTCGCGGTTGGCCACGCGCGCGTCGGCCGTGGCCGTGCGCGGATCGGCGATCAGGTCCTTGCGGCCGATGCAGGTGCACAGCTTCGCCCACCAGGCGTCGAAATGCGCGGCCAGCGTGACGAACCCGTCCTTGGCGCGGAACATCCCGAACGGCGACAGCAGCGGGTGCCGGTTGCCCTCGGGGTGCGGCACGACGTCGTGGAACGAGTTCTGGTGGACGGTGCGCTCGCACAGCGCGAGCACGGCGTCGACCATGGAGACGTCGACGAACTGCCCCTGGCCCGTGCGCCGCGCGTGCAGCAGCGCCGAGACGATGCCGAAGGCGCACAGCGTGGCGGGATAGAGGTCGCCCACGCCGGGCCCCACCTTGAGCGGGGTGCGGGCGTCGGGGCCGTTGATCTGCATGAGCCCGCCCATGGCCTGGGCCACCACGTCGAAGGCCGGCCAGTCGCCGCACGGGCTCTGGCCGGTGCGCGGGTCCCCGAAGCCGCGGATGGCGGCGTAGACGATCTTCGGGTTGCGCGCGCGCAGGGTCTCGTAGCCCAGGCCCAGCCGGTCCATCACGCCGGCGCGGTAGTTCTCGATCACCACGTCGGCCGTGTCGACGAGCTTGAGCACGATCTCGACCGCCCGGGGGTTCTTCAGGTCCAGCGCCATCGAGCGCTTGTTCCGGTTCACCGAGGCGAAGTACCCCCCGAAGGCGCGCAGCTCGTCCTCGGGCCGGAAGGGCCCGGCGCGCCGGCTCTCCTCGCCGCCGATCGGCTCGATCTTGACGACGTCGGCGCCCTGGTCGGCGAGCAGCTGGGTGCAGAACGGGCCCGCGAGCATCTGCGTCAGGTCGATGACGCGCACGCCCTCGAGCGCCCCGAAGCCGGTGCCCGGCATCAGCGCGCCCCCCAGTGCGAGCGCCGCTTCACGAGCACCGTGCGCTCGCCCTCGAAGATCACCTGGCCGTCCTGGTTGGCGCCGTAGTGCTTGAAGCGCACGATGCCGGCGTCCTCGCGGTCCGCGGGCCGGGCCTCCAGCACCTCGGTGTACGCGTACAGCGTGTCGCCGTGGAACACCGGGCCGGTCAGGCGGATCTTGTCCATGCCGAGCTCGGCGATGGCGTTCTCGGCCGTGTCCTGGCTGGCAAGGCCGATCACCAGCGAGATGTTCACGCCGCCGAAGCTCAGGCGCCGGCCGAACTCGGTGTCCTTCATCTGCACTTCGTCGAAGTGCCCCGCGGCCGAGTTCATCACCATGTTGGTGATGAGCACCTGCTCCAGGGGCTCGAGCGTCTTGCCGCGGGCATGCTTCATCACGGCGCCCACCTCGAAGTCCTCGAAGTAGTTGTCCTGGCCGGTCAGGCTGTTCATCTTCATCACGGTTCCTTCGTGCGGGATCAGCGGCCGAGCAGGCGGTCGGAGATGATCCGCTGCTGGATCTCCGAGGTGCCCTCGAAGATCTTGGTCAGGCGGGCGTCGCGCCAGTAGCGCTCGACGGCGTGCAGCGTCGTGTACCCCGCGCCGCCGTGGATCTGCAGGCCCTCGCTGGTCACGCGCTCGGCCATCTCGGCGGCGAAGAACTTGGACATCGACGCCTCCAGGTCGCAGCGCCCGCCGGCGTCGATCTGGCTGCAGACGAAGTAGTTCAGCTGCCGCGCGGCCTCGATCTCGGTGGCCATGCTGGCGATCTTGAAGCGGATCGCCTGCAGCTTGGAGATCGGCGCGCCGAACTGCACGCGCTCCTCGGCGTAGGCGATCGAGTCCTCCAGCGCGCCGCGCGCGCAGCCGATGGAGCGGGCTGCGGTGTGGGCGCGCGCGGCCTCCATCGTCGTCGTGAACATGTAGAAGCCGTCGCCCTCCTCGCCGAGCAGGGCGTCGGCCGGCAGCCGCAGGCCGTCGAAGGCGAGCTCGTAGGTCTTCATGCCGAAGTAGCCGATCTTCGGGATGGGCGCGCCCTGCAGGCCGGGCGGGAACTCGCCGCGCTTCTTCTGCACGAGGAAGGCCGACATCCCGCGGTGCTTCTTGCCCTCCGGCGGCGCGCTCGTGCGCGCGATGACGACGATGTAGTCGGCCGCGTCGGCGAAGGTGCACCAGTACTTGTTGCCCTGGATGACCCAGGAGTCGCCGTCGCGCGTGGCGCGGCACGACAGGCTGGACAGGTCCGACCCCGTGCCCGGCTCGGACATGGCCACGGCGCCGATCCACTCGCCGCGCGCGGCCCTGGGCAGGAACTCGTCGCGCTGCGCCTTCGACATCTTCTCGATGCCGGGAATGGTGTTGGTGCGCGCGATGATCGACGAGACGCTCATCCAGGCGCGCGCGAGCTCCTCGGTGATCAGGCAGTACTCGAAGACGCCCAGCCCCATGCCGCCGTGGGCCTCGTCGATCATGATGCCGAAGTAGCCCATCTCGGCCATCTTGTCGCGCAGGTCCATCGGGATGTCGCCCTTGACCGGATCCAGCCTGTTGGCCACCGGCAGGACCTCCTTCATCGCGAACTCGCGCGCCGCCTCCTGGATCATCCGGCGCTCGTCGGTCATGTACATCACGATTCCTTTCCGGTGGCTTGGCCGTCCGCGCCGGCGCGGCGGTTGAAGCGGTTGCTGCGCATGAACTCGCACACCAGCTCGTCGCGCTGGTTGAAGCCCTGCGTGTGCCAGGTCGCGATGCCGACCTTGGGGTTCTTGGCCGACGCGCGGCGCAGCGTGACGGTGGAGCGCGCCCGCAGGGTGTCGCCCGGGTACACCGGCGCGTGGTAGCGCAGGTCGTCGACGCCGAGGAAGGCCGTCGAGGTCTCGCTGAGGTCCTGGACCGACAGGCCGAAGACGGTGTTGAAGACGAGCAGCGGGTTCAGCGGCGTGTCGCGGTGCCCCATCGCGCGCGCGAACTCGACGTTGGTGTAGGTCGGGTTGAAGTGCAGCGTGAGCGTGGTGAACAGCGCGTTCTCGGCCTGGGAGAGGGTGCGCCCCCAGTGGTGCTCGAAGACGCGGCCGGGCTCGAAGTCCTCGTACCCGAATCCCTTGGTGCGCAGCGTGGCGCGGTCGATGACTGGATGGCTCATGGTGGTTTCCGTCGGAGGTTGCGAAGCGCCCGGCTAGCGGACGAGGGCCATCAGCTCGCCGACGTCGGCGATGCGCTCGATGTCCGCGATGGCGGCGGCGAGCCGCCCCGCCCGCGACGCGCCGAGCACCGGCACGGCCAGCGCGGTGAACTTGCGGTCCAGCCGCTCGCCCTGCCCGGCCAGGTCGTCCGCCGGCACGCCGGTGTCGTGGCTCGCCTGCAGCACGCGGCCGTCGGCCAGTTCGACGTCGACCTCGGTCAGGCACAGCGGCCAGCCCTGCGGCATGGGGCGCACGACGACGCGGTCGCGCAGCACGCACAGGTCGGCGCGCCGCGTCAGGGCATCGGTGTAGGAGGCCGGCGAGGCCGTGTCCTCCCCGGCCAGCGCCAGCGCGGCGTTGAAGCGCAGGCTGAACTTGGCCTCGAGCCCGGTGGCCGGCGCCGCGATGTTGCACATGCGGTCCGCGCCCGGTTCCACGCGCAGCTCGACGCGGCGGATCTGTTCGGCCGCGAGCCCGTGCTCGGCGCGCAGCCGCCGGACCGCGGCGATGGCGCCGTGCGTGCCGTAGCAGGCGGCGCTGAACTTGAAGAGGTTGTCGGCGATGTGCGCGCCGGCGCGCGCCGGCACGAGCGCCGCGGCCGCGTCGCCGCCCGGGCTCTGCGTGTCGGCGAAGCCCTGGGCGCATTCGAGGATGTCGGCCCGCCCGGTGAAGCCGCGGTTCGCCAGCTGCGCGCCGAACAGGCCGTTCTCGTTCGACTTGCCGGCATGCAGCGGCTTGCACATGGTGCCGAACTGCGCCTTGAAGCCCGCGGCCTGCGTGCCGGCGATGCCCAGCGCCCGCGCGCAGGCCTCGGCGTCCAGGTCCATCAGCAGCGCGGCGGCCGAGGCCGCGCCGTAGGCGCCGATCGTCGCCGTGCCGTGGAAGCCGCGCTCGTAGTGCTCGCGCCCGACGAAGCGGCCCACCATCACGGCCGCCTCGTAGCCCGCGACGAAGGCGTGCAGCAGCTGCGCGCCGCTCTTGCGGCGGACCTCGGCCATGGCGAGCGCCGCGGGCAGCACGGCGGCCGTGATGTGCCCGTGCCCGGCGACGTTCACGTCGTCGTAGTCGATGGCGTGGCCCATGGCGCCGTTGATCAGCGCGGCCTGGCGCGCGCTGAAGCGGTCGCGGCTGCCCGGCACCGTGGCGGCCGGGGTGCATCCCTCTTCCCCGGCCTGCGCCATCAGCATGCGCACCAGCGGCTCGCGCGAGCCCGCCAGCGCCACGGCGAACCAGTCGAGCATGCACTGCCGGCCCACGGTGCGCACGTTGTCCGGCAGCTCGCCCGCGCACAGTCGCCGCATCCTGTCGACGACCGCCGCGGTGACGCCCGTCGAGCCTTCCGGATCCCGCGTGGCGGGTCCGCCGTCGTCTTGTGTCAAGCGTGTCTCCTGCACTTCGAACGCGATGAATATGCAGCAGATGACTGCCGTGCCGACACCTCGGCGGCAAATAGCATGTACGTGATGCGCGGCCCGTCCGGGCCTCTCAGGCCCGGCCCGCGGCGGCGATCGCGTCGGCGATGGCCACCGTCTGCCGGGCCATCTCGGCATGCAGCAGCTCGACCATGCGGCCGTCCAGCTTGATGACGCCCTTGCCCCGGTTCTCGGGGCGCTCGAACGCCGCGAGGATCGCCCGCGCCTCCTCGACTTCCTGCGCCGCCGGCGTGTAGGCGCGGTGGCAGGGCTCGATCTGCGACGGGTGGATGAGGGTCCTGCCGTCGAAGCCCATGGCGCGGCCCTGCTCGCAGGTGCGCGCCAGCGCCTCGACGTCCCGGATGTCGTTGGGCACGCCGTCGAGGATGCACAGCCCCGCGGCCCGTGCCGCGGCCACGGCGATGGCGAGGTAGGGCAGCAGCGGCTCGCGCGAGGGCACGTGCCGCCCGCGCAGCTCCTTCACGAGGTCGTTCGTGCCCATGACCCAGGTGGTCATGCGGGACCCGGGGCGCCGGGCCGCCTGCGCGATCCCCGAGGCGTCGAGGATCGCGGCGGGGGTTTCGACCATGCACCACAGGCCGGTGTCCGGCGGCACGCCGCAGGCGTCCATCAGCGCCTCGGCGGCCTCGACGTCCTTCGCGCTGCCGATCTTCGGGAACAGCAGCGCGGCGGCGCCGGACTGCGCGACCGCGCGCACGTCGTCCTCGCACCACGCGGTGCCCAGCCCGTTCACGCGCACGACCACCTCGCGCCCGCCGAACCCGGCCTCGCGCAGCACCTGCACGACCACGTCCCGCGCCGCGGCCTTGGCGTCGGGCGCGACGGCGTCCTCCAGGTCGAAGATCAGCACGTCGGCGGCGCTCCTGGCGGCCTTCAGCAGCACGGCGGCCTTGTCGCCGGGGGTGTAGAGGGCGCTGCGGCGGGGGCGGATGGGGTTCATCGGGGGTCTTCCGTTCTGGCGGGGGGATGCGCCGCCGGATGCGGCGCGGGGTGGGAATCGGTGCGCGTCCCGGGCCGCTCGGCCCGCAGGAGCGCGAGCGCCGCGGCCAGCGCGGCGAGCGCGAGCAGCCCGTAGCTGCCGGCGTAGCCGGCCGTGGGCAGCAGGGCCGAGAACAGCATGGGACCGAGGATCGCACCGGCGAAGGACACGGCCGAGAAGGTGCCGACGAGCTCGGCCGACCGCTCGCGCGGGCCGCTGTGCGCCAGCTCCGCCAGCACGACGCCGTTCCAGCCCAGCGCGCCGGCGCCGTACAGCAGGAAGACGCCCCACACGGCGGACGGCGGCCAGCCGGGCCCGGCCATCGCCGCCAGGCCCGCGGCGAGGGCGATGAGCAGGCCGAGGCTGCCGATCAGGGCCATGCGCCGGCCGGTGCGGTCCGCGGCGAAGCCGAGGGCCAGGCGCGCCGACACGCCGGCCATCTGCGCCGCCGCCAGCACGGCGCCGGCCTCCACGTGCGACAGCGCCACGGCATCGACCAGGAAGGCCACCGTGAACGCCGCCAGGCAGGACTGCGCGGCGAGGTAGGCCAGCGCGGCCTTGGCCAGCAGCGCCCGCCGCGGGTCGCCGAACAGCGTGCGCAGCGGCTCGAGCCAGGAGGCCGGCCGTTGCGCCGGCCGGCCGCGGCCCGCGCCGCCCCGGTCCAGCGCCCGCGCGCCCTGCAGCAGCACGGCCAGGCCCAGCGCGGCGCCGGCGCTCGCCAGCAGCGCGCCCTGCCATCCGGCCCGCTGCGCCAGCCGCGGCAGCACGGCCGCGGCGAGCGCCGCCCCGGCCGGCACGCTGATGCGGTTGATGGAGAACACGAGCCCGTAGGACGTGGCGGGCGTGAAGCGCGTCAGTAGCGAGGTGGAGGCGGCCGTCACCGGGCCGAAGCCCAGGCCGATGGCGAGCGTGCCCAGCACGAGCGCCTCGGCCGTGCCGGCCGCGCACAGCGCCAGCCCCGCGCCGACGGTGGCGAGCGAGGCCTGGCAGCTGCGGATGGGGCCGCTGCGCTCGATGCGCGCCGAGCACAGGTAGGCGGTGACGATGGCGCCGGCATAGACCGTCGCCGTGGCCACGCCGGCGAAGCCGCTCGCGACGCCGAGCGCTTCGGCGATCGCGGGGATCAGCACCGGCACGCAGACGATGCCGAAGGCGATCATGCCCTGGACCACGACCGTGACCAGCAAGGGATAGGCGGCGTGATGCATGTACCGGAAGCCGTCGGGGCCGCGAGCCCCGTGTCGTCGTGCCGCGAAGCGCGGCACCGCGGCCGGCCACTATGTCGGCGGCCCCGGCCCTCGGCAAGCCGCCCACCGCGTTGATCACATGCGTGATGTCGCGCCGCGGCGGCGCCCCGCCGCTTGTTCCGCGCGGCCGCCGCCGCTGTAATCGGGCGGCCACGGCGCGCGTGGCGACACGGAGGATCCCTTGAGCCAGCTGACGATCGAACGCGACGAGGGCATCGTCTTCCTGACGATGGACGGGGCGCCCGGGCCCAGCACCGTCGACGTGGCGCTGTGCGAGGCGCTGCTGCGCGCGGCACAGGACATCGCGGGCACGCCGTCCGACCGCGTGGTCGTGCTGCGCGGCGCGGGCAGCGTGTTCTCCGCCGGCGGGAACCTGCCATACATCGAGCAGGCGATGGCGGATCCCGAGGGCCGGCTGGGACCGCTCATCGAGCGCTTCCACGAGGCGGTGCTCGCGCTCGCCCGCCTGCCGCAGCCGGTGGTCGCCTCGGTGCACGGCGCGGCGGCGGGCGCCGGCTTCTCGCTGGCGATGGCCTGCGACACGGTGGTGGCGGCGCGCTCGGCCCGCTTCGTCGTCGGCTACCCGAAGATCGGCGCGTCCTGCGACGGCGGGCTGAGCTTCCAGCTCGCCCGGCGCATGGGCCGCCAGCGCGCGCTGAACGCCTTCCTGCTCGCGGAGTCGCTGGACGCGGCGACGGCGCGCGACTGGGGGCTCGTCGACGTGCTGGCCGACGACGACGCGCTGGCGGCGCAGACACGCGCGACGGCGCTGCGGCTCGCCTCGTACCCCGCCCAGGCCGTCGGCGAGATCAAGACCCTGCTGCGCGACGCCGCCGACGGCGAGTTCGAGGCCCACCTGCGGCGCGAGAAGGCGGCGTTCCTGCGCTGCGCGGCCACCGACGACTTCCGCCGCCGCGTGCAGGACTTCAACGCCCGCTCGCGGCAGCGCCGGCCGGGCTGAGCCCGCGGCTTCAGCCCGCCGCGCGGGCGGCCTCGTAGCCCTCGTACGAGTGCTTCAGCGTGGCGTGGTTGAGCAGCATCTGCGCCTTCAGCGTGGTGCCGGCCGCGTCGAAGATGCGCGTGCGCACCCAGTACGACTCGGTGCGCTTGCTCTCCGACAGCGCCACGATCTCGCGCCGGATGAGGTAGTCCTCGCCGACGAACAGCGGCCCGTCGACCATGCGGATCTCCTGGTCGGCGAACAGCCCGACGGCGGGCCCCTTCACCGGGAACTTCGCCTGCCCGCTGGAGTGCTCGGCCAGCACGCTCACCATCTCCAGCGGAATGACGGCCCGTCCCCACGGCGTGGCGGCCGGGTCGCCGTACCACGGCGAGTTCTCCGTGATGCGCGCGAGCTTCTGGTTCAGCGAGAAGGGATAGAGCGCGCCCATGTGCTGGTCCGGGTCCATGCGCACCCGCTCGTCGGCGGCGCCCGCCATGCCGACGCGGAGGTCCGCGAGGATGACGAGCTTCTCCGGCGGGCGAAGCTCGGCCATGCGCTGCGACAGCAGCGTCTCGCCGTCCCCCGGGCCGAGGCTGGCGCTGGCCTCCAGCACCGGCGTGCCGTCGGCCTTCGCGGCCCAGGCGCGCGTCGAGGTGGCACCCGGCGCCGGCAGCGCCACGAAGGCGCGCACCTCCTCGCCCTCGACCACCATGTTCTGGTAGTGGGCCGAGAAGCAGCCGCGCTCGAACCAGTCGCGGCCCCACAGGTGCGCGAGCAGCGGCGTGAACTGGCTGAAGTGCGTGGGCCCCTCGATGGGGCCGGCGCGGAAGCCCAGCTTCTCGGCCATCGCGTCGTCGTGGATGGAAGCATGGCCGCTGTATTCCTGCTCGGCCAGCATCTGGCGCGGGCGGCGCAGCGGGCCGCACAGCGCCATCGGGGTGTCGAAGCTCATCGGGATCTCCTGTCGTCGGGCCTGTCGGGCGATGGCCCGAAGGGTACCTGCCGCCGGCCGCCGGCGCTCCGGCCGGCGAGGCATCGGAAAGCAACTCAGTGAAAACCCGGGCATCCGCGCAAGTTTTGTAGTACTACATTTCAGTCAAACAGAAATTGGTAATACATAAACAGCGCATCCAAGAAAGGCAGTCGTATGAGTTCATCTTCCATCCCACCGCCCGGCCGGGCGCGCTTCCGCGTCGCGGCGGACGTGGGCGGCACCTTCAGCGACGTGGTCGGCTTCGACGAGGCCAGCGGCGTGGCCGTCTTCGGCAAGACCCTGACCACGCCCGACAACCTCATCGACGGCATCGTCGACGGCGTCGACAAGGCGGGGGTGCGGCTGGCCGACACCCGCCTGTTCCTGCACGGCACCACGGTGGCGATCAACACCATCCTGGAGCGCAGCGGCGCGAAGACCGCGCTGCTGACCACGCGCGGCTTCCGCGACGTGTACGAGATCGGCCGCATCAACCGCCCCGACGCCTACAACCTCTCGTTCCGCAAGCACGAGCCGCTGGTGCCGCGCTCGCGCCGGCTCGAGATCACCGAGCGCATGGGCGCCCAGGGGCAGGTGCTGGTGCCGCTGGACGAGGCCCAGGTGCGCGAGATCGCCGGCTGGCTGAAGGACGAGGGCGTGGAGGCCGTGGCGGTGCTGTTCCTGCACTCCTACGCCAACCCGGCGCACGAGCTGCGCGTGAAGGCCCTGCTCGAGGAGGCCTGCCCGGGGCTGTTCGTGACCACCTCGCACGAGGTCTCGCAGGAGTACCGCGAGTTCGAGCGCACCTCGACGGTGGCGGCCAACGCCTACGTCGGGCCGCGCGTCAGCTCCTACCTCGGGCGCATCGACGAGCGGCTGGCGCGCGAGTCGTTCGACGGCACCTTCTTCGTGGTGCAGTCCAGCGGCGGCCTGTACGACGTGAACCAGGCGCGGCGCGAGTGCATCCGCATGCTCGAGTCCGGCCCCGCCGCCGGCGTGATCGGCGCGCGCGAGGTCTGCCAGCGGCTCGGGCTGCGCAACGCCATCGCCTTCGACATGGGCGGCACCACCGCGAAGGCCGGCGTGGTGCTGGACGGCAGCGTGATGATGGCCGGCAACATCATGATCGGCGGCTATGCGCAGGGCCTGCCGATCCAGATCCCGCTGATCGACATCCAGGAGGTCGGCACCGGCGGCGGCAGCATCGCGCGCGTCGAGGCCGGCGGCGGCCTGCGCGTGGGCCCGCAGAGCGCGGGCGCCGTGCCCGGGCCGGTGAGCTACGGCCGCGGCGGCGTCGAGCCGACGGTGACCGACGCCAACCTCATCCTGGGCCGCCTGGCGCCGGACCGCTTCCTCGGCGGCGAGATGCGCCTGGACGCGCCGGCCGCCGAGCAGGCGCTGCGCGAGCGCGTCGCCGAGCCGCTGGGGCTGTCGGCCGTCGACGCGGCCAACGGCATCGTGCGCATCGCGGTGACGACGATGTCGCACGTGGTCACCCGCGTGACCACCGAGCGCGGGCTGGACGCGGGCAACTTCGTGATGGTGGCCTACGGCGGCGCCGGCCCGCTGCACGCGGTGCTGGTGGCGCGCGAGCTGCGCATTCCCACCGTCATCATCCCGCCGGCGCCGGGCCACTTCTCGGCCTACGGCATGCTGGTGGCCGACCTGCGGCGCGACACCGTGCGCACCTGGTTCCGGCCGCTGGCCGCGGCGCGGCTGGACGAGGTGCAGGCGCTGTACGCCGAGATGGAGGCCGAGAACCTGGCCGGCGTCGAGGCCGACGTGCCCGACCGCTCGCGCATCGCCTTCGTGCGCGCGGCCGACATGCGCTACGTGGGCCAGGAACACCCGGTCACCGTCGAGCTGCCGGCGTCGGCCTTCGAGGGGGCCGACCTGCAGGGCATCAAGGCGGTCTTCGACCAGGTCCACCTGCGGCGCTACGGCTTCAACGCGCCCAAGGAGCCGGCGGAGATCGTCAGCCTCATCAGCTCGGTGATCGGCCACCTCGACAAGCCGCAGCCGCAGCGCCTGCCGCGCGCGGACGGCATCGGCACGCCGCGGCCGCCGGCGCGCCGGCGCGTGTACTTCATGGAGGCGGGCGACTACGTCGACACGCCGGTCCACGCCCGCGAGAACCTGGCCGCCGGCCAGCGCATCGCCGGCCCGGCGCTGGTCGAGGAGCACGCCTCGACGACCGTGATCTTCCCCGGCGACAGCCTCGAAGTCAGCGACTTCGGCGACCTCGTCATCACCGTGGCCCGGAGCTGAGCCCCATGAACACCGAACCCCTTCGCACCGGCCTGGACCCGGTGGTCACCGAAATCATCCGCAACGGCCTGGTCGCCATCACCGAGGAGATGAAGACCAACCTCATGCGCAGCGCCTACAGCATGATCATCTACGAGGCGCAGGACTTCACCGTCGGGCTGTTCGACCCGGCCGGCGAGACGGTGTCGATCGGCATCGGCCTGCCGATGTTCATCCGCGGCATGAGCGACACGGTGAAGGCGATGCTGGCGCACTTCGGCGCCGAGAGGATCCGCCCCGGCGACGTGCTGCTCACCAACGACGCCTACATCACCGGCAGCCACCTCAACCACATGACCTTCGTGGTGCCGATGTTCGCCGACGGCGAGCTGCTGGGCTTCTCGGCCTGCATGGCGCACTGGGCCGACGTGGGCGGCGCGCTCGACGGCATGACCAAGGACATCTATTCCGAGGGCCTGCAGATGCCCATCGTGAAGGTCTACCGGGAGGGCGAGGCCAACGAGGACGTGCTCGACATCATCCGCATGAACGTGCGCCTGCCCGAGCGCGCGATGGGCGACCTCAACGCGCAGGTGGCCGCCGTGCGCCTGGGCTCGATGCGCTTCCTCGACCTGGCCGCGCGCTACGGGCGCGAGGTGATGGCCCGCAGCATCCAGGCCATCATGGACCAGACCGAGGCCCAGGCGCGCGAGCAGGTGCTGGCCATTCCCGACGGCGTGTACGAGGCCGAGTCGTTCATGGACGACGACGGCATCGACGCCGGCCAGCGCGTGCCGATCAAGGTCCGGGTCACGGTGTCGGGCGAGCAGATGACCATCGACCTCACCGACGTGAGCCGGCAGGTCAAGGGCTTCTACAACTCGGGCGAGGCCGCCGGCAAGGCCTGCTGCCAGGTGGCCTTCAAGTGCCTGACCTCGCCGCTGCAGCGGCCGATCAACGAAGGCAGCTTCCGGCCGCTCACGATCATCCTCCCGCCGGGCCGGGTGGTGAGCGCCGTGCGCCCGTCGCCGATGCGCTGGTGGATGACCTTTCCCATGACCATCGTCGACACCATCTTCAAGGCGCTGGCGCCGGCCATCCCCGACCGCGTGATCGCCGGCCACCACGCCGACCTGCTGTCGGCCGCCATCAACGGCAAGTACCCCGGCGACGGCAAGCTGTGGCTGCTGGCCGGCGGCCTGGTGGGCGGCGGCTGGGGCGCCAAGCGCGGGCAGGACGGCTCCAGCGCCACCATCTGCATCAACGACGGCGACACCCACAACAGCCCGGTCGAGCAGGTCGAGGCCAAGTACCCGCTGCTGGTCGAGCGCTACGGCCTGCGCCAGGACTCGGGCGGCGCCGGCACCTGGCAGGGCGGCCTCGGCACCGAGAAGGTGGTGCGCGCGGTGCACGACTTCATGTTCAACGCCCAGGTCGAGCGCGTGCACTGCCGGCCCTGGGGCCTGTTCGGCGGCCTGCCGGGCAAGGGCAACCAGGTCTCGGTGCAGTGCGGCAGCGAGCCCGAGCTGCGCTTCCCGAGCGGCAAGGTGCTGGCGCGCGCGCTCAAGCCGGGCGACGCCTACATCCTGCGCTCCGGCGGCGGGGGCGGCTACGGCTCGCCGCTCGACCGCGAGCTCGCCGCCATCGACGCCGACCTGGCCGAGGGCTACATCTCGGCGCAGCGCGCCGCCGCCGTCTATGGCGTGGTGGTGGCGCCCGACGGGCGCGGCCTGGACATGGCCGCCTCGCTGGGCCGGCGCGCCGCGCTGCGCGCCGCCGGATGGGAACCGGGCGAGGCCGACGACGAGGACGCGGCGGCCGCCGACGAGGACGCGGGCAGGCCGCTGCAGCTGGCCGCCGGCGTCTTGCCGCAACGCTGCTGCTGAGGAGGAGCCGATGAGTGACAACGTGATCGATCTGGCCGGCCGCAACGACGCAGCGCCGCTGCGCCGCCACGTCGAGGACAAGCTGCGCGACGCCATCGTCTCGGGCCGCTTCATGCCCGGCGAGCGCCTGCGCGAGCGCGAGCTGGTGGACCTGTTCGGCGTCAGCCGCACCTCGCTGCGCGAGGCGCTGCGCCAGATCGAGGCCGAGGGCCTGATCACCCTCGAGCCGAACCGCGGCCCGGTGGTGGCGACCATCGGCTACGACGAGGTCGAGCAGATCTACGTGGCGCGCGGCGTGCTCGAGGCGCTGGCCTGCCGGCTGTTCGCCGAGACGGCCTCGCAGGCCGAGCTCGACCGCCTGAAGGGCTGCTTCCAGCGGCTCGTCGAGGCGGCCGACGCGCAGGACGCCGACCGCGCGCTGGAGGTCAAGCGCGCTTTCTACGACACCATCTTCGCGGGCTGCGGCAACGCCATCGTCTGCCAGATGCTGCGGCAGATCAACAACCGCATCCGCCTGCTGCGCCGGCTCACGCTGTCGCAGCCCGACCGGCTGCCCGACATGGCGAGCGAGGTGCGCGAGATCGTCGACGCGATCCTCGCGCGCGACCCCGACCGCGCCTGGTCCGCCTCGCTGCACCACGTCAAGCGCGCCGCGCGCATCGCCCTGCGGCTGATGCGCCAGGCCGAGGCGCAGCCGCCGGCCGCGCGCACACGCACCAGGAGGAACAAGGCATGACCGACCCGACCCGCTTCGAACGCGGCATGAAGATCCGGCGCGAGGTGCTCGGATCGGCCCACGTGGACGCCACCATGGCCGCGGTGGACGACTTCACCGGCCCGCTGCAGCAGCTCGTCACCGAGTACTGCTGGGGCACGGTGTGGGCGCGCGAGGAACTGCCGCGGCGCACGCGCAGCCTCATCAACCTGTCGATGATCGCCGCGCTCAACCGCCCGCACGAGCTGAAGCTGCACGTGCGCGGCGCCCTGCGCAACGGCGTCAGCCGCGAGGAGATCCGCGAGGTGCTGCTGCAGGTGGCCATCTACTGCGGGCTGCCCGCGGCCATCGACTCGTTCCGGGCGGCCAAGGAGGTCTTGGCCGCCGAGGATTCGGACAACCGTGAAAAGGAGACGACGACATGACCCCGATGACCCGACGCACCGCCGCCGCGGCCCTGCTCGCCGCCGGCGCCTGGGCGACCGGCCTGGCCCACGCCCAGGCGTTTCCCGAACGTGTCGTAAAGATCGTCGTGCCCTACCCGCCCGGCGGCTCGGCCGGCACGCAGGCGCGCATCCTGGCGCAGAAGCTGAGCGAGGAATGGGGCCACCAGGTGATCGTCGAGGACCGGCCCGGCGCCGGCACGACGCTGGGCGCGGCGTTCGTCGCCTCGGCGCCGGCCGACGGCTACACGCTGTACCTCGCGGGCACCTCGCACACCATCTCGGCCAACCTGTACAAGAACCTGCGCTACGACGCGGTGAAGAGCTTCGCGCCGGTGTCGATGCTGGCGATCTCGCCCTTCATCGTCACGGCGCAGCCGGCGCTCAAGCTGCGCACGATCCAGGACATGATCGCGCTGGCGAAGTCGCGCCCGAACCCGATGACCTACGGCTCGTCCGGCAACGGCGCGGGGCCGCACCTGTCGGGCGAGCTGCTGCGCCGCATGGCCGACGTGCCGCTGACCCACGTGCCGTACAAGGGGTCGGCGCCCGCGCTGCAGGACATGCTCGGCGGCCAGATCGACCTGCTGATGGCCGACGTGTCCGCCGTGCCGCACATCCAGGCGGGCAAGCTCACGGCGCTGGCGGTGACCACGGCCAAGCGCTCGGCGCTGCTGCCCGACGTGCCCACCGTGGCCGAATCCGGGCTGCCCGGCTACGAGACCGTGAACTGGAGCGGCATCCTCGCCCCGGCCGGCACGCCGGCGGACGTCGTCAAGCGCATCAACGCCGCCATCCACAAGGCGCTGGCCGACCCGTCGGTGCAGGAGCAGTACCGCAAGGCCGGCTTCGAGGTGGCGCCGAGCACGCCCGAGGAGATGGAGAGCCACCTCGCGTCCGAGGTCCGCAAGTACGCCCGCGTCATCCGCGACGCCGGCATCAAGGTCGACTGAGAAACCCACCCACCGCCATGAAACTCGTCAGCTACCTCCACCAGGGACAGGCCTGCTACGGCCTGGTCCAGGACGGGCGCGTGCTCGACCTCGGCAGCCGCCTGCCGCAGCGCGACATCGTCTCCTTCATCGCCGCCGGCGCGCCGGCGCAGGCCGAGGCCGCGCGCCTGGCCCGCTCGCAGCCGGGCGACCACGACTACGAGGCGGTGCAATTGCTGCCGGTCGTGCCCGACCCCGGCAAGATCATCTGCATCGGCATCAACTACGAGGACCACCGCGTCGAGGCCGGGCGCGACAAGACCGAACACCCGATGGTGTTCGCGCGCTTCCCCGAATCGCAGACCGCGCACCGCGGGCCCATCCTGCGCGCGCCGCGCGTGTCCATCCAGCTCGACTACGAGGCCGAGCTGCTGGTCGTCATCGGCCGGCGCGCGCCGCGCTACACCCCGCGCGCGCAGGCGCTGCAGCACGTGTTCGGCTACGCCTGCTACAACGAGGCCTGCCACCGCGACTGGCAGTTCCACACCCGCCAGCTCACGCCGGGCAAGAACTTCGAGAGCACCGGCGCCTCGGGCCCCTGGATCGTCACCGCCGACGAGATCCCCGACCCGCAGAAGCTCAAGCTGGAGATGCGCCTGAACGGGCGCACGATGCAGGACGCGCACACCAGCCAGATGGTCTGGCCGGTGGACGTGCTGATCGAGTACATCACCAGCTGGCTGCCGCTGAACCCGGGCGACCTGATCGTCAGCGGCACGCCCGGCGGCGTCGGCTTCAAGCGCCAGCCGCCGGTGTTCATGAAGCCGGGCGACGTGGCCGAGGTCGAGATCGAGGGCATCGGCGTGCTGCGCAACGTCATCGCCGACGAAACGATCGCGGACTGACCGGCGCCGGCAGGGGCTTGCCCGATCGGGCACACTGCCCGTGCCTTCGGTTGCCGGCTCGGGCCCCCTTCCATGCATTCCAGATCCGTCGTCGTCCTGCTCAACGTGGCCCATGCGGTGGACCACATGTTCCTGCTCATCTTCGCCACGGCGGTGGCGGCCATCGCGGCGGACTTCGGCTTCGCCCGCTGGGAAGACCTGATGCCCTACGCCGTGGGCGCGTTCGTGATGTTCGGCGTCGGCTCGCTGCCCGCGGGGCGGCTGGGCGACCTGTGGGGGCGGCGCTCGATGATGGTGCTGTTCTTCATGGGCATGGGCGGCTCCGCGCTGCTGTGCGCCCTGGCGCAGGGGCCCTGGCAACTCGCGGCGGGGATGACGCTGATCGGCGTGTTCGCCTCGATCTACCACCCGGTGGGCATCCCGATGCTGCTGCAGCAGGCGCGCCGCCCGGGCGCCACCATCGGCGTGAACGGCCTGGCGGGCAACCTCGGCATCGCGGTGGCGGCGATGGTCACCGGCCTGCTCGTCAAGTGGCTGGGCTGGCGCGCGGCGTTCGCGGTGCCGGGGCTGGCGTCCATCGCCCTCGGCGTCGTCTTCATGCGCCTGTGCCCGCCGGAAACCGAGTCGCCCGCCAAGCGCCGCGGCACCGCGGCGGTGCAGCTGTCGCGCGGGCAGCTCGCCCGCGTGCTGCTGGTGATGACCGCCGCGTCCGCCACCGGCGGGATGCTGTTCAACCTCACCACCAACGGCAACGCGCAACTGCTCAGCGAGCGCTTCGCCGGCGTCGTGCACGACCCCGCGCTGCTCGGCCTGCTGCTCGCCGCCGTGTATGCGGTGGCCTCGGTGGCGCAGGTCGTGGTGGGCCGGCTGATCGACCGCGTCGCGCTCAAGCCGCTGTACCTGGGCGTGGTGCTGCTGCAGGTGCCGGTGCTGCTGCTGGCCTCGCACGCGCAGGGCTGGACGCTCTACGCGCTGATGCTGGGCATGATGGTCTTCATCTTCGGCGCCATCCCCTTCACCGACGCGATGATCGCCCGCTACGTCGACGACAGCGTGCGCTCGCGCGTGGCCGGCATGCGGCTGGCGATCTCGCTGGGCATCAGCTCGCTGGCGGTGTGGCTGCTCGGGCCCTTCGTCAAGAGCCAGGGCTTCGCCACCTTGCTGCTGGTGCTCTCCGGCCTGTCGCTGCTGACCTCGCTGGTGGTGCTGTGCCTGCCCGGCGAGCGCACCGAGGCGGTGGCCGCGGCGCAGGCCTGAGGCGGGCGGCGCCCCGCCGCCCTAGAACTTGCCCAGCATGTTCAGGAACCAGCCGCGGCTGCGGTAGTCGAGGTCGGTCAGGTCGTCGGAGAAGTCGGTGAAGTTGTAGCCGAGCCCGACCTTGAAGTTCTCGTTCAGGTGGTAGTAGCCGGCCGTCAGCCAGCCGCTGCGGCGGTCGCCCAGCTCCTTGGCGCGCAGGCTGCGCAGCTCGACGAGCCAGTCCCAGCGGCGCACCACCTTCCAGTCCAGCCTGATCACCGCCAGCTCGGCCGAGCTCTCGAACCACGGGGCGGCGTCGTCGCGGCTCGGGCGCAGCTCGCCCCGGCGCCAGGCGTACTTGCCGCCGACGGTCCAGCGCGGCGAGAGGTCGTAGGTGACGTCGGCCGCCCACACCTGGCTGCGCTGCTGGTAGTCGATGCCGGTGGTGGCGACCGGCGCGGTGCTCGCGTCGGTCACCGCCACCTGCCCCGGCGACGACAGGTCGTACAGGTAGGTGTACTTGAGCAGCACGTTCAGCTTGTCGTCGAACGCCGGGCGGAAGGCGTAGCCGAGCACGGCCTCGGTGTACTTCGCGCCGGCCAGCGCCCCCGCGTCGCTGTTGCTGTCGGCCCAGTTCAGCTTGCCGATCCAGCGCGCGTCGGTGCCGGCCTTCACGCTGAGGGCGTTCTTCAGCAGCCAGCTCCGGCGCGACTCGGCGGCGGTGCGGTCGTGGCGGTACTCGGCGCCGCCGCTGTAGCGCACCGCCTCGGACGCGAAGGCGGCGCTCACGGCCACCGCCTCGCGCCGCAGGTCGCTCGGCGTCTCGCGGCCGATGCGGCCGTTCTCGAAGCTGGCCCCGAGCGTCCAGCGCGCGTCGGGCGCGTACTGCACGCCGTAGGCATGCGTGAGCCCGGGCAGCAGCCCGGTGGCGTGGCGGTGCTCGGTGTAGACGCTCAGGCGGTCGGACATGCGCGACTTCACGCCGGAGACCAGGTTCCCGCCGCGCCCGAGGTTGTTCTCGTCGGTGCGGCCGGTGTCCAGCACGTAGGTCATGTAGACGCTGGAGCGGTCGTCGTACTGGTAGTCGACGCCGGCCTTGCCGGCCCCGCCGCCGTCGCCGCCCGAGAGCTCGCCGCTGAGCGCGAGCTTGTCGGTGAGGCGGTAGCGCCCGCCGACGCCCAGGCGGTCGTTGTCCAGGCGCGAGCCGCTGCGGCGCAGCGTCTGCTGCACGAAGCCGTAGACGCCCCAGTTCGCCTGGCCGGCGTAGTCGAGCTGCAGCGCGGCGTCGGTGCGCTCGCCCTCCGCCGACGAGGCGGCCGGCAGGCCCGGGCTGGTGACGAGCGCGTCGGTGCGCTTGCGGTCGTGGCGCACGCTGGCGCCGAGCTTCCACTGCGGCGCGAGCCTGACGCCGAGCTGCACCTCGGCGGCGTCGGTGTCGAAGCCGTTGCGCTCGTCTCGCCGGTCGCCCTTGAGCCGCAGCTCGGTGCGCGCGCCCAGCGGCACCGCCGCCGACACGCCGAACTGCTGCGTCTCGTTCGTGGCGAGCTGGCCCGGCGCGGAGAAGCCGGCGCCGCGCCGCTGCGCATAGGCGCCCAGGCGCCCGCCGCCGTCGACGGCGAAGTCGGCCAGGTCCGCCTGGCCCTCGACGCGCCAGGCGGTGGCCTCGGCCGTGGGCCCGAGCGGCGCGCCGCCGAAGCTGAAGCCGCCGTCGAGCGAGGCGAGCTGGCCGGTGCCCGGCCCTTCGCTGCGCGCGGCCTCGGCCTTGAGGTAGGTCGTCTCGGTCTTGCGCACCGTCACGTCGATGCCGCCCAGCCGCTGGTCGCCGCCGGTCTGCTGCTGGCGCGAGGCGGTCAGGCCGATGCGCACCGCGTCGCTCGCCCACCAGGCCACGCGCCCGCCGGTGGCCAGCGTGTCCAGCGAGCCGAGCAGCGGCACGTACTCGTAGTCGACCACCAGGTAGGTCGGGTGCCCCGTCAGGCCGCCGGCGCGCACGATGCCGCCGTCGTCGGACACGCCGGCCAGCGGCGCGCTCAGCAGCACGCGGCCCTGGAGGTAGTCGAGCTCGTAGTCGGACGAGGGCACGAGCTGGCGGCGCAGCAGCACGAGGCCGGAGTCGCGGTCGCGCACTTCGACGGACACCCGCTCGGCGCCGCGCGTCAGGTCCTGGTGGCGCAGGTAGTAGAGCGAGCCGCCGGTGCCGCGGAACTCCTCGCGCGCGGCCAGGCTGCCCGGCTCCGCGGCGAACAGGTCGATGCGCAGGCGCGCGTCGCCGTGCGGCGTGGCCTCGTCGCCGACGTAGCGGCCGTGCAGGCCGTACAGGCCGCGGCTGACCTGGGCCAGCTCGGTGTCGGCCAGGCTCAGCTTGAAGTTGCCCCACAGCGCGTGCGAGCGGCCGTCGTCCACCCGCAGGTAGACGCGGCCCTGCGTCGGCGCGTCCTCGATGCTGGTGGAATCGTCGCCGAAGGTGGCCCACGAGTCGGCCGGGTCCAGGCGGCGGAACAGCGAGGCGGCGTCCTTGCGGTCGAGGTTGCGCCACAGCTCGTCGAGCGGGCGCTCCTCGGTGTCCAGGCTGCCGGTGAGCGTCCAGCGGTCGTCGAGCCGGCCCTTGCCGTAGAACGCGAGCCGGCCTTCGCTCCAGGTGCCGCCGCGCTGGCGCTCGTGGTCCTGGGTGACGAGCTCGGCCGGCCCGCTCACCCGCTGGCGCCCGAGGGTGAGGTCGGCCTGGCCGACGAAGAACCAGTCCTCCCGCGGGATCTCGAAGTCGCGACGGTAGACGCGCGCGCTGCCGTCGGCGTCGACGACGGCGATCTCACCCGTCTGCACGCGGCGCGGCACGAGCTGCTGGAAGACGAAGCGGCCGTCCGCGTCCACCGGCACGGCAAAGCCGAGCGCGCGCACCGTCTGATCGGGGCGGATGGCCTGGCCGCTGGCGGTGACGGTGCCGCCGCGGATCGGGATGTTGCTGGTGGCGAGCCGGCTCTCGCCGTAGGCCGCCAGGAGCTGCGCCTCGGCGTCGGCGGCGTCGTGGCCCGGCGAATGACGATCGGCCACGGTGAGCGAGAAGTCGCCCGTCTCGTCGAAACGGCCGGCGGCGTCGTACACCCGCACCCGGTAGTACAGCTTGCCGCCGGCGGCGTCGCCGAAGCGCTCGCGCAGGCCCTCGGGCACCCGCCATTCGCCGCGCAGCCGCGCGTCCAGCGGCACGGTGGCGAGCAGCCGCGGCTGCATCGCGTCGTTGGCGGTGAACAGGCGCAGCTCGGCCTTGTGCAGGAACAGCCGGTAGTTGCTGTAGCCGGCGAAGCGCACCGTGTCGCCCGCGACCACGGTCGTCGGCCAGGCGGCGGCGTTGAGCCGGCGCGGCTGCGACAGGCTGTCGTACTGCAGGCGCAGCCGGTTCTGCTCCAGCCGCACGTCGATGCAGCGCTGGCGGTCGGCGCTGGACGAATCGGCGCCCACCTCGGGGCGGCCGTCGATGGTGATGCGCAGCGGGCCGCCGCCCTCGGCGTAGGGCGAGAGCATGGCGCACTCGCTCGGGTCGGTGCGCGTGACGGTGGTGCTCACCTGCGTCACGGGCGGCGCCCGGTCCTGCCAGTACACCCGCACCTCCACGCGGCGGTTCGCGGGCCAGTTGGCGCGGTCCTCGCGCGGCGCGGCCAGCGGCTCGTCCGGGCCGCGGGAACTGGCGCTGAAGGCGCTCTCGGGCAGGCCGAGCTGCTGCGTGAGGTAGCGGCCGACCTGCGTCGCGCGGGCCAGGCCGAGCGCATGGTTGTCGGGGAAGCGCGCCTGCAGCCGCGGGCTGATCGGCTGCACGTCGGTGTGGCCGACGATCTCGAAGCGCAGCCCCGCATGGCCCTTGACGCGGGCCACGATGGCGTCCAGCCGCTCGCGGTCCGCGGGCTTGAGCAGGTCGTCGCCCGAATCGAAGCGCGGCGTGTGCGCGTCCTGGCGCTCGACGGCGGCGCCGGGCGTGACCCGGCGCTGCTCGCTGCGGGTCTCGTGCAGCGCGCGCTCGTCGCCGAGCACCACGGTGAGCCGGGGCAGCTCGCGCTCGGCGGTGGCGGGCAGGCGGTCGACGCCGTCGATCTCGACGGCCCGCGGATCGGGCGCGCAGCGGTCGCTGAAGCGGCCGCGCGCGTCCGACTGGCAGGCGGGGCCGGCCTCGGGCGGCGCGGCCTGCGCCGCCGCCAGGCCGAGGCTGAGGCACGCGGCCGCGACGGCGCCGGACAGCGCGGCGCGCCGGGGATGGGGAAGGAGGGGACGGCGAGCGTTCATGGCCTGGGCGGGAATCGGGGAAAGGTCGCGGGGGATGCGCATGGCTCGTCTCCGTCAGCGATCGACGGAGGCGGGCACGCGCTCGACCTCGATGTCCAGGTTGAACAGGGCGCCGTCGCGGCCGGCGCCGTGGCGCCGCCAGCGTTCGCGCAGGCCGGCCTTCAGCGCATCGATGCGCGCCTCGCCCAGCGCCGCCGCTTCGCCGGCGGCCGGCCGGTAGGCCAGGCGCAGGATGGACGGCCGGTCGTCCAGCGCGTCGATCACCTGCGCGAGCCGCGCCTCGAACGGCGGCTTCAGCGAGGTGCCGTCCGCCTCGAAGGCGTCGGCCCGCAGGTCCAGCCGCACCACGCGGTGCACGGTGGCGCCGAAGTTGATCTTCACCAGCTTGCCGCGCGTCATGCGCTCGGCGGCCGGGTTCTCGCTCGTCACGCGGTAGCCCGAGGGCAGCGTGCGCTCGTCCAGCTTCAGCACGAAGTTGCTGCCGGTGCCTTCCTTGGGCACGGCCGCGCAGGCGATGTGGTAGCGCCCGAGCGCGTCGGTGTGCACCAGCAGGCCGTTGACGGTGGCCAGGCGCACGTTCGGGAGGCCGGGCTCGCCCTCGTCCTGGTAGCCGTTGGCGTTCCTGTCGTCGTAGACCTTGCCGATCACGTCGGTGCAGTCGAACAGCGCGTCCGGCACCACGCGCACCGTGGCGCTCGCCACGTTGGACAGCGGCGGCCCGCCCTCGCCCTGCGTCGCGGCGACCTGGTTGACGTACTCGCCCTCGCCCACGCCGGTGCCCACGCCCAGCACCATCGAGAGGCGCTGGGTCTCGCTGGCGGCGAAATTGCGCCCGGGCAGGCTCAGCAGGCGGCCGTCGACGCGCGGCACGACGGCCTCGACCGGCCCGCCGGGCAGGCGCTGCACGGTGAGCGAGCCGCCCACGAACTTGAAGCCGGGCGGCAGCGTGTCGACGATCACCACGTTGCCCAGCGCCACCGCGCGCGTGTTGCGGGCGGTGATGACGTAGGGCACCAGCTCGCCCTTCTTCACCGTCAGCTTGGGGCTGGTCTTGCGCAGCTCGATCACCGCGCCGGTGCCCTGCGGGTCCAGCGGCAGGTGGTTGTTGACCACGCCCTGCGCGCCGCCAGCCGGGATGAACAGGCCCAGGAAGTACGGCGAGGCCACCCCCGCCCGGGGCAGCGCCGCCGACACGACGCACGGGTCGGCGGGCGAGGGGTCGACCACGCCCGAGGGCGCGCTGCAGGTCTGCGCGTTCAGCGGCCCCGCCGCCGGCGGGTAGGTGAGCGAGTTCACGTAGCCCGCGGGCGGCGTCACGGCGAGCGTGTAGTCGCCGGCGGGCGCGCCGGGCAGCAGGAAGTGCTGGTAGAAGCCGTCGGCCTGCGTGGTGACCGCGGCCGCGCCGCCCAGCAGGTGCACGGCCGGGTCGAACCCCGGCGGGCCGGAGATCGTGACCACCGCGCCGGCCACCGGCTCGGCGTTGAGGCTGTCGTAGACGATGCCGCCCGGGTCCAGCGGCAGGTCCTGGTCGACCACCGCCGTGCCGGCGCCGATGGTGACGGGGATGAGCGCGCGCGGCGCCGCGCCGGGCAGCGTCGGGTTCGGCCCGCCGGCGGCGTTCTGCACCGGATCGGTCGGCCACGCGCCGCCGACCACCTGCCCGTTCGGCGAGCGGAAGCGCACCACGTAGTGGCCCGGCACCAGCTGGTCGAAGCGGTAGCCGCCGTCCGCGGCGGTGGCCGTGGTGTCGTGCACGACGAGGTCGGCCAAGGCGCAGCCGGCGCTGCCGTCGGCGCAGCCGAGCAGTTCCACCGTCCAGCCGGCGAGCCGGGGCTCGTCGGCGGCGCGGCGGCGGTCGTGGTCCAGATCGCGCCACACCGTGCCGGCGAGCGACGACGGCTCCTGGGACGACTCGTAGAAGTCGTAGCCCGTGCCGTGGCTGCCGGCCGTGGCGAGCGGCACCTGGATCCGGTTCGGGCCCGGGACGGTGCCGCCGAGCGAGCCCGGCGTCTCGCCGCCGTTGTCGTAGCCCGGAGGCTGGGTCTGGGTGAGGGTGTAGCCGCCGGCGTCGGGCAGGGGCAGGTCGGCGAAGCGGTAGCTGCCGTCCGGGCCGGTGGTGGCGGTGCGGGTCACCGCGGCGCCGGTCGCGTCGGTGCCGGTGAGGGTGACCGTCACGCCGGCCAGCGGCAGGTCGCCGGGCTCGCGCACGCCGTTGCCGTTGGCGTCGTTGAACACCTGGCCGGCGATGGAGGCGCCGCGCTCGCCGAAGAGGTAGCCCTCGCCGTTGCCGCCGGGGTAGACGATGCCGGCGATGACGTCGTTGCCGGCCGTGCCGGCGGCGGCGCCGCCCACGCGCCCGGCCGTGTCCCGGCCGTCGGCGTAGGTCACCGGCTGCGTCTCGGTGAGGGTGTAGCCCGCCGCGTCCGAGGGCAGCAGGCCGTCGAACACGTAGCGGCCGTCCGCGTCGGTGGTGGTGGTGACGTTCACCGCGGCGCCGCTGCGGGTGCGCCCGGTCAGCGTGAGCGTGACGCCGGGGATGCCGGCCTCGCCGGCGTCCTGCGCGCCGTCGTCGTTGCCGTCCACGTAGACGGTGCCGGCGATCTGGCCGCCGCGCTCGCCGAAGTCGTAGCCGGTGCCGGCCTCCTCCGACGCCAGCGCGATGCCGCCGAAGCGGTCGTTCACGCCGCCCGGGTTGGCCGTGCCGCGCGCGGCGCCCAGCGCCTCGGCGCCGTCGGCCACGCCGTCGGGCTGGGTCTCGTCGATGCGGTAGTCGCCGGGCAGGAGGTCGGCCACGGCGTAGCTGCCGTCGGCCGCCGTCGTGAGCGTGCGCGAGACGGCGTTGCCGAACAGGTCGGTGCCGGTCACGGTGACCGTGACGTCGGCGATGCCCGGCTCGCCCGCGTCGCGCACGCCGTTCGTCGGCCCCACGTCGGCATAGACGGCGCCGGCCAGGCTCGCCGCCCGCACCGAGGCGAAGTTGTTGTTGCTCGAGCTGGCGCCCGGCGCGCCCAGGCGGATGCCCTCCACCCGGTTCGCGTTCGAGCCGTTCGGGCCGGCGGTCACGCCGGCGCCGCCGGTGGGCACCGTGCCGGGCGCCGAGCCGGCGCCGGCCACCGTGCCGGCCCGCGTCAGGCCCGGCAGGTAGCCGGCGGGGCGCGCCTGGGTGACGGTGTAGGTGCCGGGGGCGACGTTGTCGAAGACGTAGTCGCCGTTCGCGTCGGTCGCGGTCGAGCGGTTCACGGCGTTGCCGTTGTCGTCGGTGCCGGTGAGCGTGACCGCCACGCCGGCCAGGCCCGGCTCGCCGGCCGGGTCGCCCTGCACGCCGCTGCCGTCGCGGTCGTAGTAGGCGCGGCCGCGGACCTGGCCGCTGGTCAGCTCGCCGAACAGGTACTCGCCCATGCTCGCCGGCGTGCCGGCCGAGGGAACGGTCACGCCGCCGATGACGTTGCCGCCGGGCTGCGCGCTGCCGGGGTGGCCGTTGGCGTTGGCCTTGCCCGGCGCGTAGGTGGCCGGCTGCGTCTCGGTGATCGTGTAGCCGCCCGGGCCGGACGGCGGCACGTTGCGGAACTCGTAGTGCCCCGGCTGGCCGGCGACCGGCACGGCCGGGATGTTCACCGCGTGGCCATCGGCGTCGGTGCCGGTGAGCGTGAGCGCGACGCCCGGGATGCCGGCCTCGCCGGCCTGCGGCAGGCCGTCGTTGTCGCCGTCCTCGAACACGTGCACGGTGATGCGCGTGCGCAGCTCGCCGAAGTCGTAGCCGGTGGCGGCCGTGCCGGAGGCGAGCGCGATGCCGGTGATGCGGTCGTCGACGGCGGTGCTGCCGCCCGCCGAGCCGGCGCTGTCGCTGCCGTCGGCATAGCCGGCGGGCTGGGTGGTCTCGGCCACGGCGTAGCTGCCGGGGTACAGCCCGTCGAAGCCGTAGGCGCCGGTCGCGGCGGCGCTGCTGGCCGAGGCCGACACGGCGTTGCCGAACAGGTCGGTGCCGGTCAGCGCCACCGGCACCCCGGCGATGCCCGGGTCGCCGGCGGACGCGGCGCCGTCGTAGTCGGCGTCCTGGTAGACGCGGCCGGCGATGGACGCGGCCTGCACCTCGCCGAAGAGGTTGTTCACCGACTGGCCGGCGCTGCCCAGCACCAGGGACTGGATGGTGTCGGCGTTGGAGCCGTTGGGGCCGGCCGTCACGCCCGCGCCGCTGGTGGGCACGCTGCCCGCGGCGCTGCCGGCGCCCGACACCGTGCCGGCGCGCGTGATGCCGCCGAGGTAGCCCGCGGGCTGCGTCTCGGTCAGGGTGTAGGTGCCGGGCGGCACGTCGAAGCCGAAGGCGCCGGTGGCGGGGTCGCTGGTGACGCTCAGGTTCACCGCCTGGCCGAAGTCGTCGGTGCCGGTCAGCGTGACCGTCGTGGCGATGCCCGGCTCGCCGCCGTCGGGCGCGCCGTTGCCGTTCAGGTCGTGGTAGACGCGGCCGCTCACGCGCGAGGTCTGCGTCGTGACGCTGCCGCTGCCGAAGTTGTTGCCGCCGGACGGATCGGCGCCGCCGTGGGTGTCGCCCGAGCCGGTGGTGACGATGCTCGCGGTGTTGGTGAACACCGTGCCGTTGGCCGGGCTGCCCGAGAAGCGCACGGGAATGCGCACCACGGCCGTGCCGCCGGCGGGCATGCTGGCGATGCTGCAGCTCACCGCCGAGCCGCCGACGGCGCCGGTGCACGCCGGCGCGGCCGGCGTGAAGCTGCCGCCGGTGACGGTGAAGCCCGGCGTGCCCGCGAGCACCAGGCCCGCGGGCAGCGTGTCGCTGAAGGTGGTGGTCTCGGCCGCCTGCGGGCCGTGGTTGGTCACCTCCACCAGCCAGTCGAAGGCCTGGGTCGACGAGACGCTCGCGATCGGCGTGGCGGTGCCCGGGCGCACCGCCCGCTTGGCGACGACGGCGACGTCGGCCTTGAAGCGGAAGGTCGTGGGCTGGCCGGCGCTGTTGTTGCCGGGCAGCGCGTCGAGCGCGTCCATCGACGCGTCGGCGAAGCGCACGGCCGCCTGGTTCGTGTACTGGCCCTTGTCCGCGCCGCGCAGCTTGATGCGCACCGAGACCGAGCCGGTCTCGCCGGTCGAGCCGGCGCCGGTGCCTCCGATCTGGGCGATCGCGCAGGCGATGCTCCCGCCGGCCGCGCCGGCCGTGACGCCGCTCACGTCGCAGGTGACGCCGGACGGCAGCGGCGACACCACCTCGACGAAGGTCGGCGCGCCCGCGCCCGAGGGCAGCGTGTCGGTCAGGACGACGTTCTCCGCGGTCGACGGCCGGTTGTTGGTGACCGTCAGCGTGTAGGTCACGTCGTCGCCCACGTTCACCGGGTCGGCGTCGTCGGACTTGTTGACCAGCAGGTCGTACACCGGCGCGATGACGGCGGTCGCCTGCGTGGCGGTGTTGTTCGCGGCGCCGCCGGCGATCTCGGGCGTGTCGGTGGCGATCGTCACCGTGTTGGTGATGCTGCCCGGCCCGCCGCCGGCCACGCTGAGCGCGGCGAGCGGGCGCACGCGCACCGTCACCGTCTGCTGCACGCCGCGGGCGATGCTGCTCCAGCCGCAGGTGAGCGTGCGGTTGGCCGCCGTCGTGGTGGCGCCCACGCCCGGCGTCGTCGTGCAGCTGCCGCCGCCGTTGGCCACGGCCGACAGGAACACCACGCCCTCGGGCAGGGTGTCGGTGACCGACACGCCATGGGCCCGGCTCGCGCTCGTCGCCGACGGGTTGCTCGCGGTGATCGTGTAGGTGAGCGTCTGCCCGGCGGGCACCGGGTCGGGGTTGTCCGACTTGGCGACCGCCACGTCGGCCCGCGCCGTGAAGTAGGCGGTGGCGGTGGGCGAGGTGTTGTTCGCCAGGTCGTGGTCGGCCTGGTCCTGCGTCAGGGCGAAGGCGCTGTTGGTGACCTGGAAGTCGTTGTTCGACGCCGAGGTGCCGTTGCCGAAGTGGCGCACGCTCACCTGGATGCGCGGGCAGTCGGCGCCCGCCGTGCAGGCCGGCAGGCTGGCGATGCGGCAGTGGTCGAGCGAGACGTTGCCGCTGCCGGTGGCCAGCCCGCAGCTGCCGAAGGTGGCGGCGCCCGCGATGGTGGTGACGGCGTAGTCGCTGCCCGAGGCGTTGAAGACGTTGTTGAACACGTCGGTGACGTCCACGTTCGTGGCCGTGCCGGGGCCGGCGTTGACGACCTCGATCTCCCAGGTGACGGGCAGCCCGGCGAGCTGGCGGTTGCCGCTCGCGTCGCCGATGCCGGCCACGCGCTTGAGCGTGGAGATGTCGGCCTGCACGGCCGCGTCCTGCGGCGTGACGGAGACGTTCAGGCAGTCATTGCCCGCCGCGTCGTCCACCGGGCCGCCGGCCGTGGCGATGCAGGCCTGGTTGACCACCGCCGCGCCGGCCGCGGTCGCGCGCGCCGTGACCACGAGGTTGCCCGTGCTGCCGTTGACCGGCACCGCGACGCCGCTGCTGGTGCAGGTGATGGTGACCGGGCCGGCCTGCGGAAAGACCGCGCCGCCGCTCGAGCTGCAGCTGAAGCCCGCGGGGGCGGCCACGGCGTCGACCTGCAGGCCGGCCGGCACCCTGTCGGAGAGCGTGAGCGTCCCGCTCGCCGGAAACGCCGTGGGGCCGAGGTTGGTGGTGGAGACCTCGTAGTTGAACGGCTGGTTGAGCGGCACGGTCGACTGCTGCTGGCCCGCCTTGCGCTTGTTGGCGCGGAAGTCGGAGACCGGGTCGACCACCGTGGTGGCCACCGAGCCGTTGCCCGTGGCGACGCCCGGCGCCGTGATGCTGGCCGTGTTGACGGCGCCGGAGACCGCGCCGAGGGCGCGCACGGGAATGGTGATGTTGCCGAGCGCCACGTTCGCGCCGGGCACGCCGCTGCCGCTGCGCGTGCAGCTCAGCGCCGGGCCGGCGCTCGGGCAGCTGCTGGAGGCGGTGCAGTTCCAGCCGCCGCTCGCGAAGCTGGTCGAGCCGCCGGCGAAGCAGAAGCTGGCCGGCACGTTGTCCACGACCTCGACGCCCGCGGGGTAGTCGCCGCTGTAGCGCGGGTCGAGCACGAAGCTGAAGTCGGTGCCGGTGGTCACCGGGTCGGCGACCGACTTGGTCTTGGTGACCGAGATCGCGCTGCCCGGCGTGACGCTCAGGTCCAGCGTGGCGGTGTTGTTGTCCGCCACGCCGTCGCCCACGCCGCCGGCCGCGGCCACGTCGGCCGCATGCGAGACGGTGGAGCCGCCCCCGGCGCCGATCACGCCGGTGACCGGCACCGTCCGGCTCGCGCCGGCGGCGATGGCGCCCAGGCTGCAGCTGAGCGTGCTGCCCGCCACCGAGCAGCCGCCCGGCGTGGACGACAGCACGAAGCCGCCCGGGATGCTGTAGCTCAGGCTCGACGCGGGCGAGGCGTCCGGCCCGTGGTTCTGCACCACGAGCGAGAAGGTCTGCGTGCTGCCCGCCGCGGCGGTGGCCGGGCCGGTGATGCTCAGCGCCAGGTCGGCCCCGCTGTTCACCGTGGTCGACTGGGACTGCGCCGGGCCGCCGGGCATCGGCGTGGCGGTGACCGTCAGGATGCCCTGCGCGAGGGTGCGCACCCGCAGCGGCACGTCGAGGACCTGGTCGGCCGCCAGCGCGATGCCGCTGCACGAGACCGTGCCCGGGCCGGCCTGGCCCACTGTCATCCCGGCACACGACACGCTGCCCGGCAGGCTGCCGCCCGGGCCGGCGTACTCGCCGTCGGCCGGCACGGCGAAGTCGAACGCGCCGCCGGCCAGCGGCGAGCCGTTCGTCTCGGCCACCCGCACGGTGTAGGTCACGGTGCCGCCCACGGGCACGGGATCCGGCGCATCCGGGATGCTGGAGATGATGAGCTGCGCCTGCGCGGCGCCGGCCATCGCGAGGCCGAGGCCGATGGCGGCGAGCGATCGGCGGCCGGCGCGCACGGCTGCGCCGGCAAGGCGGGCGGCGCCCTGCTGTCCCTGATGCGTCATATGTCGTTCTCTGTGCGGCCCGCCTCGGCGCCGCCGAAAGGCGCGCGCCGGGCCGGCGACGGGGCGCACTGTAGGAAGCGCGCCTGCGGCGCACGAGCGAATTGACAATCGTTGACAGAGTGGGCGCGGGGCGCCCGGGGTCATGCGCCGGCGGCCGAAAGCCCGTTCGCGGGGGCCCTTCGACGAGCCCGGGACCGAAGGCAAGGCTTCGCCTCGCCGAAGCGTGCGCCACGCCCAACCGATCCGTTCATGCAAAACCGTTCACGCAGAACCCGTTCGCCGCAGGACCTGTTCGTACGAAGCCCGTTCGCACAAAGCCCGTTCGCACGAAGCCCCGTTCGCACGAAGCCCATTCGTACAAAACCCGTTCGTACAAAACCCGTTCGCGCTGAGCCCGTCGAAGCGCGCGCGCAGTCCGGTTTGGCTGATTGAAGTGCGGCCGTAGCTGCGACAAGCCGGGTCTCGCCCCGGCGGGCGAGTTACTTCTCTTGTCTCGCCAAGAGAAGTAACCAAGAGAAGGCGACCCGGAGCCGTCGCCCCTCGCTGCGCGAGGGGTGCGCTGCGATGCTCGGCCTTTGCAGCCTCGCGCGAAACTCGCTACGCGCCCTGCGGGCGCTGCGCTCAAACAGTCGCGCGAAGTCAGAAGACGAGGGGCGCTCACGCGCCCGGCTGCAAAGCCCTGCGCTTCTCGCCGACGCCTACGGGAGGCGATTCGGCTCGCTGCGCATCGCCACCCGGGCGGGCGTCGCTGCGCGACGCACCGCACATCCAGCCGAAGCGCAGCGAGGCGAATCTG
>JBIQHD010000056.1:0-13626 GCA_044508835.1 Rubrivivax sp.
TCCGGGTCGGTCATGATCGTCGCCGGGTTGCTGTTGACGAGGATGACGCGGTAGCCCTCCTCGCGCAGCGCCTTGCAGGCCTGGGCGCCGGAATAGTCGAACTCGCAGGCCTGGCCGATGATGATCGGGCCGGCGCCGATGATGAGGACGCTCTGGATGTCTGTGCGCTTAGGCATGGTTCTTTTCCTTGTCCATCAGCGCGACGAAGCGGTCGAACAGGTAGCCGATGTCATGCGGCCCGGGCGAGGCCTCGGGGTGGCCCTGGAAGCAGAAGGCGGGGCGGTCGGTGCGGGCCAGGCCCTGCAGCGTGCCGTCGAACAGGCTCACGTGCGTGGGCCGCAGGTTCGCCGGCAGCGTGGTCTCGTCGACCGCGAAGCCGTGGTTCTGGCTGGTGATGCTCACGCGCCCGTCGTCGAGGTCCTTCACCGGATGGTTGGCGCCGTGGTGGCCGAACTTCATCTTGAAGGTCTTCGCGCCGGCGGCCAGCGCCATGATCTGGTGGCCCAGGCAGATGCCGAAGGTGGGAATGCCGCGCTCGACCAGCTCGCGCGTGGCGGCGATGGCGTAGTCGCAGGGCTCGGGGTCGCCGGGGCCGTTGGCGAGGAAGATGCCGTCGGGCTTCAGCGCCAGCGCGTCGGCGGCCGTCGACTGCGCCGGCAGCACCGTGATGCGGCAGCCGCGGCTGGCCAGCATGCGCAGGATGTTGCGCTTCACGCCGTAGTCGAAGGCGACGACGTGGTGCGCCGGCGCCGCCTGTGCGCCGTAGCCGGCGCCGAGCGCCCATTCGGTCTCCGTCCAGGCGTAGGGCTGCTTCACGCTCACCACCTTGGCGAGGTCCAGGCCCGCCATGCTGGGGGCGGCGCGTGCCGCGGCCAGCGCGGTATCCACGTGGCGCTCGGTGATCGCCTCGCCCGGCGGCAGGCCGAGGATGCAGCCGTTCTGCGCGCCTTTCGTGCGCAGCAGGCGGGTGAGGCGGCGGGTGTCGACGTCGGCGATGGCGACGATGCCCTCGCGGTTCAGGTACTCGGGCAGGGTCGCTGTCCGGCGGAAGTTCGAGGCGAGGACCGGCAGATCCTTGATGATCAGACCCGCGGCGTGCACCTTGCTCGCTTCGACGTCTTCTTCATTGACGCCGTAGTTGCCGATGTGCGGGTAGGTCAGCGTGACGATCTGCTGGCAGTAGCTCGGGTCGGTCAGGATTTCCTGGTAGCCGGTCATCGCGGTGTTGAACACCACTTCGCCGACGGTCCGGCCGGGAGCCCCGATCGAAATTCCGCGCAAGACGGTGCCGTCTGCAAGGGCCAGCAGAGCAAAAGGCAGAACGGGCAGCACGGGAGAATCTCCGTTGTTGCGCCCAGCTCTGCCTTGCGACGCGGGGTCGACGCCGGCACGAATCCGGTGAGGAATCTGCAGGAGGTTGCGCTGGGTGCGGATGGTGAAGGTAAACCTTGGAAGTATATCCGCACGGGCGTTTTCCCTGAGCCCGCACCGGTTGGCGAAGCCCCTTCAGACTGCCGGTCGCACGAGTGAAAACGCCCGTGCAGCGGCTTTTCCGACTGCCGGACAGGGGAACTAGAATCCGCCCGTCGGGTCTCATCCCGCGTCCATCTACCACGGAGGTTTCATGAACGAAGGCCTGCAAACCGTCTACCCGGGCGCTGCAAGCTCCGGCGCCCTCGCGCAGCGCAACCGCGTGCTGCGCAACACCTACTGGCTGCTTGCGCTGTCGCTCGTGCCCACGGTGCTCGGCGCGTGGGTGGGCGTCACCACCGGGATCGTGGCCAGCATGGGCATGGGGATGAGCGCCATCGTCTTCCTCGGCGGCGCCTTCGGCTTCATCTACGCCATCGAGCGCACCAAGAACTCGTCCACCGGCGTGATGGTGCTGCTCGCCTTCACGTTCTTCATGGGCCTGATGCTGTCGCGCATCCTCGCGGCGGTGCTCGGCTTCAGCAACGGCGCGTCGCTGATCATGATGGCCTTCGGCGGCACGGCGGCGATCTTCGCGGCCATGGCCAGCCTGTCGAGCGTGATCAAGCGCGACCTGTCGAACATGGGCAAGTTCCTGTTCGTCGGCGCCATCCTGCTGCTGGTCGCGGGCCTCATCAACATCTTCGTGCAGTCGAGCGCGCTGATGGTGACGGTGGCGGTGCTGGCCATCGGCATCTTCTCGGCCTTCATGCTGTACGACCTGAAGCGCGTGATCGACGGCGGCGAGACGAACTACATCTCGGCCACGCTCGCCATCTACCTGGACATCTACAACGTGTTCCAGAGCCTGCTGGCGCTGTTCGGCATCTTCGGCGGCGAAGACTGACGCCTTCGCGCACAACAGGAATAGGGGCCTTCGGGCCCCTTTCTCGTTCATGGGCGCATGGGTCGCGCTTCAGGCCTTGTCGAAGACCGCCATGCTCTCCACGTGCGCCGTGTGCGGGAACATGTTGATCGCCCCCGCCGCGCTGCAGCGGTAGCCGGCCTGGTGCACCAGCAGCCCGGCGTCGCGCGCCAGCGTGGCCGGGTTGCAGCTCACGTAGACGATGCGCCGGGGCGGCACGTAGCCCGGCACCGCGGCGGGATCCGCACGCACGTCGGCCAGGGCCTTCGCCAGCGCGAAGGCGCCCTCGCGCGGCGGATCGACCAGCCACTTGTCCGCCGGGCCGTACGGCGCCAGGTCGGCCGCGCCGAGCTCGAACAGGTTGCGCGCCGCGAAGCCCGCCCGGCCATCGAGCCGGTTGAACGCCGCGTTCTCGCGCGAGCGGGCGACCAGCGCTTCGCTGCCCTCGATGCCGAGCACCTCGCGCGCCTGCGTGGCGATCGGCAGCGTGAAGTTGCCCAGGCCGCAGAACCAGTCGATCACGCGCTCGTCGGCGCGGGCGTCGAGCAGCCGCAGCGCCTGCGCCACCATGACGCCGTTGATCTGGTGGTTCACCTGCGTGAAGTCGGTCGGCTTGAACGGCATGGTGATGCCGAACTCGGGCAGCTCGTAGGCGAGCGGCGCGCCGCCCTCGTCCAGCAGGTGCACCGTGTCCGGCCCCTTCGGCTGCAGCCACCACTGCACGCCGTGCCGCGCGGCGAACTCGCGCAGGCGGCGCCGGTCGGCCTCGACGAGCGGCTCCAGGTGGCGCAGCACCAGCGCGGTGACCCGCGAGCCGACCGCCACCTCGATCTGCGGCAGCCGGTCGCGCTGGTCCATCGAGGCGACGAGTTCCGCGAGCGGCACGAGCAGCGCGCTCAGGTGCGCCGGCAGCACCTCGCAGCTGTCCATGTCGGCCACGTAGCTCGACTTGCGCTCGTGGAAGCCGACGAGCACCTTGCCCTTTTTCGCCACGTGCCGCACCGACAGCCGCGCGCGGTAGCGGTAGCGCCACGGCGGCCCCTCGATCGGGCGCAGCACCCGCTCCGGCCGGACCTTGCCCAGGTGCCACAGCGCGTCCTCCAGCGCCCGCTGCTTGGCGGCCACCTGCGCCGAGACGTGCAGGTGCTGCATCTTGCAGCCGCCGCACACGCCGAAGTGCCGGCAGCGGGGGACGACGCGCTGCGCGCTTTCGCGCCGCAGCGCCGTCATCGTGGCCTGCTCCCAGTTGTTCTTGCGCCGGTGCACTTGGACCTGCACCTCTTCGCCGGGAAGCGCGCCCTCGATGAACACCACCTTGCCTTCGGCGTCGTGGGCCACGCCCTGGCCGTCGAGGTCCAGCGATTCGACCCGGAGCCATTCGTTCTTCGCTGTCATCCGCGGATTATCCCGGGCCGCTTCCGCCGCATGCGGGCGCGGGACTCATACTCCCGTCCACAGCCCACGCGACGCCGACGACGATGCCCCCACCGCTGCCGCTCTCGCCCGCGCCGCGGCAGGCGCTGCTGTTCTCCGGCCACCGGGTCGACGCGGCCGACCGGCCGGCGCCGCGCTTTCCCGCCTCGCAGGTGGGCATCGCCGCCGCCGCCATCGAGGCCGCGCTCGCCGATCTCGACGCCGACGGCCGCGACGTCGCGCTGACGCAGGGTGCGGCCGGCGGCGACATCCTCTTCGCCGAGGCCTGCCTGCGACGCGGCGTGCGCCTCGCCCTGCTGCAGCCGCTGCCGCAGGCCGAGTTCATCGCGCGCTCGGTGCGCGCCTCGGTGCAGGGCGCGCAGTGGCTGGAGCGCTACCGGGCGGTGGTGGCGCGCGCGGCCTGGCCGCCCCGCGCACTGCCCGCCCGCCGCGCGGGCGCCGACCCCTTCGCGGCCTGCAACCGATGGCTGGTGGACACCGCGTGCGCCTTCGGCGCCGCCCGGCTGCACCTCGTCTGCCTGTGGGACGGCTCGGACGGCGACGGCCCCGGCGGCACCGCGCACATGGTGGCCGAGGTGAGGCGCCATGCCGGCGGGGTGACGTGGCTCGACACGCGCACGCTGTGGTGAGCGCGCCCCGAGCGCCTAGAAGATCGAATCGCGGCTGATCCCGTTGCGCAGCATCTGCCGCTTCAGCTTGACGAGCGCTTCCTGCTGGATCTGGCGGATGCGCTCGCGCGTCAGGCTCAGCCGCTCGGCCAGCACCTCCAGCGTCTCGGGCTCGCGGTCGCGCAGCCCGTAGCGGCCGGCCAGCACTTCGCGCTCGCGGTCGTTCAGCCCGTCCAGGCCGCACGCCAGCAGGTGCTCCACCTCGGCGCTCAGGGCCAAGGCCATCGGATCGGCGGCGCCGTCGTCGGCCACGCTGTCGAGCAGCGAATCGGAATGCCCCTCCGGCTGGCTGCGGTCGAGCGGCGCGTCGAGCGAGGTCGGCTGCTCGGCATAGCGCAGCAGGTCGCTCACCTCCTGCACCGGCCGCCCGACGAACGCCGCCACGTCCTCGACGTGAACCTGCCCGTCGCGGCCGTCGAAGCGGCCCGCGGCCTCCAGCGCGCGGCGCGCCTTCAGCACCTGGTTCAGGTCGCGCACCACATGAACCGGCAGCCGGACGAGCCGCGCCTGGTGCATGATCGCCCGCTCGATCGACTGGCGGATCCACCACGACGCATAGGTCGAGAAGCGGAAGCCGCGCTCCGGCTCGAACTTGCCGATGGAGTGCATCAGCCCGAGGTTGCCCTCCTCGATCAGGTCCGACATCGGCAGGCCGCGGCCGAGGTAGTTCTTGGCGATGCTCACGACCAGGCGCAGGTTGTGCTCGATCATCGCCTGGCGCGCCTCGAAGTCGCCGGCGCGCGCGCGCATCGCGGTGTCGAATTCCTGCTCCGGCGTCAGCAGCGCGGCACGCCGGATCTCGCGCAGGTAGATCTGCAGGTTGTTGCCGGCCTCGCCCTCGCCGGCCGCGGGCCCGGGATCGACCTGCCCGTCGGGCGGCGCGGCGGCCGCGCCGTCATGCGGGGCGGCCTGCGGCCCGTCGCCGTCCGGTCCGCTCGTGGTGTGTCGCCGCCCGTTCATCGCTACTGCTCGATCCAGGGCGGCGCATGCGTCAGCGAGGCGGCAGGAGCTTCGACGGGTCGATGGGCTTGCCGAGGCGGCGGATCTCGAAGTGCAGCTGCACCCGCTCGGCGTCGCTCGACCCCATCTCGGCGATCTTCTGGCCGCGCCGCACCGACTGGTCCTCCTTGACGAGGAGCGTCTGGTTGTGGGCGTAGGCCGTGAGGTAGGTGTTGTTGTGCTTCAGGATGACGAGGTTGCCGTAGCCGCGCAGGCCCGAACCGGCATACACCACGCGCCCGTCGGCCGCCGCGAGCACCGGGTCGCCGGCCCGGCCGGTGATCGCCAGGCCCTTGCTGCGGCCCTCGTCGAAGGCGACGGCGACCGGCCCATTGGCCGGCCAGGCCCAGGTCACGTCGTCGTCGCCGTCACGCGGCGGCGGCGGCACGGGCGGCGGAGGCGGCGCCGCCTGAACTGCGGCGGGCGCGGGCGTCGAAGCCGCAGGCGCCGCAGGGCGCGCATCGAGCGGCCGCGTCTCCACCTTGGCCTGCGCCACGGCCCGCGGGCCGGCAACGGCGGGATCGACGCCCGGCGCGACCACGCGCAGCGTCTGCCCGACCTCGATGACGTTCGGGTTCTCGAGGTTGTTCCACTTGACCAGGTCTTTCCAGTTCTGGCCGTTCTCGAGCCCGATGCGGATCAGGGTGTCGCCGGGCCTGACGGTGTAGTAGCCGGGCTTGCCTGCGTTCTCGGCGCCGGGAAGCGCCGCTGCCGCGTCGGTCGCGACGGCCGGCGCGGCGCCGTCCGTTGCCGGCGCACCGGCCTGCATGCGCGGCGCGGCGCGGTCTTCGACCGGGGCGCGGTGATTCGGACTGCTGCATGCGCCGAGCACGGCCGCCACGAGCAGAGCGCCGCACAGCGGCAGTGCGCGCGACCATGCGTCGATTCGTCTTTTCACCATTCGGTGTGTCACTGGCATCCTCATCGTACGAGGCCGGATTTTAGGGGGACGAACTGCACCGCCTCGTGCATGGAACGGTGGTGGCCGCGCTCGTCGCGATCGACGACGACGAGCGCCTGCCGGTCGGCGCTGGTGCGCACGGGCGCGACCAGTCGCCCGCCGACGGCCAGTTGATCGAGCCAGGCCTGCGGCAGTTCCTCGCCGCCGGCCGCCGCGATGATGCTGTCGTAGGGCGCGTTGGGCGGGTGGCCGATCATCCCGTCGCCATAGATGAGCCGCACGTTAGGCAGGCGCAGCGGCACGAGCAGCGTGCGCGCCTTGTCGTGAAGCGCCTTCACGCGCTCGACCGACATCACCTGGCGCGACAGCCGCGCCAGCAAGGCCGCCTGGTAGCCGCAGCCGGTGCCGATCTCCAGCGTGCGCCCGAGGCCGCCCGCCGCGCGCGCCGCGGCGCCGTGCATGAGCAGTTCGATCATCCGCCCGACGACCGATGGCTTGGAGATGGTCTGCCCATGGCCGATCGGCAGGCTCGTGTCTTCGTAGGCCTGGGTGACGAGCGCGGCATCGACGAACAGGTGCCGCGGCACCTCGGCCAGCGCCGCCAGCACCGCCGGATGGCCGAGGCCGCCCGCGCGCAGCCGGTCGGCCATGCGCCGGCGCACGCCGGCCGAATCGAGGCCGAGGCCGGTGGGCGGCGCCTGCCGCGCCGAGGTGTCGGCCGCATGCTGGAGCGGCCGCTGCGGCCGCAGCACGGCGGGGGCGCCGGCCGCGGCGGCGACCGGCGTCGGGCGGACGGCGGGCGGCGGCTTGGCGCCGTCGGGCTGCTTCACCAGCGTCTTCGCCGGAGCCACCATCCGGTCCAGGCGCAGCGGGAATTTGGGGCCGCCCGGCGCGGCGCTCACCGAGCGGCCCTTCGCGCTGTGCGGCAGGCCCGCGCGCTCATACGGGCGTCCCGCCCGCCAGCCAGTCGCGCCAGTCGGGCAGGCCCGCGTGGTCGGTCAGGTCGACCTGCAGCGGCGTGACCGAGACGCGGCCGCTCGCGGTGGCGTGGAAGTCGGTGCCCTCGCCGCCCTCGCGGGCGTCGCCGGACGGGCCGATCCAGTACATCGTCTCGCCGCGCGGGCTGGTCTGGCGGATCACGGCCTCGCTGGCGTGGCGCCGTCCCAGCCGCGTGATCACGCGCGGGAGCGCATGCGCCTCGGCGAGGTTGGGAATGTTCACGTTCAGCAGGAAGGGGCTGCGCGACGGCGGCATGGCGAGCACGTGCTCGATCACGCTTCGCGCCACGCGGGCCGCGGCGTCGAGATGCGCCCAGCCCTTCTGCACCTGCGAGAACGCGATGGCGGGAATGCCGAACAGGTAGCCCTCCATCGCCGCGGCCACCGTGCCGGAATAGAGCGTGTCGTCGCCCATGTTCGCGCCCTGGTTGATGCCCGACACCACCAGGTCGGGGCGATGCTCCAGCAGGCCCGTCAACGCGAGGTGGACGCAGTCCGAGGGCGTGCCGTTGACGACGCGGATGCCGTTGGCCGCCGTGAAGACCGACAGCGGCCGGTTGAGGGTGAGGGAGTTCGAGGTGCCGCTCGCGTTCTGCTCGGGAGCGACCACGTCGAGCTCGCCCAGGCCCTCGCAGGCCTGGACCAGCGCGGCCAGGCCCGGCGCGAGGTAGCCGTCATCGTTGGCAACGAGAATTCGCATGCGCGGATTGTAGGTAGTCGGCATGCCGGCCCGGCCACCGCCGCCGCGTCCGCGCACGCCGTTTCGAGGCGCCCGCGAGCGCCGTGATCCCCCCGCTTCGCGGTGACGGAAGGCCCCCATGCGGCTGCTAAAGTCGCGGTCTTTTCCGCACACGCACCGACACCATGGCAGTGAAGGTCCTGATCGTCGAAGACAACCCGGTCGCGCGCAGTTTCCTTTGCCGTGTCGTGCGGGAAAGCTTCAGCGACACGATCATCATCACCGAGGCCGGTGACCTCGAGACCGCGCGCCGCAACGTGGCCTCGCAGGGCGGACAGGCAAGCATCGATCCGGTCGAGCCGTTCAAGCTGGTGCTGGTCGACCTCGAGCTGCCCGACGGCAACGGCATGGAGCTGCTGGCCGAGCTGGCGCGCTACCCGGCGACGAAGATCGTCACCACGCTCTACTCCGACGACGACCACCTGTTCCCGGCGCTGCAGTGCGGCGCCGACGGCTACCTGCTCAAGGAAGACCGCTTCGAGGTGCTGGTCGAGGAGCTGCAGAAGATCGTGCGCGGCCAGCCGCCGCTGTCGCCCGCCATCGCGCGGCGCCTGCTGACCCACTTCCGCCATGGCCCCGGCGCACCGCCGGACGCGGGCCTCCCGCTGGCACCGTCCGGGTTCCAGAGCAGCCGGCCGATGCCGCTCGGCAAGGGCGCGCCGCTCGACCACGAGCGGCTCACCCCGCGCGAAAGCGAAGTGCTGACGTACCTCAGCAAGGGCTTCACGATCAAGGAGATCGCGAACCTGATGGGCATCAAGTGGTTCACCGTCAACGACCACATCAAGTCCATCTACAAGAAGCTGAACGTCTCCAGCCGCGCCGAGGCCGCGGTGCTGGCGAGCAAGCAGGGGCTCGTCTGACGGTCGGCCTCCGGTCCGGCTGACGCGCCGGGAAACGCCCGCATGGCCGCCACCACGCTTCCCACCCCGGATGCCGCGGCGGCCGGCCGGCCGGGCCACGGCGGCGGGCTGTCCGACGCCGCCGTGGAATCGGCCTTCGACTCCAGCCTGCTCGAACGCGGCACGCGCGAGGCCGGCGGGGCGCCCCGCTGGATGGGCTGGCGGCTTCGCCTGCTGGTGGGCGGCGCGCTGCTCGGCTGCCTGGCGCTCTTCATGCTCGGGCGCTGGCTCGGCGAACAGCCGGGCATCGACGCCACGTGGCGTGTCACCGCCCAGGGCGAGCTCGTGCTGGCGGCATCGTCGCAGCCGGCGCTGCGCGAACGCATCGGGCAGCGCCTGGTCGGCGTGGCCGGCACCGACGGGAGGGCCGTCCCCGTCGAGGCGCTGACGCTGCAGCGTTCGCCGCGATGGATCGTCGACGACGCGGCGCGGGCGCGCCACCGCGCGATGCACGAGCAGTTGTCGGCGGCGCTGGCCACCGGCCGCGTCACGCTCGCGTTCGGCGACGGCACGTCGGCGCAGGTCCGGCCCGCCCCGCGCGGCACGGGCAGCCTGGGCGGCATGATCTGGCTGCTGTGCGCCCTGGCGCTGGCGCTCCATCTCTTCGCCATGGTGGTGCTGCTGGCGCGGCCCTGCGGGCGGCACGTGCTGTATGCGCTGATCGCGCTGTGCCAGGCGGGCAGCCTGGTGTTCATCGCCGTCGAATCCACGCTCGCGCTGGCGCTGGTGTGGCCGCTCCCGCAGATCGACATGCCGGTCCGCATGGCGCTCGATCTCGTCACGGCCGCGGCCGTCGTCAACGCCGCCTGCCTGCACCCGCGCCGGCTGCCGGGTTCCGGCTGGATCATCCTCGCCGCCTGGACCTTCGCCGCCGTCCTGGTGCTCGCCTGCGCGCAGGGCGTGCTGCCGCATTCGTGGTGGTGGGCGCAAGGCGGCGTGGCGCTCCTGGGCCTCGTGGCGATCGGGCTGCTGAACTGGTCGTATCACCTCGAGCCGCACCCCTTCGCGATGGTGCTGCGCCGCTTCGGCATGGTGTCGGTCGGCCTCTGGATCGTGGTGACGCTCGCGCTCGCGGCGGCGCGCTGGCACCCGGCCGCGCAGCACCACGTCGCGTCGCTCGGCTCGACGGTCTGGCACGTCTTCCTCGCGTCGCTGCTGCTGCTGGTGCCTTTCCTGTCGAAGTCGCAGCAGATCATGCGCGAGTTCGCGCTGCTCGCGGCCATCAGCACCGTCGCCACCCTGCTCGACCTGCTGTTCGTCACGGTGTTCGCGCTCGGCCAGTTCGCCTCGCTGACCCTGTCGCTGTTCCTGTCGCTGGGCGCCTATGCCGGCGCGCGGCAGTGGATCCTCAACCGCGTGCTCGGCCTCAGCATCCTCACGGCCGAGCGCATGTTCGAGCGGCTGTACCGCATCGCACGCGAGATCGAGGCCCGGCCCGAGCGCACGCCGGTGCTGGTGTCGCAGCTGCTGCGCGAGCTCTTCGAGCCGATGGAGGCGGGAACAGTCGCGAAGCACAGCCACCGCATCCGCGTCTCCACCGACGGCTCGACGATGGTGCTGCCCGTGCCACGGCTCGGCGGCGAGGCCGGCGTGCCCGCCGCGGGCTCCATCGTCCTGCGCTTCGCGCAGCGGGGCCGGCGCCTGTTCACCTCCGACGACGCCCGGCTGGCCGAGCGCATCCTCGAGCAGCTGGCGCGCGCGGTGGCCTTCGACAAGGCCGTCGAGCAGGGGCGCAGCGAGGAGCGCGCGCGGCTCGCGCAGGACCTGCACGACGACATCGGCGCGCGCCTGCTCACGCTGATGTACCAGGCGCCCTCGGCCGAGATGGAGGAGTACGTCCGCCACACCCTCAAGGACCTGAAGACGCTCACGCGCGGGCTGGCGGCGCCGAACCATCCGCTGTCGCACGCCGCCGCCGAGTGGAAGGCCGACCTGCAGCAGCGGCTCACGGCGGCGCACCTCATGCTCGGCTGGAGCTTCAGCTTCGACGAGGACGTCATGCTCAGCGTGGTGCAGTGGTCGGCGCTCACGCGCGTGCTGCGCGAGCTGGCGAGCAACGTCATCTCGCACGCGCACGCGACGCGGCTGGACGTCGACTTCACCCTCGAAGGCGACCGGCTCGACCTGTCGGTGCGCGACGACGGCGTCGGCCGCACGCCCCAGGCGTGGTCGCACGGGCTCGGGCTCGGCGGCGTGCGCAAGCGCGTCAAGCAGCTCGGCGGCGAGGTCGAATGGCACGAGCTCTCGCCCAGGGGCATCTGCTGCCGCGTGGTCATTCGCGAGCTCTCGGCCCGGCATTGAGCGCGCGGGCGCGGCGCTCGGCTATACTGCACGGCTCTGCGGTGGCTGTAGCTCAGTTGGTAGAGTCCAGGATTGTGATTCCTGTTGTCGTGGGTTCGAGCCCCATCAGCCACCCCACCCGATCCCCCAAGCAAAACGGCCTTCGATTCGCGTCGAAGGCCGTTTTGCTTGGGGCGCGCCGCCGGACGGCGGCGCCCGCATGCCGGGCTCAGCGCGGCCCGTCGGCCGGGGCCGCCTCGGCGGCGTGCTCGGTCTTCTCGGCGCCGAACCGGCGCTTCAGCGCGGCGTAGTAGGCCTGCACCTCGGCATCGCCCCAGACCTGGGCGTACTCGGCTTTGGCGCGCTCCATGTCGCCCACCAGCGGGTCGCGGCCGAGCACCTGCGTGACGCGCACCACGGCGTAGCCCTGCGCGCCCAGGTCCACCCCGACGACGGCCGGCAGCTGGGTCGCATCGGCCCGCAGCGCCGCGTCGAGCACCGGCTGCGCCAGGTCCTTCGGCTGTGCGCGCGAGGCCGTCACGGCAGGCCCGGCCAATGCCGTCTGCGGCGCCGCCTTGACTTCGGCCAGACGCGCTTCGCCGTCCTTCCTGGCCAGCGCCGACGCCTGCTGGGCCACCACCAGCGCGCGCACCTTCTCCTTCACCTCGGCGAAGGGCAGCAGGCGTTCCGGCTGGTACTGCACCACGCGCCCGGACACCAGCTGGTTCGGCCCCGTCTCCACCGCGTCGGTGTTGCGCTTGTTGCGCAGCGTGTCGGCGCTGAACAGCGCCTCGAGGAACTTCGCATCGGCCAGCGGCCCCTGGACGCCGGGCGCCGGCGTGCGCCGCACGTTCTGCGCCGTGCGCACCTCGAGCTTGAACTTGTCCGCCGCGGGCTGCAGGCTGTCGGGCTGCTCGTACACGACGTTCGTGAAGTCGAGCGCCTGCTCCATGAACCGCTTCTGCGCCAGCTCGTTGCGCACTTGGCTCTCGAGCTCGGCGCGCACGTCGTCGAAGCTGCGCTTCTGGCCCCCGCGCACGCCGGTCAGCTTGATGATGTGGTAGCCGAACTCGCTCTCGACGACGCCGCTGACCTCGCCCGGCTTCAGCGCGAAGAGCGCGTCCTCGAACGGCTTGGTCGTGGCGTCCCGGCCGACGAAATCGATGTCGCCGCCGCGCTCCGCCGAGCCGGGGTCGTCCGAATGCTTGCGGGCCAGTTCCGCGAAGCTGTCGGGCTGCTTGCGGATCTGCTCGAGCAGCGACTCGGCCTCGGCCTTCGCCTTGGCGCGCTCCTGCGCGGAAGCCGACGCATCGGCCGCGATCAGGATGTGGCTGGCGCGCCGCTCCTGCGGCATGGTGTAGCGCGCGGCGTTCTGCTCGTAGTTGCTGCGCAGGTCTTCCTCGGACAGGGTGATGCCCTTCTTCAGCGCCTCGAGGTCGAGCACCACGTACTCGATGCTCGCCTGCTCGGGCGCCTGGAATTGCGCGACGTGGGCCGGATCCTTGTAGTAGGCCTCGAGCTCGGCGTCGGTCGGCGTGACCCGGGCGGCGTAGTCCTTGGCGTCGAAGCGCTGCACCTGCAGTTCCCGCTGCTGGAACATGGCGTCGAGCGCCGCGGCGGCCGCCGCCGGCGTCGCGATCACCGAGCCCGCCACGCCGCCCAGCACCTGCTGGGACGCGATGTCCTGCCGCAGCCGCTCGAGGAACATGCTGGACGACAGGCCCTGCGCCTGCAGCATGTCGCGGTTCAGGCTGCCGTCGGGGCGGCGCATCGCCTCGAACTGCGGGTCGGTCTTGAAGATGCGGTCGACGTGGTCGTCGGTCACCACGACGTGCAGCTTGTTCACCGCGGCCCAGGTCACGCGCTCGCGGATCAGCTGGTCGAGCGTGCGCTGGCGGACCTCGTCGGAATCGAAGAAGGACGCTTCCACGCCCGGCATCTGCCGGCGCAGGCGCTCCACCTGCAGGCGGTGCGCGTTGTCCCACTCGGTGCGCGTGATCGGGTTGCCGTCGACCTTCGCGACGGTCGCGTTGCCGCCTTCGCTGAAGCGGGTGTAGCCCTCGATGCCGACGAACACGAAGGCCACGAAGATCAGCGGCAGCATGATGAGCTGCAACAGGCGCGTGTGCTTGCGAAAGAAATCGAACATTCAAGGGCCTCGAACGAAATGCCGTGAGAGCGGGTGGGAGCGGCGGTGTCCCGATGGCGGGCGCCAGAAGCAACAAAGGCGAACCGAGGTTCGCCTTTGTTGATGGGCTTGCCCGCGATTCTAGCCGAGCGTGCCGGGCCGGATTGCAGGGGCGAGCAGGTGATGTTGGTGGGTGCTGAGGGGTTCGAACCCCCGACCTACGCCTTGTAAGGGCGCCGCTC
>JBIQHD010000057.1:0-12746 GCA_044508835.1 Rubrivivax sp.
ACGTTGCCGGTGCGCTCGCCGTTGCCGAACAGGCAGCCCTCGATGCGGTCGGCGCCGGCCATCAGCGCGAACTCGCCGGCGGCCGTGCCGGTGCCGCGGTCGTTGTGCGGATGCACCGACAGCACGATGCTGTCGCGCCGCGCGAGATGGCGGTGCATCCACTCGATCATGTCGGCGAAGATGTTCGGCGTGGAATGCTCCACCGTCGACGGCAGGTTGACGATGCACGGCCGCGCGGGCGTGGGCTCCCACACCGCGGTGACGGCATCGACCACGCGCTTGGAGAACGCCAGATCGGTGCCGGAGAACATCTCGGGCGAGTACTCGAACACGAACGCCGTGCCGCCCTGGCGTGCGGCCAGGTCCTTGATGAGGCGGGCATGCGTGGTGGCGAGCGCGACGATGCCGTCCTCGTCGAGCCCGAGCACCACGCGGCGCATCACCGGCGCGATCGCGTTGTACAGGTGCACCACCACGCGCTTCGCGCCGACGACCGCCTCGAAGGTCCGCTCGATCAGCTCGGACCGCGCCTGCGTCAGCACCTGGATCGTCACGTCCTCAGGGATGAGGTCCTGCTCGATCAGCAGCCGCACGAAGTCGAAGTCGGTCTGCGAGGCGGAGGGGAAGCCGACCTCGATCTCCTTGAAGCCGATGCGCACCAGCATCTCGAACATGCGCAGCTTGCGGGCGCTGTCCATCGGCTCGATGAGGGCCTGGTTGCCGTCGCGAAGGTCGACGCTGCACCACAGCGGCGCGCGGTCCAGCACGGCGTCGGGCCAGGTGCGGTCGCGCAGCGCCACGGGCGTCGTGGCACGGTACTTGAGATGTGGCTGCTTCAGCATGGAATACCTCGTCGAGTGTTTGGCAACCAGCATCCGCAAAAACAGAACGGCCCGCTGCTGGTTGCATACGGGCCGTTGAGATCGGAAACGTGCAGACGTGGACGATCAGCGAACCCGTGGCTCTCCTAGAAGAAGCAGTAGCGTGGTCGCGGACAGGAACGTCATGGCTTGCGAATATAGCACTGCCGCGAAGCTAGCGGTGCAGCCCCTGCTCGTCGGGCTCGTCGGTGGAGGTGGCGATCAGGCTGACCGGGCGGCCCTTCATCTTCCTGTACGCATAGACGGCGTAGCCCGAGAAGCCGTAGACCAGGAACAGCCCGAACAGCACCACCGGCGGGTGGATGTTGATGATGGCGATGCCCAGCGCAATGGCCACGATGACGATGAACGGCACGGTCTTGCGGAAGTTCACGTCCTTGAAGCTGTAGAACGGCACGTTGGTCACCATCGTGAGGCCGGCGTACAGCGTCATCGCGAACGCGCACCAGGCCAGCCACTCCACCTGCCAGACGCCGCGCCAGCCGGCGTCGTCCATCACCCAGATGAAGCCGATGATCAGCGCCGCCGCGGCGGGGCTGGGCAGGCCCTGGAAGAAGCGCTTGTCGACGATGCCGATGTTGGTGTTGAAGCGCGCCAGGCGCAGCGCGGCGCCGGCGCAGTAGATGAAGGCCGCGATCCAGCCCCAGCGCCCCAGCCCCTTGAGCGCCCACTCGTACATGATGAGCGCGGGCGCCGCGCCGAAGCTCACCATGTCGGACAGGCTGTCCATCTGCTCGCCGAAGGCGCTCTGCGTGTTGGTCATGCGCGCCACGCGGCCGTCCAGGCTGTCGAGCACGGCGGCGAGGAAGATGCCGATGGCCGCCTGCTCGAAGCGCCCGTTCATCGCCATCACCACGGCATAGAAGCCGGCGAACAGCGCGGCGAGCGTGAACAGGTTGGGCAGGATGTAGATGCCCTTGCGGCGCGGGCGAGCGGCCGGCTCCTCGCTCTCGGGCGCGGCATGGGCTCCGTCGTGCATGGCGCTCATTCGGACTGGGTTCGCAAGGTGTGCATCATCGCGGGAGGATAGCGCAGCGCCCAAAGAAAAAGCCGCCAGGTCGCCCTCGCGGCTTCCATGGACCCGGGCGCAGCAAACGGCGCGCCCGGTGCCGCCACCGGTCAGTTCTTGCTCTGGTCGACGAGGCGGTTCTTCTTGATCCAGGGCATCATGGCGCGCAGCTGCTCGCCCACCACCTCGATCTGGTGCTCGGCCGTCAGGCGGCGGCGCGACTGCAGCGTCGGCGCACCGGCCTTGTTCTCCACGATGAAGCTCTTGGCGTACTCGCCGGTCTGGATGTCCTTGAGCGCCTTGCGCATGGCGTTCTTGGTCTCTTCGGTGACGATCCTCGGGCCGGTCACGTACTCGCCGTACTCGGCGTTGTTCGAGATCGAGTAGTTCATGTTGGCGATGCCGCCTTCGTAGATCAGGTCGACGATCAGCTTGAGCTCGTGCAGGCACTCGAAGTAGGCCATCTCCGGCGCGTAGCCCGCTTCGGTCAGCGTCTCGAAGCCGGCCTTGATCAGCTCGACGGTGCCGCCGCACAGCACGGCCTGCTCGCCGAACAGGTCGGTCTCGGTCTCCTCGCGGAAGTTGGTCTCGATCACGCCGGCCTTGCCGCCGCCGTTGGCCGCGGCGTAGCTCAGCGCCAGGTCGCGCGCCTTGCCGGAGCGGTCGGCATGCACGGCGATCAGGTGCGGCACGCCGCCGCCCTGCGTGTAGGTGGAGCGCACGGTGTGGCCCGGCGCCTTGGGCGCGACCATCCACACGTCGAGGTCGGCGCGCGGCACGACCTGGCCGTAGTGCACGTTGAAGCCGTGCGCGAAGGCGAGCGAGGCGCCCTGCTTGATGTGGGGCTCGACCTCGGTCCGGTAGACCTCGGCGATCTGCTCGTCGGGCAGCAGGATCATCACCACGTCGGCGGCCTTCACGGCCTCGGCGACTTCCATCACCCTGAGCCCGGCCTTCTCGGCCTTGCCCCAGCTCGCGCCGCTCCTGCGCAGGCCGACGGTGACCTTCACGCCGCTGTCGTTCAGGTTCTGCGCGTGCGCATGGCCCTGCGAGCCGTAGCCGATGATGGTGACGTTCTTGCCCTTGACGAGGCTGAGGTCCGCGTCCTTGTCGTAATAAACCTTCATGGTCTCTCCTAAAAATCCCTGGTGAATGCGGGCCGAAGTCAAATGCGCAGGATGCGCTCGCCGCGACCGATCCCGCTGGTGCCGGTGCGCACGGTTTCCAGAATGGCGCCGCGGTCGATGGCCTCGATGAAGGCATCGAGCTTGCTCGCGTCGCCGGTCAACTCGATGGTGTAGCTCTTCTCGGTCACGTCGATGATGCGGCCGCGGAAGATGTCGGCCATGCGCTTCATCTCGTCGCGCTCCTTGCCGACGGCGCGCACCTTGATGAGCATGAGCTCGCGCTCGGTGTAGGCGCCTTCGGTCAGGTCGACCACCTTCACCACTTCGATGAGCCGGTTCAGGTGCTTGGTGATCTGCTCGATCACGTCGTCCGAGCCGGTGGTGACGATGGTCATGCGCGACAGCGACGGGTCCTCCGTCGGCGCGACCGTCAGGCTCTCGATGTTGTAGCCGCGGGCGGAGAACAGGGCCACCACGCGGGAAAGCGCACCCGGCTCGTTCTCGAGCAGCAGGGCAATGATGTGTTTCATGTGTCGTTCCAGCGCGCTCTTCAGGACGCCGGCGGTAACCGGCGGCCCTTGGCCACGCTGTCCGTGGTCAGAGAAAGAATGAATCGCCGAAGCTGCGGCGCGCCTTCGGCCGGCGGGCCGGGCAGCGCGCGGTAACGCCCTGCCCCCTGCCGGCCTTCAGCGCGTCACAGGTCTTCGGACCCCAGCAGCATCTCGCTGATGCCCTTGCCCGCCTGCACCATCGGCCAGACGTTCTCGGTCGGGTCGGTGCGCACGTCGAGGAAGACCGTGCGGTCCTTGAGCTTGATGGCCTCGCGCAGCGCCGGCTCCACGTCGCCCGGCTTCTCGATCTTCAGGCCGACGTGGCCGTAGGCCTCGGCCAGCTTCACGAAGTCGGGCAGCGCGTCCATGTAGCTGTGCGAGTAGCGGCCGCCGTAGTCGAGCTCCTGCCACTGCCGCACCATGCCGAGGTAGCGGTTGTTCAGCGAGACGATCTTCACCGGCGTCTTGTACTGGAAGCAGGTGGAGAGCTCCTGGATGCACATCTGGATCGAGCCTTCGCCGGTGATGCAGAACACGTCCGACTCGGGCTTGGCGAGCTTGATGCCCATCGCGTACGGCAGGCCCACGCCCATGGTGCCGAGGCCCCCGGAGTTGATCCAGCGGCGCGGCTGGTCGAAGCGGTAGAACTGCGCCGCCCACATCTGGTGCTGGCCGACGTCGGAGGTGATGTAGGTGTCGCGGTCCTTCGTCAGCTCCCACAGGGTCTCGACCACGTACTGCGGCTTGATGACCTCGGTGCTGGCCTTGTACTTCAGGCACTCGCGCTTGCGCCATTCGTTGATCTGGCTCCACCAGGCCGACAGCACGGCGGTGTCGGGCCTGGCCTGCGCCTCCCTGACCTGCGAGATCAGCTCCTGCAGCACGTCCTTCACGTCGCCGACGATGGGGATGTCGACCTTCACGCGCTTGGAGATCGACGACGGGTCGATGTCCACGTGGATGATCTTGCGCGCCACCGAGGCGAAGTGCTGCGGGTTGCCGATCACGCGGTCGTCGAAGCGCGCGCCCACCGCCAGCAGGACGTCGCAGTTCTGCATCGTCATGTTGGCCTCGTAGGTGCCGTGCATGCCCAGCATGCCGAGGAACCTCGGGTCGCTCGCGGGCACGGCGCCCAGGCCCATCAGCGTGTGGGTGCAGGGGTAGCCCAGCAGCTCGACCAGCTCGCGCAGCTCGGCCGAGGCGTTGCCCAGGACGACGCCGCCGCCGGTATAGATGTACGGCCGCTTGGCGGCCAGCAGCAGCTGCACCGCCTTGCGGATCTGCCCGCCGTGGCCCTTGCGCACCGGGTTGTAGGAGCGCATCTCCACGCTCGCCGGGTACTGGAACGGCGCGGTCTTGAGCGACACGTCCTTCGGGATGTCGACGACCACCGGCCCCGGGCGCCCGGTGCGCGCGATGTGGAAGGCCTTCTTGATCGTGCCGGCGAGCTCGCGCACGTCCTTCACGAGGAAGTTGTGCTTGACGATCGGGCGGGTGATGCCGACGGTGTCGCATTCCTGGAAGGCGTCGAGGCCGATGGCGGCCGTCGGCACCTGCCCGGTGATGATCACCATCGGGATCGAGTCCATGTAGGCCGTCGCGATGCCGGTCACGGCGTTCGTCACGCCGGGGCCCGAGGTGACCAGCGCCACGCCGACCTCGCCGGTGGCGCGCGCATAGCCGTCGGCCGCGTGCACCGCCGCCTGCTCGTGGCGCACGAGCACGTGCTCGATGCTTTCCTGCTTGTACAGGGCGTCGTAGATGTAGAGGACCGCGCCGCCGGGGTAGCCCCAGACGAACTTGACGCCTTCGGCCTGAAGGCTGCGGACCAGGATTTCCGACCCGTTGGGATCGGCGGGAGCTTGGGAGGGGTGCGGTTGTGCCGAAGCGGCACGCTTGATTTCCGCGGCAGACATGTCCATGTTGAACCTTTGCGAATTTCTCTGACGAAAAACCATCGGTGCGCCTCCGCGCGCTCTCTTGAAGCGGCCTTGGCACCTGCGCGGTCAAAAAACAGGCGCCCGGGGTCGGGCGCGCGGTCAGTGACCATACTTTGTGCGAGGCGGAATTATGGCACTGCACAACGCGCCGGCGGCGCCTGCGATTCATCCGAACGGCGGCGATGGATAATCCGGCGCGACGTCCGGGCGCATCCACCCGGCCCGTGGCGCCCCTCCCGCGCACGGCGTGAACCCGGCCGCTCCGCGGCCCCTGCCCCATGACCTCCCCCGCCTCCTCCACGCCGCCGGACGCCGCGCCGACCCCCAGCCTGCGCCGCCGCCTGGCGGCCTTCGTCTACGAGGGCGTGCTGCTGTTCGGCGTGGTGATGATCGCCGGCTACGTGTTCGCTGGGGTGATGCAGCAGCGCCACGCGCTGGCCGACCGCCACCTGCTGCAGGCGGTGATGTTCGCCGTGCTCGGCCTGTACTTCGTGTGGTTCTGGACCCACGGCGGACAGACGGTGGCGATGAAGGCCTGGCACGTGCGCCTCGTCGACGCGGCCGGCCGGCCGGTGGGCGTGTGGCGTGCGATCGCGCGCTACGTGCTGAGCTGGCTGTGGTTCATGCCGGCGCTGCTGTCCATCTATCTCTCGGGGCTTCACGGAAGCGGCGCCGTGTTCGGCCTGATGGCGGCCGGCGTCGTCGGCTATGCGCTCCTCGCGCTGCTGAACCCGCGCCGCCAGTTCGTGCACGACGTGCTGTGCAACACCCGCCTCATCACCTCGCGACCGCCGCCCCGCGGCGCGAGGCCCGCATCCTCCGCCTCATGACTCGAGTTCCCCCGATCACCCTTTGCGTCTATTGCGGCTCGCGCCCCGGCGCACAGCCGGCCTTCGCCGCCGCCGCGCGCGACGTGGGCACCTGGATCGGACGGCACGGCTGGGGCCTGGTCTATGGCGGCGGGCGTGCCGGCCTGATGGGCACGGTGGCCGATGCGGCGCTGGCCGCCGGCGCGCGCGTGGTGGGCGTGATCCCGACCACGCTGATGGACAAGGAGCTCGGCCATCCGGGGCTGGCCGAACTGCACGTCGTCCAGACCATGCACCAGCGCAAGCAGATGATGGCCGAGCGCGCCGATGCGTTCCTTGCGCTGCCGGGCGGCATCGGCACGCTCGAGGAGCTGTTCGAGGTGTGGACGTGGCGCCAGCTCGGCTACCACGACAAGCCCGTCGGGCTGCTGAACGTGGACGGCTACTACGACGGGCTGCTCGGCTTCATCGACACGATGGCCGGCCAGGGCTTCGTCACGCCGCCGCAGCGGGAGCTGCTGCAGGCCGATGCGGACATTCCCGGCCTGCTCGCCCGCCTGGGGCGCCTGGCGGTCGCCGCGACCGAGCCCGACGACTACCGGCGCATCTGAGGCGCGGCGCCCAGGCTCAGACGGCGTCTTCGTCCGTCTCGCCGGTGCGGATGCGCACCACCTGCTCGATCGGCAGCACGAAGATCTTGCCGTCGCCGATCTTGCCGGTCTTGGCGGCCTTCACCACCGCGTCGATGCAGCGCTCGACGTCGCTGTCCTTGACGACGACCTCGATCTTCACCTTCGGCAGGAAGTCGACCACGTACTCGGCGCCGCGATAGAGCTCGGTGTGGCCCTTCTGCCGGCCGAAGCCCTTCACCTCGGTCACGGTCAGGCCGGTCACGCCGACCTCGGCCAGCGCTTCGCGAACTTCCTCGAGCTTGAAGGGTTTGACGATGGCGGTGATCTGTTTCATGGCGGCTCCTCGCAGCGACGTATCGGCCGAGTTTACTTGCGCACTCCCCGGCGCCGCGCCGGCCGGGAAGGTCGCCCTAAGATCGATGGCCGATGCCCAGAACACCTTTCGACGCGCCGCCGGCGCCCGGCCTTCCCGTGCGGGTGCGCCTGGTCGACGCGCCGGGCACGATCGACGCCGCCCGCTGGAACGAACTGCTCGACGCCGCCGGCGAGGCCACGCCGTTCATGCGCCACGAGTACCTGCTCGCGCTGCACGAATCGGGCAGCGCCGCGGCGCCCACCGGCTGGACGGCGCAGTTCCTGGTGGCCGAGGCGGGCGATGCGCTCGTCGCCGCCTGCCCGCTCTACCTCAAGACGCATTCCTACGGGGAGTACGTCTTCGACTGGGCCTGGGCCGACGCCTACCAGCGCAGCGGCCTCGACTACTACCCGAAGCTGCTCGTCGCCGTGCCGTTCACGCCGGTGCCCGGCACGCGCCTGCTGGCGCGCGACGACGACGCGCGGCGCCTGCTGCTGCGGGCGCTGGCGCAGGTGGCGCAGGACAACGCCCTGTCGTCGGCCCACCTGCTGTTCCTGACCGACGCCGAGGCGCGCATCGCCGGCGCCGAGGGCTGGCTGCTGCGCCACGCGGTGCAGTTCCACTGGGAGAACCGCGCCGAGCCCTACGCCGACTTCGCCGAGTTCGCCGCCGGGCTGCAGCGCGAGAAGCGCAAGAAGATCGCCCAGGAGCGCCGCCGCGTGGCGGACGCCGGCGTCACGTTCCGGGTGCTCGAGGGCGCGGCGATCGACGCCGAGGCCTGGGACTTCTTCCACCGCTGCTACGCCCTCACCTACCGCGCCCACCACTCGGCGCCCTACCTCACGCGCGACTTCTTCGCCCGCATGGCCCGGACCATGGCCGCGAACTGGGTGCTGTTCATCGCCGAGCGCGGCGGCGAGCGCATCGCGGCCTCGCTGGTGGCGGTCGATCCGGCGCGGCGGGTGGCCTACGGCCGCTACTGGGGCGCCGTGGAGCACGTGCCGCTGCTGCACTTCGAGGCCTGCTACTACCAGCCGCTGGCCTGGTGCATCGCCCGGCGCTACCGGCGCTTCGAGGGCGGCGCGCAGGGCGAGCACAAGATGGCACGCGGCCTGCTGCCGGTGCGCACGAACTCGGCGCACTGGCTCGCGCATCCGCGCTTCGCCACCGCCGTGGCCGACTTCCTCGAACGCGAGGGCGCCGGCCTCGACGCCTACGTGGACGAACTGCGCGAGCGCAACCCGTTCAAGGCGTCTTGAAGTCGCCGGCCAGGCCGAAGACGAAACGCCCGGGCTCCAGGTACTTGCGCAGCGCGGCGTTGGCCTGGGCCGGCGTCACCGCCGCGATGGCCTCGTCCACCCGCTGCTCGAAGCCGAAGTCGCGGTCGAGGTACAGGTGCGACGACAGCGTGCCCGCGAGCCGCTCGTCCTGCGCGCGGCCGAGGCGCCGGAAGCCGAGCAGCGCCTGCTTGGCGTTCGCCACCTCCTGCTCGGTGAAGCCATCCTTCAGGGCCAGCGCGACTTCCTCGCGGAAGGCCTGCTCGACCTTGTCGCGGTTCTGCGGCGCATAGATGGCGGTGGCGGCCCACAGCGAATTCGCCTCGAAGGGGTTCCAGTCGACGGACGACCAGGTGCCGTACGACAGCCCGTCGCGCTCGCGGATGCGCCGCCACAGGCGCGAGTCGCCGCCGGAGCCGAGCATGAAGTTGGCGAGGGTGAAGGCCGCGTAGTCGGCATCGGTGTCCTTGAGCGGCACGTGCAGCTGCACGCCCAGCACCGCGTTCTGCTTGTCGGGCGTGCGCACCGACAGGCGCGCCGCATCGGGCGCGAAGAAGGGCCGCGGCACGCGCGCGTACGGGCTCGGGCTCTTCCAGTCGCCGAAGGCGGCCTCCAGCGCCTGGCGCACGGCGGCGGCGTCGAAGTCGCCCACCGCGGCGAACTGGGCATGGCTCGCGCCGTAGAAGCGGCGGTGGTAGTCGGCCACCTGCGCGGGCGTCACCGCGCGCACGTCGGCGACGATCTCGTCGAAGGTGCGCGCATGGCGCACATCGCCGCGCGGATAGGGGTTGCCGTGGCGCAGCAGCGCGTTCTGCACGATGGCCTGCGGCTCGTCGCGCTGCTGCTCGATGGCCGTCAGCGTCTGCTGGCTCACCTCGTCCATCGCGGCCTGCGCGAAGGCCGGCTCGCGGGCCATGCGGCCCACCAGCGCGATGGCCTCGGCGATGTGCTCGCGCCGCGAGACGATGCCGAAGCTCACGCTGCCCGGCCCGTCGGCGACGGAGACCTCGGTGCGCAGCGCGTCGAGGCGGTCCTGGATCTGCTGGCGGCTCAGGGTGGCGGTGCCCTTGTCGAGCAGCTTCGCCACCATCGCGCCGACCGAGGTCTGGCCGGCAAGCGACTTCTCGTCGCCGAAGCGCAGCGTGAGCGTGGCGCGCACCGACTGGCCGCGCGTCGGCTTGGACAGCAGCGCCGCCTCCAGGCCGCTGGGCAGCGTGAAGCGCCGGGTGCTCGCCTCGACGTGCGCCGGCGAGGTGTCGAACGCCTCGATCGCGTCGGCGCCGGCCTTGGGCACGAAGGTCTTCATCTGCTCGGCCACGTCGACGAACGCGGGCGCCGGCGCGCGCACCGGGCTGGCGGTGGGCAGGTAGGTACCGAGCGTGCGGTTGGAGCGCAGCAGCCGCTCGGTCGCCACGCGCTGCACGTCGGCGAGCGTCAGCGCCTGCACGCGGTCGCGCAGCAGGAAGAACAGCCGCCAGTCGCCCTGGGCGATCGAATCGGACAGGGCCACGCCGATGGCCTCGGGGTTCGTGAACTGCTGGTCCCAGGCCTTGAGCCACTGCGTCTTGGCGCGGTCGAGCTCCTCCTGCGTGACCGGCGATTCGGCGAAGCCTTCGAGCACCGCCAGCAGGGCGTCGCGGGCCTTGTCAACGTCCTGCCCCGGCGCGAGGTCGGCGCCGAAGAGGCCGAAGCCCGGTTCGGCCAGCCCCAGCGGCTCGGCGAAGACGCTCGAGGCCAGGTGGGTCTCGACCAGCCGCTTGTGCAGCCGCCCCGACGGCACGTTGCCGAGGATCAGCCCCAGCGCCTCGGCCGCGGCGAAGTCGGGGTGCGCCGCCGGCGGCAGGTGGTAGGCGGCCATCAGCATCGGCGTGCCGCCCACGCGGCGCAGCGTCATGCTGCGCTCGCCGCCCTGCACCGGGTCGAGGGTGTAGAAGCGCGGCAGCTCGCGCGTCGGCCTGGGGATCCGGCCGAAGCTCGCGCCGACCCATTCGAGCACCTGCGCCGGGTCGAACTTGCCCGAGATGACCAGCGTCGCGTTGTCGGGCTGGTAGTACAGCCGGTAGAAGGCCTGCAGCCGCCCGATGTCGACGTTCTCCACGTCGCTGCGCGCGCCGATGGTCGACTTGCCGTAGTTGTGCCAGTCGTACATCGCGGCCACGGTCTTCTGGAACAGGATGCGCCCGGGCTTGTTCTCGCCCATCTCCATCTCGTTGCGCACCACCGTCATCTCGGTGTCCAGGTCCTTGCGGGCGATGAAGCTGTTCACCATCGCGTCGGCCTGCCAGTCGAGGTACCACTTCAGGTTGTCGGGGTTGGCGGCGAAGCTCGCGAAGTAGTTGGTGCGGTCCAGCCAGGTCGTGCCGTTGGCGCGCAGCCCGCGCTTGGTGAACTCGGCCCACACCTCGGGGTGCGTGGGCGTGCCCTTGAACAGCAGGTGCTCCAGCAGGTGCGCCATGCCGGTCTCGCCGTAGTTCTCGTGGCGCGAGCCGACGCGGTAGGTGACGTTGACCGTCGTCGTGGGCTTGGAGGCATCGGGCACCAGCAGCACCTGCAGGCCGTTGTCCAGCCGGTACTCGTGGATGCCCTCGACCGAATGCACCGGCTTCGCGGGCGGGGCGTGCACGGGGGTCGAGGCACAGCCGGCGAAGGCCAGCGTCGAGGCGATCAGGCAGGAACTCAGCAGGCGAAGCAGCATGGCGTGACCGGTAGCGTGGCAGTGGCGCGGCCAGTGTAGAGGCGGCCGCGAGGCCGGAGGTTCAATCGGACGCCCCAACGAAAACGGGGAGCCGAAGCTCCCCGCGCATGCCGCCGCGCCGCTCAGGCGTGCTTGCGGGTCCAGTTCTCCATGCCCGACCTGACCTCGTCGCGCGCCGCCTGCGGGCCTTCCCAGCCGAGGACCTTCACCCACTTGCCCTGCTCCAGGTCCTTGTAGTGCTCGAAGAAGTGCTGGATCTGGTTGAGGCGCAGCACGTTCATGTCCTCGGGCTTCTGCCAGTGCGTGTAGATCGGCAGGATCTTGTCGACGGGCACGGCCAGCAGCTTGTTGTCGCCGCCGGCCTCGTCGTCCATCTTGAGCACGCCGATCGGGCGGCAGGTCACCACCACGCCGGGGATGAGCGGATACGGCGTGATGACCAGCACGTCGACCGGGTCGCCGTCGTCGGCGAGCGTCTTCGGGATGTAGCCGTAGTTGCACGGGTAGTGCATCGCCGAGCCCATGAAGCGGTCGACGAAGATGGCGCCGCTGTCCTCGTCGACCTCGTACTTGATCGGGTCAGCGTTCATCGGAATCTCGACGATGACGTTGAATTCGTCGGGCGCCGAGGCGCCGGGGGTCACGTTGTGCAGGCTCATGGTCAGCGGATTCGGGGGAAACCCGAATTCTAGCGAGCGGCCCTCCGGCGCCGGCCGCATCCAGGGCTGCCGCACGCCGCGCCCGGAGGCTTCATTGCCTTGCCACGCCCCATCCCGTAGCATGCCGCTCGCCGATTCGAGCCCCCATCAGAGCGGCAAGGAGCGGGCGCCCCAGTCGGTACACCCCGGTTCCCGTAACGAGGAAGGAGACTTTTGATGTCGACCACTGTGGCGCTCTACGTAGCGCTGGCCTGCGGCTTGGCCGCAGTCATCTACGGCTTCGTGCAGCGAAGCTGGATCCTCCGGCAGAGCGCCGGCAACGCGCGCATGCAGGAGATCGCGAGCGCGATCCAGCAAGGCGCCGCGGCGTATCTCGCGCGGCAGTACCGCACCATCGCCATCGTGGGCGTGGTGCTGGCGATCCTGATCGGCTTCTTCCTCGACGTCACCACCGCCGCCGGCTTCGTGCTCGGCGCCGTGCTCTCCGGCGCCTGCGGCTTCATCGGCATGAACGTCTCGGTGCGCGCCAACGTGCGCACCGCGCAGGCCGCCACGCAGGGCATGGCCCCGGCGCTCGACGTCGCGTTCAAGGGCGGCGCCATCACCGGCATGCTGGTGGTCGGCCTCGGCCTGCTGGGCGTGGGCCTCTTCTTCTGGTACCTCACCGCCGGCGCCGCGCCCGACGCCGGCCTGTCGGCGGTGCTCAAGCCGCTGCTCGGCCTGGCCTTCGGCTCGTCGCTCATCTCCATCTTCGCCCGGCTGGGCGGCGGCATCTTCACCAAGGGCGCCGACGTGGGCGCCGACCTGGTGG
>JBIQHD010000058.1:0-12272 GCA_044508835.1 Rubrivivax sp.
TACTTCTCTTGGCGAGACAAGAGAAGTAACTCGCCCGCCGGGGCGAGACCCGGCTCCTCACAGCTTCGACCGCACTTCAACCAGTCAAACCGGACTGCGCGTGCGCTTCGACAAGCTCAGCGCGAACGGGGCTTCAGGCGACGGGCGCTTCGATACCTCAGCGCGAACGGGTCAAAGGACCAACAGAAACGGGTCAAAGGACCAACAGAAACGGGTCAAAGGGCCAACAGATCAAGGACCAACGGGTCAAGTGAAGCAAGCGCTTCGACAGGCTCAGCGCGAACGGTTCTCCATGGCGCGCGGCCCTTCACTGCTTCGATCCGACCGGCACCTCCCCCGCCGGGTCGTCGCCGCATCTCGGGGATAACCAGCAAGAAAATTTGCATTCAAATAAAAACATGCGTGCTAGATTTGCGTCATGCCAGCAAGCAGAACGACCAAGCCCTCGCCGCCGCAGACCCTCGACGACCTGCGCCGCTGCGTCGAGCGTGAGCGGACGACCACGGGGCGGGAGAGCATGGGCGAGCGGACGCTGGCCGTGCTGGTGGATCTGCTGGCGCGGCCCGGGCAGGCGGCGGTGCAGAGCATCTCGGAGCTCGCGGCGCACAACGGCGTCGATCCGTCCACGCTCACGCGCCTGGGCAAGCGGCTCGGGTTCAGCGGCTTCGGGCCGCTGCAGGACGTGTTCCGCCGGCACGTCACGGCGACGCAGCCGTTCTACAGCACGCGGGTGCGTGAGCTGGTGTCCACCGGCGCGGTGCGCCAGGGGCCGAGCGCGCTGCAGCAGCTGGCGGAGACCGAATGCCAGAAGGTGCTGGCGGTCGCCCACACGCTGACGGACAAGAAGCTCGAGCGCGCCGCACGGCAGGTGCTGAAGGCGCGGCACGTGTACGTGTACGGGCTGCGTGCCGGCACCTACGCCATGAGCCACTTCTTCGGCAGCTATCTCGAGATCCTGCGCGACGGCGTCACGGTGCTCGGCGGGCCGGGCTTCTCGCTGGCCGGCGAGGTGGCGCGCATCGGCAAGAACGACCTGCTGGTGGTGATGTCGTTCCGCCCCTACACCCGGGCCATCGTGAACGTGGTCAACGTGATGCGCCAGGCGGGCACGCCGCTGCTCGCGATCACCGACGGCGGCTCGCCGGTCGACGTGGAGCCCGGCGGCGGCGTGACGCTGGCCGTCGACCAGCCCTTCTATTTCGACTCCGCGCTGGCGCAGTTCTATGTCGTCGAAGCCCTGCTGCTGGCCGTGGCGCGCCTGCTCGGCCCCACCGCGACGCAGCGCACCCAGCGCCGCGAACAGATCAACAAGGCGCTCGACATCGAGATCAGCTGACTTTCGAGGAAGACCATGGCCACCCACCCCCAGAACCCCGCGATCGCCCAGGCGCTCGACGCCGCCAAGGCGCGCTACGTCGCCGCGAACCCGCTCAGCCGGGAGCAGCACCGCAAGGCCGCCGAGGTGATGCCCGGCGGCAACACGCGCACCACGCTGTTCGGCGAGCCGTTTCCCATCACCCTGACCGGGGGCAAGGACGCGACCGTCACCTCGCTCGACGGGCAGACCTACGTCGACTTCCTCGGCGAGTACACGGCCGGCCTGTACGGCCACTCGAACCCCGTGCTGCGCCAGGCCGTCCTCGGCGCACTGGACAACGGCTGGGTCATGGGCGGCCAGGTCCGCCACGAGGAAGAGCTCGCCCGCCTGGTCTGCGCGCGCTTCGCCTCCATCGAGAAGGTGCGCTTCGCCAACTCGGGCACCGAGGCGAACCTCTACGCCATCTCGGCGGCGCGCGCCATCACGGGCAAGGGCAAGGTCGTCGTGTTCGAGGGCGCCTACCACGGCGGCGTCTTCACCTTCGGCCTCGTGCCCAGCCCCATGGCCGCGCCGTTCGACTTCGTCAAGGCGCCGTACAACGACGCCGAGGGCACGCAGGCACTGCTGGAGGCGAACGCCGCCGACATCGGCACCATCGTCATCGAGCCGATGCAGGGCTCGGGCGGCTGCATCCCCGCGGACCACGCCTTCCTGAAGATGCTGCGCGACTGGGCCACGGCGCACGGCGCGGTGCTGATCTTCGACGAGGTGATGACCTCGCGCCTGTCGCCTGGCGGCCTGCAGGCGCTGTGCGGCGTGACGCCGGACATGACCACGCTCGGCAAGTACGTGGGCGGCGGCTTCAGCTTCGGCGCCTTCGGCGGGCGCGCCGACCTGATGGCCCGCTTCGACCCGCACCAGCCCGGCTTCTTCGCCCATGCCGGCACCTTCAACAACAACGTCTTCACCATGGCCGCCGGCGCGGCGGGCCTGCGCGACGTCTACACCGCCGAGGCGGCGACGGCGCTGAGCGCCCGCGGCGAGGCCCTGCGCGCGCGCCTGAACGCGGCGGCGCAGGCCGCGCGCTTCCCGATGCAGTTCACCGGCCTCGGCTCGATGATGAACGTGCACATGCACGCCGGCCGGGTGCGCAACGTGCGCGACCTGGTGGACAGCGACGCGAACCTGCGCGAGCTCTTCTACTTCGACATGCTGGAGCAGGGCCTGTGGCTGGCGCGGCGCGGCATGGTCAACCTGTCGCTGCCGATGGGCGACGCCGAGTGCGACCGGCTGGTGAAGGCGGTCGAGTCCTTCGTCGAGCGGTGCAACCCGCTGGTCGCCGCCAACGGGTCGGCTTGAGGACCCGCATGCGATACCGGGTGTCGACCACCTCTTGGCGGGCCGAGCGCCGGGCCGCTCCCAAGCCGGCCCGCGTCCCCCTGGGGGACCGGCCGATGTACCCATCGGACGAGGGGCACACATGAGCACCATCGAGCTCAAGGGGGTGTCCAAGCGCTACGGCGAGTTCACCGCCGTGGACACCACCGACCTGGCGATCGGGCAGGGCGAGCTCGTCACCCTGCTCGGCCCGAGCGGCTCGGGCAAGAGCACCATCCTGTCGATGATCGCGGGCCTGGCCGAGCCGAGCTCGGGCCACATCCGCATCGGCGGGCGCGACGTCACGCACATGCCGCCGTCGCAGCGCAACCTGGGCCTGGTGTTCCAGAGCTACGCGCTGTTCCCGCACATGACGGTGTTCGACAACATCGCCTTCCCCTTGAGCATCCGCGGTGTGCGCAAGGCCGACATGGCCAGGCGCGTGGCCCGGGCGCTCGACCAGGTGCGGCTCGGCGGGCTGAAGGATCGGCGGCCGAACCAGCTCTCGGGCGGCCAGCAGCAGCGCGTGGCGCTGGCGCGCGCGCTGGTGTTCGAACCCGACATCCTGCTGCTCGACGAGCCCATGGGCGCGCTGGACAAGAAGCTGCGCGAGGAAGTGCAGCTCGAGCTGCGCCAGCTGCAGCGCGAGCTGGGCGTGACCACGGTGCTCGTCACCCACGACCAGGAAGAGGCGCTGTCGCTGTCGACGCGGCTGGTGGTGCTCAGCGAGGGGCGGGTGCAGCAGGTGGACACGCCGATCAACGCCTACCGGCGGCCGCGCAACCGCTTCGTGGCCGAGTTCATCGGCACGGCCAACATCTTCGAGGGCCAGGTGGCCGACGGATCGGCCGTCGTGCTGGCGGACGGGCGCGCGGTGCCGTGCGCGGCGAACGACGGCATCACCGGGCGCGCCTGCGTGGTGGTGCGGCCCGAGCACCTGCAGGTGCTCGACGACGGCGCAGGCGGCGGCGTGCCCGCGAGCGTGGTCGAGACCGTGTACTTCGGCCAGTCGGTGCGGGTGCACCTGCGCACCGACGACGGCGTGGCCGTGGTGGCCGTCTCCAACGGCGAGCAGGTGCAGCGCGCGCCGGGCCAGCGGGTGGCGCTGAGCTGGGCGCCCGAGCACGCCTGGCTGATGGCTGCCTGATGGCCGCCTGAACCGTTCCCGCGCGAGGCGCCGCCTCGTTCCTGTTTCTTCACGCGGCTGCGTGGCAAGCCGTTTCTCTTCGACCCGTTTCAATCCAAGGAGTCAGTGATGCGAGCAACCGTTCTGTGCAAGGCCCTCTGCAAAGGCCTGTTGATGATGGGGATCGCCACGTCGGCGGCCCATGCCCAGCTCAAGGAGCTGCGCATGCTCGAGTCGGGCGGCCCGAGCGGCGACTCGATCGAGCAGGCCTACGTCAAGCCCTTCACCGCCAGGACCGGCATCAAGGTCGTGCGCGAGAGCCCCACCAGCACCGGCAAGCTGCAGGCGATGGTGCAGTCGAAGAACATCACCGCCACGCTGGTGGAGCTGGGCGCGACGAACGTCGTTCAGGCGCGTGCGCTGGGGCTGATCGAGCCGCTCGACTGGAAGGCGATCGACCCGGCCCCGCTGTACGAGGAGGCGAAGTGGCCGGACGCCTTCGGCTACCAGTACTTCTCGACCATGATGGCCTGGCGCAAGGACCAGAAGCCGCTGACGAGCTGGGCCGACTTCTGGAACGTGAAGGACTTCCCCGGCAAGCGCGCGCTGCCCGACTACCCGACCTACACCCTGGCGCTCGCGCTGCTGGCCGACGGCGTGAAGCCCGAGAAGCTGTACCCGCTCGACGTGGACCGCGCGTTCGCGAGCCTGGCCAAGATCAAGGACCACGTGGCGGTGTGGTGGAAGGCCGGCGCCCAGGCGCCGCAGCTGCTCGAGGACAAGGAGGTGGACTATTCCGCCGCCTGGTCGGGCCGCATCGTCGGCAACGAGAAGCTGGGCTACACCTACAACCAGGGCCTGCTGATGCTGTCGTACTTCGTCGTGCCCAAGGGCGCCGACCCGGCCGCCAAGGCCGCCGCGATGGGCTTGCTGCACGAGATGTCGATCGCCAAGAACCAGGCGGTGGCGGCGGAGATCATTCCGTACACCGGCGCGAGCACGGCCATCGAGTCGGCCATCGACAAGGGCAAGGCGGGCCTGTATCCCACCTCGGACGCGAACAAGAAGGTGCAGGTGCTGGCCGACCCGGCGTGGACGGCGAACAACGCGAAGGAGATCGAGAAGCGTTGGCAGCAATTCAAGCTGGGGATGTGAGGAGACCGGCCCACCCCCTACGCGCTTCGCGCGCCCCCTCAAGGGGGCTGAGCTCGGACATGAAAGGTCCGGTGGACCTTTCATGCCTGGCGAAGGGCTGGGCCACTGGCCCGGCGCGGCCTGCAAGGCAACACCGGCGGACCGGCAAAGCCGGATCCGCGGCGTTCGCTTGATGGCGCTTGCCTTCGGCATCGCGATGTGGGGATCCACATTCACCCCTCCGTTCGCCCTGAGGTATCGAAGGGCCTGCGGCGAGATGCACGGGGCTTCGATACCTCAGCCCGAACGGGTGGGTTGTGTTCGTGAAGAGATATCAGCCCCTGAATACCCCCGCCGATCGATGAAACGAACACTGTCATGAGCAGCGCACTGCGCTCCCTGCGCTCGCCCACCTTCTGGCTCGTCGCCCCCCTGCTGCTGGTCATGGCGGCCGGCTTCAACCTGCCGCTGCTCGTCATGCTCGGGCGCAGCGTGGTGGGCGAGGGCGGCCCGACGCTCGCGCACCTGCGCGAGGTGTTCGAGGCCTCGGTCTACATGAAGGTGCTGGCCAACACCTTCCGCATCGCGCTGGTCACGGCGGTGTGCTGCGTGCTGATGGGCTACCCGCTCGCCTACTGGCTGCGCCGCCTGCCGCCGCGCTGGCAGATGGTGGCGCTGTCGATGGTGGTGATCCCGTTCTGGATCAGCATCCTCGTGCGCACCTATGCGTGGATCGTGGTGCTGGGCAACGCCGGCATGGTCAACCGCGCGCTGATGGGCCTGGGCCTCGCCGATGCGCCCGTCGCCTTCCTCTACAACGAGCTCGGCGTGGTCATCGGCACCGTCAACGTGCTGCTGCCCTTCCTGGTGCTGCCGCTGTTCGCCTCGATGCTGAAGATCGACGAGCAGCTGCTGCGCGCCGCCGAGACGCTGGGCGCGAGCCCGTGGACGACCTTCTGGCGCATCTTCTTCCCGCTCAGCGTGCCCTCGCTCGCGGCCGGCGCGGTGCTGGTGTTCATCCTCACGCTCGGCTTCTTCATCACGCCGGCGGTGCTCGGCGGCGGGCGCGTGCCGATGATCGCCAACATGCTCGACCTGCTGGTCAACCAGATGCCGAGCTGGGAGATCGCCTCCGCCATCTCGGCCGTGCTGCTGGTCGTCACGCTGGCGCTGTTCGTGCTGTACCTGCGGCTCACCCGCCAGGAGGAAACCGCATGAACGCACCGCTGAAGCACTTCAGCGCGGCTCCCGCCGTCGTGCGCGTCAACCGCGCCGCGCTCGCCCTCAGCGCCATCGGCGTGCTGGTGTTCCTCATCCTGCCGGTGCTCATCGTCGTGCCGATGTCGTTCTCCAGCGCGAGCTCGCTGCGCTTCCCGCCGGAGAACTTCTCGCTGCGCTGGTATGCCGAGGTCTTCGGCGACCCGCGCTGGCTGCAGGCGATGAAGACCTCGGTGGTGCTGGCGCTGCTGTCGAGCACGCTGGCGCTGGTGCTGGGCGGGCTGGCGGCCTACGGCCTCGTGCGCGGCCGCTTCTTCGGCCGCATGACGGTGCAGAGCAACTTCATCGCGCCGCTCATCATCCCGTCGGTGGTGGTGGCGGTCGGCCTGTACTTCGCGCTCGCCTGGGTCGGCCTGCTCGGCTCCTTCGCCGGGCTGCTGCTGGGCCACACGCTGCTGGGCGTGCCGTACGTGGTGCTCATCATGTCGGTGGCCATCCGCAGCTTCGACATCCGCATCGAGCAGGTGGCGTTCACGCTCGGCGCCTCGTGGCCCACGATGTTCCGGCGCGTGCTGATCCCCAACCTGCTGCCGAGCACGGCCGCGGCCTGGATCTTCGCCTTCGTCACCAGCTTCGACGAGGTGGTGATCACCACCTTCATCGGCGGCACGCACGAGACCGTGCCCAAGCGCATGTTCAACGACCTGGTGCTGCAGGTGAACCCGTCCATCACCGCCATCGCCACGCTGCTCATCGCGGTGAGCCTGGTGCTGATGGGGCTGGCGGCCGGCCTGATGCGGCGCTCCAGGGCGATGTCGCAGCGGCAGGGCTGACCTGCCCACTTCCTTCACCGGCTTCACGAGGAACCCATGAACCCATCGACCGATGCATACGGCAGCCACGGCGGCCCGGTGCAGCTTTTCTATCTGAAGAAGGACGCCCCGCGCCGCCCGACCGTCGCGCGCGGCGAAGGCATCTACCTGTGGGACACGCAGGGCCGGCGCTACATCGACGCCTCGTCGGGGCCGATCGCCTCCAACCTCGGCCATGCGAACCCGCGGGTGATCGCCGCTTCCGACCGGCAGATCAGCCAGGTGGCCTACGCGAGCCGCGCCTTCTTCGAGAACGAGGCCAACGCCGAGCTGGCCGAGATCGTCACCCGCCTGGCCGGCCCGGGGCTGGAGCGCGCCTTCTTCGTCTCCGGCGGCTCCGAGGCCACCGAGAGCGCGATGAAGCTCGCGCGCCAGTACGCCGTCGTGCAGGGCCAGGCCTCGCGCTGGAAGGTGCTGTCGCGCAACCCCAGCTACCACGGCGGCACCATGGGCGCCATCGCCATCAGCGGCGATCCCGTGTCGGAAGCCGCCTTCGGCCCGATGACGCGGCTGATGCCCAAGGTGCCCGCGCCCTTCACCTACCGCCTGCCCGAGGGCCACACCGCCGAGACCTGGGCCGAGCACTGCGCCGATGCGCTGGACGAGACGATCCGGCGCGAGGGGCCGGAGACGGTGCTCGCCTTCTTCATGGAGCCGGTGGGGGGCCTGGCCACCGGCGCGCTCGTCGCGCCCGACCGCTACTACGCCCGCGTGCGCGAGATCTGCAGCCGCCACGGCGTGCTGCTGGTGTTCGACGAGGTGATGAGCGGCGCCGGGCGCACCGGCCGCTTCCTCGCCGCCCACCACTGGCCCGAGGCGCGGCCCGACATCGTGACGCTGGCCAAGGGCATCGGCGCCGGCTACACGCCGCTCGGCGCGGTGCTCGCCTCGCGCGAGATGGTCGACGCCGTGGCCGAGGCCGGCGGCTTCATGCACGGCTTCACCTACGCCTCCAACCCGCTGTCGTGCGCCATCGGGCATGCGGTGGTGTCCGAGACGGTCGAGCGCGGCCTGATCCCGAACGCCGCCGCGATGGGCCTGCGGCTGCGCGAGCGGCTGCAGGAGGTGCAGAAGGGCAGCGCCGTGATGGGCGACATCCGCGGCAAGGGCCTCTTGATGGCCATCGAGATCGTGGCCGACCGCGAAACCCGGGCCATCCTGCCCGCGCAGACGCAGGCGATCAACCGCATCGTCGAGCTCGGCATGGAGCGCGGGCTGCTGCTGTATTCGCGCCGCACGGCCAACGGCCAGTTCGGCGAATGGCTGATGGTGGCGCCGCCGCTGATCGTCGACGGCCCGCAGGTCGACACCATTGCCGAACTCATCGGCGACACGCTCGCCGCCTTCGAGAAGCAGCTGGGGAGGGCCGCATGACCGCCGCCGCCGAACGCAAGGTCTGCGTCGTCACCGGCTCGTCGTCGGGCATCGGCGCCGCCACCGCACGGCTGTATGCCGGCAACGGCTGGAACGTCGTCGTCAACTACTCGCGCGACCCGGCGCCGGCCGAGCAGGTGGCCGAGGAATGCCGCCGGCTCGGCGCCGAGGTGCGCGTCGTCAAGGCCGACATCGCCAGCGACGCCGACTGCCGCCGCATGGCCGCCGAGGTCGACGCCGCCTGGGGCCGCGCCGACGTGCTGGTGAACAACGCCGGCGCGACCAAGTTCGTCGGCCTGAAGGACCTCGACGGCCTGGAGGCCGAGGACTTTCAGCGCATCTACGCCGTCAACGTCATCGGCTCGTACCAGATGACGCGCGCCTTCGTGCCGCTGCTGCGCAAGCACCCGGTCACGGCGGTGGTGAACGTGTCGTCCATCGCCTCGATGATGGGCACCGGCTCGTCCATCGCCTACATGGCCTCCAAGGGCGGGCTCAACGCCATGACCTTCGGGCTGGCGCGCGCGCTCGGCCCCGAGGTCCGCGTCAACGCCATCGCGCCGGGGCTGGTGGAATCGCCCTGGCTGAAGAACGGGCTGGGCGAGGCGGCCTATGCCGCGCGCGTGGAAAGCTACAAGGCGCGCGCGACGCTCGGCGAGGTGATCACGCCCGACGACGTGGCGCAGGCCGCATGGTGGCTGGGCGTGGGGGCGGCGAAGACGACGGGGGAAGTGCTGCTGGTGGACGGCGGGCTGCGGCTCACGCGCGCCTGACCTCCGCGTGGCTCCCTCTCCCTCTGGGAGAGGGCTGGGGTGAGGGCCCGCGGCCTCAACGCACCACCCACCCCCCGCACACCGGAAACACCTGCCCCACGAAGCAGTTCGCCGCCTCGCTGCACAGGTAGGCGGCGAACGCCGCGTCCTCCTTCGCGCCCACCAGCCGCCCGAGCGGCACCTCGCGCTTCAGCCGTTCCTGGAAGCGCGGGTTCGCCTGCACCTCCGGCGGAAAGTAGGTCGGGTTGTCGACGAAGTTCTGCGCGATCAGGTTGACCTGCACGTTGTGCGGCGCCATCTCCACGCCCACCGCCTGCACGTACGACATCTGCGCCCCGCGCGCCGCGCAGTAGGTGGAGAAGCGCTTCATGCCGCGCAGCGCCGAGGCGCTGCCCAATACCAGCACCTTGCCCGCGCGCCGCTCGATCATCGCCGGCAGCGCCGCGCGCATCAGCCGCGGCAGCGGGTCGACCAGCGCGGCGAAGGTGCTGCGCCATTCGTCCTCGTCCACCTGCAGCACCGGGTTCTCGGGCGCCGGCCACGCCATGTTCGCCACCAGCGCGTCGATCGTGCCGGCTTCGGCCACCACGCGCGCCGGCGCCTCGGGGTCGGTCAGCCCGCGCGTGTCGGCCACCACGTCGGCGCCGTGCGCGGCGAAGACCTCGCACAGCGCCGGCCCCATGAATTCGTCGGCCTGGGTGATGAGAACGCGCTTGCCGCGCAGGCTGGTGGCTGACATGGGATCTCCTTGTGTCGACAAGAACCGCAGGTCGGCGGTGGAATTCCTTCGCTTCAACGCAATCCGTTCGGGTGCGAACGGGGTTGGAGGTGGCGTGATTCCGTTTCGGAGGCCGCGTGCGCAGCGGCGGGCGCGCGATGAAGGCGAACGGGCACCGGCTTCGCCTTGCGCGCCCGCAACTGCCCGCAGCCCGCATCCACCTCCTGCCCGGCCGACTGCCGCAGCTTGGTGAGCACGCCGCGCCGGTGCAGCGAGCGGGCGATCTCGCGGGCGCGTTCCCAGCCGGGCCGGGCGAAGTCGAGCCCGTCGACGGTGTTGTACGGAATCATGTTCATCACCGCGTACTTGCCTTTCAGCAGCCGCACGATGCCGTCGAACTCGTCCTCGCCGTCGTTCACGCCCTCTATCAGCGTCCACTGGTACTGGATGGGGTAGCCGGTGGCACGCGCATAGCGCTCGCCGCGCTCCACCAGCTCGGCCGGATCGATGCGCGGCGCGCGCGGCAGCAGCTTCGCGCGCAGCTCGGCCCGCGTGGAATGCAGCGAGAGCGCGAGCGCCGGCTTCACCGGCCCGGCGGGCAGGCGCTCGAACACGCGCACGTCGCCCACGGTGGAGAACACCAGGTTCTTGTGGCCGATGCCGCCCGCCGTGCCCAGCAGCTCGATCGCCTCCATCACGTTGTCGAGGTTGTGCGCGGGCTCGCCCATGCCCATGAACACCACCTTCTTCACCGGCCGCCGCTGCCGCGCGAGCACCACCTGCGCCACGATCTCGGCGCTGCCGAGCTGGCGGACCAGCCCCTCGCGCCCCGTCATGCAGAACACGCAGCCGACCGCGCAGCCCACCTGGCTCGACACGCACACGCCGTCGCGCGGCAGCAGCACGGATTCGACCGTCTGGCCGTCGGCCAGGCGCACCAGCAGCCGCGCCGAGCCGTCGGCCGCGGGGTGCTCGGACTGCACCTGCGCCAGCGCCGCGAGCTCGTCTTCCAGCGCCGGCAGGGCCTCGCGCACCGAGCGCGGCAGGAAGTCCTCCTGGCGACGCTTGGCGGTTTCCTGCGGCAGCGCGTTCGCCCACAGGCGCAGCACGCGCTGCGCGTGGCAGGGCAGGGCGCCGGCGGCCTGGAGGCGGTGGCGGATGTGGGTGAGGCGCATGGAGAGCGAGGCACTGCGGGGGAACCGGCAGTGTAGGCATCGCGCGGCGACGGCTTGCGGTCGTGGATCTGCGAGCGCATTTCACGATTCCCGGCCGGTGGGGCGGCGCACTCGTTCCTATGATCGATCGAGGAGGGAGCGATTCGTGGCAAGAAGATCAAGGCGGGAGGCGCGCGCCGCGCGGCGTGAACAGGAGGCGGCCATCAAGCTGATGGCGGGCGGCGCCGCATTCGTGATCGGCCCGTGGCTCGCGAGCCAGACGATCGTCGGCAAGGCGCTGCTGTCATTGACCTGGCTCGGCTGGCTGATGCTGGCCATCGGCGCCGTCATGCTGTGGTGGCAGCGGCGCGAACGCCGCGCCGGCATGCCCGCGCCGGCCAGGCAGGCACCGGCACGTGCAACTGAAACGGGGCGCCCTGCGGCGCCGCCCGGCTTTCCGCCCGCGCAGTTGCTGGACCATGTTGCCGCGGAGTTGGAGCGTTCGGCGGCGGCTCGCCCGCAAGCGGCGCCGGCAGCGCCGGCCCGGCCAGCCGAATGGAGCAAGGCCGTGTTCGACGCCATCGAATGGCGCCGCTTCGAGGCGGTGGTGGAAGTGCTCTTCCAGCAGGCCGGTTTCGAGACCAGGAGCCAGTCGCACGGCGCGGATGGCGGCATCGACATCTGGCTCTACTCGCGGCACCAGCCCGGCGAGGCGGTCAGCCTCGTGCAATGCAAGCACTGGGCCAAGCGCGTGGGTGTCGACAAGATTCGTGAACTGCGCGGCGTGATGGCGGCGCACAACGTGCGGCGAGGGCAGTTCGCCTGCACCGCGGGCTTCACCCCCGACGCCGAGGCTTTTGCCCGGCAGAACGGCATCCATCTGGTCGACGTGGACGGGCTGCTGGCGCTGATCGCCGATCGCAGCCCGGAACAGCGGCATGCGCTGCTCGAGGTGGCATTGGAGGGCGACTACTGGCGTCCGACGTGTGTGAACTGCGGGACGAAGATGGTCGAGCGCAGGCCGCGAAATGGTGGCAGCGCATTCTGGGGCTGCAGCGACTTTCCCCGGTGCAGGACGTGCCTGTCGATGCGGGCGGTGTGAACGGCAGATTGCTGGATCGGATGCGGCGATGAAATCCGACTCGTCCGCTTGCGGCCGAGGCTGTGTGAAAACCCCCTGCTGATACGGTCGCGATGCTCCTAGAGTT
>JBIQHD010000022.1:0-77346 GCA_044508835.1 Rubrivivax sp.
GCGCTGCTGGCGCTGTCGGCCATCCACCAGCACCTGGTGCGCGAGGGCCTGCGCACGACCGCGGGCCTGGTGGTCGAGACAGGCTCGGCGCGCGAGGTGCACCACTTCGCCGTGCTCGCCGGCTACGGTGCCGAGGCGGTGCACCCGTACCTCGCGATGGAGACGCTCGCCGAACTGCACAAGGAGCTGCCGGGCGCGCTGTCGCCGGAGAAGGCGGTCTACAACTACGTCAAGGCCATCGGCAAGGGCCTGTCGAAGATCATGTCGAAGATGGGCGTGTCGACCTACATGTCCTACTGCGGCGCGCAGCTCTTCGAGGCCATCGGGCTCGAGAAGGACCTGGTCGACAAGTACTTCCGCGGCACGGCCTCGCAGGTGGGCGGCATCGGCGTGTTCGAGGTGGCGCAGGAGGCCATCCGCATGCACCGCGCCGCCTTCGGCGACGACCCGGTGCTGGCCGGCATGCTCGACGCCGGCGGCGAATACGCCTGGCGCGTGCGCGGCGAAGAGCACATGTGGACGCCCGACGCCATCGCCAAGCTGCAGCACAGCACGCGCGCCAACCAGTTCGACACCTACAAGGACTACGCGCAGATCATCAACGACCAGTCGCGCCGCCACATGACGCTGCGCGGGCTGTTCGAGTTCAAGCTCGATCCTTCGAAGGCCATCCCGCTGGACGAGGTGGAGCCCGCCAAGGAGATCGTCAAGCGCTTCGCCACCGGCGCGATGTCGCTCGGCTCGATCAGCACCGAGGCGCATTCGACGCTGGCCATCGCCATGAACCGCCTGGGCGGCAAGAGCAACACCGGCGAAGGCGGCGAGGACCCGGCGCGCTACCGCAGCGAGCTCAAGGGCATCCCCGTCACCGCCGGCACCAAGGTGAGCGAGATCATCGGCGCCAAGGCGATCGAGGCCGACTACGAGTTGCAGGCCGGCGATTCGCTGCGCTCGCGCATCAAGCAGGTGGCCTCGGGCCGCTTCGGCGTGACGACGGAATACCTGGTCTCGGCCGACCAGATCCAGATCAAGATGGCCCAGGGCGCCAAGCCCGGCGAGGGCGGCCAGCTGCCCGGCGGCAAGGTGTCCGACTACATCGGCTTCCTGCGCTACTCGGTGCCGGGCGTGGGCCTGATCAGCCCGCCGCCGCACCACGACATCTACTCGATCGAGGACCTGGCGCAGCTCATCCACGACCTGAAGAACGCCAACCAGCGCGCCAGCGTGAGCGTGAAGCTGGTGAGCGAGGTGGGCGTGGGCACGATCGCCGCAGGCGTGGCCAAGGCCAAGGCCGACCACGTGGTGATCGCCGGCCATGACGGCGGCACGGGCGCCTCGCCGTGGAGCTCGATCAAGCATGCCGGCACGCCGTGGGAGCTGGGCTTGGCGGAGACGCAGCAGACGCTGGTGCTGAACCGCCTGCGCAGCCGCATCCGGGTGCAGGCCGACGGCCAGATGAAGACCGGCCGCGACGTGGTGATCGGCGCGCTGCTCGGGGCCGACGAGTTCGGCTTCGCCACGGCGCCGCTGATCGTCGAGGGCTGCATCATGATGCGCAAGTGCCACCTCAACACCTGCCCGGTGGGCGTGGCCACGCAGGACCCGGTGCTGCGCCGCAAGTTCACCGGCAAGCCCGAGCACGTCGTCAACTTCTTCTTCTTCATCGCCGAAGAGGCACGCCAGATCATGGCGCAGCTGGGCATCCGCCGATTCGACGACCTCATCGGCCGCGCCGACCTGCTCGACACCCGCAAGGGCATCGCGCACTGGAAGGCGAGGGGGCTCGACTTCTCGCGCATCTTCCACCAGCCGGCCATGCCGGCCGACGTGCCGCGCCACCACGTGGAGGAGCAGGACCACGGCCTGGACCGCGCGCTCGACCAGCGCCTGATCCAGAAGTGCCTGCCTGCGCTCGAGCGCGGCGAGAAGGTGCAGCTCATGGAGGAGACGCGCAACGTCAACCGCACGGTGGGCGCCATGCTCTCCGGCGAGCTGGTGCGCCGCCACCCCGAGGGCCTGCCCGACCAGACCATCTTCATCCAGATGGAAGGCACGGGCGGCCAGAGCTTCGGCGCCTTCCTCGCCAAGGGCATCACGATGTACCTCATCGGCGACGCCAACGACTACACCGGCAAGGGCCTGAGCGGCGGGCGTATCGCCATCCGCCCGAGCATCGACTTCCGCGGCGAGACCACGCAGAACATCATCGTCGGCAACACCGTGCTCTACGGCGCGACCAGCGGCGAGGCCTTCTTCCGCGGCGTGGCGGGCGAGCGCTTCGCGGTGCGCCTGTCGGGCGCGACGGCGGTGGTGGAGGGCACGGGCGACCACGGCTGCGAATACATGACCGGTGGGACGGTGGTGGTGCTGGGCAAGACCGGGCGCAACTTCGCCGCCGGCATGAGCGGCGGCCTGGCCTACGTCTACGACGAGGACGGCCAGTTCGCCTCGCGCTGCAACATGGCCATGGTGTCGCTCGACAAGGTGCTGCCCGCCAAGGAGCAGGAGGCGCAGCTCGACCGCGCGCTGTGGCACAAGGACACGGCCGACGAGGTGCTGCTGAAGAAGCTCATCGAGGACCACCACAAGTGGACCGGCTCGCTGCGCGCGCGCGACATCCTCGACCGCTGGGCCGAGTGCCGCGGCAAGTTCGTCAAGGTGTTCCCGAGCGAGTACAAGCGCGCGCTCGGCGAGCTCAACGCGGCGAAGGTGGCCGACGACACCATCGCCACCGCCAAGGCGAGCGACAAGAAGAAGCCGAAGACGGTGCCTGCGAAATAGTGCCCCCAGTCGCTGCGCTCCTGCCCCCGAGGGGCGCCGCCTGGCGGACCGGCGAAGCCGGATCCGCGGGCGTGGCTTGATTCGGGCTTCGCTTCGTTCGCCCCGGGGCGGGCCGCAAGATTGACAACGTCATCGAGATCGAACAATGGGAAAAATCACCGGCTTCATGGAGTACGAGCGTGTCGAGGAGGGCTACCAGCCCGTCGAGGCGCGCCTGAAGAACTACAAGGAATTCGTCATCGGCCTCGCGGGCGACGCGGCCAAGATCCAGGGCGCGCGCTGCATGGACTGCGGCACGCCCTTCTGCAACAACGGCTGCCCGGTCAACAACATCATTCCGGACTTCAACGACCTCGTGTACCGCGACGACTGGAAGAACGCGCTCGCGGTGCTGCTGTCGACCAACAACTTCCCCGAGTTCACCGGCCGCATCTGCCCGGCGCCCTGCGAGGAGGCGTGCACGCTGAACATCAACGACGACCCCGTCGGCATCAAGAGCATCGAGCGCGCCATCATCGACCGCGGCTGGGCCGAGGGCTGGGTCGCGCCGCGCCCGGCCAAGGTCAGGACGGGCAGGAAGGTCGCCATCGTCGGCTCCGGCCCGGCGGGCCTGGCCGCCGCGCAGCAGCTCGCGCGCGTGGGCCACGACGTGACGGTGTTCGAGAAGAACGACCGCATCGGCGGCCTGCTGCGCTACGGCATTCCCGACTTCAAGATGGAGAAGTCGCACATCGACCGGCGCGTGGCGCAGATGGAAGCCGAAGGCGTGGTGTTCCGCACCGGCGTGCTCGTGGGTGCGATGCCCGAGGGCAGCAAGGTCACCAACTGGGCGCGGGAGACCATCGGTGCGGAGGAACTGAAGCAGCAGTTCGACGCCGTGCTGCTGACCGGCGGCGCCGAGCAGTCGCGCGACCTGCCGGTGCCCGGGCGCGACCTCGACGGCGTGCACTTCGCGATGGAGTTCCTGCCGCAGCAGAACAAGATCAACGCCGGCGACAAGCTGAAGGGCCAGATGCGCGCCGACGGCAAGCACGTCGTCGTGATCGGCGGCGGCGACACCGGCAGCGACTGCGTGGGCACCAGCAACCGCCACGGCGCGAAGAGCGTGACGCAGTTCGAGCTCATGCCCATGCCGCCCGAGCAGGAGAACAAGCCGCTGGTGTGGCCCTACTGGCCGATCAAGCTGCGCACCTCGTCGAGCCACGAGGAAGGCTGCGAGCGCGAGTTCGCCATCGCCACCAAGGAATTCATCGGCGGCGAGGGCAAGGACAAGGGCAAGGTCAAGGCGCTGAAGTGCGTGCGCGTCGAATGGCAGGGCGGCAAGATGACCGAGGTGCCCGGCACCGAGCAGGTGCTGCCCGCCGACCTGGTGCTGCTGGCGATGGGCTTCGTCAGCCCGGTCGGCACGGTCCTCGATGCCTTCGGCGTCGACAAGGACCCGCGCGGCAATGCCCGCGCCGGCACCGACTTCATCGGCGGCTACGCCACCAACGTCGACAAGGTGTTCGCCGCCGGCGACATGCGGCGGGGGCAATCGCTCGTGGTGTGGGCCATCCGCGAGGGGCGGCAGGCGGCGCGGGCGGTGGACGAGTTCCTGATGGGGGCGAGCGACCTGCCGCGCTGACGCGCGAAACCGTTCACGCCGGGCCCCGGACGGGGCCCGTTTTCGTTGCCGCCCCGTCCGGCTGAGCCCGCGGCGGGCGGCGCTCCCCGCGGTGCGCTCGCGACACCGCGTGCCGCTCGTGCGCGTTCGGATGACCGCTCGTCAACGCGGCGCGCCCGCTCGCGCCGGATCGTGCGGTTGTCGGCAGAACACGGCTGGAGGGCGTTCCTAGAATCGCGCCACGCTCAGCCGGAGACCCTCTGATGTCGTTGCACCGGAACCCCGCCGCGAAGACCCCGGCGTCCCTGGCCGCCTCCCGCGGCTTCACGCTCATCGAGCTGATGATCACCGTGGCGATCATCGCGATCCTCGCCGGCGTCGCCCTGCCGTCGTACGTCGACTACGTGCGCCGCGGGCAGATCCCCGAAGCGTTTGCCGGCCTGTCCGACTTCCGCGTCAAGATGGAGCAGTACTACCAGGACAACCGCAACTACGGCACCGCGAACTGCGTGGATGCGAACACGCCGTCCTGGGGAACGAACACGCCGACGCTCACCTACGCGGCGCAGGAGTACTTCACCTTCACCTGCGCGCTCACGGCCTCCGGGCAGGGCTACACGCTCACGGCCACGGGCAGCGGCGGCCGGGCGACGGGGCATGCCTACACGCTCGACCACAACAACCAGCGTGCGACGACGTCCTTCAAGGGCACCACGTCGACGAAGTCGTGCTGGCTCGTGAAGGGCAGTGAATGTTGAGCCGCCGCTGCGCGCGCGGCTTCACGCTCATCGAGGCGGTCGTCGTCATCGCCGTCATCGGCCTGCTCGTCATGGCGGCGGGGCCGAGCATCAGCACCTGGATCCGGAACACGCAGATCCGGGGCGTCGCGTCGTCCATCCAGATGGGCCTGATGAAGGCCCGGAGCGAAGCCATCCGCCGCAACCAGCCGGTGCGCTTCTCGCTGGTCTCTCTCACCGACGCCCGGACGATGGACACCAGCTGCGCCCTGTCGAGCGCCTCCGCGTCCTGGGTGGTCAGCCGCAACGATCCTTCGTCGCACTGCGACTACGCGCCGTCGCTGACGCCCACCGATGCCGACGATCCGATGATCGTGGAGGCCGAGGCGGCCGGCACGGCGGCCGGCGCCGTCACGGTGGCCGCCCTGCAGAGCGACGACACGACGGCGGCGAACACCGTGACCTTCAACGGCTTCGGCCGGGTCGACGATGCGGCGACCGCCATCGCGCGCATCGACGTCGATCACACCACGCTCGGCAACGACTACCGCCGTCTCCGCGTCGTGATCGGCTCGGGGGGAACGATTCGCATGTGCGACGTCGGCGTCACGGCGTCCACCGACCCGCGAAAGTGCTGACAGAGATGCGCATGACACGCCCTTCCTTTCGCGGACGTGCCGACGGCCGGCGACGTGCCAGTCGCGGCTTCGTGCTGATCGAGGCCCTGGTGGCGATGCTGATCTTCGCCTTCGGCGTTCTCGGCATCGTCGGGCTGCAGGCCGCGATGACCAAGGCCCAGACCTCGTCGAAGTTCCGCGCCGACGCGGCCTTTCTCGCCCAGCAGCTCATCGGCACGATGTGGTCCGACACGCCGCACCTGACGAGCTACGCCACGGCCTCGTGCGCGTCGTACGCGCGCTGCGGCCAATGGGCCGACAAGGTGGCGGCCGCGCTGCCCGGCGGTACGGCGGCCATCACCGTCAACGGCGCCGACGTGCAGATCGCCGTCAGCTGGACGCCGCCGAACGAAGAGACCCACACCTACACCACGACCGCGGCGATTGCCGCCAACGCGCCATGAAGCCGCTCATTCCGAACCCGCCGGCGGGGCGCGGGCGCCGCGAGCGCGGCGTGACGCTGGTCGAGCTGATGGTCGGCCTGCTGATCGGGCTGCTGGCCGTGCTCATCATCACGCAGGTCTTTCTCGTCTCCGAAGGGCAGCGGCGCACCACGACGGGCGGCTCGGACGCGCAGGTCAACGGCGCGCTGTCGCTGCACACCATCCAGCGCGACGTGCAGATGGCCGGCTATGGCCTGACCAGTTCGCCGGGCGTCCTCGGGTGTCCGATCAGCGTGAGCTTCGGCGGCTCGGCCCCGGCCGGGTTCCCGACCGTCCTGGCGCCGGTGGTCATCACGCCGGAGGCCTCGCGGCCGTCCGGCAGCATCGGCGACGCGATTCGCGTGCTCGCCAGTTCCAAGGCCTCGTACTCCGTTCCCACGCGGATCGTGCCGCCGGCGTATGCGGTCGGCGGGGTCGAATTCCCCGTCACCTCGGCGCTTGGCGTCCAAGCGAACGACCTCGCGCTGGTGGCGTCGAACGCGTCCGATCCGTGCTGGGTGTTCCAGGTCTCGTCCGCCCCGACGGCGGCCTCGATCCCGCGTGCCGACAACCAATGGAACGCCACCGGCATGCCCGACCGGGCGTACGGCGACGGCAGCGTGCTCGTGAATCTCGGCCGGCTGGTCGACAACCAGTACGAGGTCAACGCGACGAATGCGCTCCAGATGTCCAGCTTCGACGTGGCGGCGCCTGCCACGCGCATCGTCCGGAACATCCAGTCCGGCATCGTCAACATGCGCGCCTACTACGGCAAGGACACCGACGGCGACGGCGTCGTCGACGCCTTCAACGCGACCACGCCGGCCACGAATGCCGAGTGGATCCAGGTGCTGGCGGTCCGCGTCGTGCTCGTGGCGCGAAGCGAGCAATACGAGAAGGAGCCGGTCACCTTCGCCGCGCCCTCCGTGGACATGGGGACCACCCCGCCCACGACCGGCGCCGTGACATGCGGTTCGAGCGAGTGCATCACCCTCGACGTGAGCCATCTCGGCACGGGAACCGAGTGGCAGCACTACCGCTACAAGACCTTCGACACGGTGATTCCCCTGCGCAACATGCTCTGGGGTTCCTGAGCAGACGGACAAAGCCATGAAGACACGCCGCATGACACACGATGGCCGCACTGCCGCACAGCGCGGCGTCTCGCTGATCTTTGCGCTGCTCACGCTCGCCGTCATGTCGCTGGCGGCCGTGATACTGGTGCGCTCGGTCGACACCGGCGCTCAGGTGCTCGGCAACCTCGGCTTCAAGCAGGACGCCACGGCCGCGAGCGACCGTGCGACCGAAGCCGCCATCGCCTGGCTGCAGACCAACGGCGGCGCCACGCTCGACGGGAACGTCACGACCGCCGGCTACTACGCCACCTCGCTCGACAACCTCGACCCGACGGGGCGCGCCACCTCGGCGACCAACAAGCTCGCCGTCGTCAACTGGGGCGAATCCGACAGTTGCAACTGCGTTTCCGCCGGCACCTGCGACTCATGCACCGTGCTGCCCTCGTCCGAGATCACCTACGGCGGCAACCGCTCGCGCTACCTCATCTCGCGCATCTGCCAGAAGGCCGAACCCGTGAGCGCCACCAACGTGTGCGCCCGGCCGGCCGCGGCATCGACGTCCGATGCCGCCTCCCGAGGCGAAGTGCGGGCAGGGACCGAGCTGCGCCCGACGAAGCTCGTGAGCAACCCGTACTACCGGATCATCGTTCGCACCGTCGGCGGCCGGAACGCCGTCAGCTTCACCGAGACGATCGTTCACCTCTGAACGGCGACCTCGTGGCAGGGGGGAAAAGCAAATGAAGCAGCAACCAGGCTTGCGCGCGGCGCGGGCGGTACTTCGGGCCAGCCTGTGGGCCGGCCTGCTCGCGGCCGCGGGCGTGGCCCGCCCGGCGGCGACGGACATCGCATCGGTCCCGCTGTCCTCGGCCGCGCCGAGCGCCGTGAAGCCGAACCTGATGTTCGTCTTCGACGATTCCGGCTCGATGAACTGGAGCTATGCGCCGGACGATCTCGGCACCTCCACCGGCACGCCGGACAGGCCGCGCACCAACTGGTACGGCTACCGCGCGTCGCAATGCAACGGCCTCGCCTACGACCCGCAGACGACCTACACGCTGCCCGTCGACTCGACGGGTGCCGATCTCCCCGCGGGCACGTTCACCTTTCCCTCCCCCGCCAGCCTGGACAACATCCGCACGATCACTTCCTCCACGCCGACCGTCGCCACCGGCTCGATCACCGTGACCTTGAACTCGGGGAGCTCGGGCAGCTATTCGGTCGGCGATACCGTGACGCTCTACAGCGACACCGATCGCACGAAGCTGATGGTCGGGACGGTCACCGGCTGGAACAGCTCGACGGACAAGCTCACGGTGAACGTGTACGCCGTCGCCGGCAGCGGTTCCCTGACCTCGCCCCGCATCGGAGACGGCGACAACCGCGCCCACTACTACACCTATTCCGGCAGCCAGCCGCGGCTGGGCTATGTCTACACCAGCAGCGGCGTCACCGACAACGACTTCTTCCTGGAGTGCAAGAGCACCATCGGCTCGACGCCCGGAAGCTCGGTCTTCACGCGGGTGGACGTCACGCCGTCCATGTCCGACATCCAGAACTACCGCAACTGGTACACCTACTACCGCCTGCGCTACCAGATGATGAACGCGGCCACGAGCCTGGCGTTCAAGCGGATCGACGACAAGTACCGCGTCGGGTTCAGCACGATCAACGAGTCCGGCATCAGCGGAAGCCGGTTCCTCGACGTGGCCGACTTCGACCCGACACACAAGGCTGCCTTCTACACGGCGCTGTTCAACGCCACGCCGAACGGATCGACGCCGCTGCGCACGGCGCTGGCCAAGGCCGGCCGCTACTACGCCAAGAAGGCCACGTCGAACCAGTCCTACGACCCCGTCCAGTACTCCTGCCAGAAGAACTTCACCATCCTCTCGACGGACGGCTACTGGAACGGGAGCGACAAGGGCAAGGACCTGGCCGGCAATGCCGTCGGGCAGCGCGATGGCGCGGCGCCGGCGCCCATGTGGGACGGTGCCGCGCAGCAGTGGACCGTCACCACACCCATGGAGCGGACCTACCACTGGTTCCGCACGCGCACGCGCAACGCGACCGCGACCAAGTCGTACGTCGAGTACCGGACCACCACGACCGGCTGTTCCGGCGGCCGAGCCAAGATCCAGAAGAGAACCCGCACCTCGACCCGTACGGAACGGCAGACGGAGACCTCGTACTGGGCGCGGGTGCGGACTTTCGACCTCGTGGTTCCGTACACCGACGGCGTGGCGGGCACGGCGCAGGAGAAGAACGCCAGCAACGGCTCGTACGTGGAAGAGGGCACGCGCCAGGAGAGCGCCTATGTGCCCGTGGGGAACTGGGGCAACTGGAGCAGCCCTTCGTGGTCGGACGACGTCGCCTGCGCCGTCAACCCGCAGCAGCCGTCCGACACCGCGGAAGTGATCGGGCCGCTGGCGTCGCCCGGCAACTGGTCCGGCTATTCGGGCTATCAGGCCGCGAACCCCGCAGCGGACGCGGACGTCGCGACTGGCCCGGCGGTCACCAGCGCGACCACGACCACCGGCGGTGCGACCGACTCGCTGGCCGACGTGGCCATGTACTACTACGAGACCGACCTGCGCACTGCGGCGCTCGGCAACTGCGAGGGCGGGCTGGGCGCGGGCACCGACGTCTGCACGAACAACGTGTCGCCGAAGGACACCGACATCGCCAGCCATCAGCACATGACGACGTTCACGCTCGGCTTCGGCATCAGCGGCACGCTGCAGCCGGGCGACTTCGCCGCCATCCAGCAAGGCAGCAAGCACTGGCCGGTTCCCGGCGACGGCAAGGGCGCGGAGAACGTCGACGACCTGTGGCATGCCGCGGTGAACGGCCGCGGCAGCTACTTCAGCGCCAGCGATCCGCTCTCCCTCGCGACCAGCCTGAACAGCGCGCTGCAGTCGATCGACGCCAAGACCGGCTCGGCCTCGGGTGCCGCTGCCAGCACGCTGCAGCCGGTGCAGGGCGACAACACGCTGTTCGTGGCGCAGTACACCACCGTGAAGTGGACCGGCGACCTCCTGGCCAAGACCATCGATCCGATCACGGGCGTGGTCTCGACGGCCAACACCTGGAGCGCCGCCCAGCGGCTCGATGCGATGGTGGCGGCCAACACCGCGCGCAACATCTACTACTTCAAGAAGAATGCCGGCGCCAACACCGGCGTCTTGCGGTCGTTCACCTACGGCAACCTCACGGCCGACGGCCTGAACGGCAACTTCGACGGCGCGTGCAGCAAGTCGCCGGCGCTCACGCAATGCGCGACCACCGGCTACGACACGACGACGGCCAACGCCGGCGCCACTCTCGTGAGCTACCTGCGGGGAGGGACGCATGCCGTCTACCGCGCCCGCGACCGGCTGCTTGGCGACGTGATCGGCGGCGCGCCCGTCTACCTCGGCAAGGCGCCGTTCAAGTACACCGAGAACAGCTATTCCACCTTCGCGACGGCGCAGGCCAGCCGCAGCGGCACGGTGTACCTGGCCGCGAACGACGGCATGCTCCATGCCATCAATGCCACGACCGGCGACGAGCGCTGGGCCTACATCCCTTCGATGGTGCTGCCCCGGCTCTACAAGCTGGCCGATGCCGACTATGCGAACCGTCACGAGTACTTCGTCGATGGTGCGCCGGTGATCGGCGACATCTTCGTGGCCGGCTCGCCCGGCGCGTGGAAATCCATCCTCGTCGGCGGCCTGGGCGGCGGCGGGCGCGGCTACTACGCGCTCGACATCACCGACCCCGCGAATCCGGTGGCGCTGTGGGAGTTCACGGACGACGACCTGGGCTACAGCTTCGGCAACCCGGTCATCACCAAGCGTGCCGACGGCACGTGGGTGGTGGTGTTCGCCTCCGGCTACAACAACGTCTCGCCGGGCGACGGCAACGGGCACCTCTTCGTCCTGGACGCCAACACCGGGGCGCAGATCGCCAAGATCAGCACCTACACCGCGAGCTCGGTCGCGGCGGGCTCCACGACCACGCCGAGCGGCTTGGCCAAGATCAATGCCTGGGTCGACTCCGAGGTCGACAACACCGCCAAGCGCTTCTACGGCGGCGACGTGCTCGGCAACCTGTGGCGCTTCGACATCGACGGCGTGGTGGCTCCCAACAACGCCGCCTTGCGTCTGGCCTACATGACGGTGTCGAACACGCCGCAGCCGATCACCACGCAGCCGGCCCTCGCGGAGCTGAACTACAAGGGCAGCAAGTACCCGGTCGTGTACGTCAGCACCGGCAAGTACCTGGGCGCCTCGGACCTGAGCAATACCGACCAGCAGACGGTGTATGCGCTGAAAGACCCCCTCACCAACACCGGTCTGGGCGACGTGCATGCCAGCAACGACATCGTGGCGCAGACCCTCACGGCTTCCACCGTCGATGGGCAGGCGGTGAACAAGATCACCAGCCACGCGGTGGATTGGTCCACGAAGGACGGCTGGCGTGTCGACCTGCTCGCCGCAGGCGAGCGCGTCAACGTCGACACGCAGATCATCTTCAACACGTTGACGGTGGCGACCAACATTCCGAGCGCCGATGCGTGCACGGTCGGCGGAAGTTCCTATCTGTACCGCTTCGACATCGGCACCGGCTCGAACCCGTCGTCGATCGGCAGCAACGTGGCCGGCACGTTCCGCGGCAACACCATGATCGTCGGCCTGAGCTTCGTCCAGCTGCAGAAGAGCGGCGGTGCGGCGGGATCGGGCGACACGCAGACGATTCTCGTGGACAACCAGGGCGACGTGAGCACCGTCAAGGTGCCCGAGCCGGGCGGTTCGACAGGCTCGGTGCGCCGGACGTCCTGGCGCGAGCTGATCGACTGACACCGCGCGGTGCCCCGGGCCGGGCCGTCTGCCGGCAGCCTTGCGACGCCCGGGCTTCGTGGGGTGCGCCGCCGGCTTTGGCCGTTCGTGACCGCGGCGCTCGCGCTGCACGCGGCGGCGCTGCTCGCGACGGCGCCGTCCCGGGAGGGCCGGCCGATGGCAGGTCCGGGCGGCACCGCGCTGCAGGTGCGGATCGTCGATGCCGCGCCTCCCCGTCCGGCCGGGTCGACTGTTGATCCGGCCAGGGCCGCCGGAGATCCGATCGGCACCGCGGGCGCGCTGCCGGCGACGCGGGCCCCGTCCGGGCCGGGAACGCCCGGCAGCGCCGCCGGGCGGCCGGATGGCACGGCAACCCCATGGCCTGCCGGGGAGGCGGGCTATCTGCCACGGTCCGCGCTGACGGTCGCGCCCACGCCGGTCACCGACGTCGTGGTCGAGCATCCGCTGGCGGAAGGACAGCGCCGGCACTATGCCGGGGTGCTGTCGCTGTTCATCGACGAAACCGGTCGCGTGGTGCGGATCCGCGCCGAGGGCGAGCCTTTGCCGGAGGCCCTGGACCACGCGGCCCGCGAGGCGTTCGGGCGGGCGCGCTTCCACCCCGGCGAGGTCGACGGGCGCAAGGTCCGCTCCCGCATCCGCATCGAGGTGACGTTCGACGAAAGGCCGGGCGGGCAGCCGGCCGCCCCCGAGCAGTAGCCGCAGCGCGATGGCGGCGCTGCATGCGAAAATCCGCCGCTTGCTAGAAACAACCCATCCGGCAGATGCCGCGCCCGTGGCCGATCGACCCGGGCCGCACGGTGCGCGCGGCCAGTCCCATTGAGCTCTCAATCCCTCATCGAAATCGACCACGTCACCTTCGGCTACGACGCCAGCCGCACGATCCTGAACGACGTGTCGCTGAGCTTCCGCCGAGGCAAGGTCACGGCCATCCTCGGCGGGTCGGGGTGCGGCAAGACGACGCTGCTGCGCCTGATCGGCGGCAGCGCGCGGCCGAACGCGGGGGAGGTGCGCTTCGACGGTGAGGTCGTCGACGCGCGCGACCGCGACAAGATCTACGCGCTGCGCCGGCGCCTGGGCATGCTGTTCCAGTTCGGCGCGCTGTTCACCGACCTGTCGGTGTTCGAAAACGTGGCGTTCCCGCTGCGCGAGCAGACCGACCTGCCCGAAGCGCTGGTGCGCGACATCGTGCTGATGAAGCTCAACGCCGTCGGCCTGCGCGGCGCGGCGCCGCTGCGCATCTCCGAGATCTCGGGCGGCATGGCGCGGCGCGTGGCGCTGGCGCGCGCCATCGCGCTCGACCCGGAACTCATCATGTACGACGAGCCCTTCGCCGGGCTCGACCTCATTTCCATGGGCGTGGCCGCCAACCTCATCCGCACGCTGAACGACGTGACGGGCGCGACCTCGCTGGTCGTCTCGCACGACGTGCCCGAGTGCATGAAGATCAGCGACTGGGTGGTGCTGATGGCCACGGGCGGGCGTATCGTGGCGCAGGGCACGCCGGACGAGCTCATGAACTCCGCCGATCCCGAGGTGCGCCAGTTCGTGCTCGGCGAACCCGACGGGCCGGTGAAGTTCCACTACCCCGCGAAATCCCTGGCCGACGACTTCGGCATGCTCGAGCGGGTGCGCGCATGAGGGCGGCGGGCCGCTCGCAGGCGCTCGTCCCGGAGCGCGCAGCGCGGAGGGTCGTCCGGTGACCAACCCCGTCACCTGGCTGGGTGCGCGCACCCTCGGCATGCTGCGGGCGCTCGGGCATGCGGCGTTCTTCTTCGTCGACCTCGTGCGCGTCACGCCGGCGGCGATGCGCCGCTTCGGGCTGGTGGTCATGCAGATGCACGCCATCGGCAACCGCTCGCTGGTCATCATCCTCGCCTCGGGCATGGCGGTGGGCTTCGTGCTCGCGCTGCAGATGTACTACGCGCTCGTGACCTACGGCGCGACGGAGACGCTCGGGCTGATCGTCAACCTGGCGCTGGTGCGCGAGCTCGGCCCGGTGGTGGCGGCGCTGCTGTTCGCCGGGCGTGCCGGCACCTCGCTCACGGCCGAGATCGGGCTGATGAAGGCGGGCGAGCAGATCGCCGCGATGGAGATGATGGCCATCGACCCGAAGAGCCGCGTGCTCGCGCCGCGCTTCGTCGCCGGCGTGGTGTCGATGCCACTGCTCGCGATCCTTTTCTCGGCCATCGGCATCATTGGCGCCTGGGTGGTCGCGGTGCTGCTGATCGGCGTGGACGCGGGCAACTTCTGGTCGATCATGCAGACGGGCGTGGACGTGTTCCGCGACGTCGGCAACGGCGTGGTGAAGAGCTTCGTGTTCGGCGTGATCTGCACGGCCGTCGCGCTCTACCAGGGCTACGAGACGCGCGCGACGCCCGAGGGCGTGGCCCACGCCACCACGCGCACGGTGGTGATCTCGTCGCTGGCGGTGCTCGGCGCCGACTTCCTGCTGACCGCACTGATGTTCTCGACGCCCTGAGCGCGGGCCGTCGAACGGAGAAACCGGATGACTAAAAAGGGAACGGAAACACTGGTCGGCCTGTTCGTGCTGCTGGGCATCGCGGCGCTCGTGTTCCTGTCGCTGATGGCGGCGAACCTCGCCTCCTTCGGCACGAGCGCCACCTACACGGTGCAGGCGCGCTTCGACAACATCGGCGGGCTGAAGGTGCGCGCCGCCGTCCGCAGCGCCGGCGTGACGGTGGGGCGCGTGCGCTCGATCCAGCTCGACAGCAAGACCTTCCAGGGCCTCGTCACGATGGAGATCGACCAGTCGGTGCAGTTCCCGCTCGACTCGTCGGCCAAGATCCTGACCTCGGGGCTGCTCGGCGACCAGTACATCGGCATCGAGCCGGGCGGCGACGAGAAGAACCTCGCCGCCAACGGCACGATCAAGTACACCCAGTCGGCGGTGGTGCTCGAGAACCTGATCAGCCGCTTCCTCTTCGACAAGGCGGCCGACGGCTCGGCCGGCGCCAGGGCCGGCAAATGAGGCCGCGCAGCTTCGTGCGGCCGATGCTGCTCGTGGCGGTGCTCGTGCTGGCGGGCTGCGCGCACGTGGGGCCCAGGGATTCGTCGCCCGCCTCGATCGACCCGTGGGAGAACTGGAACCGCAAGGTGTTCAGCTTCAACGAGGCGCTCGACCGGGCCGTGCTCGAACCCGTGGCGACGACCTACACCAAGGTCGTGCCTCAGCCGGTGCGCACCGGCGTGAGCAACTTCTTCGGCAACGTGGCCGACGCCTGGTCCGCGGTGAACAACTTCCTGCAGGGCAAGCTGGGCAACGGCCTGCACGACGTGATGCGCGTGGGCACGAACACGGTGCTCGGCTTCGGCGGCCTGCTCGACATCGCCTCGGAAGCCGGCCTGCATGCCCAGCGCGAGGACCTCGGCCAGACGCTCGGCCGCTGGGGCTTCGCGCCGGGGCCGTACGTCGTGTGGCCGGTGTTCGGGCCGTCGTCGGTGCGCGAGTCGTTCGCGCTGCCCTTCGACCGCTACGCCACCGCCTCCACGCTCTTCAGCGACACGCCGACGCGGGTGAGCCTGCTGACGCTCGAACTCGTCGACACGCGCGCGAGCCTGCTGGGCGCGAGCCGCGTGCTCGACGACATCGCACTCGACAAGTACAGCTTCGTGCGCGGCGCCTACCTGCAGCGCCGGCAGAGCCTGGTGTACGACGGCGATCCGCCCCTCGACGCCTACGAGGACGAGGAACTCCCCGACTACGACGACGAGCCGGCGGACGCGGCGCCGGGCCCCGGGCCCGGCAAGTAGCAATGCCCGCGGCGGGTACGCGGCTTGCCCCGTGCTACCTCCGGTGACCGGCCGGCGCCGCCGCGACGAACTTTCCGGGCCGGCGGCCTCTCCAAGCGATGCCGGCCGATGGCCGATCCAACGAAAGGACTTCTCATGCTTTCACGTCGCCCAGTGCTGACTCTCCCGCTCGCGGCGCTGCTGTTCACGGGGCTTGCGGCGCACAGCCAGACGCAGACGCCGGATGCGCTGATCAAGCAGATGTCCAACGAAGTGCTCGACGCGGTGAAGGCCGACAAGGCCATCCAGGGCGGCGACGTGAACCGCGTGCTGGCGCTGGTGGACAGCAAGGTCATGCCGCACGTGAACTTCCAGCGCATGACGGCGCTGTCGGTCGGCCGCAACTGGCGCCAGGCCACGGCGGAGCAGAAGACGAAGCTGCAGGACGAGTTCAAGCTGCTGCTCGTGCGCACCTACGCCGGCGCGCTGGCCGAAGTGAAGCCGCAGACGACGGTCGAGTTCAAGCCCATGCGCCCGAGCCCGGACGAGAACGATGCCATCGTGCGCACCGAGATCCGCGGCAGCGGCGAGCCGATCAAGCTCGACTACCGGCTCGAGAAGTCGGCCGGCGGCTGGAAGATCTACGACGTGAACGTGCTCGGCGTGTGGCTGGTGCAGAACTACCGCGACAGCTTCGCCCAGGAGATCGGCGCCGGCGGCATCGACGGCCTGATCGCCAAGCTGGCCGAGCGCAACAAGGCCGCGTCCGGCGGCCGCAACTGACGCCGCGCGCCGCCATGCTGGTGCTTCCCGCCACCCTCACCCTCGACGAGGCGCGCGACACGCTGCGCATGCTGTCGCAGGCGCTCGAGCGCGAGCCGGCCGACGGCGCGGTGGTCGATGCCTCCGGGCTCGACCAGTTCGACTCGTCGGCCGTGGCCGTGCTGCTCGAATGCCAGCGCCGCGCGCAGGCCTCGGGCCGCGGCTTCGTGGTGCGGCACGCGCCGACCAAGCTCGCCCAGCTCGCGCGGCTATATGGTGTCGATGCGCTGCTGACGCTCGAGCCCGCGGCCGCCCCGGCTTGAGGCCCGCGCTGGGGGGCTTATCAAGCGAACGCCGCGGATCCGGCTCCGCCGGTCCGCTGGTGTTGCCTTGCAGGCCGCGCCGGGCCAGTGGCCCGGCCCTTCGCCAGGCACGAAAGGTCCACTGGACCTTTCGTGTCCGGGCTCAGCCCCTTGAGGGGCGCGCGAAGCGCGTAGGGGTGGTCACCTTCGCACGCGCAGGTTCTTCTTGATCTCCTGCAGCACCTGCCGCCGCTCGGCGGGCAGGCGCAGGGCCACCGCCGTGCTCAGGATGTCGATCGTCACCAGGTGCAGCATGCGCGAGACCATGGGGCTGTAGCGCTCGTAGTCCTCGGGGTGGTCCACCGCCAGGAGGATGTGGCCGCGGCCCTGGGCCGTGAGCGCCAGCGGCGAGGCGCTGGCGGTGACGAGGATGGTGGCCGCGCCCTTCCTGCGCGCCACCTCGGCGGCGTCGAGCAGGTCGCGGCTGCGCCCCGAGTTGCTGATGACGACGGCGCAGTCGCCCGGGCCCAGCAGCGTGGCGCTCATCACCTGCACGTGGCCGTCGCTGATGGCGTTGGTGTGCACCCCCAGGCGGAAGAACTTGTGCTGCGCGTCCTGCGCCACGATGCCGGAGTTGCCCACGCCGTAGAAGTCGATGCGCCGGCCGTGCAGGGCGGCCTCGGCGAGCGCCGCGATGGCGCGCTCGAAGGCATGGCTCGCGGCCTCGTTGCGGTAGCGCAGCAGCGCGGCGACGGCGTTGTCGATCACCTTGACGATCAACTCCGCGGGCTGGTCCGCCTCGTCGACCGCGCGGTGCACGAAGGGCACGCCCTCGTTCACGCTGCCGGCCAGCTTGCGCTTGAAGTCGGCCAGTCCCGCGTAGCCCACGCTGCGGCAGAAGCGCACGACGGTCGGCTTGCTCACCCGCGCCCGGCGGGCCAGCTCGCCCACGGGCAGCGTGGCGAAGCTGCGTGCGTCCTCGATCACCAGCGTCGCCACCCGCTGCTCGGCCGGCGGCAGCGCGGGCAGGGCGGCGCGCACCCGCTCGAGCATCGACGATGCCGCGCCGGCATCGCCGCTCACTGCTCCTCCGACCAGGCGTAGCCGTCGCGGGCGACGAGCGCGCTCGCCGCGGCCGGCCCCCAGGTGCCGGCCGCGTAGGGGCGCGGGCCGCCGGCGTTCTCGTTGTCGCGCCGCCAGGTGTCGAGGATGGGCTCGACCCAGCGCCAGGCCTGCTCCTGCTCGTCGCTGCGCACGAACAGGTTCAGTCGCCCGGCGATGGCGTCCAGCAGCAGGCGCTCGTAGGCGCCCACGCGGTTCTCGGGAAACACCTTGTCGAAGTCGAGGTCGAGGAACACCGGCGACAGCGACTCGAACTGCCCCGTGCCCTTCGCGGCCAGCAGGTGCAGCTCCAGCCCGTCCTCGGGCTGCAGCTTGATGACGAGCTTGTTGGGCGTGTGCGCGCCGTGGAAGATGTTGTGCGGCGTCGGCCGGAAGTTGACGACGATCTGCGCGTCGCGCTCGGCCAGGCGCTTGCCGGTGCGCAGGTAGAAGGGCACGCCGGCCCAGCGCCAGTTCTCGACCTCGGTGCGCAGCGCGACGAAGGTCTCGGTGCGGCTGTCCGGCGGCACGCGGCTCTCCTCGGCGTAGCCCGCCACCGGCTCGCCGCGCGCCGTGCCGCGCCGGTACTGGCCGCGCACCACGTCGCGGCGCACGCTCTGCTCGGTGAAGGGCTTGAGCGAGCGCAGCACCTTGAGCTTCTCGTCGCGGATGGCGTCGGCGTCGTTGCGCGAGGGCGGCTCCATCGCCACCATGGTGAGCAGCTGCAGCGCGTGGTTCTGGATCATGTCGCGCAGGGCGCCCGTTTCGTCGTAGAAGGCGCCGCGCGTGCCCACGCCCAGGGTCTCGGCGATGGTGATCTGGATGTTGGCGATGCTCTCGCGCCGCCACAGCGGCTCGAACAGCACGTTGCCGAAGCGCAGGGCCGAGAGGTTCTGCACCGAGGGCTTGCCGAGGTAGTGGTCGATGCGGAAGGCCTGCGTCTCGTCGAACACCGAGCGCACGATGCGGTTGATCTCCTGGGCGCTGGCCAGGTCGTGGCCGAGCGGCTTCTCCAGCACCACGCGGATGTGCGGGCCGTTCAGGCCGGCCGTGCCGAGCTGCTCGCAGATCTGCGGGAACAGGTGCGGGCTCGTGGCGAGGTAGAGCACGGCGGTGTCGGCCTGGCGCTGCGCGAGCCAGCGCTTGAGCGTCTGGTAGTCGCCGGGCTTCGACAGGTCCATGCGCCGGTAGTGCAGCAGCTCGGCGAAGCGCGCGAACTCCTCGTCGTTCGGGCGCTTGGCGCCTTCCACCTCCTGGAAGCGCTCCTTCAGCCAGGCGCGGTAGTGGTCGTCGGTCTGCTCGTCGCGCGCCACCGCGAGGATGCGCCCGCCCGGCGGCAGCTTGCCGTGGCGGAAGGCCTGGAAGAGCGCCGGCATCAGCTTGCGCCAGGTGAGGTCGCCGGTGCCGCCGAAGAAGACGAGGTCGAAGGACATGGGTGTGTGTAACTTTGTTTCATCCCATGATGCCGCAACTCCGCCCGCGCGCCTACGGCCCGCGCATACCCGCGTCGCGTGTTGGGCACGCCGGCTGCTTGTGTGTCGTGCGTAACGGCCGGTGTCGGCCGTGACGATGCCGCGCCATGTGCGCGGGTTCTAATAGCGGTTCGTCCCCCGCTTCGCCCCATTCCATGAACCAGCTCGATCGACTCAAACAGTTCACCACCGTCGTTGCGGACACCGGCAACTTCAGGCAGCTCGCGCAGTACGCGCCGCGCGACGCGACGACGAACCCCTCGCTCATCCTCAAGGCGGTGCAGCAAGCCGAGTACGCGCCGCTGCTGGCCGAGACGGTGGCCGAGCACACGGGCCGGCCGCACGACGAGGTCGTCGACCGGGTGCTGGTGCGCTTCGGCCGCGAGATCCTCACCGTGGTGCCGGGGCGCGTGTCCACCGAGGTCGACGCGCGCCTGAGCTTCGACTGCGCCGCCACCGTGGCGCGCGCGCGCCGCATCGTGTCGATGTACGAGGAGGCCGGCATCGGGCGCGAGCGGGTGCTGATCAAGATCGCGTCGACCTGGGAGGGCATCCAGGCCGCGCGCATCCTGGAGCGCGAGGGCATCCACTGCAACCTCACGCTGCTGTTCGCCTTCTGCCAGGCCGTGGCCTGCGGCGACGCGGAAGTGACGCTGATCTCGCCCTTCGTCGGCCGCATCCACGACTGGCACAAGAAGGCTGCCGGCGCGGCGTGGGACGAGGCGGCGAACGCCGGCGCGAACGACCCGGGCGTGGCCTCGGTGCGGCAGATCTACACCTACTACAAGAAGTTCGACATCGCCACCGAGGTGATGGGCGCGAGCTTCCGCAACGCGGGCCAGATCGTGGCGCTCGCCGGCTGCGACCTGCTCACCATCAGCCCGGAACTGCTGGGCACGCTGCAGGCGAGCGAGGCGCCGTTCGAGCGCGCGCTCGATCCGCAGGCCGCCAAGGACGCGGCCATCCACGCCGAGAGCTACAACGAGGCGCGCTTCCGCTACGCGCTCAACGACGACGCGATGGCGAGCGAGAAGCTGGCCGAGGGCATCCGCGCCTTCGCCGCCGATGCCGCCAAGCTCGACGCCATGATCGAAGGGCTGTGATGCAGGCGCCGCGCTGCGATGCGACCACGGCCTGGGCCACGCTCGCCGGCCACTACGAGGCGCACGGGCGCGACCTCGACCTGCGCGAAGCCTTCGCGCGCGACCCCGGCCGCTGCGCCGCGATGGGCGTGCAAGCGCCGGAGGTCTTCGCCGACCTGTCGAAGAACCGGCTCGACACCGCCACGCTGCGCTACCTGTGCGAGCTGGCGCGCGAATGCGGGCTCGAGGCGCGGCGCGACGCGATGTTCGCCGGCGAGCCGGTCAACACCACCGAAGGCCGGGCCGTGCTGCACACCGCGCTGCGCGCGCCGCGCGGGCAGGGCCCGTTCAGCGCCGAGGTGCACGGCGTGCTCGACGCCATGCTGGCCTACGTGGAAACGGTGCGCGACACCGCGGCCAGCGGCATCCGCGACGTGGTGAACATCGGCATCGGCGGCAGCGACCTCGGCCCGCAGATGGCGGTGCCGGCGCTCGAGGCCTTCGTGCATCCGAAGCTGCGCTTCCACTTCGTCGCCAACGTCGACGGCCACGACATCGCGCCGGTGCTGCGCCAGCTCGACCCTTCGAAGACGCTGTTCATCGTCGCGAGCAAGACCTTCACCACGCAGGAGACCATGGCCAACGCCCACGCGGCGAAGGCCTGGTTCCTCGCCAACGGCGGCACCGACACGGCCAGGCACTTCGTCGCCACCACCACCAACGTGCAGGCGGCGGCCGCGTTCGGCATCACCACCACCTTCGGCTTCTGGGACTGGGTGGGCGGGCGCTACTCGATGTGGTCGGCCATCGGGCTGCCGATCGCGCTGGCCATCGGCGCCGAGCACTTCCGCGCGCTGCTGGCCGGTGCGCACGCGATGGACCGGCACTTCACCGAGGCGCCGCTGGAGAAGAACCTGCCGGCGCTGCTCGGCCTGCTGGACGTGTGGTACCGCAACTTCCACGGCTTCACGAGCCGCTGCATCGCGCCCTACCACCAGGGCCTGCGGCGGCTGCCGGCCTACCTGCAGCAGCTCGAGATGGAGAGCAACGGCAAGTGCGTGGACGCCGAGGGCCGCCCGCTGCCCTACGCCACCAGCCCAGTGGTGTGGGGCGAGCCCGGCACCAACGGCCAGCATGCGTTCTTCCAGATGCTGCACCAGGGCACGGACGTGATCCCGGTGGAGTTCATCCTCGTCAAGCGGCCCACGCACGGGCTGGCCGGCCTGCACGCCAAGCTGCTCGCCAACGGCCTGGCGCAGGCGCAGGCGCTGATGCTCGGCAAGACGACCGACGCCGCGCTGGGCGAGACGGCGCCGACGGCCTCGGCGCAGCTCGATGCCGGCACGGTGGCGCGCCACCGCACCTTCCCCGGCAACCGGCCGAGCACGACCTTGCTGCTGGACCAGCTCACGCCGCGCAGCCTGGGTGCGCTGGTGGCGATGTACGAGCACCGCGTGTTCACGAGCGGCGCCATCTGGGGCATCAACAGCTTCGACCAGTGGGGCGTGGAGCTCGGCAAGGCGCTCGCGGGCGACCTGCTGCCGCGGCTGGCGAGCGGCGACGTGGCGGGGCTCGATGCCTCGACCGCCGGATTGCTGGCGCGGCTGCGCGCGTGATGCCGATTCGCATCGAAGCCATAGAGCCGCTGCGACTCGCCAATCCGTTCGCCCTGAGGTATCGAAGGGTGAACGCGAGGGCTTCGATACCTCAGCCCGAACGGCTCTTGCCGATTGATCGCCGCTTGGTATGAGCAGCCTTCAGCCGGCGAGCCCCGCCACCCCCTCGCGCGCGGCGGCGAAGCTCTGCGCGAGGATCTGCCGCTTCCAGTCGTCGGCGTCGATGTAGAAGGCGTCGCGCAGCTGCTGCTTGATGGCGGTGCGCTGCGCCGCCGGCGCCTCGGGGTGGTTCTCCAGCCACTGCTCGGCGCGCAGGGCGTCGATCACCTCGCTCGTGGGCACCGTGCCGAACTCGAGCGCGATGCTGGTGGCCTGCGCCTGCGGGCATTCCTGGGAGGCCGAGATCCACATCATGCCGCTGATGAGGGCGGAGCTCGAGCTGCCGTCGTAGATGGACGTGACCTGGCCGCCCCACCACCGGCGGGTGCGCGCCACCTCGGCGGCGTCGTCCGAGCCGGCGTGGATGCGCTCGCCGTGGCCGCGCGGGCCGAGGCCGGTGTGCAGGTCGATCCAGCCGAGCCGCGTGCAGCGGCGGCCGTGGTCGCGCAGCACCTGGCGCAGCGTGCGGTTGCTCCAGGTCGGGTTGCGGCCGGCGAAGTACAGCCCCTGCGGATGGTCGTGCTGGCCGCCGCTCACCGCCGCCTGCAGCGCCGGCATGCCGCGCTCGGCGATGAACTGCTGCACGCGGGCCGTCACCGCCTCCGACGGCGGCCAGGTCGGCGGCACCAGCAGCGCGGCGATCTCGTCGTAGGCCGGGTTGGCCGGCAGCGGCTGCGAGAAGTCGTGGAAGTTGCGGTTGAGGTCGACGTTCTCGTGCGTCGTGCGCCGCCACCACGAGAAGCCGTAGGGGTTGAGCGCATGCACGTACAGCACGGCCACGCCGGCGTCGCGGTGGTGCCGGCGCCAGGCGTCGTCGCGCAGCATCGCCACCTGCACGCCCGAGCCGCAGAAGCCCTCCACGCCGTGGCAGGCGCTGGAGATCAGCAATACCCGCTCGGCGTCCGCCGGGCCGTCGCGCACCACGTCCATGGCGAGCGGCTCGTCGTCGCGCCCGCGCATCGGGTGCGCGTGCGACTCGACGTCGAGGCCGGCCGCCTCGGCGGCCGCGAGGAACTTCGCACGCGCCTCGGCGTAGCTCTGCGAGAAGGTATCGGCCGCGTGCATGGAGGCTCCCTGTTTCAGCGCTGCGGCTGCGCGAGCCACTGCTCGGCCATGCGCACCCACAAGGTGGCGCCCAGCGGGATCAATTCGTCGTTGAAGTCGTAGCTCGGGTTGTGCAGCATGCACGGGCCCATGCCGTGGCCGCCTTCGCGGTGCCCGCCGTCGCCGTTGCCGATGAGGAAGTAGGCGCCGGGCTTCTCGAGCAGGAAGTAGCTGAAGTCTTCAGCGCCCATGGTCGGCTCGAAGTCGAGCACGTTGTCGGCGCCCACCACCTCGGCCATCACGCGGCGCGCGAACTCGGTCTCGGCCGCGTGGTTGACGGTGGGCGGGTAGTTGCGCACGAACTCGAACTCGCAGGTGGTGTCGAAGGCCGCGCAGGTGTGCTCGGCGACGGTCTTCATGCGCTGCTCGATCAGGTCGAGCACCTCGAGCGTGAAGGTGCGCACCGTGCCTTCCATCACGCACACGTCGGGCACCACGTTGGTGGCCTCGCCGGTGTGGATCATGGTCACCGAGATCACGCCGGCGTCGATGGGGCGCTTGTTGCGGCTGACAATGGTCTGGAAGGCCTGCACCATCTGGGCCGCCGCCGGCACCGGGTCGATGCCGTTGTGCGGCATGGCCGCATGCGCGCCCTTGCCGCGGATGGTGATCCTGAATTCGTTGCTGCTGGCGAAGCACGGCCCGCTCTTGATCGCGAACTGCCCGGCCTTCATGCCCGGCCAGTTGTGCGCGCCGAAGATGGCCTCCATCGGGAACCTGTCGAACAGGCCGTCGCGGATCATCTCGCGCGCGCCGCCGCCGCCTTCCTCGGCCGGCTGGAACACGAGGTACACCGTGCCGTCGAAGTGGCGATTGGTCGCCAGGTGCTTGGCCGCGGCCAGCAGCATGGCGGTGTGGCCGTCGTGGCCGCAGGCGTGCATCTTGCCGGCGTGGCGGCTGGCATGGGCGAAGGTGTTGTGCTCGGTGATGGGCAGGGCGTCGATGTCGGCGCGCAGGCCGATGGCGCGTGGGCTGCTGCCGTTCTTCACGATGCCCACCACGCCGGTCTTGCCCAGGCCGCGCTCGATCGGGATGCCCCACTCGGTGAGTTGCTTGGCGATCAGGTCCGAGGTGCGCTGCTCTTCGAAGCACAGCTCGGGGTGGGCGTGGATGTCGCGGCGCACCGCGGCGATGGCGGCCGCGTCGGCCAGGATGGAATCGATCAACTTCATGGCGGGGCTCCTTCGCGCGGCGGCCAGGGTCGGGGCGCGGCGTCACTGGATCGGGGCAGTGTACCCACGGGCCTTTCCCGGCGTGCGGCGGCTGTGCAATAGTCGTCCGCATGAACACACCGGTCCTGGTGCGCGGCGCCTGCCCGCACGACTGCCCCGACACCTGCGCGCTGCGCATCACCGTCGACGGCGGCCGCGCCGTGCGCGTGCAGGGCGACCCCGACCACCCGGCCACGCACGGCGCGCTGTGCACCAAGGTCTCGCGCTACACCGAGCGCGTGTACCACCCGGACCGCGTGCTGCACCCGCTGCGCCGCACCGGGCCGAAGGGCAGCGGACGGTTCGAACGCGTGGGCTGGGACGAGGCGCTGCGCGACATCGCCGCGCGGCTGGGCGCCGTCGCGGCGCGCGACCCGCAGGCCATCGTGCCCTACAGCTACTGCGGCACCATGGGCCTGCTGCAGGGCGAGAGCATGGACCGGCGCTTCTTCCACCGCCTGGGCGCCTCGCTGCTGGACCGCACCATCTGCGCCTCCGCCGGCGCCGAGGCGCTGGCCGCCACCTACGGCGGCAAGGTGGGCATGCACCTGGAGCATTTCGCCGAGAGCCGGCTGATCCTGATCTGGGGCAGCAACTCCATCGCCTCGAACCTGCACTTCTGGACCTTCGCCCAGCAGGCCAAGCGCGCCGGCGCCAAGCTGGTGTGCATCGACCCGCGGCGCACCGAGACGGCCGACAAGTGCCACCAGCACGTCGCGCTGCGCCCCGGCACCGACGGCGCGCTGGCGCTCGGGCTGATGCACGAGCTGATCGCCAACGACTGGCTCGACCACGACTACATCGAGCGCCACACCGAGGGCTGGCCGGCGCTGCGGGAGCGGGCGCTGCAATGGCCCCCGGCGCGCGTGGCCGAGACCTGCGGCATCACCGCCGGCGAGGTGCGCCAGCTCGCGCGCGACTACGGCACCACGCACCCGGCCGCCATTCGCCTGAACTACGGCATGCAGCGCGTGCACGGCGGCGGCAACGCGGTGCGGCTGGCCGCCATCCTGCCCTGCCTGACGGGCGCCTGGCGCCACCGCGCGGGCGGGCTGCTGCTGTCCAGCAGCGGCTGGTTCCCGGTTGACCGCGCCGCGCTGCAGCGGCCCGGGCTGCTCGCCGGGCGGCGCACGCGCACCGTGAACATGAGCAGCATCGGCGACGCGCTGCTGCACGAAGGCTCGCCCGCGTTCGGGCCGAGGATCGAGGCGGTCGTCGTCTACAACAGCAACCCGGTCGCGGTGGCGCCGGAGTCGCCCAGGGTGGTGAAGGGCTTCGCGCGCGAGGACCTGTTCACCGTGGTGCTCGAGCAGTTCATGACCGACACCGCCGACCACGCCGACTACGTGCTGCCCGCCACCACCCAGCTCGAGCACCTGGACGTGCACGCGACCTACGGCCACACCTGGGTGCTGCTGAACCAGCCGGCCATCGCCCCGCTGGGCGAGGCGCGACCCAACACGCAGATCTTCCGCGACCTGGCGGCGGCCATGGGCTTCGACGACGACTGCTTCGCCGAGAGCGACGAGGCGCTGGCGCGCCAGGCCTTCCCGCGCGACGTCGACTTCGACGCCCTGCGCGAGCGGGGCTGGGTCAAGCTGCCGCTGCCCGAGGCGCCGTTCGCCGAGGGAGGCTTCCCGACGCCGAGCGGGCGCTGCACCATCGACTCGCCGCGCCACGGCGTGCCCGACCACGTGCCCAACCACGAGTCGGCCGAGTCGACGCCCGGGCGCGCCGCGAAATACCCGCTGGCGATGATCTCGCCGCCGGCGCGCAACTTCCTCAACTCCACCTTCGTCAACGTGGCGAGCCTGCGCGACATCGAGGCCGAGCCGCTGCTCGAGATCCACGAGAGCGACGCGCTGCCGCGCGGCATCGCCTCCGGGCAGACCGTCGAGGTGTTCAACGACCGCGGCAGCTACCGGTGCAAGGCGGTGCTCAGCACACGCGCGCGGCCGGGCGTGGTCAACGGCCTGGGCGTGTGGTGGCGCAAGCTGGGCCTGGCCGGCACCAACGTCAACGAGGTGACGCACCAGCGGCTCACCGACCTGGGCGGCGGGCCGAGCTTCTACGACTGCCTGGTCGAGGTGCGCCCGGGCGCGGCCGCCTGACGCGGCGCGATGCGGCGGTGAGGCGAGGGCTCTGGATGGCAGGCATCGGCGCGCTCGGCGTGGCGGCGTTCGCCGTGGCGGCCACGTGCCTGACCACCGGCTGCAGCACGCTCGGCTACTACGCGCAGTCGATCAACGGGCACCTGTCGCTGGTCGCCGCCGCGCGGCCCGTGCCGGCGTGGCTGGCCGACGCGCAGACGAAGCCGGCGCTGAAGGAGCGCCTGGCGCTGTCGCAGCGCATGCGTGACTTCGCGGTGAAGGAACTCGTCCTGCCCGACAACGCCAGCTACCGCCGCTACGCCGACCTGCCGCGCCGCGCGGCGGTGTGGAACGTGGTGGCGGCGCCGCCGCTGAGCCTCACGCTGCGGCGCTGGTGCTTCCCCGTCGTGGGCTGCGTCGGCTACCGCGGCTACTTCGATCGCGAGGCGGCCGAGGCCTTCGCCGCCGAGCTGCGCGCCGAGGGCCAGGAGGTCAGCGTCTACGGCGTGCCGGCGTACTCGACGCTGGGCGCGCTGCCGGGCGACTACTTCGCCGACCCGCTGCTCAGCACCTTCATCCACTACCCGGAGGGCGAGCTCGCGCGCCTCATCTTCCACGAGCTGGCGCACCAGGTGGCGTACGCCAAGGGCGACACCATGTTCAACGAATCCTTCGCCACCACGGTGGAGCGCATCGGCGGCGCGCGCTGGCTGGCCGAGCACGCCACGCCGCAGGCGCGCGCCGAGTACGAGCGCTTCGACGCCCGCCGCCGCGACTTCCGCGAGCTCACGCTGCGCTACCGCGAGCGGCTGGCCGAGGCCTACCGCGAGGACGTCCCGGACGACGCCAAGCGCGCGCGCAAGGCCGAGCTGATGGCGCGGATGCGCGCCGAGTACGCGGTGATGAAGCGCGAGCGCTGGGACGGCTTCGCCGGCTACGACGGCTGGTTCGAGCGGGCCAACAACGCCGCGCTCGGCGTGCTGGCGGCCTACAACGAGCTGGTGCCCGATTTCGAGCGCCTGTTCGAGCGCGAGGGCCGCGACTTCCCGCGCTTCTACGCCGAGGTCAGGCGCCTGGCCGCGCTGCCCAAGGACGAGCGCCGCGCCGCGCTGGCCGCTACTTCAGCGACTCGATGAGGTCGACGTAGGACTGCATGGCCTCGTCGGCGGAGGTGCCTGCGAGCGCCTTCCAGCCGTCCCACTTCATGCGGCCGACCATGTCGGTGAAGCCGGGCCGGTCGCCCTGCACGTCGCCCTCGGTGGCCTGCTTGTACAGCGCGTAGATGCGCAGCATCGTCATGTTGTCCGGCCGCTCGGGCAGGTTCTTCGATTCGGCCACGGCCTGCTCGAATTGCGACTTCAGATCGGACATGGGCGGCTCCTGTGGGTGAAACTCGGGACGGTTGGATCGGGCGATGTTAGCCATCGCCTCACGCGAAAGGCCGACCCGCCATGACCGCTGCAGACAAGTCTTCGCCGCCGGTGCGCCGCCCGCGCCCCGCGGGCCTGGGCGCCGCGGCGCTGCTGTGGGCGGCGGCCGCGCAGGCCCAGCCGGCGGCGGCGCCCGCGCGGGCGGCATCGGCGCCGGCGGCGCTGGAGCGGGTGCAGATTTCCGCCGAGCGGCAGAGCGACGAGCTGCGCGCGCGGCGCTACGGCACGGCGTCGAAGATCGTGGTCGGCCGCGAGGAGATCGAGCGCTTCGGCGACGCCACCGTCGGCGAGCTGCTGCAGCGCCTGCCCGGCGTGACGCTGCAGGGCCCGCCCGGGCGCGGCGGCGCCATCCGCATGCGCGGCCTGGGCAGCGGCTACACCCGCATCCTGCTCGACGGCGAGCGCCTGCCGCCCGGCTTCTCGCTCGACACGCTGGACCCGGCGCAGATCGAGCGCATCGAGATCCTGCGCGCGCCGACGGCGGAGACGGGCGCCGAGGCGGTCGCCGGCACGATCAACATCGTCACGCGCGAGGGCGGCAGGCGCCGCGGCGGCGAGCTGCGCGCCAGCCTCGGCGTGGAAGACGGCCGCCCCAACCCCGGCCTGTCCTGGACGCGCCTCGGCACGGCCGGGCCCTGGGACGGCACGGTCACGCTGTCGGCCTTCCGCGTCGAGCGCGAGAACGACGGCCGCACGCGCACGCTGGACACGCGGCTGGCCGACGGCGCCGCCACGCTGGACCAGACCGACCACACCCTCTCGCGCTACCGGCTCGACGGCCTGCACCTCGGCTCGCGCCTGCAGTGGCGCGGCGGCGCCGACACCGTCACGCTGATGCCCTTCGCCATGCTGCACGACAGCCGCAGCGACTGGCGGACCGAGCGCCGCCGCAGCCAACCCGTGGCCGACCCGCAGTCGCCGGGGCTCGTCTCGCCCGCCTTCGACGACGCGCGCGGCACCGTCGCCAGCCGCTTCGCGCTCGGGCGCCTCAATGCCCACTGGAACCACGCGCTGGACGACGGCGGCAAGCTGGAATGGCGCGGCGCGCTGGGCGTGTGGTCGTCCCGTTCGTTGGAGGAGCGCCGGCAGTTCGTGGGCGGCGCGGCCGGCTTCGACGGCGACGAATCCTCCGACGTGGCGGAGCGCTGGCTCTCGCTCAAGGGCAAGTGGTCCCGGCTGCTGGACAACGACCACCAGCTCGTGGCCGGCATCGAATGGGCGCGCAGCTGGCGCGACGACGACGCCACGCTGGCGCAGCGCCTGCCCGCGCGGCCGGTGGTGGACGAGCGCCTGCGGGCCCGCTCCACCGGCTATGCGCTGTACCTGCAGGACGAATGGGAAGCGGGCCCGCAGTGGGCGCTGCACCTCGGCCTGCGCGGCGAGGGCAGCGAGACGCGCGGCGGCGGCGCCGGCCAGCCCGCGCAGGCCAACCGCCACCTCGTGTGGACGCCGCTCGCCCACGCGGTGTGGAAGTTCGCGCCCGAAAGCCGCGACCAGCTGCGCATAAGCCTGACGCGCAGCTACCGCGCGCCGCGGCTGCACCAGCTCATCGGCCGCTCCAACCCGCTGCGGCCGAACGCGCCGACCTCGCCCGACCGCATCGGCAACCCGGACCTGCGCCCGGAGACCGCGCTCGGCCTCGACCTGGCCGCCGAGCGCTACCTGGCCGGCGGCGGCCTGCTGAGCGCGAGCGTGTTCCACCGCGACATCAGCGGGCTGATCCGCTCGCGCACCGCGTTCGTGAACGGGCGCTGGGTGTCGCAGGTGCGCAACGTCGGCGATGCGGTGACGCAGGGCATCGAGCTCGAGGCGAAGTTCCGCCTGAGCGACGTGTGGCCCGAGGCCCCCGCGCTCGACCTGCGCGCCAACGCGAGCCTGTTCCGCTCGCGCGTCAAGGGCGTGGCCGGCCCCGACAACCGGCTCGACGAGCAGCCCGACGGCAGCCTGAACCTCGGCGCCGACTACCGCTTCCGCGGCACGCCGCTGGCCGTCGGCGGCAGCCTGAACTGGACGCCGGCCTACGACACGCGCCTGTCCGACACCCAGACCGCGCGGCAGGGCCGCAAGCGGCTGTTCGACGCCTACGCGGTGTGGCACCTCGACCCGTCGACGCGGCTGCGCCTGTCGGCCACCAACCTCGCGCCGCTCGACTACCTGACGGGCAGCGGCATCACCGTGCAGGACGCGGCCGGCCAGCCGCTGTTCGAGGAAGCGGCGCTCACCACGACCCGTCCGTCGGTGAAGTGGCAGCTGCGGCTGGAGATGACGCTGTGAGCGCCGCGGCTCAGGCCTTTGCGTAGGGGCTCACCAGCCCGAGCAGGTGGGCCTTCTGCCCGGGCGCGAGATAGGGCATCAGCAGGCTCAGCACGTGGAAGGCCCCGCGCAGCAGCGCATTGGCCGCGCTCTCGGGCTCCAGCGCGCGGCGCGGGTCGCGCACGTACTCGTAGCTCAGCCAGTAGGTCAGCACCACCACCATCGCATGGGCCACCGGCTCGGACTCGCGCGCGTCGATGCGCATCGCGCCGTCGCCGCTCAGGCCGTCGAGCACCTGGCGCACCGCGCGCTGCTTGGCGGCGAGCACCTGCTGGAACTGCGTCTCGATGCGGCGGTTCTTCGACAGCAGGTCGTTCAGGTCGCGGTAGAGGAAGCGGTACTGCCAGATCAGCTCGTAGAGCATGTGGAAGAAGAGCCAGGCGTCCTCCACGTCGCGCACGCCGGCGGCCGCCGCCAGCAGTTCGCCCAGCGCCTGCTCGTAGCGGTCGAACAGGCCGTTCACCAGCTCGTCCTTGGCCGGGTAGTGGTAGTAGAGGTTGCCCGGGCTGATGCCGAGTTCGGCCGAGATCAGCGTCGTGGACACGTTCGGCTCGCCGAAGCGGTTGAACAGGTCCAGCGTCGCGTCGAGGATGCGCTCGGCCGTGCGGCGCGGCTTCTTGGCTTGGGTGGCCATCGGTCGGTGCGGACGAAGCTTCGGTGGCCCGCACACTAGCACCAGGCGCGCGGCGGGCGGCCAGCGGATTCACGGGGTGCTGCCTACAATCGCGCCCCCATGTCCGCCATTTCGTTCCAGCGCGTCAGCAAGACTTTCCATGCAGGCGGCAAGCCGGTCCACGCGCTGGACGACGTCAGCTTCGACATCGCGGAAGGCGAGTTCTTCGGCCTGCTCGGCCCCAACGGCGCGGGCAAGACCACCCTCATCAGCATCCTCGCCGGCCTGGCGCGCGCCAGCAGCGGGCGGGTCTCGGTGCTGGGCCACGACGTGGTGGGCGACTACGCCGCCGCGCGCAAGCGCCTGGGCATCGTGCCGCAGGAACTGGTGTTCGACCCCTTCTTCAGCGTGCGCGAGGCGCTGCGCATCCAGAGCGGCTACTTCGGCGTGCGGAACAACGGCGCCTGGATCGACGAACTGCTCGAGAACCTGGGCCTCGCCGGCAAGGCCGACGCCAACATGCGCGAGCTCTCCGGCGGCATGAAACGCCGCGTGCTGGTGGCGCAGGCGCTGGTGCACCGCCCGCCGGTGATCGTGCTCGACGAGCCGACGGCCGGCGTGGACGTGGAGCTGCGCCAGACGCTGTGGCATTTCGTCGCCCGCCTCAACAGGGAAGGCCACACGGTGCTGCTGACCACGCACTACCTGGAAGAGGCCGAGGCGCTGTGCGGGCGGCTGGCCATGCTCAAGCTCGGCCGGGTGGTGGCGCTGGACCGCACCTCGGCGCTGCTCGCCGGCACCGCCAGCACCATGCTGCGCTTCAAGATGGACGGCGCGCTGCCGCCGCTGCTCGCCGCCCAGTCGCGGGTGACGGGGCGCATCGTGCAGATCAAGGCGCACGACGCCGGCGAGGTCGAGCGGGTGCTCGCCATCCTGCGCGCCGCCGGCTGCCAGCCCGAAGACCTGGAGATCGGCCGTGCCGACCTCGAGGATGTGTTCCTCGAGATCATGCAGGGCGAGACGCGGCCGGCCCCGCTGGTGGGGATGCCGCAATGAGCGTCGATGCACTGTCGGGGGCGCGCACGCTGCTCCACAAGGAAGTGCTGCGCTTCTGGAAGGTGGCCTTCCAGACCGTGGCCGCGCCGGTGCTCACGGCCATGCTCTACCTCGTGATCTTCGGCCACGCGCTGGGCGACAAGGTGCAGGTTGGCGGCGTGGGCTACACCGGCTTCCTGGTGCCGGGCCTGGTGATGATGAGCGTGCTGCAGAACGCCTTCGCCAACAGCAGCTCCTCGCTCATCCAGAGCAAGATCACCGGCAACCTGGTGTTCCTGCTGGTCACGCCGCTGTCGCACTGGGCATGGTTCGTGGCCTACGTGGGCGCGGCGGTGCTGCGCGGGCTGGCGGTGGGCGCGGGCGTGCTGCTGGTCACGGTGTGGTTCGCGCCGCTGCACGCGGCGCAGCCGCTGTGGATCGTCGTCTTCGCCGTGGCCGGCGCGGCCATGATGGGCTCGCTCGGCCTCGTCGCCGGCCTGTGGGCCGAGAAGTTCGACCAGATCGCCGCCTTCCAGAACTTCGTCGTCATGCCCATGACCTTCCTGTCGGGCGTGTTCTATTCGGTGCATTCGCTGCCCGCCGGCTGGCGCGAGCTGAGCCACCTGAACCCGTTCTTCTACATGATCGACGGCTTCCGGCACGGCTTCTTCGGCGCGAGCGACGTGTCGCCCTGGGTGAGCCTGGCCGTGGTCGCGGCGAGCCTGGCCGTGGTGTGCGGCCTGGCGCTGCACCTGCTGCGCATCGGCTACAAGATCCGGCACTGAATGCCACCGCGCGGGCACGGCCCGCCGGGCGTCGCCTAAAATCACGGGCATCATGGCCGACCCCACCCCCGCCGAAGTCGAACGCTACATCGCGAACGGCCTGGCCTGCGAGCATGTGCAGGTGGAAGGCGACGGGCGCCATTTCTTCGCCACCATCGTGTCGGCCGAGTTCGAGGGCAAGCCGCGCGTGCGGCGCCACCAGCGGGTCTACGACGCCCTCGGCGACAGGATGCGCGAGCAGATCCACGCGCTCTCGATGAAGACGCTGACCCCCGCCGAGTGGGCCGCCGAGGCCGGCTCGGGCTCCTCCCACCACCACTGAAACCCGCCGCAGTGCTTGCTGCGGCTGGCGAATTCGCGCCAGCGGGTTCGATAGCCGGGTGAGCATTGGGGCCAGCTGCGAACCGTCTCATGGACAAACTTCTCATCCGCGGTGGCCGAACGCTCCAGGGCGAGATCGCCATCTCCGGCGCCAAGAACGCCGCGCTGCCCGAGCTGTGCGCGGCGCTGCTCACGGCCGAGCCCGTCACGCTGGACCACGTGCCGCAGCTGCAGGACGTGCGCACCATGCTCAAGCTGCTGCGCAGCCTGGGCGTGGCGGTGGAGCGCGGCGAGGCGCAGCCCGAGTCGGTGCGGCTCGACGCCTCGGCGCTGACGTCGCAGGAGGCGACCTACGACCTCGTGAAGACGATGCGCGCGTCCATCCTCGTGCTCGGGCCGCTGCTGGCGCGCTTCGGCCAGGCGCGGGTGTCGCTGCCGGGCGGCTGCGCCATCGGCTCGCGCCCGGTGGACCAGCACATCAAGGGCCTGAAGGCCATGGGCGCCGAGATCACCGTCGAGCACGGCTACATCGTGGCGAAGGCGAAACGCCTGAAGGGCGCGCGCATCACCACCGACATGATCACCGTGACGGGCACCGAGAACCTGCTGATGGCCGCCACGCTGGCCGAGGGCGAGACGGTGCTCGAGAACGCGGCGCAGGAGCCGGAGGTGACGGACCTGGCCGAGATGCTGATCCGCATGGGCGCGCGGATCGAGGGCCACGGCGGCAGCCGCATCCGCGTGCAGGGCGTGGAGCGCCTGGGCGGCACGGCGCACCGCATCGTGCCCGACCGCATCGAGACCGGCACCTTCCTGTGCGCCGTGGCCGCCGCCGGCGGCGACGTGACCCTGCGCGGCACGCGCGCCGACCACCTCGACGCGGTCATCGACAAGCTGCGCGAGGCCGGGGCCGCCATCGAATGCGGCGACGACTGGATCCGCGTGCGGGGTACGGGCCGGCCGCGGGCGGCGAGCTTCCGCACCAGCGAGTACCCGGCGTTCCCGACCGACATGCAGGCGCAGTTCATGGCGCTGGACTGCATCGCCGAAGGCACCTCGGTGATCACCGAGACCATCTTCGAGAACCGCATGATGCACGTCAACGAGCTGCTGCGGCTCGGCGCCAGCATCGAGGTCGAGGGCAACACCGCGGTGGTGCAGGGCATCGCCCGGCTCTCCGGCGCCACCGTGATGGCGACCGACCTGCGCGCCTCGGCCAGCCTCGTCATCGCCGGCCTCGTGGCCGAGGGCGAGACCACGGTCGACCGCATCTACCACCTCGACCGCGGCTACGACCGCATGGAAGCCAAGCTGCGCGGCATCGGGGCTGACATCGAGCGCATCCAATGAGCACCACCGCCACGCAGGAGCCACGACCCATGATCACGCTCGCCCTGTCCAAGGGCCGCATCTTCGAGGAGACGCTGCCGCTGCTGCGCGCCGCCGGCATCGAGATCGCCGAGGACCCGGAGAAGTCGCGCAAGCTCATCATCGGCACCAGCCGCGCGGACGTGCGCGTGGTGCTGGTGCGCGCCACCGACGTGCCCACCTACGTGCAGTACGGCGGCGCCGACATCGGCGTGGCGGGCCTGGACACCCTGCTCGAGCACGGCGGCGCGGGGCTGTACCAGCCGATCGACCTGCGCATCGCCAGGTGCCGCATGAGCGTGGCGGTGCGGGCCGACTTCGACTACGCCAATGCGGTGCAGCAAGGTTCGCGCATCCGCGTGGCGACGAAGTACACGAGCATCGCGCGCGACCACTTCGCCGACAAGGGCGTCCACGTGGACCTGATCAAGCTGTACGGCTCGATGGAGCTGGCGCCGCTCACCGGCCTGGCCGACGCCATCGTCGACCTCGTGTCGACCGGCAGCACCCTGAAGGCCAACCACCTCGTCGAGGTGGAGGAGATCATGAAGATCTCGGCGCGGCTGGTCGTGAACCAGGCGGCGCTCAAGCTCAAGCGCGAGCCGATCCGCGCGGTGCTCGACGCGGTGTCGTCCGCAGTGGAGGCCACGGCATGAGCGCGGTGAACGTTCGCGCGCTCGACACCGCCGCGGCCGGCTTCGAGCAGGATTTCCAGCGCGTGCTGCACTGGTCGGAACAGACCGATGCGGCCATCGAGACCAGCGTGGCCGCCATCATCGACGACGTGCGCGCGCGCGGCGACGCGGCGGTGCTCGACTACACGAAGCGCTGGGACGGGCTCGACGCCGGATCGGTGGCGGCGCTGGAACTGAGCCGCGGCGAACTCGAGGCCGCCCTCGACGCCATCACGCCGGCCCGGCGCGATGCGCTGGAGCAGGCGGCGGCGCGGGTGCGCAGCTACCACGAGCGCCAGCTCGAGGCCTGCGGCCGCTCCTGGAGCTACCGCGACGCCGACGGCACGCTGCTCGGCCAGAAGGTGACGCCGCTGGACCGCGTGGGCATCTACGTGCCCGGCGGCAAGGCGGCCTATCCGTCCAGCGTGCTGATGAACGCCATGCCCGCCAAGGTGGCCGGCGTGGGCGAGATCGTCATGGTGGTGCCCACGCCGCGGGGCGAGCGCAACCCGCTGGTGCTGGCGGCCGCGGCGATCGCCGGCGTCGACCGTGCCTTCACCGTCGGCGGCGCGCAGGCGGTGGCGGCACTCGCCTACGGCACGGCGACGATTCCCGCCGTCGACAAGATCACCGGCCCGGGCAATGCCTATGTCGCGAGCGCCAAGCGCCGCGTCTTCGGCAAGGTCGGCATCGACATGATCGCCGGCCCGAGCGAGATCCTGGTGCTGGCCGACGGCACGACGCCGGCCGACTGGGTGGCGATGGACCTCTTCAGCCAGGCCGAGCACGACGAGCTCGCGCAAAGCATCCTGCTGTGCCCCGACGCGGCCTACATCGCCGAGGTGAAGGCCGCCATCGACCGCCTGCTGCCCGCCATGCCGCGCCGCGACGTCATCCGCGCCTCGCTCGAAGGCCGGGGCGCGCTGATCCGCACGCGCAGCATGGACGAGGCCTGCGAGATCAGCAACCGCATCGCGCCCGAGCACCTGGAAGTCAGCTCGCGCGACCCGCACCGGTGGGAGCCGCTGCTGCGCCACGCCGGCGCCATCTTCCTCGGCGCCTTCACCAGCGAGAGCCTGGGCGACTACTGCGCCGGGCCGAACCACGTGCTGCCCACCTCGGGCACGGCGCGCTTCTCGTCGCCGCTGGGCGTGTACGACTTCCAGAAGCGCTCCAGCCTGATCGAGGTGAGCGAGGCCGGCGCCCAGGGGCTCGGCCGGATCGCCGCCGAGCTCGCCTACGGCGAAGGGCTGCAGGCCCATGCGCGCGCCGCCGAACTGAGGTTGAAGCCATGAGCCGCACCGTCGACGACCTGCCCGGGCTGATCGGGCGCTGCATCCGCCAGGACGTGCAGTCCATGCACGGCTATGCCGTCCAGCCGAGCGCCGGCCTCATCAAGCTCGACGCGATGGAGAACCCGTTCCGCCTGCCCGAGCCGCTGCGCCGCGAGCTGGGCGCGCGGCTGGGCGAGGTGGCGATCAACCGCTACCCCGGCGCGCGCGTGGACGAGCTGCGCGCCGCGCTGGCGCGCCACGCGGCGCTGCCCGAGGGCTACGACCTGATGCTGGGCAACGGCTCGGACGAGCTCATCAGCCTGCTCGCCATGGCCTGCGACGTGCCCGGCGCCTGCGTGCTGGCGCCGCTGCCCGGCTTCGTGATGTACGAGATGTCGGCGGCGCTGCAGGGCCTGCGCTTCGTCGGCGTGCCGCTCACGGCCGACTTCGAGCTCGACGAGGCGGCGATGCTCGCGGCGATCGCCGAGCACCGGCCGTCCATCGTCTACATCGCCTACCCGAACAACCCGACGGCGAACCTGTTCGACGACGCGGCGATCGAGCGCCTCGTCGAGGCCGCGCCCGGGCTGGTGGTGATCGACGAGGCCTATCAGCCCTTCGCCTCGCGCACCTGGATGGACCGCCTCGCGCGCCATGCGAACGTGCTCGTCATGCGCACGCTCAGCAAGTTCGGCCTCGCCGGCGTGCGCCTGGGCTACCTGATGGGCCCGAAGGCGCTGATCGCCGAGGTCGACAAGGTGCGCCCGCCCTACAACGTGAGCGTGCTCAACGCCGAGGCGGGCCTGTTCGCGCTGGAACATGCCGACGAGTTCGCGCGGCAGGCCGAGGTGCTGCGCAGCGAACGCGCGCGGCTGATGCAGGCGCTGGCCGCCATGCCCGCCCTGCGGCCGTACCCGAGCGAAGCCAACATGATCCTCACCCGCGCGCCCGATGCGGCCGCCCTGTTCGAGGCGCTGAAGCAGCGCGGCGTGCTGGTGAAGAACGTCTCGAAGCTGCACCCGCTGCTTCACAATTGCCTGCGGCTGACGGTCGGCACGCCGCGGGAGAACGACGCGATGATCGCCGCCCTGGAACAGAGCCTGTCATGAGCACCACCCGTCACGCCGAAGTCCGCCGCAACACCGCCGAGACGCAGATCCGCGTCGCCATCGACCTGGACGGCACCGGTGCCGCCAAGCTCGCCACCGGCATCGGCTTCTTCGACCACATGCTCGACCAGATCGCCCGGCACGGGCTGATCGACCTGGACATCGAGTGCCAGGGTGACCTGCACATCGACGGCCACCACACGGTGGAGGACGTGGGCATCACCTTCGGCCAGGCGATGGCCCGGGCCGTGGGCGACAAGAAGGGCCTGCGCCGCTACGGCCATGCCTACGTGCCGCTGGACGAGGCGCTGTCGCGCGTGGTGGTCGACTTCTCCGGCCGCCCGGGGCTGCACATGCGCGTCGACTTCAAGAGCGCCATGATCGGCGCGCTCGACACCCAGCTCGTCTACGAGTTCTTCCAGGGCTTCGTGAACCACGCCGGCGTGACGCTGCACATCGACAACCTGCACGGCGACAACGCACACCACCAGTGCGAGACGATCTTCAAGGCCTTCGCGCGGGCGCTGCGCATGGCGCTGGAGATCGACCCGCGCGCCGCCGGCGTCATCCCCTCGACCAAGGGTTCGCTGTGACGAAGCGGAGGGTCGCGGTCGTCGACTACGGCATGGGCAACCTGCGCTCCGTGTCGCAGGCGGTGATGCACGTCGCGCGCGAGGAGGCCGGCATCGAGGTGGTCGTCACCTCGCGGCCCGACGAGGTGTTCGCCGCCGAGCGCGTGGTGCTGCCGGGGCAGGGCGCCATGCCCGACTGCATGCGCGAGCTGCGCGATTCCGGCCTGCAGGAGGCCGTGCTGGACGCCGCCGCGAGCAAGCCGCTGATGGGCGTGTGCGTGGGCATGCAGATGCTGCTGTCGCGCAGCGAGGAGGGCCCGACCGACGGGCTCGGGCTGATCCCCGGCGAGGTGCTGCGCTTCCGGCTCGACGGCCGGCTGCAGCCCGACGGCAGCCGCTTCAAGGTGCCGCAGATGGGCTGGAACACGGTGCACCAGGCCCGTCCCCACGCCCTGTGGGCGGGCGTGCCCGACGCGGCGTACTTCTATTTCGTGCACAGCTTCTACGCGCGGCCGGCCGATGCCGCGCACAGCGTCGGTGAAACCGACTACGGCGCGCGCTTTACCAGCGCGGTGGCCCGGGATAATATTTTTGCGACCCAATTCCACCCCGAGAAGAGCGCCGCCCACGGCCTCGCGCTGTACAGGAACTTCCTCCGCTGGAACCCTTGATTCCTCGCCTTCTCGGGCGACGACTCCCCCACCACCCGCTCTCTCGGCCATGCTGCTGATTCCCGCGATCGACCTGAAAGACGGCAAGTGCGTCCGCCTGAAACAAGGCGACATGAACGACTCCACCACCTTCGGCGAAGACCCGGCCGCGATGGCGCGGCGCTGGGTCGATGCCGGGGCGCGGCGGCTGCACCTCGTCGACCTGAACGGCGCCTTCGCCGGCAAGCCGGTGAACGAGGCGGCGATCAAGGCCATCCTCGCCGAGGTGGGCGACGAGATCCCGGTGCAGCTCGGCGGCGGCATCCGCGACCTCGACACCATCGAGCGCTACCTCGACGACGGCCTGAGCTACATCATCATCGGCACCGCCGCGGTGAAGAGCCCGGGTTTCCTGAAGGATGCCTGCTCCGCCTTCGGCGGCCACATCATCGTCGGCCTCGACGCCAAGGACGGCAAGGTCGCGACCGACGGCTGGAGCAAGCTCACGGGGCACGAGGTCGTCGACCTTGCGCGCAAGTTCGAGGACTACGGCGTCGAGGGCGTGATCTACACCGACATCGGCCGCGACGGCATGCTCAGCGGCATCAACGTCGAGGCGACGGTCAAGCTCGCCCAGGCGCTCACCGTCCCGGTGATCGCCTCCGGCGGGCTGTCGAACATCGCCGACATCGAGCGGCTGTGCGCCGTGGAGGACCAGGGCGTCGAGGGCGTGATCTGCGGCCGCGCCATCTACAGCGGCGACCTCGATTTCGCCGAGGCGCAGCGCCGCGCCGACGAACTCGGCGGCTGACGCCGCTCGCCGGCGGGCGGCGCCCGGCCCGCCTCGATAATCGCCGCCTTTCACGACTGCCCCCGCCATGCTCGCCAAACGCATCATCCCCTGCCTCGACGTGACCGGCGGCCGTGTCGTCAAGGGCGTCAACTTCGTCGAGCTGCGCGACGCGGGCGACCCGGTCGAGATCGCCGCCCGCTACAACGAGCAGGGCGCCGACGAGCTCACCTTCCTCGACATCACCGCCACCAGCGACGGGCGCGACCTGATCCTGCACATCATCGAGGCGGTGGCCTCGCAGGTGTTCATCCCGCTCACGGTCGGCGGCGGGGTGCGCACCGTGGACGACGTGCGCCGCCTGCTCAACGCCGGCGCCGACAAGGTGAGCTTCAACTCGGCGGCGGTGGCGAACCCGCAGTTGATCCGCGACGCCTCGGGCAAGTACGGCGCCCAGGCCATCGTGGTGGCGATCGACGCCAAGCGCCGCGGCGGCGACGACCTGGCCGCGCGCGGCCCGGGCTGGGACGTCTACACCCACGGCGGCCGCAAGAACGTCGGCCTCGACGCCGTGGCCTGGGCCCGGCAGATGGCGGAGCACGGCGCCGGCGAGATCCTGCTCACCAGCATGGACCGCGACGGCACGAAGACCGGCTTCGACCTCGAACTCACGCGCGCCGTGAGCGACGCCGTGCCGGTGCCGGTGATCGCCTCGGGCGGCGTCGGCGCGCTCGAGCACCTGTCGGAGGGCATCCGTATCGGCGGCGCCGACGCGGTGCTGGCCGCGAGCATCTTCCACTACGGCGAGTTCACCGTCGGCCAGGCCAAGGCGCTGATGGCGCGCGACGGCATTCCGGTGCGCCTGTGAAGCCTGCTGCACCCCGCGGCAAGGCGGCGGGCGGCCCGCCGCGCGAAGTCCGCATCATCGGCGGCCGGTGGAAGCGCAGCAAGCTGCCGGTGCCCGACGCGCCCGGCCTGCGGCCCACGCCCGACCGCGTGCGCGAGACGCTGTTCAACTGGCTCGGCCAGGACCTCACCGGCTGGCGCTGCCTCGACGCCTTCGCCGGCAGCGGCGCGCTCGGCTTCGAGGCGGCCTCCCGCGGGGCGGGCGAGGTGGTGCTCGTCGAGCGCGAGGCGCAGCTCGTCAGGCTGCTGCAGGCGTCGCAGGCGCGCCTCGGGGCCGAGGCGGTGCGGGTGCAGGCGGGCGACGGCCTGTCGTTCATGCAGCGCGCGGCGCCGGGCACCTTCGACCTCGTGTTCCTGGACCCGCCGTTCGCGGCCGGCATCCACGAGCGGGCGCTGGCGGCGGCAGCCCCGCTGGTGGCGCCGCAGGGCGGTTGGGTCTACCTCGAAGCCGGCCAGGCGTTCGACGACGAGGCGCTGCGGCCCTGGGGCTTGGCCGTGCACCGCCACGCGCGCGCGGGCCAGGTGCACTCGCATCTGCTGCGGCGCAAGGCCGCGGCCGATGCGGCCTGATCGGCGCCGCTACACTGCCCCGACCGATCTCGCCAGGAGTAGACCGTGACCACCGCCAAGCGACTCACTGCCGTGTATCCCGGCACCTTCGACCCGATGACGCTCGGCCATGAAGACCTGATGCGCCGCGCCAGCAGCCTGTTCGAGCGGCTGATCGTGGCGGTGGCCGCGGGCCACCACAAGCGCACCATGTTCTCGGTCGACGAGCGGCTCGAGCTCGCCCGGGCGCTGGCCGCCAAGTACCCCAACGTCGAGGTGGTGGCCTTCAGGGGCCTGCTGCGCGACTTCGTGGTGGCGCACGACGGCAAGGTGGTGGTGCGTGGCCTGCGCGCCGTGAGCGACTTCGAGTACGAGTTCCAGATGGCCGGCATGAACCGCCAGCTCATGCCCGAGGTCGAGACCCTGTTCCTCACGCCGAGCGACCAGTTCCAGTTCGTCTCGGGCACCTTCGTGCGCGAGATTGCCACCTTGGGCGGCGATGTCTCCAAGTTCGTGTCACCCTTGGTGCTCGACCGTTTGAAGCAGCGCGTCCAGGCCGTTTCCGACTGACCTGACACGGCCGCTGAAAGCCGCATGGCCCTTCTGATCACCGACGAGTGCATCAACTGCGACGTCTGCGAGCCGGAATGCCCCAACCAGGCCATTTCGCTCGGGCCGCAGATCTATGAGATCGACCCGTCGAAGTGCACCGAGTGCGTCGGCCACTTCGACGAGCCGCAGTGCGTGCAGGTGTGCCCGGTCGAGTGCATTCCGGTGAATCCGGCGCACGTCGAGTCGAACGAGTCGCTGTGGGCGAAGTACCGGCGGCTGCAGCAGGCGGCGGCCCAGGCCGCGGAGCCCCCGCCGCCGATGCCCGTCGACGAGCGCGCCTAGAACGCCTGGCGCGTGCCGGCGGCGGGCCGCAGCACGACCGCGCCCGATGCCTTCTGCGTCTTCTTCGGCGCCTTCTTCGATGGGCGGAACAGGCGCGGCTTGTGCGCCGGCTCGTCGCCGCCGCGCGGGTCGGCCTTGCGCTTGGGCTGGGTGAGCGCGGCCGCCTGTTTCGGCGTGCGCGCGGCTTCCTCGGCCCGGCGCGCGCGTTCCATGTCGTCGGCCAGGCGCCGGTCCTGCTCGGCCACGCGCCGCGCCTCGGCCTGGCGCTCCTCGGAAGGCGGCGCCGTCGTCTCGACCACGGTGCCGCCGGCGCACGGCGTCTGCGAGAACACCCGCCCGTCGGGGCCGCAGCGGTAGATCGGGCCGGCGGCAGCCGCGCCGCCCGCCAGGGCGCACAGCACGGTGGACACGAGCAGGGCGCGGATCACGGCTTCTTCTCCCCGGCGCCGGCCGCGGCCGGCCGCGCCGGCTTGGGCCGGGGCGGCTTGGCGTGCACCTTCATCATGGCGCGCTCCATGTCGCCGGCCAGCAGCAGGTCGATGCCGGCGAGCGACTGCTCGATGGATTGGTCGATGAGCTCGCGCTCGGCGAGCGGCGGCTTGCGCAGCACGTAGTGGATGACCTCGGCCTTCACGCCGGGATGGCCGATGCCCAGCCGCAGCCGCCAGAAGTCCGCGCTGCCCAGCTGCGCCTGGATGTCCTTGAGGCCGTTGTGCCCGGCGTGGCTGCCGCCGCGCTTGAGCTTGGCCTGGCCCGGCAGCAGGTCGAGCTCGTCGTGGACGACGAGGATCTCGTCGGGCGCGATCTTGAAGAAGCGCGCCAGCGCCGCGACCGACTTGCCCGACAGGTTCATGAAGGTCATCGGCTCGAGCAGCCAGACCGGCCCGTCGATGCCCGGCCGCGGGCGGTTCACGCGCGCCACCAGGCCGAAGTAGCTGCGCTCGGGCACCAGCGAGGCGCCGAGCAGGCGGGCCAGCCCGTCGATCCACCAGAACCCGGCGTTGTGCCGCGTGGCCTCGTATTCCGGCCCGGGGTTGCCCAGGCCCACCAGCAATCGAATCATGGCGAGATTATCGAGGGCCGCTCCCGGCGCACCCATCGCACCGACGGGCGGGCGCCGCCAATGAAAAACCCCGCCGAAGCGGGGTTGCGGCAGCGGTCCCGAAGGATCACTTCTTGTTCTGCTTCTCGGACTTCTTGCCCTTGGCGGCCGGGGCCGGGGCGGCGGCGACCACCGGGGTGATCTCCTCTTCCTCGGCGGCTTGCGCCGACACCGACACGATCACCGGGTTCGGCTTGCCGTGGGTCACGACCTTGGTGCCGGCCGGCAGCGTGATGTCGCTCACGTGCAGCGACTGGCCGCGTGCCAGGTTGCCGAGGTCGACCTCGATGAACTCGGGCAGCTGCGAGGCCAGGCACTCGAGCAGCAGGTCGGTGGCCACGTGGTTGACCAGGCACTTGTCGACCTTCACGGCCGGCGAGTTCTCCTCGTTCGCGAAGCGCAGCGGCACCTTCTTGGTGACGCGGGTGGTGGCGTCCACGCGCTGGAAGTCGACGTGCAGCACCAGCGGCTTGAACGGGTGGAACTGGTAGTCGCGCAGCAGCACCTGCTGGGTCTTGCCGCCGAGCTCCATCTCGAGCAGCGACGAGTGGAAGGCTTCCTTCTTCAGCGCGAAGAAGAGCGCGTTGTGGTCGAGCTCGATCATGGCGGGCTCGCCGGCGCCGTAGACGATGCCGGGCACCTTGCCGGCATTGCGCAGGCGGCGGCTCGCTCCGGTCCCCTGCAACGTGCGCTCGTAAGCGACGAATTTCATTTGACACTCCAGAAGTGGTGAAGCACCCGCGACCAGGTGCTTCGGGAAAAGAGGGCGAGGCCCTCCGGCTGAGGAGGGCTCCGCAAGGAGCCCGCTCTCGTACTCAAAAGTTCGCGTTCTGCTCCGCGAACAGCGACGTCACCGACTCGCCGTCGGAAATGCGGCGGATCGTCTCGGCGAACAGGAAGGCGACCGACAGCTGGCGCACCTTCGAGCAGCCGCGGCTCGCGTCGCTCAGGGGAATGGTGTTGGTGATGACGACCTCGTCGAGCGCCGACTTCTCGATGCGCTCGATCGCCGGGCCGGAGAACACCGCGTGCGTGCAGTAGGCGTAGACGCTCTTGGCGCCGCGCTCCTTCAGCACCTCGGCCGCCTTCACCAGCGTGCCGGCGGTGTCGATCATGTCGTCCATGATGACGCAGTTGCGCCCGTCGATGTCGCCGATGACGTGCATGACCTCGGACACGTTGGCCTTGGGGCGCCGCTTGTCGATGATGGCCAGCTCGCAGCCGAGCTGCTTGGCGAGAGCCCGCGCGCGCACCACGCCGCCCACGTCGGGCGAGACGACCACCAGGTCGTTGTAGCGCTTGCTCTGCAGGTCGGACAGCAGCACCGGCGACGCGTAGATGTTGTCGACCGGGATGTTGAAGAAGCCCTGGATCTGGTCGGCGTGCAGGTCCATCGTCAGCAGGCGCTCGACGCCCACGGCCTCGAGCATGTTGGCGACGACCTTGGCGCTGATGGGCACGCGCGTGGAGCGCGGGCGGCGGTCCTGGCGGGCATAGCCGAAGTACGGGATCACCCCGGTGACGCGCCGGGCCGAGGCGCGCTTGAGCGCGTCGACCATGATGCACATCTCCATCAGGTTCTCGTTCGTCGGCGCGCAGGTGGGCTGCACGACGAAGATGTCGCGCGCGCGCACGTTCTGCTGGATCTCGATGTCGACTTCGCCGTCGGAGAAGCGGCCCACCCGGGCGCGGCCGAGTTCGATGCCGAGATGCGTGGCGATTTCGCGGGCCAGCGCCGGATTGGCGTTGCCGGTGAAAAGCACGGTGTTGAAGAGCACGTTTCCTCCGTCGAGGCTTGCGGGCCGCCCCGCGAGCCCTTCGATCCAGCCCCGGGGTGTGCCGGAGTTCACTGCGGGCGCCGCCGACCGACGGGCTTCAGAAAGATTTGGCAGGGGAGGAAGGACTCGAACCCTCGCATGTCGGAATCAAAATCCGATGCCTTAACCAACTTGGCGACTCCCCTACACCGGTCGGCCGCTTGCGCGGCCCACCTTCAAACTCGCTCGTCCGAGGCCCACCCGGCCAGCGGATGGATCTCGAGACTGCGGCACATCCTGCCCACCCATCCCGCCGGAAGCTCCGGCGGCCATGTCGCCTCGGGGGGGCCTTCGATGCCGCTGTCCTCTCTTGCGTTGACCTTTGCGTTGACCTTTGCGTTGACCTTTGCGCCGACCCTGGCGAAGACCGCGCTGCCCGAACCCGTCATCCGGCTGTTGCCGAAACGCGCCGCGACCAGGGAAAGCGCCTCGCTCACCTCGGGGCAGCAACTCTCGGCGCTCGGCTGCAAATCGTTGCGGCCAAAGCCGAAGTCGCTCGCAAGAAAGCCCGCAAGTGTAGCAGCTTCGGTATTCCTGACCAACAGCGGGCTCTCGAAAATGGCGCGGGTCTCGAGGGTTGCGGCAGGTTTCACGACGGCGAAACGCTGCGGCGGCAGCTCGATGGGCGTGAGGCGCTCGCCGATGCCCTCGACGAAGGCGTTGCGCCCGCCGAGGAAGAAGGGCACGTCGGCACCGAGCGCGAGGCCGAGCGGCAGGAGCCGCGACAGCGGCCAGTCCAGCCCCCACAGGCGGTTCAGCGCCAGCAGGGTCGAGGCGGCGTCGGAGCTGCCGCCGCCCATGCCGGCGCCCCAGGGCACCTGCTTGTCGATGGAGATGTCGGCGCCGAGCGGGCAGCCGGCCGCCTGCTGCAGCGCCCGGGCGGCGCGCAGGCACAGGTCGTCGGCGGGCAGCGCGGCCGCGAGGTCGTGGCGGGCGAGGCGGCCGTCGCCGCGGCGCTCGAAGTGCAGGGTGTCGCACCAGTCGATCAGCACGAAGGCCGACTGCAGCAGGTGGTAGCCGTCGGCGCGCCGGCCGATCACGTGCAGGAACAGGTTCAGCTTCGCCGGGGCCGGCACGTCGTGGAGGGCCTGCAGCGTCATGGCCGGTCCACCCGGGCGCGCACCGTGACGGCCGGCGGCTGCGCGCGGCGCGCGACGATGGCGGCATCGTCGAAGCGGGAGAGGTCGACCGTCCAGCCGAGCTGCGAGAACCCGCGCTCGGTGGGCGGCGCCGGCGGCGCGCTCGGCGCGCCCGGCCAGGGCCGGCCGCGCAGCCAGTCGAACAGCGCGGCCACGGGCAGGCTTTCGCCCAGCACGTCGCGCGTCAGGTCGTCGAGCGTGGCGAACCGCGCCTCGCCCTGCGGCGTGACGAGCGCCACCAGGCCCGGCGCCCAGCGGGCCTGCGCCAGCGTGGTGCCCAGCGGCGTGCTGAGGTCGAGCCGGCCGCGCTGCGGGTCGCCGCGCAGCTCGAACGCGGCGGTCATCGACGTCGCGTCGGCCGCGGCGTGCGCTTCCACGCGCACCGACAGGCGCCCGGACAGCGTGTCGCCGCCGTAGGCATCGGGCGGCGGCACCGTCGCGCAGCCCGCCAGCATCGACAGCGCCGCCGCCGCGGCGCCCAGGAGGCCGCGCGGGCTCACAGGTCGTCGACCCGCAGGCGGGCGAGGGTCTCGCGCAGCACCTCGTTGGTGGCGTCGCGCGTGCGGGCCTCGCGCCAGACGCGGCGCGCTTCCTCCTGCTGGCCGCTGACCCACAGCACCTCGCCGAGGTGCGCGGCGATCTCGGGGTCGGGCCGCGAGCGGTAGGCGGCGCGCAGGTGGCGCAGCGCCTCGTCGCGGTTGCCCATGCGGTACTCGACCCAGCCGAGGCTGTCGGTGATGAAGGGCTCGCCGGGCGAGAGCTCCAGCGCCTTCAGGATCAGCGCCTTGGCCTCGGGCAGGCGCATGTTGCGGTCGGCGAGCGAGTAGCCGAGGGCGTTGTGCGCATGGAAGTGGTCCGGCTCGAGCTCGATCACGCGCCGCAGCAGGCGCTCCATCTCGTCGATGCGGTCGAGCTTCTCGGCCACCATCGACTGCTCGTAGAGCAGGCCCGCGTCGTCGGGCGAGCGCTCGACGGCGGCGGCCAGCACGTCGTAGGCGGCCTGCCACTGCTTCATCTCGCGCAGCAGGCCGACCTCGGCCAGCGCCTTGGTGCGCGCGTCGCCGGGGCGGCGCTCGGGCACCTTGCGGATCAGCTCGCGCGCCTCGTCGAGCCGGCCCTTGCGCGCCATCAGCGAGGCGCGGCGGGCCTGCACCTGGATGGCCTGCGACGCGTCGTCGATCCGGGCGAGCCAGGCCTCGGCCGCCGCATCGTCCTGCTGCTGCTCGGCGGCCTGCGCGAGCATCAGCCAGGCCTGGGTCAGGCCCTGCTCGCGCGCGGCGGCGAGCGCGGCGCGGGCGGGCGACTCGGTGTCGGCGGGCGTGGCCGCCTCCTGCGCCTGCGCCAGCTCGACGTAGCGCTGCAGCGCCTGCGTGGCCTGCGCCGGGCGGCGCATCTCGAGGTGCAGGGCGCCGAGCGTCAGCCAGGCCGAGGCCGTGTCGGGCGCGGCGGCGGTCACGGCTTCGAGCTGCGCCTGCGCGTCGGCATAGCGTTGCGAGCCGGTGAGCACGCGCGCGTACAGCGAGCGCACCGCGTTGCTCGCCGGGGCGGCCTGCAGGTGGGCCGTGACGAGCGCCTCGGCCGTCGGGTCCTCGCCCATCAGCTCGAGCGCCAGCAGCGCCGGGCCTTCGCTGGCCGGGTCGAGGGCATGCGCCTCGCGGGCGAGCCGGTGCGCGCGCGGCACGTCGCCCGCGGCCAGCCAGGCGCGCCCCTGCGCCACCGTCACCGCCACCCGCGTGGCGGGCGATTCGGCGTAGGGCCGCAGCACGTCCTCGACGAGCTGCGCCGCCGCGCGGCGGTCGGGGCTGCGCGCGAAGAAGCGCGGCAGGTTGGCGATGAGGGCGCCGCGCTCGGCGGCGGGCGTGAGCTCGATCATCGAGCGCAGCGGCTCCACCGTCTCCGGCAGGCGGTTCAGCGCGGCGAGCAACTGCACGAGGTAGCGGTGCGCGCCGAGGGAGGACGGCACCGCCTCGCGCCAGGCCCGGACGGCGGCGAGCGCCTGCTCGCCGGCGCGGGCCTGCAGCGCGATCTCGGTCGCGCGCTGGAACAGGGCTTCGTCCTTCGTGCGGTGGGCCGCGGCCAGCATCACCTGGTAGGCCGTACCGGCATCGCCCTCGCGCAGGCCGATCTCGCCGATCAGCAGCTGATAGAACAGCGGCGCGTCGAGCTCGGAGTTCGTCACCGGTGCCGCGTCGGCCGCGTGCGCCGCCGGGAGCTGCGCCCCCATGAGCACCGCCGCCGCGAGGGCCAGCGCTCGTGCGCCTTGGGGAAAGCCAGCTGGCATCAGGACCACTCCTCGAAGTCGAAGGATTCTAGTGTCGCGTCCCCGGCGGGCGCGGCGTGCGGCCCGGGCCGGCGGGCGCCCGAAGAGCGATGGAGTCGCCACCGCTCGCGATAATTCCCTGCATGCCCGAGCTGCCGGAAGTCGAAGTCACGCGTGCAAGTTTTGCCGACCGCATCGCGGGCGCGCGGGTCGAGGCGGTGCGCCTGGGCAAGCCGCTGCGCTGGCCGCTGGGCGTCGAGCCCGGGCGGCTGGTGGGCCGCACCGTCGGCACGGCGAGCCGGCGCGGCAAGTACCTGTGGCTGCCGCTGGACGAGGGCGGGCTGCTGATGCACCTGGGCATGTCGGGCTCGCTCGGCTTCGCGGGCCAGGCGCCGCCGCCCGGGCCCCACGACCATTTCGACCTCGTCACCGACCGCGGCACCCTGCGCCTGACCGATCCGCGGCGCTTCGGCGCGGTGGTGTGGTCGCCCGGCCTCGATGCCGATCCGGCCGCCCGGCTGCTCGCGAGCCTCGGCATCGAGCCCTTCGACCCGGCCTTCGGCGGCGCGTACCTGCATGCGGCGCTGCAGCGCCAGCGGGTGGCGGTGAAGCTGGCGCTGCTGTCGGGGCGCATCGTGGTGGGCGCGGGGAACATCTACGCCTGCGAGGCCTTGTTCACCGCCGGCATCGACCCGCGCACGCGCAGCAACGCGGTGAGCCGGCCGCGTGCCGAGCGCCTGGCCGCGGCGGTGCGCGACACGCTCGCCCGGGCGGTCTCGCTCGGCGGCTCGACGCTGCGCGACTTCCGCGACGCGCACGGCATGGCGGGCGCCTTCCAGGCGCACGCGCGGGTCTACGGCCGCGAAGGCGAGCCGTGCGGCGTCTGCGCCACACCCATCCGGCGCGTGGTCCAGGGCCAGCGCTCGACGTTTTTCTGCCCCTGCTGCCAGCGGCGCTGAGCTGCGCGGCGGTGACGTTCCGTCACGCGAGCCGGTCACGATCTGCGACACAGTGCACAGACTGCGGCCCGGGTGCATGGCGGCGCGCGAGGCGGCCTGGGCTACGATGCGCAGACCCCGTTTGCCGCCTCTGCAAAGCATGTTCCAGACCTTCGCCGGAAGCCTCGACGCCCTGGGCCAGTGGCGGGGTGCGCTTGCGGCGCGGGCCCAGCAGCTGGCGCATTTCCTGAGCGAGCACCAGCTGCTCGACGAGGCCACCGAGGCGCAGCTCGACGCGCTGCGCCAGCGCATCGACAGCGAGAAGCTCGTCGTCGCCTTCGTGGCCGAGTTCTCGCGCGGCAAGTCGGAGCTCATCAACGCCATCTTCTTCGCCGACGCCGGCCGCCGCGTGCTGCCGGCCACGCCCGGGCGCACCACCATGTGCCCGGTCGAGCTGGCCTACGACGCCGACGAGCCGCCCACGCTGTCGCTGCTGCCCATCGCCACGCGGCTGGAGGGTGCGTCGCTGCACGACCTGCGCGGCCAGCCGCGCGCCTGGACGCACATCCCGCTGAACGTCGCCGATGCCGAAGACCTGACGCGCTCGCTCGCCGAGGTGACGCACACGCAGCGCGTGACGCAGGACGAGGCGCGTGCGCTCGGCTTCTGGGACGACGAGCGGCCCGACGACAACCCGCCGCTCGGCGACGACGGCCGCGTCGAGGTGCCGGCCTGGCGCCATGCGCTCATCAACTACCCGCACCCGCTGCTCAAGCAGGGTCTGGTGGTGCTCGACACGCCGGGGCTGAATGCCATCGGCGCCGAGCCCGAGCTCACGCTCAGCCTGCTGCCGAGCGCGCACGCCACGGTGTTCGTGCTCGGCGCCGACACGGGCGTGACGAAGTCGGACCTGTCGATCTGGCGCGACCACCTCGGCACGCACGACCGCGCGCGCTTCGTCGTGCTCAACAAGATCGACGCGCTGGTCGACCCGCTGGCCACGCGCGAGCAGGTGGCCCAGCAGATCGCGTCGCAGTGCGAGGCCACGGCGCGCACGCTCGACGTCCCGGCGGACCGCGTGTTCCCTCTGTCGGCGCGGCAGGCGCTCGCCGCGCGCGTGGCGGGCGACGCCGAAGGCCTGGCCGCGAGCCGGCTCGTGGAGCTGGAGGACGCGCTCTCGCAGCAGCTCATGCCGCAGCGCAAGGAGGTGCTGCAGCGCCTCGTCGACGAAGCCGCGCGCCAGGTGGAGGTGCAGCTCGCCCGCCGCTTCGGCGACACCCGGCGCCAGCTCGCCGAGCAGATGCTCGAGCTGCGCGGCCTGCGCGGCAAGAGCACGGCCAAGGTGCGGCTGATGCTGCAGCGCGTGGACGAGGAGACCCAGGAGTTCGAGCGCTGCACCGCGCGGCTGCAGGCGCTGCGCATGGTGCACACGCGCATGCTCAAGGACGCGCTGGTCGGCCTGTCGTCCGACCGCCTGCGCGAGGAGGTGGAGCAGATGCAGGCGCAGATGGCCGCCTCGCTGCTCAACCTGGGCGCCAAGAAGGCCTTCGTCGCGCTGTGCGCGCGGCTGCGCGCGCTGCTGCAGGCGGGCCAGGCCCACGCCGGCGAGATCCGCGAGATGCTCGGCGCCTCGTTCACCCGGCTCAACAGCGAATTCGGCTTCGGCCTGGCGCTGCCCAAGGGGCCGGCGCTCGACCGCTTCCTGCCCGAGCTGGCGCTGATCGAGCGCAGCTACGTGCAGTACCTCGGGCTCACGCAGGCGCTGCGCCTGTCGCAGCCCCGCTTCATGGAGCAGTTCCGACGCATGCTGGTGTCCAAGCTGCGGGTGGTGTTCGAGAACGCCAGCAGTGAACTCGAGCTGTGGAACAAGACCGCCTCGCAGCAGGTCGATTCGCAGCTGCGCGAGCGGCGCCGCGGCTTCCGCCGCCGCCGCGAGGCGCTCGAGCGCATCCAGAACGCCGCCGGCGAGCTGGAGCAGCGCATCACCGAGATCGAGGCCCAGGACGAGCGCGTGAACCAGCTGCTGGCGCGCGTGTCCGAGCTGGGCGCGGCGCTGCGCGAGCAGGCTGCCGGCGCGGGCGGCGCGCACGGCGCGGCCGTCGGCGAGCTGCTCACGCTCGACCTCGAACTCGAGTCCGCGCCCGCGCCGCTGCAGCAGGCGCACGCCTGAATGTCCGTCGAGGGATTCGCCGGTCGCGTGATCGGCTGGCAGCGCACGCACGGCCGCCACACCCTGCCGTGGCAGCGCACGCGCGACCCGTACCGCGTGTGGCTGTCGGAAATCATGCTGCAGCAGACGCAGGTGGCGACGGTGCTCGGCTACTACGAGCGCTTCCTGCAGCGCTTTCCCGACGTGGCGGCGCTCGCCGCCGCGCCGCAGGACGACGTGCTCGCGCTGTGGAGCGGCCTGGGCTACTACAGCCGCGCGCGCAACCTGCACCGCTGCGCGCAGGCGGTGGTGGCGCAGCACGGCGGCGAGTTCCCGCGCAGCGCCGAGGCGCTGGCGACGCTGCCGGGCATCGGCCGCTCCACCGCGGCGGCCATCGCGGCCTTCTGCTTCGGCGAGCGCGTGGCCATCCTCGACGGCAACGTCAAGCGCGTGCTCGGCCGCGTGCTGGCCTTCGACGGCGACCTGGCGAGCAGCGCGCAGGAGCGGCGCCTCTGGGCGCTCGCGACCGGCCTGCTGCCGCAGGGCGAGGGGATCGAGTCGTACACGCAGGGGCTGATGGACATCGGCGCCACCGTGTGCCTGGCGCGCGGCCCGAACTGCCTGCTGTGCCCGGTGCAGGGCGATTGCGCCGCGCGTGCCGCGGGCGAGCCCGAGCGCTATCCGGTCAAGACCCGCAAGCTCCGGCGCGGGCGGCGCGAGCACGTCTGGCTGTGGCTGCAGTGGCAGGACCGGCTCTGGCTCGCGCAGCGCGGCCAGGCGGGCGTGTGGGCCGGCCTGTGGAGCCTGCCGGAGTTCGACTCGATGCCGGACTTCGAGCGCGCCTGCGCCGGCTGGCCGGGCGGCGGCGAGTCGCTGCCGAGCTTCACCCACGTGCTCACGCACCTCGACTGGACGCTGCACCCGCTGCGCTGGACCTTGCCGGCGCACGCCTCGGCGCAGGCGCGCGACGCGGTGACGGCCGCCCTGCCGGCGGGCCGCTGGGCCACGCGCGAGGAGGCGCTGGCGCTCGGCCTGCCCGCGCCGCTGCGCAAGCTGCTGCTCGCGGCCTGAGCCGCCTCAGCTCACCACGCCCTTGCTGCGCAGGAATTCGTCCACCAGCTGCAGCCGCACCGCCGGGTCGGGCAGCTCCATCAGCTTCTGCTTGGCCGCCAGCGAGATCGGCAGGATCTCGCACCAGCGGTTCGCCACCCAGCCCGCGTCGTCGAAGCGGTAGGGCGCGAGGAAGGGCGCCGCACCCTGCGCCTTCAGGGTGGCGATGGCGTTGGCGAGGCCCTTGACGGTCTCGTGCATGGCCGGCGCCGGCGCCAGCGCCTCGTCGGCGGGCTGCGCCTGCACGCGCGCGAGCCACAGGCCGTCGGCCTCCTGGCGGCTCGATTCGACGTCGAAGCGCTGCATGCCGCGGCTGCGCACCTGCAGGATGCCGGGCGTGTCGCCGTCCACGTCGATCAGTTCCGCCGCCGTGCCGACGTGCTCGAAGCTCACGCCCTGGCCCGGCCGGTGCACCTCGCCGCCCCTGAGCAGCGCCACCACGCCGAACGGCCGCTGCTCGCGCAGGCAGGCGCCGATGAGGTCGAGGTAGCGCGCCTCGAACACCTTCAGCGCCAGCAGGCCGCCGGGAAACAGCACCGACTGCAGCGGGAACAGCGGCAGCTCGAAGGGGCCGGGCGGCAGGGTCATCGGCGCGGGGTGGGCAAGGGCGGCTCAGCCGCGCCCGTCGAGCTCGCGGTGGCGCACCAGCGTGGCGGCACGCGCCTCGAAGCGCCGCGCCAGCGTCTCGACGAAGTACACCGAGCGGTGCTGCCCGCCGGTGCAGCCGATGGCCACGGTGAGGTAGCTGCGCTGGTCGTCCTCGAAGGCCGGCAGCCAGCGCGCCAGGAAGGCCTCGATCTGGTCGAGCATCTCGTTGGCTTCGGGCTGCTCGGCGAGGTACTGGCACACCGCGGCGTCGAGCCCGGTGAGGGGGCGCAGCTCGCGGATGTAGTAGGGGTTGGGCAGTACGCGGATGTCGAACACGTAGTCGGCATCCAGCGGCACGCCGTGCTTGAACGCGAAGGACTCGAACACCAGCGTGAGCCGGCTCGCCGTGGCTTCCACCAGCTGGCGCATCCAGGCGCGCAGCTGGGCCGGGCGCAGCTGGCTGGTGTCGATGACGGTGGAGACCTCGCGCAGTTCGGCCACGAGCTCGCGCTCCAGCTCGATGGCTTCGATCAGCGCGCGGTGGCCGTCGGGCGCGACGGCCGGGGCGCGGTCGCTCGCCCGCCGGCGCGGCGTGGGCGGCCGGCCCGATTCGTAGGTGAGCGGGTGCGGGCGGCGCGTCTCGGAGAAGCGGCGCACCAGCGCGTCGGTGCTCGAATCGAGGAACACCGGGCGGATCGCTACGCCCTCGTCGCGCAGCTCGCGCAGCAGCGCCAGCAGGTGCGGCAGCGAGCGGGCGCTGCGCGCATCCACCGCGATGGCGACGCGGCGCTCCGCGCGCTGCTGCTGCAGGCGCAGGAACTCGCGCAGCAGCTCGGGCGGCAGGTTGTCCACGCAGAAGAAGCCCGCGTCCTCCAGCGCATGCAGTGCCACCGACTTGCCGGAGCCGGAGATGCCGGTGACGAGCACCACTTCCTGCGGCGCAAGGGCGTTCGGCGTGTTCATCGCTTCTTCCGCGCCGGCGCGGCCGTCGCCACCGCCAGCAGTTCCTGGGCATGCGCGCGGCTCGTGCCCGACAGCCGCTCGCCGCCCAGCATGCGCGCGACCTCGGCCACGCGGTCTTCGCCGCGCACGGCGTTCACGTCGCTGCGCGTGCTGCCGGCCTGGGTGCGCTTGGACACCACGAAATGGTGGTCCGCGCAGGCCGCCACCTGGGGCAGGTGCGTGACGGCCAGCACCTGGCGCTCGCGGCCGAGCTGCTTCATCAGCCGGCCCACGGTGTCGGCCACGGTGCCGCCGACGCCGGCGTCGATCTCGTCGAAGATGAGCGTGTCGGCCGCCTCGTCGCCCGGCGCGAGCTGGCTGGTGGTGACGGCGATCGCCAGCGCGATGCGCGACAGCTCGCCGCCCGAGGCCACGCGCGCCAGCGGTCGCGGCGTGCTGCCTTCGTGGCCGGCGACGAGGAACTCGGCCGATTCGAGCCCGAAGGACTGCCGCTCGGCCTGCGGCGCGAACGCGATCTCGAAGCGGCCGCCCGCCATGCCGAGCTGCTGCATCGCCTGGGTGACGGCCGCGGCCAGCTTCGGCGCGGCCTTGCGCCGCGCGGCGGACACGCGGGCCGCCTCGGCGTCGAAGCTGCGCTCGGCGTCGGCCAGCGTGCGCTGCAGCGACTCGGCGTCGGCCGAGGCCTCGATCGCGCGCAGTTCGTCCTGCCACTGGGCCAGCAGCGCCGGCAGCTCCGCCGGCGGGCGGCGGTAGCGGCGCGCGAGCGTCATCCAGGCCGACAGGCGCTCGTCGAGCTGCTGCAGCCGCTCGGGCTCGGGCTCGGTGTGGTGCAGGTAGCTCGACAGCGTGTGCGCCGCGTCCTGCAGCTGCGCCTGCACGCTCTGCAGCACCTCGGCCACGCCGGCCAGCTGGGCGTCGATGGCGGCCGCTTCGGCCAGCGCGTCGGCCGCGCGGCCGGTGAGCGCGCCGGCGTTGTCGTCGGCCTCGCTGACGGCGTCGAGCGCCGTGCGCGCGGCGTCGATCAGCGACTGCGCGTTCGACAGCCGGCGGTGCTCCGCGTTCAGCTCGTCCCATTCGTCGGCGCCGGGCGCGAGGCGGTCGAGCTCGCCGACCTGCCAGGCGAGGCGCTCGCGCTCGCGCTCGATGTCGGCCTGCCGCGTCTGCGCCGCGAGCAGCGCGTCGGCGGCGGCCTTCCAGGCGGCGAAGGCGGCGGCCAGCGGCTTCGCGTCCGCGCCCGCGTAAGCGTCGAGCAGCGCGCGCACCGACGCCGGCCGCGTGAGGCTTTGCCAGGCATGCTGGCCGTGGATGTCCACCAGCCGGTCGGCCGCCTCGCGCAGCTGCGCGATGGTGGCCACGCTGCCGTTGATCCATGCGCGGCTCTTGCCCTGCGCGTCGATCGTGCGGCGCAGCAGCAGCCGGCCCTCGTCGTGCGGCGGGCCGTCGAAGCCGGCCTCGGCCAGCCAGGCCGCCAGGCCGCGCGGCGAATCGAACTCGGCGGTGATGTCGGCGCGCGCCGCGCCCTCGCGCACCACGCCGGTGTCGCCGCGGCTGCCGAGGGCGAGCTGCAGGGCGTCGATCAGGATGGACTTGCCAGCGCCGGTCTCGCCGGTGAGCACCGAGAAGCCGGCGGCGAGCTCGACCTCCAGCTCGGCCACGATGACGAAGTCGCGCAGGACGAGGCGTCTGAGCATGGTCAGCCTTCGCTCGAGGTGCCCGCGTTCCAGCGCAGCTTGCCGCGCAGGGTGGCGTAGTAGCTCCAGCCCAGCGGGTGCAGGAAGCGCACCTGGTGCGCCGAGCGCCGCACGGTCACGCGGTCGCCGTGCAGGAGGCTCGCGAGGCTCTGCATGTCGAAGTTCACGCTCGCGTCGCGGCCGGCCACGATCTCGATGGAGATCTCGCCGGCGTCCGGCAGCACGATGGGGCGGTTCGACAGGTCGTGCGGCGCGATCGGCACCAGCACCCAGGCCGCGATGCCGGGGTGCAGGATGGGCCCGCCGGCCGACAGCGCGTAGGCGGTGGAGCCGGTGGGCGAGCCGACGATCAGGCCGTCGGCGCGCAGGCCGGTGACGAGCTCGTCGCCGAGCGTGATGCGCAGCTCGACCATGCTGGCCGTGGCGCCGCGGCTGACCACCACGTCGTTCATGGCCAGCCCCTCGAAGATGGTCTCGCCGTCGCGCCACACGCCGCCTTCGAGCATGCTGCGGCGCTCTTCCTCGTAGTCGCCGGCGATCATCGGTCCGAGCAGCTCGGCGAACTGGCCGATGGACACGTCGGTGATGAAGCCGAGCCGCCCCTGGTTGATGCCCACCAGCGGCAGGCCGTGGCGCGCTACCTGCCGCGCGATGCCGAGCATGGTGCCGTCGCCGCCGACCACCACGACGAGGTCACAGCGCTCGCCCATCTGGTCGACGCCGAGCGCGTCGTAGCCCGTCATGCCGGTGTTCAGCGCGGTCGCGCGCTCGAGCGACACGTCCAGCCCCTGGCGGGAAAGAAAGTGCGCGATCTCTTCCAGCACGTCGCGAATGCCTTGTGCGTGGTATTTGCCCACCAGTGCGGCATGTCGGAAGCGGGTCCTCATCCGCGGGATTACACCACAGGGACATGCCGCGGCGCAGGCCAGAATCCCGCGCCAAATCTACAATCACGCCATGCTCGACGACCGTGCGAAAACCCTGCTGAAAGCCCTCGTCGAACGGTACATCGCCGACGGCCAGCCCGTCGGTTCGCGCACCCTCTCGCGGGCCTCGGGGCTCGACCTGTCGCCGGCCACCATCCGCAACGTGATGGCCGACCTCGAGGACCTCGGCCTCATCGCCAGCCCGCACACCAGCGCCGGGCGCATCCCCACGGCGCGCGGCTACCGGCTGTTCGTCGACACCATGCTCACGGCGCAGCCGATGCACATCGCGCGCGCGCCGCACATCGAGCCGCAGCTGCTGGCCGACCAGCCGCAGCGCGTGATCGCCAACGCGGCGCAGCTGCTGTCCAACCTGTCGAGCTTCGTCGGCGTGGTGACGGCGCCGCGCAAGGCGAGCGTGTTCCACCACATCGAGTTCATGCGCCTGTCGGAGCGGCGCGTGCTCGTGATCCTCGTCGCGCCCGACGGCGACGTGCAGAACCGCGTCATCTTCACCGCGCAGGACTACAGCCAGGCGCAGCTGCAGGAGGCGAGCCACTACCTCACCAGCCACTATTCGGGCCTCACGCTCGACGAGGTGCGCGAGCGCCTGAAGACCGAGGTCGAGGCGCTGCGCGGCGAGATCGCGGCGCTGATGCAGGCCGCCGTGCAGGCCGGCAGCGAGGCGGTGGCCGACAGCCAGGAGCAGGTGGTCGTCTCCGGCGAGCGCAACCTGCTCGCGGTGCACGACCTGTCGAGCGACATGGACGCGCTGCGCAAGCTGTTCGACCTGTTCGAGCAGAAGACCCAGCTCATGCGCCTGCTCGAGGTGAGCAGCCGCGCCGAGGGCGTGCGCATCTACATCGGCGGCGAGAGCCGCGTCGTGCCGTTCGAGGAGCTGTCGGTCGTCTCGGCGCCGTACGAGGTCGACGGCCAGGTGGTCGGCACGCTCGGCGTGATCGGCCCGACGCGCATGGCCTACGACCGCATGATCCAGATCGTCGACATCACCTCGCGGCTGGTGTCGAACGCGCTCAGTTCCAAGTAGGCGCGAGAAAGCAGGGCGCGCGGCCCCGCAAACCTACAATCGCGCCCGCTTCACGCATGCGATTCACACGGGCCGTTAGCTCAGTTGGTTAGAGCAGAGGACTCATAATCCTTTGGTCGCTGGTTCGAGCCCAGCACGGCCTACCACACCGGTGGCGGCAGACCCTGCGCCCTGCACCGTCAAGCCGTTCTGCGCCGCCCCGGCATCGGCTTTCTTGTGCGCGCCGCGGCCTGCGGCCGGTGCGCCATCACCCACTCGTAGAACCCCTGGGCCGCGACCGACAGGCTGCGGTCGCGCCGGCGCACGAGGTAGATGTGGCGCGTGAGCCCGGCCCAGCGCAGGGGCCGGATGGCGAGCTCGGGCGAGCGGAACTGGTAGAGCGTCAGCGCCGGCACCACGCTGATGCCCAGGCCCGCGCGCACCATGCCGCTCACGGTGGCGAGCTGGTCCACCTCGAGCACCGACGGCAGGGTCTGCGGATGCGTGGCCGCATCGATGTACTGGCGCACGCTGGAGGTGCGCGACAGGTGCACGAACGGCCAGGCGGCGAGGTCGCGCGGCTTGGGCTCGCGCAGGCGCGCGAGCGGGTGGCCGGCCGGGCACACGAGGTGGAAGTCGTCGCTGCAGAAGCGCTCGGCGCGCAGCTCGGGCGTCTCGGCGCGGGTGGCGGCCAGCGCGAAGTCGGCATGGCCGCTGCGCACGGCCTCGATGCAGGGCTCGGAGAGCACGTCGGCCACTTCCATCTCGATGCCCGGGTACTCGGCCGCGAAGCCGGCCAGCACGCCGGGCAGCCAGTCGGCCGCGAGCGAGGGCAGCAGCGCGATCGACACCCGCCCGCGCCGGCGCGCCGCGCGGTCCTGCACGCCGGCGAGCGCGGCGTCGAACTCGCCGAGCACGCGCTGCGCGGCGAGGCCGAAGTCCTCGCCCTCGGCGGTGAGCGCCACATGGCGCGTGCTGCGGTCGAACAGGCGCACGCCGAGCGATTCCTCCAGCTGGCGGATGAGGGCGCTGAACGCCGGCTGCGACAGGTGGCTGGCCGCGGCGGCGCGCGTGAAGCTGCGTTCCTCGGCCAGCGCCATGAAGGCGCGCAGCTGGCGGGTGGAGACGTTGACGTTCATGGGCGGCGGCTGCGATTCATCGGTTTGGCGGATCAATTGATCCCGACTTTCTATTTCACAGATTAACGCCGCCTGCCTACAGTCGTCCACGGAACATGCACCGAGACGCCGCACGACACGGGCGGCGCCGGAGGAGACGATGACGGATTCACTCTTGCGCGTGGGCTGCGCCGCCGGCTTCTCCGGCGATCGCACCGATGCCGCCGGCCCGGTGGTCGACGCGCTGATCGCGGCCGGCGGCCCGGCGGTGCTGATCTTCGAGACCCTGGCCGAGCGCACGCTGGCGCTGGCGCAGATGGCGCGCCGCGGCGATCCGGACGGCGGCTACGAGCCGCTGCTCGACGAGCTGCTGCGCCCGGTGCTGGCGCGCTGCCTGGGGCACGGCATCCGCATCGTCAGCAACTTCGGCGCGGCCAACCCGGCGGGCGCGGCGCGGCGCATCGCGGCGCTCGCCGCCGAGCTCGGCCTGCGCGCACCGCGCATCGCCGTGGTCGAGGGCGACGACCTGAGCGGCGAGGCCCACCGCCCGCTGCTCGCCCAGGCCCTGGGCGAGCATGCGCGGGGGTTGTCGCTCGTCTCCGCCAACGCTTACCTCGGCGCCGAGCCCATCGCCGATGCGCTGCTGGACGGCGCCGACGTGGTGGTGTGCGGCCGCGTGGCCGACCCGTCGCTGACCGTCGGGCCGGCGCTCGCGCACTTCGGCTGGGCGCGCGACGACTGGGACCGCCTCGCCCGCGCCACCATGGCCGGCCACCTGCTGGAATGCGGCGCGCAGGTCACCGGCGGCTACTACGCCGACCCGGGCTTCAAGGACGTGCCGGGCCTGGCGACGCTCGGCTACCCGATCGCCGAGATCGACGCCGACGGCCACTGCACGCTCACCAAGCCGGCCGGCACCGGCGGGCGCGTGGACGCGCACACCGTCAAGGAGCAGCTGCTCTACGAAGTGCACGACCCGCGCGCCTACCTCACGCCCGACGTGGCGGCCGACATCGGCGAGGCCGAGGTCGCCGAGATCGGGCCCGACCGCGTGCGCCTGACCGGCGTGCGCGGCCATGCGCGGCCGGCGGAACTGAAGGTCAACGTCTGCCACGAGACCGGCTGGCTGGCCGAGGGCGAGATCTCCTACGCCGGGGCCCGCGCCGAAGCGCGTGCGCGGCTCGCGGCCGAGGTGCTGCGCGAGCGGCTGGCGGGACTCGGGCCGCTGCGGGCCGACCTGATCGGCGTGGCCAGCGTCTTCGCCGACGACGCCGGCCGCTGGCTCGCCGGGCAGCCCGAGGGCGATGCGCGCGACGTGCGCCTGCGCGTGGCGCTCAAGCATGCCGAGCGGCGCTGCGCCGAGCGCCTGGTGCGTGAGGTGACGGCGCTCTACACCTGCGGCCCCGCCGGCGGCGGCGGCGTGCGCACGGCGCTGCGCCCGCGCCTGGGCACGGTGTCGTGCAGCGTGCCGCGCGAGCGGGTGCCGGCGCGGCACCGCTTCGTGACGGGGGATGCGCAATGAGTGCGCAGCCGATGATTCGCGTGCCTCTCTATCGCGCAGCGCACGGCCGCACCGGCGACAAGGGCGACCGCTCGAACATCAGCGTGATCGCCTGGCACCCGGACCTGTGGCCGCTGCTGGTCGCGCAGGTGACCGAAGAGGCCGTCGCGCGCCAGTTCGCGCACCGCCGGCCCGCGCGCGTGGTGCGCCACCTGCTGCCCACGCTGCATGCGATGAATTTCGTGATCGACGGCGTGCTCGACGGCGGCGTCAACGATTCGCTCAACCTCGACAGCCATGGCAAGGCCCTGGCGTACCTGCTGCTCGATCTGCCGATCGAGGTTCCCGCCGAGCTCGCCGCCCGCCTGGCCGGCGACGCCTGACTTCCACACCCACGACCCGAGAAGGAGACGACAGAGATGACCCCCACCACGCGACACGCCCGGCGCCATGCCCTGGCCCATGCCGCCGCCCTGCTGCTGGCCGCCGCCTTGCCGGGCGCCGCGTTCGCACAGGACTACCCGAGCAAGCCCTTCACCTTCATCGTGCCTTTCGCGGCCGGCAGCGCCACCGACCAGCTCGCGCGGGCGCTCGGCCAGTCGGTCACCGAGCAGACGAAGCAGACGGTGGTGATCGAGAACAAGGCCGGCGCCAGCGGCATGATCGCCGCGCAGCAGGCGGCCAACGCCCCGGCCGACGGCTACACCGTGCTCATCACCACCAACACCACGCACGCGGCCAACGAGCACCTGTACAAGAAGCTGCCCTACGACCCGGTGAAGGACTTCGCCCCCGTCACGGGCCTGGGCAAGGGCGGGCAGGTGATGGTGGTGAACGTGGCCTCGCCCTACAAGAGCGTGGCCGACGTGGTGGCCGCCGCGCGCAAGAACCCGGGCAAGCTGAGCTTCGGCAGCGGCAGCTCGTCGAGCCGCATGGCCGGCGAGATGCTCAAGCAGCTCACCGACACCGACATCCTGCACGTGCCCTACAAGAGCAACCCGCTGGCCATCACCGACCTGCTGGGCGGCCAGATCGACCTGATGATCACCGACACCTCCACCGGCGTGCCGCAGGTCAAGGCCGGCAAGCTGCGCGCGCTCGGCTACTCCACGCAGACGCGCAGCACCCAGCTGCCCGACGTGCCCACCATCGCCGAGGCCGGCGTGAAGGGCTACGACATGGGCTACTGGTTCGCCGCCTACGTGCCCGACGGCACGCCCGCGCCGGTGGTCGAGCGGCTCAACGCGCTGCTCGGCAACGCGGTGAGGAGCCCCGCCGCGACGGCCTTCTTCAACACGGCCGGCTCGGAGCCGTGGACGACGACGCCCGCCGAGCTGGCGTCGTTCCAGGCGGCCGAGACGCAGAAGTGGGGTCGCGTCATCAAGGCCGCGGGCATCGCGCCGGAGTAGCCCGCGCCGGGCCGGCGCCGGCCCTTCATTCCCGTTCACCAGCCGGCCGCCCCGAAGAGGGCGGCCCGGGCAGCGCTTTGCCCGCCGAAGACAGAGAAGGAGACGACGATGAGACAACCCCGCTTTTCACGGCGCGTGCGCGGCGCATGGGCCGCGCTGCTCGGCGGCGCCCTGCTGGCCGCGTGCGGCGGCGGCGATGGCGATGCAACGCCGCCGGCCGCGGCCGGGCCCAAGGCCTGCGCGCTCGACAGCTTCGCGGCGCTCGCGCTCGACGGCGCGAGCCTGCAGGCCGCCACCGCCGTGCCGGCCGGCGACTACACGCTGCCCGGCACGAACACCACGCTGGCCGGCCTGCCGGCCTTCTGCCGCATCGACGCCACCGCCGCGCCGAGCGGCGACTCGTCCATCGGCTTCCAGGTGTGGGTGCCGCAGGGCGAGGCCTGGAACGGCAAGCTCGTGGCCACCGGCAACGGCGGCTACAGCCACGCGCTCAGCTACGGCGACATGGCCTACGCGATGCGCCAGGGCTATGCGGTCATCGGCGGCGACACCGGCCACCAGTCGGCCGACCCGAACGCGATGTTCTGGGGCGTGGGCCATCCCGAGAAGATCATCGACTGGGGCACGCGCTCGGTGCACGCCATCACGGTGCCGGCCAAGCAGGTGGTCGCCGAGCTGCAGGGCCGGGCGGCGAGCCGCGCCTACTACCTCGGCTGCTCGACCGGCGGGCACCAGGCCTATGCCGAGATCCAGCGCTACCCGGACGACTTCGACGGCGTGGTCGCCGGCGCGCCCGGCAACAACCGCGTGCGGCTGAACGTCGAGTTCATGTACCGCTTCCTGTCGAACCGCCAGCCCGGCCAGAACACGCCGGTGATCCTGACGCCGCAGAAGGCCGCGCTCGTCACCCAGGCCGCGGTGGCGGCCTGCGATGCGCTCGACGGCGTGAGCGACGGCGTGATGGAGGACCCGCGCGCCTGCACCGTCGACAAGTTCGACGTGGCCTCGCTGCAATGCCCCGGCGCGGACGCGGCGAACTGCCTCACGGCCGAGCAGGTGTCGGTGGTGCAGAAGATCTACGCCGGCCCGAAGAACCTGCGCACCGGCGCGCAGATCTACCCGGGCTACCCGGTCGGCAGCGAGGCCGGCTGGCGCTCGTACTGGGGCGGCACCGAGCCGGTGCGCGCCGACTTCTGGCGCCTGTGGGTCTACGAAGACCCGAAGTGGGACTGGTGGACCTTCGACTTCGACCGCGACCTCGCCTATGCCGACGCGAAGGTCGGCGCGATGGTCGACCAGGTGAACCCAGACCTCTCGGCCTTCAAGGCGGGCGGCGGCAAGGCCATCGTCTACCAGGGCTGGCAGGACCCGGTGGTGAACCCGATCGACACCATCGCCTACTACGAGCAGGTCCGCGCGCTGCAGGGCTCGCAGGCCGAGACCGACGGCTTCTTCCGGCTCTTCCTCGTGCCGGGCATGGGCCACTGCAGCGGCGGCGACGGCGCCACCAGCTTCGGCAACGGCGGCGCGCCGCCGGTGCCGGACGCCGACCACGACCTGCTGATGGCGCTGGACCGCTGGGTCGAGGGCGGCGCCGCGCCGGAACGCATCGTCGCCTCGCGCGTGAGCAACGGCGAGACGGTGCGCACACGGCCGCTGTGCCCCTACCCGAAGAAGGCGGTGTACCGGGGCTCGGGCAGCACCGACGACGCGGCGAACTTCACCTGCGGTTGACGCGCCGCGACCGACGAACGAACAGGAGACAGAAATGACGAAGTACCACATCCTTCCATGCGCCGCGGCGCTGGCCGTCGCCGCCGCGCTCACCGCCTGCGGCGGTGGCAACGGCGACGACACCGCCGGCCCGGTGGCGACGCTGCAGGTGCTGTCCAACCGCGCCGACCTCGTCTCGGGCGGCGACGCGCTGGTCGAGGTGACGGCGCCCGCCGGCACCGACGTGACCGCGCTGAAGATCGAGCTCGGCGGCACCGACGTGACCTCCGCCTTCGCCGTGCGCGCCGATGGCCGCTACGTCGGCCTGGTCACGGGCCTGGCCGAGGGCCCGAACCTGCTGCGCGCCGCGCAGCCTGGCAAGCGCGGCGCGGTGCTTTCGATCACCAACCACCCGAACGGCGGGCCCGTCATCTCGGGCGCGCAGGTCGAGCCCTGGACCTGCACGACGAAGGTGGCCTCGCCCACGGCCAACAACCCCGACCTCGGCGACCCGCTGGACGCGCAGTGCAACGTCGCCGCGCCCGTCTACCGCTACCAGTACCGCACGCTGGCCGGCACCTTCGCGCCGTACGACCCGGCCTCGCCGCCGCCGGCCGCCGACATCGCGACGACGACCACCGACGAGGGCCACACCGTGCCCTACGTCGTGCGCATCGAGCGCGGCGTCATCAACCGCGGCAAGTACGACCTCGCCACGCTCGCCGACCCGGCCGACCCCACGCGCGGCTGGCAGCCCTGGGACGACACGCCGCACTGGAACCACAAGCTGTTCTGGAAGTTCGGCTCCGGCTGCGACTTCCGCCGCGTGCAGGGCAACCCCGGCAGCGTGCTGGACCACGACGCGCTGAGCCGCGGCTTCATGGTGGCCTCGTCGGAGATGACGCAGTACGGCACGCACTGCAACGACGTGACCTCGGCCGAGACCGTGATCATGGTCAAGGAGCACATCGCCGAGCGCTACGGCGCGCTGCGCTACACCATGGCCGACGGCGGCTCGGGCGGGGCGCACCAGCAGAACCTGCACGCCTCCAACTACCCCGGCCTGATCCAGGGCATGATGCCCACCGTGCTGTTCCAGGACACCTGGACGCCCGGGCGCGAGTTCGCCGACTGCGGGCTGCTCAAGCGCTTCTACGACGCGCAGGACGGCACGGCGGGCGCCTTCACCCACTCCGAGCGCGCGGCCGTCAACGGCCACAGCTGGCACCAGGTGTGCGAAGGCCCGGCCAACACCAACATGGCCAGCCGCACGCCGTTCTACATCGACCCCGCGGTGGGCTGTGGCAACCCGGCCGACCAGTGGTCGCTCGCCAATCCCGCGGGCGTGCGCTGCACGCTGCAGGACTTCACCGTCTCGGTGCTCGGCGCGCGCGACGCCACCGGCTACGCCCGCACGCCGCAGGACAACGTGGGCATCCAGTACGGCTTCAACGCGCTGAACGAGGGGAAGATCAGCGCAGAGAAGTTCGTGGCGCTCAACGAGCAGGCCGGCGGCTACGACATCAACGGCCAGTGGCAGCCCGCGCGCATGCAGGCCGACCCCGAGGCGGTGGAGATCGTGCACCGCTCGGGCCGCGTGAGCCACGGCCGCTACCTCGGCGAGGTGGCCATCCTCGACCGCATGCAGTTCAACACCGTCGAGGAGCACTACGACTTCCGCTCCTGGGTGATCCGCAACCGCATCGTCAAGGCGCACGGCGACCATGCCAACCAGGTGATCTGGCGCTACAAGACGGCGCCGGCCGGGCTGTCCGCGCGCGCCTTCGAGACCATGAACCAGTGGCTGACGAACGTCGAGGCCGACACCAGCGACCGCCCCCTGCGCGAGAAGATCATCGCGGCGAAGCCGGCCGCCGCCGTCGACTCCTGCTGGCGCGCCGACCGGGGCGCCTGGAGCACCGACGCGGCCTACTGCAACATGGGCGTGACGCCGAGCATGGCCTCCACCCTCGGCCCCGACGGGCTGCCGGCGCCCACCGCCGACGAATGGCCGGTGTACCGCGACACGCGCGTGGCCTCGGGCGAGCCGCTGAGCAGCGACATCATGAAGTGCCAGCTCAAGCCGCTCGCGCGGGCGGACTACCTCGCCACCTTCACCGACGACCAGTGGAGCCGGCTCGCCGCCGTCTTCCCGAACGGCGTGTGCGACTACGGCAAGCCGGGCGTGGGCCAGGTGGCGCCCGAGCCGTGGCAGACCTTCGCCGCGGGGCCGGGCGGGCAGCCGCTCGGCGACGCGCCGGCGTCGCGGGCCGAGTAGGGGCGAAGGAGGGCGAAGGGGCGCGAAGGGGGCGGCCGATAATCCAGCCGTCCCCGTTCTCGCGACCCGGCCCTTCGTGCATGCGGCGCTGCGCGGCGCCGCCATGCCCTCCGGTCCCATCGACTTCATCCACGACTCCGCCGCCGTCGCCCCGCACCTGATCGGCGCCATCCTCACGCTCGACGGCGTGGGCGGGCGCATCGTCGAGGTCGAGGCCTACGACCGCGAGGACCCGGCCTCGCACAGCTTCTCCGGCCCCACGACGCGCAACGCGGCGATGTTCGGGCCGCCGGGGCGGGTGTACGTGTACCGCTCCTACGGCATCCACTGGTGCTTCAACATGGTGTGCCGCGAGGAAGGGCACGGCGCCGGGGTGCTGATCCGCGCGATCGAGCCGCTGCACGGCCTCGAGGCGATGCGCGAGCGCCGCGGCGTGCTCGACGCGCGGCTGCTGTGCTCGGGCCCGGGGCGCGTCTGCCAGGCGCTGGGCATCACGCACGGGCACACCGGGCTGCCGGTGGACGCGCCGCCCTTCGAGCTGCGGTGGCCCGACGCGCCGGTGGCGGTGGTGCGCGGGCCGCGCATCGGCATCTCCAAGGCGGTGGACGTGCCCTGGCGCTTCGGCCTCGCCGGCTCGCGCTTCGTCAGCCGCCCGTTCCGGCCCTGAGCGGGCGGCACGCGGCTTGCCGCGTTCGCAGGCCGCAACTTCCACCGGCCCGCCATGCCAGACGCCCACATTCCCGCCCGCCGCGAAGGCGACCCGGTTCCCGACGTCGACTTCCGCATGCTGCAGGGCGGCGACTGGGTCACGGTGACGAGCGACGAGCTCTTCGCCGGCCAGAACGTCGTCGTGTTCTCGCTGCCCGGCGCCTTCACGCCCACCTGCTCGTCCACGCACCTGCCGCGCTACGACGAGCTGGCGCCGGTGCTGCGCGCCCACGGCATCGACCGCATCGTGTGCATCGCCGTCAACGACCCCTTCGTGATGGCCGAATGGGGCGCCGACCAGGAGGCGCGCCACGTGCTGCTGCTGCCCGACGGCAACGGCGAGTTCACGCGGCAGATGGGGCTGATGGTCGACAAGCGCGAGCTGAACTTCGGCGAGCGCTCGTGGCGCTACTCGATGCTGGTGCGCGACAGGATCATCGAGAAGATGTTCATCGAGCCCGACAAGCCCGGCGACCCGTTCGAGGTGTCGGACGCCGACACCATGCTCGACCACGTCGCCCCCGGCGCGAAGCCGCCCGACCAGGTGGCGGTGCTGTCGCGCGCGGGCTGCTCGTTCTGCGCGCAGGCCAAGGCCATGCTCGCCGAGGCCGGCATCGACTTCGTGGACGTGCCGCTCGCCCACACCGTGCGCACCAAGGCCGTGGGCGCGATTGCCGGCGCTCGCACCGTGCCGCAGGTGTTCGTCAACGGCCGGCGGATCGGCGGCACCGAGGAACTGAAGGCGTTCCTCGCGCAGCGGCGCTGAAGCGCCCGGGCGGGGTGGCGTTCAGCCCGCGCGGCCGGCCACCGGGTCGGCCGCCGTGCCGGCGGATTCCGCCGCCTCGGGCGCATCAGGCCGGGGCAGCGGCGGGGCGTCCTCGTGCGGCCGGTCCATCTCGGCGCGCAGGCGCGGCAGGAACTGCGGGTACTCGCGCTGGGTGAAGTCGATCAGGCCCTCGCGCAGCTTGCAGCGCAGGTCCCAGCCGCGGCCGGAATCGGGCGTGGTCACGATGACGCGCAGCTGGATCGCCCGGTCGCTGGTCTCCACCACCTGCAGCTTGCACAGGTCGCGGTCCCATTCGGGCGCGGCCTCGCAGATGCGCCGCGCCTCGGCGCGCAGCGGCTCGATGGGCATGCCGTAGTCGACCCACAGGAACACCGAGCCGATGACGGTGGAGCTCGATCGCGTCCAGTTCTGGAACGGGTTCTCGATCAGCCACTGCAGCGGGATGATGAGCCGGCGCAGGTCCCAGATGCGCAGCACCACGTAGGTGCCGGTGATCTCCTCGACGCGGCCCCATTCGCCCTGGACGACGAGCACGTCGTCGATGCGGATCGGCTGCGCCAGCGCGATCTGCAGCCCGGCGATCAGGTTGCCCAGCACCGGCCGCGCGGCGATGCCGGCCACCAGCCCGGCGACACCCGCCGAGGCCAGCAGGCTGGCGCCGACCTGGCGCACGCCGGGGAAGGTCATCAGCGCCACCGCCACGCCGATGACCAGCACCACGCCCATCAGCGTGCGCGCCAGCACGTGCGCCTGCGTCTGCACGCGGCGGGCCTGCAGGTTGTCGGCCACGTCGAGCGCGTAGCGGCTCATCACGCCGACGGCCACGCCGTGGATCGCGCTCATGACGAGCCAGGTCACGGCGGCGATGAACAGCACGCCGTTGAGGTGGCGCACGGTGCCGATGGCCGTCAGCGAGTCGGGGCTGCCCTGCCACAGCAGCTGCAGGCCGAACAGCGGCAGTACGAGCCGCGCCGGCCGGCGGATCGCGAGCGCCACGGCATGCAGCACCTTGGTGGGCTGGGTGATGCGCAGCAGCACCGCGGAGCCGATGCGGTGCACCGCTGCGGCGATGAGGATCACGACCACGGCCGCGATGGCGGCACCGATCCAGGGATAGTCGGCGAAGAGGGAGAAGTCGACGGAAGCCATGGGCCGTGTATAGCAAACGGGTTGCCGGCCCGGCCTTGCCGGCGGTGCGGTTACCCGGCGGGCTTGGCCGCCTTGCGCCGCCGCGGCGGCGGCTTGGCGGGCGCGGCCGCTGCCGGGGCGCGCCGCTTGCGGGTGCGCGGCGCGGCGCGGGATGCCGCGGGCGGCAGCGGCGCCAGCACGGCATCGCTCGCCGCCCCGCCGCGCGCCAGCCGCTGCACCAGCGCCTGCAGCCGGTGGCCGGTGGCGCGTGCCGGCGCGGCGCCGGCGGCCTGCTCGATCGCCTGCTGGAACAGCGCGACGAGCGCCACCTGGCGCAGCACCGAGTCGCGCTCGCGCGGCGTGACGAGGACGCTGCGCAGCACCTCCTCGTAGGCGGCGGCCACCGACTCGAAGGCGCGCTCGCCCGCCGCGCCGGGCGCGGCCAGCGATTCGTCGAGCAGCGCGGTGATGAGCGCCGCGTCGGCGACGACGGCGACGTTCCAGGGCTGCGGCTCGTCGGCATAGCCGGCGTTGGCGGCGGCCACGCAGCGCTGCACGTGCGGCACGTAGCGGCGGCGCTCCTCGGCCAGGGCGGTGAGCGACCAGATGAACAGCCAGTTCAGCGTCTGATACGGCGCGACGGTCTTCGCGCCGAGCTGGCTGGCCACGGCGCCGTAGCAGCGGGCGCTGCGTTCGAGCGCGTCGCGCATGCGCTCGAACTCGCCCGCGCGCCCGGCGAGCGCGCCGCGCGCGTGCACGGCGGCCTTGCGCTTCCAGGCGCTGCCGAGCAGCCCGGCGCGCTCGGCGCTCGCGGCCGGCGTGCCGGCCGGCGGCTGGCCGTCGGCATCCGGCAGCGCGGCGCCGGTGAGCTGCACCAGGTGCTCGAGCCGCCGGATGCCGCGCGCCACGATGGCCGCGTTGTCGCGCGCCTCGCCGAGCCGGGCCTCGACGTTGGCGAGCTGCTCGATGCTGCGGATCGGCACGCGCCCGGCGCCCTGGCCCGCGCGGATGGCTTCCTCGTAGCAGCGCGCCGCCAGCTCGAAGTGGCCGGGGCCGAGGTCGGCGTACAGGTCGCCGAGCGCGGCGTGCAGCTCGGGCCGCCCGATCCAGTCGCGCGGCGTGGTGGCGAACCACTGCTGCACCCGCGCCACCAGCCGCGCCGCCTCGGCCGGCGAGACCACGCTGCCGCTGCGCTGCAGCTCCAGGCGCTCGCCCTCCAGCCGATCGAGCAGCTCTTCCGGCGCCACGCCGGACCAGCCGCCTTCGCCGCCCTGCGCCTGCGGCGCGTTCGGCTCGGCGCGCCAGCTCGGGTCGCCCCAGGCCTGGTAGGCGCCCCAGGTGATGCTGGCCGGATAGCGCTCCCAGGTGGCGCAGCGCGCGGCGAACACGGCGTCGCCGAAGGGGCGGTTGCCGGCCAGGAGCCGGTCGTAGAAGACCTCGGCGAAGTGGCGCGCCGGCGCGTCCTCGACCGCCCAGCCGGCCACCACGACGGCGCGCACGCCGATGTCGATGAGCTGGCGCGCCACGCTGACCGCCAGCTTGTTGAAGGCGATCGGGCCGCGGTCGATGCGGCCGAGGTGGCAGCAGTTGAGGAACACCAGCTCCGGCACCGTCTCCATCGCGTCGATCTCGGCGGCGGTGACGAGCAGGCCGTCGGACAGCGCCACGCCGCTGCGCTCGCGGCCGTCGATGCCGCATTCGTCGTACACGCCGTGGCCGGCGATGTGCACGATGCGGTAGGGCCGGCGGTACAGGCGGTTCATCACGTCGAGCGCGCGCTCGCCGGCGCCGACCGCGCGCTCGACCTCGAAGCCCTGGCGCGCCAGCACCTCGATCACGGCGTTGGCCTCCTGCTCGGCGGCGGGCAGGTCGTCGAGGCCGCCCGCCGCGCCGGTCGCGAAGACGCCGTCGATGCCCTCGGTCGACGGGTTGCCGACCACGTAGGCGCGCCGCTCCATCGACGGGTTGACGCGCGTGCGGTAGCTGGCCGTGGCGAGCTGGCGCACCATCGCCGTGCTGACGGCCAGCGGCGTGTCGTCGGCGGCCATCAGCTCCCACGGCAGGTTGGCGGTGGCGTGGTCGAGCACGAACACCATCTGCTGCAGCTGCCGCGCGGCGTCCTTGAAGTCGTGCGGCACGAGCAGCTGGAACAGCGTGCGGCTGAAGTCGGGGTCGTGGCTCATCACCTGCATCTGCCGCGCCACCATGCGCTCGACGAGCTGCGGCTGGCGCTGGTGCACCACGGCCTCGGCCCGCGCCCGGGCGCCGAGGTAGAGGTAGCGCAGGTCGGTCGCGAGCGCGGCCGTGCGCGGCGGCGGCGCGGCCCCCTCGGGCGGCGCGGCCTCGGTGGCGGCGTCGGTGACGATGAGCCGCGGCCAGTAGGCCTGGCGCCCGCCGTCGAACAGCCGGTGGCGCATGCCCTCGCCCTCGTGCAGCGCGGCGTCGGCCTCGACGCGGCAGAGCGTGCGCGCGTCGGCGTTCAGGGCCTGCGCCACCGAGCGCGCGGCATAGGCGGCGGTGATCGCGGTGTCGAGGTAGATCTCGACGATGTCGAGCGCGCCGATGCGCAGCTTCGACGAGGTGGCCTGCGCGAACAGGCGGTTGGCGTCGACGATGCCGCGCAGCAGCGCCTGCACCGAGTCGGTGATGGAGAGGTTGGCCGAGGAGTTGTAGCCGATCAGCAGGCTGGCCAGGCGCAGTCCCTGCGCCGATTCGGTGCCGGCGGCGACGGCGCCGCTGTCGAGCACGTGCACCAGGTAGCGCAGCCCGGCGGTGCGGATGGCCTCGGTCAGCCGGTGCGTGGTGAGCGAGCCGTCGTAGCGGCCGAGGCCGGCCACCACCGCGCCGCGCAGCCGGCCGTGCGCGATGTCGTGCGAGGAGGCCGGCGCGAGCACCGCGTTGGCCGTGCCCACCGCGCCCGCGTACAGCCCGAGCTGGTGGCGCACGCTCAGCTCGCCGTGCACGATGTGGCGGTCGATCAGCGCCTCGGCGCCGGAGATGGCGTCCTGCTCGTAGTGGCCCACGAGGATGGGCTGCGTCACCTGCCGCAGGTCCATGGCGCGCACGCGCACCCGCAGCACGTCGCGCGGCGCCTCGCGCGGGCGCAGGCGCCGGCCGGCGCCGAACAGGCCGCCGGCGAGCTCGGTGTCGGTGGGGTAGAGCGGCGGGCCGGCGTCGTAGGCGGCCACCAGCGGCGCGGCGGCGCCGTCGCGCACGGCCGGCGGCGCGGTGAGCAGGCGCCCGCCGGTGCCGCGGTCGAGCAGCTCGCAGATCGAGTCGAAGTAGTCGGGCGTGTCGGCCAGCGCGCCGTGCTCGGCCGGCATGTAGAAGAACTGGCCGATGCCGCCGATGCGCCCCGAGTCCCAGGTCACCGAGCCGTCACCGTGCGAGGTGCCGAGCATCTTCCAGCGCCCGTCCTCGCGGGCGATGCCGCAGGGCGTCTTGGCCGCGCAGCCGAAGACGTAGGCCGCCTTGGCCTGGTGCGCCGCGGGCAGGGCGGGCACGGCGTCGCCGTCCTGCCGCCACAGCCAGCGCGCGCGCTCCAGCACCGCGGCGTCGGGCACGGCGGCGGTGCCGTTGCCGAACCACGGGTCGCGCGCCTGCCGCTTGAGCTCGGCCCACAGGGCGGTATCGAACCAGTCGTTCGCGGCGTCGTTGCCGGTGTCGGCGAAGCCCGGCCGCGGCAGCAGCTGCAGCGCGCCGGGGAAGGTGGCGATGATGTCGAGCACCTCCTGCAGGTCGTGCGAGAGGTCGAGCACGCCGAGCGAGCGCACGGTGCCCGCCTTGCCGAGCAGCGACTCCACCATCAGGTGCGAGCCCTGGTGCGGCGTGCCGAGCATGACGAGCCGGGCGCCGTCGCGCGCCATGAGCTCGTCCCATAGCGCCGCGTGGCGGTGCACCAGCGCGCGCACCACCAGCCCGCCCATGCTGTGCGCCAGCAGCCGCACCGGCTGCGCCGTGCCGTCCAGCGCCTCGCGCAGCACGGCGGCCAGGCGGTCGGCCAGCACGTCCAGCGGCTGGCGCCAGTCGTAGGCGAAGGGCAGCACGCGCTGGCTGTGCGCCAGGTGTTCGAGCAGGTCGCCGTAGAACTGGCCGAACAGGGCCTCGGCCTCCACCTCCTCCGGCGCGGCGCCGCCCAGCTGCAGCCGGGCGAGGCCGCCCAGCGCCAGCCGCGGGATGCTGAACCACACCCGCTCGCGCCGCTGCACCCACAGGTGCGAGCCCATGATGCCCGGCAGCAGCACGGTGACGGGCAGCGCCGCCGCGGCCGCCGCGCCGCCGCGCACCGCCTCGGCCGGCGTGGCGGCGAGCGCGCGTGCGTCGATGCCGCGCAGGGGCTCGAAGCCCTCGACCTGCGCCACGGAGGCGTCGGTGAGCCAGCGGCGCAGGGCGTGGCGGGTGCCGTCGTTGACGAAGTAGCGGAAGTGGCTGACCTGCGGCCCCCGGTCGAACAGCACGCTCGCCTGGCCGGGCCGGGCGATGCCGGCGCTCATCGAGTCGGTGTCGACGACGAAGTCGTTGTCGGTGCCGTCGAAGAAACTGAAGTCGGTGAACAGCACCGACAGCCGCTTGAGCCAGCCGCCGCCCTCGACGTCGCCGCTGATGACGCCGAGCGCCAGCCCCGCCTGCGGCGTGGCGCGGGCGAGGAAGCGCGCCATCGGCGACTCGGGCAGCATCGCCTCCAGGCCGGGCACGAGGTTCGGCCGGGTGCGGTTGCGCGCCACCTCGAGCACCACGCGCTTGAAGGCCGAGTACACCGGGTTGCCCTTGAACGCCGGCACCCAGCCCATCAGCGACAGCAGGGCCGAGAGGAACACGTCGACGTTGCCGCTCGCCAGCCGCGTGCCGCGCGCCGGCGCGGCCACGCGCACGTAGCGCTCGATGCGCAGGCGCTTGCGCCGCAGCTCGGCCGCCAGCTCGTGCAGCGCGCTGCGCTGCTCGCCGTAGGCGCGGGCGAGCTCCTGCGCCAGGCGTTCGCGCTCGGCGGGGTCGGCCTCGCCGAGCAGGGCGTGGTCGAGCGCGTAGCCGTCGATCAGCGGCTCGAAGTTCTCCAGGCACAGCAGGTCGCCCACCAGCCCGCCGCGCGAATGCGTCACCAGGTGCACCGCCGCGCCTTCGGGCAGCGCGCGGGCGAGCTGCAGGGCGTTGTCGATCGGGCTCTCGGAGAGCGTGCGGTGCTCGAAGGCGAGCACGCGCGTGCCGTAGCGCTGCTCGAAGGGCTTCCAGTAGGCCGGCGAGGCGCGCTGCAGCTCGTCGAAGCTGCCGCTGGTGCTGGAGCCGGTGCCGTGGATCAGCACCAGCAGCGGGCCGGCGCCCGCTTCCTTCGCGAGCGCGGGGTCGCCCGGGTCGATGCGGCGGCCCAGCTCGCCGCCGGCCCAGCGGTACAGGCCGGGCTCGCCCTTGAGCCGGCTCTCGACCGCCCACATCAGCGCCTTGGTGCCGAGCCAGCTCACGCCGAGGCCGGCGTAGCGCGCGATCTCGTCCTCGGCCTTGACGCCGAGCCATTCGCAGGCCTTGCGGCGCGCGGCCTCGGCGATGGGATCGACCGCGTGGCTCACGCTCACCGCATACACGCGCGAGACGATGGCGCCGAGCCCGCCGGCCACCGCGTCGCCCAGCGCGCCGCGCAAGGCCGTGCCGCGCGAGCGCAGCGCGCGCTCGAAGACCACGGTGCCGTCGGCATCGACCGCGTCCGGGTCGATGCGCGCCAGCGTGTCGCGCAGGTTGGCGGGGTGGGTGACCACCGTCACGCCGTCGGGCAGCTCGAGCAGCAGCACCTGGGCGTCGGCCAGCGCCAGGGTGTGCTGCGCGGCGCCGTCGCGCGAGCGGGCGGTGGGCGAGAGGTCGAAGGCGGCGTCGACCTGCAGCAGCTCGCGCGGCAGGAAGGGGTCGTCGCCGAGGGCGCCGGCGGCGCGCTGCGTGTCCTGCAGCGCGCGGGGCCATCCGGGGTCGGCGAGGGCGGCGGCCTGCAGCCGGAAGTTCAGCGTCTGCGCCATCGTCGTCTCCCCCTTCTTGTGCGTATGCCGGACCGGCGCAGTAAAGCACGGCGGGCCGGCGCGCCTCAATCCCCAAGGGCCGGAGACGAAAAAGGCGCGCCTGAGCGCGCCTGGCGACGGGCGGCGGGCCGCCGCGTCAGCTGCGCGGCGCTGCGGCAGCCGGGGCGCGCGTCACGCGCGTGCGCCCGCCGCTGGAGACGAGCAGGACCGCGTCGCCGGGGCGCAGCTCCTCGCTGCCTTCGGCCTGCACGATGGCGCGGCGCTCGCCGTTGCGCAGCTGCACCAGGATCTCGACCGCGCTCTCGCGCGTGGTGCCGCGCTCGATCATGTTGCCCGCCACCGCGCCGGCGACGGCGCCGAGCACGCCCACCGCGATGCGCTCGCGGTGGCCGCCGACCGACGAGCCCGCCACGCCGCCGATCACGCCGCCGGCCGCGCCGCCCACGCCGCTTTGCGTGCCCTCGACCTTGACGGGGCGGATCGACAGCACGGTGGCGTCCTGCACCTGCGACAGGCGCTGCGCGTCGCCGCGCTGGATGACGTCGGGGCTGGTGGTGGAACAGGCGGCCAGGGCCGCGGCGAGGGCGAGGACGACGAGGGAACGCTTCATGGATATCTCCGCAGGAATCGGGGCCGCGCGAATGCGTCGCGTCGGGAAACCGTCATTCTGGGCGCCGCCACGGCGGCAGTCGATGGCCCTTGCGAGCCATGCGGAATCTCTCTCGGGAGTAACCGCAGGGATCAAGCGAACGCCGCGGATCCGGCTTTGCCGGTCCGCTGGTGTTGCCTTGCAGGCCGCGCCGGGCCAGTGGCCCGGCCCCTCGCCAGGCACGAAAGGTCCACTGGACCTTTCGTGTCCGGGCTCGGCCCCCTCGAGGGGGCGCGCGAAGCGCGTAGGGGGTGGGTCATCCATGCAGCCGGCTGCTCCTGGGCACGCTGGCCAGCAGGAACTCCATCTGGTCGGCGAGGATGCGCCGCCCGCGCAGGATCATGTCCTCGTGCAGGCTGGGCACGTAGGGCAGGTACAGCAGCGTCATGTGCGCCTCTTCGGGCAGGCGGTTGGCCTTGCGGCCGTTGCAGGCGCGGCAGGCGGTGATGCAGTTCATCCAGGTGTCGTGCCCGCCGCGGGACGTGGGCACGATGTGCTCGCGCGTCAGGTCGTCGGCGTGGTGAGGGCGGCCGCAGTAGGCGCAGACGTGGCGGTCGCGCGCGAACAGCTTGGGGTTGGACAGCGCCGGCGTCTGCCGCCACGCCCGGCTGGGCACGGCGCCGCGCACGGCGATGATGGGGTGCACCTCGATGCGCGACTGCAGCCCCGTGCGCCGCTGCGTGCCGCCGCGCAGCACGGCGAACGCATCGCCGAGGGTCCAGGCGACGCCGTCGCTGGCGTAGATGACCGCCGCGTCCCTGGCCGAGATCCACGACTGCGGCCGGCCCGACACATCGAGTTGAAGCACTTCCACGTGAGCACGCTCCTTGCAGGCGAGCGTAATCCAATCCGGGGTGCGCCCTCAATAGCCACGCGGCTTTCGCGGCGCGGCGGCCACGGCCGCGGGGGCGCGGCAGGGGCGGCGATCAACCCCGGCGCGCAGTCCGGCATTTGCCGGCCGGCACTTGACGGCAACTCAAAAAAGCACGATCGTTCGTTTCTTTTCGGGCGAGCCGCGCCCGCTCCCTCCGTGCCTGCCGCCGTGACCGAAACCCTGTCGCCCACCGCTCCGTCCGACGCCGATGCCGCCCAGCCGCGCACGCTGCACAAGGGCCAGCAGACGCGCGCCGTCATCCTCGAGGCGGCACTGGCGCTGGCCTCGCGCATGGGGCTGGAGGGGCTGTCGATCGGCGCCATCGCCGAGCTCACCCACATGAGCAAGTCGGGCGTGTTCGCCCACTTCGGCTCGCGCGAGGAGCTGCAGATCTCGGTGGTGCGCGAATACCACCGCCGCTTCGAGGACGAGGTGTTCTTCCCCGCCGTGCAGGAGGCGCGCGGCCTGCCGCGGCTGCGCGCGCTGTTCGAGCGCTGGGTGCAGCGCGTGGCGGTGGAGCTCGACTCGGGCTGCATCTACATCAGCGGCGCGGTCGAGTTCGACGACCGGCCCGGCCCGGTGCGCGACGCGCTCGCAGCCATGGTGCAGTCGTGGCATTCGGCGCTGGAGCGTGCCATCCGCATCGCCGTCGAGGAAGGCCACCTGCGCGCCGACACCGATGCCATGCAGATGCTGTTCGAGGTCCATGGGCTGATCCTCGCCCTGCACCACGACGAGCGCTTCCTGCGCATCCCCGGGGCGCTCGACCGCGCCCGCCGCGGCTTCGCCCGCGTCATCGACCACTACATCGCTGCCGGTTCCCCCGCGCCCGAGCCCGCCCGCCGGGCGAAGCGCTGACGATTCCACCCTTCAGGAGAGACCCATGGCCCAGTACACCCCGCCCCTGCGCGACATGCAGTTCGTGATGCACGAGGTGCTCAACGCCGTCGACGAGCTGCGCGCGCTGCCGCCGCACGCCGACATCGACGCCGACACCATCAACGCCGTGCTGGAGGAGGGCGGCAAGTTCGCCGCCGAGGTGGTGTTCCCGCTCAACCGCAGCGGCGACGAGGAGGGCTGCACGCTCGACAAGGCCACGCACGAGGTGAAGGCGCCCGCGGGCTTCAAGGCGGCCTACACCCAGTACGTGGAAGGCGGCTGGCCGGCGCTCAGCTGCGACCCGGAATTCGGCGGCCAGGGCCTGCCGCACCTCCTGAACCAGTCGATCTACGAGATGCTCAACTCGGCCAACCAGGCCTGGACGATGTATCCCGGCCTGTCGCACGGCGCCTACGAGGCGCTGCATGCGCACGGCACCGACGAGCAGAAGAAGACCTTCCTGCCCAAGCTGACCAGCGGCGAATGGACCGGCACCATGTGCCTGACCGAGCCGCACTGCGGCACCGACC
>JBIQHD010000023.1:0-76780 GCA_044508835.1 Rubrivivax sp.
AACCAGGCAAACCGGACCAAGCCCAACACGCTTCGACAGGCTCAGCGCGAACGGGACCTGGTGGCACGAGCGCTTCGACAAGCTCAGCGCGAACGGGCGAGTGGGGCGAGCGCTTCGGCACCTCGGCCCCAACAGGCGAAGGGAACGAGCGCTTCGGCACGCCCAGCGCGGGCGGGTATCCGGCCTCAACCACGCGCATACCGCCTCTCCCCCGCCACGAACGCCGCCACCAGGTTCCGATCGTCCCCCAGCGTCATCCACGCGAACACCCGCTCGTGCAGCCCCGCCGCCACCTCCATGCGCCGCTCGGCCACCGGCCCGACCGCCCAGTCCCACACGCACACGTCCGCCACCCGCCCGACCTCGAGCGACCCGATCTCACCATCGAAGCCCAGCGCCGCTGCCGCCCCCAGCGTCGCCGCGTGCAGCGCCTTCCACGCCGTGAGCCGTTCGCCGCGCAGCGCCTGAACCTTGTAGGCGTCCGCCAGGTTGCGCAGCAGGCACAGGCTGGTGCCGCCCCCGACATCGCTCGCCACGCTCACCGGCACGCCCGCATCCTCCGCCCCGCGCCAGTCGAACAGGCCGCTGCCGAGGAAGAGGTTGGACGACGGGCTGTGCGCGATCTGCGCGCCGGCGTCGCGCAGCACCGCGCGGTCGGCGTCGTCGATCCAGATGCCGTGGGCGAACACGCCGCGCGCGTTGGTGAGGCCGGCGGCGTCGTACACGTCGAGGTAGCTGCGCGCCTCGGGGAAGAGCTCGCGCACCCACGCCACCTCGGCCTCGTTCTCGGCCAGGTGGGTCTGCATGAAGAGGCCCGGATAGGCCGTGCACAAGCGCCCCGCCATCGCCAGCTGGGCCGGCGTGCTGGTGGGCGCGAAGCGCACCGTCACCGCATACGCGAGGCGGCCGGTGCCGTGCCAGCGGTCCATCAGGTCGACGCAGGCGCGGGCGGCGTCCTCCACGTCGTCGCACAGCCGCTCGGGCGCGTGCCGGTCCATCAGCACCTTGCCGGTGACGAGCCGCATGCCGCGCGCCCGGGCCGCGGCGAACAGCCGGTCGGCGCTGACCTGGTGGACCGTCGGGAACACCACCGCACTGGTCGTGCCATGGGCCAGCAGCGCATCGAGGAAACGCGCGGCGCCGCGCTCGGCCTCGTCCGCGTCGGCGTAGCGGCATTCGGCCGGGAAGGTGTAGGTGTCCAGCCAGTCGAGCAGCTGCGTGCCGTAGCTCGCGATCACATCGAGCTGCGGGCTGTGCACGTGGGTGTCGATGAAGCCGGGCATGACCAGCCGGCCGCGGTGGTCGTGCCGCGTCCAGTCGCCGTGCAGCGGCGCGTCGCCGGGCTGGGCGCCGGCGATGCGGCCGTCCTCGACCAGCAGCCAGTGGTCGGGCCGCCAGCGCACGGCCGCGCTGCCGGTCTCGCCCCAGGCGGGCGGGCCGGTGAAGTCGAGCAGGTCGCCGCGCAGGGCGACGCGGCGCGGCTCGGCGGGCGGATCGGTGGCGCTCATCGGAAAGGTTCAGACTCGGGGCGGGCGCACCCCGGCCGGTGAAGGGCAAGGCCGCATCGGCGGAAGAAAGGGCAGGATCGTATACACATCGGTTCGTGCCCCCGGCGCGCCGGCCGTGTCCGCTTCACACACCGTCCTGATTCGATGACTTCCGCACCGATCCGCTTTTACCACCGCGGCCGCCTCGTCGACGTGGGCGACGCGCCGCCCACCCGCAGCGTGCTCGACTGGCTGCGCGAGGACGCGCGCTGCACCGGCACCAAGGAAGGCTGCAACGAGGGCGACTGCGGCGCCTGCACCGTGGTGGTCGGCGAGCTGGCCGAGCATGCCGAGCCGGGCAGCGCCGCCGTGCGCGGGCTGGTGCTGCGCAGCACCAACGCCTGTCTGCGCTTCCTGCCCACGCTGCACGGCAAGGCGCTGTTCACGGTGGAAGACCTGAAAGCCGTGAACGGCGGCGCCCTGCACCCGGTGCAGCAGGCGATGGTGGAGGGCCACGGCTCGCAGTGCGGCTTCTGCACGCCGGGCTTCGTGATGTCGCTGTGGGCCGCCTACGAGCGCCACGGCGCCGCCGGCACCCGGCCGACGCGCCAGCAGCTCGCCGACGAGCTGGCCGGCAACCTGTGCCGGTGCACCGGCTACCGGCCGATCCTCGACGCCGGCAGGCGCATGTTCGAGCCGCCCGCGGCGGCGCTGGACACGGCGCCGGTGATCGAGGCCCTGCGCACCCTCGACCACACGGCCGATGTCCACTACGCCCCGCCCGGCGGCGGCGAGTTCCATGCGCCGCGCAGCCTGGACGCGCTGGCCGCGCTGTACGCCGCCCGCCCGCAGGCGCGGCTGTTCGCCGGCAGCACCGACGTGGGGCTGTGGGTCACCAAGCAGCTGCGCACGCTGCCGGACCTCGTCCACGTCGGCGAGGTGCCCGAGCTGCAGCGCATCGAGGAGGCGGACGGCGAGCTGCGCATCGGCGCCGCCGCCTCGCTGGAGGCCGCGTGGCAGGCGCTCGCCCTGCGCGCGCCGGCGTTCACCGAGCTGTGGCTGCGCTTCGCCTCGCCGCCCGTGCGCCATGCGGGCACGCTGGGCGGCAACGTCGCCAACGGCTCGCCCATCGGCGACGGCGCGCCGGCGCTGATGGCGCTGGACGCGCAGGTCGAGCTGCGCCGCGGCGCGCGGGTGCGCCGCCTGCCGCTGACCGACTTCTACACGGGCTACATGAAGAACCGGCTCGAACCCGGCGAGTTCGTGCAGGCGATGGCCGTGCCGCTCGCGGCCTTCCGGCGCACGCTGCGCGCCTGGAAGATCAGCAAACGCTTCGACAGCGACATCTCCGCCGTGTGCGCCGTGTTCGCGCTGGAACGCCAGGGCGGAACGGTGACGGGCGTGCGCCTCGCCTTCGGCGGCATGGCGGCCGTGGTCCGGCGCGCCGCGGCGGCGGAAGCGGCGCTCCTCGGGCGCGACTGGTCGCAGGACAGCGTCGACGCCGCCCGGGCCGCGCTCGCCGCCGAATTCCAGCCGCTCACCGACCTGCGCGCCAGTGCCGCCTACCGCCTGCAGGTGGCGCAGAACCTGCTCCAGCGCTTCTGGCTCGAGACCCGCGCCGAGGCGCCGCTGGCGGCGGCCGAGACGCGCGTGTGGGTCGAGCGTGATCCACGGGCCCTGCCATGAACAAGCCGCTCGACACCGCCGCCACCGAGGCCGCCCGCGCCGCCGGCGGCGCGCGCGTGGGGCTGAGCCGCCCGCACGAATCGGCGCACCTGCACGTGGCCGGCGAAGCCGCCTACGTGGACGACCTGCCCGAGCCCGCCGGCACGCTGCATGCGGCGCTGGGCCTCTCGCCCGCGGCCTGCGGGCGCCTGGGTGCACCGTCGCTCGACCGCGTGCGCGCCATGCCCGGCGTGGTGGCGGTGCTCACCGCGGCGGACGTGCCCGGCGCCAACGACTGCGGCGCCATCGTGCACGACGACCCGATCCTGGCCGACGGCGAAGTGCGCTACCTCGGCCAGCCGGTGTTCGCCGTCATCGCCACCACGCGCGAGGCCGCCCGCCGCGCCGCCGCGCTGGCGAAGGAGGTGCTGCGGATCGAGGCGACCGAGCCGCCCGTGCTCACGCCGCAGGAGGCGCATGCGAAACGGCAGTACGTGCTGCCGCCCATGCACCTGGTCCGCGAGAGCCGCCCCGGCGCCGCGCGCGCCGCCATCGAGGCCGCGCCGCACCGGCTGCGGGACACGCTGGAGGTGGGCGGCCAGGAGCAGTTCTACCTGGAAGGCCAGATCAGCCTCGCCATCCCGCGCGAGGACGACGGCATGCTCGTCCACTGCTCCACCCAGCACCCGAGCGAGATGCAGCACCTGGTGGCGCGTGCGCTCGGCCTGCGCTCGCACCACGTGCAGGTGGAGTGCCGGCGCATGGGCGGCGGCTTCGGCGGCAAGGAATCGCAGTCGGCGCAGTTCGCCTGCATCGCGGCCATCGCCGCGCGGCAGCTGCAGCGGCCGGTGAAGCTGCGCCTGGACCGCGACGACGACTTCCTGATCACCGGCCGGCGCCACTGCTTCTGGTACGAGATCGACGCCGGCTTCGACGACGAGGGCCGCGTGCTGGGCCTGGAGGTCACGCTCGTCTCGCGCGCCGGCCATTCGGCCGACCTCTCCGGCCCGGTGATGACGCGCGCGCTGTGCCACCTCGACAACGCCTACTGGCTGCCCGAGCTGGTGGCGCACGGCTTCTCGGGGCGCACGAACACGCAGAGCAACACGGCGTTCCGCGGCTTCGGCGGGCCGCAGGGCGCCATCGCCGTCGAGGCCCTGCTCGACGGCATCGCGCGCCGGCTCGGGCGCGACCCGCTGGACGTGCGCCGCGCCAACTTCTACGGCACGCACGAGCGCAACGTCACGCCCTACGGCCAGACGGTCACCGACAACCTCCTCGCGCCGCTGACCGACGAGCTCGAACGCGGCAGCGACTACCGCGCGCGCCGCGCCGCCGCGGACGCCTTCAACGCGACGAGCCCGGTGCTCAAGCGCGGCCTGGCGCTGACGCCGGTGAAGTTCGGCATCTCCTTCAACCTCGCCCACCTGAACCAGGCCGGCGCGCTGGTGCACGTGTACGTGGACGGCTCCATCCTCGTGAACCACGGCGGCACCGAGATGGGCCAGGGCCTGAACACCAAGGTGGCGCAGGTGGTGGCGCACGAGCTGGGCGTGGGCTTCGAGCGCGTGCGCGTGACGGCGGCCGACACGCAGAAGGTAGCCAACACCTCGGCCACCGCCGCCTCCACCGGCAGCGACCTCAACGGCAAGGCGGCACAGGACGCGGCCCGCCGGATCCGCGAGCGGCTCGCCGCCTTCGCCGCCGCGCAGGCCGGCTGCGACGCGGGCGCGGTGTGCTTCGCCAACGACGAGGTGCACGTCGGCACGCACCGCGTGGCGTTCCCCGACCTGGTCGCGCAGGCCTACCTCGCCCGCGTGCAGCTCTGGTCCGACGGCTTCTACGCCACGCCGGGCCTGCACTGGAACCCGCAGACGCTGCAGGGCCGGCCGTTCTACTACTTCGCCTACGGCGCGGCGGTGAGCGAGGTGCTCGTGGACACGCTCACCGGCGAATGGCGGCTGCTGCGCGCCGACCTGCTGCACGACGTGGGGCGATCGCTCAACCCGGCGATCGACGTCGGCCAGATCGAGGGCGGCTTCATCCAGGGCATGGGCTGGCTGACGACGGAGGAACTGGTGTGGCATCCGCAGACCGGGCGGCTCGCCACGCATGCGCCGAGCACCTACAAGATCCCCACCGCCAACGACTGCCCGGCCGACCTGCGGGTGCGGCTGTACGGCGCCGAGAACGTGGAGGACAGCATCCACCGCAGCAAGGCGGTGGGCGAGCCGCCGCTGCTGCTGGCGTTCTCGGTGTTCTTCGCGATCCGCGACGCAGTGTCGGCGGCGGGCGGGCACCGCATCGACCCTCCGCTGCCGGCGCCGGCGACGCCGGAGGCGATCCTGCGGGCGGTGATGGCGGTGCAGCGTTCGGCTTGAGATGGACCGTCGGCTCGCCGGCAACGGCCCCCTCACCCCTGCCCTCTCCCCCGGAGGGGGAGAGGGAGCCATCCAGGCTCAGCACGGCGCGCATGGCCCCCTCTCCCGCTCGCGGGAGAGGGACGGGGTGAGGGCTCTGCGATGAACGCCCTGCGCCACACCGCCGCCGCCTGGCTCCACGTCCACATCGACGCCATCGTGGTCGAAGTCGCCCGCGCCCGCGGCTCCGTCCCGCGCGGCGAGGGCACGCGCATGCTGGTCTCTTCCACGCAGGCCGCCGGCACCATCGGCGGCGGCCATCTCGAGCTGAAGGCCATCGACGCGGCGCGCGCGATGCTCGCGACCCAGGACCCCGGCCCGCGGCACGTCGACTACCCGCTCGGCCCCGCCCTCGGCCAGTGCTGCGGCGGCGCGGTGGGGCTGCGCTTCGAGCGGCTGTCGCCGCGGCACCTGCCGGCATGGCCGGACGACGCGCCACTGTTCCATCTGCAGCTCTACGGCGCCGGCCACGTGGGCCGCACCATCGCGCGCCTGCTCGCCACGCTGCCCGTCACGGTCGACTGGATCGACGAGCGCGAGGACGCGTTCCCGCCAGTGCTCGCGGACCAGGGCTGGCCGGCGCACGTGCGCCGCATCGCGGTCGACGCGGTCGAGGCCGAGGTGCGCGACGCACCGCCCGGCAGCGCCTACCTCGTGCTCACGCACCAGCATGCGCTCGACCTTCGCATCACCGAGGCCATCCTGCGCCGCGGCGACTTCGGCTTCCTCGGCCTCATCGGCTCGAAGACGAAGCGGGCGCGCTTCGTGCACCACTTCGAGTCGCGCGGCATCGCGCGCGAGGCGATCGCGCGCCTGCGCTGCCCCATCGGCATCGAAGGCGTCACGGGCAAGGAGCCCGAGGTGATCGCCGTGGCGGCCGTCGCGCAGCTGCTGCAAGCCGCGCCGCCGCGGCCCGGCTCAGCCGGTCAATCGGCCTCGGCGCCGGCCAGGCTCGCCAGCCGCGGCACGTCGAGCAGCCGCAGCCGGTAGCCGCGCATCTCGATCACGCCCTTGCGCACGAGCTGCGCGCACAGGCGCGACATGGTCTCGGGTGTGATGGCGAGCTGCGCGGCGATGTCGCGCTTGCGCTCGTGCAGGGCGATCACCGGCTCGTCGCCCGGTGCGGGCAGGCGGCGCAGCAGCCAGGCGGCGAAGCGGCCCTCCGCGTCCTTGTGGGCCAGGTCGTGCATGAACTCGGTCAGCGTGCCGACCGTGACGGCCTGCGCCCGCAGCAGGGCCGGCGCGAGCGCCGCATGGCGCGGCATCAGCGCCTCCAGCGAGAGGCGCGAGAGCTCGACGACGCGGGCGGCCGTCACCGCCACGGCATCGTTCAGGTGGCAGCGGTGCAGCCAGGCGCTGGTCGCATCGAGCCAGGCCGGGCCGCTCACGCTGCGGCTCGGCCGGAACGTGCCGGCCACCGTGCTGCGGCCGAGCGCCACCTGCCCCGCCGCCACCAGCACGAGGCTGGCGGCCGGCTGCTGCCGCGACAGCAGCAGCGTGCCGGCCGGCACGTCGCGCACGGTGGCTGCCTCCTGCAGCGCATCGATCAGCGCCGTCTCGGGCGCGGCCAGCCCGAGCACGCCGGGCCAGTCGATGGAGGGCGCGGCGGGCGCCGGCCTGGGGCGCCGCAGCGCCGGCCGGGTCCCGATGGAGAGGGCGGAATCGGTCGTTGTGAACACGTGTCTTCCTCGCGTGGCGGCTCGACGATGGGCCACTGTGGCGGCGAAGAACGCGCCCATGCTTGCGATGGATCAAGCAATGGCGGCGCACGCGGCGCGGCGGCGCCGGTGCTTGATCCGCATCGACGGCGAGGGTCAGGCCGGCCGGGCGGCGTAGGCCTCCACCTCGAGCCGCAGCGCCGGCTTGGCCAGCGCCGCCACGCCGACCATGGTGCTGGCGGGCGGCTGCTCGGCGCTCAGGAACTCGCGGCGCACGCGGCGGATGACGGCGATCGACTCGGCGTCGAGATCGCGCACGAAGAAGGTGAGCTTCACGATGTCGCCGAAGCCCGCGCCCGCGGCCTGGAGCGCGGTGCCGAGGTTGTGGAAGACCTGCCGCGTCTGCGCCTCGAGGTCTCCCTCGCCGACGATGCGGCCTTCGGCGTCGTAGGCCACCTGGCCCGAGACGAAGACGAGGGTGTCGGCCCGGCAGGTGCCGACGTGCGAGAAGCCGGCGGGGGTGGCGAGGCCGGGCGGGTTGAGAAAGGTGCTGGACGGCGGCATGGCGGGCTCCTTGGCGGCGGTCGTTCGGTCGGCCCGAAGCCTAGCCGCGCCGCCTGCGGCCTGCACGGCCGGGGGCTTGCCGCCTCAGGCCGCGGCCCGCAGCACCACGATGTGCGCCTGCACGTCGACCCGCCGCTCCTGGCGGATCGGCGCCTGCGCCATCGACTCCACGGCGAAATGGTGGCGGCGCGCCATCCTGCGCAGGTAGCCGCGCGAATGCACGTAGCGCAGGCTGGGCCGCAGCTCGATCTCGGCCGCGTCGCCGGCCTCGGCGGAGAAGGCGAACAGGCCGCCCGGGCGCAGCGCGACGTGCGCGGCGGCGAAGAGCTCGTCGAGCTCGCCGAAATACATCAGCACGTCGGCGGCCACCACCACGTCCTGCGAATCGGGCGAGGCGCGCAGCACCTGCGTGGCCTCGGCGCAGACGAGCTCGTCGTAGTCGCCCTGCTGCGCGGCGCGCTCCAGCATGCGCCCGGACAGGTCCACGCCGACCAGCCGCCGCGCGGCCGGGCGCAGCAGCGGCGCGCACAGGCCGGTGCCGCAGCCGAGGTCGAGCACGTCCAGCGGGTGCGCGGGCAGCACGCCTTCGAGCGCCTCGCACAGGCACTGCGGCGCGCGGTAGTGCAGCGTGTCGACCAGGTGCGACTCGAACACCTCGGCGAAGTCGTCGAAGTGCGACTTCACCACCTCCGGCGGCGTCTGCGGCGGGCGCGGCAGCACGCCGAGCGCGGCCAGCGCGTAGTCGACGCGCTCCGACCCGGCGCCGAACCGGCGCGCCTGCTCGTAGGCGGCGATGGCTTCGGGCAGCTTCTCGCTCTCGCGCAGCGAATCGGCGTAGCGCACCAGGGTGTCGAGCGTGTCCGCGTCCACGTCCCAGCCGCCGGCGGGCGCCGCGGCGGCGCCGGTCCCGGCATTGTCAGGTGCGGGGTCGGGTCGGGCGCCGGGCGGGCACGGGTCGTCGGGGCGGTCGGACATCGATAGGGGGTCTCCTCGTGGCGGCGGGCGGCGCGGCCTGCGCCGCGGCGACGTGCCCCGAAGGGTAACCCCCGATCCGCCGCCGTCCGCCCGGCGAGAGGCCGGCCTGCGGGCATACCCCGAGCCCGCACCGGCGATTCGCGCGCAGGGATGCACGCCGATCGCCGGTTCGTGCGGCGGCTCAGCCGCCCGCGACCTGGTGCGCCGCCATCAGCTCCAGTGCGCGCACGAGCGCCGAGTGGTCGAGGTCGGCCATGCCGTTGGCCGCGCACGCCTGCATGAGCTGCGCGGCGCCGGCCGTCTGCGGCAGCGCCACGCCCAGCGCACGCGCGCCGGCGAGCGCGAGGCCCACGTCCTTCTGGTGCAGGCCGATGCGGAAGCCGGGGTCGAAGGTGCGCTTGATCATGCGCTCGCCGTGCACCTCGAGGATGCGCGAGGCCGCGAAGCCGCCCATCAGCGCCTGCCGCACCTTGGCCGGGTCGGCGCCGGCCTTGCTGGCGAACAGCAGCGCCTCGCCCACGGCGGCGATGTTGAGCGCCACGATGATCTGGTTGGCCACCTTGCAGGTCTGGCCGTCGCCGTTGCCGCCGACGAGGGTGATGTTCTTGCCCATCAGCTCGAACAGCGGCCTGATGCGGTCGAACGCCGCCTGCGGGCCGCCCACCATGATGGTGAGGCTCGCGGCCTTGGCGCCGACCTCGCCGCCGGAGACGGGCGCGTCGAGGTAGTCGCAGCCGAGGTCGTTGACGGCTTTCGCGAAGCGCTTGGTCTCGATGGGCGAGATGGAGCTCATGTCCACCACCGTCTTGCCCTGGGCCAGGCCCTCGGCCACGCCGTTCTCGCCGAAGAGCACGGCCTCCACGTCGGGCGTGTCGGGCACCATGAGGAACACGACCTCGGCCTGCCGCGCCACCTCCCGGCTGCTCTCGCAGGCGGTGACGCCCGCCTCGGCCAGCGACTGCGGCGTGGGCTTGCGGCTGTAGACGAAGAGCTCGTGGCCCCCCTTGCGCAGGTTGACGGCCATGGGCGTGCCCATGATGCCGAGGCCGATGAATCCGATCTTGCTCATGCGAATGTGACTCCAGTTCAAGGCTTCATGAATCGGTCGCGCAGGCTCTGGGTCGCGGCCCTGAACAGCCCCAGGTCGCTGCCCACCGCCACGAAGCCCGCGCCCATGCCGAGGTAGCGGCGCGCGTCCGCCTCCACCGGGGCGAGGATGCCCGTCGGCTTGCCCGCGGCCCGGGCCGCCTGGAAGATGCCCTCGATGGCGGCCTGCACTTCCACGTGGTTGGCGTTGCCGAGGTGGCCCATGCCGGCGGCCAGGTCGGAGGGGCCGACGAAGATGCCGTCCACGCCGTCGACGGCGGCGATCTCGCCCACCGCCGCCACGCCGGCGCGGCTCTCGATCTGCACCATCACGCAGACGTTCTCGTTGGCGCGCGCCAGGTAGTCGGGCACCGTGCCGTAGCGGTTGCCGCGCTGCGACACCGACACGCCGCGGATGCCCTGCGGCGGGTAGCGCGTGGCGGCCACGGCGCGGCGCGCCTCGTCGGCGCTCTGCACGAAGGGCACGAGGAAGTTGTAGAAGCCGGCGTCGAGCAGGCGCTTGATCTCCACCGCGTCGTTCCACGAGGGGCGCACCACCGGCGCGCTGACGCTGTCTTTCAGCGCCATGAGCTGCGGCACGAAGGTGCTCACGTCGTTGGGCGAGTGCTCGCCGTCGAGCAGCAGCCAGTCGAAGCCGGCCACGCCCAGCACCTCGGCGGTGATGGGGCTGGCGAGCGAGCACCAGCAGCCGATCAGCCGCTCGCCGGCGGCCAGGCGCTGCTTGAAGCCGTTGGGGATGCCGGAATAAGGCGTGGAGGCGGTCATGGGGCGGTCCTGTGCGAAGGCAGCGGGGCGGGCGCGACGAGCCGGCCCTCGCGGAAGAAGGCGTCGAGGTTGGCGAGCATCAGCTCGCCCATCGCGCGGCGGGTTTCGTGCGTGCCGCTGGCCATGTGCGGCAGCAGCACCACGTGGTCGAGCTCGAGCAGCGCGCCGGGCACGCGCGGCTCATGCAGGAAGACGTCGAGCGCGGCGCCGCCGAGGCGGCGTGCCGCCAGCGCGGCGACCAGCGCCGGCTCGTCGATCACGCTGCCGCGCGAGACGTTGACGAGAAAGCCCTGCGGCCCGAGCGCGTCGATGACCTCGGCCGAGATCAGGCCGCGCGCCTCGCCGGCGGCGGCCACGACGAGGAAGTCGGCCCAGCGCGCGAGTTCGAGCACCGAGGGCTCGAAGGCATGGGCCACGCCCTCGGCAGCGCGGCGGTTGGTGTAGCGCACCTCCATGTCGAAGCCGCTGGCGCGGCGCGCGATCACCCGGCCGATGCGCCCGAGGCCGACGATGCCCAGCCGCTTGCCGCTCACGCGTGTCGTGAGCGGATAACGGGTGCGGGCCCAGTCGCCGCGGCGCACGAAGCGGTCGGCCGCACTCAGGCCGCGCGCCACGTCGAGCAGCGCGCCGAAGGCGAGGTCGGCCACGCAGTCGTTGAGCACGCCGGGCGTGTAGCCCACGGCGATGCCGCGCTCGGCGGCCGCGGCCAGGTCGATCGCGTCCAGCCCGACGCCGAAGCTGGAGATCACCCGCAGCGACGGCAGCGCGCGGATGAGCGCCGCCGACGCGCCGGCCATCGCGCTGGTGGCAACGCCGGCGAAGCGCGCGCCCTCGGCGGCGAGGAAGCCGGCCGGGTCGCTCTCGCGCCACAGCGGGTGCACGTCGTAGCGCGCGGCAAGGCCCGCCTCCACCTCCTTCGCGAGCGAGAGCGTCTGCAGGACCTGCGGGCGGGCGTCGGCCATGCGTCAGCGCACCATGCACGGCCGCTTCGGATCGAAGCGCCAGTTCGGCACCAGGCACTGCATCGCCACCGCGTCGTCGCGCGCGCCCAGGCCCTGCTGCAGGTAGAGCTGGTGGGCGCGCTCGACCTCGGCCATGTCGAGCTCGACGCCGAGGCCCGGCGCCTTCGGCACGGCCACCTCGCCGCCCGCGATGCGCAGCGGCTCGCGCGTGAGGCGCTGGCCATCCTGCCAGATCCAGTGGGTGTCGATGGCCGTCACGCGGCCCGGCGCGGCGGCCGCGGCGTGGGTGAACATCGCCAGCGACACGTCGAAGTGGTTGTTGGAGTGCGAGCCCCAGGTCAGGCCGAAGTCGCGGCAGGTCTGGGCCACCCGCACCGCGCCCTGCATCGTCCAGAAATGCGGGTCGGCCAGCGGGATGTCCACCGCCTGCAGCGTGAGCGCGTGCATCATCTGCCGCCAGTCGGTGGCGACCATGTTGGTGGCGGTGGGCAGGCCGGTGGCGCGGCGGAACTCGGCCATCACCTCACGGCCGGAGAAGCCGCCCTCGGCGCCGCACGGGTCCTCGGCATAGGCCAGCACGCCGTGCAGGTCGCGCAGCAGGCGCACGGCGTCGGCCAGCAGCCAGCCGCCGTTGGGGTCGAGCGTGATGCGCGCGTCGGGAAAGCGTTCCTTCAGCGCGACGATGGCCTCGACCTCCTCCTCGCCGCGCAGCACGCCGCCCTTGAGCTTGAAGTCGGCGAAGCCGTAGCGCGCCTGCGCGGCCTCGGCCAGGCGCACGACGGCCTGCGGCGTCATCGCCTCCTCGTGGCGCAGGCGCAGCCAGTCGTCCGCGGCCTCGGGCGCCTGCGCGTACGGCAGCTCGCTCCTGCGCCGGTCGCCCACGTAGAAAAGGTAGCCGAGCATGGGCACCGACTCGCGCTGCTGCCCTTCGCCCAGCAGCTCGCACAGCGGCACGCCGAGGTGCTGGCCCATCAGGTCCAGCAGCGCCGATTCGAGCGCGGTGACGGCGTGGATGGTGGTGCGCAGGTCGAAGGTCTGCAGCCCGCGCCCGCCCGCGTCGCGGTCGGCGAAGCGCGTGCGCACGGTGTTCAGCAGCCGCTGCCAGCGGCCGATGGGCTGGCCGACCAGCAGCTCGCGCGCGTCGTCCAGCGTCCGGCGGATCGCCTCGCCCCCGGGCACCTCGCCCACGCCGGTGCGGCCGGCGCTGTCGGTGAGGATGGCGAGGTTGCGGGTGAAGAACGGCGCATGCGCGCCGCTCAGGTTGAGCAGCATGCTGTCGCGCCCGGCGACGGGCACGACGCGAAGGTCTTTGATGACGGGGGTCGTGGTACTGCTCATGACATTCGGCGCATAGGCAAGAGGGCTTCGACAAGCTCAGCCCGGCCCTTCGACAAGCTCAGGGCGAACGGTACGCGCATCGCAACGCCGAAGGCGAGCGCCCTCAAGCAAACGCCGCGGATCCGGCTCCGCCGGTCCGCCAGCGTTGCCCCCTGGGGGGCGCGCGAAGCGCGTAGGGGGGGTCAATTCACTGTGATGTTGCCCGTAGCGATCACATGCTTCCAGCGCGCGAACTCCTCGGCCTGGAACTTCGCGAACTGCGCGGGCGTGTTGGCGACGATCTCGAAGCCGAGGCCGGTGAGCTTGGGCTTGACCTGCGGGTCGTTGAGCGCGGCGGCGATGGCCGCATGCAGCTTGGCCTTCACGTCGGCGGGCAGGCCGTGCGGCGCGGCCACGGCCTGCCACGAGTACACGTCGGCGTTCTTCACGCCCGCCTCGGCCAGCGTCGGCACGTCGGGCAGCAGCGGCGAGCGCTTGTCGCCCGTCACGGCCAGCGGGCGCAGCTTGCCGGCGGCCACGTGCTGCACCACGACGTTGATGTTCTGGAACGAGGCGTCGACCACGCCGCCCAGCAGGTCGGTCATGGCCGGGGCGCCGCCCTTGTAGGGCACGTGGATGCCGGTGGTGCCGGTCTGCTGCCAGAACAGCGCCGCCGTCAGGTGGTCGGACGAGCCGCTGCCCGAGGAGGCGAAGGTCATCTTGCCGGGCTCCTTCTTCAGCGCCGCCAGCACGTCGGCCACGCTCTTCAGTGGCGACGCCGCCGGCACGACCAGGACGTTGGGCGCCTGCACCGCCACGGTGATGGGGTCGAGGTCCTTCAGCGCGTCGTAGGGCACGTTCTTGATGAGGTGCGGGGCAATGACGAAGGGCCCGAGCGACGACACGAAGAGGGTGTAGCCGTCGGGCGCGGCGCGCGCGACCTGCCCCGCGCCGATGGTGCCGGTGGCGCCGGCGCGGTTGTCGACCACGAAGCTCTGGCCCAGGCGGTCCTGCAGTTGCTGCGCCAGCGTGCGGGCGATCATGTCGGTGGAGCCGCCGGGCGGGAACGGCACGACGATGGTGACCGTCTTGCTCGGGTAGGCCGCGGTCTGGGCCGACGCGGGGGCCACGGCGGCGGCAAGCAGGGTGGCGGCGCACAGCGCCGTGCGGAGAAGGTGCTTCATGGCGGGCTCCAGGCGGCGGAGAAAGGCCGCGGTTGGCTGTTGTCGTACGTCATCGTACAACTTAAACCGGAGGAATGCCATTCCGGGAAAGCCCCGACTCCCGGAACGGCCCGCGCCCAGCCCGCGGCGGAGGCCGGCCTCAGGCCGAGCCGGCCGACACCAGCGCCGCCGCGCGCCGGCGGCGCTCGCGGCTGTTGGCGAGGTGCGTGCGCATGGCCGCGCGCGCGGCATCGGCGTCCTGCGCGGTGATGGCGTCGAGGATGCTCTCGTGCTCGGCGTTCACCCGGCGCAGGTAGGCCTGGCGCTCGCGGTCGATGTCGGGCGAGCCGGCGTCGAGCCGCGCCCGCGGAATGATCAGCGCGCCGAGCGTGGCCATCAGCTGCGCGAAGTGGTCGTTCTGCGTCGCGCGGGCGATCTCGCTGTGGAACTGGAAGTCGGCCGCCACCGCGTCGCGCCCCGCCTCCACCGCCTGCGTCATCGCGTCGAGCGCGCGCCGCATCGCCGCGAGGTTGTCGGCCGTGCGCCGCGCGGCGGCCAGCGCCGCGGCCTCGGTCTCCACGCCGATGCGCAGCTCGAGCACCGAGATCACGTCGTGCAGCGTGGCGAACTGCTCGGGCGCGATGCGAAAGCCGTTGCCCTCGGCCAGGCCGAGCACGAAGGTGCCCACGCCGTGGCGCGTCTCCACCAGGCCCGAGGCCTGCAGCTTGGAGATCGCCTCGCGCACCACGGTGCGGCTGACGCCGAACTCGGCCATGATTTCCGATTCGGTGGGCAGCTTGTCGCCGGTGGCGAGGCGGCCCTCGCGGATGCGCTCGCCCAGCGCCTCGACGAGCGCGAGGCCCAGCGTGCGCGGGCGCCGCCGCGCGGAGATGACTTCGGGAACGCTGCTCATCGGCTTCCTGACAGATGACTCCGTGGATACCCGCATGCGTCTTGACAGACGCCGGGGCCCTGCTTGAGGATTTCGATTGATGTTGTACGACAACTGATGACGGACGACAAGACCTTCGGAACCCAATGTACCAACTCCACGGCCTGGCGGGCGCTTCCTGCGCACCGGCGAACGCCGTTCCGACCGAATCGAGACCGTCGACCTGCGCCGAGTTTCCCCAAGCCCCCAACCTCCCGGAGTTTCGACATGCCCGTCACCCGCCGCCCCTTCGTCGCCCTGACGCTCGCCGCCCTCTGCGGCACCGCCTTCAACGTCCACGCGCAGGAGGCGTGGCCGGCCAGGCCGGTGCGCATCGTCGTGCCGTTCGCGGCCGGCGGCACCTCCGACATCCTCGCGCGCACGCTGGCCGAGAAGCTGCAGGCGGCGCTCGGCCAGACCATGGTCATCGAGAACAAGGCCGGCGCGGGCGGCGTGATCGGCGCCGACGTGGTGGCGAAGTCGGCGCCCGACGGCTACACCTTCCTGCTGGGCACCATCGCGAGCCACGCCATCAACCCGGTGCTCAAGCCCAACATGCCCTACGACGCGGCCAGGGACTTCGCGCCCGTGATCCTGCTGGGCAGCATCTCCAACGTGCTGCTCGTGGGCGCCGGCCAGCCCTACAAGAGCGTCAAGGACGTGATCGCCGCCGCCAAGGCCAGCCCCGGCAGCATCGCCTTCGCCTCGGCCGGCCAGGGCAGTTCGCAGCACATGTCGGGCGAGACCTTCAAGCTGCTGGCCGGCGCCGACATCACGCACGTGCCCTACAAGGGCAGCGCGCCGGCGGTGCAGGACCTGATCGCCGGGCAGATCCCGATGAGCTTCGAGACGGCCACCGTCGCGCTGCCGCACGTCAAGAGCGGCAAGGCGCGCGCGCTCGCCGTCACCTCCGCCCGGCGCAGCGCCGTGCTGCCCGACACGCCCACGCTGCAGGAAGCCGGCGTGCCCGGCTTCGACGTGGCGAGCTGGCAGGCGCTGTACGCGCCGGCGGGCACGCCGGCGGCCATCGTCGCGCGCATGAACGCCGAGATCCAGAAGATCATCGCCACGCCCGAGATGAAGGCCAAGATGGAAGGCCTCGGCCTCGAGTACGCGCCCAACACGCCGGAGCAGTTCGCCGACTTCGGCCGCGGCGAGCTCGTCAAGTGGACGAAGATCGTCAAGGACGGCAACGTCAAGCTCTGATTCCCATGCCCGCCGTGCCCAGGCCGCCGCTGTACATCCGCATGCACGAGCGCGACAACGTCGCGATCGTGGCCAACGACGGCGGCCTGGAGGCCGGCAGCGTGTTCCCGGGCGGCCTGGCGCTGCGCGAGCGCGTGCCGCAGGGCCACAAGGTGGCGCTCTCGGACATCGCCGCCGGCGAGCCGGTGCGCCGCTACGGCGTGGCGATCGGCCTGGCCGAGCGCGACATCGCGGCCGGCAGCTGGGTGCACGAGCGCCTGCTGAAGATGCCCGCGGCGCGCAGCCTCGACGGCCTGCCCGTCGCCACCGCCCGGCCCGCCGCGCTGCCGCCGCTCGAGGGCTACACCTTCGAGGGCTACCGCAACGCCGACGGCTCGGTGGGCACGCGCAACATCCTCGCCATCACCACCACGGTGCAGTGCGTGGCCGGCGTGGTGGCGCACGCGGTGCGGCGCATCAAGGCCGAGCTGCTGCCGCGCTTTCCGAACGTCGACGACGTGGTCGGGCTGGAGCACGGCTACGGCTGCGGCGTGGCCATCGACGCGGCCGATGCCGTGGTGCCCATCCGCACCCTGCGCAACATCAGCCTCAACCCGAACTTCGGCGGCGAGGTGATGGTGGTGAGCCTGGGCTGCGAGAAGCTGCAGCCCGAGCGCCTGCTGCCGCCCGGCAGCGTGCCCATCCGCGACGAGCGCGACGGGACGCAGGGCCTCGACGTGGTGCGCCTGCAGGACGAGGCGCACGTCGGCTTCGAGTCCATGGTCGAGTCGATCCTGTCGCGCGCGGCCGGGCACCTGGCGCGGCTCGACGCGCGCCGCCGCGAGACCTGCCCCGCCTCCGAACTGGTGGTCGGCGTGCAGTGCGGCGGCAGCGACGCCTTCTCCGGCGTGACGGCCAACCCCGCGGTCGGCTTCGCCACCGACCTGCTGGTGCGCGCCGGCGCGAGCGTGATGTTCTCGGAAGTGACCGAGGTGCGCGACGGCATCGACCAGCTCACCGCGCGCGCGGCGAGCCCCGAGGTGGCCGAGGCCATGGTCCGCGAGATGGCCTGGTACGACGCCTACCTCGCCCGCGGCCGGGTGGACCGCAGCGCCAACACCACGCCGGGCAACAAGCAGGGCGGGCTGTCCAACATCGTGGAGAAGGCGATGGGCTCCATCGTCAAGTCGGGCACGGCGCCGATCTCGGGCGTGCTGGCGCCGGGCGAGAAGCTGCGGCGCAAGGGCCTGATCTACGCCGCCACGCCGGCCAGCGACTTCATCTGCGGCACCCTGCAGCTGGCCGCCGGCATGAACCTGCACGTCTTCACCACCGGCCGCGGCACGCCCTACGGCCTGGCCGAGTGCCCGGTCATCAAGGTCGCCACGCGCAGCGACCTGGCCCGCCGCTGGCACGACCTGATGGACGTGAACGCCGGGCGCATCGCCGACGGCGAGGCCGGCATCGAGGACGTCGGCTGGGAGCTCTTCCACCTCATGCTCGAGGTGGCGAGCGGGCGGCGCACCTGGGCCGAGCGGCACCGGCTGCACAACGCGCTGGTGCTGTTCAATCCGGCGCCGGTGACCTGAGGCGCGGCGACTGTGGCATCTGCCGCGCCGGCGTGCAGAAAACGTTTCAACAGGCCCGGATTCGCGCAGCCGTTCACGGATGGCACGGTGCATCGAATTGCCCGCGCCGCACCGCTCGGGTAGAAACGGCGGCTTCGGGACAGCGCAGTTACAACAACAATGAATCCACCGAACGCGGGCGTGAGCGATGCCCTGCTCGACGCCATGCAGTACGAGGCCGATCCCCTGGCCGACCGCACGATGGCGGCCATCCTGCATCCCGCCGGCGGGCCGGCGCCGCGGCCGCTGGCCGCCGAGCACCGGGAGTCCTGGCAGCGCATCGGCATCGTCAACCAGCAGATCGCCCACTGGACCGACAACGCGAGCATCGCCGACTGGGCGCCGCACGGCACCGGCGTGCCCGACGACGTGGCGCGGGCGCTGCGCGACTACCTGGACGCATCGAGCGCCCTGCCCGACTGGGCCGACCGCGCGAAGATCCGCCGCGCCGAGGACCTCTTCATGCAGCAGGGCGTGCTCTCGTGCACCCTGCTCTTCTGCGCCAGCCTGCCCGAGTGCTACATGGTCCCCAGCCTCGCCGAGGTGCTGCAGACCACCGGCCAGCTGGAGCAGCACACGGAGTACCGCATCCGCGCCACCGGGGCGATGATCTTCCCGGTGATGATGCGCGGCGGCCTGACCGACCCGTCGGGCGCGGGCGTCGCCCAGGTGCTCAAGGTGCGGCTGATCCACGCCACCATCCGCCACCTCATCCTGCGCGGCAGCCCCGACGACGCGCTCGCGGGCCTGGCCGGCGCGCGCCGCGTGCGCGGCCTGGGCGTGGTGCCGCCGCTCATGCGCGCGCGCGCCGGCGCCAGCATGCACGAGACCCTGTTCGCCCACGGCTGGAAGCTCGGCGAGGACGGCCTGCCCTGCAACCAGGAGGAGCTCGCCTACACCCTGCTCACCTTCGGCTACGTGCCGCTGCGCGGCATGCGCACGCTGGGCGTCGGCCTGTCGAAGGCCGACGAGGAGGCGACGCTGCACGCCTGGAACGTGATGGGGCATTTCGTCGGCGTGAAGCGCGAGCTGATGGCCGAGACGATGGAGGAGGCCGAGGCGCTGTTCGCCCGCATCCAGGCCCGCGGCCGGCAGCACCCGGTGGAGCCCGACTGCCGCCCCGACCTCGCCGGCGCGCTGATGCAGACCATGCAGGCGGTCATCCCCTGGCGCCTCGTGCGCCCCTTCCCGGTGCTGCTGACGCGCCGCCTGTGCGGGCGCGACGCGTCGCGGGAGCTGGGGCTGGACGGCCGGGTGTCGTGGCTGTCGAAGCTGCTGTTCGCGCTGGTGATGACGCTCGTGCGCGGCATCGACGCCCTGGCGCGCGTGTTCTTCGCCGAGTTCTCGCTCGCCCGGCTGTTCACCCGCATCGTCGGCTACCGCTTCCTCACGCAGATGCTGATGGACCAGACGCGCCCGCTCAAACTGCCCGACCCGGTGCTGGCCCGCGTCGACCGGGTGATGTCGAACTGGGGCGACGACCCGGCGGCGCCGCGCTGGATGAACGCGCTGGAGGACTGCCTCACCACCCGCGGCGCCTGGCAGCCGGCCGCCCGCCGGTAGCGGGAAAACAGAACGCGACGCGGGGGCAACTCCCTGTAACAATCGCGTCCCGCACGGAAACGTCCCCGCGACATGCAGTCCCGTCCTCGCCCGACCGCCGCCATCCGCTCCCGAGGCCCGGGCCTGCGGGCGTGGATGCTCCTCCTGCTGCTCGGGCTGCTGCTGCCGCTGGCCGGCCGCGCCGCCGCCCCCGCGCCGCTGGTGCTGGACGACGCCGTGCCGGTCCACCAGGCCTGGCCGGCGGTCACCGTACTGCCCGAGGACGGCCGGCCGATCGACATCGCCGAGGCCATGGCGTCGGCGCAGCGCTTCGCCGTGCCGCAGACGGCCTACGGCACGCTCGGCATGCACAAGCAGCCGGTGTGGGTGCGGCTGCCGGTGTCGGTGCCGGCGCAGGCCGACGGCGTCTGGATCCTCGACATCGACTACGCGGTGCTCAACCGCATCGAGCTCCACGTGGTGCGCGACGGCAGCGTGCAGCAGCGCGTCGTGCTCGGCAACCTCGAGCCCTATGCGCAGCGCCCGCTCGCCAGCCGCACGCCGGCCACGCCGCTGGCGCTGGCGCCGGGCGCGAGCTACGAGCTCTTCATGCGCGTGCACACGCTGGGCGGCATGATCCTGCCCATCACGCTGAACAAGCCGGCCGCCTTCCACGCCCGCGCGCTGAACGAGCAGCTGCTGCAGGGCCTGTTCACCGGCCTGGGCGTGTGGCTGCTGCTCTACAGCCTGCTGCAGTGGCTCACGCTGCGCGACAGCCTCTACGTCAAGTACGCGCTGCTGATCAGCGGCAGCATCACCTTCTCGATCTTCCAGTTCGGCCTGGGCCAGCAGTACCTGTGGACCGACAACAACTGGCTCGAGTTGCACGCCGGCGGGCTGTCGGCGCTGATCGCCTCGACCGGCACCTTCCTCTTCGTCCAGCAGGCGCTGCTGCGCCCGGGCACCAGCCGCCTGTACAGCCGCGTCATGTACCTCGGCGCCGCCACGCTGCTGCTGTTCGCGCTGCTGTACGCGGCCGACCTGGTGCACGTGCACACCATCAGCATCGTGATCGGCACGCTCGGCCTGCTGCCAGCGCTGATGGGCCTGCCCGGCGCCATCACCCGGGCGCGGCGCGGCGACAGCGTGGGCTGGTACTTCCTGTTCGCCTGGCTCGGCTACTTCGTCTCGACCTGGCTGATGGTGCGCATGATCAAGGGCGGCGTCGACGTGAACTTCTGGACGCTGCATTCGTTCCAGATCGGCGCCACGCTCGACATGCTGCTGTTCATGCGCGTGCTCAGCCTGCGCTCGGCCGAGCTGCACGCCCAGGCGCAGCGCGCCACCCGCGAGCGCGAGGTGCTGCTCTCGCAGGCCCTGACGGACCCGCTCACCGGCCTGCCCAACCGGCGCGGGCTCACCGCCGCGCTCGACGCGGCGCTGCCGCAGTGCTCCACCGAGAACCTGCTCGCCGTCTACATGCTCGACCTCGACGGCTTCAAGCAGGTGAACGACCGGCACGGCCACGACGTGGGCGACGAGCTGCTGATCCAGGCGGCGCAGCGCCTGCGCTCCAACGTGCGCGCGGGCGACATGGTGGCGCGCCTCGGCGGCGACGAGTTCGTGGTCACCATCGGCGGGCTCAGGAGCGACCGCAAGGCGCACGAGCTCGGCGCCCAGCTCGTCACCGCCTTCCGCCAGCCGTTCGACATCGGCGGGCGCATCTGCCACGTCGGGCTGACGATCGGCTACGTGCTCGTGCCCGTCGACGGCGACGACCCGGCCGGGCTGCTCAAGGGCGCCGACGCCGCGATGTACGCCGGCAAGCAGGGCGGCAAGAACTGCCTGCGCCGCGGCACGCCGGTGGCGACGGCCGTCGGCGCGCTGTAGCCCCGCGCCCGTCACCGCCTTGCGCCCGGCGGCACGGCGCCTGGGTTAGGGTCGGCGGGTCGATCCCTCCGCAGCCGCACCATGAAGTACGACGTCACCGTGCGCGGGCCGCGCCTCGAGGCCATGAGCGCCCACAGCGGCTACCGCATCCGCCTGTGCACGCTGTCGGCGCCCGATCTCGACACCTGGCCCGTGACGGTGCACGTGCGCGGCTCGGAGAGCGAGGACGAGATCAGGGTCGAGGTGCCGAAGAAGCACCACGCCAGCGCCCGGGAGGCGCTCGACCACGGCATGCGCTGCGCCGTGCTGTGGATCGACGCGCAGGACCACCGGGTGCGATAGGCCTGCCGCTGGCTCAGCGCTGCCGGGCGAGGAACACCGCCTCGATGCGCCGCTGCAGCCCCGGGTTCGGCACCGGCCGGCCCGAGACCATCAGCATGAAGTTGTCGGCCAGCGTCTCCTCGGGGTGCAGCACGTAGTCGGTGTTGCCGCCGAGCCGGCGCAGGTAGTCGGCGGTGGCCTCGGGGTCGTGCCACACCGGCTCGCCGTCGCGCAGCACCGGCACGCTGGCCTTCGCCGCGGGGTCGACGCGCACCTCCAGCAGGCGCTGCTCCATCACGCCGGCGAGGGTTTCGCCGCCCGCCAGGTCGAGCGGCTCGTGCGAGGCCACGGCGACCGGCATCACCGCGCACGGCCGGCCGTCGATCGTCAGGCGGATCAGGTGCCGGTGGTGCGGCGCGTCCTGGTTGGCGATGCGCAGCTCGGCCCAGTCCGGCGGCCACTGCAGCGGCGGCGCCGGCTCGAAGCCGATGGTGGCGTAGAGCTGCGTGGCGAAGGCCGGCAGGTGGCGCGTCATCACGTGGAAGAGCTCGTGCGCCAGCACCTCCTCGTCGCGGTAGTTCTGGGTGTCGATGCGGGCCGTCGGCAGCACGACGGCGTTGGCCCGGCTGTGCGGCGTGTTCTCGCTCTCGCGCCCGTTGGTGTTGACCAGCAGCACCTGCGCGGGCAGCGGCACCGACAGCCGCTCGAACGCCGGCACCAGCGCCTGCAGCGCGCGCCGCCAGCGCGCCTGCTCGCCCGGCGGCCACGGCAGCACCTGCTCGGCCTGGAAGCGCGCGAAGGCGCGCCGGTGCACCGGCGGGTCCATGCCCATCAGCGCCGCGCGCTGCAGCGCGCTGGTGGCGGCGATCCAGTCGTCCTGCGCGCCGAGCACCTCGCGCCCCTGCTCGACGGTGGCGAAGCGCACCACGGTGCCCGGCAGCCCCTCGAAGACCGCCGGATCGCGCGTCCACCACCAGGCCGCGCCGCCGGCGCCGGCCGCGAGCACCGCGCCCGACGCCGCGCCCGCCAGCCAGCGCCGGCGCCGGATGCCGCCGTCTTCCTCGCCCATTCGCCCCTCCCGCCCGCTGAAGACCAGCGGGCAGGATAAGCGCTCAATCGGTCCCCGGCGGGAAGCGCAGCACGGCGCGGCCGCTGCCTTCGTCTTCCACGGTGGCCGTGCGCGGCGGCGCGGCCCGGCCGTTCAGGGTGGCGTGCACGGTGTAGCGCCCCGGCGGCAGCTGGACGAGCATGTACGGGCCGTCGGCCGTGGCCTGCAGCACCTCGATGCCGGCCGCGTTGCGCACGCTCACCTCGGCGCCGGCCGTGAACTCGTCGCGGCCCGGCGGGTGGGCCTGGACGAGCTCGATCGACAGCGGGTAGTGCGCGCGCGCCGCCTCGAACGCCGCCGACTCGCCCTCCGACACGCCGCCGGTGACGTACACCACCGCACCCGACTGCCGCGCGGCCGGCAGCGGCTGCTGCAGCGGCGGCGCGTCCTGAGCCGCCGCGGCGCCTGCCGCCGCCCACAGCAGGAGCGCCGCGCCCGCCCATGCCGATCGAGGATGCCGTGGTCCCATCGAAGCCTCCGCAGTGAGTCGCCGGAGCGCATTGGACAATGCGGCGGCCGCGCCGTTCATCGCGGAATGCAACACGGACCCCGCCATGCACCCCCCGCCCGAGACGCCCGCCGGCGCCCGCGTCACCGCCGTCAGCGCCTGCGCGACGCACCGCTTCTCCAAGGAGAACCGGCTCTGCGTGCGCCTGCTGGCCGGCCTCGGCGTGGAAGGCGACGCTCACCTCGGCGTGACGGTGAAGCACCGCTCGCGGGTGGCGAAGGACCCGGGCCAGCCCAACCTGCGGCAGGTACACCTGATCACGGAAGAAACGCTCGCCAACCTGCGCGGCGCCGGCTTCGAGGTGGCGCCGGGCCAGCTCGGCGAGAACCTCACCACGCGCGGCATCGACCTGCTCGGCCTGCCCGAAGGCACGCGGCTGCGCCTGGGCGGCGGCGCGGTGGTGCGGATCACCGGTTTGCGCAACCCCTGCGTGCAGCTCGACCGCTTCCGCCCGGGCCTGATGCGCGCGCTCATCGGCCGCGACGCCGAGGGCCGCCCGCGGCTGTTGGCCGGCGTGATGGGCGTGGTGCTGGCCGGCGGCGAGGTCGTCCCCGGCGACGCGATCGACGTGCTGTACCCGCCCCCGCCATACCGCCGACTCGAGCGGGTGTGAAGGGGAACGGACCGGGGCATCCCGCGGTATAAGAGCCGCCCCATGCCGAACGCCCTGCGCCACACCCTGCTGTCCGTCCGCGAGCTGCTCATCACCGCGGGCCCGCTGATCCTGCTCACCGTCGGCCTGCTGGTGCTCGCCTACTGGGTGCTCGACCCCACGCCGCCCAAGCGCGTGGTGCTCGCCACGGGCGTGCCGCAGGGCGCGTACGCCGAGTTCGGCCAGCGCTACGCGGCGCAGCTCGCGGGCTACGGCATCGAGGTGGAGCTGCGCAACACGCAGGGGGCGGCGGAGAACCTCGCCCTGCTGCGCGACCCGGATTCCGGCGTCGACCTCGCCTTCGTGCAGGGCGGCGCCGACGCGCAGGGCGGCGCGGCCGCCGAGGCGCACCAGCTCGAATCGCTGGGCAGCCTCTTCTACGAGCCGGTGTGGCTGTTCTACCGCGCCGACAGCGCGCGGCGGCAACTGAAGGCCGAATCGCTCACCAGCATCGGCCAGCTCGCCGGCTGGCGCATCAACATCGGCCCGCCGGGCAGCGGCGTGCCCCACCTGGTGAAGACGCTGGCCGAGGCCAACGGGCTGGCGGGCAGCGCCGTCACGCTGCTGCAGGAGCCGCAGACGCCCGCCGTGATGGCGCTGCTGGCCGGCGACATCGACGCGGTGGTGTTCGCCTCGGCCCCCGAGGCGCTGATGGTGCAGATGCTGCTGCAGACGCCCGGCATCGCGCTCTTCGACTTCGCCCAGGCCGAAGCCTATTCGCGCCGCTTCCCGTTCCTGAGCGCAGTGGCGATGCCGCGCGGCGTGGTCGACCTCGCGCGCGACGAGCCGCCGGCCGACGTGCGCCTGGTCGCGCCCACGGCCACGCTGGTGGCGCGCGAGAACGTGCACCCGGCGCTGGTGCAGCTCTTCGTGCAGGCCGCGCAGCGCATCCACGGCGGCGCGGGCTGGTTCCAGAAGAAGGGCGAGTTCCCCAACACCGCGAGCACCGAGCGCCCGCTCGCCGCCGAGGCCGCGCGCTTCTACCGCAGCGGGGCGCCCTTCCTGCAGCGCTACCTGCCCTTCTGGGTGGCCAACCTGGTGGACCGCATGTGGGTGGCGCTGGTGTCGATCATCGCCATCCTGATCCCGCTCAGCCGGGTGGTGCCGCCGCTGTACCAGTTCCGCATCCGCTCGCGGGTGTTCCGCTGGTACGGGCAGCTGCGGGCGGTGGAGGAGGCGCAGGGCACGCGCCCGCGAGAGGATCTGGAGAAGGAGCTCGACGTGATCGAAGAAAGACTGGAGCACGTGCACGTGCCGCTGAGCTATGCCGACGAGCTGTATGCGCTGCGCGGCCATGTCGCGATGGTGCGGCAGCGGCTGCGCGGCGCGAACGGCAACGCGGAGGGCGCGCCGTGACGGGAACCGGACGTCCCCACGTGGTGGTGATCGGCTGCGGCTTCGGCGGGCTGGAAGCGGTGCGGCGGCTGTCGCGCGAGGCGGTGGACATCACGCTGGTGGACCGCACCAACCACCACCTGTTCCAGCCGCTGCTCTACCAGGTGGCCACCGCCGGCCTGACGGCGCCGTCGGTCAGCGGCCCCATCCGCCACACCCTGCGCCGCGAGATGGCGCGCGGCAACCTCACCATCCTGCAGGCCGAGGTGACGGGCGTGTGCCCCAAGGCCCGGCGCGTGCAGCTCGACCGCAGCGAGCCGCTGGCCTACGACCACCTCATCGTCGCCGCCGGCGCCACCCACAGCTACTTCGGCCACGACGAATGGGCCGCGCACGCGCCGGGGCTCAAGACGCTGGCCGACGCCTTCGCCATCCGCTCGCGCATGGTCGGCGCCTTCGAGCACGCCGAGCGCTGCATCGACGCCGCCGAGCGCGAGCCGTGGATGACCTTCGTCGTCATCGGCGCCGGACCGACGGGCGTGGAGATGGCCGGCACCATGGTCGAGATCGCGCGCCACACGCTGCCCGGCGAGTTCCGCCGCATCGACTCGCGGCGCACGCACGTGGTGCTGCTCGAAGGCTCCGACCGCGTGCTCGGCAACTTCGTGCCCCGGCTCTCGCAGCGCGCCCGCGAGCAGCTCGAGCAGCTCGGCGTGGACGTGCGCACCGGCTGCAAGGTCACCGCCATCGACGGCGATTCGGTGAGCTACGAGACGCGCGAGGGCGACGCCGCGACGCCGCACCGCATCGCCTGCAAGACCGTGGTCTGGGCGGCCGGCGTGCGCGGCGTGCCGCTCGGCGCCCAGATCGGCGAGGCGACGGGCGTCGCGGTCGACCGCGCCGGGCGCGTGGCGGTCGAGCCCGACCTCAGCGTGGCGGGGCATCCGGAGATCTCCGTCATCGGCGACCTCGCCGCGGCCCGCAGCCACGGCGCGGGCGAGCCGACGCCGGTGCCGGGCGTCAGCCCCGCCGCCAAGCAGATGGGCCGCGCCGCCGCCGCCAACCTGCTGCACCGCCTGAAGGGCGAGCCGACGCAGCCCTTCCGCTACACCGACTACGGCAACCTCGCCACCATCGGGCGCAGCGCGGCGGTGGTCGACCTGCCGGTGCCGGGCCTGGGCGCGCTGCGCTTCTCGGGCTACCTCGCGTGGCTGTTCTGGCTCTTCGCCCACATCTATTTCCTGATCGGCTTCCGCAACCGGCTGGTGGTGCTGATCGACTGGGCCTGGGCCTACTGGACGTACCAGCGCAACGCCCGCGTGGTGCCCGAGCCGCCGCCGCGCCCGGCGGCCGACGCCTGAGAAGCCGACCCGCCCCCGGAGCCCGCGATGCCCGACACCCCCTCCCTCCGCGCGCAGCGCATCGAGCGCCTTCGCGACGCCATGCGGCGCCACGGCATCGTCGCGGTGCTGGTGCCGTCGTCCGACCCGCACCTGTCGGAGTACCTGCCGGGCCGCTGGCAGGGGCGGGAGTGGCTGTCGGGGTTCACCGGCTCCGTTGGCACCCTGGTGGTGGCGCGCGACGCGGCGGCGCTCTTCGCCGACAGCCGCTACTGGGTGCAGGCCGAGGCGCAGCTCGCCGGCAGCGGCATCGAGCTGGTGAGGATTCCCACCGCCGCCGCCTCGCACCCCGTCGACTGGCTGTGCCGCCGCCTGGCGGCGGGCGACGGCGTGGCGGTCGACGGCGACGTGCTCGGCCTGGCCGCCGCGCGCCAGATGGAGGCCGCGCTCGCCGCCGCCGGCATCGCCCTGCGCAGCGAGCTCGACCTGCTCGGCCAGGCCTGGCCCGAGCGCCCCGCGCTGCCCGCGGCGCCGGTGGTCGAGCACCGCCCGCCCCACGCCACCGAGCCGCGCGCCGAGCGCCTGGCCCGCGTGCGCGAGGCCATGCGCGCGCAGGGCGCGACGCACCACCTCGTCTCGACCGTCGACGACATCGCCTGGCTGTTCAACCTGCGCGGCAGCGACGTGGCGTTCAACCCGGTCTTCCTCGCCCATGCGCTGGTCGACGCGCGCGGCGCCACGCTCTTCGTCGGCGCCGGCAAGGTCGGCGATGCGCTGCGCGGCGCGCTGGCGCGCGACGGCGTCTCGCTCGCGCCCTACGACGAGGCGCCCGCCGCGCTCGCGGCGCTGCCCGCCGCCGCCGTGCTGCTGGCCGACCCGCGGCGCATCACCCTCGGCCTGCGCCGGCGGGTGCCGCCGGGCGTGGCGCTGGTCGAGGCCGTCAACCCGAGCACGCTGTTCAAGAGCCGCAAGAACGCCGCCGAGGCGGCCCACATCCGCGAGGCGATGGCCGAGGACGGCGCGGCGATGTGCGAGTTCTATGCCTGGTTCGAGCAGGCGCTCGGGCGCGGGCGCCTCACCGAGCTCACGGTCGACGAGGAGCTGACCGCCGCCCGCGCGCGCCGCGCCGGCTTCGTCGGCCCGAGCTTCGCCACCATCGCCGGCTTCAACGCCAACGGCGCCATGCCGCACTACCGCGCCACGCCCGCGTCGCACGCGGCGATCGAGGGCCGGGGGCTGCTGCTCATCGACTCGGGCGGCCAGTACCTGGGCGGCACCACCGACATCACGCGGGTGTGGCCCATCGGCGAGCCCACGCCCGCGCAGCGCCGCGACTACACCCTGGTGCTCAAGGGCACGATCGCGCTCAGCCGCGCGCGCTTCCCCCGCGGCACGCTCTCGCCGATGCTCGACGCCCTCGCCCGCGCGCCGCTGTGGCAGCACGGCCTCGACTACGGGCACGGCACCGGCCACGGCGTCGGCTACTTCCTCAACGTGCACGAAGGGCCGCAGAGCATCTCGAAGGCCGTGCCCGAGCCGCACATGGCGATGGAGCCGGGCATGGTCACGAGCATCGAGCCCGGCCTCTACCGCCCCGGGCAGTGGGGCGTGCGCATCGAGAACCTGGTGCTGAACGTGCCGTGCGAGACGCCCGAGGCCGGCGCCTTCGGCGACTTCCTCGCCTTCGAGACGCTGACGCTGTGCCCCATCGACACCCGCTGCATCGACCGCGCGCTGCTGCAGGCCGACGAAGTGCAGTGGCTCGATGCCTACCACGCGACGGTGCGCGAGCGCCTGTCGCCGCGGGTCGCCGGGGCGGCCCGCGCCTGGCTGGAGGCGCGCACCCGGGCGCTGTGACCCGGCGGCCGGGCCCAATGCCAGAATGCGCGCCATGACCCACGCCTTCGTCGTATCGCGGCGCGCCTGGCTCGGCGCCGTCCTGGCGTCGTGCCTGCCGGCGGCGCTCGCACTCGAGCCGCCCGCCGGGCCGCCCGTGCTCAGCGTCGGCGGCAGCATCGGCAAGCGCAACACGGCCGACACGGCCGAGTTCGACCTGGCGATGCTCGAGAAGCTGCCGCAGCACAGCATCACGACGACGGTGCCCTGGTACCCCACCGCGCGCACCTTCACGGGCGTGCTGCTGCGCGACCTGCTGGCCGCCGTGGGCGCGCAGGGCAGCATCGTGCGGGCCATCGCCCTGAACGACTACCGGGCCGACATCCCGGTGAAGGAGGTGCAGGACTACGACGTGATCGTGGCGTACCGCCTCGACGGCCGGACGATGTCGGTGCGCGAGAAGGGGCCGCTGGTGATCATGTACCCCTTCGACAGCTCGCGCGAGCTGCGCAACGCGGTGCACTACGGCCGCGCGGCCTGGCAGCTGCGGCGCATCGAGATCCGTTGAACGCAGTCCACGACCCCTCCGCCAGCCGCCCGCTGCGCCGGGCGGGCGTCGCGTTGCTCGGCGTCGCGCTCGCGCTCGCGCTGGCCGGCGCGGTGTTCGTGCAGTGGCGGCAGTACCGGCTGCTCGACCGCACGGTGCACTTCCAGAACGACGCGCTCGGCTGGAGCTTCTTCCAGCTCGAGACGGAGCACCTGCGCCTGCGCAACGAGCTGCAGGTCGCCGCCGTCGACCTCGCCAGCGCCGATCTCGCCGGCCTGCAGCTGCGCTACGACATCTTCGTGAGCCGCATCGGCCTGGTCGACCACGAGCGCGCCATGCAGATCATGCAGACGCAGACGGCCTACCTGCCGACCATCGAGCGCGTGCGCGGCTTCGTGCGCCAGGCCGACCGCTACTTCGGCGTGCCGCCCACCGAGCCGCTCACGCCGGAGGCCGTGCGCCGGCTGCTCGTGCAGGTCGACGGCCTGAGCGTCGCGCTGCACGACCTCTCGCTCAGCGCCTCGCACCTGCTCTACGAGCGCGCCACGCAGCACATCGACGGCATCCGCCGGCAGACCGAGATCGGCATCGCCTTCACCCTGTTCCAGTGCCTGCTGCTGCTCGCGCTGACGGCGGTGGTGCTGCGCCAGCTGCGCGCGCTGCAGCAGCGGCGCGAGCGGCTGGAGACGCTGGCCGCCAGCCTGTCGACCGCGCGCCTGGAGGCCGAGGCGGCCAGCCGCAGCAAGAGCGCCTTCCTCGCCAACATGAGCCACGAGATCCGCACGCCCTTCCACGGCATGCTGGGCATGATGTCGCTGCTGCAGGAGACGCCGCTGTCGCCGCAGCAGTCGGGCTACCTGCGCACGGCCAAGGAGTCGGCCAATCACCTGCTGGCCATCCTCAACGACATCCTCGACATCTCCAAGCTCGAGTCGGGCAGCCTGCAGGTCTCGCCCGCGCCGGTCGACCTGGCGCGGCTGGTGCGCGAGGTGGAGGCGCTGATGCGCGCGCAGGCGCAGGCCAAGGACCTCGCGCTGCACGTGACGATGGACGCCGACGTGCCGCGCTGGGTGCGCACCGACGGCACGCGGCTCAAGCAGATCCTGTTCAACCTGCTGAGCAATGCCGTCAAGTTCACGCCCACCGGCCACGTGCACCTGAAGATCGCGACCGCCAACGACGGCGCCGACGCCGCGGCCACCGTGGTGTTCTCGGTCATCGACACCGGCATCGGCATGGACGAGGCGATGCAGGCGCGGCTGTTCCAGCGCTTCTCGCAGGGCGACGAGAGCACCTCGCGCCGCCACGGCGGCACCGGGCTCGGGCTCGAGATCTCGCGCAGCCTGGCGCGCCTGATGGACGGCGACATCGCCGTCACCAGCGAACCCGGGCGCGGCAGCAGCTTCGCGCTGAGCATCCCGCTGCCGGCCGTCGAGCCGCCGGCGCCCGACGCGCGCGCCGCCGTGGCCGCCGCCGCCTCGGCCGGGCGCCAGCTGCGCGTGCTCGTGGCCGAGGACCACCCGGTGAACCGGGTCTACCTCGAAGCGGTGCTCGACAAGCTCGGCCATGCCGCCGTGTTCGCGCAGAACGGCGAGGAAGCCGTGCGCGCCGCGCAGGCCGAGGACTTCGACATCGTGCTGATGGACCTGCACATGCCGGTGATGGACGGCTTCGCCGCGGCCCGCGCCATCCGCGCCCTGCCGCTGCCGCGCGGCGCCATGCCCATCGTCGCCCTCACGGCCGACGCCTTCCAGGATTCGCAGGAGCGCGCCCGCGCCGCCGGCATGGACGAGATGCTCACCAAGCCGGCGCACCTGCCGCAGCTGCGCGAGCTGCTCGCGCGCTACGGCGGCGGCGAGGCCCCGCGCGCCGCGCCCGCCGCGCCCGCACCGGCGCAGGCCGGCGAGCTCGTCGACCACGCCACGGTGCAGATGCTGCACACCTCGCTCTCGCCGGACAAGTACGCCCGGCTGCTGGCGAGCTTCTTCGAGTCGAGCGGCACGACCCTCTCGCGGCTGCGCGAGGCGATCCGCAGCGGCGAGCGCAAGGCCATCCGCGAGCAGGCGCATTCGCTGAAGGGCGCGTCGGTGAGCCTCGGCCTGCGCGTCGTGGCCGAGCAGGCCAACGGCCTGCAGCGCGCCGCGGCCGAGGCGCCGCTGCCCGACCTGGCGAGCCAGCTCGATTCGCTGGAGCGCCAGGCCGCCATCACGCGCGACCTGTGCGCCACGCTCGGCTGGCTGCCCGAGGCGGCGGAGCGGCCGGCGCCGTGAACACCCTCACCCCGACCCTCTCCCGCCAGCGGGAGAGGGAGCAGGTCGGTCACACCACCACCGGCTCGGGCTCGAGCCGGATGCCGAAGCGGCCGTAGACGCTCTCCTGGATCGCGCGCGCGAGGGTCATCACCTCCGCGCCAATGGCGCCGCCGCGGTTGACGATCACCAGCGCCTGCTTCTCATACACGGCCGCGCCGCCCACCGCCTTCCCCTTCCAGCCGCAGGCGTCGATCATCCAGCCGGCGGCGAGCTTCATGCTGCCGTCGGGCATGGGGTAGTGCACGATCTCCGGGTCGCGCCCGGTGATGTCGCGGCACTGCTCGCGCGTGACCACCGGGTTCTTGAAGAAGCTGCCCACGTTGCCGATCTCGCGCGGATCGGGCAGCTTGGCGCGGCGGATGGCGCAGACCCAGTCGGCCACCTGCTGCGCGCCCGGCGCCATGATGCCCGTCTCGGCCACCTTGCGCTCCAGTTCCAGGTAGCCGAGCACCGGCCGCCAGGGCCTGGGCAGGCGAAAGCGCACGCGCGTGATCACGCTGCGCCCGGCCAGCGAGTGCTTGAACACGCTGTCGCGGTAGCCGAAGGCGCAGATGCGCGGGCCCAGCACCACGCTGCGGCCGGTGACGAGGTCCACCGCGTCCAGCGACTCGAAGCGGTCGGCCAGCTCCACGCCGTAGGCGCCGATGTTCTGCACCGGCGAGGCGCCCACCGTGCCGGGAATGAGCGCGAGGTTCTCCAGGCCCGGATAACCCTGCGCCAGCGTCCACATGACGAACTCGTGCCACGGCTCGCCGGCGCCGGCCTCGACGATGAAGGCGTCGTCGCGCGCCTCGACCAGGCGGCGGCCCTTCACCTCGACCTTCAGCACCACCTGCGGCATGTCGCGCGTGAGGATGATGTTGCTGCCCCCGCCGAGGATGAACTTCGCCGCGCGGCCGAGTTGAGGATGGTCAACGACGGCGCGCACGTCGGCATCGCTCGCCACGCGCACGAGGGTGTTCGCCACGGCCGGCAGGCCGAAGGTGTTGTAGGGTTTCAGGCTCACGCCCGATTCGATGTGCATGGCAGAATTTTCGCTTCATTCGCCATGCCCGACGCCCCGTCGGACAACTCCGGAGAGCCCTCGCGATGCCCAGTTTTGACACCGTGCTCGAGCCCGACCTCGTCGAGGTGCGCAACGCCATCGACCAGACCGCCAAGGAGATCGGCACGCGCTTCGACTTCAAGGGCACGTCGGCGCGCATCGAGCAGAAGGAGAAGGAGCTGACGGTCTACGCCGACAGCGACTTCCAGGTCGGCCAGGTGATGGACATCCTGCTGGCCAAGCTCGCCAAGCGCAACGTCGACGTGCGCTTTCTCGACCGCAGCGCCAAGATCGAGAAGATCGGCGGCGACAAGGTCAAGCAGGTGCTCACCGTGAAGAGCGGCATCGACGCCGAGACCGCCAAGAAGATCCAGACGCTCGTCAAGCAGAGCAAGATGAAGGTGCAGGCCGCGATCCAGGGCGACACCGTGCGCGTGACGGGCGCCAAGCGCGACGACCTGCAGGCTGCGATGGCATTGATCCGCAAGGACGTGCCGGACGCTCCCCTGTCCTTCAACAATTTCAGAGATTGATGAGCCCCCCCCTACGCGCTTCGCGCGCCCCCCAGGGGGCACACCAGCGGACCGGCGAAGCCGGATCCGCGGCGTTCGCTTGAGAAACGCGCAGGCCGAGATGCGCTGCCTTGTCCTGGCTGCAGCGCTGCTGTGCGCCACGGCCGCGCCGGCCCAGACCGTCACCTTCAGCGGCAGCATGGGCAGCAAGGCGCTGCTGGTGATCGACGGCACGCCGCGCGCGGTGGCCGTCGGCGGCACGCACCAGGGCGTGAAGCTGGTGAGCATGGACGGCGGCGACGCCGTGGTCGAGATCGGCGGCAAGCGGGTGCCGCTGCAGCTGGGCGCGCCGGTGAACCTGGGCGCGGCGGCCGGCGCCGCGGGCGGCACGCAGATCGTGCTCACCGCCGGGCCGGGCGGCCACTTCGTCACCCAAGGCGCGATCAACGGCAAGGCGGTGCAGTTCGTCGTCGACACCGGCGCGACCTCGGTGGCGCTCGGCCAGGAGCAGGCCGACCGCCTCGGCCTCGACTACAGGAAGGGCCGGCGCGGCATGGCGCATTCGGCCAACGGCCTGGTGCCGGTGTACGCGACCCGGCTCGCCTCGGTGCGCGTGGGCGAGGTGACGGTCTACGACGTCGAGGCGATGGTGGTGCCCGCCGCCATGCCGATGGTGCTGCTGGGCAACAGCTTCCTCACGCGCTTCCAGATGAAGCGCGAGAACGACATCCTCACGCTGGATCGGCGGTACTGAGGTCCCGCCGCTTGTCGCGGCAGGGACAAAACGGCCCTCGCCGCGCATGCTAAAACGCCGGGTTCGACAAGCGCCCGCCAGGAGTCACGATGGACCTGCATTTCACCCCCGAAGAACAAGCCTTCCGCGCCGAGATCCGCGCCTGGGTGGCCGAGAACCTGCCGAAGGACATCAGCGACAAGGTGCACAACGCGCAGCGCCTCACGCGCGACGACCAGCAGCGCTGGGCGCGCATCCTCGGCAAGCAGGGCTGGCACGGCTCGGCCTGGCCCAAGCAGTTCGGCGGCCCGGGCTGGACCGCCGTGCAGCGCCACCTCTTCGACGAGGAATGCGCCCGCGCCGGCGCGCCCGGCGTCATCCCCTTCGGCCCGGTGATGGTGGCGCCGGTCATCATGGCCTTCGGCACGCCCGAGCAGCAGAAGCGCCACCTGCCCGGCATCATGAGCGGCGACGTGTGGTGGAGCCAGGGCTACAGCGAGCCCGGCTCGGGCTCCGACCTCGCCTCGCTCAAGACCCGCGCCGAGCGCCGCGGCGACTACTACATCGTCAACGGCCAGAAGACCTGGACCACGCTCGCGCAGTACGGCGACTGGATCTTCTGCCTCGTGCGCACCAGCACCGAGGGCAAGCCGCAGACGGGCATCAGCTTCCTGCTCATCGACATGAAGAGCCCCGGCATCACCGTGCGGCCCATCATCCTGCTCGACGGCGAGCACGAGGTGAACGAGGTGTTCTTCGACAACGTCGAGGTGCCGGCGGACAACCTGGTCGGCGAGGAGAACAAGGGCTGGACCTACGCCAAGCACCTGCTCTCGCACGAGCGCACCAGCATCGCCGACGTGGCGCGCGCCAAGCGCGAGCTCAAGCGCCTCAAGCGCATCGCCCGGGCCGAAGGCATGCTCGACGACACGCGCTTCCGCGACGAGGTGGCCAAGCTGGAGGTCGACGTCGTGGCGCTCGAGATGATGGTGCTGCGCGTGCTCGCCGGCGAGAAGAGCGGCAAGCAGCCGCTGGACGTGGCCGGCCTGCTCAAGATCCGCGGCAGCGAGATCCAGGGGCGCACCACCGAGCTGATGATGCTCGCCGCCGGCCCCTACGCGGCGCCCTTCGTCTTCGAGGCCATGGACGCCGGCTGGCAGGGCGAGTACGTCGGCGCCGCGCACTTCGCGCCGCTCGCCGCCGACTACTTCAACATGCGCAAGACCACCATCTACGGCGGCAGCAACGAGGTGCAGCGCAACATCGTGGCGCAGGTCGTGCTGGGCTGAACGAGAGAAGGAAGAACACCATGGATTTCGATTTCACCGACGACCAGGAATCCCTGCGCGACGCCGTGCGCCGCTGGGTGGACAAGGGCTTCGGCTTCGAGCGCCGCCACCAGCTCGCCAAGGCCGGCGGCGCGACGCGCGCGGTCTACGCCGAGCTGGCGGAGCTGGGCCTCACGGGCCTGGCCGTGCCGGAGGCGCACGGCGGCATGGGCTTCGGCGCCGTCGAGGCGATGGTGGTGATGGAAGAGCTCGGCCGCGGGCTGGTGAACGCGCCCTTCGCGCAGGCGGCCCTGGTCGCGCCGGCGCTGCTGGCGGCCGCACCGCAGGAACTGCAGGCGCAGTGGCTGCCGAAGATCGCCGACGCCTCGGCGCTGGTGGTGCTGGCGCACCAGGAGCGGCGCGCTCGCTACCGGCTGAACCACGTGACGACGCGCGCCGCGAAGAACGGCGCAGGCTGGTCGCTGAACGGCGAGAAGAGCGTCGTGCCCGCCGGCGACGAGGCCGATGCCTTCCTCGTGCCGGCCCGCATCGGCGGGGCGGACGACGACACGGCCGGCATCGGCCTCTTCCTCGTCGAGAAGGCCGCAGCCAAGGTGCGCGGCTACCCGACGCAGGACGGCGCGCGCGCCGCCGAGGTCGCGCTCTCGAACGCCGCGGCCACGCTCGTCGCCGAAAACGGCTTCGCCGCGCTCGAAGCCGCGGTGGACACCGGCATCGCCGCCCTGTGTGCCGAAGGCGTGGGCGCGATGGACCGGCTGCTGGCGATGACCGTCGAGTACATGAACACGCGCCGCCAGTTCGGCGTGCCGATCGCCAGCTTCCAGGCGCTGCGCCACCGCGTGGCCGACATGAAGATGCAGCTCGAGCTGGCGCGCTCGATGAGCTACTTCGCCACGCTCAACCTCGGCGAGCCGGCCGAGACGCGCCGCCGCGCGCTGGCCCAGGCCAAGTACCAGCTCGGCGCGGCCATCCGCTTCGTCGGCCAGCAGGCGGTGCAGCTGCACGGCGGCATCGGCGTGACGGACGAGTACGCCGGCAGCCACTACTTCAAGCGGCTGACCATGATCGACCTCGCGTTCGGCGACACGCTGCATCAACTGGGTGAGGTGTCGGCCCGCATGACGGACGAAGCGGGCGTGTTTGTATGACCCCCCCTACGCGCTTCGCGCGCCCCCCAGGGGGCACACCGGCGGACCGGCAGAGCCGGCTCCGCGGTGTCGCTTGGGAATGCCGTCGATGATGTGCTGTCGCAGATGAGCGCAGGCTCGATCATTGACGTGCCCGGCCTGTCGGTCGGGCACTTCACCGACACGCGCCGCCCCACCGGCTGCACGGTGGTGCTTGCGCCCGAGGGCACGGTCGGCGGCGTGGACGTGCGCGGCGCGGCGCCCGGCACGCGCGAGACCGACCTGCTCTCGCCGTGGAACACCGTCGACACCGTGCATGCCGTGGTGCTGGCCGGCGGCAGCGCCTTCGGGCTCGACTCGGCCAGCGGCGTGATGCGCTGGCTGGCCGGGCGCGGCACCGGCCTCGCGGTCGGGAAGGCGCGCGTGCCCATCGTGCCGGCGGCCATCCTGTTCGATCTCTACGGCGGCGACCTGTCGGTGTGGCCCGACGCCGCCGCCGGCTACGCCGCCTGCGAGGCCGCGCGGCCCACGCCGCCGGCCGAGGGCAGCGTCGGCGCGGGCGCCGGCGCGCTGGTGGGCAAGCTCTTCGGCCTGCACCGCGCCATGAAGGGCGGCATCGGCAGCGCCTCGGTGCGCGCGCACGGCGTGACGGTGGCCGCGCTCGTGGCCGTCAACGCGGTGGGCGACGTGCTGGACCCGCGCACCGGCGCGCTCGTCGCCGGCGCGCGCAGCGAGGACGGCCGCACGCTGCACGGCACGGCGCAGGCCCTGCTGCGCGGCGAAGCGCCCGGCCCGCTGGAACCGGCGGGCGCCACCACCATCGGCGTGATCGCCACCGACGCGCGGCTGTCCAAGGCCGAGGGCTGCAGGCTCGCGCAGATGGCGCACGACGGCCTCGCGCGCAGCATCAACCCGGTGCATACCGCGTCCGACGGGGACACGCTGTTCACGCTCGCCACCGGCGGCAGCGGGCGCGCGCCGCACCTCACCGTGCTGGGCACGCTGGCTGCCGAGGTGACGGCGCAGGCCGTGCTGCGCGCCGTGCGCGCGGCGCGAACGGTCACCGACGCGGCGGGCCGCGTCTTCCCTTCGGCCCACGACTTTCCCCCTTCGCCTTGAAGCACCAGGAGCGCCCATGCCCCCTTCGTTCGATCGCCGCACCGCGCTGGCCGCGCTGGCATCCGGCGCGTTGCTCAGCGCCTGCGGCAGCATGACGCCTGCCACCGGCCCGGCGCCGGCCCATCCGCCCATCGTCTTCGTGCACGGCAACGGCGACACCGCCGCGCTGTGGATCACCACGCTGTGGCGCTTCGAGAGCAACGGCTGGCCGCGCGAGCGCCTGCATGCCGTCGACATCCACTACCCCGCGGCGCGCAGCGACGACGCCAGGCCGCAGGCCGGGCGCAGCTCCACCGCCGAGGCGATGCAACACCTCGCCGCCGAGGTGGAGCGGGTGCTCGCCGCCACCGGCGCGCCGAAGGTCGTGCTGGTGGGCAGCTCGCGCGGCGGCTACGCGATCCGCAACTACATCGCCCACGGCGGCGCGGCCAGGGTGTCGCATGCGGTGCTGTGCGGCACGCCCAACCACGGCGTGTGGGCCAACGCGGGCTTCCAGCCGGGCAGCGAATTCAACGGCGCCGGCGCCTTCCTGCGCGGGCTGAACGCGCCCCAGGGCCCCGAGGGCAACGAGGTCACGCCCGGTGTGAAGTGGCTGACGCTGCGCTCGGACCGCAACGACAAGTACGCCCAGCCCGACGGCCAGTGGATCGGCGCGCCGGGCCAGCCCACCGGCGTGAGCTTCGACGGCCCGGCGCTCAAGGGCGCGACCAACGAGGTCATCGCCAACGCCGACCACCGCGAGGTGGCGTTCGGGCCGCAGGCCTTCGCCCACGCCTTCCGCTTCATCACCGGGCGCGAGCCGGCCACGACCGCCATCGCGCCCGAGGCGGCCGTCGTGCTCGATGGCAAGGTCTCGGGCGTCGGCGTGGGCAACGACCCGAAGACGGGCAGCGACCCGAGCAACCTGCCGCTGGACGGCGCCACGGTCGAAGTGCACGCGGTGGACCCGGCCACGGGCGAGCGCCGCGCCACGGTGCACCGCCAGACCATCGACGCCGACGGCCGCTGGGGGCCGTTCAACGCCGACCCGAAGGCCGCCTACGAATTCGTGGTCAGCGCGCCCGGCTACGCCACGACGCACATCTACCGCTCGCCCTTCCCGCGCTCGTCGGACCTCGTGAACCTGCGCGCGCGCACCCTCTCCGAGGCCGACCGCAAGGCCCGCGCGGTGGTGGTCCTCGACCGCCCGCGCGGCTACTTCGGCGTGCCGCGCGACGAGATCAGCCTCGACGGCAAGAGTCCGCCGGCCGGCATCCCCGCGGGGGTGGCCGGCATGTCGAGCGCGACGGTGCGGCTGGCCGACGGCGTGGGCCGCGCGGTCGCGGGCGCCTTCAACGGCGAGCGCATCGTCGGGCGCGCCTGGCCGGTGGCCGGCGACGAGCTGACCATCCTCGAGCTGACGTACTGACGGCGCACCGACCCATGGCCGCATCGTGAGCCGCGCCGGCACCGTCCGCCTCGCGCAGGCGCTCTTCACCCAGGGCTTCGGCACGCGGCGCGAGTGCGAGGCACTGGTCCTGCACGGCCTGGTCGAGCATGCCGGCCGGGTGGTCGACGACCCCGGCGCCGAGCTGCCGGCCGACGGCCTGGTGCTGCGCGTGCAGGGGCAGGACTGGCCGTACTTCGCGAAGGCGCTGGTGATGCTGCACAAGCCGGCCGGCTACGAGTGCTCGCAGAAGCCCCGGCACCACCCGAGCGTGATGACGCTGCTGCCGCCGCCGCTGCGCCGGCGCAACGTGCAGCCGGTGGGCCGGCTCGACGAGGACACCACCGGCCTGCTGCTGCTCACCGACGACGGCGCGCTGATCCACCGCCTCACCTCGCCGAAGCATCACGTGCCCAAGGTGTACGAGGCGGGGTGCAAGCACCCGGTGGACGCGGCGCAGGTGGCACAGCTGCTCGCCGGCGTGACGCTGCTGGACGACCCCGCGCCGGTGCGCGCCGCCGGGGCCGAGGCCACCGGCGAGCGCGCCGACGGCCTGCACGGCCTGCGCCTCGTGCTCACCGAGGGCAAGTACCACCAGGTCAAGCGCATGGTGGCGGCCGCGGGCAACCGGGTCGAAGCGCTGCACCGCAGCGCCTTCGGCGCGCTGGAGCTGCCGGCCGGCCTGGCGCCGGGCCAATGGCGCTGGCTGGAGGGCCCGCAGGCGCTCGCGGCTCGATAATCAGGCCCTTATGCAGGTCTTCCGCGGCTTCCAGCATCCCGGCATCGCACCCGCCTGTGCGCTCACCATCGGCAACTTCGACGGCGTGCACCGCGGCCACCAGGCCATGCTCGCGCTGCTGCGCAGCGAGGCCCAGCACCGCGGCCTGCCGAGCTGCGTGATGACCTTCGAGCCGCATCCGCGCGACCACTTCGCGCGCGTGCTGAACAAGCCCGAGCTGGCGCCTTCGCGCATCGCCACGCTGCGCGACAAGCTGAGCGAGCTCGAGCGCTGCGGCATCGACCAGGTGGTGGTGCTGCGCTTCGACGCGCGCCTGGCCTCGCTGCCTCCGCAGGACTTCATCGACCGCGTGCTGCTCGAAGGGCTGCACGCGCGCTACGTGCTCGTCGGCGACGACTTCCGCTTCGGCGCCCGGCGCGCCGGCGACTACGCCATGCTCGACGCCGCCGGCCAGCGCGCCGGCTTCGACGTGGCCCGCATGCTGAGCTACGAGGTGCGCGGGCTGCGCGTGTCCAGCTCGGCCGTGCGCGAGGCGCTGGCCGCGGGCGACATGGCGCAGGCGGCCACGCTGCTCGGGCGCAGCTATTCGGTCAGCGGCCACGTGCTGCACGGCGCCAAGCTCGGGCGCGAGCTGGGCTTTCCCACGCTCAACCTGCGCTTCGGCCACGCCAACCCGGCCGCCGGCGGCATCTACGTGGTGCGGGTGCACGGGCTGGCCGAGCGGGTGCTCGACGGCGTCGCCAGCCTCGGCGTGCGCCCGACGATCCAGGACAGCGGCCGCGTGCTGCTCGAGACCCACTGCCTCGACTGGCCGGCCTCGCTGGGCGCCGACGGCGGCTACGGCCGCTGCATCCGCGTCGAATTGCTGCACAAGCTGCACGACGAGCTGCGCTACGAATCGCTGGACGCGCTGCGCCGGGGCATCGCCCGCGACGAGGCCGACGCGCGCGCCTGGTTCGCCGCGCAGCGCTGACGACCGGGCCGGCCGGCATGCGGCTTGCCGGCATGCCGAACGTCCATCGAACGAACGCCGCAAGGAGCCGCCATGATCCGCCGCACCTCTTTCGTCCTGGCCGCCGCCGCCCTCCTCGCCGCCTGCGGCAGCCCCTCGCGCAACGACGGGCCCGTGGCGCTGGCCGAGCTGCAGCCGACCACCGGCCAGACCGCCCAGGGCTCGGTCTGGCTGGTCCAGAAGCGCGACTACGTCGCCGTGCACGCGCGGGTCAAGGGCCTGAAGCCGGGCAGCGAGCACGGCTTCCACATCCACGAGAACGGCGACTGCTCCGACAACGGCAACGCCGCCGGCGGGCACTTCAACCCGGCCGGCGCGCCCCACGGCGCGGTGACCGGCCCGCACCACCTCGGCGACATGCCCTCGCTGCGCGCCGACGCCGGCGGCGAGGCCGAGTACCAGTACGACATCCGCGGCGTGCTGATGAGCGGCGGCGCAGGCGACCTCATGGGCAAGGCCGCGGTCGTGCACGCCAACCCCGACGACTACGCCACCCAGCCCTCGGGCAACTCGGGCGCGCGCATCGCCTGCGGCGTGATCCTCGCGCCCATCGGCGGCGCCGGCCCGCGCTTCCCGCCCTCGAAGATGTAGGCGCGGCCGGCGCGGGGCGGCCGGTAGAATCGGCGCCCATGTCCATGCGATCCGTCCGCCCGACCTCGCCGCGCTGGCACACCGCCACGCGCCGCCAGACGACGCGCGACCGAATTTGACGCACGCGGCCCGACCCCACTCGGGCCGTTTTCACTTGCGTCGCCCCGCCGTCCGGGGCCTTCGAATCCGCCGGGCGCCGCGTCCGGCCTCCCTGCGCGGGAACGCGCCCTTCGAGAACCACATGTCCACCGACAAGACCGCTTCCGGCACCGACTACCGCGCGACGCTGAACCTGCCCGACACGCCCTTCCCGATGCGCGGCGACCTGTCCAAGCGCGAACCCGGCTGGGTCGAGGCCTGGGACGAGCAGGGCATCTACAAGCGCCTGCGCGAGGCGCGCTGCGGCGCGCCCAAGTTCATCCTGCACGACGGCCCGCCGTATGCGAACGGCACCATCCACATGGGCCACGCCGTCAACAAGATCCTGAAGGACATGATCGTCAAGGCGCGCCAGCTCGCGGGCCTGGACGCGATGTACGTGCCCGGCTGGGACTGCCACGGCCTGCCGATCGAGAACGCGATCGAGAAGAAGTACGGCCGCAACCTCAGCCGCGACGACATGCAGGCCAGGAGCCGCGCCTACGCCACCGAGCAGATCGCGCTGCAGATGGGCGACTTCAAGCGCCTGGGCGTGCTGGGCCAGTGGGACAGGCCCTACCGCACCATGGACTTCGCCAACGAGGCGGGCGAGCTGCGCGCCTTCAAGCGCGTGATCGAGCGCGGCTTCGTCTATCGCGGGCTGAAGCCCGTGTACTGGTGCTTCGACTGCGGCTCGTCGCTGGCCGAGTTCGAGATCGAGTACGCCGACAAGAAGAGCCAGACGCTGGACGTGGGCTTCCTCTGTGCCGAGCCGCAGAGGCTGGCCGCGGCCTTCGGCCTGCCGGCGCTGGCCAAGGACGCCTTCGCGGTCATCTGGACCACCACCGCCTGGACCATCCCCGCCAACCAGGCGCTGAACCTGAACCCGGCGCTCGACTACGCGCTGGTCGACACCGAGCGCGGCCTGCTGCTGCTGGCCGCCTCGCTGGTGGACCAGTGCCTGGCGCGCTACGGCCTCGCGGGCACGGTGCTCGCCACCACGCGGGGCGAGGCGCTGGGCGGCATCCCGTTCCGCCATCCGCTCGCGCACGTCGACCCGGGCTACGACCGCCTGAGCCCCATCTACCTGGCCGACTACGCCACCGCCGACGACGGCACCGGCATCGTGCACTCCTCGCCCGCCTACGGCCTGGACGACTTCAACGCCTGCGTCGCGCACGGCCTCGGCTACGACGACATCCTCAACCCGGTGCAGGGCAATGGCAGCTACGCGGGCGACTTCCCGCTCTTCGGCGGGCAGAACATCTGGAAGGCGGTGCCGGCCATCATCGACACGCTGAAGCAGGCCGGCCGCCTCTTCGCCACCGAGACCATCACCCACAGCTATCCGCATTGCTGGCGACACAAGTCACCCGTGATCTACCGCGCGGCGGCGCAGTGGTTCGTGCGCATGGACGAGGGCGAAGGCGTCTTCACCAAGGACAAGGCACCGAAGACGCTGCGCCAGATGGCGCTGGACGCCATCGACCAGACCGGCTTCTACCCCGAGAACGGCCGCGCCCGCCTGCGCGACATGATCGCCAACCGGCCCGACTGGTGCATCAGCCGCCAGCGCAGCTGGGGCGTGCCCATCCCGTTCTTCCTGCACAAGGACACGGGCGAGCTGCATCCGCGCACGATGGAGATCCTCGACCAGGCGGCCAGCATCGTCGAGCAGGGCGGCATCGAGGCCTGGAGCCGCGTCACCGCGGAAGAGATCCTCGGCGCCGGGGACGCGCCGCACTACACCAAGAGCAGCGACATCCTCGAGGTGTGGTTCGATTCGGGCTCGACCTTCTGGCACGTGCTGCGCGGCACCCACCCCGACAACCACCACGAGACCGGCCCCGAGGCCGACCTCTACCTCGAAGGCCACGACCAGCACCGCGGCTGGTTCCATTCCTCGCTGCTGCTGGCCTGCGCCATCGAGGGCCGCGCGCCCTACCGCGGCCTGCTGACGCACGGCTTCACCGTCGACAGCCAGGGCCGCAAGATGAGCAAGAGCCTGGGCAACGGCATCGAGCCGCAGGCGGTGAGCAGCAAGCTCGGGGCCGAGATCGTGCGGCTGTGGGTGGCGGCCAGCGACTACTCGGGCGACATCGCCGGCGACGACAAGATCCTCGCGCGCGTGGTCGACGCCTACCGGCGCATCCGCAACACGCTGCGCTTCATGCTGGCCAACACCAGCGACTTCGATCCCGCCGAGGACGCGGTGCCGCTCGCCGAGCTGCTGGAGATCGACCGCTACGCGCTCGCGCGCGCCGCGCAGTTCCAGGCCGAGGTGCTGGCGCACTACGAGGTCTACGAGTTCCACCCGGTGGTCGCCAAGCTGCAGGTCTACTGCAGCGAGGACCTGGGCGCCTTCTGGCTCGACGTGCTGAAGGACCGGCTCTACACCACCGCGCCGACCTCGCACGCGCGCCGCTCCGCACAGACGGCGCTGTGGCACGTTACGCACGCCATGCTGCGCTGGATGGCCCCCTTCCTCAGCTTCACCGCCGAGGAGGCGTGGCAGGTGCTCGCGCCCGGGCAGTCGCCGTCGATCTTCACCGAGACCTACGTCGACGCCGCCGCCTGGGCCGACGAGGCGCTGCTCGCCAAGTGGGGCCGCATCCGCGAACTGCGCGAGGCGGTGAACAAGGAGATCGAGGCCGTGCGAAGCGAGGGCCGCGTGGGCTCGTCGCTGCAGGCCGAGGTGGCCATTGCCGCGCCGGCGGATCTCGGCGCCGTGCTCGCCTCGCTCGGCGACGACCTGAAGTTCGTCACCATCACCTCGAAGGCGCTGCTGTCGCAGGCGGCGGAATTGGGCATCACCGTCACGCCCTCGTCCGCGCCCAAGTGCGAACGCTGCTGGCACTACCGCGAGGACGTGGGCGCCGACGCGGCGCATCCGACGATCTGCGGGCGCTGCACGAGCAACCTCTTCGGCGCCGGCGAAGCGCGCACGGTGGCCTGATGGCGGCCGCTGCGCGGGCGCGGCTGCTGCCCTGGTTCGCCGTCGCGCTCGCCGTCATCGCGCTCGACCAGCTCACCAAGACGCTGATCCTCGGCCACTTCGAGTACGGCGACAGCCGCTACGTCACCCCGTTCTTCAACCTCGTGCGGGTGCACAACAGCGGCGCGGCGTTCTCCTTCCTGGCCGATGCCTCGGGCTGGCAGCGCTGGTTCTTCGTCGGCCTGGGCGTGGCGGCGGCCGGCTTCATCACGTGGATGCTGCGCCGGCACGGCCACCAGAGGCTCTTCGCCTGGGCGCTGGCGCTCATCCTCGGCGGTGCCTTGGGCAACGTCATCGACCGGCTGCTGCACGGCCACGTGGTCGACTTCATCCAGGTGCACTGGAAGCACTGGTACTTCCCGTCGTTCAACGTGGCCGACAGCGCCATCACCGTCGGCGCGGCGCTGCTGATCCTCGACGAGCTGCGCCGGGTCCGCAGGAGTTGACCCCCCCCAACGCGCTACGCGCGCCTTGCAGGCCGCGCCGGGCCAGTGGCCCGGCCCTTCGCCAGGCACGAAAGGTCCACTGGACCTTTCGTGTCCGGGCTCAGCCCCCCAGGGGGCACGCCGGCGGACCGGCGAAGCCGGATCCGCGGCGGTGCTTGATCTCCAGCTCATGCTGGTGGTGACTTGACTCACGTCAAGATTCTCCGGGCGAAGCCCGATGCGCGTCGCACTGCCGCTGCGGTACACCGTTGAGGTGAATCAACCGACACCCACCACCCCGGCGCCGCCCACGGCCTTCGACATCGCGCTGCGGCCGCTGCCGTGGGCCGCCCCGTTCCGCTGGCTCGCGCTCGGCTGGCGCGACTTCCGCCGCGCGCCGGGCATCGGCCTGTTCTTCGGCGGCTGCTTCGCCGCCATGGGCGCGCTGCTGTGGTGGATCTTCCAGCGCGCGCCGGCCTACACGCTGGCGCTGTCGGCCGGCTTCCTGCTGATGGGGCCCTTCCTGTGCCTGGGCCTGTACGACGTGAGCCGCAAGCTCGAACGCGGCGAGGCGCCCGACTTCGGCGCGGCACTCACGGCCTGGGACACGCGCATCGGCAGCATGGCGCTGTTCGGCGGCGTGCTGCTCATCCTCGAGATGCTGTGGGCGCGCGCCTCGCTCGTCGTGTTCGCGGTGAGCTTCGACGGCATGCCCGACTTCAAGGGCTCGGTGCTCGCGCTGTTCGAGCCCGAGAACCTCGGCTTCATCACCGCCTACCTCGCCGTGGGCGGCGTGTTCGCCTCGCTCATCTTCGCGGTCAGCGTGGTCTCGCTGCCGATGATCCTCGACCGCCAGACCGACGCCATCACCGCGGGCCTGACCAGCTTGCGGCTGTGCCTCACGCAGACCGGGGTGATGCTGCTGTGGGGCGCGCTGCTGACCCTGCTGGTGCTGCTCGCCCTGCTGCCGTGGTTCGCCGGCCTGCTGGTGGCCGGGCCGGTGCTGGGCCATGCGTCGTGGCACGCCTACCGGGCGGCCGTCGCCGAGGCCCCCGGCGCCTGACCGTCAGGGAATCAGCACGCTCGAGCCGGTGGTCTTGCGCGCCTCCAGGTCGCGGTGCGCCTGCGCCACCTCGGCCAGCGGGTAGCGCTGGTCGATGCGGATCTTCACCTCGCCGCTGCCCACCACCGCGAACAGGTCGTCGGCCATGGCCTGCGTGCTCTCGTGCGTGGCGAGGTGGCTGAACAGCGTGGGCCGGGTCACGTGCAGCGAGCCCTTGGCGGCGAGGAGGCCGAGCGGGAACGCATCCACCGGCCCCGAGGCGTTGCCGAAGGACACCATCAGCCCGAAGGGCATCAGGCAGTCGAGCGACTTCATGAAGGTGTCGCGGCCGATGGAGTCGTACACCACCTTCACGCCGCGCCCGCCGGTGATCTCGCGCACGCGGGCGGTGAAATCTTCGCTCGCGTAGTCGATGGCGTGCGCCGCGCCGTGCTCCAGCGCGAGCCGGCACTTGGCCTCGCCGCCCGCCGTGCCGATGAGCTGCAGGCCGAGCGCGCGCGCCCACTGGCACGCGATGAGGCCCACGCCGCCCGCCGCCGCGTGGAAGAGCACGAAGTCGCCCGGCTGCAGGCCCTGCTGCGGCAGCGTCTTCTTCAGCAGGTACTGCGCGGTCAGGCCCTTGAGCATCATCGCCGCGCCGGTCTCGCAGTCGATGGCGTCGGGCAGCTCGACCACGTGGCGCGCCGGCATCACGCGCGCCTCGCCGTAGCTGCCCGGCGGCTGGCTCGCATAGGCCACGCGGGCGCCCACGTCGAGGTGCGTCACGCCCTCGCCCACCGCCTCGACGATGCCCGCGCCTTCCATGCCCAGCGTGAGCGGCAGCGGGTTCTGGTACAGGCCGCTGCGCTGGTAGACGTCGATGAAGTTCAGGCCGCAGGCCTCGTGGCGGATGCGCACCTCGCCCGGCCCCGGCTCGCCCACCGGCAGCTCGACGAGCTGCAGGACTTCGGGGCCGCCGAACTGTTCGATGCGGACGGTTTTCGAGCTGCGGGTCATGGCCTGTCTCCGGTGCGAATGGACGAAACCCGGTATCGTGCCAGCGTTTCGCCCCCGCCATGCGCCGCCTCACGCAAGCCCCTCACCTCGCGCTCGCCACCTTATGGGCCGACATGCTCACGCATGCCGGCATCGAGGCGACGGTGCAGCGGGCCTACGCCAGCAGCATCGCCGGCGAGCTGCCGCCGGACCAGGCGCTGCCCGAGGTGTGGGTGATGGACGACGAGAAGCTCGAAGCGGCACGCACGCTGCTCGCGCAGCTTCGCAACCCGCCGCATCGCCACTGGGTCTGCCGCACCTGCCACGAGCGCATCGAGGGCCCGTTCGAGCAGTGCTGGAACTGCGGCAGCGACATGCCCTGAGTCTGTCCCTTCCCGAATGATTCCCCTGACCCCGCGCATCGCGCTGCTGATGACGCTGCCCCCGCTGCTGTGGGCCGCCAACGCCGTCGTCGGGCGCCTCACGGTCGGCAGCGTGCCGCCGCTCACGCTCAACTTCCTGCGCTGGGCCCTGGCCGCGGCGCTGCTGCTGCCGCTGGCCTGGCGCATGCTGCGCGAGCCGGCGCAGATCCTGGCGCGCTGGCCGCACCTGCTGGCGCTGGGCCTGCTCGGCGTGGGCACCTACAACTCGCTGCAGTACCTCGCGCTCGTCACCTCCACGCCGATCAACGTCACGCTGATCGCGGCCAGCATGCCGGTGTGGATGCTGCTGGTCGGCGCGCTGCGCTACGGCGAGCACCCGGCGCGGCGGCAGGTCGCGGGCGCCGTGCTGTCGATCGCCGGCGTGCTGCTCGTCATCGCGCGCGGCAGCCTGGAGACGCTGGCGGCGGTGCGCTTCGTGCGCGGCGACTTCTACATCCTCGCGGCCATCATCGCCTGGGCCTTCTACAGCTGGCTGCTCGCGCGCCCGCCGGCGTCGATGCAGCCGCCGCAGCGGCCGGGCTGGAACTGGGCCGAGTTCCTGTTCGTGCAGATGCTCTTCGGCCTGATGGGCTCGGGCGTGGCCAGCGGCTTCGAGCTGGCGCTCGGCGACGCGCCCATCGTGTGGAACGGCTGGGTGGTCGCGGCGCTCGTCTACCTGGCGGTCGGCCCGTCCATCATCGCCTACCGCTGCTGGGGCCTGGGCGTGGCCACCGGCGGGCCGGCGCTGGCGGCCTTCTTCAGCAACCTCACGCCGCTGTTCGCCGCGCTGATGTCGGCCGCGGTGCTGGGCGAGGTGCCGCACTGGTACCACGGCGCGGCCTTCGCGCTGATCGTGGCCGGCATCGTGGTGTCGTCGTGGCGGTCGTAGGTGTCGTGCGGCGATGCCGCGCACGCTCACTCGGTGAGGACAGGCAGTGGCTCACGCGGTGGCGTGGCCGCGTCCGCCTTGCGAGTTGACCAGATGCTGTCGGCCGGGCCGGTCGTGATCCGGCGCGCCGTTGCGGCCGCCATCCAGGCAAAGGAGAGCGCGCCAGCGAAGGCGACCACATCGACGCCGATCGTCGCGGCGCTGCCATGGCCCCACATGCCGAGCGCAGGGAACAGCAGCGCCACGAGGGTGGTCAGTGGGATCGCCATCGTCGCGGCGGCGCACAGCCAGAGCAGATGCACCGCCGAGCGCGCCGCGCCCCAAGCAAAGGCCCACGCGGCCGAGCCGAGGAACACGACGTAGTAGATCACCTCATGCCAGTGGTTGAGATCGGCGACGCGGCCATGCAGCCACTTGGCCGCGACGATCGTCAGCGAGAGGCCAGCCACACAGCCGAGGCAGACGCCCACCGTCGCGCTGCCCAGGAGGCGCGTCGAACGCGACTGCTCGGCCTCGCCGTCCTTGCGCGCCTTCTTCCTGCGCGTTTCGATCCACAGCAGGTTGCCGCCATAGAACAGCCACGCGCCCGACAGGCCCAGGAAGAAATAGGCCCATGCAATCGTTGCGCCCTCATACTGCCCGGCGTGCAGGCCGTAGAACGCCTCTGACGCGCGCCGGTCCGGATCCTGGCGCGATGGGCGCGTGCTGTCTTTCAGCAACTCGCCGGTCACGGCGCTGAGCATGACGCCCCCGAGATGGGTATCTCCGACATAGCCGCGCTCGGCTCCGGGGACTCTCACCGAAGCGGCTTGGTCTCCCATATTCCTGAAGACCATGAAGCGGGGCTCGAAATCGGGCACCTGCTCTTTGAGTTTCTGAAGCAACTGCGAGGGAGCCATCATTGCAGCCGCCTCGCCGGTCGGCTTTGGTGCTCTGTATGGCTCGTTGTCACGATCATCCAGGATCGCCTGCTTGCCGCCGAAAATGACGGCTTCCTGCGCAGACCAGAGTGCACCGCTGAAGCTCAACGCCGTCGCGGTGATCGCCATCGCGATGTGAAACGGGAGTGCTGCAATTCCCACGACATTGTGCGCATCCAGCCACATGCGCTTGAGGTTCTTGCCGACACGCAGCGCGAACAAATCCTTCATGAGTGACGGCAGCAGCACGATCACGCCGCTGATCAGCGCCACGCCGTAGAGCAGCGAGACCGCTCCCATGACATTCGATCCCCATCGGCCGGGAATCCCGACGCGCATGTGGACGTGATTGATGAAATCCGCCAGTTCGGACGGCTCTTCCTGCTTCGCCAGCAGCGTGCCGTCAGGCTGGAGCGTCGCCCACCAGTGGACATGCTCGTGCGCTTGTCCCTCTTGATGCGGCGCGTCCTCTTCCCATGTCACGCGCGCAGGCTCGTTCTCGTTCCCCAGCAGATGCAGCTTGATCCCTTCCTCCCGCGCTTGAGGATGCGCGGCTGCGACCAATTCGAGGAGACGGGGCGCATCGTCCAAAGGAACCGCTGCCACGCCCACGGCGGGCGGTGACGCCCAGCGCGCGATCGGCTCCTGAAACATGGTGAGCGCGCCCGCATAGAAAGCGATGAACAGCGCAAAGCCGCAAGTGATGCCGGTCCACGTGTGGACGGTCTTGTAGAGCCTGACGATGTCGGCGCGGATCATGCTGTCTTCACGCGAAGAAATGGAAGCGGCAGGCGAACAGTGCGGCGAAGGCGAGCAGGTTGGCCGCGCCGAGCCATGCCCAGGCGGCGCGACCGCTGCGAAACAGGAAGCAGAAGCCGAACACTGCAATCCAGACCAACGCTTCCAGGTAGCGCATCAGCGAGTAGCGCCCACCCGGCGCATCGATACCCCCCGGCCCCAGATAGGCGTACAAGCCGACCAGCGAAAGCGCCAGGCCCAAGCCAAGGATTGCGCCAGCGCTCGCCTTGCTCCACCAGTCGGGGCGGATTTCGCTGGTCATGTCAGTGGCGCCCGGCCGCCCGAAGCCACTGACCGCCCCCTCGGGGGGCAGGAGCAAAGCGACGTAGGGGCTGTTTCATTTCAGTTCGCCCGCCCGGCACCGCAGAGCACGGCGAGATAAGGGAAGGCGGACAGGCAGACCATCGCGACATGCAGTGTCACGAACACGCCGGCCACCGGCCGCAATGCCGAGATCCATGCAGCAAGGCCAATCGCCAGCAGCACGCTCCCCTCGATGAGCAGAGCTTTCCTGGAAGGAGCCTGCGCCAGCCATTTCTGATGGGGGCTGGCGAGGTAGAGGCACGCACAACCGGCGATGGTCAGTGCCAGTGCCAGGAACACGACCATGGCTCAGAAGCCGAATGTCGCCGAAAGGCGATAGGTGCGCGGCGCGCCGAGCTGGATGTACCTGAAGTTCGCGCCTGACCAATAGTCCTTGTCGAACACGTTGTCGACATTGAAGCGGACCGTGACCGGCTTGTTGTTCCATCCCGAGTTGAAGACATAGCGTGCGCCGAGATCGACGAGCGTCCATGACGGGATCTTCAGGCTCTCGTTGGAGCTGCTGACCACCTGATCGCCGGTGTAGGTGAGGCGGCCGGTCAGCGTCAGGCCTTGCAGGAACGGCGTGTCCCATTCGCCGCCGACCACGGTGCGGAATTTCGGGATGCCGGCTTCCCTGTTGCCGTCATAGAGCCCGTCCTGCGTCTTCTTCTGGATGCCGTCGAGCAGGGTGAGCCCGCCCATCAGGCGAACGCCGGGCCTCGGCGCGCCATAGGCGTTCAGCTCGATGCCGCGATTGCGCAGTTCGCCGTTCACCGCCAGCGTCGGCAGCCCGCCGTTCGGATCGGCGACGGAGATGGTGTTGGGCTGGGCGATCTGGAACGCCGCCAGCGTGGTCGTCACCGTGCCCCAATCGACCTTGACGCCCGCTTCGTACTGCTTGCTGACATAGGGTGAAAGCACTTCGCCTGCATTCGCGAATTGCGAGCCGACGATGGTTCCTGCCTGCAGGCTTTCGATGTAGTTGGCGTAGAGCGCCACATTCTTCCGCCACGGCTTGACGACCAGGCCCAGGGCGGGAGTCCACGCATCGCTCTTGTAGCTGGAGGTCTTGGCGCCGGTCGTCGTGTTGAAACTGCCCGATTCCACCTTCTGGTGGCGCGCGCCTGCAATCAATTGGACCCGCTCGTCGAGGATCGACAAGGTATCGGACAAGCCGATGCTGGAGACACGGATCTCGCCCGTTTTCCTTGGCTTACCCGGATCGGCGAGGACCACTTCGGGGCCGAACACGGGGTTGTAGAGATTCGTGGTGTAGGCATACGGACTGCTTCGCGTCTGCGCCTCTGCGGTTTCCGTCCGGGTCTGCGACAGATGGACGCTGAAGGCATGGTCCACCGGCCCGGTCGTCGCCTTCGCCCTCAATCCGCCCTGCACGGACTGCACGTCATAGGCGAATTTCGTGTGCTCGAGGAAACCCCACCCGAACGTTCCGCTCGCATCGCGCAGAGTCGGCTGGCTCGGGCCGATGAGCGAGAAATCCAGTTCCTGCTTGCCGATGGCGCCATAGGCGGTGACGGTGTCGGTGATGTCGACTTCGCCCCGCACCATGCCCAGCGTCAGTTTGCTGGGCTGGCTGCTCCACACGGGATTGAGGCTGGTTCCGGCGTCGGGGGCATCCGGGACGAAGACGAAGCCGCCGCCGGCACCGCTGACAACGAGCTGCTGCACGATTTGAGGGCTGGCCTCGTTCGAATGATGCGCGAGATCGGCGGACATCCGGACGCGCTCGCCGCGATAGTCCAGATTGATCGCCGCCGACCCTACTTCTGCGGAGGTCGGCTTCACCTCCGTATCGCCTTTGCGGTACGCGCCGTTGAAACGAATGCCGAACCGATTCTCCGCGCCGAAGCGGCGCCCGATGTCGAGATGAGCGCCGAGTTGCGAGCGGGAGGCATAGCGCGTGGTCAGCTCGGTGAGCGGCTCGTCGCCGGCCTGCTTGGTGACGAGGTTGTACGAGCCGCCGATGCCGCCCGCCCCGGACGCCGCCATGCCGTTGAGCAGGGCGCTCGGCCCCCTGAGCACCTCGACGCGCTCGATGTAGTCCATGTCCGGCGAACGCAACGGAGACATGCCCGCCAACCCGTTGAGGGTGCCGAAACCGGATGACAGGGTGTTCGAGAAGCCCCGGACAGTGATCGAGCCGTCTTCATCGCTCGCGCCGTTCTGTTTCGTCAGGATGGAGGGGTCGTTCAGCAGGACTTCCTGAACGGTCTGGGCCTGCTGATCCTGAATCGTCTTGTTCGTGTAGTGGGTCTGGCTGAAGGGCGTGTCCATCACGTCCTTGTTGCCGAGCATCCCGACTTGGCCGCCGCGCGCCACCTGTCCGCCGGCATACGGCTTCGGCAGATCGCTCGGCCCCGATTCCGAACTCGCCGTCACCCTCACCTCCGGCAAGGTCGGCTCTGCCCGAGCAGCTGGCGCGGTTCCGCGAACGACCTCCGGGGCTTTGCGCAGGGAATACCCGCCACCTGCCTGCGCGACGGCTTCGACCCCCGTGCCTGCCAACAGCAGCGAGATCGCCGACGCGACGCTGTGGTTGCCGGTCAGCCCTTTCGTCGTCAGGCCGGAGATCAGCGCCGCGTCATACGAGAGATTGACCCCCGCCGTGCGCGCAAAGCGATCCAGCGCCGCGTCGAGCGGTCCCGCCGGCACGTTGAAGGTCTTGACGGCATCGCCCGCCGGCAGCGCCGCGGCGGCGGCTTGCGCCCGCGCCGGCTGGGGCAGCGCGACGGCGCCGACGGCCACGCTGAGCAGCAGACCTTGCAGGGCCGCGGCCAGCGGGGTCAGGCGAAGGTTGAAAGCGTCGGAAGAAGGGATGGCCCGGCTTCCGGGCCGGGCGGTGTTCGGATGGTTGAAGGTCATTTCGGTCTCTCGGCGAGGCAGGTGCTGAAGTGCTCCTACCTGATAGGCCGGCCGAGACCCGAAATCCCCTCACTTTTCCGAAAATAAATTGGCAACAGCCGCGCAGGCTTCGCCACGCATTGGAACTACCGCCCGCGGCTCGGCCCCACGGACACCCAGAAGCGCGTGCGGTAGGTGACGCTGACGGGATGGGTCTGCGCGAGAAACTGCAGCGTCCGGTCGGTATCCCGGGTCTGGAACAGTCCGGACACGCGCAGGTCGGCGACACGCTTGTCGCAGGCGATGCGGCCGCTGCGGTAGCGCGAGAGTTCGTCCAACAGGTCGGCCAGGCGGATGTTCTTGCCGGCAATGACGCCGTCGGTCCAACTGTCGGCCTCGAAGCCTTGCAGGTCCGCCGGCTCGGTGCCGTCGTCGGCGAGCCAGCGGCTTTCGCCGGCGCGCATCACGTGGCCGGCGTCGCCGCCGGCCGGGTGCAGTTCCACCGCGCCCTCCTGCACGCTGATGCGGGCGCGGCGCTCGTCCAGGCGCACGGTGAAGCGCGTGCCCAGCGCCTGCAGCTTGCCGAAGGGCGTGTAGACCCAGAACGGCCGCTTCGCGGGCGCGTCGGCGTCGGGGCCGGTGGTGACGAGCATCTCGCCGCGCCGCAGGACGACGAGGCGGCGTTCGCCCGCCAGGTCGGCGCTGACGGCGCTGTCGGTGTTGAGCACGATGACGGTGCCGTCGGCCAAGCGGAGTGTCTTCCGTTCGCCGGCGGCCGTGCTGGCGTCGGCCAGCAGCCGCTGCCACGGGGCTTGATCGCGCACCACCCAGCCGACACCCAAGGCCAAGCCGGCGAGCGACAGGAGTTTCATCGTGGCGCGGCGGCTCGACAGGCGCTGCTCGCGCTTCGTGCCGGCTGCCGCCAAGGTCCCCTGCAGCACCTTGGGCGGGAATCTGGCGAACGGCTGCTTGAGCGAATCCACGCGAGCCCAGGCCACCGCATGCAGCGGATCGGCCTGCAGCCAGCGCTCGAAGGCGCTGCGCACCTCGGGCGCGGGGTCGTTGTAGTCGAGCTTCACCGCCCAGGTGATGGCCGCGTCGATGATGTCTTCCGGCAGCGGCTCCTTGCGGTCCGAGGCTTCATGCTGATTCGGGCCGATGCCGACGACGACGCCACGCAATGCTTCGTCGCTCATGGCTCGAAGCGCAGGGCGTAGCAGCTTCGCAGCGCCTTGGCGATGTAGCGCTCCGCGGTGGCCAGCGAGACGCCCAGCCGCTGGGCGATCTGCGGGCAGGTCAGGCCGTCGAGCTGGGCGAGCAGGAAGGCGGTGCGTACGGCGGGCTTGAGCGCGTCGAGCACACGGTCGATCTCCATCAGCGTTTCGAGGAAGATCAGCCGGCTTTCCGGCGACGGCTCCTCGGGCCCGGGCATGGCGGCCAGGGTTTCCAGCCAAGCCAGCTCCAGCTCGCGGCGGCGCCACTGCTCGATGACCAAGCCGTTGGCGATCGTGGAGAGGAAGGCTCGGGGCTCACGCGCCTGGATGGGCTGGCGGCGCTGCAGGACGCGCATGAACACGTCTTGCGCCAGGTCGGCCGCGTCGAATGTGTTGCCCAGTCTGCGGCGAAGCCAGCCCTGCAGCCACCCGTGGTGGTCGCTGTACAGCGAATGGACTTCGTCGTGCAGCGCAAGCTCGAAGGTCGACACGGCTCACTCCTCCTGTGAATGGTCGAGCGCGCGGCGGACCTTGGACATGAATGAGAATTATTTGCATTTTATGGGGTGCGCGGCCGGTTTCACAAGAAGTGTCTCGGTGCGGTTCAGGCACTCGGCGCGGTCTTCGCCGGCGCAGTCGCCGGAAGACGCCTGGCACCTTCCCGTCTGAAACTCGGTCCGTCGTCATGAAGGCTTCCAGCCTGTGCGGGACCGGCGCTGCGGCATCGACCTGCTCGGCGTTGGTCTGCGCGTGCAGCGCGGCATGGCGGCCCAGGGTCGCTCTCGGTTCCAACGACACGATGACGGTGAGCGAGGGGCGCGTCGGCCGGATTGGTTCCGAGACCGTGGTCGCGTCCACGCGCTGACCTGCTCCATGACAACCTTGCGATGCCGTGCAGCGGCGGATCACTCCCGGGGGATGCGCAAGGGTCGGCGGTTGACTGCGTCCGCGTGATTCCGGCCTTGGGGAGAGCAGGCAGTACTGCTCAGAGCGTGCATCCCCGACGAGGCCAGGCGGTCAGCCCATCGCGGCGAGCACCGCCTCGCGCCGAGGGATCGGCGCGATGGCGCCCACGCCGCCCACGGACAGCGCGGCCGCCGCGTTGGCGTAGCGCGCGGCGTCGAGCGGCGCGTCGCCGGCCATCAGCCGCGCGACGAAGGCGCCGTCGAAGCAGTCGCCCGCGCCGGTGGCGTCGACCACCGTGCTCGGCGCGCCGGCCAGCTCGGCGCGCTCGCCGCCGCACGAGACGATGCAGCCCTGCGCGCCGCGCTTGAGCACCACCGCCGCCGCGCCCTGGGCATGGCACCAGTCGAGCTGCGAGGCGGGGTCGCCGTGGCCGCTGAGCACGGCCAGGTCCTCGGCCGAGGGCAGCGCCCAGTCGACGAGCGCGAGCGTCGCCGCGACGATGGCCCGCGCACGCGCCAGCGGCCACAGCTTGAGCCGCAGGTTGGGGTCGTAGCTGATGCGCGCGCCGCCGGCCCGCGCGGCCTCGGCGGCGGCGAACACGGTGTCGCAGGCGCTCGCGCTGATGGCCTGGCTGATGCCCGAGACGTGCAGGAAGCCCGTGCCGGCCAGCGCGGCATGCGCGGCCAGCGCGGGCGTCATGCGGCTCGCGGCCGAGCCGGCGCGCAGGTAGCTGAACTCGTGGCCGGACGGGCCGTGGCTCACGAAGTACACGCCGGTCGGCGCGGCGGGGTCGACCTCGACGCCGCTCACGTCCACGCCTTCGCCGCGCCACAGCGCGCACAGCGCGCGGCCGAAGGTGTCGTCGCCCACGCGGCTCACGTAGGCCGCCGCCGCGCCCTGGCGGGCGGCGGCGATGGCCATGTTGGAGGTGTCGCCGCCGAAGCCCTGCTGCCAGGCGTCGCCGCCGCGCTGGTTGAACTCGACCATCGCCTCGCCGAGCGCGACGACGCGCGCCGGCGCCGGCGGCGCGGCGGTCATCGGGTCGGCCATCAGATGCGCCCGTACTTCGCCAGCCCCTCGCGCAGCGACTTGCTCGCGACGATGAGCCTGGCCTGCTCGAGCTCGCGGCGCTCGATCTCCTCGGCCATCTCGACCACGGCCTGCAGGTGGGCCGCGGGGATGACGACCACGCCGTCGAGGTCGGCCATGATCCAGTCGCCCGGGTTCACGGTGATGCCGCCGCATACCACGGGCACGTTGGCGGCCACGGTGCGAAAGCGCCCGACCGTCGTGCCCGGCGAGATGGAGCGCGCGTACACCGGGAAGCCGTAGTCGCGGCGGATCTCGGTCACGTCGCGCACGCCGCCGTCGAGCACCGCGCCGGCCAGGCCCCGCACGTGCGCGCCGGCGGTCATGAGGCCGCCCCACACCGCCACGTCCTCCTCGCCGCCGATGCCGATCACCATCACGCTGCCCGGCGCGGCGGTGTCGATGAGGTCCAGCGCGTGCTGCGGCGGCACGGCCTCGGTGCTCGGCTCCTCGAGCACCGTGACGACGGGCCCGGCGATGCGGGTGTCGTTGATGCGCGGCTTGATCGCCTGCACCATGTAGCCGCGCTGGCCGGCCACCTTGTCGACCGCGTCGGCCACCGAGGCCGAGGCGACGTTCTTGAGCCGTTGCACAAAGTCAGTCATTGCAGAGTTCCTTCTTCCGTGGTCCATGGATTGAGCCAATGCAGGGGCGGCTCGCCGCGCAGCATGCGCACGGCTTGCGCCGCCGCCTTCGCCTGCAGGTCGCGCACCGATTCCTGCGAATACCAGCCGGTGTGGTCCGAGAGCACGACGTTGGCCAGGCCGTGCAGCGGGCTCGCCGCCGGCAGCGGCTCGTGCTCGAACACGTCCAGGCCGGCGCCGAGCAGCGCGCCGCGGCGCAGCGCGTCGGCCAGCGCCGTCTCGTCGACGAGCGGGCCGCGCGCGGTGTTCACCAGCACGGCGGTCGGGCGCATCAGCGCCAGCCGCCGCGCGTCGATCGCGTGCCGCGTCTGCGGCGTGAGCGGCGCGTGCAGCGAGATGAAGTCGCTGCCCTGGCACAGCGCGTCCAGCGGCACCGCCTGCACGCCGGCGGGCAGCGCCTGCGCGAACGGGTCGTGCACCAGCACCCGCTCGACGCCGAAGCCGCGCAGCCGCCGCTCGACGGCGCGCGCGATGCGGCCGTAGCCGACGAGGCCCAGCGTCTTGCCGGCGATGCGGTACATCGGCTCGCGCGCCGCGACGTTCCAGGCGCCGGCGCGCACGGCCCCGTCGCGCGTGACGACGCGGCGCGCCACCGCCAGCAGCAGCGCGAGCGCCTGGTCCGCCACCTCCTCGGTGCCGTAGTCGGGCACGTTGGCGACGAAGACGCGGCGCTGCGCCGCCGCGGCGAGGTCGATGTTGTCCACGCCGATGCCGTAGCGCACGATGCCGCGCAGCTGCGGCAGGGCCGCGATGGCGGCCGCGTCGATGCGCGACTCGCGCACCAGCAGCACCTGCGCGCCGTCCAACTCGGCCAGCCGCGCGCCGGCATCGCCGCCGCAGGCGCACACCTCCAGGCGCGCGCCCACCGACGCGAGCGCGGCGCGCTCGGCCTCGTAGCCGGCGTAGCCGTCGTCGATGACGACGACCCGGAGCACCGGATCGCTCATGCGGGCGCCGTTACTTCGCCGCTGCTGCCGCAGCCTTGTAGAGCTTGTCCGTCCACTCCTTGCTCACCTCCGCGTCGAGGTAGCTGCGCACCGCGGGCTGCGCCAGGCGGCGGAAGGCCTCGATCTGCTCGGGCGTCAGCTCGGTCACCGTCATGCCCTTCTCGGTGAGCACCTTCTTGGCCGACAGATCCTGCTCGCGCGTCATGTCGCGGTGGATCTTCTTGGCGATCTCCACGCCCTCGTCGACGGCCTTCTTCTCCACGGCGCTCAGGCCGTTGTAGAAGCGGTCGTTGATGAAATAGGCGTGCAGGCTGTAGACGTGGCCGTCGAGCGTGACGTGCTTCTGGTGCTGGTACAGGCTCGCGGCGAGGATGTTGGTGACGCCGTTCTCCTGGCCGTCGGCCGTGCCCTGCGCCAGCGCGGCGGGCAGCTCGCCCCAGTCGATGGCCGTCGGGCTCGCGCCGAGGGACTCGACCAGCTTCACGAACACCGGGCTCGGCTGCACGCGGATCTTCAGGCCCTTCATGTCGTCGGGCGTGCGGATGGGGTGCTTGGAGTTGGTGAAGTGGCGGATGCCGTTGTCGGCATAGGCCATCAGGCGGATGCCGGTCTTCTTGCGCATGTCCTCGGCCAGCTCCTTGCCGAAGGCGCCGTCGAGCACGGCGTAGGCGTGCGCATGGTCCTTGAACAGGTAGGGCAGGCCGAAGATGTTGAACGGCTTGTAGACCACCGGGATGCCGCCGTCGTGCACGACGGCCATCTCCACCGAGCCCAGGCGCAGGCCTTCGAGCACCTGGTTGGCCGGGCCGAGCTGGCCGGCGGGGTAGATCTCGACCTTGATCGAGCCCTTGGTGGCCTTCTCCACGTGCTCCTTGAACGCGAGCGCGGCCACGTGCTTGGGCTGGTCGGCCTTGGCCGGCTGGTAGTGGGTGTACTTCATCACCTTCTGCGCCTGCGCGGGCAGGGCGAAGAGGGCCGAGGCGGCCAGCGCCAGGACGGCGAGCGGGCGGATGCGGTTCGGGATCATGGTCAGGTCTCCTGTGGAAATCGGCTCAGTTCTTGTAGCCCAGCAAACCCGGCAGCCAGGTGGACAGCGCCGGAACGAAAGTGAGAAGCGCCAGCACGATGAGCAGCGCCAGCAGCATCGGGCGCATCTCGCGCACCATGCGGCCCATGGGCACGCCCGAGACGATGGTGGTGACGAACAGCAGCGCGCCCACCGGCGGCGTGACCATGCCCAGCGTGAGGTTCACGATCACCACGATGGCGAAGTGCAGCGGCTCGAGCCCGGCGGCGTCGGCCAGTGGGGCGAGGATGGGCACCATGATCATCACGCCCGGCAGCGGCTCGATGAAGATGCCCACCAGCAGCAGCAGCACGTTGATCGCCAGCAGCAGCGACAGCGGCGACAGGTCGAGCTGCGCGATCCAGGCCGCCACCGTCTGCGGCACCTGGCCGATCGTCAGCACCCAGGCGAACACCGCCGACGCCGCGACGATGAACAGGATCGACGACGTCATCAGCGTGGTGCGGAACAGGATGGCCGGCAGCTTGTCCATGGTCAGCGTGCCGTAGACGAAGCGCCCCACCAGCAGCGCGTACAGCACGGCCGCCGCCGATGCCTCGGTGGGCGTGAACACGCCCACGTGGATGCCGCCGAGGATGATGACCGGCAGCAGCAGCGCCGGCAGCGCGCGCACGAACAGGCGCAGGATCGGCGCCGGGTCCAGCCCTTCGGCGCTGGCGCGGTAGTCGCGCCGCACGCTGACGATGTGGTTGACGATCGCCAGCGACAGCGCGATCAGGAACCCGGGCACCACGCCGGCGAGGAACAGGCCGGTCACCGTCACGCTGTTGTCCGTCAGCGCGTAGATGATCATGATGATCGACGGCGGGATGATGGGGCCGACGATGGCCGTCGATGCCGTGAGCGCCGCCGCGTAGGCCTCGTCGTAGCCGGCCTTGCGCATCATGCGGATGAGCATCGAGCCGGGCCCGGCCGCGTCGGCCAGCGCCGAGCCGCTGATGCCCGAGAAGAAGGTGAGCGTGAGGATGTTGGCGTGGCCCAGCCCGCCGCGGCGGCGCCCGACCAGGCGCGCGGCGAAATGCAGCAGCACGTCGGTGAGCGCGCCGCCCGACATCAGCTCGGCCGCGAGGATGAAGAACGGGATCGCCAGCAGCGGGAAGCTGTCCAGCCCGCTGAAGAGGTTCTGGGTGACGACCAGCGCGGTCATGCCGGGCATGGCCCAGATCACCGCCAGCCCCCCGATCAGCATGGCGAAGGCGATCGGCACGCCGATCACCATCATCCCGACGAAGACGATGCCGAGCAGCGCGGTCATAGCGCCTGCGGGTCGAAGCCCTCGACCCGCTCCCACTCGCCGCTGCCCACGTAGCGGCGGGCGACCAGCCCCAGGTGGGCGAGCATCAGCGCGGCGCCCGCCGGGATGGCCAGGTACACCTTGCCGAGCGAGAGCGACAGCACCGGCGACTCCTGCTCCCAGCCGAAGCGGGCGTATTCGATGCCCAGCACCAGCAGCAGCACCAGCGTGGCGGCGACGATCGCCATCACCAGCACGCGCAGCATGCGGGCGCCGCGCGGGGGCAGCAGGCCCGGCAGCGTGTCGACGGCGATGTGCCCGCCCACGCGCAGCGCCGGCCCGGCGCCGAGGAAGGCGGCCCAGATCATCATGTAGCGGGTGACTTCCTCCACCCAGCTGAACGAGTGGCCGAAGACGTAGCGCGTGATGACGTTGCCGATCACCAGCGCCGCCATGACGGCCAGGAGGATGATCAGCACCCAGCGGTTGGCAGCGACGAAGCCGCTCTCCAGCTTGTCCAGCGCCCGGCGCGGCGGCGGTGCGGCGGAACCGGTTGTCTCCATGGGGGTTCGGCACTACATTGGCTGCAGCGCTTCTGTTGTCTAATACCTAATATATCGCGTATCAGTGCAATGTTGAACCCCATCCAACGCTCGGAATCCCTGACGGACCAGGCCCTGCGCCGCATCCGCGACCTGATCGTCGACGGCGCCGTCCCGCTCGGGGCGCAGCTGTCGGAGGCGGCGCTCGCCGCGGAAATGGGCATCAGCAAGACGCCGGTGCGCGAGGCGCTGGTGCGGCTGCAGAGCGAGGGGCTGGTGGAGGTCATCCCCCAGCGCGGCACCTACGTGTTCCGGCTCGACGACGCCCAGGTGGCGGAGGTCTGCCGCTACCGCGTGCTGATCGAATCGGCCGCGCTCGGCGAGGCGATGCAGCGCAACGCCGCGGCCCTGGTGGCCGGCCTGCACGCCAGCGTGGAACGCATGCGCGCGGCGCACGAGGCGCACGACCTGGCCGCCCTGCCCCGGCTCGACCAGGAGTTCCACGAGACCCTCATCGAGCACTGCGGCAACGCCTACCTGCGCAATGCCTACGGGCTGGTGAGCCCCATCATCCGCTCGCTGCGCAGCCGCCTGCCGGTCGAGAGCTCACGCGTCGACCACTGCCAGGAGAACCACGCGGCCATCCTGCGGCTGATCGAATCGGGCGACGCCGACGCCTCGCGCCGGGCGCTGGCCGAGCACATCGACGACACGGTGAGCTCCTACCTCGAAGCCAGCCGGCGCGCGCACGAGCGGCGCGCGCCGATGGGGCTGGCGCCGGTCGTGACGTAGACGCGGGGCGCCCGTCTACGGCGCCGACCCCACCAGCACCGGCGCGGCGCGGTAGCGCCCGGGGAAGGCGCGCTTCAGGTTCTCGATCTTCGGCAGGTCGTTGATGACGATGTAGGGCTGGCCGGGATGCCGCGCCAGGTAGTCCTGGTGGTAGGCCTCGGCCTCGAAGAACGGCTTGTCCGACTCGACTGTGGTGGCGATACGGCGGCCGAAGCTGCCCACCTGGTCGAGCTGCGCGATGTAGGCCCGCGCGATGCGGGCCTGCTCGGGGCTCTGCGCGAACACGGTGGAGCGGTACTGCGGGCCGACGTCCGGCCCCTGGCGGTCGAGCTCGGTCGGGTCGTGGGCGACCGAGAAGTAGATCTGCAGGATCCGGCCGAAGCTGACCTGCCGCGGATCGAAGCGGATGCGCACCGCTTCCGCATGGCCGGTGCGGCCGGAGCCGACGCGCTCGTACGTCGCCGTCTCCTTCCCGCCGCCGGCATAGCCGGAGACGGCGCTCGTCACGCCCTCGACGTGCTGGAACACGCCCTGCACGCCCCAGAAGCAGCCGCCGGCCAGCACGGCGACCTCGGAGGCGGCGCGCGTCGCGGGATCGCCGTCGTCCAGCGGGGGCGGGATCGCGACCGCCTTGTCGGCCAGCGCCGTGAGCGTCCATGCGCCGGCGCCGAGCAGCGCAGCGGCGGCGAGCACGCCGCGGCGCGTGACGCGCGGGCGGCCGGATCGGTTCGAGGGAATCATGGGCATGTCCTTTCCGGCTTCGCCGTTCGCGCGCACCCGCCTATTTCTTCATCTTGTCCTTCTTCATGCCGTCGGTCCTGGACATGGCCTCCTTGCCCATGGCGTCTTTCGCCATCGCGTCCTTCTTCATCGCGTCCTTCTTCGCCGAGTCCTTGCCCATGGCATCCTTTTTCATGCCGTCCTTGGCCATCGCGCTCTTGGACATCGCGTCCTTCGCCATGGCGTCCTTCTTCATGCCGTCGGCCGAGAAAGCCGACACGGAACCGACGGCCAGGCAGGCAGCGACGAGGGTGGCAGAGAGCTTGTTCATTCGAACTCCTTGTGAGTGAGGGAGTGGGGGGAGGAAGGTCCGGTCCACGAGGAACGCGGCCGCGTTTTCAACTGCGTTGAGCCGGGGTCGGCCTCAACTGCCGCCGAACCAGTTGTAGCCCTGGTCTTCCCAGTAGCCGCCGGGGTACGTATCGGTGACGAAGACCGCCTGCACGTGCTTCGGGTTCTTGTAGCCGAGCTTGGTGGGCATGCGCAGCTTCATCGGGAAGCCGTACTTCGGCGGCAGCGGCCGGCCGTCCCAGGTCAGCGCGAGCAGCGTCTGCGGGTGCAGCGCGGTGGGCATGTCGATGCTGGTGTGGTAGTCGTCAGCGCACTTGAAGCCGACGTACTTCGCACCGGTGTCCGCGCCGATGCGCGCGAGGAAGTCCGAGAAGCGCACGCCGCCCCACTTGCCGATCGCGCTCCAGCCTTCCACGCAGATGTGCCGCGTGACCTGCTCGTGCTGCGGCAGGGCGCGCAGCGCGGCCAGCGTCCAGGAGCGCCTGTCGGCCACCTTGCCGGCGACTTCCAGCCGGTACGCGGCCTCGTCCACGACGCGGACCTCGTCCTCGCCGTAATAGGCGTTGAACGGGAACGGCCGCGTGATCATCGAGTCGGGATAGGTCGGCGCGAGCCGCGCCGGATCGAAGATCCAGCCCTGCACGCGGTCGTTGAAGCGCGACACGGCCGCGAGCGCGGCTTCCACGCTCTCGCCGTCGCCGATGCTGCAGCCCGTGAGCAGCGACAGGCCGCCCAGCGTGAGCGAGCGCTGCAGGAAGGCGCGGCGGGCCGGCTGCTCGATGCGGCGGCCGACCAGCCGGCGGGCTTCGGCGAGTGCGGCGTCCGCGTCGATGGGGCCGAGGCCGGGGCGTCGAGGCATCTTCATCGCGTGTCTCCCATGCGCCCGCCCAGCATGGCGAGCAGGCTGCGGGGCACCAGCGCCACCATCACGAGGTGCACCCCCACGAAGGCGAGCAGCGCGGCCATGGCGACGAAATGGATGCGGCGCGCGAACTCGTAGCCGCCGAGCAGTTCGCGCAGCAGGCCGAACTGCACCGATTTCCACAGCACCAGGCCGGACAGCACCAGCAGCACCAGGTCGAGCACCGCGAACAGGTAGGCGGCGCGCTGCACGCCGTTGTAGCGGCGCGGGTCGGCGTGCGAGAGCCGGCCGCGCAGCGCCGCCATCGCGTCGCGCCGGATGTCGGCCAGCGACAGCGGGAAGAACCTGGCGGCCAGCCGCCCGCTCGCGACGTTCAGCGCGAGGTAGGCCAGCCCGTTGGCGGCCAGCAGCCACATCGCCGCGAAGTGCCACTGCAGGGCGCCGCCCAGCCAGCCGCCGAGCGTCAGCGCGGGCGGGATCTCGAAGGGGAAGAGCGGCGAGGCGTCGTAGATGCGCCAGCCGCTGGCCATCAGCACCCCCACCGCCACGGCGTTGAGCCAGTGCGTGACGCGCAGCCACGCGGGGTGGATGGGCCCGGCGCCGGCCTCGCGGCCGGCGGTGGTTGCAACGGGAATGGCGCTTTGCATGCGGCGGATTCTTGGGCCCGCGCCCTCGCCGTTTCATCACGCAAAGTTCAATGATTCGTGATAACTCCAGCCGGCCGGGCGCCGCACAATCCGGCCCCATGGAACCCGCCAAGCGCGTGCTGATCGTCGAGGACGACGCCCACATCGCCGAGCTGCTGCGCACGCACCTGCACGACGAGGGCTATGCCGTGACGCACGCGGCCGACGGCGACGCCGGCGCGCGGGCGCTGGAGCGCGGCTCCTGGGACGCGCTGATCCTCGACCTCATGCTGCCGGGCGTCGACGGGCTCGAGATCTGCCGCCGGGCGCGCTCCGCCGCGCGCTACACGCCGATCATCATCACCAGCGCCCGGTCGAGCGAGATGCACCGCATCCTCGGGCTCGAACTGGGCGCGGACGACTACCTGGCCAAGCCGTTCTCGGTGCTCGAGCTGGTGGCCCGCGTGCGGGCGCTGCTGCGCCGCAGCGAGGCGATGGCGCGCAACGCGCGCATCGACTCGGGCCGGCTCGACCTGGGCGGCCTGGGCGTCGACCCGGTGGCCCGCGAGGTGCAGGTCGACGGCCGGCCGGTCGAGCTCACGCCGCGCGAGTTCGACCTGCTGTACTTCTTCGCGCGCCACCCCGGCCGCGTGTTCACGCGGCTGGACCTGCTCAACCAGGTCTGGGGCTACCAGCACGACGGCTACGAGCACACCGTCAACACCCACATCAACCGGCTGCGCATGAAGATCGAGGCCGACCCGGCGCAGCCGCGCCGCATCCTCACGGTCTGGGGCCGCGGCTACAAGCTGGCCGCCGCCGGCGCCGACGAGGCCGCCGGATGAAGCCGCTGTCGCGCTGGAGCCTGTCCCACCGCCTGTCCGCGGTGTTCACGGTGCTGCTGCTGGCCTGCTGCGGCCTGTCGGCGGGCCTGCAGATGGCGGCGAGTGAACGCTACGAGCAGGAGGTGACGCAGCGCCTGTCGGCCGGGCTGGCCGCGCACATCGCGGGCCACGCGGAGCTGATGCGCGGCGACGGGCTCAACCCCGACGCCGTCGAGGCCCTGTTCGACCAGCTGATGGCCGTGAACCCGAGCGTCGAGGCCTACCTGCTCGGCCCGGATGGCCGCATCACGGCGCAGGCCGCCCCGCCCGGCCACCTCAGGCGCGACCGCGTCGACCTGGCGCCGGTGCGGCGGCTGCTGGCCGGGGCGCCGCTGCCCGTGCTCGGTGACGACCCGCGCAGCGCGACCGGCGCGCGCAAGGTCTTCAGCGCCGCGCCGATGACGGTGAACGGCCGCGACGCCGGCTACGTGTACATCGTGCTGTCGGGTGAGGAGCGCGAGGCGCTGGTCGCCACCGCGACGGCGAACAACGTGCTTCGCACCACGCTGTGGTCGATGGCGCTGGTCGCGCTGCTCGGCCTGCTGGCGGGGCTGGCCGCGTTCCGCCTCATCACGCGGCCGCTGCGCGAGCTGACCGGCGCGGTGCAGGCGTTCGACGGCGACGGCATGGCCTCGCTGCCGCAGGCCACGCCGGCGATCGACCGGCTGGCGGACGAGGGCAGCGGCGAGATCGCCACGCTCGGCCAGGCGTTTCGCCGGATGACGCAGCGCATCGCCGCGCAGTGGCGCGAGCTCACCGCGCAGGACCAGCAGCGGCGCGAGCTGTTCGCCAACATCTCGCACGACCTGCGCACGCCGCTCACCTCGCTGCACGGCTACCTCGAGACGCTGCTGATGAAGGCCGACACGCTCGCGCCCGCCGAGCGGCGCCGCTACCTGGAGATCGCGCTCGGCCAGAGCCGCAAGGTCGGCCGCCTCGCGCAGGAGCTGTTCGAGCTCGCGCGCCTGGAATACGGCGTGGTCCAGCCCGAGAAGGAGAGCTTCGCGCTGGCCGACCTGGTGCAGGACGTCTTCCAGAAGTTCGAGCTCGCCGCCGGGGCGCGCCGCCAGCGGCTGGTGGCCGAGATCGCCCGCGGCCTGCCGGCGGTGACGGCCGACCTGGGGATGATCGAGCGGGTGCTGACCAACCTGCTCGACAACGCCATCCGCCACACGCCCGACGGCGGCGAGATCGCGGTGCGCCTGGACCGCGACGGCGACGGCGTGCGGGTGGAGGTGAGCGACACCGGGCCCGGCATCGCGCCGGAGCTGCAGCCGGTCATCTTCCGGCGCCCGGCCTTCGCCTCGGGCAGCGACCGCGGCGGCGGGCTGGGCCTGATGATCGTGCGGCAGATCCTGCTGCTGCACGGCAGCGACATCCGCCTGGTGCCCCGCGCCGGGCTCGGGGCGGTCTTCTCGTTCGGGCTTTCCTAAAGCGTGCCCGGGTAGCTGCCGCCGTCCAGCAGCAGGTTCTGGCCGGTGAGGTAGCCGGCGTGCACGCTGCACATGAAGGCGCAGAAGGCGCCGAACTCGGCCGCGTTGCCGAAGCGGCGTGCCGGGATGGCGCTCTCCCGCGTGCTGCGCGCCTGCTCGAAGGTCTGGCCGCGCGCGGCGGCCAGGGCGCGCAGACTGCCGAGCTGGCGGTCGGTGTCGAAGGCGCCGGGCAACAGGTTGTTGATCGTCACGTTGGCCGAGACCAGCCGGCTCTGCCGCGCCAGCCCCGCGACGAAGCCGGTGAGCCCGCCGCGCGCGCCGTTGGACAGCCCGAGCGTCTCGATCGGCGACTTCACCGAGCCCGAGGTGATGTTGACCACGCGGCCGAAGCCGCGCGCCGCCATCGCGTCGACCACGGCCTTCATCAGCTCGATGGGCGCGAGCATGTTGGCGTCCAGCGCCTTGATCCAGGTCTCGCGGTCCCAGTCGCGGAAGTCGCCCGGCGGCGGCCCGCCGGCGTTGTTGACCAGGATGTCGACCTGCGGGCAGGCGGCCAGCGCCGCGGCGCGGCCCTCGGGCGTGGCGATGTCGCCGGCCACGGCGCGCACCTCGCCGCGCTTGAGCGCGCGCAACTCGGCGGCCGTGGCCTCCAGCGCCTCGGCGCCGCGCGCGGTGACGACCACGTTCACGCCCTCGGCCGCGAGCGCCTGCGCGCAGCCCTTGCCCAGGCCCTTGCTCGCGGCGCACACCAGCGCCCACTTGCCTTCGATGCCGAGATCCATTGCTCTTCTCCTTGTCGCGTCAGATGCGTGCCGGCGAGCCGCCGCTGTTCACCAGGCGGCGGCCTGGCCGTCGCGGCGCGGGTCGCTCGCGGCCACGTAGCCCTCGACCGCCGGGTCGCCGAGCCGCCAGATGAACTGGCCGGCGCCGAAGTCCTGGTAGCTGTCCTGGAGGACGTCGATGCGGTGGCCGAGCTGCGCCAGGCCCTGCGCCGTGGCGGTGTCCATCGACGCCTCGACGTTGATCTCGAGCCCCTGGTTGAAGCGCCAGCGCGGCGCGTCGCACGCCGCCTGCGGGTGCTGGCGGTAGTCGAGCATGCGCACCAGCGTCTGCAGGTGGCCCTGCGGCTGCATGTTGGCGCCCATCACGCCGAAGCTCATCACCGGCTGGCCGCCCTGGGTCAGGAAGGCGGGGATGATGGTGTGGAAGGGCCGCTTGCCCGGCGCCACGGCGTTGGGGCTGGCCGCGTCGAGGCTGAAGGCATGGCCGCGGTTCTGCAGCGACAGGCCGTAGCCCGGCACCACCACGCCCGAGCCGAAGCCCATGTAGTTGCTCTGGATGAAGCTCACCATCATGCCGCGCTCGTCGGCCGCGGTGAGGTAGATGGTGCCGCCCTTGACGGGGTTGCCGGCCTGGAAGTCCTGCGCGCGCGCCGGGTCGATGAGCTTCGCGCGGGCGGCGAGGTAGGCGTCGTCCAGCAGTTCGTCGGTGCTGCAGGCCATGCAGTCGCGTTCGGCTACGTGGCGGTACACGTCGGCGAAGGCGAGCTTCATCGCCTCGATCTGCAGGTGCTGCGACTGCACGCCGTCCAGCGGCAGCGCGGCGAGATCGAAATGCTCGAGCATCCCCAGCGCCATCAGCGCGGCGATGCCCTGCCCGTTGGGCGGGATCTCGTGCAGCACGTGGCCGCGGTAGCCGCGCGCGATGGGCTCGACCCACTCGGGCCGGTACGACGCGAAGTCCTGCGCCGCGAGGGCGCCGCCGTTCGCGGCGGCATGGCGCGCGGCGGCCTCGGCGATCTCGCCGCCGTAGAAGGCCGCGCCGCGCGTCTGGCCGATGAGGCGCAGCGTGCGCGCCGCCTCGGCGAAGCGGAACTGCTCGCCCACCTGCGGCGCGCGCCCGCGCGGCATGAAGGCGTCGGCGAAGCCGGGCTGCGCGCGCAAGACCGGCACGGCCGCGGCCCACTTCTGCTGCACCACCACCGGCACCGCGTAGCCGCGCTCGGCCACTTCGGCGGCCGGCGCCATGAGGTCGGCGAAGGGCAGCCGGCCGAAGCGCTCGCTCAGCGCCGCCCAGCCCGCCACCGCGCCCGGCACGGTGACGCTGTCCCAGCCGCGCTGCGGCGGCGTGCGCGCGCCGTCGCCGTACTTGCGCGCGAAGTAGCCGGGCGTCCACGCGGCCGGCGCGCGCCCGCTCGCGTTCAGGCCGTGCAGGCGCTCGCCGTCCCACAGGATGCAGAAGGCGTCGGAACCCAGGCCGTTGCTCACCGGCTCGACGATGGTCATGACGGCCGCCGCCGCCACCGCCGCGTCGACGGCGTTGCCGCCGCTGCGCAGGATCTGCAGGCCGGCCTGCGCGGCCAGCGGATGGGAAGTGGAGACGATGTTGCGGCCGAACACCGGCAGCCGCTGGCTGCCGTAGCCGTGGGTCCATTCGAAGGGCTGCGCCATGCGGTCGGTTCCGATCAGAAGCGGGTGGACGGGAGGTGGCCGACGATTGTGGCGGTCCATGAAAAAGGCCGCTCGAAGCGGCCTTTGGGGTGCGCGACGGCGCGCGTCAGTCTTCCTGGAACGCCACTTCGCGCTTCTTGCGGATCGACGGCAGCGCCACCACCAGCACCATCAGCAGCGCGGCGATGAGCAGGCCCGAGGACAGCGGCCGCGTGAGGAAGGTCGTCCAGTCGCCGCGCGACAGCAGCAGCGAGCGGCGCAGGTTCTCTTCCATCATCGGCCCGAGGATGAAGCCGAGCAGCAGCGGCGCCGGTTCGCAGCCGAGCTTGTAGAAGATGTAGCCCACCACCGCGAAGATCGCGCCGATGTAGACGTCGAAGTTGTTGTTGTTCAGCGTGTACAGGCCGATGCAGCAGAAGGCCATGATCGCCGGGAACAGGAAGCGGTAGGGCACCGTCAGCAGCCGGATCCAGATGCCGATCAGCGGCAGGTTCAGCACGATCAGCATCAGGTTGCCGATCCACATCGACGCGATCAGGCCCCAGAACAGGTCGGGGTTGCTGGTCATCACCTGCGGGCCGGGCTGGATGCCCTTGATCGTCATCGCGCCCACCATCAGCGCCATCACCGCGTTCGACGGGATGCCCAGCGTCAGCATCGGGATGAACGAGGTCTGCGAGCCGGCGTTGTTGGCCGACTCGGGGCCGGCCACGCCGCGGATGTCGCCGCGGCCGAAGCGGCTCGCGTCCTTGGCGAGCTTCTTCTCCAGTGCATAGGAGGCGAACGACGACAGCAGCGCCCCGCCGCCCGGCAGCACGCCGAGGATGGAGCCGACCGCCGTGCCGCGCAGCATGGCCGGCGCGGCGAGCTTGAAGTCTTCCTTCGTCGGCAGCAGCCCGGTCACCTTCTTGGTGAAGACTTCGCGCTCTTCTTCCGGCTTGCCCAGGTTGGCCATGATCTCGGCGAAGCCGAAGATGCCCATCGCGATGGCGACGAAGTTGATGCCGTCGGTGAGCTCCGGGATGTCGAAGCTGTATCGCGCGGTGCCCGAGATGACGTCGGTGTTGATCTGCCCGAGCAGCAGCCCGAGGATGATCATCGCGATGGCCTTGATCAGCGAGCCCGAGGCCAGCACCACGGCGCCGATCAGGCCCAGCACCATCAGCGAGAAGTACTCGGCCGGGCCGAACTTGAAGGCCAGCTCGGTCAGCGGCGGCGCGAAGCCGGCGATCACCAGCGTGGCCACGCAACCGGCGAAGAACGAGCCGATGCCCGCCGCGGCGAGCGCCGGGCCGGCGCGGCCCTGGCGCGCCATCTGGTAGCCGTCGATCGCGGTCACCACCGAGCTCGATTCGCCCGGCACGTTGATCAGGATGGCCGTGGTCGAGCCGCCGTACTGCGCGCCGTAGTAGATGCCGGCCAGCATGATGAGCGCGGGCGTGGCGTCGAGCGCGTAGATCGACGGCAGCAGCATCGCGATCGTGGTGAGCGGGCCGAGGCCCGGCAGCACCCCGATCGCGGTGCCGAGGATGGTGCCCAGCAGGCAGTAGGCCAGGTTGGTCAGCGTGATGGCTTCGCCGAGGCCGAGCGCGAGATTCGAGAAGAGATCCATGACGCGCCCTTCAGAGACTCAGGAACGAGGGCCACAGCGGGATCGTCAGACCCAGCCCCCAGATGAAGACGGCCCAGCTGCCCACGGTCAGCACCACCGCGTTGATGATCGCGTCGCGCCAGTTGAATTCGGAGCCGGCGAGCCCCGAGCCGATCACCAGCAGCGGCAGCGCGACCACCATGCCCAGGTGCGGCAGCGCCCAGCCGAAGACCGCCACTGCCGCCACGATGGTGATGATCGGCTTCCAGGCGACCGAGCCGATCGGGTCGCCGCCTTCGGTCTCGATGGTGAGCGCCTTGAACAGGATCACCAGGCCGAGGATCACCATGATGATGCTGAGCAGCAGCGGGAAGTAGCCGGGGCCGGGCCGGGCCGACACGCCGAGGCTGTAGTTGCGCGAGCCGATGCCGAAGAACACACCGATCGCGACGAACATCAATCCCGACCAGAAGTCGCGTTGACTCTTGATCTTCAAAATCTGCCTCCTGAGTCTCTAAGTCTTGCAGCCGCGCGGATTCTAGGCACCGGCTCTTCGCCGGGATTGTGTGGATTACACGTAGCGCTTCTGCCACGCGGAACACGGCGGCCGCCGAGATGCGGGCGCTGAGCGCCCTCTCTCACTCCCAGGCGGGCGTGGCGCTCAGCACTTCTTCCAGCGTGGTCGTGCCCTCGGCCACCTTCATCGCGCCGGCCAGTCGCAGCGGCAGCAGGCCGTCGTGGCGCGCCTGCTGGCGCAGCTTGGCGGCATCGGGCACCGGGTGGATGCAATGCCGCGCGGCATCGCCGATGGTGAGCAGCTCGTAGAGCCCGGCGCGGCCGCGAAAGCCCGTCATGCGGCATTCGAGGCAGCCCACCGGCTTGTAGGCGCGCACCTTGCCGTTCAGCCGCCACGGCTTGACGAAGTCGGCCAGCGTCTCGGCCGTCGTCTCGTCGTCGGGCTGCCTGCAGCTCACGCACAGCGTGCGCACGAGGCGCTGCGCCAGCACGCCGATCACCGTGGCCGAGATCAGGTAGGCCGGCACGCCCAGATCGGCCAGCCGCGTGATGGCCGAGGCCGAGTCGTTGGTGTGCAGCGTGCTGAACACGAGGTGGCCGGTGAGCGCGGCCTGGATCGCCATCTCGGCGGTCTCCAGGTCGCGGATCTCGCCGACCATGATGATGTCCGGGTCCTGGCGCATCAGCGCGCGCAGGCCGTCGGCGAAGCCCAGGTCCAGCGCCGGCTGCACCTGGGTCTGGTTGAACGCCGGCTGGATCATCTCGATCGGGTCCTCGATCGTGCAGACGTTCACCTCGTCGGTGGCCAGGCGCCGCAGCGTCGAGTACAGCGTGGTGGTCTTGCCCGAGCCCGTGGGGCCGGTGACGAGGATGATGCCGTGCGCCCGCGTCACGAGCGATTCCCAGCGCCTGGCGTCGTGCGCGCCGAAGCCGAGTGCATCGAGCGGCTTGACCGTCGCGTCGGGATCGAAGATGCGCATCACCATCTTCTCGCCGAAGGCGGTGGGCAGCGTGGACAGCCGCATCTCGATCTCGTCGCCCTCGGGGTTGCGCGTCTTGATGCGGCCGTCGAGCGGGCGGCGCTTCTCCACCACGTCCATGCGGCCGAGCAGCTTGATGCGCGCGATCATCGCGTTCATCACGCCCGGGGGCAACTGGTAGACCGTGTGCATCACGCCGTCGATGCGGAAGCGGATGGCGGAGATCTCGCGCCGCGGCTCGAGGTGGATGTCGGACGCGCGCTGGTCGAAGGCGTACTGCCACAGCCAGTCGACCACCTGCACCACGCCCTGGTCGTTGGCGTCGAGCTGCTTGTTGCTGCGCCCGAGCTCGACGAGCTGCTCGAAGCTCGCCGCCGCCGTGCTCTCGCCCGTCTTGATGGCCGCGCGCACCGAGCGCGACAGCGTGTAGAACTCGGTGGTGTACTTCTGCAGCTCGAGCGGGCTCACCAGCACCAGCCTGATCGCCTTGCGCGTGTGGCCCTCGATCTCGGCCACCCAGGCGGTGTCGAAGGGCTCGCAAGTGCCGATGGTGATGTCGTGCGCGCCCACCTGCAGCGGCAGCGCGCGGCGGCGCTCGGCGTAGCTGATCGACATCACCTCGGCCACGCGGCCCACGTCCACCTTCAGCGGATCGATGCGCACGTAGGGGATGTCGAAGCGCGCCGCCAGCCATGCGGCGAGCGCCTCCACGTCGAGCGGCTTGCCCGAGCCCTTGCGCACGAGGCCCGCCGCGCCGAGGCGCACCAGCGGGTGCTGCACGCTGTCGGCCGCGCCGAAGCGCTTGATGGTGCGCTCGGCCTCCTCGCGCTCGATGAGCTCGTCGTCGCGCATCCAGCCGAGCAGCGCGCGCCACTGCAGCTTGCCCGCGGGCCTGGCGTGCGATGCGGTGCGGGCCGTGGCGCCCGGTGCGGCGGTGTGCTTCATGGCGGGGCGGGGTCCGGCAGGGCGCGCATCATGCGCAGCCACTTGCGTGCCGGCAGGTCGAAGCGGGATTCGATGGTAGCCGCGCGCTCCGCGAGCGTGTCGCGCGCCGGGACCTCGCCGTCTCGCAGCGCCAACACCACGGTGTTGCCCTCCTTCGTCGGCCGCAGGGCCCGCACGCGCTCGATGCCGAACGCCGCGGCGATGCGCGCCGCGCTGCGCTCGAAGCTGGCCGCGCGCCCGAAGAGGTTCACCGACATCACGCCGCCCTCGCCGAGCAGCGCGCGGCAGTCGCGGTAGAAGTCCTCGCTGTCGAGCACGGGGCTCGCGGCGTCGTGGTCGTACAGGTCCACGCACAGCGCCTGCACGCTACGGGCGTGGGCCGGGTCGGCGGCGAAGGCGGCGGCGTCGCCCTCGACCACGCGCAGCCGCGCCGAATCGGCGGGCAGGTGGAACCACAGGCGGCAGGCGGCGATGACGCTCGGGTTCAGCTCCACGGCGGTGGTGCGCATCTTCAGCACGCCGTGGCAGTAGCGCGTGATCGCCGCCGCGCCCAGGCCCAGCTGCACCGCATGGCCCTGGGTCAGCGCCGGCGCGGGGCGCAGCAGCATCCACGCCATCATGCGCTGCACGTACTCCAGCTCGATGGCCAGCGGCTTGCGGATGCGCATCGCCCCCTGCACCCAGGGCGTGCCCAGGTGCAGGTAGCGCACGCCGTCGGCCTCGGACAGGGTGGCCGGCGCGAGCTCGGGCGCGGCGTTCCGGCGGCGGGTCAACGCCCTTGCAGCATGCGCCCGACGATCTGTCCCAGATCGACCTGCGATGCGTCCGGAAGATCGGCCGGCACCTCGCCCTGCGGCGTCAGCTGGTCGACCACGCCCGGCAGCACCTGCGACAGCAGCGACGCCACGTCGCCCTGCCCCATGCCGAACTGGCGGGCGAGGCTGCCGAGCAGGTCGCCGCCGCCGAGCGCGCCTTCGAGCTGCGCCCCGGACACCGGCGCGTTGGCCGCGCCCGGCGTCAGCCACGAATCGACCTGCGGCCCGAGGCCGCTGCCGCGCAGCTGGCCGAGCAGGTCGCCCAGGCCGCCGCCGCCGCTGCCGCCGCGGCTGAGCAGCATCGACAGCAGCGCCATCACGATCGGCGCCGCCTGGCCGCCGAGCAGCCCGCCGAGGCCCCCCAGGCCGCCCTGGTCGTTCGCCCCCTGTCCCTGTGCGCCGGCATTGGGCGTGCCGCCCATGGCGGCGCCCAGCAGTTCATCCAACAGTCCCATGGTCATCGCTCCTGTGCGGCACGCCCGGCTTGGACGCGGCCGCATTCTCACCCTGCCAGGCGGGGCAGCGCCGCGCGGGCGTTGTCCGCGGTGATGCGCGCGGTCTGCTCCAGCGTCCAGCCGCGCAGCGCGGCCAGCGTCTCGGCGATGCGCGGCAGCTGCGCCGGCTCGTTGCGCGCCGCCCCGCCGCCCGCGGCGCGCTCGGCGGCCGTGCGGTACAGCCAGTGCGGCGGGATGTCGGGCGCGTCGGTCTCCAGCACCAGGGCGTCGTCGGGCAGGGTCTGCGCGAGGCGGCGGATCCGCAGCGCCCGGTCGAAGGTCATCGCGCCGCCGAAGCCCAGCTTGAACCCCAGGTCGACGAAGGCGCCCGCCTGCTGCCCGCTGCCGTTGAACGCATGGGCGATGCCGCGCACCGGGATGCGCCGCAGGTGCTTGAGCAGCGCATCGGCCGAGCGCCGCACGTGCACGATCACCGGCAGCCCGAACTCGTGCGCCAGCGCGAGCTGCGCCGCGTAGAAGCGCTCCATGCGCGCGCGGTCGAGGCCGGGCACGAACAGGTCGATGCCGATCTCGCCCACGGCCACCAGGCGCGGGTCGTCGCGGTGCCGCGCCAGCGCCGCGCGCACGGCGTCGAGGTCGCCCTCGCCGGCGCGGCCGACGCACAGCGGGTGGATGCCGAGCGCATACGCGAGCCCGTGCCGGTGCGCCAGCGCCCGCACGGCATCCAGATTGCCTACGTCCACCGCAGGCAGCACGATCTGCGACACCCCCGCCGCGCGGGCGCGCTCGACGACGGCGTCGCGATCGGCTGCGAATTCGGCGGCGTCGAGGTGGCAGTGGGTGTCGATCCAGCGCATGGCGCATGATGCCTTCGCCGCGCCGGCGCTTTGCCGCAAGACCGTGCACGCGAGGTGCGCTCGTGATACGGTGCCCACAGTCCGCACTCGGCGCGGGTTCCGCCCCTCGCGCCTCGCATGGTGAAAAGGTGCAGCGATGAAGAAGGCTCCGCTCTACAGCCGCTCGCGTCGTCCCGATCCGGCGCCCGAGGGTGCGGCTGCGGCAGCCGGGCCGCCCGCCGGCGAAGCGGCGCCTTCCGCGCCGGCGGCCGGCCGCGCGTCCCGCCCGCCGGGGCGGCTGCGCCGCTTCCTCGCCCGGCACCCGCGCCCGCTGTGGGCCCTGGCGGCGGCCCTGCTCGTGTTCGCCGGCGCCGCCGGCCAGCACCTGGTCACCACCCCGCCGCAGGTCCTCACGCAGGAAGACATCGACCGCGCGGTGCGCTACACGCTCACCGAGGGCGAGCCGCTGCCCTCGCCCTACACCCGCGCCGCGATGGCGGTGCGCCCGTCGGTGGTGCGCGTCATCGGCCTGGCCGACGAGGACGACAAGCCCCCCAAGGCCGGCGACGACCCCAAGAGCCATGCGCGCTCCACCGGCACCGGCGTGGTGATCATCGACAACGGCACCATCCTCACCAACCTGCACGTGGTGAACAACGCCCGGCGCATCCGCGTCACCTTCGCCGACGGCCATGAATCCGAGGCCAGCGTGGTCGGCACCCAGCCCGAGAACGACCTGGCGGTGCTGCGCGCGCGCAGCATCCCGGACGACCTCGCCGCCGCCACCATGCGCGGCACGGCCGACCTGGTGCCGGGCGACCAGGTGGTGGCGATCGGCTTTCCGTTCGGCATCGGCCCGTCGGTCTCGGGCGGCGTGGTGTCGGGCCTGAAGCGCCAGTTCCGCGGGCCCTCGGGCGAGCGCCTGTCCAACCTGATCCAGTTCGACGCGGCGGCGAACCCGGGCAATTCGGGCGGGCCGCTGGTCACGATGGACGGCGCGGTGATCGGCATCGTCACCGCCATCCTCAACCCCGGCGACGCGGGCACCTTCATCGGCATCGGTTTTGCAGTGCCGATCGAGAACGCCGCGGCCGCCGCCGGCCTGCCGCCGTTCTGACATTCGTCAACACCGCCCTGGAGCACAGCGCATGGACTCATCCGACGGCAAGAACACCGCGACGCTGATGGAGCGCATCCTCTACGAGGTCAAGCGCGTCGTCGTCGGGCAGGACAAGTTCCTCGAGCGCGTGATGGTGGCGATGCTCGCGCAGGGCCACCTGCTGGTCGAGGGCGTGCCGGGCCTGGCCAAGACGCTCACCGTCAAGACGCTGGCCACCACGCTGCGCGGCAGCTTCAAGCGCATCCAGTTCACGCCCGACCTGGTGCCGGCCGACCTGGTGGGCACGCGCATCTACAACCAGAAGACGGGCGAGTTCAGCACCTCGCTCGGGCCGGTGTTCGCAAACCTGCTGCTGGCCGACGAGATCAACCGCGCGCCGGCCAAGGTGCAGAGCGCGCTGCTGGAGGTGATGCAGGAACGGCAGGTCACGATTGCCGGCGAGACGCACAAGGTGCCGTCGCCGTTTCTCGTGATGGCCACGCAGAACCCGATCGAGACCGAGGGCACCTACCCGCTGCCCGAGGCGCAGGTCGACCGCTTCATGATGAAGGTGCTGGTCGGCTACCCGAGCGACGAGGAGGAGTTCGTCATCGTGCAGCGCGTCACCGGCGAGAGCGAGCAGCCGGCGCCGGTGGCGAGCACCACGCAGCTCGCCGAGCTGCAGCACGAGTGCCGCAAGGTCTACGTCGACCCGTCGCTGATCCAGTACGCCGTCAAGCTGGTGGGCGCCACGCGCAACCCGGCGAAGCACGGCCTGGCCGACCAGGCGAAGTACCTCACGTTCGGCGCCAGCCCGCGCGCCACCATCGGCCTGGTCGAAGGGGCGCGCGCGCTGGCGATGATGCGCGGGCGCAGCTACGCGCTGCTGGAAGACATGACCGACCTGGTGCCCGACGTGCTGCGCCACCGCCTCGTGCTCAGCTACGAGGCGCTGGCCGACGGGCTGTCGGCCGACCAGTTCATCGCCCGCGTGCTCGCCAAGGTGCCCAAGCCCGACAAGCCGCTGGCCCACCACCCCGGCGAGCGTCCCGCCGCCTAGGGCCTGTTAACGCTACGAGAGGGCTCGCGTGACTCGTCAAAACGGCGCCTGCAAGGCGCAAAGCGCAGCCGTAGCGCGTGCTACGGCGAGCATTTGCA
>JBIQHD010000024.1:0-74477 GCA_044508835.1 Rubrivivax sp.
TTCTTGGCTACTTCTTTCGGCGAGACGAAAGAAGTAGCTCGCCCGCCGGGGCGAGTCCCGGCTTCTCACAACTTCGGCTGCACTTCAACCAGCCAAACCGGACTGCGCGTGCGCTTCGACAAGCTCAGCGCGAACGGGTTTCAGGCGGCGGGCGCTTCGATACCTCAGCGCGAACGGGTTTTCATGGCGCTCTCGTACTTTGGAGCGCGAACCCGTCTCAGAGCCCGAGCACGTGCTTGGCGATGATGTTGCGCTGGATCTCGTTGCTGCCGCCGTAGATCGACATGGCGCGGCGCCAGAAGTAGTTGGCCGGCGCGCCGACGAGGCTGGCGTCGATCGCGGCCATGTCGCCGCGGCCGTGCAGCAGCTCGGGGTCGAGCGGCTGGCCCTGCGGCCCGGCGGCCTCGAAGATCAGCTCGGTGATGCGCTGGCCGACCTCGGTGCCGCGGATCTTCAGCGCCGAGGCCAGGCCCGCGCCAGGCGAGCTGCCCGAGCCCATGGCCGACAGCGCGCGCAGGGTCATGACCTCCACGGACTTCAGCTGCGCCTCCACCGACGACACCTTGGCGGCGAACACCGGGTCTTCGAGCAGCGGGCGGCCGCGCGAGAGCACCGCCGAGGCGATGCGCTTCAGGCGGTTGAGCGCGAAGGTGGAGAAGCCGATGTTCGAGTTCTCCACCCGCTCGTGCTCCAGCAGGAACTTGGCGCAGGTCCAGCCCTGGCCCTCCTCGCCCACGCGCTGGGCCTTGGGCACGCGCACGTCGGTGAGGAACACCGCGTTGAACGAATGGGTGCCTTCGAGCATGGGGATGGGCTGGATCTCGATGCCCGGCGTCTTCATGTCGATGAGCAGGAAGGAGATGCCCTGCTGCGGCCGCGATTCGCGGCTCGTGCGCACGAGGCAGAACATCCAGTCGGCGTGGTGCGCGTAGGAGGTCCAGATCTTCTGGCCGTTGACGAGGTAGTGGTCGCCGCGGTCGTCGGCGCGGGTGGCGAGCGAAGCGAGGTCGGAGCCCGACGCCGGCTCGGAGTAGCCCTGGCACCACCACACCGTGGAGTCGCGGATGCCGGGCAGGTGCTGCGCCTTCTGCGCCTCGGTGCCGAAGTTGTAGATGACCGGGCCGACCATGCGCGGCCCGAAGGGTTGGATGGTGGGGCAGTTCAGCTCGGCGCTGGTGGTCTCGAAGATGTAGCGCTGCACCGCGCTCCAGCCCGGGCCGCCCTGTTCCTTCGGCCAGGTGTAGGCATGCCAGCCGCGGCGGCCGAGGATCTGCTGCCAGCGCATGAAGTCCTCGCGGCCGAGGTGCAGGTCGTGGGCCACGCGCTCGGCGATGTCGCGCGGCAGGTGTTCCGCGATGAAGGCGCGCACCTCCCGGGCGAAGGCCTGCTCTTCGGGGGTGAAGGTCAGTTCCATGCGGTCACTCCTGCGCGGCGTGGAGCTCGAAGCGCACGCCGCCGACGTGCACGCCGCCGGCATCGGTCGCGCAGCCGCGCGCCGCGGCGGCGGCGAGCACGGCGGCGGCATCGCGCACCTGCACGTCGATGCCGGCGAGGCCCTCGCCGCGGCCGTCGGCAGCGGCGACGAAGCGCAGGCTGGCGTTGTCGAGCGCGATGCGGTGCTCGCCGCCGTGGGCCGCGGCCTCGCGCTGCAGGATCCGCGCCCAGCGCGCGGCCAGCGCGGCGGGGTCGGCGGCCTGCAGCACCGCTCCGGTGATCGCCTGCACGCGCTCGGTGCGCACGGCCGCCTGCCAGTGCGGGCCGGCCGGGCCGTAGGGGCCGTGCAGGTCGGCGCCGTGCTTGGTGGTGTTGATCTCGAGCAGCGCGCCGCCGGTGTCGCGCGGATGCAGCTGCATACCCTCGTAGTCGCCGAGGGCCAGCGGTGCGGCGATGCGCACGCCGATGGCGGCCACGTGGTCGCGCCAGCGCGGCAGGGAATCGCTGTCGAGGATGACCATGTAGCCGCCGTCGCCCCCGCGGCGCTCGAGGTAGCGGCCGGCGGCGGTGCCTTCGGTCACCGGCGCCACGATCTCGACGAAGCTGGTGCCGAAGGGCAGCAGGGCGTTGTGCAGGCCGAAGCGGCCGACCTCCGGGTCGCGGTGGCACACCTCGACGCCGAAGACCGCCGACAGGTCGTCGACCACCGGTTCGAGCCGGGCCGCCACCAGGCAGAGCTGTCGCAGGCGCAGGTACATGGGCTTGTCTCCTTTGCCGGCACCGTTGGCCGGTTCGTAATAATATGATATAACAAATGAAGAACGGCGCCAAGCGGACCTGCAGGCGCCGGGCGCGCGCAAAGGCGCCGGGTCTGGACGCCGCCCACACGGAACCCCTGCCATGACATCGCTTGAAGGCGTGAAAGTTCTCGACCTGTCGCGCTACATCGCCGGACCCTACTGCGCGATGCTGCTGGGCGACATGGGCGCCGAGGTGGTGAAGGTCGAGCCGCCCGGCAGCGGCGAGTACGCGCGCTGCGCGCTGCCCGCCGTGGGCGGGACGAGCCTCTACACCTTCATCGTCAACCGCAACAAGAAGAGCGTCGCGCTCGACCTGCGCAGCGGCGAGGGCCGGGCGCTGCTGCGCGAGCTGGTGCAGGCGGCCGACGTGCTGGTGGAGAACTTCCGCCCCGGCACGATGGAGGCGATGGGCTTCGGCTGGGAGGCGCTGCATGCGCTCAACCCGCGCCTGGTGATGGCCCGCATCTCCGGCTTCGGCCAGGACGGGCCGCTCGCGCACAAGCAGTGCTTCGACGGCGTGGCGCAGGCCATGAGCGGCCTGATGGACCTGACCGGGCCGCAGGATGGGCCGCCGACGATGATCGGCTCGTTCATCGTCGACTACACGACGGGCATGTACGCCGCGCTGGGCGTGCTGGCGGCGCTGAACGCGCGCCATGCGAGCGGCACGGGCCAGGTGGTGGACGTGTCGCTGCTCGAGTCGGCCACCTCGTTCCTGATGACGGCGATCCCCGAGCAGGCGCTCTTCGGCACGACGATGACGCGCCGCGGCAGCCGTGACCGCTACGTCGCGCCGTCCAACACCTTCGAGGCCGGCGACGGCCGCCACGTGCTCATCGTCGGCGGCGACGACCACATGTTCCCGCGCCTCGCGCGCGCCATGGGCCGCCCCGACCTGCCGGCGGATCCGCGCTTCGCGACCATGGCCGCCCGGCTCGCGCACACGGCCGAGATCGAGGCGGAGGTCGCGGCGTGGATGAAGCGGCACGACGCGGCCACGCTGGTGTCGCTGCTCGAGGCCGAAGGCGTGCCCTGCGCCCGGGTGGCGACCGTCGACGAGGTGATGCGCAGCGAGCAGCTGCGCCACCGCGGGCACATCATGGACATCGACTACGCCGGCGCCACGGTGCCGATGCAGGGCGTGACCATGCACCTGTCCGGCACGCCGCTCACGGTGCGCCGCCCGATCCCGCGCGTGGGCGAGCACAACGCGCAGGTGCTGCGCGAATGGCTGGGGCGGGGCGCCGAGGCGCCCGCCCGCAGCGTCGACAGGGCCTGAATCCGCAACACCCCAGGAGACTTCCATGACCGGCGAACTGATCGAAACCCGCGACGACGGCGTGCTCACGCTCACGCTGAACCGCCCCGAGCGCCTGAACGCGCTCACGGTGCCCATGACCGAGGCGCTGCTCGACGCCCTGCGCCGCGCCGCGGTGGACCCCGCGGTGCGCGCGGTGCTCCTCACCGGCGCCGGCCGCGGCTTCTGCGCCGGCGGCGACGTGAAGGCGATGGCCGAGGACGCCGGCGAGCCGAAGACGCTGGAGGCGCGCGCGCAGATGCTGCGCGAGCACATGGAGTGCTCGCGCCTGCTGCACGAGATGCCCAAGCCGACGATCGCCGTCGCGCGCGGCGCGGTGGCCGGCGCCGGGCTGTCGCTGGCGCTCGCCTGCGACCTGCTGATCGCCGGCGACACCCTCAAGCTGACCTCGGCCTTCGTGAAGGTGGGGCTGTCGGGCGACTTCGGCAGCACGTACTTCCTGACCAAGCTGCTCGGCCCGCGCGCCCGCGAGTTCGCGCTGCTGTCGCCGGTGCTCGGCGCCGGCGAGGCGCTGCAGCTCGGCCTCGTCTCGCGCGTGCTGCCCGACGCCGAGCTCGACGTCGAGGGCCGTGCGCTGGCGCGCCGCCTGGCCGACGGGCCGACGATCACGCTCGGCCACATCAAGGCCAACCTCAACGCGGCGGAGCAGGGCTTCACGCTCGCCCAGGCGCTCGACCACGAGGCCATCCGCCACATCCGCTGCGGCATGACCGACGACCACCTCGAGGCCGCCCGCGCCTTCGTCGAGAAGCGCGCGCCGGTCTTTCGCAACCGCTGACCGCGCCCCGCCGAACCACTGCCCAGGAGACCCCATGGACCGCTTCTCGCTCAAGGACAAGACCGCCATCGTCACCGGCTCGTCGCGCGGCATCGGCCGCGCCATCGCCGTCGCCTACGCCCGCGCCGGCGCGCGGGTGGTGATCACCAGCCGCAAGGCCGACGCCTGCCGCGCCGTCGTCGACCAGCTCCGGGCCGAGGGCCTGGAGGCCATGGCCATCGCGTGCAACATCTCCAGCAAGGAGCAGATCCATGCGCTGGCCGACCAGGCCGAGGCCGCCTACGGGCCGGCCGACGTGCTGGTGTGCAACGCGGCGGTGAACCCCTTCTACGGGCCGATGTCGGAGATCCCGGACGATGCGTTCGCCAAGGTGCTGGACGTGAACATCCGCTCCAACCTCTGGCTGGTCAACCGCGTGGCGCCGGGCATGGCGGCGCGCGGCGGCGGCTCGGTGGTCATCATCAGCTCGATCGCCGGGCTCACCGGCTCGCGGGTGCTCGGCGCCTACGCCATCTCCAAGGCGGCCGACATGCAGCTCGCGCGCAACCTCGCGCTCGAATGGGGCAAGCGGGGCGTGCGCGCCAACTGCATCGCGCCGGGGCTGGTGAAGACCGATTTCGCCAAGGCGCTGTGGGACAACCCCGACACGCTGGCCGCCGCGCTGGCGTCGAGCCCGCTGAACATGATCGGCGAGCCCGAGGACATCGCCGGCGCGGCGCTGCTGCTCGGCTCGGACGCCGGGCGCTTCATCACCGGCACCACCATCGTGGTGGACGGCGGCGCCACGGTGCGCGGCGAAGCGTGAACCGCGGCATGGACCAACGGGAGCAGCGCATGGACTACCGGGAAATCATCGTCGACACCGCCGACGCGGTGTGCACCGTCACCCTCAACCGGCCCGACAAGCTCAACGCCTGGACGGCGCGCATGGAGGCGGAGTTCCGCCACGCGGTGGAGGCGGCCGCGGGGGACGCGGGCGTGCGCGCCATCGTCGTCACCGGGGCCGGCCGCGGCTTCTGCGCGGGGGCCGACATGTCGATCCTCGAAGCGGGTGTGGCCGGTGGCGGCAAGCCTGCGCCCGGCGAGGCCGAGGCCCCGGCGGCGGCGCCCGCGGGGCCCGGCGCGAACTACGCGCACCGCTTCAGCTACCTGCTGCAGGTCCCGAAGCCGATCTTCGCGGCCATCAACGGCCCGATCGCCGGCATCGGCCTGTGCATGGTGCTGTTCTGCGACTTCCGCTACATGGCCGAGGGGCAGAAGCTCACCACCGCCTTCGCGCGGCGCGGGCTGATCGCCGAGCACGGCGCCTCGTGGATGCTGCCGCGCCTCGTGGGCCTCACGAACGCGCTCGACCTCCTGTACTCGGCGCGCATGGTGATGACGCAGGAGGCCGCGGCCATGGGGCTGGTCAAGGCCCTGCCGGCCGACGGCGTGCGCGAGGCGGTGCAGGGCATCGCGCGCGAGATGACGCGCACGGCGTCGCCGCGCTCCATCGGCGTGATCAAGCGGCAGGTGTTCGACGGGCTGTTCCAGGACCTCGACGAGGCCTGGCGCCGCGCCGACGCCGACATGGCGGCCTCCTTCGCGAGCGACGATTTCCGCGAAGGCGTGGCGCATTTCCTCGAAAAGCGCGAACCCGCCTTCACGGGGCGGTGACAGCGCGGCGCCGAGCGAATACGATATAACAAATCGCGCCTTGCACAGGCAGCCGCCCGACGCGCGCCCCGGGCTCGACGACCCACAGGAAGGCCAACGACATGCAAGACACTCCCCTGGCGCGCGAGAGCCTGAACGGCCAGGCCTACGCGCGGCTGTGCCGCGACCTCAAGGCCGGCCGCTTCGCCCCCGGCGAGAAGCTCAAGCTGCGCGACCTGGCGCAGCAGATGGGCATCAGCCCGACGCCGGTACGCGAGGCGCTGGCGCGGCTGATCTCGGAGCAGGCGCTCGAGCAGGTGGGCCACCATTCGGTGCGCGTGCCGGTGCTGAGCGAGGAGCGCTTCCGCGAGGTGCGCGACCTGCGCATGACGCTGGAAGGCGAGGCCGCGGCCCGCGCCGCGCTGCGCGCGACCCCGCAGGACGTGGGTGCGCTCGCCGCCGTCCATGAGCGGATGGCCGCGCACCGCGAGGCGGGCGACGACGCGGCCGCGCGGCTCGAGTCCGAGCACTTCCACATGGAGGTGTACCGCCTGGCCGGCATGCCGGTGCTGCAGCGCATGGTGGAGAGCCTGTGGCTGCTGTGCGGGCCGCTGATGAAGGGCCTGGACAGCCGCGCCATGAGCCAGCCGCGCAAGCAGCATCCGCACCTGCTGGTGCTGCGCGGACTGCGCCGGGCGGATGGCGAACTGGCGCGCCAGGGCGTGCACGAGGAGATCGAGCGCACCACCGCGCCGATCCTCGCCTACCTGCGCGAGCAGGCCGGCGCGGCGCCCGCCGCGCGCACGCGGCGATCCGCGGTGGCGGCGTAGGCCCAAGCGCGACGGCGCCGGACGCGCCGCTTCCATGAATCCGCGCGATCCGTCTCCATGCCGAATTTTCATTCGGCCCCGCCCGCGCGCAGGCTTCCCGTTGCCGGCATGATCGAGCGGGCGGCGAGGGGCCGGGACAGGCCTGCACCGCCGCGAACGGCCCGCCGGCATCCTGCGCCGCGGGCCGGGGGAGGGGCGACATGGAGACGAGAGCGCATGACGACCTACCGGCACGGGCGCCGACCGCTGCATGAGTACCTGCGCCTGCACGCGCGGGAGACGCCGGACAAGCCGGCCCTCGTGTGGTACGGCCGGCGCATCGGCTACGCCGAGCTCGACGCGCTGAGCGACCGCTTCGCCCAGTGCCTGCACGAGCGCGGCATCGGCCAGGGCGACGTGGTGATGCTGTTCATGCACAACTGCCCGCAGCACCTCGTGGCGCACCTCGGCGTGCAGAAGCTCGGCGCGGTGGTGAGCACCTGCAACCCGCTGTCCAAGGCCTACGAGTTCGGCCACCAGGCGCGCGAGCTCGACGCGGCGGCCGTCGTCGCCGGCGACGAGCTGATGGGGGTGGTGGAGCTGTCGGGCGTGCTGCGCACGGTGCGGCACGTGTTCGCCGTCGACTACGGCCGCATGCTGCCGCGGGTGCTGGCGATGGACGTGCCCAACGAGGTCCGCCTGCGCGGCGACGCGCGAGCGCCGCTGCCGTCGTTCGCGACCGACTTCGACGACGCCGTCGATGCCGCCGGGCCGCTGCGGCACCGCCCCGACATCGACATCGAGGACGTGGCCCTGATGGCCTACACCTCCGGCAGCACCGGCCTGCCGAAGGCGGCGATGCTCAGCCACCACAACGTGATCTTCAAGGCCGCCGTCAGCGCCGACGGGTTCGCCATCTCGGCCGACGACGTGATGCTGTCGGACACGGGGCTGCACCACATCTCCGGCATGACGACCGGGCTCACCGTCCCGATCTACGCCGGCGCGACGCTGGTGCTGCTGCACCGCTTCGACGGCGTGGCCGTGCTGCAGGCCATCGAGGCATGCCGGGTGAGCTGGTGGTACACGATGGCACCCGGCCTGCCCTCGGCCCTGGGCGCCGACGACGCGCACACCTTCGACCTGTCGTCCCTGCGCACCACGGTGGCCACCAGCTTCGGCGTGCAACTCACCGAGCCGCTGGCGCGGCGCTGGAGCGCCTTCGCCAACGGCTGCCTGGTGTACGAGGCGGGCTACGGCCTGAGCGAGACCCACACCTGCGACACGCTGATGCCGCGCGACGCCATCAAGTGGGGCACCAACGGCAAGCCCGTGCCCGGGGTGGAGGTGCGCATCGTCGACCCCGACGGCGGCGGCGACCTGCCCTGCGGCGAGCGCGGCGAGATCCTGCTGCGCGGGCCGGCCGCGTTCAAGGGCTACTGGCGCCGCCCCGAGGCCACGGCCGAGGCGGCGTGCGCCGGCGGCTGGGTGCGCACGGGCGACATCGGCGTGCTGGACGACGAGGGCTACCTCACCTTCCTCGGCCGCGCCAAGGAGATGATCAAGGTCTGGAGCTACAGCGTCTTTCCCGAGGAGGTGGAGGCCATCCTCGCCACCCACCCGGACGTGCGCCAGGTCGCCGTCGTCGGCTGCCCCGATCCGAACCGCGGCGAGGCGCTGCAGGCCTACGTGGTGCTCAGCGCCGCGGCGGCGGCGCGCGCCATGCTCGCCAGCGGGCACGAGGCCGAGGACCAGATCATCGAGTGGTGCCTGAAGCACATGGCGCACTACAAGGTGCCGCGCAGCGTCATCCTGCGCCACGGCCTGCCGACCACCGGCTCGGGCAAGCTGCTGCGCCGCATGCTGCGCGAGCCGGCGGCGTCGGCGCCGGCGGGGCTGCGGTTCGCGTACCGCTGAGCCGGCCGGCCCGGCGCGGCGGCGTCAGGCCGCGCGGTAGCCCGCCAGCTCGTGCTTGGCGATCGCGTTGCGGTGGACCTCGTCCGGCCCGTCGGCCACGCGCAGGTGGCGCGCATAGGCGTAGAACGAGGTCAGCAGCGTGTCCTGGCTCAGGCCGGCCGCGCCGAAGGCCTGCATGGCGTCGTCGATCACCTGCACGCAGTTGTTCGGCGCCAGCACCTTGATCATGGCGATCTCCTTGGCCGCCACCTTGTTGCCCACGGTGTCCATGCGGGCCGCCGTGCGCAGCACCATCCAGCGCGTCTGGTCGATGAGCATGCGGGCATTGGCGATGCGCTCGCGCCAGACGCCCTGGTCCGACAGCGGCTTGTGGAAGGCCACGCGCGAGACCACGCGCCGGCACATCATGTCCAGCGCCGCCTCGGCCATGCCGATCATGCGCATGCAGTGGTGGATGCGGCCCGGCCCGAGCCGGCCCTGCGCGATCTCGAAGCCGCGGCCCTCGCCGAGCAGGATGCTGGAGGCCGGCACGCGCACGTTCTCGAACAGCACCTCGGGGTGGCCGAAGGGCGGGTCCATCACGCCCAGCAGCGCCATGTCGCGCACCAGCGTCACCCCCGGCGTGTCCTTGGGCACGAGGATCATCGACTGCTGCCGGTGGCGGTCGGCGTTGCCGGGGTCGGTCTTGCCCATCAGCACGAAGATCTCGCAGCGCTCGTTCATCGCGCCGGTGATGTACCACTTGCGGCCGTCGATGACGTACTCGTCGCCCTCGCGGCGGATGCTGCATTCGATGTTGGTGGCGTCGGACGAGGCCACCGCCGGCTCGGTCATCGCGAACGACGAGCGGATCTCGCCGCGCAGCAGCGGCTCCAGCCAGCGCTGCTGCTGCGCCGGCGTGCCGTAGCGGGCCAGCACTTCCATGTTGCCGGTATCGGGCGCGTTGCAGTTGAAGGCCTCGGCGCACCAGTAGCGGCGGCCCATGATCTCGCACAGCGGCGCGTACTCGAGGTTGGTCAGCCCGGCGCCGTGCGCGTCGTCGGGCAGGAACAGGTTCCACAGGCCGGCCGCGCGCGCCTTTTCCTTCAGCTCCTCCATCAGCGGCACGGTGGCGTAGGGGCGGCCGTCGCGGGCGTTCTGCGCCAGCTCCTGCTCGCGGCGCTTCTCGTTGGGGTAGATGTGGTCGTCCATGAACCGCAGCAGCCGGCTGCGCAGCGCCTCGACCTTGGGCGTGTACTCGAAATCCATGCGTCGCTCCTTGGTGGATCGGTGAAGGTCAGGTCGGCGAGAACAGGGCGAGCGAGACGGCCACTAGCGCCGGCTTGTCCTCCCCCTCGATCTCGACGGTGTTCTCGGTGCGGACGAGCACGAAGCCGTCGGCCCGCGTCTCGGCCGACAGCAGCTTGACGTGGTTGCGCACGCGCGAGCCGGCGCGCACCGGCGCGATGAAGCGCAGCTTGTCCATGCCGTAGTTCACCGACTTCTTCGCCTTCAGGCCCGCGAAGAGCTCGTAGGTGGTGATGGGCAGCAGCGACAGCGTGAGGAAGCCGTGCGCGACGGGCGCGCCGAACGGGCTCTCGCGCGTGGCGCGCTCCACGTCGACGTGGATCCACTGCCGGTCCTCGGTGCAGTCGGCGAACGCGTCGATGCGCGACTGCGGCACCGCCACCCAGGCGGAGGTGCCGACGGGCCGGCCGATGAAGTCTTTCAGGTTATCGAAGGTGAGGGCGGGTGCGGTCACGAGCGGGCTCCAGGCGATGACGCCGCATGGTGCCTCGCGCGGTGCCCGCGCGGGGCGGCCCGGCATGCAGCCTTTTCATCCGGTGCATGCGAAGTTCTGATGCGGCGCGGCGCGGCCGCGCGGGGCTCAGCGCGCGTGCCGCGCGAACAGGTCGAGCACGCTGCCGTTCAGCGCCCGCGGCACCTTGCCCGTCACGGCGACCGCGGCCTTCGTCGAGAGCATGTCCGCGAACACCTGGCGCACCGCGTCGGGCGTCACCGCCTCCACCTCGGCCAGCCACTGCGGCCGCGAGCGCAGGCGCCCGTGCACGAACAGGTCCTGCGCGGCGCTCTCGATGCCGCGCGACGGGCGCTCGAGCCGGTCGAGGCTGCGCACCGCGAGCTGGTTGCGCGCGCGCTGCAGCGCGGCCGGGTCGATCGACGCCGCGTGCCCGGCCAGCAGGCGGGCCACGGCGGCCAGGAAGGGCGCCGCGTGCTCGGGCGCCGTGGAGGCGTCGATGACGAATTGGCCCGAGGCCGCGGTCAGGTCGGCGGTGCAGCCGGTGTAGTAGGCGAGGCCGCGGCGCTCGCGGATCTCGTCGAGCAGCGGCGAGCTCATGCCCTCGCCGAAGAGCGTGGCCGCGACCACGCTCGCGGCGTGCGGGCCGGCCAGGCTCGGCGCGGGGAAGCCGAGCACGACGTGCGTCTGGACGCTGCCGGGCAGGCGGCGCGAGGCGAAGCCGCCGGCATAGTGCGTCGGCTCGATGCGGTTCGGCGTGCCGGCCGGCATCGGGCCGAAGGCGGCCTGCGCCTCGCGCACCACGGCCTCCGGGTCGATGTTCCCGGCCACGCCGAGCACGACGTTGGCGCCCGTGTACAGCCGCGCCACGAAGTCGAGCAGGTCGTCGCGCGTGATGCGCTCGATGCCGCGGCGCGTGCCGACGATGGGCTGCGCGATCGGGTGCGCGCCGAAGCACAGCGTGTCGAACAGCTGGTTGGCGATCTCCACGCCGTCGTCCTCTTCCTCGGCCATCTCCTGCAGGATCACGCGGCGCTCGTTGGCCAGCTCGCCCTCGGGGAAGGTGCTGTTGCGCACGATGTCGCCGAGCATGCGCACGAGCGCGCCGGCGTCGCGGGCCAGGCCGCGCATGTGGAAGGCCGTGTGGTCCCGGTCGGTGTGCGCGTTGACCTCGGCGCCGAGCCGCTCGGCGTCGAGGTTGATCTGCTGGCAGCTGCGCGTCGCCGTGCCCTTGAAGGCCATGTGCTCGACGAGGTGGCTGATGCCGTTCAGCCGCGCGCTCTCGTGGCCGCTGCCGGCGCGCACGAAGACGCTGGCGCTGACGCTGTCCAGCCAGGGCAGCCGCATGGTGACGACGCGAACGCCGTTGGGAAGGGAGGTGACGGTCGTGTCGCGGTCCAAGGGGCGTGTCCGGTCGGGCGTGCGGCGATGGGCGGCCGCGGGAAGTTCCTCACGGGAAGGATTCTCCTTGCGATTCGCCGCCCGTCGCCGCGCGCGGCGAAGCGGCCGCGCATGCCCCGGGTGCGCCCTAGCGGGCCAGGGCCTCGAAGCCGGCTTCCGCCGACGACAGCGCGTGGTCGATGTCCTCGGCCTGGTGCGCCGCCGACAGGAACATGTTGTGGCGCGGGTGGAAGTAGGTGCCGGCGCGCAGGGCCGCGGCGCAGAAGGCCCGGCCCTTGGCGCCGTCGGCGTCGTCGTCGAACATCACCGTGGGCATCTGCACCGGCCCGGTCTGGCGCAGGCCGACGCCGGCCTGCCGCGCCAGGCGGTCCAGGCCGTCGCGCAGGCGCTGGCCCATGGCGACCAGGTGCGCGACCACGTGGCCCTCGCGCAGCGCGCGCTGCGTGGCCAGCGCCGCCGCCATGGGCGGGGCCTCGCACCAGAACGAGCCGGTCACGTACAGCCGCGAGGCGGCTTCGCGGAAGCGGTCGTTGCCGGTGACGGCGGCCAGCGGGTAGCCGTTGGCGATCGCCTTGCTGAACGCGCTGAGGTCCGGGCGCACGCCCAGCGTCTCCCAGCTACCGCCCTCGTGCAGGCGGAAGCCCGCGCGCACGTCGTCGACGATCAGCGCCGCGTCGGCCGCCGTGGCGGCGCTGCGCAGGGCCTGCGCGAAGGCCGGCGTCGGCAGCTCCTGGTCGCGCCCCATGTCGTGCCGGAATGCCGTGACGACGATGGCGGCCAGGTCGTCGCCCGCCTGCTGGACCGCCGCCTGCACGCTGGCGACGTCGTTGTACTCGTAGGTGATCAGGTGGGCCCGGTCTTCCGCGGTGACGCCCACCAGCGAGGGCGAGCACCACGGCACGGCGCCGTGGTAGGAGCCGCGCGCGACCAGCACCTTGCGCCGGCCCGTGCCGGCGCGCGCGGCGGTCACGCAGGTCGTGGTCGCGTCGCTGCCGTTCTTCTGGAACATCACCCAGTCGGCATGCGGGATCTGCTCGACCAGGGCCTCGGCCAGCTCCACCAGCACCGGGGCCGGCCCGTTCATGCAGGCGCCCTCGGCAGCCTGCCGCCGGTAGGCCGCGTCCACCGCGGCGTGGTGGTGGCCCAGCAGCACCGGGCCCCAGCTGCACATCAGGTCGACGTATTCGCGGCCGTCCACGTCCCACAGCCGGCAGCCCTGCGCGCGCGCGAAGAACTGGGGGTAGCCCGGCGGCAGCGCGGCGGCGTTCAGGTGGCCCCACATGCCGCCGGGAATGACCCGGCGCGCACGCTCGCGCAAGGCCAGGTCGATCGCTCCATCAGAGGGTGCCGTCATCGGGGTTCCTTCGCCTTTCGCTGCCTGTTTGGGGTATATGATATATCGAGAATGCGGGTGTGATGCCGTCCGGGGCACCGCCGTTGCGGCGCATCGGCTAGCTGCCCTGGGCGGGTGCCGCCGGCGTGTGGAGGTGGCAGGCCACCGCGTGCATCGGCGTCAGCGGCTGCAGCGCCGGCGATTCGCGGCGGCAGCGGTCGAAGGCGTGCGGGCAGCGCGTGTGGAACATGCAGCCCGAGGGCGGGCTCAGCAGGCTGGGCAGCTCGCCGCGCACGCTGGCGGCCACCCGGTGGCGCGGGTCCGGGCGCGGCACGGCGTCCAGCAGGGTCTGGGTGTAGGGGTGGCGGGGCGTGGCGTAGAGCGCGTCGCGCGGCGCGATCTCCACGATGGCGCCCGCGTACATGACCGCCACGCGGTGCGAGATGTTGCGCACCACGGCCAGGTCGTGCGCGATGAAGAGGTAGCTCAGCCCGAAGGCCTCCTGCAGGTCCTGCAGCAGGTTCACGACCTGGGCCTGCAGCGACACGTCGAGCGCCGACACGGGCTCGTCGCAGACGATGAACTCGGGCTTGAGCGCCAGCGCGCGTGCGATGCCGATGCGCTGGCGCTGCCCGCCCGAGAACTCGTGCGGGAAGCGTTCGCCGCAGGAGCGCGGCAGCCCGACGGTGTCCAGCAGCTCCTCGATGCGCCTGTGCCGGTCGTGGCGGCTCATGCCGCCGGCCACGTCCAGCGGCTCGGCGATGGCGTCGCCCACCCGCATGCGCGGGTTCAGCGAGCCGTGCGGATCCTGGAACACGAACTGCACCCGCTGGCGCAGGCCCTGGACGGACTTCGCCGAGCGATGGCCGGTCAGCTCCTCGCCGAAGAGGTGGATGCGCCCGGAGGTGGCGGGGATCAGGCCGACCAGCATGCGGCCGGAGGTCGACTTGCCCGAGCCCGACTCGCCGACCAGCCCGAGGGTTTCGCCGCGGGCGATGTCGAAGCTGACCTCGCGCACCGCGCGCAGCGTGCGGGCGGGCGAGCCCGCGCGCCGCTTGAGCGTGAAGGTCTTTTCCAGCGCGCGGACCGAGACGATGGGATCCGGCGCGGCGCCGGCGGGCAGGGCGTCTTGCGTCATGGGGCAGTGCGTGCGAGCGCGGCCAGGCGCGGCGGGCAGCGGCTCCAGTGTTCGGGGCCGGCGATGGCCAGCGCGGGCGGCTGCTCGCGGCAGGCGGGAAGCGCTTCGGGGCAGCGCGGGCTGAAGCGGCAGCCGGCGATCCGCAGCGACGGGTCGGGGATGCTGCCGGGGATGGCGCTCAGCCGCCCCGGCTCGCCGACCAGCCGCGGGATCGCGGCCAGCAGGCCGTCGGTGTACGGATGCGCCGGCCTGTCGAACAGCGGCGTGACCGGCGCGGACTCGATCACCTGCCCGGCGTACATCACCACCACCCGGTCGGCGAACTGCGCGATGACGCCCAGGTCGTGCGTGATCAGCGCCACCGACATGTCGAGCTCGGCCTGCAGGTCCTTGAGCAGCTGCAGGATCTGCGACTGGATGGTCACGTCCAGCGCCGTCGTCGGCTCGTCGGCGATCAGCAGCTTGGGCTGGCAGGCGATCGCGATCGCGATCACGACGCGCTGGCGCATGCCGCCCGACAGGCGGTGCGGGTATTCGTCGACGCGGCGCGCGGCGTCCGGGATGCGCACCAGGTCCAGCAGCTCGATGGCGCGCTTGCGCGCGGCCGCGGCGCTCAGCCCCTGGTGCAGGCGCAGCGGCTCGATGATCTGGTCGGCGATCGTCAGCACCGGGTTCAGCGAGGACATCGGGTCCTGGAAGATCATCGCCACCTGCGCCCCGCGGATGCGCCGCAGCTCGCGCTCGGGCAGCGTCAGCAGGTCGCGCCCGCCGAACAGGATGCGGCCCGTGGGCATGCGGCTGGTGGCCCGCGCGTGCAGCCGCAGTATGGACAGCGCGCTGACGCTCTTGCCGCTGCCGGACTCGCCGACGATGCCCAGGCACTCGCGGCGCCCGATGTCGAAGCTGACGTTGCGGACGGCGGTCAGCCAGCCGCTGTCGCCGCGGAACTCGACGGTGAGGTCCTGGACGGACAGCACGGGGTCGGCGGCCTGCGTCATGTCTCCACCTTCAGCCGGGGGTCGAGCACGTCGCGCAGCCCGTCGCCCAGCAGGTTCATGCCGAGCGCGGCCAGGCTGATGGCCAGGCCCGGGAACAGCATGATCCACCAGGCCTCCACCGAGTAGTCGCGCCCCTCGGCGATGATGTTGCCCCAGCTCGGCGCCGGCGGCGGCGGCCCGATGCCCAGGAAGCTGAGCGCCGCCTCGGCCAGGATGGCGTAGGCGAACACGAAGGTCAGCTGCACCACCAGCGGCCCCATGCAGTTCGGCAGGATGTGCCGGAAGATCATGCGCAGGTGGCCGGCGCCGGACAGGCGGGCGGCCTCCACGTACTCCATCTCGCGGATGACCAGCGTGGAAGCGCGCGTGATGCGCGCCGTGCGCGGGACGTAGGCGACGGCCAGCGCCACGATCACGCTGGTGGTCTGCGGCCCCAGCGCCGCGCTGATGCCGATGGCCAGCAGGATGGCGGGGAAGGCCAGCAGCGCGTCCATGCAGCGCATCAGCAGCGAGTCGAGGCGGCGGAAGTAGCCGGCGGTGATGCCGATCAGCGTGCCGACCGCGCCCGACAGCGCCGCCACCGCGAGGCCGATGAACAGCGACAGCCGCGCGCCGTGCAGCACGCGCGTGAGCACGTCGCGGCCGAACTGGTCGGCGCCGAACCACAGCCCGGCCATGGGCGGCTTGAACCGGTTGCGCACGCGCATGGCGGTCGGGTCCAGCCCGGTCAGCCAGGGGCCGACGACGGCGGCCAGCACCAGCAGGGCGACGATGACCAGGCCGATCACGAACGAGCGGTGCTTGAGCAGCTTGCGCAGCAGCCGGAAGCGGCGGCGCGGGGCCAGCAGCTGCTCGGCCTCGGCCGGCAGCAGGCCGGGGCGGGGCGGGCGCAGGGACAGGGCCTCAGTCATAGCGCACCCGGGGGTCGACCAGCGTGTAGGCCAGGTCCACGACCACGTTGACGATCACGAACGAGAAGCCCAGCAGCAGCATCGTGCCCTGGATCAGCGGGTAGTCGCGGGCCATGATGCCCTGCACCACGAGCCGGCCGATGCCCGGCAGCGCGAACACCTGCTCGATCACCACCGAGCCGCCGATCAGCAGCGACAGGATGATGCCGCTGACGGTCACGACGGACATCAGCGAGTTGCGGAAGGCGTGCTTGCCCACGGTGGCCCATTCGTTCAGGCCCTTGGCGCGGGCGGTGCGGATGTAGTCCTGGTCCAGCACGTCCAGCATGCTGGAGCGGGTCATGCGCGCCAGGTAGCCGATCTGGAACAGCGCCAGGATCAAGGCGGGCTGCACCATGGCACGCAGCCATGGAACGAAGCCTTCGGACAGCGGCACGTATCCCGTCGACGGCAGCCAGCCCAGCTCGACCGAGAACACGATGACCGAGATGATGGCGATCCAGAAGCTGGGGACGGAGACGCCGACCAGGGCCACGCCCATGACGGCGGAATCGGCCCAGGTGTTGCGGTAATAGGCCGCGATGACGCCGAGCACCACGCCGACCGGAATGGTGATCGCGAAGGCGATGAGCGCCAGCGACAGCGTGACCGGCACGCGCTCGCCCACGGCCGACAGCACGCTCTGGTTGAGCATCAGCGACTGGCCGAAGTCGCCGCGCGCCAGGTGGCCGAGCCAGTTCACCAGCTGCTCCCACAGCGGGCGGTCCAGACCCAGCTGGTGGCGCAGGCGGTCAAGAGCCTCGGGCGTGGCGTCAGGCCCGGCGATGACGACTGCCGGGTCGCCCGGCAGCATGTGCATCAGCATGAAGGCAAGCACGGCCACCAGCAAGATGACCGGGATCGCCTGGGCCAGGCGGACCGTGATGTTTCTCAGCACGCTGGCGGTCGCCGCTTACTTGAGGTTCACGTTCCAGAAGCGCGGCAGGTAGAAGGTGCCGAAGTTCTCCACGCGCTTGTTGTTGTATGCATTGATGGTGCCGACGTCGACGATCTTGATCATGTACGCCTGCTCCAGCACCTGTTTCTCGATGATGTCCCAGGCGGCCTTGCGCGGGCCGTCTTCCAGCGCCGTGTAGAACTGGTCATAGGCCTTGTCGAGGATCGCGTCGTTCTTGACCTGCGGGAAGGTGTAGAACATCGTGCGCCATTGCTGCGGCCCCAGCAGCGGGTTCGAGCAGAAGCTGGTGGTCGACACGTTCCAGGTGCCGGTGCCACGCTGCATGTTGCTGGCATTGGTGGTCCAGTCGACCACGTCCACCTTGACGTTCATGCCCGCGTTCTTCATCAACTCGGACAGCACCAGGATGCTGTTTCGCATGGTGGAGTAGTTGGAGTTGGTCTGCAGGGTGAAGGTCTCGCCCTTGTAGCCCGCCTCGGCCAGGAGCTTCTTGGCTTTCGCCGGATTCTTCTGGTCGTAGTAGGCCTTCATCTTGTCGCCCTGGTAGTACGGGCTTTCCGCGTAGACCAGCGAGTGGTTCGGCTTGCTGACCCAGCCGGTCGCGGCCGCGATCTCTTCCACGTCGACCACGGCGCTGATGGCCTGGCGAATCTTCGGATTGGCCGTCAGCCCCTGCGAACTGTTGACGATGAAGACTGACATGCAGTACGGAAACACCGTCTGCACGGCAATGTCCGAGTTGCCCGCGAAGCGCTTGGACAATTCGGACGGGATGTTGGCGATCATGTCGACGTCGCCGGCCTGCAGCGCGGCGACGCGGGCGTTGGCCTCGGGGATGAAGCGGTAGCGCACCGAGTCCAGGTAGGCGATGCGCCGCCCGGCGTAGCCGTCCATGCCCTTGTAGCTCTCGTTGAGCGCGTAGCCATCGAATCGCTCGATCACCAGATGACTGTCCTTGACCCATTCACCCAGCTTGAACGGGCCAGTGCCGATGACGTCAATGCCGCGCGCGGGCTTGTCCTTCTGCGAGGCCGGCAGGATCACGAACGGGTAGACCGGGCTCTTCAGGATGTCGACGAACACGGAGTTCGTCTTGTTCAGCTTGACGATGAAGGTTTCCGGGTCAGGTGCCGAGACGCTGGCCACGTCGCTGAAGATCACCGCGTTCGGGCTGATCTTGCGGTAGCGCTCGAACGAGGCCAGCACGTCGGCCGAGGTCATCACGCTGCCGTCATGGAACTTCACGCCCTTGCGGATCTTGAAGGTGAAGGTCTTGGCGCTGTCGCTGATCTCGTAGCTGGAGGCGAGCATCGGCCGCGTCTCGTAGTTCTCGCCCACGGTGATCAGCGAGTCGTACAGGTGGTGGATGACCTCGAGTTCGACGGCGCTGCTGGACACGTAGGGGTCCAGCGTGCCGGGACCGGAAAGATAGGCGTAGCGCAACTGGCCGCCCTTCTTCGGCTGCGATTGCGCATGCGCGGGCGCCGCCGCGACCATTCCGAATAGCGCCGCAACGGCGACAGCGCTGGCCAGCTTCTTGAAAGTACCGGTCATGAACATGGTGGCTCCTGTGCAGGGTGGACCGCCGAAGACTGAGATCGGCGAAGTGAACCTATGGGTGATGTCGTGCGGGGCGCGACGGCGGCTTAGGGTTCGCGCGTGAAGCGCTCGAGCACATTGCGCGTGATGCGCGTGGTGAAGAAGTCGTTGCGCTTGAGGCCCATGACCCATTCGCAGGTGCCGGCGGTCAGCACCTCGCCCTTGCCGCGCGGCATGTGGACCATCATTCCCGAGCCGTAGCGCGCCTTGGCCAGCGACTCGGGCGACTGGTCGCCGTACAGCGAGACGGCGGCGCCGCGCATGTCGTTCTCGCCCAGGTAGTAGCGGTAGCCCTCCTCGGCGAACATCGACTCGGCCTTCAGCGCCGGCGACATGGCCAGGATGGATACGCTCGGCGGCGCGCCGTCCTCGCCGGTCGGGTAGGGCAGGCCGTGGCGGAAGGTGTAGTCCAGCCCGTCGACCTCGTAGGAGAAGATGTTCGCCGCGGCGCCGAAGATGTCGCCGTAGCCGAGCTGGGTGCCCTCGAACACCCAGTGGTCCTCGCGATAGACCGTGAAGCCCTTGGAGCCGCGCGGCGCGAATCCCCCCCACGAGGCATAGATGCCCTGCAGGCCATTCACGCCCACCGTGGTCGCGCCGGGCCAGTTGACCGCCTTGCTCTCCCACGCGCCGGTCAGAAGATGCGCCTGGTCGGTGTCGCGCACAGGGTCTTCGTTTTTCGCGCGCGCCTTGTAGCAGACCTGCCGCTTGCCGCCGTCTTCCAGCCGCACCTGCCACATGAAGTTGCCGCCGAAGCGCGCCAGCTTGCCGCCTTCGTCGACAAAGCGATCCATGCGCGTGCGCATGTCGTGGCTCCAGTACTCGTCGTGGCCGACGATGACGACCGCCCGGTAGCGGTCGAGGATCTCCGGGTGGTAGTGCAGATCCGTCTGCGTGATCATGTCGAACGCGATGCCCTCGCGTTCTGCCCAGCACACGAAGTGGCGGTCGTACTGCGCCCAGCCGGAGGCCGCGAAGAAGTAGCCGAAGCCGTGGCTCCAGGCCCAGTCCTTGGGGTGGTAGCGCGGGGCGGTCAGCGGGTCGGGCACGGGCTCGGCACAGATGCGGGGTGCGCCTTCGGGCAGCCAGACCATGCCGCGCGTCCAGGGGCGCAGCAGGCTCAGCACCGGCGTGGCCTGGTTGCCGTCGGGCCCGTCGATGCCGATGTAGCTGCTCGCGCCGCCCCAGTCGTTGTAGGCCATCCAGGTAGAGGTCGGCAAGATCATCAGCAGCTTGGCGGTCTGTGTCTTGGCCGTCGGACGAACCACGAAAAAGTGGTGCTGCACATAGCGCCCGCCGTCGGGTCGGATGCAGGTCGACACGATCTTGTAGAAGCCCGAGCGGGCATCGGCCGGCAAGGTCCAGCGCAGGCTCTCGGGCCAGCCGCAGCCGGCCTTGTAGGCATCGGCGGGCACGTCGTGAAAGATGCCGGGCAACGCCTCGCTGCGAAACACGGTCTCGGGCTTCAACCCGTCCAGCACCACCTCGAGCGTCCACTCTTTGGCGTGCGTGCTGCTGTGGAAGACGACGGTGTCGCCCGGGTCGTAGGAGATCGCGTCGGTGTAGGTGTGCACCTCCGGCCAGGCCGGGTCGTTGCGCGGCGCGTCGTACCAGCGGCGGTCCGGCCAGCCGCTGTCGGCATGCATGGGGCCGATGCTGGGCGGCCCCACGTTGATGGCCCGGACGCTGCGGGGATCACCGGCGGTGCGCTGGCCGAACGAGTTGACCTTGGCGGGCTGGGCGCCCGCGGGGGCCGGCGGGGGTGACGGGGTGTCGCTCAAGCGGGGCTCCTGGAGGGGCGTGTTGTAGTTATATGATATATCGCAAACAAAGTCGCGGAATCTAGGGGTTTTCAGTGCCCTCGGCGGGCTCGAGCACGCAGGCGGTGCCCTGCGCGGCGATCGTGTCCCAGTCGTAGAGCATGGGCACCATCCGGCCCTGCGCCCAGGCGGCGTGCTGGTCGGCGTAGTGCGGGCTGCCGGGCACGCCCGAGGCGCCGGCGAACACCACCCAGCGCGAGTTCTCCCAGGCGCCGACGTCGAACACGTAGCGCGCGACCGCGCCGTACACCGCCTGCAGGCCGGTGGCGGACAGGCAGCCGTTGGCCAGCACGGTGTCGTTGTCGCCGCCCAGGCCCGCGCCGGCCGGGTTGAGCCGGCCGGCCGCCTCGGGGAACTGCGCGGCCAGCGGGTGCGCCATCGCGATGCGGTGGTGCTCGCCCCAGGGCCGGCCGTCGATGCGCGGCGCCGCGCGCTCGAGCGCCAGGGCGAACGCCTGGTTCCAGTCGATGCCGCCGAGCAGCGCCGTGTCGTCGGCGCGCACCAGCTGCGGCAGCGCCCACCAGAGCTGGTTCAGCGGGACGACCCCGGGCGGCAGCTGCGTCAGCGGGTCCCGGCGCGTGCCGGCGAGGCCCGAGCGCTCCAGCAGCACGGCGGCCAGCTCCCAGCGCCAGGCGGCGTAGGCCGCGGCGGCGGCGGAGTCCGCCTCCATCCGGCCGTCCCAGCCGGCGATCAGGGCCTGCAGGCGGCCCGCCTGCCCGGCCTGTGGGGCGAGTTCTCGCAGGCGGGCCTGGAAGACGGGCGCCGTCATGGAGGCCACGTCGCCGTGGATGCTTGCCATGTCGTCGACCGTCGCGGCCGGCAGCGCGGCCAGGCGCGCCTCGACCCGGCGGGCGCGGTAGGGCGGGTGGCAGTCGGTGCAGAAGTAGTGCCGGTCCCCCGGGGCCTCGGCCACGAAGCGGTTGTTCGCCGTGACGAGGTAGCCGCGCGGCGGGTCGAAGCTGCGCGGCATGTCCTCCCAGGCGATCTCGCCGTCCCAGTCGTAGGCGCCGCTCCAGCCCGGCACGGGCAGCCAGCCGTTCAGGCGCGGGCGGTGCGGCATCACGGCGCGCACCAGGTGGCCGATGCGGCCCCGCGTGTCGGCCGCCAGGAGGTTGTGGTCGATCAGGCCCCAGCCGCGCGTGGCGTCGAACAGCTCGTCGACCGTGCCGGCCGCCAGCATGCGCGGCAGGCAGTCGAACGAGCGGTCGGTGCGCGCGAACTGCACCGAGCGCAGCACGAGCGCGCTGCCCGCGGCCGGCGTGCCGGCGATCACCGGGCCGTGGCGGGTCTCGACGATGTCGATGGTCACCGGGTCGGCGCCGCGCACCTGCAAGGTCTCGCGGCGCGTGGCGGCATCGGCCCAGCCGTCGGGCGTGCGGCAGCGCGCGCCGCCGTCCTCGAACTGCTCGACGAACAGGTCGTGGATGTCGGCGAACGCATGCGTCACGCACCAGGCGACGCGCCCGTTGTGTGCGAAGTGCGGGAAGCCCGGCACGCCCGGCACGGCCAGGCCGACGGCGTCGAAGCGGTCGCTGGCCAGGTGGTTCTGCATGTACATGCCCGGCATCTCGAACTGGCGGTGCGGGTCGCCGGCCAGCAGCGGGCGGCCGGCGGCCGTGCGCGAGGGCGAGACCGCCCAGTTGTTGCTGCCCCCGCCGGTGGCGTCGGCCGCGCCCAGGCCGGCCACCGCCTCGATGGCCGGCGCCAGCTCCTGCAGCGTGGCGATCCAGCGCGCCGACTCCTCGCCGGGCGGGATGCACAGCAGGTCGCCGCCGCCGTCGTCGTAGCGCAGCTTGGCGATCTGTTCGGGGCCGATGGCGCGCAGCGCGGCGGCGCGCCACAGCTTGAACCAGACCGATCCCATCAGGAAGCCGCGCCAGCGCATGACGGCGATGCAGTGCCAGGGCTCCCACGCAGCCGGCGCCGCGCCCAGCAGCCCGTACTCCATGGGCAGCGGCCGGCCTTCCGCCAGGAAGGCGTTCACGCCGTCGCTGTAGGCCTGGAGCATCCGGCGCGCCGGCTCGTCCAGGGCCGCGTGGTCGCGCTGCGAGGCGAGGGCGCCGCCCAGGCGCCGCGCCAGCGTGTCGCCCGCGACGGCCGGGGGGCCGGCCCATTCCGCCCAGCGGCCGGCCATGCGCAGGCGGCAGGCATCCATCTGCCACAGCCGGTCCTGGGCATGGACGTAGCCCTGGGCGAAGAAGGCGTCGTGGTCGCTGCGCGCGCGCAGGTGGGGGATGCCCCAGGGATCGCGGTGCACGTGCACCGCCTGTTCCAGGCCCGGCACGGCCAGTTGGCTGTCCGTGGCGCGCAACGCCGGGCCGTGGGAGGGGTTGGATTGATGCATCATATATCTCTCTTTAGAAGATCGAAAACGGACAGCCACCATGGCAACCTCTCCCGGCCTGTCGTCCCCGCAGGTCCGCTCCATCGGGCGCGAAAGCCTCACGACGAAGGTCTACGACGAACTGCGCGCGGGGCTGATGGAGGGGCGCTTCCGGCCCGGCTACCGCTTCAAGATCCGCGACCTGGCGGCCGCGATGAACGTCTCCGAGACGCCGTGCCGCGAGGCGCTGATGCAGCTCGTGCGCGAGCGCGTGCTGGACATGGACGCGGGCCGCTCGATCTCGGTGGCGCCGCTGACGCTGGCCCAGTACCTGGAGCTGCGCACGATCCGCCTGCAGCTCGAAGGCATGGCGGGCGAGGCCGCGGCGCAGCACATCACGCCGGCCCAGCTGCGCCGGCTGGACGAGCTGCACCAGGCGCTGATCAAGGCCCAGGCCAGCAGCGACTGGCCCGGCGCCGTGCGCATCAACTGGCAGTTCCATCACGCGGTCTACACGGCGGCGCGCATGCCCGAGCTGCTGGCGCTGATCGAAGGCATCTGGCTGCGCAACGGCCCCATGCTGAACCTGCAGTACCCCGACGCGGCGCCGACCTACGACGGCGACCACCAGCACCTGGCGGTGATGGAGGGCCTGCGCCGGCGCGACGCCGCGAAGGTGCGCCAGGCGATCCAGGACGACACCATCGAGGGCGGCCGGCGCTTCGTCGCGCTGCTCGAGCGCATCGACCGCGGCGAGGTGGCCTTTCCTCCCGACGACGGGGCGGCCGGCGCCTCGGCGCGGGCGTCGCGCAGGCGGGCCGCGGCGCCGCGTCGCTGACACGCCTCAGGCCCGCCGCCGCCCGTGGGCGCGGCGGAAGGCGGCCACGATGGCGTCCGCGTCCAGGCCGTAGCGCGCGAGCAGGTACGGCGTGGAGCCCCCTTCGGCGAACACGTCGCGCACGCCGACGCGCTCGAAGCCGGCGTGGGTGCCGCGTTCGAGCAGGCATTCCGCGACGGCCGAGCCGAGGCCGCCGATCACCGAATGGTTCTCCGCCGTCACCACGGTGCCGCAGCGGGCGGCCAAGGCGGCGACGCCGGCCTGGTCCAGCGGCTTGAGCGTGGAGACGTTGGCCACCGCCACCGACAGGCCTTCGCTGGCCAGCCGGTCCGCGGCGGCCTCGGCGGCGGCGCACATCAGGCCGCAGGCGAAGACCACGCCGTCCCGGCCGTCGCGCAGCACGTCCAGCCGGCCGCGCACCAGCGGGGCGGGCTGCAGCGGCTCGGGCGGCGGGCCCTCGGCGCGGCGCAGGCGCAGGTAGACCGGGCCGTCGTGGGCGGCGGCGGCCTGCACCGCGGCCGGCACCTGCCGCACGTCGGCCGGCTCGATGACGGTCATGTTCGGCAGCGCGCGCATCAGCGCGATGTCGTCGATGGCCTGGTGGCTGGCGCCCAGCATCGTGGTCAGGCCCGGGATGAAGCCGACGATCTTGACGTTGGTGCGCGGGTAGGCGCATTGCATCGCGATCTGGTCGTAGCAGCGGCGCGTGGCGAACACGCTGAACGAATGCACGAACGGCACGTCGCCCTGGCGGGCCATGCCGCCGGCGATGCCGATCATGTTGGCCTCGGCGATGCCGACCTGGAAGAAGCGGCCGGGCAAGGTGTCGCGGAACAGGTCGGTCTCGGTCGCCGCGGTGAGGTCGGCGCTGAGCGCGACGATGCGCTCGTCGGCGCGCGCGGCCTGCAGCAGCGCCTCGCCGTAGACGCGGCGGATCGGCGCCGGTGCGTTGCGGGTGTTGAAGTCGCCGACCTTCAGGGCCTCGGCGGCGGCGATGGGGTTCATGCCCGGTCCTCCCGCAGTTCTTCGAGCGCGCGCGCGGCCATCTCGGCCGGCAGCTTCATGGTGTGGCCCAGTACCCCTTCCAGGCAGGGCGCGCCCTTGCCGGCGAGCGTGCGGGCGACGATGCAGGTGGGGCGGCCGGCCGCCGCGCGCGCGCGGTCGAGCGCGGCCAGCAGCGCGTCCATGTCGTTGCCGTCCACCGTCTCGACCTGCCAGTTGAAGGCCCGCCACTTCGCGTCGACCGGTTCCATCCCGAGCACCTGGTCGACGTGGCCCTCGACCTGCATCGCGTTGTAGTCGATCAGCAGGCAGAGGTTGCCCAGGCCGTAGCTGCCCGCGGCCAGCGCGGCTTCCCAGACCTGGCCTTCCTGCAGCTCGCCGTCGCCGAGCACCACGTACACGCGGCTTGCCAGGCCGCGCCGCCGTGCGGCCAGCGCCATGCCCACGCCGACCGACAGGCCCTGGCCCAGCGAGCCGCAGGTGGCCTCGACCATGGGGCCGACGCGCTCGGACGCATTGATCTCCAGCGCCGACCCGTCCTGGCAGTAGGTCGGCAGCAGCGCGGGGTCGATCAGCCCGCGGGCGGCGAGCGTGGCATAGAAGATGGCCGTGTTGTGCGCCGTGGACAGCAGGAAGCGGTCGCGCGCCGGCCATGCGGGGTCGCGCGGGTCCAGCCGCAGTTCCGCGAAGTACAGCGCCGTGAACAGGTCGGCCGCGCCGAGGCCCTGCTGCACGTAGCCCTGGCCGGTGGGCGCCACCATGCGGATGACCTGGCGGCGCAGCTCGCGCGCGATGCGGCGCAACTCGCCGGGGTCGCGCACGCGCGGCGCGGCCCTGTCGGCCGCGGCGGCGGAAGCGGGTGGGGGCATCGTCTTCACTCCATCAGCCGGCCATGCGTGCACGGCCGTAGTGTTCGTAGCGGGTCCTGACCTCTTGCATCTCGGCGTCGGACAGCAGCACCGGCGGGCCGAGCTGCAGCGTCATCCAGTAGTGGCGCGCGAGCGTCTCGAGCTTGATGGCCGTGAGGACCGCGGCGTCCAGGTCGCGCCCCCGGCTCAGCATGCCGTGGTTCGCGAGCAGGCAGGCGCTGCGGTCCTGCAGGGCGTCGGCCGCCGCGGCGGCCAGGGCCGCCGAGCCGAAGGCCGCATACGGCGCGCAGCGGATGTCGTTGCCGCCGTAGCCGGCCACCATGTAGTGGAAGGCGGGGATGCCCTGGCGCCGGCAGGCCAGCGCCACGCAGGCGTCGGCGTGGGTGTGCACCACCGCCTGCGCGTCGGGGAAGCGCCGGTAGATCTCGGCATGCATCCGCCATTCGCTCGACGGGATGCCCTCGCTGCGCGCGCTGCCGTCGAGGCCGAGTTCGACGATGCCGTCGGCGCTGATGCGCGCGGCGTCGATGCCGGTGGGCGAGATGAGCAGCCCGTCGCTGCCGCTGCGCATGCTGACGTTGCCGCTGCTGCCGCGGTTCAGGCCTTCGCGGTCGAGGCGGGCATAGGCGTGGACGATCCGTTCGCGCGGCGTCATGGCGCTTCTCCCCGGGCCATGCGCTCCAGCGCCACCTCGAACGCGTCGATGCCGGCCAGCTTGCCCGACTTGAGGCACAGCACCACCGGGTCGGCCGCGTCGCGGGCGTCCAGCGCCAGCGGCAGCGAAGGCGCGGCGAACGGACCGACCTGCAGCCGCCGGATGCCCAGGTGCGCGAGCACGGCGCCCGAGGTCTCGCCGCCGGCCACCACGAAGCGGCGCACGCCGGCCTCGTGCAGGCCGCGGGCGATCCGCCCGAGCAGCGCTTCGGCCAGCGCCGCGACCCGGGCGACGCCCAGGTCCGCCTGCAGCGTCGCCACCGCGTCGGGCGCCGCCGACGTCGCCAGCGCCACCGGCCGCTCGTCAATGTGCTCGCGCGCCCACGCCAGCGCCTCGCCCGCGACGTCGCGGCCGCGCGCATGGGCTGCCAGGTCCAGCGCCAGCACCGGATGCGTGCGGCCGAAGTGCGCGAGCTGGCGGCGCGTCTGCTCGGCGCAGCTGCCGGCCAGCACGACGCCGGGGCCGGGCACGGGCGGCAGCGCCGGCGGCGCGCCCGCGGCGCCCAGGCGACCGCTTCGGCGCCACAGGGCGGGGTAGTGGGCGGCGATCGACGAGCCGCCCGTCATCAGCGACCAGTCGACCGTCGCGGCCGCGAGGTGCGCCAGGTCCTCGTGCACGGCGGCGTCGGCGATGGCGCACCCCACGCCCTCGGCCTGCAGCGCGGCGGCGCGCCGGGCGATGGCCGCCGCGCCGGCCCGCACGTCCGCATGCGCGATCAGCCCGACGCGCTGCCGCGTCTGCCGCTGCAGCACGCGGACCAGGTCGGGGTCGCGCATGGGCGTGACCGGGTCGTCGCGCTTGGGGGAGTTGCTGACCAGCTGGTCGCCCACGAACAGGTGGCCCTGGAAGACCGCGCGCTGGTACTCCGGAAACGTGGGGCAGCAGGCCGTGAAGGGGCTGCCGGTGCGCGCCGCCAGCACCTCGATGCAGGGGCCGATGTTGCCGGCGTCGGTGGAATCGAAGGTGGCGCAGTACTTGAAGAAGAGCTGCCGCGCGCCGGCGGTGAGCAGGGCGGCCGCGCCGGCGTCGAAGCGCTCGCGGGCCTCGGCCGCGGGCGCGATGCGGGTCTTCTGCGCCAGCACCACGGCGGCGGCGTCGCCGACCGGCTCGACCGCGTCGGCCGAGGTCGCCAGCAGGGTCGGCACGCCTTCGGCCACGAGCATGGTCGCGAGCTCCAGGCCGCCCGTCAGGTCGTCGGCGAGTCCTCCAAGAATCATCGCGTTGCTCCGGTCGGTGGACGGCGCGCGGCCACGCGATGCGTGGTGCCGAAGAGGTTGCTATGAATATATCATATAGCGCAGATGCTGCCGGACGAGCGCCAGGGCGAGCGTGGCGGCTGGGGGCTTGGCGGATGGGTGGAGCGCCGCGCGGCGCGACGCCGGCCGCGGGAAAAGGCAGCCCGCCGCACGCGGACGTGGGCGGGCGCTGGCCGGTGCTACCGGGGATGCGGGGCCGGAGAAACGTCCGGCGCCGTCAGAGCTGCAGGCGCCCCTGCCGGTCGAACACCCCGATGTCGACCCATTGCGTGCCGATGTTGGTGCCCTTGGTGAAGTCGATGACGAGGCCGCCCAGGTCGAACCGCAGCTGGCGCAGCGCCGCGGCCACCTTCTCCGGCGTGGGCGACGGGCCGGCGCGCCGCAGCGCCTCGACCGTCACGCGGGCGGCCACGTAGCCCGCCAGGTGGGGATGGGAGGGCGCCGACTCCGGCACGAACCGCTGCATCGCCGCGTGGAACTCCCGCGTGAGCGGCGTCTTCTGCGCGGCGGCGTTCGGCAGGATCTGCGCCAGCCCCACACCCACGGCCGACTCCAGCGGCACCTTCTCCGCGATGGCCTCGACCGGCACATAGGACATGCCGTACATCGGCGTGCGGTCGCCCGAGGCGCGCACGTCGCGCACCAGCGCCGCCGCGCTGTTGCGCACCAGCAGCATCACGTAGGTCTGCGCGCCGGTCCGGCGCAGCGCCTGCGCGGCCTCGCTCAGCTGCTCGGACGTGGGCGCCACGGCCACGCGCCCCGACACGGTCAGGTCGAACTCCTTCGTCGCCTCGTCGAAGAAGGCCAGCCCGCTCTTGCCGAACGGGTTGTCCTGGAAGGCCGCGGCCACGCGCGTCACGCCCAGCGTCGACAGGTGCTGAAGGATGTGCCGGATCTGGGCGCGGTCGCCCGCGTTCACGTGGAAGATCCACGGGCTGCCCGGGTGGCGCATGCTCTCCGCTCCGGGCACCACGCCCACCACCGGGATCTTCACGCGGTCGAGCACCTTGCTCGACTGCACCGCCAGCGTGTTGGCCGAACCGAACAGGTTGACGAAGGCGACGGGCGCATGGCGGCGCGCCGCCGCCTCCACCAGCCGCACCGTCTCCGCCGGCTTGTACTGGTCGTCCTCGTGCACGAAGCGGATCCGCTGCCCGTGGATCCCGCCCTGCGCGTTCACGCTCTCGAAACAGGCCTTCGCGCCCTCGAAGTTGCCGATCGCCGTCACCGCCAGCGGGCCCTTCGTCGGCGAGATCTGCGCCACGACAATTTCGGCCCTCGCACCGGCCGCACACAGCAATAGCGCGACAAACGCCCACCAACGACTGATCATGAAGCTCCTCCAGAGTGGCGGCGGGGTCGACATGGCGAATACTGCGGCCCGCGACGAGCCGCGCGCCTGCGGTGCCGGATGCAGGGCTTGACCCGCCTCAATCGAATGTAGGAGCCGGGAAACTGGTTCATCTAATCAATCATCGAGTGATGAAGCACGTACTGCGAAATCCTCGCCGGCCGGACGAGCTGCTGAACTACCGGCTGCTGCGGCTGTTCTCCCTGGCCGGCGCCCCCGTCATCCGCCTGTGCGAGGGCCGCTACGGCATCTCGCGCCGCGAGTTCCGCCTGCTCACGCTGGTGGTGGAGAGCGGGCCGATCTCTCCTTCCGGCCTGAGCGAGCTGGCGCACCTGGACCGGGCGCGCACCTCGCGCATCATTGCCGCCCTCCTGAACAAGAAGCTCGTGCGCCGCGATGCGCTGGAAACCGACGGCCGGCGCTTCATGGTGATGGCCACCGACGAGGGGCGCCGGCTGCACAGGAAGCTGTTTCCGCAGATCGCGACCATCAACCGCGACCTGATGTCCGTGCTCGACGAGGCCCAGGCCGACGCGCTGGACCGGATCCTCACCGTCCTCACGGAGCATGCCCTCGCGCTGAACGCCTCCATCGCGCGGGACGTGCGCGCGGACCGCGGCCGCCATGCGGCCGGGGCATCGCCGGCGCCGCATCCGGCGGGGGCTTGAAGGGGCCGCGCCCCGGCTCCCCGCGAGGGTGCCCGGGAGCCGGGCGCGGGCCGCCGTGGATAATCCCGCGTTTCGGATCGCATCAGGTCAGCCACGCTGAACGAAGCCAGCCTGCACGAACGACCAACTCCTCTGGTTGTGGTGGGCCCCCGTGTTCCAGCGCTATTACCGTGAACTGCTGAGCTTTCTTTCCCGCAAGGTGGCCGACCGCGCCACCGCCGCCGACCTCGTGCAGGAAAGCTACCTGCGCGTCTACGCCGCCCAGCAGGCCGGGGCGCTGGTCCGCGACCCGCGGGCCTTGCTCTACCGCACGGCGCGCAACCTCGTCACCGACCATTACCGCCGCGCCGGCGTGCGCGCCGAGGCGCCCGACGCGGCGGCGGACGAGGCGCCGCCGGACGCCGACGCCTGCGCCGGCCCCGAGAGCCTGCAGCCCGAGGCGGCGCTGTCGTCCCGCCAGGGCGTGGCGGCCCTGCTGGCCACCATCGAGGCCCTGCCGCCGCGCTGCCGCGAGGCCTTCGTGCTCTACAAGTTCGACGGCCTGTCCTATGCCGAAGTCGCCGAGCGCATGGGCATCTCGGTGCGCACGGTCGAGATGCAGCTGCAGATCGCCATGGCCGCCTGCTGGCGCTGCCTGGACGGGGACGACGCCCCAACGGCGCCGAAGCGCAGGCGCGCCGGCCGGTGAGCGCCCGCTGAGGGCCGCGGCGGCGCTACCGGGTTCGCCGGGCGTGGCGCGTCTACCCGGATATGCCTGACGCCTTCCTGCCGCCGCACGACGAGCCGCGCCTGCGCGAGGCGGTGCTCGGCTGGTTCGTGCGCCGGCACGGCGCCGCCTGGACAGCGCAGGACGAGGCCGCCCTGCAGGCCTGGCTGGCCGCCGACCCATCGCGCCGCGCGGCCTGGGCGCGCTGGGAGGCGCACTGGCAGGCGATCGGCACGCTGCCCGCGGCCGGGCAGGCGCGGCTGCGCGGCGGGCTCGGGCGCGACCGCGCCGCGCCGTCGCGCCGCCGCTTCCTGAAGCCCGCGGCGGCGCTGGCCGGCGTGGCCGCGCTCGTGCTCGGCGCGGGCCGCCTCGTCCCGGGCCACCTCGGCGCGCAGCCGCTGTTCGCCCAGGCCTTCGGCAGCCGGCGCGGCGAGCTGCTGAAGGTGACGCTGCCCGACGGCACCCGGCTGCTGCTGGACACCGCCACGCGGCTCGACGTGGTCTTCCACCGGCGGCAGCGCGAGGTGCGGCTGCTCGACGGCCAGGCCACCTTCTCGGTGCAGCCCGACGCCGCGCGCCCCTTCCACGTGCTGGCCGGGCCGCTGCGGGTGACGGTGCTCGGCACCCGCTTCGCCGTCCGGCACACGCCCGGCATCGACGGGGCGCAGGGCGTGCGCGTGGCGGTGGAGGAGGGGCGGGTGCACGTCGCCCGCGCGGACGCCGCGTCCGGGACATGGGACAGCGCCGTCGACTTGGCGGCGGGCGAGCAGGTGGCGGGCGACCGGCAGGGCCGGCTGGCGCCGGTGTCGCCCGTGCCGCCGGAGGGCATCGCGCCGTGGCGCGGCCACCGCGTCAGCTTCGTCGACACGCCGCTGCACCGCGCGCTGGCCGAGCTCGAGCGCTACGGCGACACCGGCCTCGTGGTGCGCGACCCGGCGGCGGCCGCGCTGCGACTGAGCGGCACCTTCGACCCGCGCGACGCCGCCACGCTGCGGCGCGTGCTGCCGCGCGCGCTGCCGGTGCGCCTGCGCGAGCGCGACGGCCGCACCGAGGTGCTGCCGGTCCGCTGACCGCCGCCCGCTGACCGCCGCCCGGGCCCGCGCGGTCCGGCAGAAAAAATTTCGCCGCGGCTACCGTAGTTCGTGCGGGACGTGCGTCTCCCGGAATGGGAATCATTTTCATTCACGTTCGGAGGAGAACATCCATGACCCGCCTGATGCCGCGGCCGCTGCCGCTTGCCCTGGCCCTCGCGCTGGCCTTCGGCGCCACGGCCGTCCATGCGCAGGCCGATGCCCGCGCCGTGCTGGCCACGCCGGTGCAGATCGGCATCGCCGCCCAGCCGCTGGCGCAGGCGCTCAACGACTGGGCGCGGCAGACGCGCCTGCAGATCGTCGTGCAGCAGGACCTGGTGGCGGGCAAGACGGCGCCGGCCGTGGCCGGCCGGCTGACGCCGCGGCAGGCACTGGACCGGCTGCTCGCCGGCAGCGGCCTCGCGGCGGCGGAGGAAGGCTCGGCCGTGGTGCTGCGCCGGCTGCCCGCGCCGTCGAACGAATCGGTGCTGCCCGCGGTGCCGGTGACGGCCCGCGCCGAGCGGGTCGCGGCCACCGAGGGCACGGGCTCGTACACCACCGGCGTCACCGCCACGGCGACGCCGCTCGGCCTGTCGATCCGCGAGACGCCGCAGGCGGTGAGCGTCATCACCCGCCAGCGCATCGAAGACCAGGGGCTCACGCAGCTGGCCGACGTGGTGGCGCAGACGCCCGGCCTGGTGATGTCGGCGGGCGGCAACGTCGGCTCGGACAGCTCGCCCATCTACGCCCGCGGCTTCGCGGTCGAGACCTACATGGTCGATGGCGTGCGCCAGACCGACTCGGGCTATTCGAGCATCTTCCAGTCGCAGGACATGACGATGTTCGACCGCGTGGAAGTGGTGCGCGGCGCCACCGGCCTGATGAACGGCCTGGGCACGCCGGGCGCGGCCATCAACCTGGTCCGCAAGCGCCCGACGGCGCAGTTCCAGGCCATGGCGAAGGTCGAGCTCGGCTCGTGGAAGCACCGCCGCATCGAGGCCGACGTGTCCGCGCCGCTCAACGACGCGGGCAGCGTGCGCGGGCGCGTCGCCGCCTCCGCGCAGTCCAGCGATTCCTACATCGACCGGCTGACGGACGACCGCAAGGTGCTGTTCGGCACCGTCGAGGCCGACCTCGGCCCGTCCACGCTGCTGCGCGGCGGCCTGTCGGTGCAGCACCTGGATTCCGATGCCAATGCGCGCGGCGGCCTGCCCGCCTACTACAGCGACGGCACGCTGGTCGACTGGGGCGTTTCCGACTCCGCAGCGCCGGCGTGGTCGTACTCGCGGCGCCACGGCACCTCGGTCTTCGCGGCGCTGGAGCATCGCCTGGCCAACGACTGGCAGCTCAAGGCCACGCTCACCCGCACCACCACCGACTACGACGAGCTGGTGGGCTACGCCAGCGGCGGCAACCCCGACCGCGCGACGGGCGCGGGCGTGTCGATCTGGGCCAGCCGCTGGAAGGGCGAGCCGCGGCAGGACTCGCTCGACCTCTCCGCCACCGGCCGGTTCGGCCTGCTGGGCCGCGAGCACGACCTCGCCCTGGGCGTGCAGTTCTCGCGCAGCTTCCACCTCGACCCGGCCTACACCAACTGGTACCACACCGGCTGGAGCGGGGCCGTGCCGGACATCTTCAACTGGGACGGCCTCGTTCCGGCGGCGCCGAACAATCCGGCGGTGGGCACCTACAGCTCGGACGAGCGCCTGAACAGCGCCTACGCCACGGCGCGCTTTCGCCTGACCGACCCGCTGTCGGTGCTGGTGGGCGCGCGCGTGACCGACTGGAGCCGCTACCAGACCAGCACCACCTTCGCCACCGGCACGACCACCATCACCGACCGCGGCGAGACCGGCCAGGTCACGCCCTACCTGGGCGTCGTCTACGACTTCGGCGAGCACTGGTCCGCCTACGGCAGCTACACCAGCATCTTCAAGCCGCAGAACAACAAGACGGTGAACGGCGACTACCTCGACCCGGTGCTCGGCAGCGGCGCCGAGCTCGGCGTGAAGGGCGCGTTCCTCGACGACCGGCTCAACGTCTCGGCGGCCGTGTTCGACATCGAGCAGGACAACTTCGCCGTCGCCATCCCGAACACCTTCGCACCGGACGGCTCGCAGGCCTACGACTCGATGTCGGGCACCACCTCGCGCGGCATCGAGCTCGAGGCCGCGGGCGAGCTGCGCCCGGGCTGGCAGGTGGCGGCGAGCTTCACCCGCACCATGGTGAAGGACCGCACCGGGAAGGCGATCAACACCAACGTGCCGCGCAACACCGTCAAGCTGTTCAGCAGCTACCGCCTCGGCAGCGGCGCGGCCCGCGGCCTCGTGGTGGGCGGCGGCCTGCGCTGGCAGAACGAGATCTACGCCGACAACCAGGGCCCGGCCGCGGTGCGCTTCACCCAGCCGTCGTACGCGGTGGTCGACCTGATGGCGCGCTACCCGATCACGTCCACGCTGACGCTGTCGGGCAACGTCTACAACGTCCTCGACGAGCGCTATCGCACCAACACCGGCAACAGCTACTTCGGCGCGCCGCGCCACGTACGCGTGTCGCTCGAGGCGCGGTTCTGAACCCGCCGCCCCGCATTCCGACGCCACCACCAGGAATCCCCATGCTCAAGCGCTCCGTGCTCACGCTCCTCCTCTCGTCGCTCGCCGCGGCGGCCCCGGCCCACCAGCTCTGGATCGAGCGCGACGCCGCCGGCCCGGCGCGCGTCTACGTGGGCGACGTCGACGACGCGCCCGACCGCGGCGAGGCCGTGGCCAAGCTCGCCGCGACCACGCGGGTCTTCCATGCCGATGCGGTGCAGCCGCTCGCGCTCACGGCCCGGGACGACCACCTCGAGGTCGCCGCGGCGGGCGCCGGCGACCTGCGCCTGTCCAACGACCAGGTGTGGAAGCCGTGGAAGACGCGCGACGGCGTGGTCAAGGCCGCCGTCTTCAACGCGCGCGAAGGCCGCCGCGAGACGCGCGCCGCGCTGCCCTTCGAGTTCGTGCCGGCGGCCGCCGGCGGCAACACCTTCACGCTCGTCTTCCAGGGCCGGCCGGTCGCGGCCGCGAAGGTGACGGTGGTCGCGCCCGGCCAGTGGGCCAAGCGCTTCGTGACCGATGCGCAGGGGCGCATCGACGTGCCGGTGGCGAGCGCCGGCCGCTACGTGCTCATCGGCGGCCATTCGGTGGACGAGGCGCGCGAGATCGCCGGGCAGGCCGTCGCGAAGGTGGACTACACCGCCACGCTGAGCTTCGTCGCGCCCTAGGCATGCGCGTGCGGATGTGGTGGGCCGCCACGGCCGCGCTCGCCCTGGCGGCGGCCGCGTTCACGCTGTGGGGCGCGGGCGGGCCGGGCGTGCGCCACGAGACCGCCGCCGTCGTGCGCGCCGACGTCGAGTCGACCGTCACCGCGGTCGGCAGCCTGCGGCCGCTGCGCTACGTGGACGTGGGCGCGCAGGTCTCGGGCCAGATCGTGCGCCTGCACGCCGCCGCCGGCGACGAGGTGGCCAAGGGCGCGCTGCTGGTGGAGATCGACCCGAGCGTGCAGCAGGCCACCGTCGACGCCGGCCGGGCGCAGCTCGCCGGCCTGCGCGCGCAGCTCGCCGAGCAGCATGCGCAGCACCGCCTCGCGCAGCAGCAGCTCGAGCGCCAGCGGCAGATGGCCGCCGACGGCGCCACCCGCCTCGAGGACGTGCAGACGGCCGAGGCCGCCGCCGCCTCGGCGGCCGCGCGCATCGAGCACCTGCAGGCGCAGATCGCGCAGACGCAGGCCAGCCTCAAGGCCGACGAGGCGCGCCTGGGCTACACGCGCATCTACGCGCCCATGGCCGGCACCGTGGTCTCGGTGCAGGCGCGCGAGGGCCAGACGCTCAACGCCACCTACCAGACGCCCGACATCCTGCGCATCGCCGACCTCTCGCGCATGACGGTGTGGACCGAGGTCTCCGAGGCCGACGTGCGGCGCGTCAAGCGCGGCATGCCGGTGTACTTCACCACGCTCGGCGGCCAGACCGACGACGCGCCGCGGCGCTGGCGCAGCACGGTGCGGCAGGTGCTGCCGGCGCCGCCGGTCGCCGAAGGGCAGGGCGCGGCCGCCGAGGCCGCCGCGGCCACCAAGGCCGTGACCTACGTGGTGCTCTTCGACGTGGACAACGCCGACGGCGAGCTGATGCCGCAGATGACCGCGCAGACCACCTTCGTGGCCGCCGCCGCGCCGGGCGCGCTCGCCGTGCCGCTGGCCGCGCTGGCGCCGGCGGCGGACGGCCACGCCGTGCGCGTGCTCCAGCCCGGCGGCGAGGTGCAGGCGCGCGCCGTGCGCGTGGGCGTGCGCAGCCGGCACCTGGCGCAGATCGTGGACGGGCTGGCCGAGGGCGAGCAGGTCGTCGTGGGCGAGCGCACCGAGCCGGGCGTGCGCAGGTTCCGGTGGTGAGCGGCGAGGCCGGCCAGGGCGCGCCGCTCATCGAGCTGCGCGGCATCCGCAAGCGCTACGGCGGCAGCGGCGGGCGGCCCGAGGTCGAGGTGCTGCAGGGCATCGACCTGGCCATCGGCGCGGGCGAGTTCGTCGCGCTGGTCGGCGCCTCGGGCTCGGGCAAGTCGACCCTGATGCACCTGATCGGCTGCCTGGACCGCCCGAGCGCCGGCCAGTACCTGTTCGACGGCCGCGACGTGGCCGCGCTCGACGCCGACGCGCTCGCCTGGCTGCGCCGCGAGGCCTTCGGCTTCGTGTTCCAGGGCTACCACCTGATCCCCACCGAAAGCGCGCGCGAGAACGTCGAGGTGCCCGCGCTCTACGCCGGCATGCCCGAGGCCGAGCGCTCGCGCCGCGCCGCCGCGCTGCTGGCGCGCCTGGGCCTGGCCGACCGGCTGGACAACCGGCCGAACCAGCTCTCGGGCGGGCAGCAGCAGCGGGTGTCGATCGCCCGCGCGCTGATGAACGGCGGGCGCATCATCCTCGCCGACGAGCCCACCGGCGCGCTCGACAGCCGCAGCGGCGCCGAGGTGATGGCGCTGCTGCGCGAGCTGGCGGACGCGGGCCACACCGTCATCCTCATCACCCACGACCGCACGGTGGCCGCGCAGGCGCGCCGCGTCATCGAGATCCGCGACGGCCGCATCGTCGGCGACAGCCAGGCGCCGCCGCAGGCGGGCGGGGCGGCGCCGATGCCCCCGCTGCCGCCGCCGCGCCCGCGCGGCGGCCCCGACGAGCGGCAGGCCGTCGCCGCCGAGCTGCGCGAGGCGGCGCGCACCGCCTGGCGCGGCATGCGGCTGAACCGCATGCGCACCGGCCTCACGCTGCTGGGCATCGTCATCGGCGTGGCCTCGGTCATCGTGATGCTGGCCATCGGGGAGGGCGCGCGCGAGCGCGTGGTCGCGCAGATGGGCGCCATGGGCACGCGCATCATGTACCTCGGCAGCAGCGCCCCGCCCACCGGCGGGCCGCCGGGGCGCATCACCGAGCAGGACCTGGAGGCGGTGGCCGCGCTGCCCGAGGTGAGCGCCGTGATGCCCGTCATCGGCGACCCCATCCCGGTGCGCTACGGCAACGCCGACCGCGTGCTCTACGTGTTCGCCGCCGGCGAGGTGATGCCGCGCGTGCACCACTGGTCCGTCGCGCTCGGCCGCTACTTCACCGAGGCCGAGGACCACGACCTCGCGCCGCTGGTGGTGCTCGGCCACAAGGCGCGGCTGCACTTCTTTCCCGACCAGCCGGACCCGCGCGGGCGCCAGTTGCTCATCGGCAACTCGCCCTTCGAGGTGATCGGCGTGATGGCCGAGCGCGGCGCCGACTCGGGCGCGCAGAACTACGACGACATGGTGTTCATCCCCTACCACGCCGGCCGCGCGCGGGTCTACCGCGCGCAGACCCAGCCCGACTACGTCGTCGTCGAGGCCGCGTCCTCGGCGCAGGTGCATGCGGCGGAGACGGCGATCCAGGCCCTGCTGGCCGCGCGCCACGGCCGCGACGACGTGCGCATCGGCAACGCCGCCGCGCGGCTGCAGGCCGAGGTCGCCACGCGCCGCAGCATGACGGTGATGCTGGGGCTGATCGCGGCTGTGTCGCTGCTCGTCGGCGGCATCGGCGTGATGAACGTGATGCTGATGACGGTGAAGGAGCGCACGCGCGAGATCGGCATCCGCATGGCCACCGGCGCGCGCCGGCGCGACATCCTGCGGCAGTTCCTCACCGAGGCCGTGCTGGTGACCCTGGCCGGCGGCGCGGCCGGCATCGCCGCCGGCCTGGCGGTCGGCGCGGCGCTGGTCTTCTGGGAGGTGCCGGTGGTGTTCTCCGTCTCCGCCATGGCCGGCGCCTTCGCCTGCGCCGTGGTCACCGGCGTGCTGTTCGGCTACATGCCGGCGCGCACGGCGGCGCGGCTCGACCCCGTGGTCGCGCTGGCGGGGGAATGAGCGTGCGTCGCCTGTGGCCCCTGCTGGCCGCCATGCTGCTGGCCGCCTGCGCTGCTGCGCCGCCGCCACCGGAAGCCGCGCCGCCGCCCCTGCCGGCGCAGTGGCGCCTGGGCGGCGAAGGCGCGGGCGACGCCGTCTCGCGCGACTGGTGGCGCGGCTTCGGCAGCGAGCAGCTCGCGGCGCTGGTGGCGCGCGCCGAGGCGCAAAGCCTCGACGTGGCCGCCGCCGCCGCGCGCGTGCGCCAGGCCGAGGCCGTCGCGCGCATGGCCGGCGCGGCGCTGCAGCCCGGCCTCGCGGCCGGCGTCGACGCGAGCCGCGAGGGCGGCCGGGCGGGCACGGGCGCGACGCGCTACGCCGCCGGCCTGCGCGCCAGCTACGAGGTCGACCTGTGGGGCCGCCTGCGCGCGCAGCACGACGGCGCGCTGCAGGCGCTGCGCGCGAGCGCCTTCGACCGCGAGGCCGTGCGGCTCGGCGTCACCGCCGCCGTCGCTTCCGCCTGGCTGCAGGCCGCGGCCCTGCACGAACGCATTGGCCTGGCCGAGCGGCAGTGGCGCGACGCGCAGCGGCTGCTGGCGCTGGTGGAATCGCGCGCCCGCGCCGGCGCCGCGTCGCCGCTGGAGCTGGCGCAGCAGCGCGGGCTGGTGGCGAGCCAGGCGCGCCAGCTGGCCGCGCTGCGGCAGCAGGCCGGCGACGCCCGCACCGCGCTCGCGGTGCTGACGGGGCAGGCCGGCGAGGTGGCGCTGCAGCCCGTGCCGCTGGCCGCGCTGCGCGTGCCGGCGACGCAGGCCGGCGTGCCGTCGGCGCTGCTCGTGCGCCGCCCGGACCTCGCGCGCGCCGAGGCGCGACTGCGCGCGGCCGATGCCGACGTGCAGGCCGCCCGCGCCGCGATGCTGCCCAGCCTCACGCTCGGCGCGGGCCTGGGCACCGGCGGCACCCGGCTGCCCCACCTCGTCGACCACCCGCTGTACTCCGTCGCCGCGGCGCTGGCCGCGCCCATCTTCGACGCCGGCCGCCTGGCCGCCGGCCGCGACCTCGCCCAGGCGCGGCGCGAGGAACTGCTGGCCGACTACCGCGCCGCCATCGTCGCCGCCTGGGCCGACGTCGAAGCCGCGCTCGACGCCGCCGCCGGCGCCGACGCCCAGCGCGCCGCCCTGGCCGACGAGCTAGCGCAGGCGCGGCGCGCGCTGGCGCTCGCCGAATCCCGCTACCGCGCCGGCGCCGAGACGCTGCTCGTGCTGCTCGACGCGCAGCGCGTGCTCAACGCCGCGCAGGACGCCGAGCTGCAACTGCTGCTCGCGCGGCTGCAGGCCGGGGTGGCGTTGTTCCGTGCGCTGGGGGGTGGGTGGTGCGAGTGCGGGTGAGGCGGGCCGTCACGTCGTCAGGGCATGCCGGCGCGCGAGCGCCACGAGGCGTTCGATCTCGCGGTCGCGGATGCCGCAGCGCTGCAGTGAGGCGGCGGTCTCCAGCAGGTACTGCAGCGTCGTGCCGAAGCGTCCGCAGGCGGTGCGCAGGATCTCCACCAGCTCGGCGTCGGCCAGGTCGCCCAGGTAGCTCGGGCTCGTGCGGCTGAGCGTGAAGGCGAGGGCGTTCACCTCGCCGTGGACGGTGCGGCACGCCACGAGCCGGGGGTCGTACACGCCCATGTGCATCTCGCGCGCCCACAGGCGTTCGAGCTCGGCTTCCGCCCGCTCGCGCTCGACGCGGTAGACCATGCCGCGGCACGAACCGCCCGCCACCAGCGCGAAGACCAGGCCCGGGCACTCCGGCGTGCCGCGGTTGACGCGCGAGCACATCTCGAGCGCCCGGTGCCAGCCGTGCACGACGGCGGGGCGCTCCTCTGCCGCCTCGAACTCCGGGCGCCAGATCAGCGACGCGTAGCCGAACACCCACAGGTCCGAGCGCCCGCCCCAGCGCGCCTTGAAGGCGTCGAGCAGGGGTTTCGGGTCGCGGATCGCGGCGGGAAGCGGGGGAGCGTAGAGCATCCCGCCACTCTAGAAGGAATCGCCGCCGGCTTCATGGAAAACCCGGGGGCCGGCGTTGCGCCGCCGCATCGGCCCCGACGGGCCTCGTAGGACAAGCCGCACGGCCGCTGGCGGCCGCCGCTGATTCGCGGGACGCGGCGCGCGGCCTACGGTGGCGCATGGCCGAGCCGGTTCACGCTTCCGAAGTCGCCCCGGCGCCGCCCGCGCGGCGGCGGCGCGGCTGGCGCGTGGCGGGCGCCGTGCTCGGCGCGGTGGTGCTGGCGTTCGCGGCCTGCGAGGCGGCGGGGTGGCCGTTCCTCGTCGGCCCGGCGGAACGCCTGCTCTCGCGCGTGCTCGACCGCGAGGTGCTGCTGGGCAGCGCGGAGGCCGGCAGCGCCCGGGTGCGGTTCCTGGGCGGCGTGAAGGCCTCCGCGCCCGTGCTGCAGATCGCGGCGCCGGCATGGAGCGGGGAGCGCTACTTCCTGCGGGCCGAGAACGCCTCCATGCGCCTCGCCTACGGCGCCCTGCTGCGCGCGCGGCGCGGGGCGCCGCTGGACATCGCCTCGCTGCGCGCCGAGCGCCTGGGCGTGAACGCCGAACGCCGCGCCGACGGCACGGCCTCGTGGCAGTTCGGCGCGCCCGACCGGCCGCCGGCCGAGCGCGAGCGGGGCCTGCCGCGCGTGGGCGAACTGGTGCTCCGGCACGGCGAGCTCCATTACGTCGACGAGATCGTGCGCGCCGACCTGCGCGTCGCCGTCCAGACCGACGAGGGCCTGGCCGCGCAGCCGGATGCGGCAGGCCTGCGCGCCACGGCCGAGGGCCGCTATGACGGCCGGCCGCTGCGCGCGTCGCTGCAGGCGGCGGGCGCGCTGCCGCTGCTGTCGTCGCGGGAGGACGCGCCGCCCACGCCGGTGCGGCTCACGCTCGAAGCCGGCGAGGCCCGGCTCGCCTTCGACGGCCGCGTGGCCGACGTGCTGCACCTGCGCCGCCTGGCCGGCGAGGTCGAGGTCGCCGGGCCGTCGCTCGGCGGCGTGGGCCGGCTCTTCGGCGTGACGCTGCCGACCACCGGCCGGTTCGCGCTGAAGGGGCGCATCGCCAAGAACGGCGGCGTCTACCACTTCGTGGCCGACGACGCCCGAGTCGCCGACAGCCGCCTGCACGGCGCGCTGGCCTTCGACACCACGCACGAGCCGTCGCTGCTGTCGGGCCGCGTGGGCGGCGCCCGGCTGGTGCTGGCCGACCTGGCGCCCTCGGTCGGCGCGCCCGCCACCCCGGCGCCGCCGGGCCGGGCGGCGGCCACGCGCCAGGCGCAGCAGGCGGCACGCGAGCGCCGCCGCGAGGTCCAGGCCGCGGCGGCCGAACCCACGCCGCCGGAGCGCATCGCCGAAGCCACCGGCGCCGGCCCGAACCGTGCGGCGCCCCCGCGCCTGGATGCGCCGGCCCGTGCCGCCGCGCCGCGGCCGGCCGCCTCGGCGGTGCTGCCGCAGCGCGATTTCGACCTGCCCGCCTTGCGCGCGATGGATGCCAACGTGCTGCTCGACTTCGCGCGGGTGGACCTGGGCGATGCCTTCGCCACGCCGCTGCAGCCGCTGAAGGCGCACCTGCGGCTCGCCGGCGGCCGGCTGACCCTCACCGACATCGACGCCCGGACGGCCGATGGCAGCGTGGCCGGTTCGGTGACGCTCGACGGTTCCGACCGGGTCGCGCAGTGGCAGGCGGACCTGCGCCTGCGCGGCGTGCGGCTCGAGCGCTGGCTGCGCCAGAGCCGCGGCGACGACGGCCAGCCGTGGGTGGCGGGCCTGCTGTCCGCGCGCATGCGCGTCACCGGCCGCGGGCGTTCCACGGCCGACATGCTGGCCACGCTGGACGGCAGCATCGGCGCGTCCATGCACGATGCGCGGGTGTCGCACCTGATCGTCGAGGCGGGCGGCATCGACATCGCGCAGGCGCTCGGCGTCGTGCTGCGCGGCGACGACATGCTGCCCGTCGACTGCGCCGCGGCCGACATCGTGGCGAAGAACGGCGTGCTGACGCCGCGCGCGCTGCTGATCGACACGCCCGATTCGATGATCGCCGTCGACGGCCGCGTGTCGCTCGCCGACGAGACGCTGGACCTGCGCGCGACGGTGAGCCCGAAGGACTTCAGCCCGGCCACGCTGCGCACGCCGGTGCACGTGAGCGGGCCCTTCGGCGCGCCCGAGGTCGCGCTCGACAAGGGGCCGCTCGGGCGCAAGCTGGCGGCGAGCATCCTGCTGGGCCTCGTCAACCCGCTGGCCGCGCTCATCCCGCTCATCGACCCGGGGGAGGGCGACACCGGCCACGGCTGCGCGGCCCTGGCCGGGCGGGCGCGCGCCGCGGCGCCGGCGTCGGGCGGGCGCAAGCCGTAATGCGAGTAGTGCGCCCGGCGCCAGGGTCGAAACGCCGCGCGTTGACATGTAATCTGGTTACGCAAGAATCGACGTTCCGGTTACCAACCGTGCCTGCAGCGAGCCGCGCATGAACCATCCCGTGCTGAACGACGTCACCGAACGCATCCGCGAGCGCAGCGCCGCGCCGCGGGCAGCCTACCTGAAGCGCGTGGACGCGGCGGCGCAGCGACCGCGCGGCACCGACCGGCTGGGCTGCTCCAACGTGGCGCACGCCGTGGCGGCGCTGCCGGCGAACGACAAGCTGCGCGTGGTGGTGGAGCGCGCGCCGAACATCGCCGTCGTCACCGCCTACAACGACATGCTCTCGGCGCACCAGCCCTACGAGGCCTTCCCGGCCGTGATCCGCAGCGAGGCGCAGCGGCAGGGCGCCAACGCGCAGGTGGCCGGCGGCGTGCCGGCGATGTGCGACGGCATCACCCAGGGCTACCCCGGCATGGAACTGAGCCTGTTCTCGCGCGACGCCATCGCCATGGGCACGGCGGTGGCGCTCACGCACGACGTGTACGACGCGGCGCTGCTGCTGGGCATCTGCGACAAGATCGTGCCGGGCCTCCTGATCGGCGCGCTGCACTTCGGGCACCTGCCGTGCGTCTTCGTGCCGGGTGGGCCGATGAGCACCGGGCTCGCCAACAGCGCCAAGGCCAAGGTGCGCGAGGACTACGCGCAGGGCAAGGTGGGCCGCGCGGAGCTGTTCGCGGCCGAGTCGGCGGCCTACCACGGCCCCGGCACCTGCACCTTCTACGGCACGGCCAACAGCAACCAGGTGCTGATGGAGGCGATGGGCCTGCACGTGCCCGGCGCGGCCTTCGTGCATCCGCACGCGAACCTGCGCGAGGCGCTCACGCGCGAGGCCGTGCGCACCGCGCTCGGCATCACGCAGGCGAAGCGCTTCCTGCCGATCGGGCGGCTGGTGGACGAGCGGGTGATCGTCAACGCCATGGTGGCGCTGCTCGCCACCGGCGGCTCCACCAACCACCTGATCCACTGGGTGGCGGTGGCGCGCGCGGCGGGCATCGTGATCGACTGGAGCGACTTCTCGGCGCTGTCGGACGTCACGCCGCTGCTGGCGCGGGTGTACCCCAACGGCAGCGCCGACGTGAACCAGTTCCAGGCGGCTGGCGGGCCGGGCTTCGTCATCCGCGAGCTGCTCGACGCCGGCCTGATGCATGCCGACGTGCCGACGGTGGCCGAGGGCGGCCTGGCCGCCTACACCCAGGTGCCCGAGTGCGAGGGCGAGCGCCTGGTGTGGCGCGCACTGCCCCGGCGCAGCATCGACGAGCGCATCGTGCGCAACGCGGCGTCGCCGTTCAGCGAGGCCGGCGGGCTGAAGCTGCTGACGGGCAACCTGGGCCGCTCGGTCATCAAGATCTCCGCCGTGCCGGAGGAGCGCCACGTGATCGAGGCGCCGGTGCAGGTGTTCGACACGCAGGAGCAGCTGCTCGCCGCCTTCAAGGCGGGCGAGCTCGACCGTGACTTCATCGCCGCGGTGCGCTTCCAGGGGCCGCACGCCAACGGCATGCCCGAGCTGCACAAGCTGCTGCCGCCGCTGGCGGTGCTGCAGGACCGCGGTTTCCGCGTGGCGCTCGTCACCGACGGGCGCATGAGCGGCGCGTCGGGCAAGGTGCCCTCGGCCATCCACGTGAGCCCCGAGGCGCTGGCCGGCGGGCCGCTCGCGAAGCTGCGCAGCGGCGACCGGGTGCGGCTCGACGCCGTGGCCGGCACGCTGGACGCGCTGGTCGACGCCGCCGAATGGGCGGCGCGCGAGCCGGCCGTGCTGAGCGACGAGCAGCGCGAGATCAACGCCCACGGCCTCGGCCGCGAGCTCTTCGGCGGCATGCGCCGCAACGTGCTGAGCGCCGAGGAGGGCGCGGTGACATGGCTGTGAACCCGTCGACCGAGGAACCGCTGAAGGCCATCGACCTGGCCGGCCACGGGCCGGTGATCCCGGTCATCGTGCTGCAGCGGGTGGAGGACGCCGTGCCGCTCGCGCGCGCGCTGCTCGACGGCGGCGTGCGCGTGCTCGAGGTCACCCTGCGCACGCCGGTGGCGCTCCAGTGCATGGAGGCCATCGCCAAGGCGGTGCCGGAGGCCATCGTCGGCGCCGGCACCGTGCGCACGCGCGCCGACGTGCAGGCGGCGAGGAACGCCGGCTGCCGCTTCGCGGTGAGCCCGGGCTATCTCGACGAGATCGGCCTGGCCTGCCGCGACGCCGGCCTGCCGCTGCTGCCCGGCGTGGCCACGGCCAGCGAGGTGATGCAGGCGCAGGCCGGCGGCTTCGGCTTCCTCAAGTTCTTTCCCGCCACGGCGGCCGGCGGGCTGCCGATGCTCAAGGCGCTGGCCGGGCCGTTCGCCGACGTGAGCTTCTGCCCCACCGGCGGCATCACCGCCGAGACCGCGCCGCAGTTCCTCGCCCTGCCCAACGTGCGCGTGTGCGGCGGCTCCTGGCTCACGCCGCAGGATGCGGTGGATGCGCGCGACTGGGCGCGCATCACCGCGCTCGCACGCGCGGCCGCGGGCCTGCGCGGCGGCTCTTGAAATGGGGGCGGGGCGCCACTAATTCCTCCTTCGTGGATGCCGGTGCGGGCAATGCATCGGCGTCATCGTCCCACCTCAAGGAGGAACAGTGATGTACGAATCCCTGCTGAGCTTCCCCGGCAATTTCTTCACCGATTTCGAGCGCCTGCAGCGCCAGTTCGACGACGCCTTCGCGTCGACCGGCCGGCCCGCCAGCATCCGCTCGGTGGCGCCGGGCACCTTCCCGTCCATCAACGTCGGCCACACGCCGACGAGCGTGGAGATCTACGCCTTCGCGCCCGGCATCGACGCCGCCAAGGTGGAGCTCACGCTCGACCGCGGCGTGCTGACCATCGCCGGCGAGCGCCCGGCCGACGTGCCCGAGCGCGGCGACAAGGGCTACGCCTACACCCGCGAGCGCGTGAGCGGCAAGTTCCGCCGCGCGGTGAGCCTGCCCGACGACATCGACCCGGCCCGCGTGACCGCCAGCTACCGCGACGGCGTGCTGCACGTCAGCGTGGCCAAGCGCGAAGAGACCCAACCCCGGCGCATCACCGTGCAGTGACGGCCGTGAACACGATGGAGACGAATGCCATGAACGACGTGCAAGTGAAGAACGACGCATCCCCGACGACGCAGACGCAGGAGCGCCCGCAGCCGCGCGGCGAGGCGCGCGCCCTGATCCCGCGGGTCGACGTGCTGGAGGACGACGGCGGCATCACGCTGCTGGCCGACCTGCCGGGCGTGCCCAAGGACCAGCTCGAGCTGAAGGTCGAGGGCGACACGCTGACCATCGAAGGCGAGGTGCCGCCGCTCGGCGCCGCCCAGCTGGAGCCGGTGTACGCCGAGCTGCGGCTGCCGCGCTACCGCCGCGCCTTCACGCTCAGCCGCGAGCTCGATGCCGCGCGCATCGAGGCCGGGCTGAAGGACGGCGTGCTCAAGCTGCGCATCCCGAAGACGGCGCAGGCGCAGCCGCGGCGCATCGAGGTGCGCACCGCCTGAGCGGCGCGGCGCCCCGCGCCATCGACAGGGCCGCCCTCGGGCGGCCTTTGTCTTGGTCAGGCGCCGAGCGCCGCGGCCGGCTCGCCGGCGCGCTCGATGGCCGGGTAGAACTCGCGGTTCTCGCGCTGCATGCGCTCGAACACCTGCTTGAGCACCACGTTGGCGTCGGCGCGGAAGCCCCGCGCATCGGCGCGCACCTGCGCGGCGGTGTTCCAGCGCCTGGAGAAGCCGAGGTAGGCCGCGGCGATGCTGACCATGTCGTCCTGGAACTGCTGCCCGATCCGCGCCAGCGTGCGGTCCGGCATCTGGCGCAGGGCGGGGTACAGCGCCCGGTCCTCGGCCGCGAGGTGCAGCTTGATCACGGAACTGAGCGCCACCACGCGCTGCGCGATGTCCTCGGCGTGCTCGGCGACGCCCGCGCGGGCGAGCGCACGCAACTCGGCGATGCCGCGCAGGATGTCGACGTGCTGGTGTTTGAATCGGTCGATGTTCATGGCATGCAAACCCTTCGGTTCCGGTCGTTTCGGTGAATGTATCTGAAGGTGTATTTTGAATGAATCAATTACCCGACCTGCCGCCATGCCGTGACGGATTCACGGTTGCCTTCGCTCCTGCCCTCGGCGTCGTCGAATGAGAAGAATGAGAAAGGCCGCCCGTGGGCGGCCTTTCTTGTGGCGGTTCATACAGGTCAGTCGCCGCGCCGCTCGATCAGCTCGATCTTGTAGCCGTCCGGGTCGGTGATGAAGGCGATCACCGTGTTGCCGCCCTTGACCGGCCCGGCCTCGCGGGTGACGGCGCCGCCCAGGGCCGCGGCCTTCCCGCGCACGGCCTCGCAGGTGGCCGCCGCGTCGGGCACGCCGATGGCGATGTGGCCGTAGGCGGTGCCGAGCTCGTAGCGCTCGACGCCGTAGTTGTAGGTGAGCTCGATCTCGGCATGGTCGGGGTTGCTGCCGTAGCCGACGAAGGCGAGGTCGTACTGCTGCTCGGGCCGCGTCGTGGTGCGCAGCAGCTGCATGCCCATGACCTGCGTGTAGAAGTCGATCGAGCGCTGCAGGTTGCCCACGCGCAGCATGGTGTGGAGGAGTCTCATCGGGTGCTCAGGCGGAGGTTGGCGCCGCGCGCTTCGGCGGGAAGTCGAAGACGAGGCAGGTGGTCGTCGCGTGAGCGTACAGCTTTCCGTCGGGGCCGAAGAGGCGCCCTTCGGCCGTGGCGGTCTGGCCGCCGACGTGGATGGTCTTGCCCTCGGCGCGCACCAGCGGCACGCGGTCGGTGAGGGCGCGCACGATGTTCACCTTCAGCTCCAGCGTGGTGTAGGCCTTGCCCGGCGGCATCATGGTGTGCACCGCGCAGCCGACGCAGGAATCGAGCAGCGTGGCGAACCAGCCGCCGTGCACCGTGCCCATGGGGTTGTAGTGGCGCTGGAGCGGGCGGCCCTGGAACACGGCGCGGCCGGGCTCGGCGTGCACCAGCGTGAAGTCGAGCGTCTCGCCGATGGGCGGCGGGGGGATGTCGCCCGCCAACATGGCCTCGAAGAGCGCCATGCCCGGCTTGCCTGCCGCCTGCTCGGGCCGCGCCCAGCCCACCTTCGCGCCGAAGCGCTCGCGCACGGCCCGCTCCTCGGCCTGCCACCGGGCCAACGTGTCTTCGCTCGTCATTGCTTGCTCGCTGTTGAGTTGCAGATGCAACGATTGTATATACAATTCGTGCCATGGCCACGATCAAGCGCTCATCCCCGCCCGCGCCGCCCGCCGGCGAACCGGCCCGGCCGCAAGGCTGCACCAACCTGCGCCTGCACCGGCTCGGGCGCCGCATCGCGCGGCTGTACGACGAGGACGTGCGGCCGCTCGGCCTGAAGGGCACGCAGTACTCGCTGCTGTCCTACATCGTCACGCTCGGGCCGATCCAGCCTTCGGTGCTGGCCGCACACCTGGACCTCGGCCCGTCCACCCTCACGCGCAACCTGCAGCCGCTGATCGCGCAGGGCTGGGTGCGCATGGAAGCGGGCGAGAACCAGCGCAGCCGACTCGTCGTCGCCACCGACGCGGGCCGCGCCCTGCGCGCCGAGGCGCAGCGCGCCTGGAAGCGCTCGCAGCTCGCGCTCAACGACACCCTCGGCGCGGAGCGGGTGGTGCGGCTGCACGCGCTGATCGACGAATGCATGGCGTTGCTGGACGAGGCCGGCACGCCGGGAGATGCCGATGAATAGCCCGCAGCGCACGCGTGCCTGGCCGCTCGCCCTCGTCCTGCTGGCCGCGGCCGGCACCTTCGCGCTGACCATGGGCGCGCGGCAGTCGATGGGCCTGTTCGTCGGGCCGATCAACACGCACACGGCGCTGGGCCTGGGCAGCGTGAGCCTCGCCTTCGCCTTCGGCCAGCTGTGGTGGGGCCTCACGCAGCCGCTGGCGGGCATCGTGGCCGACCGCGTCGGCGCGGGCCGCGTGCTGCTCGCGGGCATCGCGCTCGTGGCGCTCGGCACGGCGCTCATTCCCTACATGACGACGACCTGGGGGCTGGTCCTCGCCATCGGCGTGCTGTCGGCCGGCGGCGCGGGCATGGCCGGGCCCTCGGTGCTGATGGCCGCCGCCACGCGGCTGGTGCCGCCGGCCAGGCAGGGCATGGCGACGGGCATCGTCAACGCGGGCGGCTCGTTCGGGCAGTTCGTGTTCGCGCCGATCGCGCAGGGCATCACGGCCGCCGCCGGCTGGATGGCCTCGGTGCAGAGCCTCGCGGCCATCACCCTGCTGGCGCTGCCGGCGGCCTGGGTGCTGCGCGGCACGGGCGCCGTGGCGGCGGCACCGGCCGCACCGGCCGCGGCGCCGGCCCGGCATGCGCCGGTGCGCGAGGTGGTCGGGGCCGCGCTGCGCGAGCCGAGCTACCGGCTGCTGGCGGCCGGCTTCTTCGTCTGCGGCTTCCACGTGGCCTTCATCGCCACGCACCTGCCGGGCGTGGTGGCGTCGTGCCAGCTGCCGGCGTCGGTGGGCGCGTGGGCGCTGGGGCTCATCGGGCTGTTCAACATCGTCGGCAGCCTGGGCATGGGCTGGGCGGTGGGGCGCTGGCGCATGAAATCGCTGCTGTCGCTGGTGTACGCCACGCGCGGCGTCGCGGTGCTGCTGTTCCTGCTCGCGCCCAAGACCGAGGCGGTGATGCTCGTCTTCGCCGCGGTGATGGGCCTCACTTTCCTGTCGACCGTGCCGCCCACCGTCGGGCTGGTCGCCAAGCTGTTCGGGCCGGCCCACATGGCCACGCTGTTCGGCCTGGTGATGCTGTCGCACCAGGTCGGCGGCTTCCTCGGCGCCTACTTCGGCGGCAAGGCCTTCGAGTGGACCGGCAGCTACGACTGGATGTGGGGCGTGGACATCCTGCTCGCCTTCGGCGCGGCGCTGGTGCACCTGCCCATCCGCGAGGCGCGGCTCGCGCGGCCGGGCCTCGCGGCGGCGGGCTGAACGGGCTCAGCGCGCGGCCTTGCCGCGCCGCGCCCGCGGCGGCGCGGGCGCGGCCAGCGTCTGCTCGGCCAGCGCGCGCACGCTGCGCATGAGCATCGCCCAGCCCTCGTCGGTGCGCAGCTCCACGCCGCCGAAGATGCGGATGCTGCGGCTGCGCAGCAGCAGGTACTGCACGCCGGCCACCAGCAGCAGCGACACGCCGTTCAGCCACGCGGCGGCCTGCGCCTGGTCGCCGCCGAGCAGCCGGGCGACCTGTTCGCCCCACTGCTCGCGCTCGGTCTCCAGGATGGCGGTGAGCGCGTTGCGCTCCTGCACCTCGGCCGCCATGATCTCCAGCGTGAGCGGCCGGGCGCGAAGGCCCGCCACGAAGTGCTCGAAGAAGCGCACGTAGCGCTCGGCCAGCGGCAGCGCGAGAAAGGCCTCGCGGTCGTCGCCCAGCAGCTCGTCCACGCTCGGCCAGAAGCGGCCGCTCGCGCCCCAGGCCTGCAGCAGCTCGGGCAGCCCGCCGAAGTAGCGGTAGATGAGCACCTTGTCGACGCCCGCCTGCCGCGCGATGGCGTTGATGCCGATGCCGCCGAAGCCGTCGCGCGCCAGCACCTCGCCCACCGCGCCCAGGATGCGCGCGGTGGTCTCCTCCCGATTTCGTTCTCGCGTGCCGGCCGCCTTCACGCGCGGATGATCGCATCCACCCCGCGACGCGGCGCGTGCGGCTGCTCGGCGCAGTAGCCGATGCGGCAGAACATCTGCACCGTCTCCACCGCGGCGGGCCGGCCGGCGACGAGCTCGTGCAGGCGCTCGTAGTGCGGCTTCATCTCTGGAAACTCCTGCGGCGCCTGGCTCATCGGGTGCATCTGCAGGCCGAGCGCCGTGGCCTGCAGCTGCAGGCGCATGTAGGCCCGCCCGGCCGCCACCTCGGCGCTGCGCAGGGTGCCCGCGCGCGCATGGGCGGCGGTGTCGGTGGTGAGCCAGACGAAGCCCATCGCCGTGCGGCCGTGGCCCTCGAAGACCGCCTCGGTGGCCTTCGCGGCCTGGTTGCCGGGCGCGGGCTCGCGGTCGCGGTCGAACAGGCCGAGCGCGGCCGCCGCGCGCGCCATCGGGCTCATGATCGAGATGCCGTCGCGGTGGCGGGTGATCTCCTCCGGCCCGATGCGCGTGAGGCGCAGGCTCTCGAGCGCCGTGCGCGGCGTGCGGATCTCCACCCGCGCCGACTCGATGCACAGCGTGCGCAGGGGCGCGAGCCGGGCGGGATCGACGGTGCCGCCGAAGCGCAGGCCCGGCGTGCCGGCGGGCAGGGCGCCGGCGAGCGCGGCCAGCACCGGCGGCGCGACCGGGCGCGCGGTGTCGTAGTCGACCTTGGCGGTGTGGCGCCGCAGGATCTGCGCGAACAGCGGATCGGCCGCGGCTTGCGCGGCGGGGCGCCAGGTGACGCGCGCGACCGGCCGGTCGTCGAGCGCGCGCGGGGCGAACTCGCCTTGCGGGAAGAGCTCGACCGAGGGCTCCATGCCGCGCTGGCGCAGCGCGATGGCGAGCAGCTCCAGGAAGGTGCCCTGGCTGACGACGATCTGCCGGAACCACGGGTCGGTCTCGGGCAGCAGGCGGTCGCGGTCGACGTGGAGGGTGATCGCGTCGGGCTCGCGCAGGTCGACCCGCCACGACTGGCGGTTGTGCGAGCTCGGCGCGAGGATGGCGTGCGCCAGCGCCCAGCGCCGCAGGTCGGGCTCGTCGGGGCGCGGGCCGCTCCAGGCGGCCAGGGCGGCCGGCGGCGGGTCGGTGGAGCAGCCGGCCAGCGCGGCGGCGCCGAGGGCGAGGGTGCCGCCGCCGACGAGGCGGAGGACGTGGCGTCGGTTCATGCCGTGCTCCTTGGTCACTTTGTGGTGACATGATGATAGTCACTGAATGGTGACAATTCAAGCGGCCATGGGCTCAAGAGCGAAAAGGGAGGGATGGTCGACGTGGCGGCCCTCACCCCAGCCCTCTCCCGCCAGCGGGAGAGGGGGGCGGGCCGGGCGTGATTGCAAGGGTGCGGCTGATGCGGGAAGACGCCGCATCGGCTCCCTCTCCCGCTGGCGGGAGAGGGTCGGGGCGAGGGCGGCTCCCGCCGGGCCTCAGCCGCCGAAGCCCATCAGCACCAGCACGCCGAATACCGCGAAGACCAGCGCCGCGATGCGGTGCACCCAGTCGATGGGCACCCAGCGCACCGCGCGCTCGCCGAGGAACACCGCCGGCACGTTGGCCAGCATCATGCCGAGCGTGGTGCCGAGCGTGACCCACAGCAGCGACTCGAAGCGTGCCGCCAGCATCACCGTGGCGATCTGCGTCTTGTCGCCCATCTCGGCGAGGAAGAAGGCGACCACGGTCACGCCCAGCACGCCGAGCCGGCCGGGCGCGGCGGCTTCGTCCTCGTCGAGCCTGTCGGGGATGAGCATCCACGCCGCCACGGCGAGAAACGAGAGGCCGAGTCCCCAGCGCATCCACCGCGGGTCGACGACGCCGGTGAGCCAGGCGCCCAGCGCGCTCGCCGCCGCATGGTTGGCGAGCGTGGCGACCAGGATGCCGAAGGCGATGAGCCACGGCCGGCGGTAGCGCGCGGCGAGCAGCAGGGCGAGGAGCTGGGTCTTGTCGCCCATCTCGCCGAGCAGCACGACGCCGGCGGAGACGGACAGGGCTTCAAGCGACATGGCGGATCCGCCGCGGTGCGCGAACGCGCGCAGCGGTGTGGCTGTGCCCCCCGTTCACGCGGGCGGCATGGTGTAGTTGAGCGCGAGGCGGCCGCCGTCGACGTAGACGATCTCGCCCGTCATGTAGCTCGACGCGCTGCTGAGCAGGAAGGCCACGACCTCGGCCACCTCGTCGGGTTCGCCCAGGCGGCGCAGCGGCGTGCGGCCGAGGATGCGCGCGCTGGCCTCCTCGCTGCCGAGCACGGCGCGGTTGGCGAGCTCGGTGGCGATGGTGCCCGGCGCCACGGCGTTGACGCGGATGCCGTGGTCGGCGAGCGACAGCGCCATCGCCCGCGTGAGCTGGTTGATGGCGCCCTTGCTCGCGTTGTAGCTGGCGATGGCCGGAATCGCCATCACGCCGTTGACCGAGCTCATGTTGACGATGGCGCCGCCGCCGGCCTTGACCATCTCGCGCGCCACGGCCTGGCCCACGAGGAACGAGCCCTTGAGGTTGACGGCGATCACCGCGTCCCAGTCGGCCTCGGTGACGTCGAGGAAATCGGCCGCGCGGAAGATGCCGGCGTTGTTCACCAATGCGTCGATGCCGCCGAAGGCGGCGACGGTGGCGGCCACGGCCGCGTCGACCTCGGCCTTGCTGGACACGTCGCAGTGGACGAAGCTCGCGAGCGCGCCGCCGGCGGCGAGCGAATCGGCCAGCTGCTGGCCTTGCGCGTCGTCGATGTCCCACAGCGCCACCGAGGCGCCGTCGCGCGCGAGCCGCTCGGCGCAGGCGGCGCCGATGCCTTGCGCGGCGCCCGTCACCACCGCGACGCGGCCTTCGAGCTTGAAGTCGACGCGGGACTTGCTGGTCATCGGTCTTCCTTGTCGAGCCACACGCCGATGCCCTGCGCGTTGAGCTCGATGTCCATGGCGAGCAGTTCCTCGATGCGCGCCGGCGGCAGCGCCGCGCCGTGCGCGCAGATGCGGTCCGCGTACAGCGCCGCCAGCCCGCGCTTGAGGGCGGCGTGGCGGTCGGGCGCGGATTTCAGCGAGCGCGCCAATGCCACCATCGCGTCGAGCTGCTCGAAGAACTGCCCGGCCAGCCGCGGCACGCCGCGCACCGGGCCGTAGTGGGTGAGGTACATCACCTCGGGCCGGTAGCCGAGCATGCGCTCGACCGAGGCGCGCAGCGCGTCGGGCTCGAACTGCACCGGCGTGGTGGTCGGCATCACGTAGGCGCCCTGCTCGGTGTCGAACTCGCGGTACGACAGGCCGAAGGTGTCGCCGGTGAAGAAGCCGCGGCTGCGCTCGTCCCAGATGCAGTGGTGGTGGCGGGCATGGCCCGGCGTGTCGATGAACTCCAGCGGGCGGCCGTTCAGTTCGAGCCGCATGCCGTCGTGCGTCTCGATCACGCGCTCGGCGGGTACGCCCTGGATCGCGCCGTAGGAACGAGCCATCTCCTCCTCGCCGTAGACCGCCGTCGCCCCGGCGATCAGCGCCGACGGGTCGATGAGATGGCGCGCGCCGCGCGGGTGCACCACCAGCTTCGCATTCGGCAGCGACTGCATCAGCAGGCCCACGCCGCCGGCGTGGTCGAGGTGCACGTGGGTGGCGATCACGTAGTCCACGTCGCCCGGCTGCAGGCCCAGCGCGCCGAGCGAGCGCAGCAGGCGCCGCACGGCATGGTTGGTGCCGGTGTCGATGAAGGCGGCGCGGCCGTTCTCCACCAGCAGGTAGCTGGCGTCGAACTGGTCGCGCTGGAAGGCGGTGTCGACGACGTGCACGCCGTGCGGGTGGACATCGAGAAATGGGGGGAGGGCGGTCATGCGGGACGTGAGAAGAACAGCAGGCGACGATTCTCCCATCCGTCCCGCGCCCGCGTCGTCAGTCGGCCTCGCGGCTGAGTGCCGCGTCGAAGTAGGCGATGGTGTCGCGCAGGCCGATGGAGATGTCCACCTTCGGTTGCCAGCCGAGCAGGCCGCGCGCCTGCGAGATGTCGGGCCGGCGCCGCGCCGGGTCGTTCACCGGCAGCGGCCGGTACTGGATGCCGGAATGCGAGCCGGTGTACTCGATGACCTGCTGTGCCAGCGAGAGCATCGTCTGCTCCACCGGGTTGCCGAGGTTGACCGGGCCGGTGACCCCGTCGCCGGTGTCCATGAGGCGCACGAAGGCCTCGACCATGTCGCTCACGTAGCACAGCGAGCGCGTCTGCGAGCCGTCGCCGTACACCGTGATCGGCTCGTTCTTCAGCGCCTGCACGATGAAGTTGGAGACGACGCGCCCGTCGTCCAGCTGCATGCGCGGGCCGTAGGTGTTGAAGATGCGCGCCACCTTGATCTTCAGGCCGTGCTGGCGGTGGTAGTCGAAGCACAGCGTCTCGGCGCAGCGCTTGCCTTCGTCGTAGCAGGCGCGCGGGCCGATGGGGTTGACGCGGCCCCAGTAGCTTTCCACCTGGGGGTGGATCTCGGGGTCGCCGTAGACCTCGCTGGTCGAGGCCTGCAGGATGCGCGCGCCGGTGCGCCGGGCGAGGCCGAGCATGTTGATGGTGCCGTTGACGTTGGTGCGCACCGTCTTCACCGGGTCGTACTGGTAGCTCACCGGCGAGGCCGGGCAGGCGAGGTTGAAGAGGCGGTCGCCCTCGACGAACAGCGGCAGGGTGATGTCGTGGCGGACCAGCTCGAAGCGCGGATGGTCGAGGAAGGCCTCGATGTTGCGCTTGTCGCCGGTGAAGAAGTTGTCCACGCACAGCACGTGGTGGCCGTCGGCCAGCAGCCGCTCCACCAGGTGCGAGCCGAGGAAGCCGGCGCCGCCGGTGACGATCATGTCGAGTCGCTTGGCCACGGGAACTCCTTCGCGGGACGCCACGCAGCGAGCCGGCAAACGGGATGCCGCGGCCGGCCTGCGGCGTATACACCCGAAGGCCCGCGCCGGGCCCCGCCGGCACCGGCAGGCGCCGGCGGCAGGCGCGACAATGCCCGGCTTTTTTCACACGAGGTCCTGCGATGAACCGCTCACTGCGTTTGCCCTGGATTGCCGCGGCCGCCCTGGCGCTCGGCGCGTGCGCGTCCTACAGCCCGCAAAAACTCTCGCCCGGCACCCCGGTGGCCGAGGTGCGCAGCGCCATGGGCACGCCCACCAACGAATACCCGGGGCGCGACGGCGCGCGCCGGCTCGAGTACGCCAAGGGACCGTTCGGCCTGCACACCTTCATGGTCGACATCGACGCGCAGGGCCGCCTGATCGGCTCGCAGCAGGTGCTGACGCGGGCCACCTTCGACACGATCCGCGTGGGCATGTCGCGCGACGAGGTGCTCTACCGCATCGGCCGCCCGGCGGACATGCGCACCCTGCCGTACCAGGACCGGCAGCTGTGGTCGTACCGCTACGACGCCATCTTCTGCGAGTGGTTCCAGGTCAGCCTGAACCCGCGCGGCGAGGTGGTGGACACCGGCTACGCCGCCGACCCGGCCTGCACCAGCGAGGACGACTGATGGCCTCGCACGACGCGCCGGTGCTGCACGGCATTCCCAACTGCGACACCGTCAAGCGCGCCCGCGCCTGGCTGGGCGAGCAGGGCGTCGCGTACCGCTTCCACGACTTCAAGAAGGACGGCGTGCCCGCCGATGCGCTGGCCCGCTGGGCCGGGGCGGTGGGCTGGGAGAAGCTTCTCAACCGCCAGGGCACGACCTGGCGCAAGCTCCCCGAGGCCGACAAGGCCGCGGTGCACGACGCCGGCTCGGCGCTGCGCCTGATGCAGGCGCAGCCCAGCGTCATCAAGCGGCCGGTGGTCGACTGGGGCGGCGGCGCGGTGACGGTCGGCTTCGACGCGGCGGACTGGGCGCGCCGGGCGGGCTGACGCCGCCGGTTTCCCCGCGCCGGCGGCTCAGCGGGGCAGCCGGATGCCGGCGCTCTCGACCACCCGGGCCCACTTGTCGATCTCGCTGGCGATCAGCGCGTCGTAGTGCGCCGGCGTCGAGCCCACCGGCTCCATGCCGAGCCGCTCCATGCGCGCGCGCAGCCCGGGCGACGCCACGGCGGCGGCGATGTCGGTGCCGATGCGGTCGAGCAGCGGCCGGGGCACGCCCGCCGGCGCGATCACGCCGATGATGCTCATCGCGGAGAAGCCGGGCACCGTCTCCGTGATCAGCGGGATCTCCGGGTGGTCCGCCGCGCGCCGGGGGCTGGCCAGGCCGAGCACCTTCAGGCGCCCGTCCTTCACGAAGGGCAGGGACGAGAACAGCACGTCGAACAGCAGCGGCACGCGGCCGCCGATCACGTCCTGCCGCGCCGGCGTGCTGCCCTGGTAGGGCACGTGCACCATGCCGATGCCGGCCATGCGCCCGAGCAGCTCGCCGGCGAGATGCGGGCCGGTGCCGATGCCGGGCGTGGCGAAGTTCAGCTCGCCGGGGTGCTTCCTCGCGTAGGCGATGAATTCCGGCACCGTGTCGAAGGGCGCCGACGGGTGGGCGAACAGGCCGTAGTGCGCCAGCGCGAGCTGCGACACGCCGGCGAGGTCCTTCTTCGTGTCGTAGGGCAGGCGGGGCTGCAGGCTCGGGTTGACCATCAGCGCGCTGATGGCCATGCCCAGCGTGTAGCCGTCGGGCGGCGCGGCGGCGACGTGCTGCGTGCCGACGATGGTGCCGCCGCCGGGCCGGTAGTCGACGACGACGGGCTGCTTCCACCTCGCCTGCAGCGCCTCGGCCAGCAGGCGCGCCACGATGTCGGTCGGCCCGCCCGGCGGGAAGGGCACCGTCAGCTTGACGGGCCGGGCCGGCCAGCGGGCCGGCTGGGCCGGCGACGGCAGCGCCAGCGCGCCGAGGGCGCCGAGAAGCAGGCGGCGCGGCGGGCGCACCGGGTTCATGCCGGGCCGACGTCCAGCTCGAACGCCGCCTCGGCCATCGGCCGGCCGTTCACCCGGATCTCCACGCGGTGCAGGCCGGCGTGGTAGCGGCGCGTCGTGACGGCCTTCATCGAATGCCGCCGGGCGAGCACGCGGCGTTCCCCGCCGGCGAGCTCCAGCGACCAGCCCTTGAACACCTTGGCCGTGCTGTGGCCGCGCGCCTTGACGTGGTGCACGGCGTAGTCGACGACGAGCCGCTGCGGCGCGGAGGCGGTGGATTCGAGCGCGAGGTCGATCTGCAGCGACTCGCCCACCGCCAGGCGCGCCGGCGCGAGGCGGAGGCGCGCATGGCCGGTGAAGGCATCGCCGAGGCCCCAGGCCGCCAGCATCGCGCCATCGCCCTGCTTGACGAGCGTGCGGCTCGCGTGCCGCAGCAGCGCGCGCCGTTCGGGCGAGGCGCCGGGCAGGTGCTCGCGCACCCAGGCGACGACCAGCGCCGGGTGGTCCTTCGCGATGTCGTTCAGGTGGTTGGCCACGCTTCGGCGCACGTACTCGCTCGGGTCGTCCTGCAGTGCGCGCAGCAGCGGCAGGGTGGGCGTGGGGTCGGCGATCAGCGGCTTGAGCACCATGCCCCAGGGCAGGCGCGGGCGGCTGCCCTCGCTCGCCAGGCGGCGCACGTGCGGGCTCGGGTCGCGCGTCCAGCGCGCCAGCGTGGGCCAGGCCACGTCGGGGTGGCGCAGCAGGAAGGGGCGGACCGCCCATTCGGCCGAGAAGCGCTGCGTCATCGCGTGCAGCGACTGCAGGGCGCGCGGCACGTCGCCGTGGCCGTGGCGCGCCACGTACTCGGTGAGCGGCCACACGGCCCAGCCGGCCAGGCCGTCGTCGCGCGCGCCGAGCGGGCTGTCGGCATCGCCGTTGGGCGCAGCGAGCGCGGCCTCCATCACCGCCGCGGCGGCACCGAAGTCGCGCGGCAGCGTGTGCTCCAGCGCGCCGCACAGGTGGTGGCAGCGCGCCTTCAGCTCCAGCGCGTCGAGGCCGTCCAGCGCCAGCGCCTCGAAGCGCTCGCGCCCGAAGGCCGGGGAGGCACGGTGGAGGTGCTTCCCCATCGCCCGCACCAGGCGGGCGTCGAGGAAGTTCTTGAACGGCTCGGCCAATCAGTCCCCCGTCGCGGCTGGTGCTGTCCGCGACGTACGAACCTGCGCCATCAAGTGGACGCCGCGGGTCCGGCTTTGCCGGCCCGCCAGCGGCCGCCTTGCAGGCCGCGCCGGGCCAGTGGCCCGGCTCTTCGCCAGGCACGAAAGTTCCACTGGACCTTTCGTGTCCGGGCTCAGCCCCCTGGAGGGGGCGCGCGAAGCGCGTAGGGGGTGGGACATCACGCCAGCAGCTGCCGCAGCACGAAGGGCAGGATGCCGCCGTGGCGGTAGTAGTCGACCTCGATCGCGGTGTCGATGCGCAGGGTGAGCGCCACGCGCCGCTGGCTGCCGTCGGCGGCGGTGATGACGAGCGTGGCGTCCTGCTGCGGCGCCAGCTCGGCGGCGAGCTCGATGTCGAAGAGCTCGTCGCCGGCGATGCCCAGGCTCTGCCAGCTGTCGCTGCCCTTGAACTGCAGCGGCAGCACGCCCATGCCGACCAGGTTGCTGCGGTGGATGCGCTCGAAGCTGCGCGCGATCACCGCCTTGATGCCCAGCAGCTGCGTGCCCTTGGCCGCCCAGTCGCGCGAGGAGCCGGTGCCGTATTCCTCGCCGGCGAAGATCACCGTCGGCGTGCCCTGGGCGATGTACTTCATCGCCGCGTCGTAGATGAACATCTTCTCGCCGCCCGGCTGGAACAGCGTGAGGCCGCCTTCCTCGCGCCCGCCGTCGGGCAGCGGCGGGATCAGCAGGTTCTTGATGCGCACGTTGGCGAAGGTGCCGCGCATCATCACGTCGTGGTTGCCGCGGCGCGAGCCGTAGGAGTTGAAGTCGGGCTTCATCACGCCGTGGGCCTTGAGCCAGTCGCCGGTGGGCGAGGCTTCCTTGATCGAGCCGGCGGGCGAGATGTGGTCGGTGGTGATGGAGTCGCCGAACAGCGCCATCGCACGCGCGCCGCGCACCGCGGCGGCGGCCGGCGGCGGCGCCATGGCGAAGCCCTCGAAGAAGGGCGGCATGGCGATGTAGGTCGACTTCGGCCAGGTGTAGACCTGCCCCGAGACGCCGTCGATGCGCTTCCACAGCTTGCCCGGGTCGCTCGCCACCTTGTCGTAGTTGCTGCGGAAGGCCTGCGGGTTCATCGCGTAGCGCATCAGCGCGTGGACCTCCTCGCTGGACGGCCAGATGTCGCCGAGCCACACGTCGCGCCCGTTCCTGCCCTTGCCCACCGGCTCGGTCATCAGGTCGCGCAGCACCGTGCCGGCGATGGCGTAGGCCACCACCAGCGGCGGGCTGGCGAGGAAGTTGGCCTTGATGTTGGGGTGGATGCGCGCCTCGAAGTTGCGGTTGCCCGAGAGCACGGCGGCGCACACCAGGTCGTTGCGCCAGATGGCCTCGTTGATCTCGGGCGTCAGGTCGCCGGCGTTGCCGATGCAGGTGGTGCAGCCGTAGGCGGCGAGGCTGAAGCCGAGCTTCTCGAGGTAGGGCAGCAGGCCGGTCTTCTGCAGGTATTCGGTGACGATGCGCGAGCCCGGCGCGAGCGAGGTCTTGATGTGCGGGCTCACGCGCAGGCCCGCTTCCACCGCCTTCTTGGCCAGCAGCCCGGCGGCCAGCAGCACGCTCGGGTTGGAGGTGTTGGTGCAGGAGGTGATGGCCGCGATCAGCACGTCGCCGTTGCCGATGGTCACGCCAGCGGCGCCGCGCGCCACGACCTCGGGCTCGCTCGCCGCCTCCAGCGGGCGGTTGATCTTCATCTCGGCCTCGTTGCGCGGCGCGCCCGGCGGGAACGAGGGCACGGCGGGCGCGCCGCTGCTCACGCCAGACAGGCCGTAGCGCTGGCCCAGGCGCTCGGCCGGCTGGTTGAAGCCGTTCTCGGCCGGCGGCTTGCTGAACAGCGAGACGAACTGCGTCTTCACGTTGCCGAGCTCGATGCGGTCCTGCGGGCGCTTCGGGCCGGCGAGGCTGGGCGTCACGCTGCCGAGGTCGAGCGTCACCACGCTCGAATAGTCGATCTGCCCGGCGCGGGGGATGCCGAACATGCCCTGCGCCTTGAAGTAGGCCTCGAATGCCTCGATCTCCTGCGCCGTGCGGCCGGTGCCGCGGAAGTAGTCGACGGTCTTCTCGTCCACCGGGAAGAAGCCCATGGTCGCGCCGTACTCGGGCGCCATGTTGCCGATGGTGGCGCGGTCGGGCACGGCGATGCTGGCCGTGCCCTCGCCGAAGAACTCGACGAACTTGCCCACCACCTTGTGCCGGCGCAGGATCTCGGTGACGGTGAGCACCAGGTCGGTGGCGGTCACGCCCTCGCGCAGCCGGCCGGTGAGCTCGAAGCCCACCACGTCGGGCGTGAGGAAGTACACCGGCTGGCCCAGCATGCCGGCCTCGGCCTCGATGCCGCCCACGCCCCAGGCCACCACGCCGATGCCGTTGATCATCGTGGTGTGGCTGTCGGTGCCCACCAGCGAGTCGGGGTAGTGGATCTTCCCCTCCGCCTTGTGCACGCCGCGCGCCAGGTACTCGAGGTTCACCTGGTGCACGATGCCGAAGCCCGGCGGCACCACGCGGAAGGTGTCGAAGGCCTGCATGCCCCACTTCAGGAACTCGTAGCGCTCGCGGTTGCGCTGGAACTCGAGCTTCATGTTGAGGTCGAGCGCGTCCTTCGTGCCGTAGTGGTCGATCATGATCGAGTGGTCGACCACCAGGTCCACCGGCACCAGCGGCTCGATGGTCTTGGGGTTCTTGCCCATGTCGTGCGCCACGTTGCGCATCGCCGCCAGGTCGGCCAGCAGCGGCACGCCGGTGAAGTCCTGCAGCACCACGCGGGCGACGACGAAGGGGATCTCCTCGGTGCGCTCGGCGCGCGGCTTCCAGTTGGCGAGCTGCTCCACGTGCTCGGGCAGCACCTTCTTGCCGTCGCAGTTGCGCAGCACCGACTCCAGCACGATGCGAAGCGAGATCGGCAGGCGCTCGATGTTCGGGTAGGTCTTGGCCAGCTCGGGCAGCGAGTACAGGCGTCCGGCGCGGCCGGACGCGGTGGTGAAGCCGGCGAGCGTGCCGGCGAACGGGTGGGCGTGGGTTCTGGTCAGCATGGCGGGAAGCCTCTCGTGCGGTTGTTGTTCGGAGCGTCCGGACGCGCGCCGGGTCATTGTGTCGCCGTGCGCATGACCGGTCGCGCGGTCGGGTCAAGCGCGGCCGGCGGCGGGTTGCAGCAGGCGCCCGATCTCGCGCAGCACCGTGTCGAGCTCGGCGACGACGCGCTGCAGCGCCTCGCTCGCGCGCGGCTCGTCCTGCGCGGCGAGCGCGGCGTGCAGCACCTGCGTCATGCCGTGCAGCGTGCGCGCGCCGATGGTGCCCGACAGGCCCTTGAGGTCGTGCGCGCGCCGCATCGCGCCGTTCCAGTCGCCCTGGGCGAGGGCCGTGGTCATCAGCTCGGCGAAGCCGCGCTCGGCCTCGACGAAGCCCTGCAGCAGGCGCCGGTACAGCTCGGCCTTGCCCATGCAGCGGGCCAGGCCGTCGGCGGTGTCGATGGCGGTGCCGCCGTCGTCGCTCCAGGCGCCGCTCATCGTGGTCTTGTGCCCGTCGTCCGGCGGCGGGCGGCGCGACTCGATCCACTGCGCCATGGTCTCGAGCATGTGGTTGACGTTCAGCGGCTTGGTGATGTGCGCGTTCATGCCGCTGGCAAGCGCCCGTTCCCGGTCCTCGGCCAGCGCGCTGGCGGTCATGGCGATCACCGGCAGCGTCTTCCAGCGCGGGTCGGCGCGCAGCATGCGGGTGGCGGTGTAGCCGTCCATCACCGGCATCTGGCAGTCCATCAGCACGCCGTCGAAGGGGCCGTTGTGCTCGAGCTGCAGCAGCGCCTCGCGACCGTCGCCGGCGATCACGGCCTCCATGTGCGCGCGCCGCAGCAGCTCGCGCGCGAGCTCCTGGTTCAGCGGATGGTCCTCGACCAGCAGGATGCGCGCGCCGGCCAGCCGCTGGCGCGCCGCGTCGTCGAGCTGCGTCGGCCGGTGGCTCGGGCGGCGCAGCGCCGCCACGTCCTCGCCGGGGCGCGCCTGGCGCAGCGCGTCGTGCAGCGTGGAGGGCGTCACCGGCTTCTGCAGCACCGCCGCGAGCGGCAGGTCCTGGCTCACCCGCACCGCCTCGTCGCGCGAGAACGCGGTGATCAGGATGACGCCCGGCTGCGTCGGCAGCGCCATCTCGAACACGCGGCGGGCGACGGCCACGCCGTCCGGGGCGGGCATCTTCCAGTCGACCAGCACCCAGCCGTAGGCGGCGGGCGCGGCGCCGAGCATGGCCAGCGCCTGCGCGCCCGAGCTGCTGCGGTCGACGGCGATGCCCAGCTGCTCGACCATGCGCGACAGCACCTCCAGCGCCGCGGCGTTGTCGTCGACCACCAGCGCGCGCAGGCCGCTGCGCGCGGGCAGGGCGGCGGGCGGCTCCTTCGCGGCCGCGCCGCTGTGGCCGAAGCGGGCGTTGAAATGGAAGGTGGAGCCCCGGCCCGGCGTGCTCTCGGCCCACAGCCGCCCGCCCATGCGTTCCACCAGCTGGCGGCAGATCACCAGGCCCAGGCCCGTGCCGCCGAAGCGGCGCGTGGTGGAGCTGTCGGCCTGCACGAAGGGCTGGAACATGCGCGCGAGCTGCTCCTGCGTGATGCCCAGGCCCGTGTCGCGCACCCAGCCGTGCAGCACCACGCCGCTGTCGTCGCTGGCTTCGAGCTCCATGCCCACGGTCACCTCGCCGCGGTCGGTGAACTTGATGGCGTTGCTGCCCAGGTTGACCAGCACCTGGCGCAGCCGCGTCGGGTCGCCCACCAGCCGCTGGGGCAGGTCGCGGCCGGCGCTGAACAGCAGCTCCAGCCCCTTCTCCTCGGCCTTGAGGCCGAGCACGTCGGCCATCTCGGTGATGACGGCGTCGAGCGCGAAGTCGATGTGCTCCAGCTCCATGTGGCCGGCCTCGATCTTCGACACGTCCAGGATGTCGTTGAGGATCTGCAGCAGGTTGCGCGCCGAGACGTGGGCCTTCTCCACGTAGTCGCGCTGGCGCGGCAGCAGGCCGTCCTCCAGCGCGAGGTGCGTCATGCCGATGATGGCGTTCATCGGCGTGCGCAGCTCGTGCGACATGTTGGCGAGGAAGCTCGACTTGGTCTGGCTCGCCGCCTCGGCCGCCTCGCGCGCGTGCCGGGTGGCGAGCTCGGCCTGCTTGCGCGCGGTGATGTCCTCGATCACGGCGCAGAACTGCGGCTCGCCCATCCATTCGAGGGCGATCACGCTCACGTCGGCGTCGAACTCGCCGCCGTCGAGCCGGCGGAAGCGCCACTCGAAGCTCTGCACGCGCTCGGCGGTGCCGGTGTGCCGGCGCATCAGCTCGAGCGCGCGTTCGCTGCTCGGCGCGCCGCCGGGCTGGTGCTCGGCCGACAGCGGCGGGAACCACACCACGCGGCCGATGAGGCGGCGCGGGTTGTCGGCGCCGAACAGGGTGAGCGCCGCCGGGTTGCAGCGCGTGATGCCGCGGCGCCGGTCGAAGAACAGGTAGCCGTTGGGCGCATGCTCGAACACCGCGGCCAGGCGCGTCTCGGTCTCGCGCCGGGCCGAGATGTCGAGCCAGTAGCCGTTGTAGGTGGTGCTGCCGTCGGTCTCGCGCAGCGGCGTGCTGTGCACCAGCACCCAGCGCACCTTGTCGCCCTGGTGCACGGCGAACTCCACCGGCCGGATCGGCGGGCGTGCCGCCGTGTCGCCAGCCAGCCGCCACGGCAGCGTGGGGTCCTCGTGCAGGGTGTTGGCGTCGACGCCGAACAGGTCCTCGACCCCGCTGCCGATGAAGGTGAAGCGCCCCGTGCCGCCGGTGGGCTGCTGGTAGCGGAAGACCGTCATCGGCAGGGCCTGCGTCAGGTTGAGCAGTTCGCGCCGCGCCTGCAGCGCGACTTCCAGCAGCTCCAGGCGGCGCCCCGCCGCCCACAGCAGCAGCAGGCCGGCCAGCCACACCGACAGGGTGGCGATGACGTGGCCGCCCAGGATGCCGGCGGGGCCGGCCAGCGGCGTCAGCGCCCAGACGGTGAAGGGCCAGTCGCCCAGGCGCGTGGAGGCGGCGATGTGGCGCTTGCCGTCGATCTCCACCAGCGCCGTGGTCTGGCTGCCCACGTGCACCTGCGTGATCGGCCAGGCCAGCAGCTCGGGCGTGCGGCGGTAGATCGCCTGCCAGTCCGCCGGCGGCGGCGCGTGCGCGACGGGCAGGCGCTGCAGCAGGTGGTCGCCGCGGTTGCCGAGCACCGCCACGCCGTGGGCGTCGGTGACGTAGACCAGCGTGCCGTCGGGGTCGCTGAGCACGCGGTTGATTGACTCGGCGTTCTGCTTGACCACCACCACGCCCGCGGCCTGCCCGTTCATGTCGATGCGCTGGGCGGCATACAGGCCCGGCACGCGGCTCACGCTGCCGGTGAGGAACTGCAGCGAGGCGCCGCGCGACATCGCCTCGGTGAAGTAGCGGCGCTGGTGCAGGTCGGGGTTCGCCGCGGCGGCGCGGCCGGCGGCCGGGTCGTCGAAGGCCCGCGCGACGCTGTGCCCCTCGGTGTTGAGCAGCAGGGCCAGCGGCAGGCGGAAGTCGCGGATCAGCTCGACGAGCAGCGGGTCCATCGCCGAGTCGTCGGCCGCGCCGCCCGGCGCCGGGCCGCGCCGGGCGGCATCGGCCAGCAGCTGCTGGATGGCGGGCTGGTGCGACAGGTGGACGGGCAGCGCGGCGAGCTGCCGCACGGTGAGCGCCACGGCGTCGCGCGCCGCGCCGGCGCGCAGGGTGGCGGTGGAGAGCATCTGCCCGCGGTGCTCGCGCAGCCGGTCCTGCAGCACCCACCAGCCGGCCAGGGCCACCACCGCCGTCCACAGCAGGGCGCCCCACCAGACGGCACGAAACCGATCGCGCCGGCCGACCCGTGCCGGGAGTCGCAGGTCCATACCGTGTCTTCCTCGGCGTCATGTCCGCCTGGTCGCCGCCGGGCTGCACGCGCCGCGTGTCTCGTTGGAAATCCCTCGCGCGAAAGTCGAAACGATTCTAGGGGTGCACCGTGCGCGCAGGCACGCGAAGTGCCCAAGAAAAACGGCCCGCGCGGGGCGGGCCGTTCAGCAGGCTGAAAACGCGCGGCGTCAGACGGCGACTTCCTTCGCCACGTCCGCGTATTCCTCGATGCGGTCGAAGTTCATGTAGCGGTAGACGCTGGCCGCATCCTGGTTGATGACGCCCATGTCGGCGTGGTACTCGGCCACCGTCGGAATGCGCCCCAGCTTGGAGCAGATCGCCGCCAGCTCGGCCGAGCCGAGGAACACGTTGGTGTTCTTGCCCAGCCGGTTGGGGAAGTTGCGGGTGCTGGTGGACATCACCGTCGCGCCTTCGCGCACCTGCGCCTGGTTGCCCATGCACAGGCTGCAGCCGGGCATCTCGGTGCGCGCCCCGGCGGTGCCGAAGACGCCGTAGTGGCCCTCCTTGGTCAGCTCCGACGCATCCATCTTGGTCGGCGGCGCCACCCACAGCTTGACCGGGATGTCGCGCTTGCCCTCGAGCAGCTTGGACGCGGCGCGGAAGTGGCCGATGTTGGTCATGCACGAGCCGATGAACACCTCGTCGATCTTGGTGCCCGACACGTCGCTCAGGAACTTGGCGTCGTCCGGGTCGTTGGGGCAGCAGACGATGGGCTCCTTGATCTCGGCAAGGTCGATCTCGATGACGGCGGCGTACTCGGCGTCGGCGTCGGCCTTCAGCAGCTGCGGGTCGGCGAGCCACGCCTCGACCGCCTTGATGCGGCGCTCCAGCGTGCGCTTGTCCTGGTAACCCTGCGCGATCATGTTCTTCATGAGCACGATGTTCGAGTTCAGGTACTCGATGATCGGCTCCTTGTTCAGGTGCACCGTGCAGCCCGAGGCGCTGCGCTCGGCCGAGGCGTCGCTCAGCTCGAAGGCCTGTTCCACCTTCAGGTCGGGCAGGCCCTCGATCTCGAGCACGCGGCCGGAGAACACGTTCTTCTTGCCCTGCTTGGCGACCGTGAGCAGGCCCTGCTTGATGGCGTACAGCGGGATCGCGTGCACCAGGTCGCGCAGGGTGATGCCCGGCTGCATCTGCCCCTTGAAGCGCACCAGCACCGACTCGGGCATGTCCAGCGGCATCACGCCGGTGGCGGCGCCGAAGGCCACGAGGCCGGAGCCCGCGGGAAAGCTGATGCCGATGGGGAAGCGCGTGTGGCTGTCGCCGCCGGTGCCCACGGTGTCGGGCAGCAGCAGGCGGTTGAGCCAGCTGTGGATCACGCCGTCGCCCGGCTTGAGCGCCACGCCGCCGCGGTTGCTGATGAAGGCGGGCAGCTCGCGGTGCATCTTCACGTCCACCGGCTTCGGGTAGGCCGCGGTGTGGCAGAAGCTCTGCATCACCAGGTCGGCGCTGAAGCCGAGGCACGCCAAGTCCTTGAGCTCGTCGCGCGTCATCGGGCCGGTGGTGTCCTGCGAGCCCACGGTGGTCATGCGCGGCTCGCAGTAGGTGCCGGGGCGCACCCCCTGCTGTTGCCCATTCACTTCGGGCAGGCCGCAGGCACGGCCCACCATCTTCTGCGCCAGCGTGAAGCCCTTGGTCGACGCGGCCGGCGCCTGCGGCAGGCGGAAGGAGGTCGAGGCGGGCAGGCCGAGGAACTCGCGCGCCTTGGCGGTGAGCGAGCGGCCGATGATGAGGTTGATGCGCCCGCCGGCGCGCACCTCGTCGAGCAGCACGTCGCTCTTGAGGCTGAAGTTCGCGACCGTCGCGCCGTTCTTCTCGATCCTGCCGTCGTACGGGTAGATGTCGATCACGTCGCCCATGTCGAGCTTGGAGACGTCGACCTCGATCGGCAGCGCGCCCGAGTCCTCCTGGGTGTTGAAGAAGATCGGCGCGATCTTGCCGCCGAGCGTGACGCCGCCGAAGCGCTTGTTGGGCACGAAGGGGATGTCCTCGCCCGTCGCCCAGATCACGCTGTTCGTGGCACTCTTGCGCGAGGAGCCGGTGCCGACCACGTCGCCGACGTAGGCCACGAGGTGGCCCTTCTTTTTCAGGTCCTCGATGAACTGCATCGGGCCGCGCTTGCCGTCTTCCTCGGGCGTGATGCCCGGACGCGCGTTCTTGAGCATCGCCAGATAGTGCAGCGGGATGTCGGGGCGGCTCCAGGCGTCGGGCGCGGGCGAGAGGTCGTCGGTGTTGGTCTCGCCGTTGACCTTGAACACCGTCACGGTGATCTTCTTCGCCACTTCGGGGCGCGAGGTGAACCACTCGGCGTCGGCCCAGCTCTGCACCACGGCCTGGGCGTGGGCGTTGCCGGCCTTGGCCTTCTCGGCCACGTCGTGGAAGAAGTCGAACATCAGCAGCGTCTTCTTCAGCGCCGCCGCGGCCGTGCCGGCCACCGCCTCGTCGTCGAGCAGGTCGATCAGCGGCTTGACGTTGTAGCCGCCGACCATGGTGCCCAGCAGCTCGGTGGCGCGGGTGCGCGACAGCGCCGGCAGGCTCACGTCGCCGTGGGCGACGGCCGACAGGAAGGAGGCCTTGACCTGGGCGGCATCGTCCACGCCCGGCGGCACGCGGTGCGTCAGCAGGTCCAGGAGGAAGGCTTCCTCGCCGGCGGGCGGCGCCTTCAGCAGCTCGATGACCTCGGCGGTCTGCTGCGCCGACAGCGGCAGCGGCGGAATGCCGAGCGCAGCGCGTTCGGCGGCGTGTTGACGGTAGGCAGCGAGCATGGGTTCTCCGGTGTGGCTGGGTGTGAAAAGAAGGGGGCTGTCAGGCGGCCTTGGGCACGATGACTTTCAGTCCCTTGAAGAAGTCCTTGAAGAAGGCGGCGTCGCGGGTGATGAGCCCGTCGCACTGCAGCAGCGCATGGGCGCCGACGACGAAGTCCTGCAGGCTGCGGGGCGCGGCGCCCGCGCGGGCGCGAAAGCGCCGCTGCATCTCGCCGGCGCGCACCGCCGCCTTGGCCTCGACGGCGCTGTAGCCGATGCCGAGTTCCTCGAGCGCCTGCAGGGCCTGGGCGCCGTCGGCCAGCGCGCTGCAGATCTCGGCCACCACCACCTCGCACACGACCACCGGCCCGCGGGCCAGCGATTCGCGCAGCACCGCCTCGGCCGCGTCGGCCTCGGCCGCGTTGCTGAGCAGCTCGACGATGACGGCGGAGTCGACGGCGATCACGTGGAGGACGGCCGCTTGTTGCCCCGCACCGAGTGCAGCGCGTCGTCGACGGACTCGAAGCCGTCGAGCTTGAACTTGCCGCGCACGCGCGAGATGGCGTCGTCCACGTTCTTGCGCAGCACGATGCGGCTGCCTTCCAGCTCGACCTTGAGCTGGGTGCCCTTGACGAGACCGAGCGCATCGCGGACGGCCTTGGGCAGCGTGATCTGGCCTCTTTCGGCGACGGTGGCTTCCATGGCAGGTGTCCGGTTGAAGTATGTATGAATTCTACGTACTTCCGGATTCATACCTGCCGGGTCGGGATTGGCGGCCGCAACGACGGCGGCGGCCCGCAGGCCGCCGCTCGGCCGGCTCGCGCCGGCGTGGAGGAGGGAAGGATCAGCGCGTGGCGGCGGCGCCCAGCATCACGTTGGTGCGCGGCGCATCGGAGACCGTCTTCTGCGAGGCGACCATGCAGCTGTCGACCATGCGCTGGCCGATCTTGCTGTTCATCAGCATCGACTTGCTGGGGATCTGCAGCCACATCACGCCGCTGCGCTTGTCCTCCAGCCGCACGGCGCCGGTGGTGGTCTCCTCGGGGACCATCTCGTAGCTGGCGTTCTTGAAGCTCACCTTGAAGTGGCCCGGCTTGCCATCGGCCGGCTGCACGTCCACCTGCTGCGAGAACTCGCAGTCGGCCTTGCCGATCAACACGCGCGAGGCGGCTTCCATCTGCCCGGCGGTGAGCGCGGCCACGGTCTCGGTGGCCACCGCCAGCCCGATGGCCTCGGACTTCAGCTCGGTGCGCGACTGGCTCTGCTTCGCCTTCGCGACCTTGGTGGAATTCTTGGCCTTCGCGGCGGGCTGCGCCGCGCTGGTTTGGGCATGCGCCAGCGGCAGCGCGAGCGCGGCGGCACAGAACATCGACACGGCGAGGGAGCGGGACATGGATCGGACCTCCGGGTTGGCGGGCACCGTGATTGTGTGGCGTGCCGGCGCGCATGGGGCGCCGCGGCGTCGCTGCGTCTGCAACAGATTGCTGGCGCGCGCCGCCGCACGGCCGGAACTATTGCACGAACCGCCCGCCCGCGCCGGGCGGGCCCCGCCCGGCCCGGCCGAGACATGGTTCACGCGCGGGCCGGGCGGCACGCGTCGCACGGCACGACGGGTGGAACTAATGCACATGCGATGCGCACGGCCGGCACCGGCCGCCCGTGCGGGACTTGGATACAAGTCGCGGCGGCGCCGTCACGGGCTCATGCCGCCGCGTCGAAGTACTGCGCGCGCACGCGCGCCGACGCGGCCGTGGGCGTTGGCGTCCGACATCACCAGCTCGGCGACGAGCAGCGCATGCTCGGCCTCGCCGCCCACCGGCGCGCCGTCCTCGCAGTCGAGCGTGACGTCGAACACCGGCCCGAGCCGCTGCCGCAGTTCGAGGCTCTTGCGCATGCGCGCCTCGACGCCGGCGTAGTGGTCGCAGGCCGGCAGCGCGGCGGCCACGTCGCCGGCGTCGAACAGGGCCTGGCGCGGATGAAGCGGGCGGGAAGGTCCATGGCGGTCGCGGGCAACGAAAAAAGCCGGCGCACAGTGTGGGCCGGCTCGGGGCGCCGCGGTGGAAAACACCGCGTCGCAAGTGCAGAAATGCGTCGGGGCGGGTGCGTCAGAGCAGGTGCTTCACGCCGTCCTGCTCGTCCTGCAGCTCCTTGAGCGTGAGGTTGATGCGCTCCTGGCTGAAGGCGTCGATCTCGAGGCCCTCGACGATCTTGTACTCGCCGCCCTCGGTCGTGACCGGGAAGCCGAACATCACGTCCTTCGGGATGCCGTATTCGCCGTTGCTCGGCACGCCCATCGTCACCCACTTGCCCTTGGTGCCCAGCGCCCAGTCGCGCATGTGGTCGATGGCGGCGTTGGCGGCCGAGGCCGCGCTCGACAGCCCGCGCGCCTCGATGATGGCCGCGCCGCGCTTGCCCACCGTCGGCAGGAACACGTCCTTGTTCCAGGCCTGGTCGTTGATCATGTCCTTCACCGACTGGCCCTCGATGGAGGCGAAGCGGTAGTCGGCGTACATGCTGGGCGAGTGGTTGCCCCACACGGCGAGCTTCTCGATCGCGGCCACCGGCTTGCCCGTCTTGGCGGCGATCTGCGAGGCGGCGCGGTTGTGGTCCAGGCGCAGCATGGCGGTGAAGTTCTTGCGCGGCAGGTCGGGCGCGCTCTTCATCGCGATGTAGGCGTTGGTGTTGGCCGGGTTGCCCACGACCAGCACCTTCACGTCGCGGCTGGCCACGGCGTTGAGGGCCTTGCCCTGGCCGATGAAGATCTGGCCGTTGATCGACAGCAGCTCGGCGCGCTCCATGCCGGCCTTGCGCGGCATCGAGCCGACGAGCAGGGCGTAGTCGGTGTCCTTGAAGGCGGTCATCGGGTCGCCGTGGGCTTCCATGCCGGCCAGCAGCGGGAAGGCGCAGTCCTCGAGCTCCATCATCACGCCCTTGAGCGCCTTCTGCGGGCCGTCCGCCGGCACCTCCAGCAGTTGCAGGATGACGGGCTGGTCCTTGCCGAGCATCTCGCCCGAGGCGATGCGGAACAGCAGTGCATAGCCGATCTGGCCGGCTGCGCCCGTGACGGCGACACGAACGGGTTTCTTGCTCATGGAATTCTCCGGATAAGTGGGGCGAAAGGGGAAATCGGGCCCGGGCAGGCGAGGCGCCGCGCGGCGCGCAGCGAGGGGCGGCCGGCAAGTTTAGGCCAGCACGCGCAGGCGCCGGGGAGTCTAGGTGCCCGCCGTGCGCAGGGTCAAGATTCTTATGTCTTACATAAGATATCTCTCGACTTTCATGGACTCGGGCCGGCGGCTGTGCTCGAATGCGGGGACATGCCCGCCGCCGCCTTGCCTCCGTCGACCACGCCGCCGCGTCCGGCCGACGGGTCGGCGCCGGCATTCAGCCCGCTGTACCAGCAGATCAAGGCGCTGATGACGCGCAGCCTGCAGGCGGGCGAATGGCGTCCCGGCGAGGCCATCCCGAGCGAGATGGACCTGGCTGCCCGCTTCAAGGTGAGCCAGGGCACGGTGCGCAAGGCGATCGACGAGCTGGCGGCCGACAACCTGCTCGTGCGCCGCCAGGGTAAGGGCACCTTCGTCGCCACGCACGCCGAGCAGAAGATCCAGTACCGCTTCCTGCGCCTCGCGCCCGATGCCGCCGAGGGCGGCGCGGGCGCCGGCGCGCAGCGCCACTTCATCGACTGCCGGCGCAGCCGCGCGCCCGCCGAGGTCGCGCGCGCGCTGCAGCTGAAGGCCGGCGAGCCGACGGTGGAGATCCGCCGCGTGCTCTCGTTCGCCGGCACGCCGGTGGTGCTCGACGACATCTGGCTGCCGGGCTCGCTGTTCAAGGGGCTGTCGGCGGAGCGGCTGTCGGACTACCGCGGCCCGATGTACGCGCTGTTCGAGGCCGAGTTCGGCGTGCGCATGATCCGTGCGGAAGAGAAGATCCGCGCCGTGGCCGCCGACGCGACGGCCGCCCGCTGGCTGGGCGTCGCCGAAGGCGCACCGCTGCTGCTGGTGGAGCGCCTGTCCTTCACGTACGACGGCAAGCCCGTGGAGCTGCGCCGCGGGCTCTACGACACGTCCTCCCACCACTACCGCAATCAACTCAGCTGAGCGAACGCAGGGCGCCGCGGGGGCCGTGGCTGCTGCATTGCAATAAAATCATTCGGTTTCACTTTGTTCGTCACACACAAAAGGTTGGGTATGCCCGAAGCCACGAGACAGAGACCAGGCCCGATGGGCCTCAAGGGTGCGATCACCTACGGCCATCCGGTGGCCGCGATCGTGTCGATCCTTCATCGCGTGAGCGGCGTCGGGCTCTTCCTGTTCATGCCCTTCCTGATCTGGCTGTTCGACGCCAGCGTCACGTCGGAGGTCTCGTACGCGCGCTTCGCCCACCTGTTCGACGCCGGCACCGGCGTCATGGGCGGCTGGTTCTACAAGCTCATCGTGCTCGGCCTGATCTGGGCCTTCCTGCACCACCTGATCGCCGGCCTGCGCCACGTGTGGCTCGACATCACGCACCAGACCACGAAGAAGTTCGGCCGCCAGTCGGCGCTCTTCACTCTGGCCGTGAGCATCGTGGTCACGCTCGCGCTCGGCTACAAGCTGTTCTTCTGAGGAGCGCAGGCATGGCAACGAACTACGGCTCCAAGCGCCTCGTCGTCGGCGCGCACTACGGCCTCGGCGACTGGCTCTCGCAGCGCGTGACCGCCGTCGTGATGACGGTCTTCACGCTGGTGCTCATCGCCCAGGTGCTCTTCGGCGGGCCGCTCGGCTACGACCGCTGGGCGGGCATCTTCGCGCAGCAGTGGATGAAGGTGCTCACCTTCGTCACCATCGTCGCGCTGCTCTATCACGCCTGGGTGGGCGTTCGCAACGTGTGGATGGATTACGTGAAGTCCGTGGGCCTGCGGCTGACGCTGCAGGCCGTGACGATCGTGTGGCTCGTCGGCTGCGCCGGCTGGGCGGTTCAGGTTCTCTGGAGACTGTGATGTCGGTGGCTGCCTCGGTTTCGAAACGCAAGTTCGATGTGGTCATCGTCGGTGCCGGCGGTTCCGGCATGCGCGCCTCGCTGCAGCTGGCGATGGCGGGCCTGAACGTCGCGGTGCTGTCCAAGGTGTTCCCCACGCGCTCGCACACGGTGGCGGCGCAGGGCGGCATCGGCGCCTCGCTCGGCAACATGTCCGAGGACAACTGGCACTACCACTTCTACGACACCGTCAAGGGCGGCGACTGGCTGGGCGACCAGGACGCGATCGAGTTCATGTGCCGCGAGGCGCCGAAGGTCGTGTACGAGCTCGAGCACTTCGGCATGCCCTTCGACCGCAACGCCGACGGCACCATCTACCAGCGCCCCTTCGGCGGCCACACCGCCAACTACGGCGAGAAGCCGGTGCAGCGCGCCTGCGCCGCGGCCGACCGCACCGGCCACGCGATGCTGCACACGCTCTACCAGCAGAACGTCAAGGCGCGCACGCACTTCTTCGTCGAGTGGATGGCGCTCGACCTGATCCGCGACGCCGACGGCGACGTGGTCGGCGTCACCGCGCTCGAGATGGAGACGGGCGAGCTGCACGTGCTCGAGGCCAAGACGGTGATGCTCGCCACCGGCGGGGCGGGGCGCATCTTCGCGGCCTCCACCAACGCCTTCATCAACACCGGCGACGGCCTGGGCATGGCCGCGCGCGCGGGCCTGCCGCTGCAGGACCTGGAGTTCTGGCAGTTCCACCCGACCGGCGTGGCCGGCGCCGGCGTGCTGCTCACCGAAGGCTGCCGCGGCGAGGGCGCCATCCTGCGCAACGCCGCCGGCGAGCGCTTCATGGAGCGCTACGCGCCCACGCTCAAGGACCTGGCGCCGCGCGACTTCGTCTCGCGCTGCATGGACCAGGAGATCAAGGAAGGGCGCGGCTGCGGTCCGAACAAGGACTACATCCACCTCGACATGACCCACCTCGGCGCCGAAACCATCATGAAGCGCCTGCCGAGCGTGTTCGAGATCGGCCACAACTTCGCTAACGTCGACATCACCAAGGAGCCGATCCCGGTGGTGCCGACCATCCACTACCAGATGGGCGGCATCCCGACCAACATCCACGGCCAGGTGGTGGCGCCGAAGAACGGCAATCCGAACGAGGTGGTCAAGGGCCTGTACGCGGTGGGCGAGTGCGCCTGCGTGAGCGTGCACGGCGCCAACCGGCTGGGCACCAACTCGCTGCTCGACCTGCTGGTGTTCGGCCGCGCGGCCGGCAACCACATCGTCGACAGCGACATCAAGGCGCGCAGCCACAAGCCGCTGCCCGCCGACGCGGCCGACTTCTCGCTCTCGCGCCTGGCCAAGTACGACAACAGCACCGGCGGCGAGTACGCGCAGGACGTGGCCAACGCCATCCGCACCACCATGCAGCAGCATGCCGGCGTGTTCCGCACCCAGGCCATCCTCGACGAAGGCGTGACGGCGATCAAGGCGGTGGCCGAGCGGGTGAAGAACATCCACCTCGCCGACAAGTCGAAGGTCTTCAACACTGCGCGCGTCGAGGCGCTCGAGGTCGAGAACCTGATCGAGGTGGCGCTCGCGACCATCGTGTCGGCCGCCGCGCGGCGCGAGAGCCGCGGCGCCCACACGGTGGACGACTACGGCGACACGCCCGCGCATCCGAACGGTCGCAACGACGACGAGTGGCTCAAGCACACCTTGTGGTACTCCGAAGGCAACCGCCTCGAATACAAGCCGGTCAACATGAAGCCGCTGACCGTCGAATCCGTACCGCCCAAGGTGCGGTCCTTCTAAGGCCGGCTCCGCCCGAGGAATCCGAAAGCCATGACCAAGCGCGTTTTCCAGATCTACCGCTACGACCCCGACACCGACGCCAAGCCGCGCATGCAGACCATCGAGGTCGAGCTCGACGGCTCCGAGCGCATGCTGCTCGATGCGTTGATGAAGCTGAAGAAGGTCGATCCGTCGATCAGCTTCCGCCGCTCCTGCCGCGAAGGCGTGTGCGGCTCGGACGCGATGAACATCAACGGC
>JBIQHD010000025.1:0-72737 GCA_044508835.1 Rubrivivax sp.
CGGCTGGGCGGCGGCATCTTCACCAAGGGCGCCGACGTGGGCGCCGACCTGGTGGGCAAGGTCGAGGCCGGCATTCCCGAGGACGACCCGCGCAACCCCGCGGTGATCGCCGACAACGTGGGCGACAACGTCGGCGACTGCGCCGGCATGGCCGCCGACCTGTTCGAGACCTACGCCGTCACGCTGATCGCCACCATGGCGCTCGGCGCGCTGATGGTCACGAACGCGGGCCTGCAGGCCGCGGTGTACCCGCTGCTGCTGGGCGGCGTGTCGATCATCGCCTCCATCATCGGCTGCAGCTTCGTCAAGGCCTCGGCCGGCATGAAGAACGTGATGCCGGCGCTCTACAAGGGCCTGGCCGTGGCGGGCGTGCTATCGCTCATCGCCTTCTACTTCGTCACCGCGGCCTTCATGCCGAACGACGCGCTCGGCGAGGGCACCCACATGCGGCTGTTCGGCGCCTGCGCCGTCGGCCTCGTGCTGACCGCCCTGCTGGTGTGGATCACCGAGTTCTACACCGGCACGCAGTACAAGCCGGTGCAGCACATCGCGCAGGCCTCGACCACCGGCCACGGCACGAACATCATCGCGGGCCTGGGCGTGTCGATGCGCTCCACCGCCTGGCCGGTGCTCTTCGTGTGCATCGCTATCCTCGTGTCGTACCAGCTCGCGGGCCTGTACGGCATCGCGGTGGCCGCCACCTCGATGCTGAGCATGGCCGGCATCGTCGTCGCGCTCGACGCCTACGGCCCCATCACCGACAACGCCGGCGGCATCGCCGAGATGTCCGAGCTGCCCGACAGCGTGCGCGCCGTCACCGACCCGCTCGACGCGGTGGGCAACACCACCAAGGCCGTGACCAAGGGCTACGCCATCGGCTCGGCCGGCCTGGCCGCGCTGGTGCTGTTCGCCGACTACACGCACTCGCTCGAGGCGCGCGGCATGAGCATCAGCTTCGACCTGAGCGACCCGCGCGTCATCATCGGCCTGTTCATCGGCGGCCTGATCCCCTACCTGTTCGGCGCCATGGCCATGGAAGCCGTCGGCCGCGCCGCCGGCTCGGTGGTGGTGGAAGTGCGCCGCCAGTTCCGCGACATCAAGGGCATCATGGACGGCACCGGCAAGCCCGAATACGGCAAGGCCGTCGACATGCTGACCACCGCGGCCATCAAGGAGATGGTGATCCCGTCGCTGCTGCCGGTGGTGGCGCCGATCCTCGTCGGCCTGCTGCTCGGCCCGGCCGCGCTCGGCGGCCTGCTGATGGGCACGATCGTGACGGGCCTGTTCGTCGCCATCTCGATGTGCACCGGCGGCGGCGCTTGGGACAACGCCAAGAAGTTCATCGAGGACGGCCACCACGGCGGCAAGGGCTCGGAGGCGCACAAGGCCGCCGTCACCGGCGACACCGTGGGCGACCCCTACAAGGACACGGCCGGCCCCGCGGTGAACCCGCTGATCAAGATCATCAACATCGTGGCGCTGCTGATCGTGCCGCTGCTGCCGATGACCGCCGCCACCGAAGCGGCGACGCGCGCCCCCGCGCACGCCACGGCCGGCACGGCGGCGTCGACTGGCGCCGCGGCCAGCGCCGGCGCGGCGAAGGTCTATTTCGCCAGCGGCGCCGCCGCCCTGCCGGCCGAAGGCGGCGACGCGCTCGCCCCGCTGGTCGCCGCCGCCAAGGCCGATGCGTCGGCCCGGCTGGTGGTCAGCGGCTTCCATGACGCCACGGGCGACGCGGCCATGAACGCCGAGTTGGCGAAGCAGCGCGCCGTCGCGGTGCGCGACGCCCTGGTCGCCGCCGGCGTGGCGGAGGACCGCATCGAACTGAGCAAGCCCGAGCAGATCGACGCGGGCGACTCGGCCGAGGCCCGCCGCGTCGAGGTCACCCTCGCCAAATAAGCGGCGTTCCCGCGTGACGAGGGCCGGCACTGCCGGCCCTTTTTCTTTCCTCTTGAACGCGGGTCAGTCGTCCTTCAGCAGCCGCCGCAGCACCTTGCCCGCGCCCGTGGCCGGCAGGCTGTCGCGAAACGCCACCTGCCGCGGCACCTTGTAGGCCGACATGTGCTCGCGGCTCCACGCGATGATCTCGTCGGCGCTCGCCTCGGCGCCCGGCTTGCGCACGATCACCGCCTTCACCGCCTCGCCGCGGCGCTCGTCCGGCACGCCGATCACGGCCGCCTGCGCCACGGCGGGGTGGCGGATGAGCAGCGCCTCCACCTCCTCCGGGAAGACGCTGTAGCCCGAGACCTTGATCATCTCCTTGAAGCGGCCCTGGAAGGTCAGGTAGCCGTCGGCGTCGACCACGCCCATGTCGCCGGTGTGCACCCAGCCGTCGCGCAGCGTGGCCGCCGTGGCCTCGGGCTTGTTCCAGTAGCCCTTGAAGACGCCGCCGCTGCGCAGCACGATCTCGCCCTGCGCCCCAGGCGGCAGGTCGGCGCCCGTCTGCGGATCGACGATGCGGATCTCCACCCCCGGCGCCGGCACGCCGTGCGTGCCCCACCGGATGCGCTCGCGCGGCATGTAGGTGTCCATGGTGTGCGTCTCCGACAGGCCGTAGGCCGCCTCGAACAGCTCCGCGTGGCCGGTGAACGCCCGCCACTGCGACGCCAGCGCCTCGGTCAGTGTGATGCCGAAGCTGGTCGACGCATTGACCTTCAGCGACGACAGGTCGTGGTCCTTCGCCTGCGGCAGCTGCATCACCGCCACGTTCATCGGCGCGATGCTGTACCACCAGCTCACGCGGTACCGGTCGATCGCCTGCACCGCCGCCAGCGGGTCGAAGCGGTGCATCAGCACCGTGGTGGCGCCCGTGTACACCGTCACGTTGATGCCCATCAGCATGCCGGCGATGTGGTACAGCGGCGCGATGGCGAGCAGCACGTCGTCGCCGCGCACGCCGTTGCAGTCGGCCGCGGCGGCCGATTTGCACAGCGCGTTGCCGAAGCTCAGCATGGCGCCCTTGGGCAGCCCCGTCGTGCCGGAGGTGTAGGTCAGCAGCGCCACGTCGTCGAGCGCCACGCTCACCGCCCGCGGTGCCTCGCCCGAGCGCATGGCCGCGACGAAATCGTGAACGCCCTCGCCTCGCGCGGGCGCGGGCGCCTGCAGCTCCGGCGGCACGGTGATCTCGGGCTGCACCGGCAGCAGGTCGGCGTACCCCGTGGCGAACACGTGGCGGACCGCGGTGTTGCCGCGCACCTGGTCGAGCACCGGCAGCAGGTGGTCGGCGGCGACGATCACCTCGGCGCCGAGGTCCTTCAGCTGGTACTCGAGCTCCATCGCCTTGAACAGCGGCCCGCACGGCCCGACGATGGCCCCGGCCTTCTGGATGCCGAAGTGCGCCACGACGTACTGCGGGCAGTTGCCGAGGAACAGCGCCACGCGGTCGCCCGGACGCACGCCCAGCGCCTGCAGCCGCGCGGCGAATGCGTCGCTCCAGGCATCGAGCTCGGCGTAGGTGATGCGGGTGCCGTACCAGACGAAGGCCGGCTTGCCCGGCTGGGCGCGCGCATGCTCGCGCAGATACTCGTGAAGGGGCTTTTCGCCCTGGCGGTAGGTAGGCATCGCGGTCGTGGAGTGGACGGTGTCCGCAAACCATACCGCGCGGGCCGCGGCGGGTGGCCCCAGGCAAACGCTGCACGCGGCACGCCCCGGATGCGACACACGTCACGGTGAGGGTCTTCCGGGCAGGCAACGGGGTGACATTCCCGCGCGAATGTGTATAATCCATTTGTTCCAGAGCGCGCAACCGGCCGCATGATTGGGCGGACCCCCCGGGAACCCGTAACCCAGCGCGAAAGACCGTCGTCACCCCCGCGGGGGAACGTCCGGAAGACCGAAGCCCGCTACCACTGAAATGGTTGCGGGCTTTTCTTGTTCTTGGGAGCGCCTCGGGCGCGACACATGCCACACATGGTGCGCCAAGCGATTCGAGCGATGTCGGCTTCCAAAACAGGCGAGCGACCCCCACATGTCCCATAGCGCGCCGCCGCCGGCCCTCGTCCGTTCGCGGCGCGGGGCCGTTGCCTCCCCTTCCGCCGCCGCGACGTTCCGTTCACCTCACTCTTTGGAAATTGCATGACCGCCAAAAAGACCACCCGTTCCGCTGCCAAGGCCGATGACCTGGTTGCTGCCGCGCGCGTCGAAGCACCGCAAGCCAAGGCGCCCGCCAAGCGGGCCGCCCCGGCCAAGGCCGCCAAGCCCGCGGCCAAGCCTGCGGTGAAGGCGAAGGGCAAGGCCAAGCCGGTTGCCAAGAAGAAGATCGACATCGAGGAAGATTTCTCCGACGAACTCGACGCCGACAGCGACGACCTCGACGCGGGCGACGGCGTCGATGCGGCCGAGGTGATCGTCGAGGCCGCCGAGGTGAAGGCCGCCAAGGCCAAGCCGCTGCGCATGAAGGTGCCCAAGTCCAAGGAGCGTGCGCTGATCCGCGAGTTCGGCCTGGACGTGAGCGCCCTCACCGAGGAAGAGGCCGAGAAGCGCCGCAGCGAGCTGCGCACGCTGGTCAAGCTGGGCAAGACGCGCGGCTTCCTCACGCAGCAGGAAATCAACGACCACCTGCCCGAGAAGCTGGTCGACGCCGAGGTGCTCGAGGCCACGGTGAAGATGCTCAACGACATGGGCATCGCCGTGTACGAGCAGGCACCCGACGCCGCCACGCTGCTGGTGGCCGGCGGCGGCGGCACGGCCGCGACCGACGAGGAGGCCGAGGAAGCCGCCGAGGCGGCGCTGTCCACCGTCGACTCCGAGTTCGGCCGCACCACCGACCCGGTGCGCATGTACATGCGCGAGATGGGCTCGTTCGAGCTGCTCACGCGCGAGGGCGAGATCGAGATCGCCAAGCGCATCGAGGGCGGCCTGCAGGACATGATGCACGCCATCTCGGGCTCGCCCTCGGTGATGGCCGAGATCCTGAGCTACGCCGACCAGGTCGCCAGCGGCGAGATCCCCATCTCGCAGCTCGTCGACGGCTTCGTCGTCGCCGACGAGGCCGACGACTACGTGGCCGAGGAAGACGTCGACTCCTTCGACGACAGCGAGGACGACGACGACGGCAACGGCGGCTCCAAGGCCATGACGCGCCGGCTGGAAGAGATGCGCGTGGCTGCCCTCGCCCGCTTCGACTCCATGCGCGCGAGCTTCGACAAGTTGCGCCGCGCGTTCGAGAAGAACGGCTACGGTTCGCCCGCCTACCACAAGGCGCAGCAGGAGCTGACCGACCAGCTCATGACCATGCGCTTCACGGTCAAGACCATCGACAAGCTGTGCGGCATGCTGCGCACGCAGGTCGAGGAGGTGCGCCGCCACGAGCGCGAGATCCGCAAGATCGCCGTCGACAAGTGCGGCATGCCGCAGGAGCACTTCATCACGCAGTTCCCGCCGAACGCGCTGAACCTCGCGTGGGTGGAGGCCGAGGCCGCCAGCGGCAAGCCCTACGCCGCCGCGCTCGGCCGCAGCCTGCCCGCCATCCAGGAGCTGCAGACCAAGCTGATCGACATCCAGTCGAAGGCCGTGCTGCCGCTGGAAGAGCTCAAGGCCATCAACAAGAAGATGAACGAGGGCGAGCGCTCCTCGCTCGAGGCCAAGAAGGAAATGATCGAGGCCAACCTGCGCCTGGTCATCTCCATCGCCAAGAAGTACACCAACCGCGGCATGCAGTTCCTCGACCTGATCCAGGAAGGCAACGTCGGGCTGATGAAGGCGGTCGAGAAGTTCGAATACCGCCGCGGCTTCAAGTTCTCGACCTACGCCACGTGGTGGATCCGCCAGGCCATCACGCGCGCCATCGCCGACCAGGCCCGCACCATCCGCATCCCGGTGCACATGATCGAGATGATCAACAAGATGAACCGCATGAGCCGTGCGCACCTGCACGAGTTCGGCTACGAGCCGGACGCGGCCACGCTCGCGATCAAGCTCGAGATCCCCGAAGCCAAGGTGCGCCAGATCATGAAGGTGGCCAAGGAGCCGGTGTCGATGGAAGCGCCGGTGGGCGACGAGGGCGACACCACGCTCGGCGACTTCATCGAGGACACGATGAACGTGGCCCCGATGGAAGCGGCCATGCAGTCGGGCCTGCGCGCGGTCATCAACGAGCTGCTGGACGGCCTGACGGCGCGCGAGGCCAAGGTGATGCGGATGCGCTTCGGCATCGACATGAGCAGCGACCACACCCTCGAGGAAGTGGGCCGCCAGTTCGACGTGACGCGCGAGCGCATCCGCCAGATCGAGGCCAAGGCGATGCGCAAGCTCAAGCACCTGAGCCGCTCGGAGAAGCTGCGCGCCTACGCCGATCCGCTGTAAGGCCAGCGCCCCTTCCCACGAAAGCCCCGCGATGCGGGGCTTTTTTTCGCTCGGATCAGCCTGCCAGCAGGCCGCCGGCGCGCCGCACGCGGCGCGTCACGGCGCCGTCGAGCACCTCGTGCCCGGCGTCGAAGGTGGCCAGGGTGAACCAGTGCCGCGCGCGGGTGATGCCGGTGTAGACCAGCTCGCGCGTGAGCACCGGGCTCGGCCGGTCGGGCAGCACCAGCGCGGCGTGGGCGAACTCGGAGCCCTGCGACTTGTGCACCGTCATCGCGAACACGGTCTCCACCGACGGCAGCCGGCTGGGCAGCACCCAGCGGATGCCGCCGCTGCCGTCGCCGGCGGCGAATGCCACGCGCGGGATCCAGCGCGCGTCCGCGTCGCCGGGTTCGCAGTGCGGCAGCGCCAGCGTGATGCCCACGTCGCCGTTCATCAGGCCCAGGCCCGCGTCGTTGCGCGTCACCATCACCGGCCGGCCGAGGTACCAGCCCTGCGCGGCCGGCGTCAGGCCCTCGGCGCACAGCAGCGCCGCGATGCGCTGGTTCAGCGCCTGCACGCCGTGCGGGCCGCGGCGCAGGGGGCACAGCAGCTGGAAGCGGGTGTGCGCGGACAGCACGGCGCGCGCCCAGTCGTCGAAGACGTGCGGCGCCGCATCGGCGCCGGGCCGGCCGTCGCGCAGCACGCCGAGGTAGTGCCGATAACCGACCGGCGGCGGCGCGCCCGTCGCGGCCGGCGGAAAGTCGCCATGGGCGCCGTCGAGCACCAGGCGTTCCAGGCTGCCCGGCTGCGACCCGAGCCGCAGCCACGCGAGGTCCGGCGGCGCCTCGGCCCGCAGGCGGTGCACGGCGGCCACGTCGCCCGCGTTGACCGCCTCGGCCAGCCGGCCGATGCCGCTGCCGGCATCGAAGCGGTGGCTGCGGCGCAGCTTCACCACCGCCTGGTCGAGCGGCAGCCCGCCCTCGTCGACGAGCGCCGCGTCCAGCGTCTCGCCGGCCACGGCGCGCAGCCAGTCGCGCGTGGCGCCGGTGTAGTGGCCGGCGTCGGCGCGCCGGCACAGGTCGCCGAGCACGGCGCCGGCCTCCACCGAGGCGAGCTGGTCCTTGTCGCCCAGCAGCACCAGCCGCGCGGAGGGCGGCAGCGCGGCGAACACGGCGGCCATCATCTCGAGGTCGACCATCGAGGCCTCGTCGATCACCAGCACGTCCAGCGGCAGCGGGTCGTGCGCGTCGTGGCGCAGGCGGCGCGTGTCGGGCCGCGCGCCGAGCAGGCGGTGCACGGTGGTCACCTCGCGCGGGATCGCGGCGCGCAGGGCCTCGCCGCCCGGCAGGCGGTCGAGCGGCAGGCCCGCCACGGCGCCGGCGATCGACTCGCCCAGGCGCGCCGCCGCCTTGCCGGTGGGCGCGGCCAGACGGATGCGCAGGCGGCGCCCGCCCCCGCCGAGCGTGAGGTGCTGCAGCACGGCCAGCAGCTTGACCACGGTGGTCGTCTTGCCGGTGCCCGGGCCGCCGGTGACGATGCCGAAGCCGTGGCGGGCGGCGAGCGCGCAGGCGACGCGCTGCCAGTCGGTGCCGGCCTCGCCCGGCGCCCGCGGGAACAGCGCCTCCAGCGCCTGGCGCAGCGGCGCCTCGTGGGCCGCGCTCATCACGGGGACGGCCAGGCGCGCGTCGATGGCCCGGCGCACCGACTGCTCGTACTGCCAGTAGCGCCGCAGGTAGAGACGATGGCCGGCCAGCACCAGCGGCGCGGGGCCCGAGCCGTCGTCGACCAGCCGCGGGTGACGCAGGGCCGCCTGCCAGCGCGCGAGATCCACCGCGCCCAGCAGCGCCGCGGGCGCCGGGGCATCGCCGGCGCCCGCATGCTCCGGCGGCAGCGCCAGCGCCCCGGCCGCATCGTCGAGCGAGGCCTGCAGGTCCAGGCAGGCGTGGCCGCGACCCACCTGGTGGCTGGCGAGCGCCGCGGCGAGGATCAGCAGCGGATCGGCATCGCCCGCCTCCTGCGCCAGGAAGGCGGCGAACGCCCGGTCCAGCTCGCGCAGCCAGCCGTCCTCCACCCAGCGGTCGAGCCGGTGCAGCACCTCGGCCACTCCGGCCGATGCGACGGGAATCGCGCTCATGCCGCCACCTCCGCGGTGAACAACGCATCCAGCACCTCCATCAGCACCTTCGGCGGGCGCTCCATGTGCAGCCCCTGCCCGGCGGCGGCATGGCCTCGAAGGAACAGGTACACGGCGCCGCCGACGTGGCGGTCGTAGTCGTAGCCGGGCAGGCGCGCGCGCAGCAGGCGGTGCAGGGCGAACAGGTACAGCACGTACTGCAGGTCGTAGCGATGCCGCAGCACCGCCTCGCGCAGCGCCTGCGGCGCATAGCTCGCGTCGCGCGGCCCGAGCCAGTTCGACTTGTAGTCGGCCACGTAGTAGCGGCCCTCGTGCTCGAACACCAGGTCGACGAAGCCCTTGAGCATGCCGTTCAGCCGCGCGGCCTGCAGCGGTGCGCGGGGGGCGCCGCCGAGCGTGTGCCGGCACACCAGCGCGTCGAGCGCGCGCGTGTCGACGCGGTGCGCGGGGAACCAGAACTCCATCTCGACCTGCAGGCTTCGCAGCGCCGCCGGGCGCACGGGCGTCGCCTGCGGGCTGAGCCGGCGCAGGTCGAGCGGCGTGGCCAGCCAGGCGCCGAGCCAGTCGCGCAGCGGCTCGATCCAGCCGCTCCAGCCGCGCAGGTTGCAGCGCCGCGCGATCAGGTCGGCCAGCTCGCGCGGGTCGGCGCCGACGGCGGCGAAGCCCTGCCGGCCCGCCCATTCGAGCAGCCCGTGCAGGAAGGAACCCGGCCCGGCGCCGCGCGGAAAACCGTGCAGGCCCGGGGCGGCGACCGGCGCCTCGTCGACGGCGTCCAGGCCTTCGGTCGCGGCATGCGCCGGCTCGTCGGCCGCGTCGGCATAGGTGTTCTCGGCGGCGCTGTCGGGTGCGATGCGCTCGTCGGCCGTCCGCAGCGCCGAATAGCTCGCGACCCACCAGGCCTCGCGCCGTTCGGGCAGCGGCAGCGGTGCCGCTGCGGCGACGGCTTCGCCGCGCGGCACGAACCGTGCGCCGTCGAACGGCGCCGCGGGCTGCACGCGGATCGCCTCGCCATCGCCGCGCAAGGCGTGCAGCACCGGCGCCAGCGCCGCCGGCGGCACGGGCTCGCCGCCGGCCAGCAGGTAGCCCAGCGCGCTGCGTTCGAGGCCCTTGGCCGGCGCGACGCCCACCCAGGTGGCGAAGCGCGCGCGGGTCAGCGCCACGTAGAGCTTGCGCAGGTCCTCGCCCAGGCGCTCGTGGTCGACGGCGGCGAGCACCTGCGCATCGCCGGCGAGCGCCACGTGGCGGCCCCCTTGCGCGTCGTGCCACACCAGCGGCAGGTCGGTGCCGCGGGCCGGGCGGAAGGCGCAGGCGAAGGGCAGGAAGACCAGTGGGTATTCGAGGCCCTTGGACTTGTGCACCGTCACCACCTTGACGAGGTCGGCGTCGCTCTCCAGCCGCAGGCGGCGGGCGTCGTTGTCGTCGCCCAGCTCGTCGTCCTGCGCGGCGAGGTGGCGGATCAGCGCATGCTCGCCGTCGAGCTGCGCGCTCGCCTGCTGCAGCAGTTCGGCCAGGTGCAGCACGTCGGTCAGCGTGCGCTCGTCGCCCTGCGCGAGCAGGCGCTCGGGCACGGCGAAGTCGTGCAGCAGCCGCCGCAGCATCGGCAGCACGCCCTGGCGGCGCCAGCACTCGCGGTAGCGGTGGAACTGCTCCACGCGCGATTCCCAGTGCAGTTCGTCGTGGCTCAGGCGGTCGAGTGCGGCCCACGGCAGCCCGAGCGTGGCGGTGGCCAGGGCGGCGCGCAGCAGGCGGTCGTCGCCGGGCTCGGCGCAGGCGGCGAGCCAGCGTTTCAGGTCGGCGGCCACGGCGCTGCGGAACACCGAGCCCCTGTCCGACAGGTAGACGGTGCGCACGCCGCCGGCCTTCAGCGCCTCGCGCACGGCATCGGCCTCGCGGCCGTTGTTCACCAGCACGGCGATGTCGCCCGGCTGCAGCGCGCGCAGCGGCTTGCCGGGCTCGGCAAAGCCGGCGCGGCCGTCCTGCCCGGCGCGCAGCAGCCGCACCACCTCGCCGGTGCAGACGGCCGCCATGCGCTGGCGCAGTTCGCCGGTGCCGAGCTCGGCCTCGGCGTCGAGGTGCCAGCAGGTGAGCGCGGGCGCCTCGGCGCCGTCCACGCACCAGCGCTCATCGCGGCCCTGCGCCGCCACTTCGACGAAGGGCAGCAGGTCGTCGCCGCCGGTGCGGAAGAGAAACGCGCCCTGCCCGCCGCTGCGCCGCTCGGCCTGGCCGAACACCTGGTTGACGGCGCCGACCATCGCCCGCGTCGAGCGGTAGTTGGTGCCGAGCGTGGCATGCCGGCCCGCGGTGTCTCGGCGCGCGGCGAGGTAGGTGTGGATGTCGGCGCCGCGAAAGGCGTAGATCGCCTGCTTCGGGTCGCCGATGAGCACCAGCGCCGTGTCCTGCGCGTTGCCCGCCACGCCGTAGACGGCGTCGAAGATGCGGTACTGCAGCGGGTCGGTGTCCTGGAACTCGTCGATCAGCGCCACCGGGAACTGCCGGCGGATCAGCGCCGCGAGGCGCGCACCGTTGGCGCCCTGCAGGGCGGCATCGAGCCGCGAGAGCAGGTCGTCGAAGCCCATCTGCGCGCGCCGCTCCTTCTCGCGGGCGAGGCGGCCGGCGCACCAGCGGGCGGCATGGGCCAGCAGGTCGTCGCGGCCGTCGGGCAGCGCGTCGAGGCGCTCGCGCAGGGTCGCCAGGTCGTGCAGCGCCGGGTGGTCGGGCGCGGGGCCGGATTTCCAGGCGTCGGCCAGGCCTTGCGGGGTGAGCCGCGTCCAGCCGGTGCTGCCGGCGGGGAACGGCGCATCGCATTCGCCGGCCGCCCACTGCCGCAGCCCATCGAGCCAGGGCTGGTAGAAGCGCGCCTGCAACCGGCGCCCGTCGACGAGCTTGCGCTGCGCGGCGTCGTCCAGCAGCGCCTGCAACGCGTCGATCCAGCCGGTCCACGGCGCCCGCATCGCCATCAGCTCGCGTTCGCGCTCGTCGCGCGCCCGGCCCAGGGCCTCGGCCGGCGGCAGGCCCTCGCCCAGCGAATCGCCCACGTCCAGCAGCCGCGCCACGGTCTTCTGCAGCGCATCCGGCGTGGCCCACCAGCCGGCCACCCGGGCCACGCCGTCTTCGTCCAGCGGATAGAAGAAGCTGCGCCAGTAGTCGCGCACCACCTCGGCCAGCAGCTCGCGCGAATCGGCTTCGAGCGTCTGGGTGAACAGGCTGTCGCTGTCGAAGGCGTGCTCGCGCAGCATGCGGTTGCACCAGCCGTGGATGGTGGACACGGCGGCCTCGTCCATCCATTCCGCCGCCAGCCGCAGCCGGCGCGCGCAGGCCGGCCACGCCTCGGGCGGATAGGCGGCGCGCAGCTCGCCCAGCAGATCGCTCGCGGGCGCCGCGTCCGGATCTCCAAGAAAACAATCAGCCGCCTCGGCGAGCGCGGCGCGGATGCGGTCGCGCAGTTCCTTGGTGGCTGCCTCGGTGAAGGTGACGACGAGGATCTCGGGCGGCGTGAGCGCGCGCGGGAAGGCCGCCTCGCCGCCGTGGCCGAGCACCAGCCGCAGGTACAGCGCGGCGATGGTGAAGGTCTTGCCGGTGCCGGCGCTCGCCTCGATCAGGCGACTGCCGCGCAGCGGGAAGGTCAAGGGCTGCAGCAGCTCGGGGACGCTCATGTCTCGTCCCCCCGGTTGGCGCGCCCCGCCTTGCCGGCGCCCAGCGCCTCGTCGAGCGGCCGCAGCAGCGCATCGGCCAGCCGCGCGAATTCGCCGTCCGCCCACAAGGCGCCGAAGCCGGGGAAGGCGCGGGCGAGGTACGGGTTCGCGTCGCGCTCGCCGCGGAAGCCGCGCTCGGGGTCGCTGTCTTCGTAGTGGGCGCGGGCGGCCTCGAAGGCCTCGTGCGCGGCGGGCGTGCCGGCGCGGCCGCCCTTGCCGAGCCAGGCGAAGCCGCAGCCGGCCGCCAGCGGCAGCGGGCGGCGCAGGCCCTGCTGCCAGGCATCGAGCAGGGCGGCCCAGCAGCCGCGCGCCTGCTCGACGGGCAGCGGCGGCAGCGTCACCGTGCCGTTCTTGCTGACGATGACCGTGGTGAGCGGCTCGCCGCCCAGGTGCCCGGCCAGGTGCGCCACCCAGGCCGGCAGCAGCTTGTCGCGGCGGTAGCGCTGGCCCTTGAGCAGGCCGCTGCTTTCGAGCAGCAGCCGGGCGCGCGCGCCGGACTCGCCGCGGCGCATGCCGCCGAGCCAGTCGTCCAGCCGCAGGGCGGCGTCGGGCGCGGCGATCTCCAGCGGCTCGTCGGGGCATTCGACCGGCCAGGCGGCCAGCGCCTTGGCGTGCTCCTCGAACAGGGCAGCCATCGGCTCGGCCAGCGCCTCCTGCACGGCACGGCCGAAGCCGCCGGCGGGCAGCTCGCCGCGCCGCTCGATGCGCGCCAGCTGCGCCGCCAGCGCCGCCTCGCGCTCGCCGCCGGCGGCGAGCGCGGCCTGCTGCGCGTCGATGAGCTCGTCCTGCAGCTTCCAGTTCACGAGCGCGTCGAGGGCGAAGGGCTCCTGGTCCTCGGCCGCGGCATCGCCCTCGTCGAAATGGATGCCCAGGCGCAACTGGAAGAAGCTGCGCACCGGGTCCTTCAGGAAGCTGCCGAGCAGCTTCAGGGTGAGCGCGCCGTCGCGCACCATCGGGCCGAGCGGCAACGGCGCCTCGCCGGCCGCCGCCTGCGGCGCCCCCGATCGCCATTCGTGCGCGTAGCTGAACAGGCCCGGCACCTGCCCGCCGAAGTACGCCGGATGAAAGGGCTGCAGCCGGTGCGTCACGGTCAGCGCATCGAGCAGCGAGCCGCCCCCGGCCAGCCGCCAGCCGGCCGCGAGGTGGTCGCGCAGCTGCGCCACCAGCACCGAGGGCGGCAGCGCCTCGTTGTCGCGGATGTCGCGCCCCACCCAGCTCACGTGCAGGTGCTCGCGCGCCGACAGCAGCGCTTCGAGGAAGAGGTAGCGGTCGTCCTCGCGCCGCGAGCGGTCGCCGGGGCGGTAGTCGCGCCCCATCAGGTCGAAGTCCATCGGCACGCGGCTGCGCGGGTAGTCGCCGTCGTTCATGCCGAGCAGCGCCACGTGGCGGAACGGAATCGCGCGCATCGGCATCAGCGTGGCGAAGGTCACCGCGCCGGCGAAGAAGGGCTGGTTCAGGCTGGGCTCGTCCATCTGCGCGAGCCAGTGCTCCCGCACGACCGACAGCGGCAGCGGCTCGACCAGGCCGGCGGCGCTGCACGCCTCCTGCCAGGCCTGCAGCGCGGTTTCCAGGCGCAGCAAGGTGAAGCCGTCGGCGCCCTCCTCCGCCAGGAAGAAGTCCTGCAGCAGCGCGCGCAGGCGTTCGGCCCACTCGGCCGGCGGCGCCGGCTCGGCCAGGCGCCGCCACAGCCGGTCGAGCGCGTCCACCAGCCGCAGCAGCGGGCCGAGCAGGGCCGCGTCGAGGCCGCCGATCTCGTCCAGCGGCTCGATGCCCTGCCACGCCGCGCCGTCGCCCACGGCATAGCCGAGCAGCATGCGGCGCAGGCCCGCGGCCCAGGTGTTCTGCGCCAGCCCGCCGGGCAGGTCGAGCCGGCGGCGCTGCTCGGCGTGCAGCCCCCAGCGGATGCCGGCGGCCGCGATCCAGCGCCGCAGCAGCGGCCGGTCGCGGTCGTCGATGCCGAAGCGCGCGCGCAGCGCCGGCACCTCCAGCAGGTCGAGCACGTCGCTCACGGCCACCCGCGACTGCGGCAGCGCGAGCAGCTGCTCCAGCGCGCCGAGCAGCGGGTCGACGTGGCGCCGCCCCTGGTCGGCCAGGGTGAACGGGATGTGGCGCGCATCGTCCGCCGGCAGCAGGCCGAACACCGCGCGCACGTGCGGCGCGTAGACGGCGATGTCGGGCACCATGACGATCACGTCGCGCGGGCGCAGCGTCGGGTCGGCCGCGAAGGCGGCCAGCAGCTGGTCGTGCAGCACCTCCACCTCGCGCTGCGGGCCGTGCGCCACGTGGAAGCGGATCGAGCGGTCGGCCCGCGCGTCCACCGCCGGCCAGCGCGCGCGGCTCTCGGCCAGCGGGCGCAGGTCGCGGATGTCGTCCTGCAGCTGCCGCAGCAGCGTGGCCGTGTCGTTCGGCTCGAAGCAGTCGATGCGCTGGCCGATGGCGCGAAAGCGCGGCTCGTAGGCCTCGGTCTCGTCGTGCGCGTCGAGCAGGCGGATGAAGTCGCGCCCCTGCCGGCCCCAGGCCGCCAGCAGCGGCTGGGCGTGCAGGTGCAGCGCCTCCTCGGCGATGGCGCCGTCGCCGCCCGGGCGGCGCGGGCGCCGCAGCCGCTCGGCGCGCAGCAGGTCTTTGTCAGCCACGATGTGCGACCAGTCGTGCTCGCAGGGGTTGTGCACGCACATCAGCACCTGCGTCCAGCGCGCGAGCGCCGCCAGCGCCTCCAGCGACTGCTGCGCGAGCGACGAGATGCCGAACACCACCAGCCGCCGCGGCAGCCCCGCCGGCCGCCCGCCGCCCGGCCGCGCGCAGGCGTCGAGGAAGCGCCGGTGCACCTCGGCGCGGCTGGCGAGCGCCGCCTGCGGCCCCACGTCGTCCTGCAGCGCGCGCCACAGCCGCGGCTGCCAGCGCAGCAGCTCGGGCACCGGCTGCCGGCCCTCGCGGGCGGTGGCGATCGCGTCGTCGCCGGCGGCCCAGCCGGCCAGCCAGTCGGCGCGATAGACCTGGTACTGGTCGAACAGGTCGGCCAGCCGCTCGGCGAGCTGGTGGCGCTTGCGCAGGTCGTCGTCGCGGGCGAGGAAGCGGCGCAGCGGCGCGAAGGCGTCCTCGGCCAGCAGCGCCGGCAGCATGCGCATCAGGCGCCACACCAGCAGCGGCTTGTCGAAGGGCGAGGCGGCCGGCACGTCGGCGGCGCCCAGCACCGCGCGGTAGGCCTGCCAGGTGAAGCGCGAGGGCAGCTGCATCGACAGCGCCGCCGCGATGCCGCAGCCGCCCTCGGCCGCGTCGCGCGCCAGCGCCAGCTTCAGCCACTGCGCCACGCCGTTGCTCTGCACCAGCACCACCTCGTCTTCCAGCGGCGCGAGCGGGTGCCGCGCGATCCACGCCAGCATCAGGTCGCGCAAGGCCTCCGGGTGGTTGCCGTGCACCACCATGAAGCCGGGCTGGAGGGACGAGTCGTCGGGCATGGCGCAATGCTCGCCGACGGCAGGCTCGCCAGGTGAGCCTGCCGGCGGCGCGGGGTGCCGGTGCTCAGGCGGCGGCCAGGCGGGCCAGCCGCTGCGTGATGAGCGCGTTCGCCTCGGCCATGATGCGGCCGATGAGCTCGGCCACCGTGGGCACGTCGTGGATCAGCCCCGCCACCATGCCGCAGGACCAGGCGCCGGCATCCATCTCGCCGCCCTGCATGATGCGCGGGTACACGCCGCCGACCTCGGCCACGATGTCCTCGAACTTCAGGTCGGCGCCGAGCCGGCGCTCCTTCTCGAGCAGCCGCTCCACCGCGGCGTTGGTCAGCACGCGCTCGGTGTTGCGCAGCGGGCGCATCACCAGGCGCGTGTCGAGCTCGCTCGCGGCGACGATGGCGCGCTTGACGTTCTCGTGCACCGGCGCCTCCTGCGTGGCGATGAAGCGCGTGCCCATGTTCATGCCCTCGGCGCCCAGCGCCAGCGCGGCGACGAGCGAGCGCGCGTCGGCCATGCCGCCGGAGGCGACGAAGGGGATCTTCAGCTCGTCGGCCGCGCGCGGCAGCAGGATGAAGTTGGGCACGTCGTCCTCGCCCGGGTGGCCGCCGCACTCGAAGCCGTCGACGCTCACCGCATCGCAGCCGATGGCCTGCGCCTTCAGCGCGTGGCGCACCGAGGTGCACTTGTGGATCACCTTGACGCCGGCCTCCTGCAGCGCGGGCAGCCACTTCTGCGGGTTGTTGCCCGCCGTCTCCACCGCCTTGACGCCGCTGTCGATGATGGCGCGCACGTAGCCGGGGTAGTCGGGCGGCGTGAGCGAGGGCAGGAAGGTGAGGTTGACGCCGAAGGGCTTGTCGGTCATCTCGCGGCAGCGGCGGATCTCGCCCGTCAGCAGCTCCGGCGTGCGCTGCGTGAGGCCGGTGATGATGCCCAGCCCGCCGGCGTTGGACACCGCCGAGGCCAGCTCGGCCAGGCCCACGTGGTGCATGCCGCCCTGGATGATGGGATGTTCGATGCCGAACAGCTCGGTGATGCGTGTCTTCAAGGTCGTCCTCTCGTGGATGGGGGTTGGCGGGTCGGCCGCGGCCGGTGGGCCAGAGGGTACATGCACGGCCCGCGCCGCCCGCCCGGGCATGGCCCGCATGCCGTGCCTGTCTTGATGCAGGGCGCAGAATGCCCGTCTTTCCCGCGGAGGCCCGCCCGATGACGCTGCGCACCCTCTCCACCGCCCTCGCCCTGCTGATCGCCGCATCGTCGGCACAGGCCGTGCTTAAGCCGGGCGACCGGGCGCCGGCCTTCGCCACCGAGGCCGCGCTCGGCGGCCAGCCCTTCACCTTCGAGCTGGCCCAGGCGCTGGCCAAGGGGCCGGTGGTGCTGTACTTCTTCCCGAAGGCGTTCACCGCCGGCTGCACCGTCGAGGCGCACGCCTTCGCCGAGGCCACGCCGCGCTTCCAGGCGCTCGGCGCCACGGTGATCGGCGTGTCGAGCGACGACATCGAGACGCTCAAGCGCTTCTCGGTCGAGGCCTGCCGCAACCAGTTCGCGGTGGCCGCCGATGCGCAAGCGAAGGTGATCCAGGCCTACGACGCGGCCAGCCTGTTCTCGCGCAACCGAGCGGCGCGCGTGTCCTACGTGATCGACCGTTCGGGCCGCATCGTCTACACCCACGACGGCATGAACCCCGAGGGCCACATCGAGCACACGCTGAAGGCGGTGGAGCGCCTGCGGCAACCGGCCGCGGCTCAAGTGCCGCAGAAGGTCCGGTAGCAGGCCGTCACGGCGGCGGGCGCGGGCTCGGCGTAGCGGGCGTTCCCGCCGGTCTCGTCGTACGGCCGGCGCAGCGCGGCGAGCAGCTGCTCGAAGGGCGCCAGGTCCTCGCGGTCGGACGCCGCGGCGAGCGCCTCCTCGACCCGGTGGTTGCGCGGGATGACCCACGGGCTGACGCGCCGCATGCGCGCGGCACGCCCGGCAGCGCCCTCGCCTTCCAGGCGCGCGTGCCAGCGGGCGAGCCACGCATCCGGCGCCGCCCGCTCGCGGAACAGCGCACGCAGCGGCGCCTCGTCGCCCTCGGCCGCATCGGCGAGCCGGCGCCACGCCAGGGTGAAATCGACGCCCTGGGCATGCAGCAGCGCGAGCCAGTCGTCCGCGAGCGCGGCGTCGTCGGGCATCGCATCCGCGAGGCCGAGCTTGGCGCGCTGCCCCGCCACCAGCGCCTCGCGGTACAGCGCCGGGAAGGCCTCGATCACCTCGGTGGCCTGCGCCACGGCCCGGGCCATCGCCGGCTCGGTGTCGTCGGCGGCGATCAGCGGCAGCAGCGTCTCGGCCAGGCGCGCGAGGTTCCACGCGGCGATGGGCGGCTGGTTGCCGAAGGCATAGCGGCCGTGGTGGTCGATGGAGCTGAAGACCGCCATCGGGTCGTAGGCCTCCATGAAGGCGCAGGGCCCGTAGTCGATGGTCTCGCCGGAGATCGTCATGTTGTCGGTGTTCATCACGCCGTGGATGAAGCCGACGTTCATCCATTGCGCGACGAGCCGGGCCTGCCGTCCGGCCACGTGGCGCAGCAGGGCGAGGAAGCGGTCCGGCGCGCCGGCCAGCTCGGGGTCGTGCCGCGCGATGGCGTATTCGGCGAGCCGGCGCACGCGCTGCGTCTCGCCGCGCGCGGCGAAGAACTGGAAGGTGCCCACGCGCAGGTGGCTCGCCGCCACGCGCGTCAGCACGGCGCCGGGCAGCGGCAGCTCGCGCCGCACCGGCTCGCCCGTGGCGGCCACCGCGAGCGCGCGCGTCGTCGGGATGCCCAGGGCGTGCATCGCCTCGCCGACCAGCACCTCGCGCAGCATCGGCCCGACGGCGGCCTTGCCGTCGCCCCCGCGCGAGAACGGCGTGCGGCCCGAACCCTTCAGCGCGATGTCGCGGCGCCGGCCTTGGCGGTCGACCACCTCGCCCAGCAGCAGCGCCCGGCCGTCGCCCAGCTGCGGCGAGAAGCCGCCGAACTGGTGGCCGGCATAGGCCTGCGCGATCGGCTCGGCGCCCTCGGGCACCCGGTTGCCGGCGAAGACGCTCGCGCCCTCGGCGCCGGCCAGCGCGGCGGCGTCGAGCCCGAGCTCGTCGGCCAGGGCGTGGTTGAGGAACAGCAGGCGCGGCGCCGGCACGGCGGCCGGCGGCTGGCGGACGTGGAAGCCCTCCAGCTCGCGTGCGTAGGTGTTGTCGAAGCGGAAGGCGGTGGCGGCGACAGGCATGGGTTCGCGGGCGAAGTCGACCCCAGTGTGACCGTTCCGGCCGGGCATGCCGGCGGCAAGGTCGATCGCCGGCACGCGGCGGCCGCATCAGTGCATGTGCGCGCCGCCGTTGACGTCGAGCGTCGCCCCGGTCATGAAGCTCGACAGGTCCGAGGCGAGGAACAGGCAGGCACCGGCCACCTCGTCCGGCTGGCCGACGCGCGCCAGCGGGAAGGCGCGGGCGGTGGCGTGCTTGTTCTCGTCGGAGTTCTCGCCGCGCGAGAAGTCGGTGAGCACCAGGCCCGGCGCGACGGCGTTGACGCGCACCTCGTCCGGCCCCAGCTCGCGCGCCATCGCCCGCACGAGGCCCAGCACGCCGGCCTTGGCCGCGCAGTAGTGGCTGCCGCCGAAGACGCCGCCGCCCTGCTGGGCCGACATCGACGACACGCACACGATGGCGCCGCTGCGCCGCTCGCTCATGTGCGGGATGACGGCCTGCGACATCTGCAGCGTGCCGCGCAGCACCACGCCGGTGATGCGCTCGTAGTCCTCGACCGTCACTTCCATCACGCGCCGGCGCTGGGTGAGGCCGGCGTTGTTCACCAGCACGTCGATGCGCCCGGCGCGGCGCAGCACGGCCTCGGCCGCGCGCCGGCAGGCCTGCGCATCGCTCACGTCGCAGGCGAGGCCGAGGTGCGCGGGGCCGATCGAGGCGGCCGCCGCGCCGGCCTCGGCCTCGTCGAGGTCGAGGATGGCCACCGTCGCGCCGTGCCGGGCGAAGAGCCGCGCCGTGGCCAGGCCGATGCCGCGCTCGCGCGAGGCGCCGGTGACGATGGCGACGCGGCCTTCGAGCAGGGCGCCGTGCTGGATGCGGGGCCCGGGCATCACGGCTGCCGGCGCACGATGCGGCGCACCGGGTCGCTGCCGTCCCAGGCGGCGGCCACCTGCGCGATCTCCTTGAAGAACTCGGCCTTGCCGCCGGTCTGCTCGGAGAGCTCGATCACCGCGCCCGGCGCCTCGTCGTGCACGAAATAGGCGAAGCGCCCGCGCTGGCCGATGCGCCCGGCATGCCCCTCGCGGTGGCCGGCGTCGAGGAGGCGGCGCGAGAGCGCGTCGAACTCCAGCGTCCAGTAGGCCACGTGCTGCACGCCCTCGCCGCCGGCGCGCAGGAAGTCGCGGTACAGCGAGGGCGCGTCGTTGCGCTGCTGGATGAGCTCCACCTGCACGCCGCCGGAGTTGGCCAGCGCGATCGACAGGTCGGGCAGCGCCGACGGTTGGCCGTAGTAGCTGAACTCGGTGACGCCGACGTGTTCGTTGTAGAACCACGGCCCGACGCCCATCGCGCGGCTCCAGTAGGCCATGGCGCGCTCGATGTCGTGCACCACGTAGGCGACCTGGCGAAGCTCGCCGTGGAAAAGGCTCATGACGGTGTCCTCGGTGCTCGGTTCATCGATCGGTTCATCGCTCAGTTCATGGTGATCCCGGCCTGCTTGGCGACTTCGCGCCAGGCCTGGATGTCCTGCGCCGTCATCCGCGCCAGCTCGTCGCCGCCGACGAACGCGGCATGGATGCCGAGGTCGAGCAGGCGCGACTTGACGTCAGGCATGTCCAGCGTCGTGCGCAGCGCGGCGGCGAGCTTGTCGACGATGGGCGCCGGCGTACCGGCCGGCGCGTACAGCGCCCAGCGCAGCGCGCCCATGCGCATGTTGTTGAAATCGATGCCTTCGCTCTCGTAGCTCGGCACCGAGGGCAGGCTCGGCGAGGGCGAGGTGCAGGTGATGAGGGCCTTCGCGCGGCCGTCCTTGACCATGGGCGTGCCCGAGGCCATGTCGACGAAGCCGAGCTTGACGTGCCCGCCCATCAGGTCGGTCTGGATCTGCGCCACCGACTTGTAGGGGATGTGGCTCATGCCGGCGCCGGTCTTCAGGTTGAGCAGCTCGCCGCAGAAGTTGCCGGTGGAGCCGATGCCCCAGCTCGCGTACTGCACGCTGCCCGGCGCGCGCTTGGCGAGGGCCACCAGTTCCTTCAGGTTGTTGGCCGGGAAGTCGTTGCTCGCGATGAGCAGGATCGCCGCCGTGCCGACCTGGCCGATGGGCGCGAAGTCCTTGACGGCGTCGTAGGGCAGCTTGGGGTTGGCCGCCGGCAGCAGCACGTGCGTGGTGGCGCCGCCCATGGTGATGGTGTAGCCGTCGGGCGGCGACTTGGCGGCGGCGTTGATGGCGATGGAGCCGCCCGCGCCCGGGCGGTTCTCGATCACCATCGTGGCCTTGAGCAGCGGCGCCATCTTGTCGGCTAGCAGGCGACCGAGCGTGTCGCCGCCGCTGCCGGCGGCCGAGATCAGCAGGAAGCGGATCGGCCGGTTCGGGTAGTCCGCCGCCTCGTCGGCATGGGCGCACAGGGCGGCCGCGGCCATGGCGCAGGCCATCAGGATCTTTCGCATGCTTGTCTCCTTGGAGTGGAAGGGTTCTAGGGACCTAGAGGGACAGGCCCCCGTCGACCACGAGCTCGAGGCCGGTGACGTACTTCGATTCGTCCGAGGCCAGGTACAGCGCCGCGTAGGCCACGTCCCAGGCGCTGCCCTGGTGGCCCATCGGGCAGCGCGCGTCGCGCATCTCGCGGCCGGCGCGGGCTTCTTCTTCGGTCTTGAACAGCGCGGCGGCGTGGGGCGTGTCGATGAGCCCGGGCAGGATCGCGTTGCAGCGCACGTGGTGGCGCGCGTACTGCCGCGCGACGACGCGCGTCATGTGGTTCAGCGCCGCCTTGGAGGTGCTGTACGACAGGAACTGCATCGGGCTCCACTTGCGGCTGGCGATCGAGGAGATGTTGACGATCGAGCCGCCGCCCTGCGCGATCATGTGCGGCACCACCTCGCGCGCCGCGAGCATCGCGCCCTTGAGGTTGACGGCGTGCACGCGGTCCCACGATTCCTCGGTCACCTCGGTGAGCTCGCCGAACTCCTCGATGCCCACGTTGTTGTGCAGCACGTCGACGCGCCCGTGGCGCGCGACGCAGGCCTGCACCATCGAGGCGATCTGCGCCGCGCTGCACACGTCGGCGCGGAAGGCGCTGGCGCGGCCGCCCTCGGCCTCGATGCGGCGCACGGTGTCGTGCGCGGCGTCGATGGCGCGGTCGGCGCAGAGCACGGCGGCGCCTTCGCGGGCATAGAGCACGGCGCAGGCGGCGCCGTTGCTGATCTCCGCGCCCGACGAGCCGGCGCCGACGACGAGCGCCACCTTGCCCGCAAGTCTTCCGCTCATGGGCTGGTCCGCGTCGACGGCTTCGCGCGCTGGCGCGGCCGGGCCGGCGCCGGCGCCGAGGCCGGGCCGCAGGATTCGCGCAGCACCATCTGCGTGGTCATCACGATGCGCTCGGATTCCGGCGCCTGGCCGCCCGGCGTGCCCAGGCGGCGCAGCAGCAGCTCGGCCACGGCCGTGCCCACGGCTTCCAGGTCCCAGGTCAGCGAGGTGATCGAGGGCGAGAAGAGCTGCGACAGGTCGGTGTCGCCCACGCTCACCACGCTCACGTCGTCGGGCACGCTGCGCCCGGCATGGCGCAGGCCCTGCAGCGCGCCCGAGAGGATGCGCGTGCCCAGGCACACGAAGGCGGTGGGCGCGGCGGCGCCCGACAGCAGCGCCAGCGTCTCGCTGAAGGCGTATTCCATGGCCGAGCGCTCGGCGCGGATCAGGCGCGCGTCGGGCTGCAGGCCGCGCTCGGCGAAGGCGTCGCGGAAGCCCGCGATGCGCTCGCGCCCGGGGCGCAGCACGCTGCCCGGCGTGAGCAGCGCGATCTGCCGGTGGCCGAGGTTGAGCAGGTAGCGCGTGGCCTGCAGCGCGCCGTGGAAATGGTCCACGTGCACGCCGCTGCAGGCCGGGCCGAAGTCGCGGTCGAGCGCGACGACGGGCAGGTTGTCGCTGCTCAGCCGGTCGAGCATCTGCGGCGCTTCCGTCTCGCAGGGCCCGAGGATGAGCCCGTCCACGCGCCGGCGGCGGAACAGCTCGATCAGCGAGGCCTCGCGCCGCGTGTCGTTGTGCGTGTTGGCCAGCAGCAGCGCATAGCCATCGCGCTGCAGCCGCGCCTCGACCGCGACGATGATGCGCGCGTACAGCGGGTTGGAGAAGTCGGAGACGAGCAGGCCCACCACGCCGGTCGAGCGCGTGCGCATGCTCTGGGCGATGGCGTCGGGCACGTAGCCGAGCTGGCGCGCCGCCCGGGCGACCGCCGCGGTGGCCTGCGGGCTCACGCTGCCGCTGCGGTTGAGCGCGCGCGAGGCGGTGCCCAGCGACACGCCGGCGGCCTGCGCGACGTCGCGGATCGTGGGCGCGGCCTTGCGCTTCATGCGGGCACCCGCGCCTGCTCGAGCCCGGGCGGGAAGCGCTCGGCGCCCTGCTCCAGCGGCACCGCCATGCTGTTCAGCACGAAGGCGGCCATGTGATAGAAGCTCGTCGACAGCACGAGCTCCAGGATCTGCGCCGGCGGCCAGTGCGCCTGCAGCGCCTGCCAGGTCGCGTCGCCGATGGTGGAGTGGTGGTGCAGCTCGTCGACCACCCGCACCACCAGCCGCTCGCGCGGCGTCCACAGCGCCTCGCCCGGCGTGCCCTGCGTAAGCTCGGCGATCTGCGCGGCGCTCAGGCCGCAGCGCTCGCCGTAGATGCTCACGTGCATGCCCCATTCGTACTCCGAGCGCGTGAGCGCGCCGGTGCGGATGATGGCGATCTCGCGCTCGCGCTCGGCCAGGGCCGACTTGAACAGCAGCTCGTGCGCCATCGCCTGGAAGGCCTCGGCCAGCCGCGGGTGGTGGGCGAGCACCAGCCGCAGGTTCCGCGGCGACAGGCCGCTGAAGGCCGTGTTGTTCAGGTAGCGCTCGAGCGCCGGCTCGTAGGGCGGCTGGCGCAGCGGCATGCGCGCCGGCGTGCCGGCGGGATCGGGGGGTGGCGTCGTGGTGTCCATTGCGGCGAACTGTGGGCCAAAGATGGAAACGTTTCCATAGACATAACCCTTAGTCGCGCACCGATGGCCATCGGCGGCGCCTCGTCGAATCGAAGGGATCGCGCAGGCGCCCCGCTCCGCCGGGATCGCCGCGGCGGGCCGCATGCCAGCGTGGAGCGTAGGAAACGTTTTACTCGGATGCGCCCGGCCTCTCGCCGGCACGGCGCCGGCGGCGCCGCGGAGTCACGGGGCGCGGCGCCGGGCGGCGGGCCGCGCGCTGCGCTCGAACACGCGGCGATCGGCCGCGCCCCGTTCGAGCTGGCGGGCGATGTTGCCGCACACCAGGTCGCACAGGGCGTACACGGAGTCGTCGGCGATGCGGTAGTAGACGGCGGTGCCGCGGCTTTCGCGCGCCACCAGCCCCTTGCGCGTGAGCAGCGCCAGGTGGCGCGAGATGTTGGCCGAGGTGAAGCCGCAGGCCTGCGCCAGCTCGCCGACGTTGCGCTCGCCGCCGCGCAGCAGGTTGAGGATCTGCAGCCGCGTGGGCTCGGACAGCGCCTGGAAGTACGCCGCCACCTGCTCGAGCGCCTCGGGGGGCAAGCCTTCCATGCTCGGACATCGGAGAAGTGGACAGGCGCACATGATGCCTCATCGCTTTCGGGTCGCCGCGGCGATTGACCCAACTCATTGCATATTTAACTACTTGGCTAAATAATACGACTCAACACACTCATCGACCAGCATGGAGAGCACACGGATGGCGTTGGATGCACGGCGAGGCGCCCTCGGCGCCGCACTGCTGGCCGCGGCGCTGGCGGCGGCCGCGGCCTTCGCGACGGCGGGCGGCGCCCCCTCGCCGTCGGAGACGCCGCCGGCCGCGCCCGCGCTGGCCGGCGTGGCGGTGCAGGCCCTGCAGGCCGGCGGCGCCACCGGCCACGACGGCGTGGTGCAGGCGGTGCGCCAGACGGTCGTCGCCAGCCAGGTGCCGGGCGCCGTGACGGCGGTCGAGGTGAAGGCGGGCGACGCGGTGCGCGCCGGCCAGGTGCTGCTGCGCCTGGACGCGCGCACGGCCGAGCGCACGGCGGCGGCCGGCGCGGCCGAGGCCCAGGCCGCGCGCGCCGCCCAGGAAGCCGCGACGCAGGACGTCGAGCGCCAGCGCCGGCTCTTCGCCGACCGCTTCATCAGCCGGGCAGCGCTGGACCGCGCCGAGGCGCAGCACAAGCAGGCGCAGGCCGAGGCCGGCGCGCGGCTCGCGAGCGCCGGCGCGGCGCAGGCGCAATCGGCGCTGCACGTGGTGAAGGCGCCGTACGACGCCGTCGTGGCCGACGTGGCCGTGGTGCTGGGCGACATGGCCCTGCCCGGCCGGCCGCTGCTCACCGTCTACGACCCGCGCGCGCTGCGCGTCAGCGCGCCGGTGCCCGCGAGCCTCGCGCCGCGGCTGCGCGGCGATGCGGACGCCTCCGGCCTCCGGGTGGAGCTGCCCGGCCTCGCGGGCGGGCGCATCGCGCCGCGGTCCGCGCAGCTGCTGCCCGCCGTCGACCCGGCCACGCATACGCTCGAGCTGCGGCTGGGCCTGCCGCCCGGCCTCGAGGGCGTGGTGCCGGGCATGTTCGCCCGGGTGTGGCTGCCCGGCGGGCCGGACGCCGGCGCCCGCCTGTTCGTGCCGGCCACGGCCGTGGTGCGGCGCACCGAGATGACCGGCGTCTACGTGCTCGGCGGCGACGAGCGCCCGCGGCTGCGCCAGGTGCGGTTGGGCGCGCGCGACGGCGACGCGGTCGAGGTGCTGAGCGGGGTGGCCGCGGGCGAGCGGGTGGCGCTCGACGCGCAGGCCGCCGCGGGCAGGCGCTGACCATGCGCGGGGTCCTTCGGCCATGACGGCGCGGCTCGGCATCTCCGGCCGCATCGCGGCCTTCTTCCAGGCGGCGCAGATCACGCCGCTGCTGGCCCTGGTCGCGCTGGTGCTCGGCGCCTTCGCCGTGCTCGTCACGCCGCGCGAGGAGGAGCCGCAGATCGACGTGACGATGGCCAACGTGCTGATCCCGTTCCCGGGCGCCTCGGCGCGCGACGTCGAGCAGATGGTGGCGACGCCGGCCGAGCAGGTGCTCGCGCGCATCGCCGGCCTGGAGCACGTGACGTCGGTGTCGCGCCCCGGGATGGCGATGGTGACGCTGCAGTTCGAGGTCGGCGTGACGCGCACCGAGGCGCTGGTGCGCCTGTACGACGCGGTGGGCGCCAACGCCGACTGGCTGCCGCGCGGGCTGGGCGTGGGCGAGCCGCTGATCAAGGCCAAGGGCATCGCCGACGTGCCCATCGTCACGCTCACGCTGCATGCGGGCGATGCCGCCGCCGGCGCCTACGAGCTCGAGCGGGTGGCGCACAGCATCGAGGCCGACCTCAAGCGCGTGCCCGGCACGCGCGAGGTGCGCACCATCGGCGGCCCCGGGCGCGCGCTGACGGTCGAACTCGACCCGGCGCGCATGGCCGGCGCCGGCGTCACGGTGGACGACCTGCGGCGCGCGCTGCAGTCGGCCAGCCAGGGGCTGCCGGCGGGCGACCTGCTCGGCGGCAACCGGGCGATCGCGCTCGACGCGGGCGGCTTCCTGCACGACGCCGCGGACGTGCGCGCGCTGGTGGTCGGCGTGCGCGCCGGCAGGCCGGTGCTGCTGCAGGACGTGGCGGACGTGCGCGACGGCGCCGGGCCGCCCGCGCGCTACGTCTGGCACGGCACGGCCGACGAGGCCGGCAGCGAGTACCCCGCGGTCACGCTCGCCGTCACCAAGAAGGAAGGCGAGAACGCCATCACCGTGGCGAACGCGCTGATGCGCCGCGTCGACGACCTGCGCAACACCGTCATCCCGCACGGCATCGAGGTGGTGACCACGCGCAACTACGGCGTCACCGCCGACGACAAGGCGCGCAAGCTCATCCAGAAGCTGCTGCTCGCCACCGCCTCGGTGGTGGCGCTGGTGTTCGCCGCGCTCGGCCGGCGCGAGGCCGCCATCGTCGGCGCGGCGGTCGTCCTCACGCTCACGGCCACGCTGTTCGCCTCCTGGGCCTGGGGCTTCACGCTCAACCGGGTGTCGCTGTTCGCGCTGATCTTCTCCATCGGCATCCTGGTCGACGACGCCATCGTGGTGGTGGAGAACATCCACCGCCACCAGGCGCTGCATCCCGGGCGGCCGCTGGCCGAGCTGATCCCCGCCGCCGTGGACGAGGTGGGCGGCCCCACCATCCTCGCCACGCTGACGGTGATCGCCGCGCTGCTGCCCATGGCCTTCGTCACCGGGCTGATGGGGCCGTACATGGGCCCCATCCCCGTGAACGCGAGCATGGGCATGCTGATCTCGCTGGCCATCGCCTTCGTCGTCACGCCCTGGCTCGCGCGCCTGTGGATGCGGCATGCGCCCGAGGCGCACACGGCGGGCACCCGCAAGCCGCTGGCCGCGCGCTTCGGCCCCTTCTTCGAGCGCCTGTTCCACCCGCTGCTCGACGATCGGCGCGGCGCGCGCCGCCGCGCGCTGCTCGGCGCCGGCGTGGCCGCGCTCATCGCCGGCTCGCTGGCGCTGCCGGTGCTCGGCGCGGTGGTGCTGAAGATGCTGCCCTTCGACAACAAGTCGGAGTTCCAGGTCATCGTCGACATGCCCGCGGGCACGCCGCTGGAGCAGACCGCCGCGGTGCTGCGCGAGCTCGGCGCCTACGTCGCGAAGCAGCCCGAGGTCGTCCACTACCAGGCCTACGCGGGCACGGCCGCGCCGATCAACTTCAACGGCCTGGTGCGGCAGTACGAGCTGCGCGCGAGCCCGGAGCTGGGCGACCTGCAGGTCAACCTGGCGGACAAGCACGCGCGCAGCGAGCAGAGCCACGCCATCGCCGTGCGCATGCGCCCCGCCCTGCAGGCGATCGGCCGGCGCTTCGGCGCCAACGTCAAGGTGGTGGAAGTGCCGCCCGGCCCGCCGGTGGTCTCGCCCATCGTCGCGGAGGTGTACGGGCCCGAGGCCGACGGCCGGCGCGCCGTGGCGAAGGCGCTGCGCGAGGTGTTCGAGCGCACGCCGGGCATCGTCGACGTGGACGACAGCAGCATCGCCGCCGCGCCGCGGAAGCTGCTGCTGGTGGACCGGCGCAAGGCGGCGATGCTGGGCGTGTCGCAGCAGGCCGTGGTGGGCACGCTGCGCGCGGGCATCGCGGGCGACGAGGCCGCCTGGCTGCACGACGCCAGCAAGTACCCGCCGGCCGCGGTGCTGCAGCTGCCGCCCGAGCGCCACGGCGACCTCGACGCGCTGCTGCAGCTCGCCGTGCGCGGCGCCGACGGCCAGCTCGTGCCGCTGCGCGAGCTGGTGACGGTGAGCGACACGGTGCGCGAGCAGCCCATCCACCACAAGGACCTGCTGCCGGTGAACTACGTGTTCGCCGACGTGGCCGGGCGCATCGACAGCCCGCCCTACGGCATCGCCGCGCTGCGCGAAGCCGTGGCGGCCGTGCAGCCGCCCGGCGGCGGCACGCTCGGCGAGACCTTCGTGCGCCAGCCCGAGGACGCCTACCGCGGCTACGCCGTCAAGTGGGACGGCGAGTCGCAGATCACCTTCGAGACCTTCCGCGACATGGGCGCGGCCTACGCCGTCGGCCTGCTGCTGATCTACCTGCTGGTGGTGGCGCAGTTCGGCTCCTACCTGCTGCCGCTGATCATCATGGCGCCGATCCCGCTCACGATCATCGGCGTGATGCCCGGCCACGCCCTGCTCGGCGCGCAGTTCACCGCCAGCAGCATGATCGGCATGATCGCCCTGGCCGGCATCATCGTGCGCAACTCCATCCTGCTGGTGGACCACATGCGCCACCAGCTCGCAGAAGGCGCCGCGCTGAAGGACGCGGTGGTGCGCGCCGCCGCCACGCGCGCGCAGCCCATCATGCTCACCGGCCTGGCCGCCATGGCCGGCGCGCTGTTCATCCTCGACGACCCGATCTTCAACGGGCTCGCCATCTCGCTGATCTTCGGCATCCTCGTGTCCACGGTGCTCACGCTGGTGGTCATCCCGCTGCTGACCTTCGCCGCCCTGCGGCGGCGGGCGGCTTCCCCCTCGCCATCCACCCCTGAAGGAGCCCACCCATGACCTCCAACCAGATCGTGCGCCTGTTCGCCGGCACCATGATCCTCGTCTCGCTCGCGCTCGGCGCGCCGGGCAGCCCGCTGTTCGCGAGCCCGTGGTGGCTCGCGCTCACCGCCTTCGTCGGCGCGAACCTGCTGCAGAGCTCGCTCACCAAGTGGTGCCCGCTGGAGATCGTCCTGCGCCGCCTGGGCGTCAAGAGCGGCTGCTGAGCGATGGACGACCAGGCCTTCAGCATCGAGCTGCGCCAGCAGGACGGCTACCGCTTCGAGACGCATTTCGAGGGCACCGGCATCGCGCCGCTCGTGACCGACGAGCCGCCGCCGCTCGGCGGCGACGCCGGCCCCAACCCGTCGCGCCTGCTGGCGCTGGCGGTGGCGAACTGCCTGTCGGCGAGCCTGCTGTTCGCCATGCGCAAGTTCAGGAACGAGCCGGGGCCGCTGCGCACGCGCGCCACCGCCACGCTCGCGCGCAACGAGCAGAACCGCTGGCGCGTCGCGCGGATCGCGGTCGACATCCGGCTCGGGCAGCCCGCGGCCGGCCTGAAGCAGCTCGACCGCATCCTGGCGCAGTTCGAGGACTACTGCGTCGTGACGCAGAGCGTGCGCGCGGCGTTTCCCGTCGACGTGCGCGTGCTCGACGCCGACGGCACGGCGCTCACCCCCTGAGAGATGGAGACGCCCATGTACGGATTCACCACCACGCTGGCCGGCACCGCCTTCGACGCGGCGCGCGAGCGCGTCATCGAGGCGCTGAAGGCCGAGGGCTTCGGCGTGCTCAGCGAGATCGACGTGCAGCGCGCCATGCAGGACAAGCTCGGCGTCGAGATGCCGCCCTACCGCATCCTCGGCGCCTGCAACCCGCCGCTGGCGCACGCGGCCCTGCAGGCCGAGCCCGACATCGGGCTGCTGCTGCCGTGCAACGTCGTCGTGCGCGAGGAGGCGCCGGGCCGCGTCGTCGTCGGCTTCCTCGACCCGCAGACGATGGTCGGCCTGACGGGCGAGCCCGGCGTCCGGCCGGTCGCCGACGAGGCCGAGCGGCGCCTGCGCCGCGTCTGCGCCAGCCTCGGCGGTGCTTGACGGCCATCAAGCCGCAAGCGGCCGGCGCGCCACCACAATACCGACGTCGTCGACAGGGTCAATGCAGATCGCACGAAGGCGGTGCGGACGGGAGCGTCTCGTGAAGGTGGTGGCAGTGGAAAACGCGCGGCCCCGGTCGCGCCGCATCGGAGCATCCCCCGCAGCCCGGCGGACCGCGCCGTCGTGAGCGCGGTGCCCGCCGCCATGGGCGCGCCGGCCGGCGGCCCGCGCGGGCACGGCGCGCTGCGGTGGGCCGCCGCCGCGCTGATGCTCGCCGTCGCGGCCCTGGGGCCGCCCGCGGTGCTGGCGAGCGATGCCGGCGACCTGCCGCACGCCATCGCGCACTGGTGCGCCGCCTCGCTCGCCGCCTCGGCCGCCGCCCTGCTCATCACCGGCCGGCCCTTCGGCCGCACGCTCGCCGTCGCCGCGCAGGCGGCGGTGTTCGCGGCGCTGGCCACCTGCAGCGTGGCGCTGGTCTACGTCGCGATGTGGTGGCGCTTCTCCGAGGCCGCGAGCGCCGCGGTGCTGGTGAACTGCGCGCTCGGCGTGCTCGCCGCCGCGCTGGTGGCGCTGGCCGTCGCGCGCGGCGCCTACCGCAGCGCGCCGATGCGCCGCTTCTTCGAGGGCCGCCCCGACCGCCGCGACCTCACCCGCCAGATGGCCGTGCTGTGCGCCGCCTGCATCGCGATGGCCACGCTCAACACCTGGCTGTTCGCCCACCACGCCGTGTCGCTGGTGCACCTGCAGCCGCCGCTGCTGGTGGACGCCGGCGCCGTCGAGGCGGCCATCGCCCAGGCCTTCGGGCTGCGCGCCTGGTACGTGGCGGCCACGGTGGCCTCGCTGCTGGTCACGCTCACGCTCGTCGCCCACCACCGCGACTCGCCCGCGTCGCGCGAGCTGCGCCTGGCCTCGGCGCGCGCGCAGGCCACGCTCGACGAGATCGCGCATGCGGTGTTCACGGTCGACGCGAAGGGCCGCATCCTCAGCGCCAACCGCGGCGCCGAGGCGCTGTTCGGCCAGGCGCTGCCCACGCTGCTCGGCGCCTCGCTGGCCGACCGGCTCGCGCCCGCGCCGGGCGGGACGCCGGACGACACCCCCGCGCAGGACGCTCAGGACGCGCCGGGGCCCGGCCTCGGCAACGGCGAGCACCGCCTGCGCCGCTGCGACGGCGCCGTCTGGCCGGTGGACGTGGCGAGCCGCCGCTTCGTCTTCGACGACCGCACGCTGTACGCCGTGATCGTGCGCGACCTGCGCGCCGACAAGCAGACCACGGCGCTGCTCGCGCGCTGGGAGCAGGTGTTCGTCAACGCCGGCTGGGGCGTCGCGGTCGTCGCGCCCGACCTGCAGTCGGCGCGGCTGGCGAACCCCGAGTTCGCGCGCATGCACGGCTACGGCATCGACGAGCTGCTCGCCCTGCCGTGGCCGGCGATCGTCGCCCCCGACGCCCGCCCGGACCTGCAGCACCACCTCGCCGCGGCCGGCAGCCGCGGGCACCTGCGCTTCGAGTCGCGCCACGTGCGCCGCGGCGGCGGGGAGTTCCCGGTGCTCGTGGACGCCACCTGCGTGCGCGACGCAGAGGGCCGGCTGCTGTTCCACGTCGTCAACGTGCAGGACATCACCGCGCAGGCCGCGGCGCGCGAGGCGCTGCGGCACAGCGAGGCGCTGCTCAGCCTGGTGCTGGACAACCTGCCGGTGGGCGTGTGCGTGGCCGACCGCGACGGCACGATCGTGCGCACCAACGCAGCCCTCGACCGGCTGTGCATCGGGCCCTCGCTGCCCGGGCGCACCATCGCCCGCGCCGCCCGCCGCGGCCTGCCGTTCCGGCGCCAGCGGGTGGCGCTGGACTGCCTGGACGGCGCGCGCCGCGTGCTGCTGCATGCGGCCACGCCGCTGCGCGACGCCACCGGCGCCGTGCAGGGCGCCGTGTCGGTGACGCAGGACATCACCGCCAGCAGCCGGGCCGAGCAGGAGCTGCGGCGCACCAAGGTGTTCTTCGAGACCACCTTCCAGTCGGCCGCGGTGGGCATGGCGGTGCTCGACACCGACGGCACCATCACCCGCATCAACGCCGCGTTCAGCCAGCTCGTCGGGCGCGACAAGGCCGCCCTGCTGCTCACGCGCTTCCACGAGCTGCTGCATCCCGAGGAGCGGCAGCAGCACGCCGAGCGGCGCCTGTCGCTGGCGGCGGGCAGGCCGGTGGCCTACCCGATCGAATGCCGGCTGCTGTGCGCCGGCGGGCGGCAGGTCTGGGTGTCGCTGGCCGTGGCCATGGTCAGCGCGGCCGAGGACGGGCGGCCGCAGTACATCGTGCAGGCGATGAACGTCGACGAGAGCCACCGCATGCGCGACTCGCTGATCGCCAGCGAGGTGCGCCTGGCCAACGCCCAGCGCATCGCGCGCCTGGGCGACTGGCTGTGGGACCTCGACACCGGCCTGGTGCGCTGCTCGGTGCAGGCGTGGGCGCTGCTCGGGCTGGCGCCGAGCGTGCGGCGCCAGCTGACCAGCGACGCCTTCCTCGAACGGGTGGCGCCCGAGGACCGCGCCGCGGTCTCGGCGCTGCTGGAGGCGGCCCGCCACGGGATGCGCCCGCTCTCGCTGGACCACCGGCTGGCCGCGCCCGAAGGCGGCACCCGCATCGTGCAGCAGCAGGTGGAGGCCGAGCGCGACGCCCGCGGCACGGCGCGCTGCGTGGTCGGCACCATCCAGGACATCACCGAGCGCAAGCGCATCGAGCTCGAGCTCGACCGCTCGCAGCACCTGCTGCGCGCGCTCGCCGCGCACGGCGACGAGCGGCTGGAAGAGGAGCGCAAGCACATCGCCCGCGAGGTGCACGACGAGCTCGGCGGCCTCGTCACCGCGCTGCGCATGGAGCTGTCGATGCTGCGCGCGCGGCTGGGCGGCGACCCGGAGCTGCTGGCCCAGGCCGACGGCATGCGCGGCCTGCTCGACCGCACCGTCGGCGTGGTGCGGCAGGTCGCGAGCAACCTGCGCCCGAGCGCGCTCGACCTCGGCCTGGCCGCCGCGATCGAATGGCTGGCCGAGGACTTCTCGCTGCGCTGGGAGATCCCCTGCACGCTGCGCGTGGAAGACGGCGAGCTCGAGCTGCCCGACGCCGTGGCCACGGCCGCCTTCCGCGTGGTGCAGGAATCGCTCACCAACGTCGCCCGCCACGCCGGCGCGAGCCGCGTGGACATCGTGCTGCAGCGCCGCGGCGCGCTGGTGTCGCTGGCCGTCACCGACGACGGCTGCGGCTTCGACGCCTCGGACGGCGGCCCGCGCGAGGGCTTCGGCCTGCTCGGCATGCAGGAGCGCATGCGCAACATCGGCGGCCGCCTGAGCGTGCACAGCGGCGATGCCGGCACCACCATACAGATCGAGTTTCCAGCCACATGAGTCATTCCATGCCAATCTGCTCGCGGGCCGGGCGCCGGGCCGCCCCCAAGCCGGCCCGCGTCCCCTCGGGGGACCGGCCGATGTACCCATCGGACGAGGGGCTGTCATGAGCCTGACCACCTACCGCGTACTGCTGGCAGACGACCACGCCCTCGTGCGCCACGGCCTCAAGCGCATCCTCGCCGCTGCCGGCGACCTGCTGATCGCCGGCGGCGCCGCCAGCGGCGAGGAGACGCTCGCGCTCGTCGCCAGCACGCCGGCCGACGTGCTGCTGCTGGACCTGGCCATGCCCGGCCTGTCGGGCATCGACCTCATCCGGCGCATCGGCCAGTCGTCGGCGCGCCTGCCGATCCTGGTGCTGTCGATGCACAACGAGGCGCAGATCGTCACGCGCGCGCTGCGCGCCGGCGCCGCCGGCTACATCACCAAGGGCGCCGACCCCGAGGACCTGGTGGTGGCGGTGCGCAAGGTGGCCGCGGGCGGGCGCTTCATCGACGCCTCGCTCGTCGACTCGGTGGTGTTCCGCAGCGCCGCCGACGAGGACAGCCCGCACGCCCTGCTGTCGCCGCGCGAGCTGCAGGTGCTCGAACGGGTGGCCGCCGGCATGGCGCTCGGCGACATCGCCGACGAGCTGCACCTGAGCCCCAAGACCGTGAGCACGCACAAGATGCGCCTGATGCAGAAGCTCGAGGTCTCGACCAACGCCGACCTGCTGAAGTACGCCGTGCGGCACGGGCTCACCACGAGCTGAGGCCGCCGCCGGAACCGTATCAGGGTGTTGCCGCGCGTGAGGGAATCCCGACACGCGCTGGGCATTCGCCGGCGGCAAATCCGCGCCGGCTGACGCGGCGCCGCAGCCGCGCCCGACAGACGGCCCCCCGCCCGCCGGCTACCGTCGGCCGACGTCCGGCAGGACGCGGGCCCAGGGCCCGTGCCCTGCCCTCCGGCCCCTGCGCCGCATGCGAATCCAGCGCGAAACCCTCCCATGAGCGTTGCCGACTTGCCGCCGCTGCCCGCGCCGGTCGAACTGGCGGGCGTGACCGCCGCCGTGCTGGCGGCCTGCTGGCTCGGCTGGCGGGCGCATGCCGCCCGCCACATCCGGCTCGAAGCGCGCCGCCGTGCCGAGACCGCGCTGCGCGACAGCGAGGAACGCTTTCGCGCGCTGGCCGAGGCCGCGCCCGACGCCGTCGTGGTGGCCGGCGCCGGCGGGCGCATCGAGCACGTCAACCCGCAGGCCGCGGCGCTGTTCGGCCATGCCGCCGAGGACATGCTCGGGCGCCCCCTCGCCCTGCTCATGCCGCCGGGGCTGGCCGGGCGCCACGACGCCTGCCTCGCCCGCGCGCGCGACGGCCCGCCCCGCCCGGCCACCGGCCGCCCGCGCGAGGTGCAGGGCCGGCACCGCGACGGCTCGCTGCTGCACCTGCAGCTCAGCGTGGGCGAGATCCGGCTGAGCAACGGCCTGCACTTCGTCGCCTTCCTGCGCGACCTCGGCGAGCGCCGGCACGAGCAGGCCCTGCGCGACCAGTTGCAGCGCCGGCTCGCCCACTCGCAGCGGCTGGGCGCGCTCGGCCAGTCGACGGCGGGCATCGCGCACGACTTCAAGAACATGCTTACGGGCATTCTCGGCCTGTCGCAGCTCGCGCTCGAACGCCGCCTGGCCGAGCCGGGCAGCCCGCTGGAGACCTACCTGCGGCAGATCGTCAAGGTGGGCACACGCGGGCGCGACCTCGTCGAGCGGCTGCTGGCCCACAGCCGCCCCGACGCCGCGCCGCCCGCCGAGCCGCTGGACGTCGGCGCCGGCGTGCGCGACATCGCCGGCATGCTCGGGCGCGTCCTGCCGGCGGGCATCGAGCTCGCGCTGGCGTGCGACGCCGGCCTGCCCGGCGTGCGGCTGGCCGAGGCCGAGCTGCACCGGGTGCTGATGAACCTCGTCGCCAACGCGCACGACGCCATCGGCGAGCGCGGGCGCATCGTGGTCGGCGCCGCGGTCCACGACGGCGCCGGCCCGGCCTGCGCGAGCTGCGGCGCGGTGCCGGACGGCCGCGGCATCGTGCTGTCGGTCGCCGACGACGGCCCGGGCATCGCGCCCGAGGCGCTGGCGCGCGTGTTCGAGCCCTTCTTCACCACCAAGGCGGCCGGCCGCGGCACGGGCCTCGGCCTGTCCACGGTGCGCGACGTCGCCCATGCGGCCGGCGGCCACGTGACGGTCACGAGCACGCCCGGGCACGGGACCACCGTGCGCGTATGGCTGCCCGCCGCCGCGGACGAGGCGCCGCCGCCGGCGTGAGGAAAACCTGACAACGAATCAGCCTTGCCTGCGTCGGCAAACGGCCTGTTTCCGATGCCGGCCCCCGGGGCCGATTCCTACGATCTTCGACATGCAAGACAAGGACCCCTCCACCGACCAGGCCGCGGCGCGCGACGACGCGGCGCCGCGACCGCCCGGGACGCGGCGGCAGGCGTCGGCGCGGCGGGCGCGGCATGCCGCGCTGGCCTGGACCCTCGGGGCCGGCGCGACGGCGGCGGCCTGGCCCGCGCTGAACGGCTCGCCGTGGGCGGCGGCCTCGCTGTTCGCCGCGGCGGCCGGCGCGTGCCTGCTGCAGTGCCGCGCCTTCGCACTGTGCGCCGGGACCGGCGCCGCGGCGCGCGGCGGCGGCGCGCCCGGGGCCGTCACCGCGCTGTGCCGCGAGGTGGTGCCGGTATGGAGCCGCCACGTCGACAGCGCGCGCCGCCAGACGGAAGAAGCCATCGGCGCGCTCAGCCGGCAGTTCGCCGAGATGTACGACCGCCTCGCCAGCGCCGTGGCGCTGGCCGACGACGCGCCCGCCGGCGATGGCCGCGACATGGCCGGCGTGCTGGCGTCGAGCCACGACGAGCTCACGCGCCTGGTCGCGTCGCTGCGCGACACCGTGGCCGCCAAGCTCGACATGCTGCAGAGCATCGAGCAGCTCACCGCGTTCACCGCCGAGCTCAAGGCCATGGCGAGCGGCGTCGCGGCGATCGCGCAGCAGACCAACCTGCTGGCGATCAACGCCGCCATCGAGGCGGCGCGCGCCGGCGAGAACGGGCGCGGCTTCGCGGTGGTCGCGCACGAGGTACGACTGCTGGCGCGCCAGTCGGGCGACACTGCGCGCCAGATCACCGCCAAGGCGGCGGCGGTGGAGCAGGCGATCGACGGCATCGCCGAGGTCGCGCGCGACTACTCGCGCAGCGACGCCCGCACCGCCGACGCCGCCGGCCACACCATCGGCCGCGTGCTCGACGGCTTCGCCGCCGCGTCCGACGCGCTGGCCCGGCGCACGCAGGCGCTGCGCCTGGAGAGCGAGGCGATCCAGCGCAGCGTGGCGCAGACGCTGGTCGCGCTGCAGTTCCAGGACCGCGTGAGCCAGGTGCTCGGCCACGTGATCGACGACATGGCGCGCATGGGCCGCGAGCTCGGCCCGGCCGGCGCCGGCGCCGCCGCGCCCCCGCCCATCGACGTGGCCGCCTGGCTCGCGCGGCTGGAGCGCAGCTACACGATGCAGGACCAGGTCGACACGCACCACGGCGCGGCGCGCCCGGCGGCCGCGCCTGCGCCGGAAATCACCTTCTTCTAGGAATCCAGGAACACAGGCATGGCCAAGACCGTGATGGTGGTCGACGACTCGGGCAGCGTACGGCAGGTGGTGGGCATCCTGCTGCGCGGCGCCGGCTACGAGGTGATCGAGGCGGCGGACGGCCGCGAGGCGCTCGCCAGGCTCGACGGCCGCAAGGTGCACCTGATCATCAGCGACGTGAACATGCCGAACCTCGACGGCATCGCGCTGGTGCAGCGGGTGAAGGCGCTGCCGGCCTACCGCTTCACGCCCATCGTCATGCTGACCACGGAGACGGACGCGGCCAAGAAGCAGGCCGGGCAGCAGGCCGGCGCCAAGGCCTGGGTGGTCAAGCCCTTCCAGCCGGCGCAGCTGCTCGCCGCCGTCTCCAAGCTCATCCTTCCCTGAGGCGGCGATGGAACTGCACCTCGAACCCGCCGGCGACGGCCGACTGCGCCTGCAGGGCGAGCTGACCATCTACAGCGCCGCCGCCGCGCGCGAGGCGCTGCTCGCGCGGATGCAGCCCGGCGCGCCGCTCGAGCTCGACCTCGCCGGCGTCACCGAGATCGACAGCGCCGGCCTGCAGCTGCTGATGTCGGCCAAGCTGCATGCCCGCGCGCAGGACGGCGAGCTGCGGCTGGCCGCCCATGCCGCGCCGGTGCTGGAGCTGATCGAGCTGCTCGACGTCGGCGCGTGGCTCGGCGACCCGCTGCTGCTGCCGCAGCGCGAGGACGCGCCATGAACCTGGACGACGCGCTGCAGACCTTCGGCGCCGAAAGCCGGGCGCTGCTGGCCGAGATGGAGCAGGCCCTGCTGCGCCTGGAGCAGGTGCCGGACGACGCCGAGGCGATCCGCGCGGTGTTCCGCGCGGCGCACACCATCAAGGGCTCGGCCGGCCTGTTCGGCTTCGACGCCATCGTCGGCTTCACGCACCACGTCGAAAGCCTGCTGGTGCGCCTGCGCGACGGCGACGCCGCCATGACGCCGCCCCTGGGCGACCTGCTGCTCGCCTGCGCCGACCACATCGAGCGGCTGCTGGCCGCGCAGCTCGACGGCGGCGTGCTGACCGATGCCGACACGGCGCAGGGCGGCGCGCTCGCGCAGCGCCTGGCGGCCGCGCTCGGCCCGTCCGCGGCCGGCACCGCCCTCGCCGCGATCGAACCGACGCTCGCGCGCGAAGTGCCGCGCGCCGCCGGCGAGGCCGGCAACGTCTGGCACCTCTCGCTGCGGGTGTCGCCGGGCGTGCTGCGCGACGGGCTCGACCCGGCCGCCTTCATCCGGCACCTGCGCACGCTCGGGCGCATCGTGCACATCGCCACGCTGGCCGACGCCCTGCCGCCGCTGCCCGCGCTCGATGCCGAGGACTGCCTGCTCGGCTTCGAGATCCGCCTGGCCAGCGACGCCGCGAAGGCCGACATCGAGGCGGTGTTCGAGTTCATGCGCGAGGACTGCCGGCTGCACATCCTGCCGCCCGAGAGCCGCATCGGCGACTTCCTGCAGCTCATCGAGGCCCTGCCCGAGGACCGGCTGCGCCTGGGCGAGCTGCTGGTGGCCGCAGGCGCCGTGACGCAGCGCGAGCTCGACGCCGCCGTCGCCGAGCAGGCGCAGTCCGGGCCGCCGCGCACGCCGCTCGGCCAGATCCTGCTCGCCGAGCAGGTGGTGCAGCCCGAGCTCGTGCATGCGGCGCTCACCAAGCAGACCGAGGCGCGGCGGCGCCAGGCGCAGGAGTCGCGCCTGATCCGCGTGCAGGCCGACAAGCTCGACGCGCTGATCGACCTGGTGGGCGAGATGGTGGTGGCCGGCGCCGCGGTCGGCCTGCTCTCGCGCCGGCATGCCGACCGCCGCCTGTCCGAGGCGGCCTCGCTGCTCGCGCGCCTGACCGAAGGCGTGCGCGACGGCGCGATGCGCCTGCGCATGGTGGAGATTGGCGAGACCTTCGCCCGCTTCCGGCGCATCGTGCGCGACGTGGCGAAGGAACTCGGCAAGGACATCGAGCTCGTCGTCAGCGGCGCCGAGACCGAGCTCGACAAGTCGGTGGTCGAGCGCATCGCCGACCCGCTCACCCACCTCGTGCGCAACGCCATCGACCACGGCATCGAGCCGCGCGCGGTGCGCGAGGCGCGCGGCAAGCCGGCGCGCGGGCGACTGGAGCTCGCCGCCCGCCACGAGGCCGGCTGCATCGTGATCGAGGTGCGCGACGACGGCGGCGGCCTGGACCGCGAGCGCATCCTCGCCAAGGCGCGCGATCTCGGCCTGGTGGCCGCCGACGCGCAGCCCGCCGATGCGCAGATCGACGACCTCATCTTCGAGCCCGGCTTCTCCACCGCCGGGCAGGTGAGCGACCTGTCCGGGCGCGGCGTCGGCATGGACGTGGTGCGCGCGGCCATCGCCGCGCTGCGCGGCAGCGTCGAGATCGAGAGCACGCCGGGCGCCGGCGCGGTGTTCCGCATCCGGCTGCCGCTCACGCTGGCGATCATCGACGGCTTCCTGCTGGGCGTGGGCGACGGCCACTTCGTGGTGCCGCTGGACCTGGTGCTCGAATGCGTGGAGCTGCCCGCGGCCGCCGACGGCAGCGCCGCGTGCGACGTGCTCGACCTGCGCGGCGAGGTGCTGCCGCTGCTGCGCCTGCGCGAGCGCTTTCGCATCGGCACGCCGCGCGCGCGGCGCGAGAACGTGGTGGTGGTGCGGCTGGGTGCACGCAAGCTCGGCCTCGTCATCGACCGCCTGCTCGGCCAGTTCCAGGCCGTGATCAAGCCGCTCGCGCCCCTGCTGCGCGGCCTGCCGGGCATCGCCGGCTCCACCGTGCTCGCCAGCGGCGACGTGGCCCTGGTGCTCGACGTCGCCGCCCTGCTCGACGACGGCCCGCGGGCCGCCCACCGCACCTGCCCGGCGGCCCTGCCCGCCCACCCTTGACCGCATTCCACGGAGAACGACACATGCTCAACAACCTGAAGATCGGCGTGCGCCTCGGCCTGGGGTTCGCGCTCGTGCTGGCGCTGCTCGCGGCGACGCTCGCGTTCGGCATGCAGCGCATGGGCGCGCTGAACGACGACCTGCAGCTCATCGCCGGCGACCGCTTCCCCAAGACCGTGCTCGCCAACGACGTGATCGACGCCGTCAACCGCATCGCCGGCGCCATGGCCAACCTCGCCATCGCCGACGACCCGGAGCGCGCGAAGGCCGAGCTCGCGCGCCTGGAGGCCGGGCGCAAGGCGGCGCGCGAGGGCATCGAGAAGCTCGACCAGATGGTCACGCTCGACGAGGGCCGGCGCCACATGGCGGCGCTGAAGGAGGCGCGGCTGCAGTACATCGCCGGGCAGGACCGCTACCTCGCCCTCGTGGCGCAGCGCCAGCTCGCGCAGGCGCGGCCGCTGCTGATGGCCGAGGTGCAGCCGCTGCAGCAGGCCTACGTCGACGCGGCGGGCCGGCTGATCGCCTTCCAGACGCAGCTGGTGCAGGCCGGCGGCGAGCAGGCCACGCGCCACTACGAGGACGCCCGCACGCTGATGCTGGCGCTGATCGCCGCGGCGGTGCTGCTGGCCATCGGCATCGCGGCGTGGGTCACGCGCAGCGTGACGGTGCCGCTGGCCAAGGCGGTGAGCGCCGCCAACCGGCTGGCGCAGGGCGACCTCGCCATCGCCTTCGAGGCGCATGCGCGCGACGAGACCGGCGCGCTGCTGAACGCGATGCAGGCGATGGTGGGGCAGCTCTCGCAGATCATCGGCGAGGTGCGCTCGGCCTCCGACAACCTGTCCAGCGCCTCGGAGCAGGTGTCGGCCACGGCGCAGTCGCTGTCGCAGGGCGCCACCGAGCAGGCGACGAGCGTGGAGGAGGTCTCGGCGACGATGGAGCAGTCCAGCGCCTCGGTGGCGCAGAACTCGGAGAACGCCAAGGTCACCGACGGCATGGCCGCCAAGGCCGCGCGCGACGCCGGCGACGGCGGCGAGGCCGTGCGGCAGACGGTGCAGGCGATGAAGAGCATCGCCGGCAAGATCGGCATCATCGACGACATCGCCTACCAGACCAACCTGCTGGCGCTGAACGCGGCCATCGAGGCGGCGCGCGCGGGCGAGCACGGCAAGGGCTTCGCGGTGGTGGCCGCCGAGGTGCGCAAGCTGGCCGAGCGCAGCCAGGAGGCGGCTCAGGAGATCGGCGAGCTCGCCGGCAGCTCGGTCGAGCAGGCCGAGCGCGCCGGGCGGCTGCTCGACGAGATGGTGCCCACCATCCGCAAGACCTCCGAGCTGGTGCAGGAGATCGCCGCGGCCAGCCTGGAGCAGAGCGGCGGCATCGGCCAGATCAACGCCGCCCTCGGCCAGCTCAGCCAGGCCACGCAGCAGGGCGCCTCGGCCAGCGAGGAGCTCGCCGCCACCGCGGAGGAGATGAGCTCGCAGGCCGAGCAGCTGCAGCAGACGATGAGCTTCTTCAAGCTCGGCGGCGAGGCGGCGGCGAAGCGCCACGCCGCGCCCGCCCGGCCCGAGCCCGCCGCGCACCGCCCGGTGCGCGCGCTGCAGGCGGGGGCGGCCACGGCCGCGGCCGGCGGCGAGTTCGTGCGCTTCTGAGGGCGCGGCCATGACAGCACTGGTCGAAGCGCCCGGGCGGGGCGTCGCCGGCGCGCGCGAGTCGTCGGCGGCCGAGCAGGTCCTGACCTTCACGCTGCGCGGCGAGACCTTCGCCATGCCGATCGCGCAGATCAAGGAGATCATCGGCTACGGCCAGGTCACGCCCGTGCCGATGATGCCGGACTTCATCTGCGGCGTGATCAACCTGCGCGGCGCGGTGGTGCCGGTCATCGACCTCGGCTGCCGCTTCCGCGGCACGCGCAGCGAGGTCGGCCGGCGCAGCTGCATCGTCATCCTGGAGCTGCACGCGGGCGGCGAGCCGCAGGTGGTCGGCGCCGTCGTCGACGCGGTGAGCGCGGTGCTCGAGATCGCCGCGGCCGACATCGAGCCGGCGCCCGCCTTCGGCGCGCAGATCCGCGCCGACTTCATCCGCGGCATGGCGAAGGTCGCGGGGCGCTTCGTGGTCATCCTCGACGTGGACCGCGCCCTGTCGGCCGCCGACCTGGCGGCGGTGGCGCGCGCCGAGGCCGCCGGCGAGGGGCAGGCGTGACCCTGCGGCCGCGCGCCGCCGCCGCGCCCGCCCTGCCGGCGGGCGTCGCGCTGCGCGACGCGGAGTTCGCGCAGTTCCAGCAGATGATCAAGCGCCACGCGGGCATCGCCCTGTCGCCGGCGAAGAAGGCGCTCGTCGCCGGCCGGCTGGCGCGGCGGCTGCAGCACCTGGGCCTGCCGAGCTTCGGCGCGTACTACCGGCTGCTCGACGAGCGGCCCGACGAGCGCCAGGTCGCCATCGACCTGCTGACAACCAACGAGACCCACTTCTTCCGCGAGATGCGGCACTTCGACGTGCTGCGCGACACCGTGCTCGCCGAACGCGCGCCGGGGCGCGCGCTGCGGGCGTGGAGCGCCGCCGCGTCCAGCGGCCAGGAGGCCTACAGCATCGCCATGGTGCTGGCCGCGCGGCTCGGCGACGCGCCGTGGGAGGTGTTCGGCTCCGACATCTCGCGCCGCGTGCTCGAGCACGCGCGCACGGCGCGCTACGACATCGCCCAGGCCCGCGAGATCCCGCCGGCGCACCTGCGCGCCTGCTGCCTGCGCGGCGTGGGCAGCGAGGCGGGCAGCTTCGTCATCGCGCCGGAGATCGCGCGCCGCGTGCGCTTCGCGCCGGTCAACCTCGTCGAGCCGCTGCCCGACGTGGGCGACTTCGACGTCATCTTCCTGCGCAACGTGATGATCTATTTCGACGCGCCCACCAAGCGCGCCGTCGTCGAGCGGCTGGCGGCGCGGCTGCGCCCGCGGGGCTGGTTCTTCGTCGGCCATTCGGAAAGCCTGAACGGCGTGGCGGACGGCTTGCACCCGCGCGCGCCCTCGGCCTGGCAGCGATGCGACTGACGCCGGGCGGCGCCGACGCGGGCGACGTGGTGCTGCAGCCGGGCGAGGTCTGGTTCGGCGCGGCGCCGGCGCGCGTGCGCACCCTGCTCGGCTCGTGCGTGGCGCTCACGCTGTGGCACCCGGCGCTGCGCATCGGCGGCATGTGCCACTTCCTGCTGCCCGGCCGCGGCGCGCCGGCGCCGGCAGCGACGGCCGCGACGGCCGCGCTGGACGGCCGCTACGGCGACGAGGCCTTCGCGCTGCTGCTGCGCGAGATCCGCCGCCGCGGCGCGGCGCCGGCGCAGTTCGAGGCCAAGCTGTTCGGCGGCGGGCGCATGTTCGCGGCCGCGGCCGCCGGCATCGACCTGCAGCAGCGCAACGTCGCGCAGGCCCGCGCGCTCGTGCAGGCGCACGGGCTGGCATTGCGCGCCGAGCACCTCGGCGGGGCCGGCCACCGCCACGTCGTGCTCGACCTCGCCACCGGCGACGTGTGGATGCGCCACACGCCGCTCACCCTGCCGCAGAGCGACTTCGCGGCGTTCGTGCCATGACGCCCGTGCGCGTGCTCGTCGTCGACGACTCGGCCACCGTGCGGCAGGTGCTGTCGCAGCTGCTGTCGAGCGCTCCGGGCATCGAGGTCATCGGCACCGCGGCCGACCCGCTGTTCGCGCTGGAGCGGATGAACCGCGACTGGCCCGACGTGGTGGTGCTGGACGTGGAGATGCCGCGCATGGACGGCATCACCTTCCTGCGCCGGCTGATGGCGCAGCGGCCGACGCCGGTGGTCATCTGCTCCTCGCTCACCGAGGCCGGCGCCCGCACGACGATGCAGGCGCTCGCCGCCGGCGCGGTGGGCATCGTCACCAAGCCGCGCCTGGGCGTGAAGGACTTCCTGCAGCAGGCCGCGGCCGAGGTGGTGGCCGCGGTGCGGGCGGCCGCGCGCGCCGACGCCGGCCGCCTGGCGGCGCTGGCCGCGCGCGGCCCCGCCCCGCCGCCGGCCGCCGCTGCCGCGCCGGTACTGCGTGAGGGCCCGGAAAGATCGGAGAACGCGGAGAAGGTCGTCGCCATCGGCACCTCCACCGGCGGCACGCAGGCGCTGGAGGTGCTGCTCACGGCGCTGCCGCGCACCGTGCCCGGCCTGGTCGTCGTGCAGCACATGCCGGAGAAGTTCACCGCCGCCTTCGCCGCGCGGCTGGACGGGCTGTGCGCGCTGGAAGTGCGCGAGGCGCGCCCCGGCGACCGCGTGCTGCCGGGCGTGGCGCTGATCGCCCCCGGCGCCCGCCAGATGCAGCTCGTGCGCCACGGCGCGCAGTACCACGTGGAGGTGGCGGCGGGCCCGCCGGTGAACCGCCACTGCCCGTCGGTGGACGTGCTGTTCCGCTCGGTGGCGCGGCATGCGGGGCGCCATGCGCTGGGCATCCTCCTCACCGGCATGGGCGACGACGGCGCGCGCGGCCTGCTGCAGATGCGCGAGGCCGGGGCGCGCACGCTGGCGCAGGACGAGGCGAGCTGCGTCGTCTACGGCATGCCCCGGGAGGCGGTCAGGCTCGGCGCGGCGCAGCGCTCGCTGCCGCTGGAAGCGATGGCGCGCGCGGTGATCGAGCACGGGAGCGCCCGATGAACCCGGCGGACGCCGCGCCCGCGGCCGGCGCCGCCGCGCCGCCGCGCGGGCCGCGGGCCACGCCGGCGATGCTGGCGCTGGCCGCGCCGCTGCTCCTGCTGCCGCTCGCCCTGGACCTGCGGGTCGACCCGGCCTGGCGCGCCGGCCTGCATGTGCTGCTCGAACTCGGCGTGGCGACCATCGCCTTCGCGATCTTCCTGCTCACCTGGAGCACCCGCGGCTGGCGCGCCCCGGTGAGCCTGGTCGGCACCGGCGTCGCCATGCTCGGCGTGGCGCTGCTCGCCGCGGCGCACCTGGTGAGCGCGCCCGGCATGCCGGGCATGCGCTCCGAGGCCGCCTGCGCCGTCAGCGGCGGCTTCGCGTTCGGTGCGCAGGCGTGGCTCGCGGCGGCCATGCTCTTCACCGCGCTGGCGCCCTGGCGCTCGCGGCACTACGAGCGGCTCTTCGGCAAGGCGCTGGCCTTCACCGCCGCGTGGACCGCCGGCGTGGCCGGCATGGCGGGGCTGGCCGCGACGCAGGCGATCTGCGAATCGCCGCAGCGGCAGTGGAGCGAGCAGGCCCTGCTCGCGGCCTTCGGCGCGGCGGCGCTGCTGCTGGCGCGGCGCGGGCAGCGGCCGGACACCGGCTCGGCCGCCGTGCTCGCCTGGGCGGCCTGGCTGATGGCCGGCTCGGCGGCGCTCTTCGTGCTGCAGCCGCGCAGCCACGACCTCGCCGTGGTGCTCGCGCACGTCTACAAGCTGGCGGGCTGCGGGCTGGTGTACCTCGCGCTGTTCCGCGAAGGCGTGGACCGGCCCTTCCGGCGCATCGCGCAGTCCGAGCGCCTGGCCGACGGCCAGCGCGCGCACTACCGCCAGTTCTTCGACAACGCGCCGGACGGCGTGCTGCTGGTCGACGGCGCCGGCCGCATCGCCGACGCCAACCCGGCCGCGCTGGCGATGTTCGGCTGGGAGCGCGAGGCGCTGGTCGGCGCGCGGGTGGAGGTGCTGGTGCCGATGCGGCTGCGCGAGCAGCACGCCCGGTGGCGCGGCTTCTACGCGGCCGACGCCCGCCCGCGCGAGATGGCCTTCGGCAGCCCGCTCGTCGGGCGGCGCCGCGACGGCAGCGAATTCCCCGTCGAGGTGGCGCTGGCGCCGCAGCCCCGCGGCGGGCTGCCCGGCACGCTGTGCATCGTGCGCGACGTGAGCCGGCGCGAGGCGCTGGAGGACCGGCTGCTGCTGCAGGCCACCCACGACGCGCTCACCGCCCTGCCCAACCGGCGCGGCTTCGAGCAGCGGCTGGCCGGCGCCCTGGCGCGCACGCGGCGCTGCGACCGGCAGCTCGCGGTGATGTTCATCGACCTCGACGAGTTCCGCCACATCAATGACACGCTCGGCCACCACCGCGGCGACGCGCTGCTGCGCGAGGTCGCGCGCCGGCTGCGCGCCGCGCTGCGCGGCCCCGACACGCTGGCGCGCCTGGGCGGTGACGAGTTCGCCGTGCTGATCGAGAACGTGGCCCGGCGCGAGGACGGCGCCGCCATCGCCCGCAAGCTGCTGGACGCGCTGGCGCAGGCGGTGCACCACGAAGGCCGCGACATGCACGTCGCCGCCAGCATCGGCATCGCGCTGTTCCCCGCCGACGGCCAGGCGGGCGACGAGCTGCTGCGCCACGCGGACCTCGCGCTGCACCGCGCCAAGGCCGGCGGCGGGCAGCGCTGGTGCTTCTTCGAGTCCGAGATGGACCAGCGGGTGCTGGAGCGCGCGGCGCTGCAGCAGGACCTGCACGCGGCGGCCTCCCGCGGCGAGCTGCACCTGCACTACCAGCCGCGCGTGTACGCGGCGGACGGCCGCCTGTCCGGCTTCGAGGCGCTGCTGCGCTGGCGCCACCCGCAGCGCGGCGAGCTGCGGCCGGACCGCTTCATCCCGCTGGCCGAGCGCAGCGGCAGCATCGTGCCCATCGGCGAATGGGTGCTGCGCGAAGCCTGCGCGCAAGCCCGTCGCTGGAGCGACGCCGGGCTGTCTCCGCGCATGCTCGCCGTCAACGTGTCGGCCCGGCAGTTGCGCGATCCTGGCTTTCCACGCTGCGTGGAAGCGGTGCTGCGCGAGACCGGCTGGCCGGCGCAGCAGCTCGAGCTCGAACTCACGGAGACCGCGTTGATGGAGGAATCCGATCAGTCGACCGCACGGCTGGGCGCCCTGGCCGACCTGGGCGTGCGCCTCGCGGTCGACGATTTCGGCACGGGTTATTCGTCCCTCGCCTACCTGAAACGATTCAAGTTGCACCGGCTGAAGGTCGACAAGAGCTTCGTGAAGAGCCTCGAATCCGACCGGGACGACCGCGTGATCGCCTCCACCGTCATCGTGCTCGGGCATGCGCTCGGGCTGCAAGTCACGGCCGAAGGGGTCGAGACGGCGGCGCAGTCGGCGTTCCTCGCCGAGCAGGGCTGCGACGAACTGCAGGGCTTTCTCTTCAGCCCGCCGCTGCCGCCGGCGGACTGCGAGCGCCTGATGCGCGGCGGCGCCTGGCCGGCGCAGGCGCACGCCGCCCGCCAGATGCCCCTCCTGCCGCCGGACGCTGCATGAGCGCCGCTGCCCCCGAGGGTTTCCGCACGCCGGCGGACGCGGACGCGCTGTCGTCCGGCCACCGCTGGCTGCGCGCGGCGATGTACGGCATCGTCGCCGTGATCGGCGTGGCGATGGGCTGGCAGATCTGGGACGCGCAGCGCAAGGAAGAGGCGCGCGGCGCCGACCGCGACATCCTCAACCTGGTGGCGCGCCAGCGCATGCTGAGCCAGCGCATCGTCCACCTGGCCACGCAGTCGGCCCTGGAGCCGGCGCGCGCGGCGCCGCTGCTGGTCGAACTGCACGAGGCGCTGCAGCGCCTGCGCCGCGACGCCGACGACATCGACCGCCGCATGGCGGTGCCCGGCTTCGAGCCCGGCGCCTGGGGCGTGGCCGAGCCGATGCGCCGCACCGCGCAGTCCCGCGACTCGCTGTACCGGCATGCCACCGAGGCGCTGGCCGCGCCGGCGGGCGAGGCGCCGGCGCGCCTGATCGCGCTGCACGCCGACGCGGAGACCTTCCTGGGCGAGGTCGAGACGCTGATCGCCGCGCTCATCGCCACCGCCGGCGAGCGCAGCGAGGCGGCCGCCGAGGAGAACCGCCGCTGGGCGCTGCTGTCGCTCGCGCTGCTCGCCTTCCTGAGCGCGGCCGTGATGGAGCCGATGATGCGCACCGTGCGCCGCCAGCACCTGCGGCTGCAGCAGCAGGCGGCGCAGACGCGCTTCCTCGCGCTCGCCGCCGAGCACACCGGCAACGCGGTGGTGTTCACCGACGCCCGGCACCGCATCGTCTGGGTCAACGAGGGCTTCGAGCGGCTGCACGGCCACGCCGCGGCCGACGCGCTCGGCCACGAGCCGCAGGTGCTGCTCGGCATCGGCGGGCACGAGCGCATCGAGGCCGCGGTGGCCGGCGGCCGGCCGCTGCGCATCGATGCGCGCACCCGCGCCCGCGACGGCGGCATGCACTGGATCGACCTCGACCTGCAGCCCCTGCGCGACGAACGGGGCGCGCTGGCCGGCTTCGTCGAGGTGCACGCGGACATCACCGAGCTGGTCGCGCAGCGCGAGCGCATGAGCGTGCTGATCGAGGCCATGCCGGCCGGCCTGCTGGTTCGCGACGCCGCCGGGCGCGCCATCCAGGTCAACAGCGCGGCCTGCCGCATCCTCGGGCTGAGCGCGCCGCAGCTGCGCGGCGAGGCGCCGCTGCCCGCCGACTGGCGCCTGGAGCGCGAGGACGGCAGCGAGCGCCCGGCGGACGAGCACCCCAGCATGCTCACGCTGCGCACCGGCGTGCCGGTGGAAGGCGAGATGTTCGCCGTGCGCACGGGCAAGGGCCCGCGGCGCTGGGCCTCGGTAACCACGCAGCCGCTGCACGACGGCGACGGCCGCGTGACCGGCGTCATCGCCTGCTACATCGACCTGACGGCGCAGCGGCAGCAGGAGGCCGACATGCGCCTCATGATCGACGGCGCCAGCGTGGGCACCTGGGACCTCGACCTCGCGACCGGCGAGGTGGAGTACAGCGGCCACATCGCCCGCATGCTCGGCTACGACGGCGGCGCGGTGCGCGTGGACGACGAGGGCTGGAAGGCCATGGTGCACCCCGGCGACCACGACGTGGTGAAGGCGGCGCGCAAGCGCCACCTCGCCGACCCGTCGCAGGTCTACCGGGTGGAGCGGCGCATGCGCCACCGCGACGGCCGCTGGCTGTGGGTGCTGTCCGCCGGCACGGTGGTCGAGCGCGACGCGCACGGGCGCGGGCTGCGCATGCGCGGCATCCACATCGACATCGACCGCGCCAAGCGCGCCGAGGCCGACGCCGCGCAGGCGCGCGACCAGGCGGAGCTGGCGCTGGCCGAGCTGAAGGCCTACCAGGAAGCGCTGTTCAAGCACGCCATCGTGGCGATCACCGACCCGCGCGGGCGCATCCTGCAGGTCAACGACGGCTTCTGCCGCATCAGCCAGTACACGCGGGAAGAGCTCGTCGGCAACACCCACGCCGTCGTCAACTCGGGCCACCACCCGAAGAAGTTCTGGGTCGACATGTGGCGCACCATCGCCAGCGGCCGCAGCTGGCAGGGCGAGGTGTGCAACCGCGCCAAGGACGGCTCGCTCTACTGGGTGGACACGACCATCGCGCCCGTGACCGACGCGCGCGGGCGCATCGTCGAGTACTTCGCCATCCGCACCGAGAGCACGCAGCGCAAGCGGATCGAGCGCGAGCTGCGCAGCGCGGCCCTCACCGACAGCCTGACGCAGCTGGCCAACCGCGCCGCCGTCCTGCAGGCGCTGCACGACGCCATCCGCCGCGCCGAGGCATCGCCCGAGCACCACTTCGCGCTGCTCTACATGGACTTCGACCGCTTCAAGCAGATCAACGACAACCTCGGCCACGACGCCGGCGACGAGCTGCTGCGGCAGATCGCGCAGCGCCTGCGCTCGGCGCTGCGCGGGCGCGACACGCTCGCGCGCGAGTCTGACGGCGGCCACACCGCCGCGCGCATGGGCGGCGACGAGTTCGTGGTGCTGCTCGACGGCATCCAGACCTGCGCCGGCGCGCAGGCCGTGGCCGAACGGCTGCTGAACGTGCTGTCGCGCAGCTACTCGATCGGCGGACACGAGCTGTGCTCCAGCGTCAGCATCGGCATCGTCTGCAGCGCCGCGCGCCTGCGCGATGCCGACGGCATGCTCAAGGACGCCGACACCGCCATGTACGAAGCCAAGCGCCGCGGACGCGGCCGCTACGTGATCTTCGATCCGGGGCTGCAGCCGACCACCTGAACAGCGATGCCCGGCGCGCCGGCCGCACGGTGCCGCGCATCACGAAGTTCGCTTCGAACTTGACCTGCACAAACTCCAGGCCCCGCTCTCCGTCTGCCTGGGAATACCGCGCGAAATCGCAACGCTCATTTCGCATCGGCTTTCCTGCGCGGCACTGCCTTCCTGGAAGCGTGCCCAGCCCGAGTCGTGGCCGGACTGGCCTTGCTGTGGCGAAGTGCGTCGACGACCAGCGCAAACGCCGGCGAAGGCTGCCGCCGGCTCGGGTAGTAGAGGTGATAGCCCGCGAACGGCGGGCACCAATCCTCCAGCACCCGCACGAGACGCCCTGCCCCGATGTGCACCGTCACCTCGTCCTCGGGCAGCAGCGTGACCCCCAGGCCCGCCAGCGCCGCATCCACCTGGGGCTGCGTGGTGTTGAAGATCAGCTGCCCGTCCACGCGCACGTTCAGCTTGCGCCCCTTGCGCTCGAAATCCCACACATAGAGCCCGCCGGACGTGGGCATGCGCTGGTTGATGCAGTTGTGCGCCACGAGGTCATGGGGCGTCCTGGGCGCGGGGTGGCCCGCCAGGTACGCGGGTGACGCCACCACCGCCATGCGCAGCGGCGGGCCGATGGGGATCGCGATCATGTCCTTGTCGATCGTGCTGCCCAGGCGCACGCCCGCATCGAAGCGGTCGGCCACGATGTCGCGCAATCCGTAGTTCACGTCGAACTCCAGGCTGATGTCCGGATATTCACGCAGCAGCGGCGCGAGCCCGGGCAGAAGGATGGTGTGCAGCACGTTGTCGCCGCACGTGATGCGCACCGTGCCCGAGGGCTTGTCGCGCAGTTCGGTCAGCGCGTCCAGCTCGGCCTCGATCTCGTCGAACCGATGGCCGATGGCATGCAGCAGGCGCTCGCCCGCCGCGGTGGGCGAGACGCTGCGCGTGGTGCGGGTCAGCAGCCGGATCCGAAGCCTCGCCTCCAGGCCGCTGATCGCCTGGCTCAACGCGGACTGCGTCACCCCGAGCAAAGCGGCGGCGCGCGTGAAGCTGCCCTCGCGCGCGATGGTGACGAAGGACAGAAGATCGTCGAGGTTGCGCCGGGCCATGGCCGAGCCTCCAAGGGAGTCCGGGAACACTGATTAGTGAATCTTATAGGGTCTTTAAGCATTCATTAGCTAGTCAGGGCAGCCTCCAGCGGGAATCATTCGAGGCATGGAAAAGCCTGTCCTCACGACGATGCGCCAGTCGCGGCGTGCAGCGCTGGCGCTGCTGGCCGGCTCGGCCCTTGGGCCGGCAGCCTGCGGCCACGCGGTGGCGCAGCCGTCGCCCGGCGCTCCGTCCGGGGTCTCGAAGGAGCCCGTCATGAAGATTCGCCTGATCGTCGACGACCAAGTCGCCACCGCCACGCTGTACGACAACGCCACCGCCAGGGATTTCGCATCGCTGCTGCCGCTGTCCTTGACGATGACCGACTACGACACCATCGAGCGTGTCTCCGACCTGCCGCGCAAGCTGTCCGCGCAGGGCGCGCCCGAGGGCATGGCGCCCGTGGCTGGCGAGCTGACCCACTACGCCCCCTGGGGCAACCTGGCGATCTTCATCAGGCCTCGTTCCTTCTCGCGCAGCCTGCTGCCGCTGGGCAAGGTCGACGAAGGCCTGTCCATCCTGTCCCAGCCCGGCCCGTACAGGGTGCGCATCGAGCGCATCGCGCCCTGAACGGCCCCCGTGGCGACCACCCCCGTGAAAGAAGCACCCATCATGACCAAGACCATCGAGATGAACAGCGGCATCGCCACGCCGGATGTCGCCAGCACAGGCCGCCGCAGCTTGCTGAAGATGACCGCCACCGGAATCGCCGCCGCGGGCGTCGGCGCCATCGCCGCCGGCCCGGCGATGGCGCAGCCGGCCGTGAAGCTCACCGACAAGTGGGACAAGACCTTCCGCAAGAGCGACAAGGTCGACCATCGAAAAGTCACCTTCAGGAACCGCTACGGCATCACGCTCGCCGGCGACCTGTACCAGCCCAGGAACGCCAGCGGCAAGCTCGCGGCGCTTGCCGTGGGCGGCCCGTTCGGCGCGGTGAAGGAACAGTCCTCGGGTCTCTACGCACAGACGATGGCCGAGCGCGGATTCGTGACGCTGGCCTTCGACGGCTCCTACACCGGGGAAAGCGGCGGCGAGCCGCGCAACGTGGCCTCGCCGGACATCAACACCGAGGATTTCATGGCGGCGGTGGATTTCATCGGCCTGCTGCCCTCTGTGGATCGCGAGCGCATCGGCGTCATCGGCATCTGCGGCTGGGGCGGCATGGCGCTGAACGCCGTGGCAGCCGACAAGCGCGTCAAGGCCGTCGTCGCCAGCACCATGTACGACATGACCCGCGTCATGTCCAAGGGCTACAACGACAGCGTGACCCCCGAGCAACGCGCGCAGGCGCTGGAGCACCTGAGCCGGCAGCGCTGGCAAGACGCCGCGAACGGGAAGCCGGCCTACCAGCCGGCCTACAACAAGCTCGAGGGCGGCGAGGCACGGTTCCTAGTCGACTACGCCGACTACTACATGACGCCGCGCGGCTACCACCCGCGGGCGGTCAACTCCGGCAATGCCTGGACGGTCACCACGCCGCTGTCGTTCATGAACATGCCGATCCTGGCCTACATCCACGAGATTTCGCCGCGCCCCCTCCTGTTCGTGCACGGGGAAAACGCCCACTCGCGCTACTTCGCCGAAACCGCCTATGCGGCCGCCGCGCAGCCGAAGGAACTCCTGATCGTCGAGGGCGCCAGCCACGTCGATCTGTATGACCGCGTGGACAAGATCCCCTTCGACGCGATGACCGCGTTCTTCCGGAAGAACCTCGCGCCCTCGGCGTGAAGCCACCGGGGCGCCAACCGCCCGTTCGCCTCCCCGACCGCGCATGTCCCAGCGGACGCCGCGGCGCCTCCTATCGGGCGATGGAAGAAAGCATTCCATGACCGCCACTCTCATCGACGCCAGCAAGGGCGGCACCGATCCCCTGCGCGAGCCCCAGGAACGACCGGCCGCCTGGGGCGGTGTGTTCGCCATGTCGGTCTGCGCCTTCGCGTTGATCGCCTCGGAGTTCCTGCCCGTCAGCCTGCTGACGCCGATGGCGAGGGCCCTGCATGTCACCGAAGGCATGGCCGGCCAGGGCATTGCCATCTCGGGCGCCTTCGCCGTGCTCACGAGCCTGTTCATCTCGGCGCTGGCCGGGAATTCAAACCGCAAGACGCTGCTGCTGGGGCTGACGGCAGCGATGGGCATCTCCGGCGCCATCGTCGCGCTGGCACCGAACTACTCCACCTACATGCTGGGCCGCGCCCTGATCGGCGTGGTCGTCGGCGGCTTCTGGTCCCTGTCGGCGGCGACCGCGATTCGGCTGGTGCCGGCGCGCGACGTGCCACGGGCTCTTGCCATCGTCAACGGCGGCAATGCGCTGGCCACGGTGGTGGCCGCCCCGATGGGCGCTTACCTGGGCACCGTCATCGGCTGGCGCGGTGCGTTCCTGTGCCTGGTGCCGGTGTCGCTGATCGCGCTGGCCTGGCAGTGGAAGACGCTGCCCTCGATGCCGGCCGCCGCACGCTCCCCCGGCATCGGCAACGTGTTCAAGGTGTTCACCCTGCTCAAGCATTCGGGCGTTGCCGTGGGCATGCTGGCCAGCAGCCTTCTGTTCATGGGGCAGTTCGGGCTGTTCACCTATGTGCGCCCCTTCCTGGAAACCGTCACGAACGTGCATGGCGCGACGATTTCGCTCTTCCTGCTCGTGCTTGGCGCAGCCGGCTTCATCGGCACGGTGCTCATCGGCCGCGTCCTGCAACGCAACTTCTACCAGGCGCTGATCGCCATCCCGGTGCTGATGGCGGCCACCGCCCTGGCCCTGATCGCCTTCGGCGCCTCGGTCGTCATCGTCGTCGCGCTGCTCGCGCTGTGGGGCCTGGCCGGCACCTCGGCGCCCGTGGGCTGGTGGGCCTGGATCGCCAAGGTGTTCCCCAAGGATGCCGAGGCCGGCGGCGGGCTGTTCGTGGCCGTGGTCCAGATGTCCATCGCGCTGGGCTCCACCCTGGGCGGCCTGCTGTTCGACCACGGCGGCTACCGAAGCACCTTCGTCATGAGCGCCGTGCTGCTGGCAGCCTGCGCCATGCTGACGGTCATGACCGCGCGCAGCACGCCGGCGCACGGTGCCTGACCGATCCCGGTCATCCGGTAGCGCTGACCCATCGGCATACGCCTCCATATCGCCGCCATAGCACGCACCTATCGCGACAGGAACATGGGTTGCCCGATGGTTCCGCCGCGGGCTCGCTCGCCCGCGGTGCCATGCCACCGAAGCGCCAGGCGCCCAAGGAGGAGACGAATGCCCATCCAGCCAACCACCGCGGGCGGCCTCGCGGCCGGGCTCGGCCTCGCGGCCGCCGCCTGGGTCCAGGCGGCCGATCCGCTGCCCTCGGACGCGACCTACCGGCCGCTTCCCACCCAGCCCTTCTCGGCCGTCAAGGCCGCCGACGAAGCGCAGAAGGCCGCCGTCATGGCGCGCCAGTCGGCGCTGCTCGAGCAGCGCTACGACCTCGCCGACCGGCCCGTGCCGGGCGTCTTCATGTCGGGCGGGCGCAAGCCGGTGCAGGGCGGCGTGCGCGTCAAGCTGCCGGCCGGCGTCACCTGGGACATGCTGTCGCAGCTCAGCCCCGACGAGATCAGGCAGCGCGGCCTGCTGCCCGAAGGCTTCAAGCCGCTGCCGCACGTCAAGCAGCCGGCGGGCGGCCAGGTGTTCCCGTCCACGCAGATCGACGAGATCGCGCGGCAGGAGCAGCGCGACCTGCGCCGCTTCGACGTGGACTTCGACCTGCCCGACCACATCACGCCCGAATCGCCGGCGCCCATCTTCCTGACCACCCGCCCGGAACTCGGCGACGTCTCGCAGGGCCGGCTGCTGACGCTCGGAAATTTCTACGAACTGCTCAACGGCATCGTCACGCCGGTGCAGCTCGAAGGCATGCGGCTGCTGCTCACGCCGTTCCCGCAGGAGGAGTTCAACCTCACCGACGACCGCAAGGTCGCGTTGCCCAGCCGCGGCGTCGCCTGCATGGACTGCCACGCCAACTTCCACACCAACGCGGCCTTCCACCTCACGCCCGACGTGCGCCCGCAGGCCGCGCGCTTCCGCCTCGACAGCACCAGCCTGCGCGGGCTGTTCGACCAGCAGATCCACGGCTCCAAGCGCTCGCTGCGCTCGGTGGAGGACTTCACCGAATTCGAGCAGCGCACCGCCTACTTCAACGGCGACCACGTGAGCGCCACGCGCAAGGGCGCCAACCTGCCCGACCGCACCAACCAGGTCGCGATGATGGCGCAGATGCAGAACATCATCGACTTCCCGCCGGCGCCCAAGCTCGACCCCTTCGGCCGCCTCGACCCGGCCAGGGCCACGCGGCAGGAACTGGCCGGCGAGCGGCTGTTCTTCGGCAAGGCGCGCTGCGTGGAATGCCACGTGCCCACGAAGGCGTTCATGGACCAGCAGATGCACGACCTGAAGCTGGAACGCTTCTACCGCACCGGCGTGGCCGTGAGCGACTTCGTGCCCATCCCCGACGGCCCGATCAAGACCTTCACGCTGCGCGGCATCAAGGACTCGCCGCCCTACCTGCACGACGGCCGCCTCATCACGCTGGCCGACACCGTGGAGTTCTTCAACCTGGTGATGGGGCTGAAGCTGACGCAGCAGGACAAGGAAGCCCTGACCGCCTACCTGATGACGCTCTGACACCGAGGAGGTCGCGATGACGCCGTTCACCCCGATGCCCGCGGCCATGCTGGCGGCCGCGCTCGTGCTCGCCGCCGCGCCGGCCCGGGCCCAGCTCGGCAACCCGGCCGGCACCACCCCGGCGAGCGCCGCGCCGGCGCCCTCGGCCGAGCCGAACTCGCAGGACCGGCTCTACGTCCGGCTCGTCGGCCAGGGCGGCCTGGCCGAGGTCGGCCTGGCCCGGCTCGCCGAAGGCCGCGCGGCACACGACGGCGTCAGGCACTTCGCGCGCCGCATGGACGAGGAGCACGGGCAAGGCAACGCCCAGCTCGCCGATGCGGCGCGGCAGGCCGGCCTCGAAGCGCCGTCGCGGCCCTCGGCCGACCAGGAGGCGATGCGCCAGCGGCTGCAAGCGCTCGACGGCCCGGCGTTCGACGCGGCCTATCTGGACGGCCAGATGGCCGAGCACCAGAAGACGGTGCAGCTGCTGCTGTGGGAGCTGAACAGCGGGCAGACGCCCTCGCTGCAGCGCCACGCCGCAGCCAGCCTGCCGGTCGTGCTCGACCACCTCGAACAGGTGCAGCAGTTGCGGGCGCAGTTGCTGGGGACGGGCGCCCGCTGAAGCGAAGCCGCGGGGGCGGCGACAGGCGCGGCCCAAACGAAAGGCCCCAAACGAAAGGCCCCAAACAAAAGGGCCAGCAGGCATCGGCCTGCTGGCCCTCGTCTTCTATGGTCGGGGTGGCGGGATTCGAACTCGCGACCCCTTGCACCCCATGCATTCTAACAGGGCTCTTGTGAGACGCCGCGGGACAACCGAACTCCTTGTGAATCAAGGACTTAGTTAGGACAATCGATTCCGATCGATTTCTCATCAGACCACGAAATCCCGCTCACGGTTTACCCCTCAGTTTACCCCTGGAGCCTTGGACAGCCCATGACCCGCTACCCCAAGTCCGGCCGTGGCCGCAAGTGGACCGTCGCCGAACTGAAGGCGATCAGGCCGGATTGGAAGGGTGACACGCTGGCTGACGGCGAAGGCCTTTCCGGCGCCGTTCGAAACAACGACGGGGACACCGTGACCATCCATTGGCGGTACGCGTTCAAGCGCGCCGGGCGGGTCGCGTGGCACTACTGTGGCACATGGCCGGTCGTGTCGCTCGAAGCGGTCCGACTTGCCCGTGACGCGGCACGCGACGCACTTCGTCGTGGCGCCGATCCGAATGAGAAGCGGCAGGCAGATCGCATCGAGGAGCGGGAAAGGGTCCGGGCGACCATCGCTGCCGACGAGAGGCGGCGGTCCGAGGACGCTACGGTCGAAGAGTTGGCGCGAGAGTGGCTCAAGAGCGGCCTGCTGCGGAAGGACGGCAACGCAGACCTGCGCCGCTCGTTCGAGAAGGACCTGTTTCCTCGTGTGGGCAGCACCTCCGTGCGCAAGGTCACCGAGCAGGACCTTCGCAACGTCTTGCTCGCGATCGTCGGTCGGGGCTCGCCTCGCGTTGCTGTGCGCCTCTGGCGCGACCTGCGGCAGATGTTCTCGTGGGCGGAGAAGCGGAAGCCCTGGCGGATGCTGCTGATCGACGGCAACCCGGCCGAACTGATCCGCATCGAGACTGTCGTCCCGCCGGACTATGACCTTACCAACACCCGCAGCCGCACGCTGAGTCCAGCGGAGATCCGCGAGCTTCACGCCATCTTCGAGCGCATGGACACCGCCTACAAGGCCGCACCGGACCGCCGGGCCGCTGCGCGCCCCCTGCAGCCGGAGAGTCGCATTGCACTCTGGATCTGCCTGTGCACCGCATGCCGCATCGGCGAGCTGTTGCTCGCCGAGTGGAAGCACCTCGACCTCGACCGGGCAATCTGGTTCATCCCGGTAGACAACGTCAAGGGCACGCGCGGGAAGAAGCAAGAGCACCACATCTACCTGTCCGGCTTCGCCTTGAAGCAGTTCAAGGGGCTCCTTGCGCTGACAGGAAAGCAACGCTGGTGCTTTCCCTCTCGCGACGGCGAGCTTCACCTCGACCTCAAGACGATCAGCAAGCAGGTCGGAGACCGGCAGCAGCGGTTCAAGGAACGCGTCAAGCTGAAGCGTCGCTGCCATGACGACACGCTCGTGCTCGCTGGCGGCACCAATGGTGCCTGGACACCGCATGACCTGCGGAGAACCGCCGCGACGATGATGCAGGCGCTCGGCGTATCACCGGACGTGATCGATCGCTGCCAGAACCACGTTCTCGCCGGCAGCAAGGTGCGCCGGCATTATTTGAAGCATGAGTACGCGGCCGAGACGCGCGATGCATGGGCAAAGCTCGGTACAGAACTCGAGGCGATTCTGCGCCGCGGTTCAGCCAACGCGAAGCCGAGGTCGCCAGGGCGTGGTGCGCAGTCTCCGATCGGTCGCCCCGTCGGTTTGGCTCACGAATCTGCGTCGGCGACGTGATGCGGCACGTCTGCGGGCTACGGCGTCAACCGCACTGTACACAGACCGCGACCCTGTGCTGTCCGTGGCCGCAGCGGCCTCAGCGTCAACGGTGCAACGCAGGCGACGCCCATCACCGCTCGTTCATGCGTCCGGTCCTACCGAGAAGCGAACGAGGGCAAGCACTAGGTGGCTTCCCACCGGGTAGACGGCCACATTGAGTTGCATGCCCTGGTCGTTCGCAATCACGACCGTCACCGACCCCTACAACAGCTCAAGCGCCTCGTCCGGCGTCAGCGGCTCCAGATGCGCCAACCGGTTACGAAGGCGCCGGTACTTGTCGGCCAGCCTCACGACATCGGCCGGCAGCCCGTGCTGCTTGGCAAGGGTGAGAAGCTCGCCCAACTCAAGGTCGTCAAGGTCCCGCAAATTCGCTGGCAAACGCCGCGTATCTTTCATCCGGCGGGCCAGTTGTCGGCGCTTCAGTTCCAACGCCGGCAACAGCTCGGCCGCCTGAGCTGCCCAGAGTCGCGTCGATAGCTCCGCCGCGGCCTTGCCATTGTGCAGAAGCACCAAGGCATGCTCGGAACGCGTGCCGTCGAAGTCGGCCAGGCCTCCCTCCTCCCAAGTCGTGCCATGGGGCCGCCAGCTTGCAGTCGGATCATCCGCGGCTTGTATCGCCCGAACCGGGTCGAACAACTCATGCCAATCCAGCTTCAGCAAACGATCGACGAGATCAAAGTCCCACAGCGCCAGCCGCATCACGATGCGCGCGATGAGTTTCGCTTGAGCATCGATACGTCCACTCTTGAGTCGCAGCGACTGAATCACGTAGCTGAAGACATCGGCCTCGCCCACGTGCCCATTCCAGACCAGCGATCGCAGGGCAGGCGCCCGGGCAGGCAGTCGATTCGGCGACACGCCAGTGGCCAGGACCAGGAACTGGGTTCTATCGAACACTCCGACGGATCTGCACGCGCTGGCATACTCGTCCAGAAAGCGAGCCCAGGCCGGCCAGCTCGGGGTGTCCACGCCCTTTACGAGGACGACGCGCTGGCCACCTAACGCGGCTATCAGGGACGCGGCCGTTCGACCCGAAGGCCTGTCGTCCCCGATATCCAGTTCGGCATAGATGTCGTCGATCGGCAGCCGCCCACTCGGAGTCAGCGGCGGCGTGGGGCGCAAGCCATCCGGCAGACGGTCGTCCAGAATCGACGCGATCGAGTCCGCTGCCGTCACCGGCGCCCCGATGACGACGTTGTCGCCGACGCGAAGGGCGTCGCCCACGGCTTCGACGAAGGCCGCCGGCCCTGGAAGAGACCACGAGTCCATCAGCCCTTGGCACCCAGCAGGATGTCGGCCGCGATGCGATCCACCGTCCAGAAGCCAGCACCTTCGTGCCGGGTCAGCCCCAGCAACTCTCCCCAGCGCAAACTGGTACCGACCCGTTCCTGGGCCATCTCGGCCACCGCGGCCAGTTCGCCGGCCTCCACCGGCTCGCGCAACTGCGCCAACACGTCGATCACCGTCGTCGGCTCGGCGACGTCCCAGCCGAACTGCCTCCGAAACTCCGCGTTCTCGGCTTGACTTGTTCCGCGCCAGCGACCACCTGATCCCAGCCGCTCCCTCAGCGTGCGCAACTCCGTGCAGTCCCCGGCCAGTTCCGTGATCAGCGCCGGCCACAGCCCCGTGGCGTCCGCGAGCCGGCGGCGCTCCTCCGGTTCCAGTTGCAGTTGCCGCTCTTCCAGCCAATGGCGCAGGAAGCTGTCGTTCCATTGCAGCAGCGACATCCACGGCGGTCCGCCACCCTCGGCACCTTGCCCATCGCGCAGTAGCCGCCACAGGGTCGCCGGCTCGGCAACGAACACCAGGGACGCGAAATTGTTCTCCGAACGCAGGTTTTTCAGCCGCGCATGGGCCTCCTGCAACCACAGCTCGGTCCAGGGCGTGGTCTCGGGAATCACGAACACCGACACCTGATCCTTGGGGCGCTCCAACAACGCCGCCTGCAGCGCATTGCCGAACGACTGACGCTCCGAGCAGGCCGCCAGCACGACCGGTGCGGCGTCTCTCCCCAGGTAGTCGGTCAGGCTAGGAACCACGTCCGTGATGCCGGCCGCCTGGGTACCCGCCACCACGGTGACGTGGTTCTCCCGTTGCAACAGCCGGCTGATCTGTTGATAGGTGAACGCACTACGCGCCGGCTTTGTCGGCGCACGCCGCAGCGGCGGCCGAAAAGTGGCCGACTCGAACTCGACGGCGGGCTCGCGCTCCCTGTTCAAGACAGTCTCGATCTCCTCCTCCGTGCCCAGCAGCAGCAGCACGTTAGGATTGCGGAGCACGTATCGGCCTGGGGACGGATCGCGCAGCACGCCCAGTCCCACCATCTCGTCGAGCAGCACCTGGAAGTCCAGTTCGCCCGTGTCGCGGAAACCCTGCGGCCACCAGCGCAGCGCCCCCGCCTGGCGAATCGTCTGCCAGTGCATGCCGTCGCTTTGGGAGTAGCGGTCGCGCAGCAAGTCCAGCGCCATCGCGTAGGCCAGCACCTCATAGCGCGGGTCCAGTTGCAGCGTCAGCCGGAACTTCGCGCGGATCTCGTCGCGCAAGGCGTCGCTCGAATAGACCTGCTCGATGTCCCGATCGGTCACCACGTAACGCGGGCCTTGCAGTCGCTGGCGCCCAACCACCTGATTGAGCATGTTGCGCAACAGCTGCGAGCAGTAAAGCTGGATCAGGCTCGGGTAGTAGTTGGTCTGCGCCAGGATCCGGATCACCAAGCTCTTGGACTCGAACACGAACCCGGCAGCGGCCATAGGCTTGCGGATAAGATCGGCCGCCTCCTTGACCTCGTTCTCCTCGTGCAGCGGTCCGATCTCGATCGGCTCGCCGAAATGCGCCAGCGGATGGTTCGGCCGCTCGGTCATGCGCAGCACGTTGTGAAGACCGGCAAAGACGACCTTGAAGCGCCGCTGGGTATCGTCCATCAGCTGCTTGAGCTTGCGGGTCTCCTCGAAGTCGTTCCTGCCGTCCTGCTCGAAGAACCGGTCCGCCTCGTCCAGCAGCAGCAGCACGCGCCGGTCGGCATTCGCGGCGAGGAAATCGCGGATGGCCCTGATCACCGCGTCCGCGCCCTGCTTCTTGCCTGGCACCGGCGCCGACGACTTGGCGTCTAGTACCTGCAGCTCCTTCAGCTTCTCGTGCAGCGTGAGCCAGATCTCGCCCGCCGCCAGGCTGACGCCGATGCCCTCGGCCCGCAAATCGATCCAGCGCGCGAAGTGCCCGCGCGCGGGCAAATGGAACGACTGCTCGGCGCGCTTGAGCAGCGCCGTCTTGCCGAGCTGGCGCCCGCCATAGATGAAGCAGCGGCCGTTCAGGCCCCGCACGGCTTCGAGCTCCAGGCCTCGGCCGTAGAACATCTCGGGCGGCACCAGCCCCGCCGTCGCGTCGTACGGCAGCGAATACGAAAACGGCATCGCCACGTCGAACCAGGCCCGCAGCCGCGAGCCGGTCGCGGTGCATAGGTAAACGAGCAGGGTCTCGTCCAGCAGCACGAGGGAACGACGCTTCGCCTTCGTCAGCCGGCCCAGGTCGCGCCACTTGCGCTCACTCATGCGCCCGAAGTACAGCAGCAGCGCAGGCCGGTTCACGGACGCATCGCCCACCCACTGCAGCAAGTCGTCTTCGGTCGGTCGGCCCCACACGCAGATCACGCGATAGCGCCCGCCCGCGGAAGAGCCGTACATCGGCAGCGGGCAGATGTGCCGATCCTCGATGGCCGCCGCATCCAGCGTCCAGACCTCGCGCCCCGACACGCGCTCTGCGCGCAGCAGATCCTTGACGGTGAAACCCAGTCCCGTGAGCAAAAACTCCAATCGAATGCGCTCGCCTTCCTGCCGGGCCTTCATGTCCACCCAGGACGCATACATCTTGGCGGCCTGCGCGCGCTGAGCGCCGTCGACACGCTGCGCATCCAGGCCGGGAATCGCTTGTCCCTGCTTGATAGCCTGCTCGACCGTGTCGCGCTTGTGATCTTCGAGCCAGGCTTCGATCGCCTGCATCGACACAGGGAAGAAGTGGTCGAATCCCTCGCGCGCCTCTTCGTCCAGGTCGGTCGGCGCAGGCTTTCCTTGCTGGAGCCAGTGCACGAGCTCGCGCGCCGTCGCGATGTCGCCCTCGGCGAGCGCCTGCTCCACCTCTACCACCGAGGCGCGCATGGACTCGGTGGGCGCAATGCTGTTCAACGCCGAGCGAACCGCCTGCGCCTGCGCAGCGCGCGCGTCCATCACGCGATCGCGAATCTCCTTAATCTGCGCCATGACGACATCGAATCGGCGCATCTCTTCCAGCTGGGCCTCCCAGCGCGCCAGCCGGCTCTCGAACTGGCTGCGATCGGCATCGGGCAGGTAGCCGTATGCCAGCCCAACCTCCACCGAACGTCGGCAGTCGGCAATGCTGCTGCGCACGATTTGCTTCCAGCGTTCGCGCTCGGCACGCAGCTGCACGGACTCAGGTTCCACGAGCCCAGCCTCGACCATCATCTCCACGCCCAGCAGGTCGCCGCGGGACAAACGCTGCCGCAGCGCCTGTTCAGCCTGGGCCGGCTCTCGCGTCAGCAGCTTGATCATCGCCAGCCCCTCGGCGGCCGACATGTCCACGGTCCAGTCTTCGGCCAGGGGCAGGTCCGCGAGGCACAGAAGCGGCCGCCCAAGCACCTCGGCCGGCATTGGCTCGGCATCGGCCAGCGGCGACGCACTGTCGAACAAGGCCAGCAGGCCACGCACCGCCCGAAGCGCCTGCTGCTGACCGCCAGCCACCAACCCCCAAGGATCGTGGTCGGGAACGCGCAGCAGTTCCTGCTCCACCGCAGCCTGCTTCTCGCGCAAGGCGGAATGCACGGCTTCGAGCCGGTCGCGCAACTGATCCCCGTGGCCACCCAGCAACTCGACCTGCACCAACCACTGGCGCGGCAGCTTCAAGGCTTCGTCGACGAGACGCAGCAGGTGCTCCAACGCGCCCGCGTGGATGTCTTCTCCCCGACGGCGCTCGTTCAACTTGCGGTCCGTGAAGTGAATCAGCCGCGTCACCTGGTCCGGGTCCGACAGCACCGCCAGTCGCTCGCGCACGCGCTGGGCGTCCGCAATCCGGTTGTGCACCACCGGGGCGACCAACGCATCGATCTCACCGCCCGACCGAATCCACCGCTTCCACACGGCGGTGGCCGCCGCAAACTTAATCGTGTAGGCCTGCGCCTGCACCCGCAGCCAGTCGTCGGCCGTGTGTTGCAGGGCCTGCAGGTCGGCACGGATGGCCGCCTCGCCGCGCGCCTTTCGCAGCACCGTTGGCTCGATCCGGAAACCCACAAGCTTCGAGCTCAGCTCGCGCAAGCGCTGGACCAGCGCGTACAGCGCCGGGTAGTGACCGTCCTGATGCAGGTAGGCCGCCACGGTGGCCGCACTCGTGCTGGGCGCGAGCACCATTGGCCGCAAGGTCGCCGCTGCCAGCAGCAGATTGATTGCCGCATGCCAGGCCCGCGGCGTATCGGCCGCATAGTCTTCAGGGACGAGCTGTTCGAAACGCGCTCCCAGCGCAGCTTGCAGCGGCCCATCGGGCAGCATCAGTTCTTCGGCCAGCGCCGTTGCCGCCAGCAGGTCCGGAGGCGGCACCTTCGTCCCCGCGTGCGCCAGTTCGATCCAGCGCGCCGCCTGGTACGCCAGCGCCGGCTGGCCCGCGATCAGCGATGCCCAGATCGAGCGGCACAGGTCGCCGGCGGCCTCGGAATACGGATCGGCGACGACATGCTGCGCGGTCGCATCTTCGGTCGGCGCAGGCGCCGCCGGTGCGGTTTGTTCTTCGGGCACGACTGCTGACGCTTCGGCGCGCGGGTCGGTCTGCTCGAACACGGCAGCGGCCTGCTCCGCAGACTCTGCTGCCTCGGCAGCCTCGGGCTCGAACTCGGGCAACGCCTGAACCTGTGCGCTTGGCTCGGTCTCGGCAGGCGGGGCCACGGCTTCGTCAGTGTCCGCGTGATCGCCCAGCAACGGGTCTGCCACCGACTCGCTGGGCTGGTCCGCCCCGTTCAGCCTAGCGACGTAGTCTGCCGAGTAGTCGAACGGCTCCGAGAAGGGCGAAGCACCGTCGATCAGGCGGTCATAGCGCGATTGCTGATACGCCAGTGCGTCGGAAAGTCCTTGCTGCGCCTCGGTCTGCCGGCGCCGCGCGGCCGCCTGCGCGCCGAAGCGCTTGGCCTCCTGGCCCGCCTGCTCGGCCACCTGCACGGCCATCCGCTTGTCCGCCACCGTTCCGGTTGCCTGCACATACAGGTCCGCGGCCTCTTCGGTCCGGGCCACGGCAAGCTCCGCGTCGGCCGCCAACTCCTCGATCGCCTCCGGCTCGTGCCGCACCGCCAGCGCTAGCTGCCAGCGGGCGTCGATCTGGGCGATCAGTTCGGCATCCAGCCACTCGAGCCCGCTGCGCGTGCTCAGGGCTCGCAGATGCACCATCAACTCGCGGCGCCGCGCGTCGAAGTGCTCGGTCAGGGGCCCCTCGCGCTGCGGCAGCGTCGCCCCGAGCTCGCCGAACTCGTCGGCCAGCGCAGCGAGGTCGGCCACGGCTTCCTGCGTCGGGTGCTCCTTGAGTTCCGCCGTCACGGCATCCAGCCGGCCCAGCAACTCGGCCCACCGGGGCTCATCCACCGCGGCAGTGCTTGCCTCGGCGACACGATCCTCCGTGTCGTCGCGCTGGACAGCGGTTGCCGGCGCGGCACTCGCCCCGTCGTCAACTTCCTCCGCACGGGCGGTCTGCGCCATGGCACCCAGTTCCGGCGCCAGCTGCGGGCAGCGGCTCAGCGCCTCATCGACGAACCAGCGCGTCCAGCCGATGGACGACAGCGCAAACACCGCCCGCCCTGCCTTCGCACGCCGGTCGGCGCTCAGTTCGGCCCAACGCCCCAGGTCTTCGACGATGCGCGGCCACAGCATGAACATGCCCGGCGACCCGCCGCCCTTGTCGAATGCAGGGTGCGACTCGATGCGCTCGCGGATGCGCGGCCATTCAGGGCAGGCGCGATTCAGCACCGCCTCGTCCAGCGGCAGGCCGAGCCAGTCGGGCGCGTAGTCCATCAACAGCGGCACGGCCAGCGCGGTGGCATAGGCCGGGCTGCGCATCAACGTGCCCTGGCCGCTGCGCATCTTGGCGACGACGCTCCAGAAGCTGCGGAACTGGTCTTCGGCACGCTCGTATCGCGGCGGCACCTTGACGTCAGAGCGGGCCAGGTCGGGCAAGGGGCCTGTGCGGCTCGGGTACCTCTGCATGTCGCGTCGCCGGTCCCGGTTCAGGCCCGTTTGCCGCCGCATCAGCGCGATGACGGCGGTCTCCCGGCCCTCCTTGCGGAGCAGGGACGCGGGCAGGCCGGAGACGGGTTCGTGAACGTACGGGTTTTCGTCAGCTTGCATCGACAGTCTGCGTAGTCGTTGACTCTTAATCGTGCGGGTCAGATGGTCCTGGTAAGGGCGGCCGCGGTACAGGAGTCCTGCCGGATTGTGTGGCCGCTCATGCCGCAAACACCCGCGCCACGGTCGCCTTGATCTCGGTCAGGTCAAAGCCCGTCAGGCCCGAGCCTTTGGACGTGACCAGCATCCCGGCGGGCCCGCCGCCCTCGCTCTCGGGCAGCACGCCATGGGACCGATACCAGGCCAGCTTGGCCTCCCACCGCTGCCGGTAGCCCTCGTTCTCCAGCATGCCCAGGTGCTCCCAGTAGATCCTGCGTCCGGAGATCTCGTCGTCGATCGTGAAGTCCGGGTAGCGCGTGGACCCGCCCAAGGTCAGCGGCTTCTCGTATTCGTAGGCCTGGCCGGCTGCGGTCAGGGCTTCGGCCACGGCCAGTTCGGACATCGAGCGCACGGCCATCCCAATGCTGGTGATGTGGATCAAGCCTTCCTGGAAGAACAAGCTCCCCTTGGCCTGCTTCACCTCGACCATCCTGCAATCGGCCAGCAGGTTGGTCATGCGCCGCGCCGTCTCCGAGCGCAGCGGTGACGCAAAGTCCTTGAGCAGGCCGCGCGGCCCCTGGTGCATGACCACCACCCGATCCTCGTGCCGCGTCAGCGCCGTGTAGATCAGTTCCCGTGAGAGGATGGGGTGCCCATCTGGCAGCACGACGATCACCAGCTTGAACTGGCTGCCCTGCGACTTGTGGATCGTCAGCGCGTAGGCGAGCTCCAGCGCCGCGTTGCCCTCGTCCTTGAAGTCGCTGCCGTAGAAGTCGTAGGCATAGCCCGGCTGCGAAGAAAACTCGACCTTCAGGATCTTCGGGAACTTGTTCGTCCGCCACTGCCCCACGGCAATGCCAATCTCGCCGTTGGCCAAGTAGCCCAGCGCACCCTCCTGCGGATACACGCGCTTGCCGTCGCGCCTGTGGTTGGCGAGGTTGATCACCTTGTCGCCATAGACGATACGCTCTGAGCCAAAGGGCTTGGGTATCGAGCGCGGGAACCGCGTCGCCAGGTCCAGGTAGCCGGCTCGAAAGCGCGTGTGAATCCATCGGTTCACGTCGCCCACGCCGACGGTCGTTCCGCGCAATGGGCTCAGGATCTGCCAGTCCTCGATGGCGGCCACCGCGCCCGCGTTGGCGCCGCGCATCGCGTTGAAGTAGTCGTAGTCGCCTTGCACGACCGCGCCGAGACGCCGATTGAACCCACGCTGGTCGGCATCACTGGCCAGGCCCAGCTCGTTCTTCAGCACGCCAGCCAAGGCCGCCTGGAATTCTTCCGGCGTCTTCCACTCGACGAAGCGGATCGTCTTGTGCTCGCCGGCACCGAAGATCTCGTCCTCGCCAGCGGCCGGCGCCACCGCGCTGAACCAGCGCGCCAGCCGCAGGTCCGCCCGGTCGTCGCCCACCTGCCGGCGCTCGATGGTCAGCTCGGCATAGCTTGGCGCCACGCGCGGGAAGCGGCTCTCGTTGTCGGCCCGCTTGAGCTTGGCGATGATGTCCACGAACGGCCGGCCAGCGCCGATGGGCGGCAACTGCGACGGGTCGCCGACCAGGATGAAGCGCTTCACGCCCTGCAGCGCGTCGATCAGCGCCCCCAGCATGTCTTCGGTCAGCATCGACGACTCATCGACGATGACCGTGCCGTAACCCGTCGCCTTCGGCCGATCGCTCAGCACGTAGCGGCCGACGCGGCCATCGTAGCGGCCGTGCTGGTTCAGGAACTGCGCCACGGTGAAGGCCCGTGCCCCCTCGGCCGCCGCCAGCTCCTGCATGCGCACGCGCGCCTTGCCGGTGGGCGCGAGCATCAGGATGGCGTCCTTGGCGATCTCGGGCTGTGCGCACAGCACGCCCAGCACCGTCGTCTTGCCGGCGCCGGCCGGTCCGGCCAGCACGCTGAAGCGCGCCTCGGCCAGCTCCTTCAGGCAGGCCAGCTTCTCCGCACGGGCCCGCTGGTCCTCGTCGTCGATCGGCTTGCCCAGCTTGGCCGCGAGCGCCGCCGCCCAGTCCACCTGTACCGCGTGGCGGACGCCCTTCAAGCGCCCCTCGACGTTCTTGCGCACCAGCTCCCGAATGTGCCGGTAGCGGTCCAGTTGCAAGCCCAGCGTGCCCTGCATGGGCACTGCCACCACCTCGGGCGCCAGGTCGGCCGCGCGTGCGCTCAGGATGTCGCCCGTCACCTCGCACGCCGGCCGCACGGCAAAGCCCCTGATCCGCTCGACCAGCTTGTCCACCGACAGCAAGGTATCCCCGCCATCGGCCGCCGCTTCCAGCGCCGCCACGGCAAAGGCCCGGATGCGCCGCAGGTCCAACGCCGACTCCAGCTGCGAAGGGGCCGCGAGCGGATGCGCCATGCGCACGCTGTCTTCCGGGAACACGCCGCGGTCGATGGTCAGCAGCCGGATGCCCTCCGGGTCGTGCCGACTCGCCTCGTACAAGCGGTAGGGATTGGCCAGGATCTCGCCGTCGGACGCCGCCCAGCCGCGCTTGCTCCGCGAGGCCGCCTCGTACGCATGCCTGGCCTGCTCCTGGACCAGCTCGAAGCGGCTCAACAGCTTGAGAAACGCACGTCGCTCCTTCGGCAAGCCCTTCCACACCGGCGCCAGCACCACCACGTCGGCGCGAAATGCCTGGGGCAGCGGCGCCTTCGGGTCTCCGAACATCGCCTCCACCTGCGGCCAGGGGTCGGCGTTCTCGCCCGCACGCTCCTGCAGCGCGTGGCCGATGAAGATGCCGCGCGCCAGCCCCATGGCCTTGAGTACAGCGCCCAGCCCCGGAAAGGGCCCGCGCACCTTCCACAGCCGCACCAGCTCGCCATGCACCCAGGCCCGTTGCACCTGGGTCGCAATCCCCAGGTCGACGTGCATGCGCTCCAGCGCCAAGTCGAGTGCCAGCAGGGCCGCAATCGCGCCGTCGTGCGTGACCAGTTCGCTGCCGTACGAGAACTCGTCCCAGTGCTCGTCCGGCGCCTGCGCGATGTAGGGCGCCAGGTCCAGGTCGGGCTGCTTCTGGGCTTCGGCCAGCAGCGCCTCGTAAGGCATCAGGAACCCATCCTGCCCCTTGGGGCGGATCGAGTGCTGCATCGGCCGCTCCCACACCATGCCCGGCGGCCCCGCGCCTTCGCGCGCGTACTCCACCAGCGGCCCCAGTTCCTTGATCCGCCCGGCGCCGACCAGAATGCGCCCCGTGCCTTCGACGAACGGCACGTGCTTGGCGTAGAACAGGCACAGCGACTGCTCCTTGCGCAAGTGCCCGGCGAACGCGTTGAGCAACGCGGTCTGGTTCGTCGCCTCGTGCACCCAATTGGATTCGTAGCCCAGCTCCGGCTCGCGCTGCGCGTCGCAGTCGATGTTCAACTCCTCGGCCAGGCGGTCGATGTTCTCGCGCATCAGCCAGCGGAAGGGCACGATGCCGGCGGAGTAAGCCGGAAAGCGCTGCCGCGAAGGCCGGAAGTGGCCGTAGTTTTTCGGGTTCTGCGCCGCCAGGGCATGGCGCTTCACGTGGTCCAGCTCGAACGGCGCCATGAATGCGCCGCGCTCGTTCACGCAGGCGGGCATTTCCCCGGCTTGCAGCTCTTCCAGGCGACGCCCGGCCAACTTCAGCTCGGCCGCATCGCTCTTCGCCGCCGCAATGCCCTTGAGCTTGGCGCAGGCGCCGTTCAAGTGCGGCTTGGAACACACCGTGCCCGCCCAACCCGCGTCGTGCCAGGGCACGCGAACGGAGACGTGCCGCAATGGAAACTCCTTCATCTCCCTCCCTGATGGCTTGTTTCGACGGGCCCCCTATCAGCGCGCCGCGCGCACCGTAAGGACATCCCAGTCATGGTCGCTGTTATCGACGATGAAGGGGTCGCTGCCGGTCCTCTTGTCGGTCACTTCAATTTCGGCTGGTACCGTGAACTTGCAGAGGCAGGCAAATCTGGGCATCGGCAACTGCAAGGTAGTTAGATGCGACCGAATATATCGGGTGTGCCCGTGGCAATGAGGTCAACTTGCAGGGGCGTCTTGCACACGGATGGCATGGCAATCCCGGAGCTTTGGAGGCCGCGGGAACGACCACGGCAGATGGTCGCCGAGGCGCCGGCCGCGGTACAGGAGTCCTGGCGGATCACGCTGGCGCCCGCCGCAGGCTCAGCCGGTATTCCTTCTTGTCCACGTAAACGAGCTTGCGCAGACCGATGGCTTGACTGGCCTTGAACACGTCGCGGAACTGCCGATCCGGATCGCTGAGTTCACCCGGTCCCTCGCCCTTCTCGATCGAACGCAGCGCTCGCGCTACGCTGCGCGACGGTTCGTGCACTGATATCGCACCGTCGAGGCGGCCGAATCGGGTCTCCAGCGGCTCCAGACGGATCGTGAGGCGATTGTCGGCATCGCCCTCCGGGAGGTCGAAGCGAAAGAGCATGCGACTCAGGAAAAGATGACGGGGATCGATGTCGAGCCGGGCGAACTGGCCCTGTAGGAGGCGCGGCGTCGGCAGCGGCGCCTTGCCTTGCAGCTTGCGCACGAGCTGTTCGACGGCGCCTTGCGCCTGGAGGCTTGTCAACAGGAGCCAGCCGCGCTGGAGTGCCGCAGCATGCTGGGGGGCCGGGTGGCACGGCAGGCCTTTCGCATGCCAGGCCAGCAGCATCAGCAGCTCCCACTCCTCTTCAGTCAGGTCGCAACGGAGTGATTGTTCCTTGCCGGACTTACCGATCAGGAATTCAGCGCCCGCCGTACCCGGAAGATCCACCGCACAGGTTTCCACTGGCGCGGGCAGTTGCAACGATGGCGAACCCGAATCGGGAATAGCATCGAGCAGCGCACGCGCGGCCTCGTAACCGCCGGCCTTCAAAGCGTTCACGTAGGCGCGTTTGCCGTCCGGCCGGGTGTCATTCAACAGCTCGTCGGCGGTGAACCACGCCATCTTGTCAGGCGCGACCTGCTCCGCGCGCATCAAGGCCAGCTCGCCTTCGGGCTGAAGCAGAATGGCATAGATCGCGAAGAAGTATTGGGTCAGCGCGTGGTTGTTGTGCGCACCTTCGACTTGCTGATAGCCGTCCAGAAGTTGCAAGCGCTGCGGCCTGTAATGTTCCGGGAGCAAGCCCACTTCCTCCTGGAGTTCGCGGGCGAGCGTGTGGCTTAGCGCGCCAAGCAGATTCTCGCCGGGTCCGCCGCGCCAACTCGCGAGCGCCTCCCGGCGCTTATCTCGTGGTAGGTCGTTCAGCGCCAGGCGCCCACCGGTGAGTACCCAATGCGGGATGCCGCTATTAGAGCGATCCCTGTCCTCACGCTGCACGAGGAGATAGCGATCACCGAAGCGAATTAGGCCCCACGCCACGTAGACGAAGCGGATCGGGGCGGCCTGCCGCAACGGATGGAAGCGCTGGCGTCCTTCCTCCAGCAAGTGGAGCAGCCTGCGCTGAGCCTCGACCTCATCCGCAGGCTTGCCAGCGCCCTGCTCCCAATAGTGCGGCGGAACCAGGGTTTGGCTTGGCGCCGCCAGCGTAGCCAGCAGCGAGCGCGCCATCAACTCTGCCGGGAAGGAAACGAAGGCCCACCGGCCCTGTTCCAGCTGGTCCTCGTCCAACAGGCACATGGCCTGGAACAACCGGCGTACCACGCCCAGCACGGCGAGGGCGACGTCGTGCGGAGCATCCTGCGCCATGACCCGCACCAGTTCGGCCGCTTCAACGTCCAGACGCTCGCTCCCTTCCTCGGCGTTGGCGGGTAGTGCCTTCAGCAGACGTTCCAAGCTGTTTGCCGCGATCAAGTGTCCCTCCGGATTCGTGTCATGGACGCATTGTGAAGCGGACCCGGCGCGCCAGAGCCGCCGTTCCGGCAGGTCTCCTGTAGCGACGGCCCAATGGTTGACAGACTTCATCGTGCACCAGCGGACCGTATTGCCGGCTCGTCCTGGATCGAGTCGTCGGCCCACCGGTTGGGGGAGCTCGCCGAACCAATCTGAGAGGTCGCCAAGCGGCGAAGAAGCGGAAAGGGAGACAACGAAGACATGCTGCTCAACCACCTGCCCATCACGTTTTCAGCATCGCAGTTCGCTGGGTACCGCTTTCCCTACGAAAGCAGCGACCAGCTCAAGGCGCTGCGCGCGCGGCTCTTCAAGACGCACTTCGTGCTGCGCACCGGCGACGAAGTCAGCTTGTTCCCCTATGCGGAAGGCATGGCGACCGATGGCGAGTTGGTCGCCTTCGACGTGGCCAAGGATCACAGCGTCGCCAACGCCTTGGCCCACCAAGGCCTGCTGCGCTCCTTCTTCAATCACCACCGCAGCATCTCCGGCGTGCGGCCGGCGAAGTTCGTGCGGGATACCTCCAACCTACTCAAGGGCACAGGTGCTGAGACCTTCGGTGTGTTCGCCGAGTACGCCTTCAATGTGCGGCCTCTTGCGCCACAAGACGGCGGATTCCTGAACGGCGTGCTCGTCAACTTCGGCGCTCGACTCCTGATCAAGCCCACGGTAAAGGAGCTGCGAGACCGCGGCCTGCCGCTTCAAGGGCTCTACGTTGTCGGCGAGAGCGAGGTCGACGACCTCTACATCCTGCCTATGTTCAATCGGCGACTCATGGGGCGCATCGAACGCATCGAAGGCGACATCGCGGTCCTCACCGACGCGCGCAAAGACCGCATGGCGCTCGATCAACTCCACGTGGAACCCACCTACGCGAACTTCGAGCGCCTGGGCCGCGCGGCGCTGGGCGCCGACTACGAAGGGTTCCAGCGGCGGCTCGCCGCGTGTCTGTTCAACGTCTCGGCCGCGGACAAGCAACTCGCGCGCATCAAGCAGTTGGTGGAGCAGTTCGATGACCTGCAGGGCGATCTGCCCTGCTGCGCCGGCCTGACCGTGTCGCTCGACGGCACGCTGACCGAAGTGAACCGCGGCATTGGTGTCGGGCAGTCTCGCAAGCTCAACCCGCCTCAGTGCAGCCTGCGGCCCGGAGGCTCCATCACCGTGCCCTGGCCGGTGGATCCGCAGATTGACGTCAACGGCCCTTTCGACGCCGACAGCTTCGTGTGCAAGGGCCCTCGCGTCGCGGTGATCTATCCGGCGGCGCATCAAGGCCACGTGGAGCGCTTCATCGCCCAGCTGCGTGACGGTGTCCCCTCCAACGGCGCCAAGACCCCGATGCAGCAAGGCATGGCCCGCAAGTTCCGCCTGCAGGGCATGCACTTCGAACTGGTCGGCGTCGACGCGGCCTCGAGCAAGGCCCAGGCATACCGCAGCGCGGCGCTAGAGGCCGCACAGCGCAAGGTCGACGCGGCCCTCGTCGTGCTGACCGATGAAGATCAGCTGCTGCATGGCCCGCAAAGCCCCTACTACACGGTGAGCGTCCAGCCTCCCCACCTTGACGCCGACTTGGTCAATCGCCAGGCGGGT
>JBIQHD010000059.1:0-10723 GCA_044508835.1 Rubrivivax sp.
GCGGCGTCGAACGCCGGCGCCGCGGTGCGGGCGTCGGCGGCGGGGCCGTCCCGGCCGGCCTGCGCGGTGGCCCGGGCGGCGGCGCCGAACCCGGGGGCGTCGCGCCACAGCAGGCGCTGCACGCCCTGGCCCTGGCCGGCGGCGTCGGCCGCCTCGCCGCCGGGCTGCCCCGGCGCGCCGGGCGCCGCGGCGGGGCGGTTCAGGGCCGCGAGCCATTCGAGCAGCGCCGGGTCGAGGGCCGTGCGCTCCTCGCGGGGCGCCTCGGGCTCCTCGGCCTTGCCGGCCTTGTCGGCGGCTTCGGTGTCCTGCGCCTCATCGCCGGCCTCGGCGCGCCGCGCGGCGTCCTTCGCCGGCTCCTGCGGCCGGGAGGCGTCGGCCGTTCCGGCATGGCCGGACAGCAGCGCAGCGAAGGTGCCGTCGTCGGCATGGCCGGCGGCCATGCCGGGCGTGGGCGCGGGGCCGGGGGCGGAAGGGGTGGGGCTGACTTGCATGGGTTCAGGCGAGGCGCACGCCGTCGGCGCTCAGCAGGCTCTGCCGCAGGCTGGCGGCGCGGGCGGCGAATTCGTCGGTCTGCTTCTGGTCGCGGCGGTCGGCGGCCAGGCGCATCTCGTGCTGGCGGCGCTCGATCAGCTTGCGCACCGAGGCGACGCGCACCTCCTGCTCGATCAGCGCCGCGCGCGCCTGCTCGGCCTTGAGCTGGGTGTGCTGCGCCACGCGCTGCTGCTGGTCGACGGCGAGATTCAGGCGGTCCATGAAGGAGCGGTAGACGTGCAGCAGCTCCATGCCGCCTTCCTGCTTGAACTTCTCGGCATAGCGCTGTTCGTAGTCGCGCCGGTAGGCGACCAGCTGGTCGGCCTGCGACCGCGCGGCGTCGTGCGCCTGGGCGCAGCGCTGCGATTCGGCCTGCGCCGCGTCGCGCTGGCGCTCGGTTTGCGACAGCAGCGCGAGCAGGGGTTCGAGCGAGTTCATGGGGGTCCTCGGGAAGGCGGTACGGGGTCGGGCTCGACACTCAGCCGACGATGGCTTGCAGCTGGCCCACGCTGGCGGCCAGCGGCGCGGCCTCGTGCATGTTCTGCTGCAGCAGCGCCGTCATCGGCTCGTGCAGGCGCACCGCGGCGTCGAGCTCGGCGTCGTGGCCGGGTGCATAGGCGCCGAGCTGGATCAGGTCGCGCGCCTTGCTGTGGCGGGCGTGCATCTGGCGGAAGCGGCGCGCGGCCTCGACGTGCGGCTTCGTGGCCACGTTGGTCATCACGCGCGAGATCGACTTCTCCACGTCGATGGCCGGGTAGTGGCCGGCCTCGGCCAGCTCGCGCGAGAGCACGATGTGGCCGTCGAGGATGCCTCGCGCCGCGTCGGCGATCGGGTCCTGCTGGTCGTCGCCCTCGCTGAGCACGGTGTAGAAGGCGGTGATCGAGCCGCCGCCGGCCATGCCGTTGCCGCTGCGCTCCACCAGCTGCGGCAGCTTGGCGAAGCAGCTCGGCGGGTAGCCCTTGGTGGCCGGCGGCTCGCCGATGGCCAGCGCGATCTCGCGCTGCGCCATGGCGTAGCGGGTGAGCGAATCCATCAGCAGCAGCACGTGCTGGCCGCGGTCGCGGAAGTGCTCGGCGATCGCCGTGGCGTAGTTGGCGCCCTGCATCCGGGTGAGCGGCGGCGCGTCGGCCGGCGCGGCCACCACCACCGAGCGGCGCAGGCCTTCCTCGCCGAGGATGTCCTCGATGAATTCCTTGACCTCGCGGCCGCGCTCGCCGATCAGGCCGACCACGATCACGTCGGCCTCGGTGTAGCGCGCCATCATCCCGAGCAGCACCGACTTGCCCACGCCGGTGCCGGCGAACAGGCCGATGCGCTGGCCGCGCCCGACGGTGAGCATGGCGTTGATCGCGCGCACGCCGGTGTCCAGCGGGCGGCGCACCGGGTCGCGGTCCATGGCGTTGATGGGGCGGCGGATCAGCGGCTCGTTGTGCACCACGTCCAGCGGGCCCTTGCGGTCCATCGGCTGGCCGTGCGAATCGACCACGCGGCCGAGCAGGCCGTCGCCCACCGGCAGGTGCAGCGTGCGGTCCTCGCCGCGGCGCCAGGGGTGCTGCCCGGCGGCGAGCTTGAGCGGCACCACGGGCGTGGGCCGCGGCACCACGCGCGCGCCGCTGGCCAGGCCGTGGATGTCGCCCGTGGGCATGAGGTAGGCGCGGTCGCCGGAGAAGCCCACCACCTCGGCCAGCACCGGCGGCTGGCCGTCCATGCGCACCTCGCACACCGAGCCCACCGGCACGCGGATGCCCGCGGCCTCGAGCACGAGGCCGGCCACGCGCACCAGCAGGCCCTGCGATTCGAGCGGCACCGGGTCGGCCGAGAAGTTCTGCAGCTCGCCCAGGTAGCGCCGCCAGTTCTCGGCCACCGCGAGCGCCTTGGCCTCGAAGGGGGAGGTGATCATGCGGCGGCCTCCTCGCCGGGCGCGGCCGCCCATTCGTCCTCGCAGCCGAGCGACGCGGCGGCGCGGCGCCAGCGCGTCTCGATGCTGGCGTCGATGATGCCGATGTCCGACTCGACGACGCAGCCGCCGCGCGTGACGCCGGGGTCCGAGAGCAGCCGCGCGCCGCGCGCCTGCAGCACCTCCTCGGCGCCGAGCGCGACGAGCGTGTGGTCGTCCGGGTGCACGCGCACGGTGACGTGGCGCGCCGACAGCAGCAGCGTCTCGAGCGCCTGCTGCGCCACCACCGCCACCAGCTCGGGCCGCGCCAAGAGCTCGCTGCGCACGATCTGGCGCGCGAGGTTCGTGGCGGATACGGCGAGCGCGCGCGCCATGTCCTGCTGCAGGTCGTCGAGCTGCGAGGTGTAGGCCTGCGTCACCTGGCCCATCTGCGCGCTGATCTGCGCGGCGAAGCTCTTCTTGAAGGCGTCGAGCGCGGCCATGCCGTCGCGGTAGCCGTCCTGGTAGCCCGACTGGCGCGCCGCGTTCAGCGCGACCGACGGGTCCTCCGGCGGCGCGGGGGGCGGCTCCGGCTTGGGCTTGTGCACGCCCGACTTCGGCGCGCCGCCCTGGCCCGACAGCGAATCGGGGTTCCACGCGGCGAAGCTGTCGAGCTCCTCGCGCGGGATGAAGCGCGTGTAGACCGAGCTCTTGGCCGGGGTGCCGCCCGCGGGCGGGGGCACGTTGCGGAACTGCGGGTTCGACTTAGAGGAAGTCATCGTCGCCGCCGCCGCCGAGCACGATCTGGCCTTCGTCCGCCAGGCGGCGCACGATCTTCAGCATTTCCTTCTGCTCCGACTCCACCTCCGAGACGCGCACCGGGCCGCGCGACTCCAGGTCCTCGCGCAGCGCCTCGGCCGCGCGGGTGGACATGTTGCGGAACACCTTCTCGCGCATCTCGGACGTGGCGCCCTTGAGCGCGATGACCAGCGACTCGGACTGCACCTCCTTGAGCAGCGCCTGGATGCCCTTGTCGTCGATCTTCTCCAGGTCGTCGAAGGTGAACATGTTGTCCATGATCTTCTGGGCCAGCTCGTTGTCCGCCTCGCGGATGTAGTCGAGCACGGCGGTCTCGATGCTCTGGCCCATCAGGTTGATGATCTCGGCGGCCGGCTTGGCGCCGCCGAGCGTGGCCTTGCGCAGCTTGTCGCCGCCGGCGAGCACCTTGCTCATCACGTCGTTCAGGTCCTTCAGCGCGTTGGGCTGGATGCCGTCGAGCGTGGCGATGCGCACCATCACCTCGTTGCGCTGGCGCTCGCCGAAGAGCTTGAGCACGTCGGAGGCCTGGTCGAAGTCCAGGTGCACGAGGATGGCCGCCACGATCTGCGGGTGCTCGTTGCGCAGCAGCTCGGCCACCGAGCTGGCGTCCATCCACTTCAGGCTCTCCAGGCCGCTCACGTCGCTGCCGTGCAGGATGCGGTCGATCAGCAGGTTGGCCTTGTCCTCGCCGAGGGCGCGGCGCAGCACGCTCTTGACGTACTCGTCGGTGTCGGCGACGAGCGCGCTGTGCTCGTTGGCGACGCTGGTGAAGCGCTCCAGCACGCCGTCCACGCGCTCGTTCGTCACCGACTTCAGGCGCGCGATGGCCTCGCCGAGCTTCTGCACTTCCTTGGGCGACAGCAGCTTGAACACCTGCGCGGCGTCCTCCTCGCCCAGCGACATGAGCAGGATGGCGGCGTCCTCGACGCCGGAGTCTTCGGAACCGGTCGTGGGCATGGTGGGGTTCTCAGGCGGCCTCGCCGCTCACCCAGCCGCGCACGATGCTCGCCACCGCCGCGGGGTTCTGCTTGGCCAGGGCGCGCGCGTCCTCGAGCTGGTGGATCGCCCGCGGCGCCTGGATCGGCGGCAGCACCTCGTTGTCGGCCACCACCGCGTCGAGCCGGCTGCCGGGCGCCGGCACGGGCGGCGGCGCGAGCATCGCCTTCATCGCCGGGCGCACCATGCCGAAGAACACCAGCAGGCCGACGAAGGCGAGGCCGGCCGGCACGGCGGCGGCGCGCAGCATGTCGACCACCTGCGGCTGCTGCCACCACGGCAGCTCCACGGTCTCGACCGATTCCACCTTGAAGGGGGCGTTGATCACCTTCACCGAGTCGCCGCGCTCGGCGCTGAAGCCGATGCTCTCCTGCACCAGGGCGGTGAGCTTGGCGATCTCGTCGTTCGTGAGCGGCACCTGGCGGGTCTTGCCGCGCGCGTCGGTCACGACGCGGTCGTTCACCACCACGGCGGCGCTCAGGCGCTTGACGGTGCCGGTGGCGTTGCGCGTCACGCGCACCGTCTTGTCGACCTCGTAGTTCGTCACCGCGTCGCGGCGGCTGTTGGTGCTGCCGCCGCCGGCCTGCGCCGCCTGCAGCGGCTGCGCGGGGCCGGTGATGGGGGCCGACGCCGGCAGCGGCGGCTGGTTCGAGGCGGCGCCGGGCACGCCGCTCGGCTGCGCCGCCGTGCCGCCCGAGACCTCGGTGGTCTGGCGGCTGCGCACGGTGCTGGCCGCGTCCGCGCCCTGGTTGGGCTTGAACTCCTCGAAGGTGGCCTCGGTCTGGGAGAAGTCGACGTCGGCCGTGACGGTGGCGCGCAGGTTCTCGCGGCCGACCACCGGCTCCAGCAGCGCCAGGATGCGCTGGCTGTAGCCCTGCTCGATCTGGCCCACGTACTGCAGCTGCTTGGCGTCCAGCCCGTTGCCGGCGTTCGCCTCGGGGCCGGAGATCAGCGCGCCGGTCTGGTCGAGCACGCTCACGGCCTTGGGGCTCATCTCCGGCACGCTCGACGAGACGAGGTGCACGATGCCGGCGATCTGGGTGCGGTCGAGCGTGCGGCCCGGGTGCAGCGTGAGCATCACCGAGGCGCTGGGCTTCTGCTGCTCGCGGAAGAAGCCGTTCTGGTGCGGCAGCGCGAGGTGCACGCGCGCGGCCTGCACGGCCGCCATCGCGTTGATCGAGCGGGTGAGCTCGCCCTCCAGGCCGCGCTGGAAGGTGAGGCGCTCCTGGAACTGCGTCTGGCCGAAGCGGGCGCTGTCCATCAGCTCGAAGCCGACGATGGAGCCCTTGGGCAGGCCGGCCGAGGCGAGCTTCAGGCGCACGTCGTGCACCTGGGCCGCCGGCACCAGGATGGCGGTGCCGCCGTCGGCGTGCCGGTAGGGCACGTTCATCTGCGACAGCTGGGCGATGATGGCGCCGCCGTCCTTGTCGGACAGGTTGGCGTACAGCACCTTGTAGTCGCCCTTGCTGCTCCACAGCGTCATCGCGAGCACCACGGCGGCCAGCGCCGCGATGCCCAGGCCCAGGGCCAGCTTGCTGCGGGCCGGCAGGGCGGCCAGGCGCGAGCCGAAGCCGGATCCGGCGGCGGCCGTGTTCGGGGTGTTCAGTGCGACAGCGTTGTCCATCGTGCTCGGGGTTCGGGTGGAGGCCGTGAACGGTCCCTCGTTGGGCGACGATTATTCGGACGGCGGGCGGCCCGTATGCGGGGAACAGCCGCGCAAAGCCGGCCCAGTTCCCCCCATCGCGCCGCCGCCGCCGGCCTAGGATCCAGCCACCGTCCCGATGCGGCCCGAGTGCATGGCTCGCGGCCCGCGGGCGGCGCGGAGCCCTGCCATGAACGTCACCCTCAAGCCCTTCGATTTCGCCCAGGCCGTGGCCCGCGCCGGGCTCGACGTGCACGGGAATCCGCTGGCCAGGACCGGCGCGGCGCAGGGCGCCGGCTTCTCGCAGGCGCTGAGCGAGGCGCTGAAGTCGGTCTCGGCCGCGCAGAACGAGGCCTCGGCCCTGCAGCGCGAGGTGCAGATGGGCAGCTCCACCGTGTCGATCGAGGAGACGATGGTGGCGATGCAGAAGGCCCAGATCGGCTTCCAGGCCACCTTGCAGGTGCGCAACCGCCTGGTGCAGGCTTACAGCGACATCATGAATATGCATGTGTGACCCCCCCTACGCGCTTCGCGCGCCCCCCAGGGGGCAACGCCGGCGGACCGGCGGAGCCGGATCCGCGGCGTTTGCTTGATCACGCGGGGCCATGCCGCTTTGCGATAGCTGCTATAGGTGAGTGGGCCTCGGGGTGACGGCGGGGCGGGCAACAATGCGCGTTGTTCCGCTCCCGGCCGAGGCGCCCGAATGCAAACCGCGATTCCCTGCCTGTTCATGCGCGGCGGCACGTCGCGCGGCCCGTTCTTCGACGAGGCCGACCTGCCCGCCGACGTCCCCACGCGCGACCGCGTGCTGCTGGCCGCGATGGGCTCGCCCGACAAGCGCCAGATCGACGGCCTGGGCGGCGCGCACCCGCTGACCAGCAAGGTCGGCATCGTGCGGCGCAGCACGACCGACGGCGTCGACCTCGACTTCCTGTTCGCCCAGCTCCAGCCCGACCGCGACACCGTCGACACCACGCCCAACTGCGGCAACATGCTCGCGGCGGTGGTGCCCTTCGCGCTGGAGACCGGCATGGTGAAGCCGCAGGGCGAGACCAGCACCTTCCGCGTGCTGACGCTCAACACCGACATGCAGTGCGACATCACCGTGCGCACGCCCGGCGGCGTGGTCGAGTACGAGGGCGATGCGCGCATCGACGGCGTGCCGGGCACCTCGGCGCCGATCACCATCAACTTCCTGGACACTGCGGGCTCGGTGTGCTCGGGCCTGCTGCCCACCGGGAACGTGCGCGACACCATCGACGGCATCGAGGTGACCTGCATCGACAACGGCATGCCGCTGGTGATCTTCAAGGCCGCCGACGTGGGCCGCACCGGCTACGAGAGCGCGGCCGAGCTGAACGCCGACACCGAGCTGAAGGCGCGCATCGAGACGCTGCGCATCGCCTGCGGCCACGCCATGGGTCTCGGCGACGTGACGGGCAAGAACTACCCGAAGATGACGCTGATCGCCCCGCCGAAGCACGGCGGCGCGCTCACCACCCGCAGCTTCATCCCGCACGTGTGCCACGACGCCATCGGCGTGCTGGCTGCGGTGACGGTGGGCACGGCCTGCGTCATCGACGGCACGGTGTGCCAGGGCGTCGCCGTGATGCCCGGGGGCGAGGTCAAGAAGGTCTCGGTGGAGCACCCCACCGGCGAGTTCAGCGTGGAGCTGGCGCTCGACCCGGCGAATCCGCAGAACGTCACCCGCGCGGCCCTGCTGCGCACCGCCCGCCTGCTGATGCGCGGCGAGGCGATGGTTCCCGCATCTGTCTGGAAAGGAAAGAAGGCATGAGTCTCATCATCGACATCCACGGCCACTACACCACCGCGCCCAAGGCGCTGGAGGCGTGGCGCAACCGGCAGATCGCGGGCATCCAGGATCCGGCGGCCAGGCCCAAGGTCAGCGAGCTGTCGATCAGCGACGACGAGATCCGCGAGACGATCGAGACCAACCAGCTCAGGAAGATGCAGGAGCGCGGCAGCGACCTGACCATCTTCAGCCCGCGCGCGAGCTTCATGGCGCACCACATCGGCGACTTCGAGGTGTCGTCGACCTGGGCGGCGATCTGCAACGAGCTGTGCTTCCGCGTGAGCCAGCTCTTCCCCGACCACTTCATCCCGGCCGCGATGCTGCCGCAGTCGCCGGGCGTGGACCCCAAGACCTGCATCCCCGAGCTGGAGAAGTGCGTCAGGGACTACGGCAACGTCGCCATCAACCTGAACCCGGATCCCTCGGGCGGCCACTGGACCAGCCCGCCGCTGACCGACCGCCACTGGTACCCCATCTACGAGAAGATGGTCGAGTACGACATCCCGGCGATGGTCCACGTCAGCACGAGCTGCAACGCCTGCTTCCACACCACCGGCGCGCACTACATCAACGCCGACACCACCGCGGTGATGCAGCTCATCCAGGGCGACCTGTTCAAGGACTTCCCGACGCTGAAGTTCGTCATCCCGCACGGCGGCGGCGCCGCGCCCTACCACTGGGGCCGCTACCGCGGCCTCGCGCAGGAGCTGAAGAAGCCGCTGCTGTCCGAGCACCTGCTGAAGAACGTCTTCTTCGACACCTGCGTGTACCACCAGCCCGGCATCGACCTGCTGACGACCGTGATCCCGGTCGACAACATCCTCTTCGCGAGCGAGATGATCGGCGCCGTGCGCGGCATCGATCCGGAAACCGGCAACTACTACGACGACACCAAGCGCTACATCGAGGCCTCGAAGATCCTGTCTGCCTCCGACAGGCACAAGGTGTACGAGGCGAACGCACGGCGTGTGTACCCGCGGCTGGACGCGGCCTTGAAAGCGAAAGGAAAGTAAGCCATGAGCACCCCGATGAACCAGCTGGGCATCGTCAAGCGCAACGTCCAGCGCACCGACAAGGCGGCGGTGGAGAAGCTGTCGCGCTTCGGCAGCGCCACCGTGCACGAGGCCATGGGCCGCGTCGGCCTGATGAAGCCCTACATGCGGCCCATCTACGCCGGCGCGCACGCCTGCGGCACGGCCGTCACCGTGCTGCTGCACCCGGGCGACAACTGGATGATGCACGTGGCCGCCGAGCAGATCCAGCCGGGCGACATCGTCATCGCCGCCGTCACCGCCGACTGCACCGACGGCTTCTTCGGCGACCTGCTGGCCACCAGCTTCCTCGCGCGCGGCGCCAAGGGCCTGGTCATCGACGCCGGCGTGCGCGACGTGCGCGACCTCACCGCGATGAAGTTCCCGGTGTGGAGCCGCGCCATCAGCGCCAAGGGCACGATCAAGGCGACGCTGGGCTCGGTGAACGTGCCGGTGGTGTGCGCCGGCGCCCTCGTGAACCCGGGCGACGTGGTGCTGGCCGACGACGACGGCGTGGTGGTCGTGCCCGCCGCCGTGGCGCAGCAGGCGGCCGACGCTGCCGAGGCGCGGGAGAACAACGAGACGGAGAAGCGGGCCAAGCTGGCGTCGGGCATCCTCGGGCTCGACATGTACAAGATGCGCGAGGGGCTGGAGAAGGCCGGGCTCAAGTACATCGACTGAGCGTGATGTGGCGCCGCTGCCCCTCACCCCAGCCCTCTCCCCAGAGGGGCGAGGGCGTCTTGTTCCCTCTCCCCCTGGGAGAGGGCTAGGGTGAGGGCCCGCGGCCTCCCGACCTTCCAAGGCATTCCAAGATGAGCACCCCGCAAGACCCCCAAACCTGGCACATCGGCCTCGTCGGCTACGGCGAAGTCGGCCGCATCCTCGCCGAGGACCTGCGCGCCCAGGGCGTGACGATCAGCGCCTACGACCTGAAGCTCGATGGCCCGCAGGCCGGCCCGCTGCGCGAGCACGCGGCGCGGCACGGCGTGGCGCTGGCCGCCTCGCATGCCGAACTGGCATCGCAGGCTGACTTCATCGTCTCCGCCGTCACCGCCAGCCAGGCCGTGCCGGTGGCCGAGGCCTGCGCGCCGGCGGTGAACCCAGGCGCCTTCTTCCTCGACTTCAACTCCGCCTCGCCCGGCGCCAAGCAGCGCGCGGCGAAGCTCGTCGACGCTGCGGGCGGGCGCTACGTCGAAGGCGCGGTGATGACCTCCATCCCGCCCTACCGCATCAAGGTGCCGCTGCTGCTGGGCGGCGCGAGCGCGGCCGAGCTGGCGCCGCTGCTCGGCACGCTCGGCTTCGACGCCAAGGTGGCGAGCGAGAGGCTGGGCGTGGCGTCCGCCACCAAGATGTGCCGCAGCGTGATGATCAAGGGCCTGGAGGCCATGGTCATCGAGAGCTTCACCGCCGCCCGCGCCTACGGCGTGGAGGATGCCGTCATCGCCTCGCTGTACGAGACCTTCCCCGGCATCGACTGGGAGAAGCAGGGCGCCTACTTCTTCCAGCGGGTGATCGAGCACGGCCGCCGCCGCAGCGAGGAGGTGCGCGAGGTGGCCGAGACGGTGCGCGACACCGGCCTCGAGCCCTGGTCGGCCGCCGGCACGGCCGAGCGCCAGGCCTGGGTGGCCGACCTGGCCGACGAGGGCCTGTTCGGCGCCAGGGGCACGAAGGAATTCGCCCGCAGCGCCGACTGGCGAACCGAAGCCGACCGCATCCTGTCCAAGGCCGGGAAGGCCTGACCGACCCCTTCAACCGAGACCTCCCCATGGAATTCCAGAAAACCCCCGGCTGGCTGGACTGGTACAGCGGCCCTTCCAAGCCGGCGTTCCAGGTGCCGCCGGGCAGCGTGGACGCGCATTGCCACGTGTTCGGCCCCGGCGCCGAGTTTCCCTACGCGCCCGAGCGCAAGTACACGCCCTGCGACGCCTCGAAGGCGCAGCTCTTCGCCCTGCGCGACCACCTCGGCTTCGCGCGCAACGTGATCGTGCAGGCCACCTGCCACGGCGCCGACAACC
>JBIQHD010000003.1:0-262769 GCA_044508835.1 Rubrivivax sp.
AACCAGGCAAACCGGACCAAGCCCAACACGCTTCGACAGGCTCAGCGCGAACGGGCCGGGTGGGGCGAACGCTTCGATACCTCAGCGCGAACGGGTTTCGTGCGGAAGAGTCGGGTGAGCGCGCCAGGCGCTTCGACAAGCTCAGCGCGAACGGGCCCTCAGTGAACGGAGCTTCGATGAACGGAGCTTCGGTGAACGGACGCCCGGCGACGAACGACGCTTCGCCAAGGCGAAGCCTCGCATTCGATGTCAGCATGCATGCCGGCGCTGCCGCGCCGCCTCCAGGGGAACGACCGTGGGCGCATCCTCCGCACCCGCCGCGGCACAAGACGACGCCACCGGCAACCCGAACGCCTCGCGCACCGCCGGCGCGGCCAGGAGCTGCGCCGTGGTCGCCGCGACCCAGGCCTCGTCGCGCGCCGCATGGTCGCGCGCCAGGCGCCAGCGCCACACGACGCGCCCCGGCGACGCGGCCATGACGCAGATCTCGTCGGCCAGCTTCACCGCCTCCGACAGGTCGTGGGTGATGAGCAGCATCGCCACGCCGCGCCCGCGCTGCTCGGCGCGCAGCAGCGCGTGCAGCTCGGTGCGCAGGCCGATGTCGAGCGCGGCGAAGGGCTCGTCCAGCAGCAGCAGGTCGGGCTCGATGGCCAGCGCGCGCGCCAGCGCCACGCGGCTTTGCATGCCGCCCGACAGCGCGCTCGGGTACAGCGCCAGGTCGGCGTTCGCCAGGCCCATGCGCAGCGCCAGCTCGCGTGCGCGGCGCTCGCGCTCGGCGCGGCCGGTGCCCAGCGCCTTCAGGCCGAGCGCGATGTTCTGCAGCGCCGTCTTCCAGGGCAGCAGGCGCGGCTGCTGGAACACGCAGGCCGGGCGCGCGAAGCCGTTGTCGATGCGCCCCTCCTGCCGCGCCGCCAGCCCCGCGACGAGGTGCAGCGCCGTGGTCTTGCCGCAGCCCGAGGGGCCGACCAGCGCCAGCGTGCGGCCGGCGTCGAGCGTGAAGCCCACGTCGTCCAGCACGGTGCGCGCGCCGAAGGCATGCGACAGGCCGCTCACCTCCAAGGTTGTCATGACCGCCCCTCGTGCGATGAGTACATCGCCCGATCCCCCGAGGGGATCGGGCCTTGCTTGGGGCGGCCCGGCGCGGCGGCCCTCATCGCGCCGCCTCCCGCCACTTCTCCAGCTCGCGCTTGATGGGTTCGAGCAGCAGGTACTCCAGCGCCAGCAGCACGCCCAGCACCGCCACCACCCAGGCCAGCGCGCCGGCGGTGTCCAGGTGCGAGCGCGCCTGCGCGAGCGCCGCGCCCACGCCGTCGGGCGAGGACAGCAGCTCGGCCATCACCGCCACCTTCCACGAGGTGCCGAGCGCGGTGATCCACGCCGGGAACAGGTAGCTCAGCAGGTGCGGCAGCGCCACGTCCGCCATGCGCTGGCCCCAGGGCAGGCGGAAGGCGCGCGCCATGTCGGCCAGCGGCGCGTCCAGCGTGCGCGCGCCCTGCAGCGCGCCGGCGAAGACCACCGGCAGGCTGGCGACGAAGACGGTGAACACCGGCGTGCCGTCGCCGCTGCCGAACCACAGCAGCGCCAGCACCAGCCAGGCGATGGGCGGCATGCCCAGCAGCACGGTGATCAGCGGGCGGGCGAGCATCGCCCCGCCCATCGACCAGCCGGCGCCGATGCCCAGCAGCGAGCCGACGCCCACCGCGAGGGCGAAGCCGGTGAGCGCGCGCCGGGCGGTGATGGCGAGCTCGGGCCACAGGCTCGCGTCGCCCATCCAGCCGGCCAGCGTGTCGAAGGTCGCAAGCGGCGTGGGCAGCAGCAGCGGGCCCAGCCGCTCGGCGCCGAGCTGCCAGGCGGCCAGCAGCATCAGCAGGCTGGCCACGGCGCCCCAGCCGCCCCACAGGTAGGCTGCCCAGGCACGCAGCCAGCGCAGCGGTGCGGCCATCAAAGGCCGCCGTAGAAGGCCGCGTCGGGCATCCGCCCGCCGACCAGCGCCGGGTTCTGCGCCACCAGCGCCTCGAACAGGAACTCGACGTCGCCGCGCGCCTGCCTCGCGCCCACGGCCTCGAGCGGGCTGGCGGCGATGGCGTCGGCCACGGCCTGCGCGTCCAGCCGGTCGTTGCGGCGCGCCATCGCCTCGCCGCAGGCCAGCGGCTGCGCGCGGCACTGCGCCAGCGCGGCGGCGTAGGCCTGCGCGATCTGCGCGCCCGCCGGCGCGTCGTCGCGCAGCGCGCCCAGCAGGGCGATGCCCGCCTGCGGGATGCGCGGCGGGCGGTGCAGCACGCGGGCCCATTCCTGCTGCAGGTCGACGGCGCGGTGCAGTTCGGGCGCCACCACCGAGGTGGGGAACGAGCGGGTCTTGCGCAGCGCCATCGACACCGCCGGCTCGGCCAGCAGCGCATGCTCGACGCGCCGGCCCACCAGCAGCTGCATGGCGTCCAGGGGGCTTGCGACATAGCGCAGCTTGAAGTCGCGCCGCGGGTCGAGCTGCTGCGAGCGGGCGAGCAGGCCGAACAGGATGTCGGGCATGTCGCCGCGGAAGGGCATGGCGATCTCCTCGCCGCGGAAGTCGGCCAGCGTCTTCGGCCCGGCCTGGCGCGACACCAGCCACAGCATGCCCCAGGCCGAGACGTTGAGCAGCCGCAGCGGCACGCCGCGGTTGTAGAGGTTGGCGCCCACGTTCACCGGCACGGCCAGCACGTCGGCGCGGCCCTCGATGGCGATGAGGCGCAGCTCGTCGGGGTCGCGCCAGCCGACGAACTCCACCTTGTCGGCCAGCGCCTCGAGCCCGCCGTGCTCGGCCAGCCTGATCAGCGGCAGCGACACCGTCGCCCACGGCCCGGCCAGGCGCAGCACCGCGCGGCGCGGGGGCGTGGCGGCGCGCGCGGGCAGCACGGCCGCGGCGCAGGCCGAGGCGATCAGTTCGCGCCGGCGCAGCATCAGAAGCTCCCCGTCCAGGCGACGTACAGGCTGCGCCCGGGCTCCAGCGTCTCCTGGCCCGACACGCCGTCGGCCAGGTGCTCGTGGTAGGCCTTGTCGGCCAGGTTGCGCAGCACCACGCGCAGGCGGTTGCGGCGGTCGATGCGCCAGGTGGCGCCGAGATCAGCGGTGGCGAAGCCGGGCGTGGCGTTCTCGGTGCCGCGGGCGAACACGGTGGCGACGCGGTCCTGGCGGCGCACCAGGCGCAGCGTGGCGTCGGCGCGCAAGCCGCGGGCGAAGTCGCCCTCCCAGCCGATCGAGAGCTCGTCGGCCGGCATCTGGAACAGCGGCTCGTCGAGGTCGTCGTTGGTGCCGCGTACGCTGGAGAAGGCCAGGTTCAGCCAGCGCCCGGTGTCGTAGCGCCAGCGCAGCGCGGCCTCCAGCCCCGTCAGCGTGGCGCGCCCGAGGTTGACCGTCTCCTTGCACGCGCCGGCATTGGCCGCCGGGCAGCCGTTGCTGCCGGCCGCGCCGGAGACGTCGCGCCCGGTGATGTAGTCGTCGATGCGGGTGCGGTAGGCGGCGACGCTGTAGGAGATGCGGGCGTCCTCGCCCTTCAGGCCCAACTCGAACTGGGTGGCCGTCTCGGGGCGGATCTGCGGGTTGCCGATGTAGTAGTAGCCGTCGGCGCGCGGCGAGGCCTCGAAGCGCTCGCGCATCTCGCCGGCGCGGAAGCCCCGCGACACGTTCACGTAGGGCCGCAGCAGCGGCGCCACTTCATAGACGGCGCCCAGGCTCGCCGAGGTGGCGCTGTCGCTGCGTGACAGGCCGGTGGTGACGGCGCCGTTGGCGATCGACGCGGCGCCGCCCTTCACGCGGTCGTGGCGCAGGCCGGCCAGCAGGTTGAGCCGGCCGAGGTTCACGTCGTCCTGCAGGTACAGGCCCAGGGCCTCGATGCGGCCGTCGGCGAAGGGGTCGTTGCGCTGGAAGGCGAAGGCCGGCGGCTGCGCCAGCTCGCGGTTCGGCGCCGCTTCCATGCGCCAGGCGTTGACGCCGAACGACAGCAGGTGCTGCGGGTGCACGGCCCAGTCGGCGCGGGCGTCGACGCCGTCGGTCTGGAAGGTCACGTTCGTGCGCGCGATGTCCTGCGCCAGCGCGCCGTTGGCCCACGAATGGATGTTGCGCTCCACCTCCTGGCGCCAGGCGCGCAGGTCGAGGTTGAACGGCCGCTCGCCGGTGCCGCGCCATTCGTAGCCGACCTCGGCCAGGCGCCGCTGCTGGTTCGGCGAATGCACGGTGCTGCTGCCGACCTGCGGGTTCGGGTGCGGGCGGGTGGAGCCGGGGTACCACACGTCCTCGTCGCGCTGCTGCTGCAGCGACACGCGCAGCTGCTGGCGTGCGTCCAGCCGGTAGCGGTACTGGCCGATGAGCGCGTCGGCCTCGTAGCCGGTGCGGTCGACGCGGCCGGTGGGCGCGCGGTAGTCGTCGAAGTCGGCGAGCGAGGCGCCGAGCATCAGCGCATGGTCGCCCTGCGACAGGTTGAGCACGCCGGTGCCGCGCAGGCCGCGGCTGGCGCTGTCCACGCTCGCCCCTGCGCTCAGGCTCACGCCCGGCTCGAAGCGCGCCTGCGGCAGCCGCACGTTGATGGCGCCGCCGAGCGCGCCGGTGCCGTAGAGCACCGAGGCCGGGCCCTTGACCAGCTCCACCCGCTCGGCGAGGTCCAGCGACATGAATGACGCGATGGCGCCCGCCGGCTGGGCCGAGTTCAGCCGCATGCCGTCGACCAGCAGCACCACGCTCTCGCGCTTGAGGCCGCGGATGACCGGGTTGCGGCCCTGCGCGCCGTCGCTCGCGACCGCGAGGCCGGGCCGGCCGCGCAGCGCGTCGCCCACGGTGGGCGCGCCGCTGCGCACGAGGTCTTCGCGGTCGAGCGACTCGGTGGCGATCGGCGTCTCCAGCGCGCTCGCGGCATAGCCTTTGGCGGTGACGTTGATCGCCGGCAGCACCACCGGGGCGGCGGGTGCCGAGGCGCTGGCGGCAGGCGGCGGGGCCGCATTCGGGTTCGTCTGGGCCATCGCCGGCACCGCCATCGCCCCGCCCAGGCCGAGGGCCACCACGCACGCTGTTCTCATCGCTGTTCCTCAGATGCGCCGCCCCGTTGGCGACGTCTGCGGGCCAATCTAGAGAATGAGAACAATTCTCGTTTGATGCGGATCAAGCACGTCCTGCCGCTCTCGGCAAGCCGTTGATTTACAAGAAGTTTCAGATCGGCGAGCCGCCGCCCGCGGGAGCGGGGAAGACGCTGTCAGCCTTGCGGGCTTTCCGTCATGCGCTCGCAGTAGGCCTTCATCTCCTCGGGCAGCTCGGTCGGGCACATGCCGCACTGGCGGTTGCCGGGCACGGCGTGGTCGATGAACTTCGGGTAGGGCAGCTTCAGCTCGGCCATCAGCCGCACGAAGTCCTCCGGCGTGCGCTCGCCGCCCAGGCGCGGGTTGCGCGCGCGCTCCTGGGCGATGGTGGAGACGCGCCGGCCCTGGTAGTCGTGCGCCGGGTGCACCAGCTGGTCGGGCGGCAGCGTGAACAGCTTGTCGTGCACGCTGCGGTAGAGCGCCCGCGCGTCGCCGTTCTGGAAATCGGTGCGGCCGCAGCCGTCGATCAGCAGCGCGTCGCCGGTGAACACGCGCTCGCCGCAGACGTAGGCGAAGTGGCTGTCGGTGTGGCCGGGCGTGTGCAGCGGCTCGATGCGCAGGCTGCCGAGCTCGATCGGGCGGCCCTCCTCCACGCCGATGTCGGCGCAGGGCAGGCGCTCCATGGCCGGCGCGGCGATGCGGCTGCCCACGCGCTCCTTCAGGTGCTTCGCGCCGGTGATGTGGTCGGCGTGGATGTGGGTGTCGACGGTCAGCGCGAGCCGCAGGCCGAGCTGCGCGATGGCGTCGAGGTCGCGGTCGATGGCGTTGACCACCGGGTCGACGAGCAGCGCCTGGCCGGTGGCCTCGCAGCCGATCAGGTAGGTGTAGGTGGACGACAGCGGCTCGAACAGTTGCCTGAAGATCATCGGAAGCCTCCGGCGCAGGGCACAGCGGCCCATCTTGCATCAAGGCGCGCCGCGGGGCGATGCCCGCGCGCATGCCACACTGGCCCGGTCGCCACCGCACCGAGCCGCCCATGCCCCGTTCCCCCGTCCCCGCCGCCCCGGCCGCCGAACGCCGCCCCCACGACGTGAGCATCCACGGCGAGACGCGCATCGACGACTGGTTCTGGCTGCGAAACGAGGACGACCCGGCAGTCATCGCCCACCTCAAGGCCGAGAACGCCCACGCCGAGGCCTGGCTCGCGCCGCACGCCGCGCTCACGCAGGCGCTGTACGCCGAGATGCTCGCGCGCATCCAGGAGGACGACGAGGACGTGCCCTACCGCAAGGACGGCTGGTGGTACTCCACCCGCACGCTCAAGGGCCGGCAGTACCCGCTGTACGTGCGCCGCCGCGGCTCGCTGGACGCGCCGGAGGAGGTGATCCTCGACATGAACGCGCTGGCCGAGGGCAAGCCCTTCCTGCAGCTGGGCGACATCGCCGTCAGCCCCGACGGCCGGCGCCTGGCCTACTCGCTCGACGAGACCGGCGCGCTCGACAACACCCTGTACGCCCGCGACCTGGAGAGCGGCGAGGCGCTGCCGGTGTGCATCGAGAAGACCGACGGCATCGCCTGGGGCAACGACGGCCGCACGCTCTACTACCTGACCAAGGACGAGGCCAAGCGCACCCACCGGCTGTGGCGCCACGCCATCGGCGCCGGCACGCCCGACGAGCTGCTGTACCAGGAGGACGACGAGCTGTTCTGGCTGAGCCTCGGCAAGACGCTGGACAAGCGCCATGTGGTGCTCAGCGCCGACAGCAAGGACACGAGCGAGGTGCGCGTGATCGACGCCGACCGGCCCGACGCCCGGCCGCGCATCGTGCTGCCGCGCGTGACCGGGCGGGAGTACGCGCTCGATCACCGCGACGGGCGCTTCTACCTGCTGGTCAACGACACCGGGCGCAACTTCCGGCTGGTCGAGACCGACGCCGCCGCGCCCTCGCTCGAGACGGCGCGCGAGCTCATCGCCCACCGGCCGGAGGTGATGCTCGAAGACGTGGAGCTCTTCGCCACCCACATGGTCGTGAGCGAGCGCGACCGCGGCGTGCAGAAGCTGCGGGTGTGGGACTTCGCCACGGGCGAGTCGCACCACATCGCCTTCGACGAGCCGGTGTATTCCACCGGCAGCGGCGACAACGCCGAGTTCCACACCGGCACCTTCCGCCTCGAATACAGCTCCTTCGTCACGCCGCACACCGTCTACGACTACGACCTCGCCACGCGCACCCTCACCCTGAAGAAGCGCCAGCCGGTGCTGGGCGGCTACGACCCGAGCTTGTACGAATCGAAGCAGATCAGCGCCACGGCGAGCGACGGCACGGCCGTGCCGGTGTCGCTGGTGTGGCGCCGCGACATGCGTCCGGGCGGCCCGCAGCCGTTGCTGCTCTACGCCTACGGCAGCTACGGCAGCGCGATGGACGTGTACTTCTCGTCCACCCGCGTGAGCCTGCTCGACCGCGGCGTGGTCTACGCCATCGCCCACGTGCGCGGCGGCGGCGACCTGGGCCGCACCTGGTACGACGACGGCAAGCTCGGGCGCAAGATGAACACCTTCACCGACTTCATCGCCTGCGCCGAGGCGCTGGTCGCGCAGGGCTGGACCACGCCGCGGCAGCTCGTCATCCAGGGCGGCAGCGCCGGCGGGCTGCTGACCGGCGCGGCGACCAACCTGCGCCCCGACCTGTTCAACGCCGTGGTGGCCGAGGTGCCCTTCGTCGACGTCATCAACACCATGCTCGACGAGACGCTGCCGCTCACCGTGGGCGAATACCTCGAATGGGGCAACCCGAAGGTCGCCGCCGACTATGCGGTGATGCGCGCCTACAGCCCCTACGACAACCTGCAGCCCGGCGCCTACCCGGCGATCTACATGCGCACCAGCATCCACGACAGCCAGGTGCCCTACTGGGAGCCGGCGAAGTACGTGGCGAAGCTGCGCACGCTCAAGACCGACGACAACCCGGTGCTGCTCACCACCAACCTCGACGCCGGCCACGGCGGCGCCTCGGGCCGCTACGACGCGCTGCGCGAGCGCGCCGAGGTGTTCACCTTCATGCTGGTGCGCTGGGGACTCGCGGCCCCGGCCGCCTCTTCACCCGGGAGCGACGAATGAACGACGAGACCTTCAGCCACAGCATCCGCAAGCTGCTCAAGACCGCCGGCGTCGGCGCGCAGCAGGAGATCGAGCAGGCCGTGGCCAAAGCCCTCGCGGCGGGCACGATCACCGGCGAAGAGCACTTCCCCGCCACGATGACGCTGCGCGTCGCCGGGCTGGACCTGGAAGTGGTCTACGACGGCGAGATCCGGCTGGCGTAGCGGGCGCGCATCGGCCCGGCGCCGGTCTGTTTTTCCGGCAGATCGGCCGGCGCGGCAGCGCGCGTGCCCGCGCACCCCCGGCCTGGACCCGGCCCGGGACCGCGGTACGCGCCTTGCCCGGTGGGTGTTCGACGCCGAGGAGAAGCCGATGCACACCCGCCGCCCCGCCCACGATCCCCGCTCGAACGCCGTCGACTCGCTGCTGCATTCGCGCGGCTTCGCGGCGCACGACTTCGAGGTGGCCGAGGACCGCTCGCGCGAGATCGCCGAGAGCCTGGGCCTGCCCGACGGCGCGGTGACGGTGCGCCGGCATTCCACCGGCGACGAGCGGGTGTATGCCGCCGGCATCGGCTCGACCTGGTACGCGGCCCTGAGCGCCGACCTGGACGCCGGCCGGTTCGGCGACGCAGCCGACCTCTAGGACTCGCCGGGCCGGCGGCGGCACCGGCCCCCTCTTCCGGGTGATGACCCGGTGCCGTGGCTCCTTTGGCCGATGTGGCCCGGCGCGGCGATGCGAACAATCCGCTTCGTTTCGCCACCCGAGGACGCCGCCGTGATCAAGTACCCGCCCATCCTGCTGCCCGCCGCCTGGAACAAGCAGGGCCAGCCCTCGCCCGTGCTCGGCAAGGCGCTCGAGCAGCTGCACAAGCTGCACGGCGACGCCGACTTCAGCGCGTTCGACGGCCGCGGGCTCGACACCCTGCCCGCGCTCGAATCGCAGGTGGCCAAGGTCGACCTGGCCATGAAGAAGACGGTGCGCTCGCTCGTCGACCAGGCGGGCCGGGTGTCGAGCGCGGCCAGGAAGCTGCAGGCCGAGCTCAAGGCCGACAAGCAGGCGCCCAAGGGCAGCGCCCAGGCGGCGGCCGAGGTGGCCGACGCGGCCAACAAGTACCTCATGGCGCTGGCGGTGCAGGCCGAGTCCGCGCAGGCGGCGATGCTCAAGCAGCTCGCCAGGCTGCGCGCCGGCGCCAAGCCCCAGGCGGCCGCGCCGGCCGCCCCCGCCGCCGACGAGGCGGCCGCCAAGCTGGTGCGCGGCAAGGTGCTCGCCGCCATGCGCATGGTGCGCGCGGCCCAGCCCGGCGCCAAGCCGGTGCAGTTCATGGTGGCCGCCGGTGGCCGGCAGGTGACGGCCTACCTGTCCACCTCGGTCGGCGCCTCGCACCGCGCGCTGCTCAAGAAGCTCATGCCCGAGGAGAAGTCGGTCAAGTACCACACCGGCGAATGCGTGTTCGAGAACAAGGCCTGGACCTTCGTCGGCGACTCCATCCCCACCGGCGGCTTCGCCAAGAAGCTGCAGCAGGGCCTGCAGGACCTGACCGGCATGCGCTACGCCGTGCGCGTGCGCAAGTTCGACGGCGACGCCGACGAGGCCGAGGGCGACGACGACGCCGGCCGCGACGCGGCGAAGGACAAGGCCCGGGGCCCCGACCCGCAGAAGGCCCTGGCCGCACGGCTCGGCGCGCTGATGCCGCACATCAGGCAGGCGCTCGCCGCCGGCGGGCCGCTGGCGGCGCAGGTCAAGAAGGCCAGCGCCGAGGCCGCCGCCCTGGCGAAGGCCCGCGACGGCGCGGCCAAGGCCGGCAAGAAGCTCGACGAGCTCGAGAAGCTGGTGCGCGAGGCGCAGGCCGCCGCCCGCCGGGCCGCTGCCGAGCCGGAGCCCGCGCGCGTCACGCTCACCGTCGACGGCCGCAAGCTCAGTAACGTGACCGAGGCCGAGGCCCGCGAGGCCCTGCTCGACTACCGCCGCAAGCTGCACGCCCGCGTCGAGGGCGACTACGCCGGCCACGAGCACCTGTGGAAGGTGCGGCGCGAGAACGTGAGCGCCGCCTGGGTGGTGCAGGGCGTCTCCAAGCTGTTCCGCGGCAAGGACCTGCCCGAGCTCGACATCTGGGACCGCCCGCGCAAGCTGCTCGACGCCGCCTTCGCGTCGCTGAAGAAGAACGGCCCGATCGAGCAGTCCGCCAAGCTGCTGGCCGCCGCGGAAGTCGAATGCAACCGCAGCCACGTGCTGCTGGTCAACTTCCAGAAGGACACCGACGAGGCGGTGGAGGCCACGATCGAGGGCCTGAAGATGACCCGCAACGTGGCGGCCGCCACCGTGGTGGCGGGCACCGGCGGGTTGGCCGCCGGCGCGGGGCTGACGGGCGGCGCGGCGCTGGCGGCCACCACCACCGCGGCCGGCGGCTATGCCGCCGTGACCAAGGGCGCCGAGGAATGGAGCTCGGTCTACATGGCCGAGACGAAGAAGACCATCTCCTGGGCCGCCATCGCCAAGGAAGGCGCGGCCGCGGCGGCGAAGAACCTGGCCGGCGGCATCGCCAAGGGCTTTCTCACCGAGCGCTTCTCCAGCCTCTTCGGCGCCTACCTGAGCAAGGCCAAGGTGCCCGACAGCGTGCTGCTCGAAATGGGCAAGCGCGCCGGCCTTGCCGGGCCGGTGCCGCGCGAGTACCTGATGACGGCCACGCAGAAGTTCGCACGCGACTTCGCCGTGGGCAAGGGCGTGGGCCAGATCACCCAGTGGGTGGAAGCGGCCATCAAGGGCCCGGCGGCGAAGAAGCAGGACCAGAGCATCCCGGAGTTCCTCGAGCGCGTGGTCAAGGAAGGCATCAAGGACGGCGCCTCGAAGAAGCTGGTGGAGTACCTGCTGTCGAATGCGGCGGGGTACGTGAAGCCGAAGTAGGCAGGCGCCCTCCCTGCCCCCTCTCAGGGCGAACGGGGCGCGGCGCGCAGCACCACCAGGTGCCCCTCGATGTCCGCCCCCGCGTCCTGCCGGATCGCCGCCTGCCGCATCGCCTCGACCTCGAAGCCGTGGGCCCCGGCCAGGCGCCGCAGGTACGCCGCCGAATGCGCATAGCGCAGCGTGGCGCGCAGCTGCACCTCCTCGCCCTCGCCCGCCTCGCACGAGAACGCGAACAGCCCGCCCGGCGACAGCGCCGCGCGCACCGCGCGGAACGCCGCGTCCAGGTCGCCGATGTAGACGAACACGTCGGCCGCCACCGCCAGGTCGAAGCGCGCCGGCTGCGCCTCGAGCCAGTGCACGAGCTCGCCGCACGCCAGCGCGTCGTAGAGCGCGCGTGCCCGCGCCTGGTCGAGCATCTTCGGCGACAGGTCGATGCCCGTCAGCGTGTGCGCATGCGGCTTGAGCAGCGGCGCGCACAGGCCCGTGCCGCAGCCCAGGTCGAGCACGTCCAGCGCGCGCGCCGGCAGCAGCGGCCGCAGCAGCGCCATCAGCAGCTCGGGCGTGCGGTAGCCGAGCGTGCCGACCAGGTGCGCGTCGAACGAGCGCGCGTACTGGTCGAACAGCCCCGCCACGTAGTCCGACGGCGCGGCCGGCGGCGGGGCCCCGGCGCCGAGCGAGGCGAGCGCATAGGCCATGGCCTGCGCGTCGGCGCCGGCCTCGCGCGCCCGACGGTAGGCGTCGATCGCCTCGTCGCGGCGCCCGAGCTGGCGCAGCAGGTCGCCGCGGTCCACCATCGCGTCGGCATGGCCCGGCTCGATGGCCAGCGCCCGCTCGTAGCTCGCCAGCGCCTCGTCGCTGCGGCGCATGTCGCGCAGCACGTGGCCGCGGCTGCGCCAGGCGCGCACGTGCTCGGGCTGGAGTTCCAGCGCACGGTCGGCGCTCGCCAGCGCCTCGTCGTAGCGCTTGAGCGCATGCTGCGCGTTCGCGAGGTTGTGGAACGCCGCCGCGCTGCGGTCGTGCAGGCGCACCGCGCCTTCGAGCCAGTGCAGCGCCTCTTCGTAGTCCTCCTGCTGCGCCCGCGCCACGCCGAGCAGGTGCATGGCGTCGAAGTGCGCCGGCACGCGCGCCAGCACCCAGCGGTAGCCGGCCTCGGCCTCGCCGAGCCGGCCGGCGCGCTGCAGGTCGACCGAGGCGAGGTAGCGCGCGCGCACGGCGGGCGACGCCGCGGTGAAGCCCTCGCGGGACGGCGGCGGATGGCGCGGACGGTTCATGCGGCGGCAAGAAGCGAAGCGGGGACCGCGCATTCTGGAGCGAACGCCGCCGGCGCGGGACGGGGGGCTATCCCAGCGCGGGAACCTTCGCCAGCGCCATCGACGCCGCCGCCGTGCGCGTCTCCACGCCCAGCTTGGCGAACACGTGCTCCAGATGCTTGTGCACGGTGCGCGGCGAGAGGTCGAGGATGTCGCCGATGTCGCGGTTGGTCTTGCCCTTGATCACCCAGCACAGCACCTCGGCCTCGCGCGCGGTGAGCCCGAACGCGGCGGCCAGGCCCTCCAGCGCCGACCGGTCGGAGCGCTCCTGCAGCACGACGAGCCACTGGCCGTCGCCGGCTTCCTCGTGCAGCGCCATCACCAGCCGGCGCGTCTCGCGGGCCGGCGACGACCAGCGCTGCGGCGCCTCGCCGGCCTCCAGGCGCCGGGCCTGCGCGCGCACCCACGCCAGCACCTCGCCGCCCACCTGCGTCTCGCTGCCCGCGCCGTGGCCCTGCAGCAGGCATCGCGCCAGCGGCGTCTGCCACACCACGCGGCCGTCGGCCGCGCGCACGACGACGGTGGCGTGGCCGAAGGCGTCGAGCGCGTTGCGCGCCTGGCGCCTCTCGCGCGCGCCCTGCAGGTGCGCCGCCACGCGCGCCAGCACCTCGCGCACGCGGATGGGCTTGGTCACGCAGTCGACGCCGCCGGCGGCGAAGGCGCGCACCACCTGGTCGGCGCCCGGCAGGCCGGTCATGAAGACGACGGGGATGTGCGCCGTCTCCGGCCGCGCCTTCAGCCGGCGCGCCACCTCGAAGCCGTCGAGCCCCGGCAGCAGCGCGTCGAGCAGCACGATGTCGGGCAGGGCCTGGGCGGCGTGCCGCAGCGCGACGTCGCCGCGGGTCGCGACCCGCACGGCATAGCCCGATTCGTCCAGCGCGTCGTGCAGCACCGCGAGGTTGTCGGGCAGGCCGTCGACGACGAGCACCGTGCCGGCGGTGCCGGGGGCCTGCCCGCGCAGGGCCTGCGCGGCGGGCCGTTCGGGGAGCGCGGGACGCACCGCCGCGACGCACCGCACCGGCGCGGTGCGCGGCGCACCGGGGTCGACCGGGCGGAAGCGCCCGGCGGCGGGGGCGGTGGCGGTATCGATGGACATGAGGGGCGCCAGGGGCAAGGCCCATGCCAGCGGGCGCGCCGGGCGCCGCGGCGCCTCAATGCCGCCCGTACCGGGCCAGCGCCTGCAGCAGGGCCTGCCGGCCGATGGGCTTGGTCAGGTGGGCGTCGCAGCCGGCGTCGATCGACTGCTGGATGTCGCTGTCGTAGGCATTGGCGGTCAGCGCCACGATGGGCACCCGGGACCGGCCTTCGGCCGCCTCGATGGCCCGCCACTGCCGGGTCGCCGCGATGCCGTCCATCTCCGGCATGAGGATGTCCATCAGGATCAGGTCGAAGTCCTCCCGGCGCAGGGCGTCGACGGCCTCCCGCCCGTTGCAGGCGCGGGTCACGCGGTGGCCCAGCGGCTGGAGCATGCCCTCGATGACCAGCACGTTGACCTCGTTGTCCTCGGCCAGCAGCAGGTTCAGCGGCCGGCTCGGGGCGGCCGGCGCCGCGGCCGATTCCGGCGCGGCGGCCTGCGGCGGCTCGGCCACGGGAAGATCGAGCCGCACGTCGAAGCGGCTGCCCTGGCCCGGCACGCTCCGCACGGCGACGTCGCCGCCCATGAGCCGCGCCAGGCTGCGGGTGATCGACAGGCCCAGGCCGGAGCCGCCGAACTGCTGCCCGATCCCCGCGTCGGCCTGCTCGAAGGGTTGGAAGATGCGTTCGAGCCGGTCCGGCTCGATGCCCATGCCGGTGTCCTGCACGGCGATCAGCACCATCCCGTCGGGCTCGCGCTGCAGCTCGACGTTCACCCCGCCGGCCGAGGTGAACTTGAGCGAGTTGCCGACCAGGTTGGTCACGATCTGCGCTACGCGCCGCGCGTCGCCCCGGACCCAGCCGACGTCGCCCGAGCGCACGCACACGTTCAGCGACAGGTCCTGCGCCTCGGCGCGGGCGCGCAGCAGCTCGATCTGCAGCTGGACGACGTCGACCAGGTTGAACGGGCGCGGCACGAGCTCGAGGCGGCCGCTCTCGATGCGCGCGCTGTCCAGCAGGTCGTTGATGAGGTTGAAGACCTGCCGGCCGGCCTGCGCCAGCAGCCCGACGTACCGCGCCTGCTCCGGCTGCAGGGGCGAGCGCGCCAGGATGTCGGAGAAGCCCAGCACCGCGTTCATCGGCGTTCGCATCTCGTGGCTGACGTGGGCGAGGAGCTCGGTCTTGCCGCGGCTGCGCGCCTCGGCCAGCTCCCGCTCGCGCGTGAGCTCGCGCTCGCGCCGGCGCGCCAGCCGCCCGTGGGCGGCGGCCATCGCCAGCAGCGCGAGCGCCAGCATGTAGACGCCGGCGGCCGGCGCGGCGAGCAGGCCCGCCCGCGCGGCGGCCCAGGCCACCGCGGCGATGCCGCAGGCGCCGAGCACGGCAGCCAGCAGCCAGCAGCCGGCGCCGCAGCAGCAGCGGCAGCAGGCCCAGCGCGAACATCAGCGCGTCGAGGGCCCGCACCGGCGCGCCGCGCTCGCGCAGCAGCGGCAAGGGATCGGCCCCCAGGACCTCGAACAGGCTCGCGTTCAGCGCGGCGCCGTCGAGCCGGCCCATGGGCGTCATGACCGTGTCGGCGAAGAAGGCGCTGCTGCCGACGAAGACGGTGCGGCCGGCGAGCAGCCCCGGCAGCTCGCGGTCGTCCACCCCGCCCAGCGCCGCGTGCATCAGGCGTTCCCAGCTCAGGCGGGGCAGCCAGTCCGCGCCGGCCGGCAGGCGCGGGCGCAGCCGCCCGGCTTCGTCGACCGGCCAGCGCCGCTCGCCGGCCACGACGTGCCCGTCGGCGAACCGCCAGCCGGCGGCGCCGTCGGCCTTCAGGCGCGCGGCGAGGGCCAGGCTGGGCAGCGTGTCGTCCCCCGCCCGGTGCAGGAGGGGGTGCTGCCGCAGGCGCCCGTCGTCGTCGAGCGAGACGGAGATCACGCCGAGGCTGCCGGGCGTGGCCAGTGCATCGAGCAGCTCGGCGGGCGGCAGGGTGAACCCCTTCCACGGCAGCGCGGGGCCGCCCGCGGCGCCCAGGCGCCGCAGCGCCTGCTTCTCGGCCGCGCCGGGCAGGCCGAACGCCTCGCCCGCCTGTTCCCGCTGCGCCAGCGCGGCGGCGGCCAGCACGGTGGGCGGGCCGTCCGCCAGGGCCGCGGCGAGGCGGCCGTCCCCCTCGCGCGGGCCGGTGAAGACGATGTCCAGCACGACCAGGCGGGCGCCGGCCTGCCGCAGGTAGTCGAGCATCAGCGCATAGACGTCGCGCGTGTAGGGCCAGTCCCCGAGCTGCCCGCGCAGCGCCGCGAGCGAGGCATCGTCGATGTCGACCACCACGCTGTGGGCCGCCATCGAGCGGGGGGCGGTCGCGCGGGCCAGCAGGTCGGCGGCGCCGCGGTCGATGCGCTGCTGCGCGCCCGTCGCCGACAGCAGCAGCCACAGCGCCAGCGCGCCGGGGAGGGCGAGCCATGGCAGCCGCATCAGAGCAAGGGCACCAGCAGCAGAAGCAACAGCCACGGCCAGCGGGGGTGGGGTTGCTCGATGACCTGGGTCTGCCCCCAGGGACCGGCGGCGCCTGCCTCGTTGAACGCCCGCACGCGCAGGAAGTACGTGCCCGGCGGCGGCTTGGGCAGGGCGAGCTGGGGCGACTGCGTCGTGTGGCGCTGGACGCCGGGGCCGTCGAACGCGGCGGTCCCGGCCCATTCCGCCTCGTAGCGCACGACCCCCTCGTCGGCGCGCCAGCGCAGCACCAGCCGGTCGCCCTCGACTTCCGAGGCGGCCGGCGGCGGGCTGGGCGGCGGCGGCCTGAGCTCGACGCGCTGCGGGTCGCTGAACGGCCCCGCGCGGCCGCCGGCGTCGACCGAGGCGATGCGCCAGTGGTAGGCGCCGTCGGGCAGGCGCAGGTCGAAGCGGGCCGCGTCGATGGGCGGGGGTTGGAGCACCAGGTCCTCGAACGCCTCGTCGCGCGCGACCTGCAGGCGCACCCGCGGCGCCGTTTCGTTGCGGGTCCAGGCGAACGAGACGCTGCCGGCGTAGCTCACCGCGCCCTCGGCCGGCGCCTGGATGAACGGCGGCTCGGGGCGGGCCTGCAGGCTCAGGCCGGCGTCGGCGGCCAGGCCTTCCTGCCCCTGGCCGTCGATGGCGCGCACGCGCAGGGTGTAGTCGCCGTCGGGCAGCTCGCGCGCCTCGCGCCACGCCGCGGCGGGCTGCCCCGTGCGCGTGTCGAGCAGGAGCCGGTCGACGTCGCGCCCGGCCAGGAGCTGCACGCGCCAGGCCACGGCGCCCGGCGGTCCGGCGGGCCACCGCACCTGCAGGGGCAGCCGCTCGATGGTCGCGGGCAGGCCGGAGAGGTCGGGCGCCGGCAGCAGCGGGGTGACCGAACGCCCCTGGCCGTCCGCGAGCAGCCCCTGGCCCGCGCGCACGTTCGCGCGCCAGCCGTCGGCATGCACGGCGCCGGACAGTACCTGCATGCGGCTGGCCGCGTCCGTGGTCTGGACGCGGAACTCGGTGCCGCGCACGCCCAGGTTCACGTGCGGCGTGCGGATCTCGTAGAACGGCGTGCGCTGGGCATTCGGCTGCACGCGGCTGTCGGCCGAGCCCCTGGGCAGCGCCAGGCGCACGGCGGGCAGGGCACCGCGCCCCAGGGTGAGCAGTTCCTCCAGGGCCACCTCGCTGTCCGGCGCGACCAGCAGCCGCGAGCCGTCCGCGAAGCGCAGGCTGGCGCTGACTGCGCGCCGGTGCGGATGCGGTCGCCGCTGCGCAGCGCGGCGCCGGCCGCCAGCGGCTCGGTGAGCGCGTCTCGCTGGAAGGTGACGGTCCCCTTGACGAACACGGCTTCGGCGACGCTGGCCTCGCGCTTCAGCCACGCGACCGGCATGCGCAGCGTCGCGCCGGGCTGCAGGCGCAAGGGGTCGGCGACGCGGTTGAGCCGCTGCAGGTCGCGCCAGCCGCGGCGCGGCTCCAGCCAGGTCTGCGCGAGGACGAGCAAGGTGTCGCCGGGCCGGATCCGGTAGCGCCAGTCGGCCTCGGACGCCGAGGGCTGGGCGTGGGCCCACGCCGCCGCCATCGCGGCCGCCACTGCCATGGCCGTGCCCCGGATGTCCATGTGCGTCTCCCCGCCCCTCTTTGCCTGGCCGATCTTGGCTTGCCGCGCCCGAGGCGCGGGACAGGTCTGCCGCGGATAAATGTATCTGATCGTTACTCGCGCGGCACCACGCCATGCTGCCGGTGGAAGGCGGGAAAACGCAGCCCTAAGATGTGGCACGCCTCCTGCTATCTCGCCCCACCATGGAACTGAGCCCGCGCGAGAAAGACAAGCTCCTCATCTTCACCGCCGCCCTGCTGGCCGAGCGCCGCAAGGCCCGCGGCCTGAAGCTCAACTACCCCGAGGCCGTGGCCCTGATCAGCGCCGCCATCATGGAAGGCGCGCGCGACGGCAAGTCGGTGGCCGAGCTGATGAGCGACGGCAAGCTCGTGCTCACGCGCGCCGACGTGATGGAGGGCGTGCCCGAGATGATTCCCGAGATCCAGATGGAAGCCACCTTCCCCGACGGCACCAAGCTCGTGACGGTGCACCAGCCCATCGCCTGAGCGCCGGCGCCCTGTTCCAGCCCCTTCAGATCCTGCGGAGACATTCCATGAATCCACGTCCCCTCGCCGTGGCCGCGCTCGCGCTGTCGCTGCCCGCCCTCGCCCTGGCCCACGTCGGCGCCGACGGCGCCGCCCACCACGGCGCCGGCGCCGCGCTGTGGGCCGGCTTCGCGCATCCGTTCACCGGGCTCGACCACCTCGCGGCGATGCTGGCGGTGGGCCTGTGGAGCGGGCTCACCGCGCGGCGCAAGTGGCTCGCGCCGCTGGCCTTCGTCGCGGCGCTGCTCGCCGGCGCGCTGCTGGGCCTGGCGGGGTGGCAGCCGCCGGGCATCGAGCCGGCGATCGCCGCCTCGGTGCTGGTGCTGGGCCTGCTGGTCGCCACCGGCGCCCGCCTGCCGGCCGCGGCCGGCGCGGCGCTGGCCGGCGCCTTCGCGCTGTTCCACGGCGCGGCGCACGGGCAGGAGCTGGCCGGGCCGTCCGCCGCCTTCGCGCTCGCCGGCATGGTGGCGGGCACGGCGCTGCTGCATGCCGCCGGCATCGGCGCGGCGCTGGCGATGCGGCACCGCGCGCAGTGGATGCCGCGCGCGGCCGGCGCCGCCGCGGCGCTGTTCGGCGCCTCGCTGCTGATGCAGCTCGCCTGAGGCCGGCATGATCCCCGGCGAGCTCTTCACCGACGGCGCCGAGCACCTGCTCAACCCGGCGCGCCGCACCGCCACCTTCGTGGTCGAGAACAGCGGCGAGCGGCCGATCCAGGTCGGCTCGCACTACCACTTCGCCGAGACCAACGCGGCGCTCGTCTTCGACCGCGCCGCCGCGCGCGGCATGCGGCTGAACATCGCCTCCGGCACGGCGGTGCGCTTCGAGCCGGGGCAGCAGCGCACGGTGGAGCTGGTCGAGTACGCGGGGGAGCGGCAGGTGTGGGGCTTCCGGGGGTTGGTGCAGGGGGCGTTGTGAGCCCTCGGACACACCAGCCATCCGCGCACCCGAACTGACCCTTTCACGAGACCGACCATGGCCACCCTCCCCCGCCGCGCCTACGCAGAAATGTTCGGCCCCACCGTCGGCGACCGCCTGCGGCTGGCCGACACCGAGCTGGTCATCGAAGTCGAGCAGGACCTCACCCTCGCCACCGGCGGCCACGGCGAGGAGGTGAAGTTCGGCGGCGGCAAGACCATCCGCGACGGCATGGGCCAGAGCCAGCGCGTCAACGGCCCCGGCCACGGCGAGGCGGTGGACTGCGTGGTCACCAACGCGCTCATCGTCGACCACTGGGGCATCGTCAAGGCCGACATCGGCATCCGCGGCTGCCGCATCGCCAGGATCGGCAAGGCCGGCAACCCCGACGTGCAGCCGGGCGTGGACATCGTCATCGGCCCGGGCACCGAGGTCATCGCCGCCGAGGGGATGATCGTCACCGCCGGCGCCGTCGACAGCCACATCCACTTCATCTGCCCGCAGCAGGTGGAAGAAGCGCTGGCCAGCGGCGTGACCACCATGCTCGGCGGCGGCACCGGCCCGGCCACCGGCACGCTGGCCACCACCTGCACGCCGGGGCCGGCCAACCTCGCGCGCATGCTGCAGGCGGCCGACGGGCTGCCGATGAACCTCGGCTTCCTCGGCAAGGGCAACGCCAGCCGCCCCGAGGCGCTGCGCCAGCAGATCGAGGCCGGCGCCATCGGCCTGAAGCTGCACGAGGACTGGGGCACCACGCCCTCGGCCATCGACTGCTGCCTGGGCGTGGCCGACGAGACCGACACGCAGGTCTCGATCCACAGCGACACGCTCAACGAATCGGGCTTCGTCGAGGACACCATGGCAGCGACCAAGGGCCGCACGCTGTGCGCCTTCCACACCGAGGGCGCCGGCGGCGGCCACGCGCCCGACATCCTGCGCGTGGTGGGCGAGCAGAACTTCCTGCCCTCGTCCACCAACCCGACCATGCCCTACACCGTCAACACGGTGGACGAGCACCTGGACATGCTGATGGTGTGCCACCACCTCGACGCCGGCATCGCCGAGGACCTGGCCTTCGCCGAGAGCCGCATCCGCCGCGAGACCATCGCCGCCGAGGACGTGCTGCACGACCTGGGCGCGATCAGCATGTTCAGCTCCGACTCGCAGGCCATGGGCCGCGTGGGCGAGGTCGTCCTGCGCTGCTGGCAGACGGCGCACCAGATGAAGCTGCAGCGCGGCGCCCTGCCCGGAGACGGCGCGCGCCACGACAACGCGCGGGTGAAGCGCTACGTCGCCAAGCTGGCCATCAACCCCGCGCTGGCCAACGGCATCGCACACGAGGTGGGCAGCGTGGAGGAAGGCAAGTGGGCCGACCTGGTGCTGTGGAAGCCGGCCTTCTTCGGCGTGAAGCCGTCACTCGTCCTCAAGGGCGGCTTCATCGCCATGGCGGCGATGGGCGACCCGAACGCCTCCATCCCCACGCCGCAGCCGGTGCACTACCGGCCGATGTTCGGCGCCTTCGGCGGCGCGCTGCACCGGGGCTCGCTGACGTTCATGAGCCAGGCGTCCATCGCCGGCGGCGTGCCCGAGGCGCTGGGCCTGCACCGGCAGGTCGCCGGCGTGCACGGCTGCCGCACGGTGAAGAAGCTGCACATGGTGCACAACAGCTACGCGCCGGCGATGGAGATCGACGCCCACACCTACGAGGTGCGCGCCGACGGGCAGCTGCTCGGCTGCGAGCCGGCGAGCGTGCTGCCGATGGCGCAGCGCTACTTCCTGTTCTGAGCCGGCCGGCTCATCCGCCGAGGACCGGCGCCCACACCGTGTCGCATTGGTGGTCCGCCGCGAAGCCGGCGGTCGGCGCCACCGCGCCCGGGGTGAGCGACAGGTAGGTGTCGTTGGCCGCCGTGAACGCCGGCCAGGCGGTCGGCGTCGCCGCCTCGTTCGGGTTGCCGGTGCGCGCGAAGCGCGTCCAGTAGCCGACCATCGCGTCGCCCAGCGCCTGCTGCGACTCGTTCAGCGCGCGCATGTCGAACAGGTACTGCAGCTCGCTGGTGTGCGCCGCGCCCATCGGGAAGCTGAGCGCATCGCCGCCGGGCAGCACGGCCGGGGCCGAGGCGTCGTTGAACTCGTAGGCGTACACCGTCGCGCCGGCGTTCGCCTGCAGCCGGTTGGAGATGCGCCCGGTGCAGGCGAAGACCACGTCCGTTCCGAAGGCGCCGAGCGCCTCGCTCGGGCTCGGGTAGTTCGCCACCGGGTAGGCGGCCTCGGCGATGTCGGCCATGGCCGCGCCGCCGAGCGTCGCCTCCACCGTCGGCCGGTAGGCCGCAGCCGACAGCGGCGTGCTGGTGCCGATCTCGGTCTCGGCCACGAACAGCCGCCATTCGTCGTGCGTGTTGCCCTGCATCACCGGCACCCGGTTGTAGCTGCCGGCCGCCAGCGCCGACTGCACGCTGGCCGGCAGCACGCGGCCGTCGACCGGCGGCACGATGCCGGCCGGGTACGCCGCCGTCTGCGCGTTGAGGATGGCGCCCACCGGCTGCTCGCGCAGGCACTCGGCGGTCTGCGGCGCCGGGCAGTCGCCGGCCATCGCCGCGGTGTTCGCCGCCTCGGCCTCGGCGAGCGTGGGCTGCGGCAGCGCGAAGGGGTAGGCGCCGCTCATGATCACGGCCTTGTGGAACAGGCTGGCCGAATCGGGCGCCGCCAGGTGGGTGTGCACGCTGAAGCCGCCGGCGGACTCGCCGAAGATCGTCACGTTGGCCTTGTCGCCGCCGAAGGCCTCGATGTTGGCCTGCACCCAGCGCAGCGCCGCCTGCTGGTCCATCAGGCCGTAGTTGCCGGACTGGCCGCCCTGCTGCGCGCTCAGCGCCGGGTGCGCCATGAAGCCGAGCAGGCCGAGGCGGTAGTTGAAGGTCACGACCACCACGTCCTGCGCGACCAGCCGCGTCGGGATGTAGCTGTCGCTCTGCCCGAGGTAGAAGGCGCCGCCGTGGATCCACACCATCACCGGGTGCGGGCCGGGCGTCTTGGGGGTGAAGACGTTGAGGTACAGGCAGTCCTCGCTGGCGGTCTGCACGCCGTAGAAGCTGCGCGGCTGCGCGCAGTGCGGCTGGAACTCGCGCGCGAGCTTGCGGCCCGCCCACACGGCCGGCGCCACCGGCGGCTGCCAGCGGCGCGCGGCGACCGGCGGCGCCGCGTAGGGAATGCCGAGGTAGCTGTACATGCCCGGGCTGTCGCGGCCGATGAGCTTGCCGTCGGCGATCGTCACCTCCGGCGCGAACTCGTCGTCCCCGCCGCCGCCGCAGGCCACGAGCACGGCGGCGAGCGGCACGAGCGCCAGCGACAGCAGGGCGCGCCGCAAGGCGGCGGGGCGGATCGGGTCGGACATGGGGTTCTCCTTGGGTGTGCGTTCGCGCCGGGCCGCGGGCCGGCTGAGGGCACCCTTGGCAAGAGACGCTCCCGCCCGGCCGCGGCAGCACGCGCCGCCATGAAGAAGGCCCGCCGAAGCGGGCCTTGTCGTCGCGCCGGGAGCGCGTCAGGTCTGGGGCGCCCAGGTCGTCTTGCACTGGTGCTCGTCGGCGAAGGTGGTGCTCGGCGCGATGGCGCCCGGCGCCAGCGTGAGCACCGTGTCGCCGGCCAGCGTGTAGGCCGGCCAGGCGTCGGGCGCGGCGTCGGCGTTCGGGTTGCCGGTGCGCGCGAAGCGCGCCCAGTAGCCGACCATCGCGTCGCCCAGCTCGCGCTGCGCCTGCGTGAGCGGGCGCATGTCGAAGATGTACTGCAATTCCGACGAGTGCGCGGCGCCCTGCTCGAAGCTCACGCCGGGCAGCAGGGCGGGCGCCGTGCGGTCGGCGAACTCGTAGGCGTACACCGTCTCGCCGGCGAGCGCTTGCAGCCGGTTGGAGGTGCGCCCGTTGCACGCGAACATGAGGTCGGTGCCGAGCGCGCCGAGCGCGAGGCTGGCGCTGCCGCCGTGCGCCGCGACCGGGTAGGCGTAGGTCGCCAGGAGGTTCGCCGTCGAGGCGAGGAAGGGGAAGGTGCCCGCCAGCGCCGTCTCGTAGTTCGCCGGCGTCAGCGGCGCGCCCTTCCAGGCGTGGCCCGGGATCAGCGTGATCTCGTCCAGCGCCACGAACAGCCGCCATTCGTCCTTCGTCGTACCCTGCAACACCGGCACCTTGTTGTGCGTGCCGGCGGCCAGCGTGGCTTCCACCGGCTGGGTCAGCACCACGCCGTCGAGCACCGGGATCGGGCCCGAGGGCCACGCCGTCGCCTGCGCCGCGAGCAGCGCCGAGACGGGGAGCGCCCGCAGGCATTCCGCCGTCGCGCAGCTGGTGGCACCGGCGAACGCGGCGCCGGACGTGGCCTCGGCCGCCGCCAGCGGCAGCTGCCCGCCGAAGGCGTAGCCCCCGCTCATGATGATGGCCTTGTGGAACAGCCCCGCCGAGCCGGCCGAGGCCAGGTGCGTGTGCACGCTGAAGCCGCCGGCGGACTCGCCGAAGATCGTCACGTTGTTCTTGTCGCCGCCGAAGTTGGCGATGTTGTCGCGCACCCAGCGCAGCGCCGCCTGCTGGTCCATGAGCGCGTAGTTGCCTGAATGGCCATCCTGCTCGGCGCTGAGCGCCGGATGGGCCAGGAAGCCGAGCGCGCCCAGCCGGTAGTTGAGCGTGACCACCACCGTGCCCTGCGCCACCAGCCGCGACGGGTCGTAGGCGTTGCTCAGGCCGAGGTAGAACGCGCCGCCGTGGATCCACACCATCACCGGGTGCGGGCCGGGCGTGGCGGGCGTGAAGACGTTGAGGTAGAGGCAGTCCTCGCTGGCCGAGGCGGCGCCGAAGGCGGTGGCCGGCTGCGGGCAGTGCGGCCCGAAGGCCTTGCTCTCGCGCGGGCTGCTCCATGCGGCCGGCGCGACGGGCGGCTTCCAGCGCAGTTCGCCCACCGGCGGGGCGGCGTAGGGAATGCCGAGGTAGCTGTGCATGGCGGCGCCTTCGGTGCCGACCACGCGCCCGGACGTGGTGGCCACGCCGGGCGGCGGCTCGTCGTCCGAGCCGCCGCCGCAGGCCGACAGGAACGCGGCCAGCGGCACGAGTGCCAACGCAAGGGTGCGGCGCAGGCGCGCGCCGCGTGAACGATCCAGCATGTGATGCCCTCCAGGGATTTTTCGGTGGGCGGGCCCGGTGCGGACCCGCGGACTGCACGTTCGTGCAGTCACTCAACCGTACGTGGGAAACCGCCGCGCTGCATCAGCATTGCTACCGAGGCGCACCCCGCTCGCGGGGCCGGGGACGCGATGAAGTTCGGTATGCTGGCTGCCCCCTTTTCGCGACTTTCACCCCCTACGGAGCCCGCCCGATGACCCGCGTATTCAATTTCAGCGCCGGCCCTGCCGCCCTGCCCGAACCGGTGCTGCGCCAGGCCGCCGACGAGATGCTCGACTGGCGCGGCTCGGGCATGTCGGTGATGGAGATGAGCCACCGCGGCAAGGAGTTCATCGGCATCCACGCCGAGTGCGAGGCGACGCTGCGCGCGCTGCTGGCCATCCCCGCGAACTACAAGGTCGTCTTCATGCAGGGCGGCGCCATCGCGCAGAACGCCATCGTGCCGATGAACCTGCTGCGCGGGCGCCGCAGCATCGACTTCGTGAACACCGGCGAGTGGTCCAAGAAGTCGATCAAGGAGGCGAAGAAGTACGCCGAGGTGCGCATCGCCGCCAGCGCCGAGTCGAGCGGCTTCACCCACGTGCCGAAGCAGGACACCTGGCAGCTCGACCCGGACGCGGCCTACGTGCACATCTGCTCGAACGAGACCATCGGCGGCGTCGAGTACCACTGGACGCCCGACACCGGCGACGTGCCGCTCGTGGCCGACATGTCGAGCGACATCCTGAGCCGCCCGGTCGACGTGAGCCGCTACGGCCTCATCTACTGCGGCGCGCAGAAGAACATCGGCCCGGCGGGGCTGACCATCGTGATCGTGCGCGAGGACCTCATCGGCCAGGCGCTGCCGGCCACGCCCTCGGCCTTCGACTACAAGACCCAGGCCGAGGCCGACTCCATGTACAACACCCCGCCCACCTATGCGATCTACATCGCCGGGCTGGTGTTCAAGTGGCTCCAGGCCCAGGGCGGCCTGCCGGCGATCGAGCGCCACAACCGCGAGAAGGCCGCGCTGCTGTACGACTACCTCGACTCGACCGGCTTCTACGCCAGCCCCATCGCGCGGGAGGACCGCTCGCTGATGAACGTGCCCTTCAAGCTGCGCGACGAATCGCTGGACGCCGAGTTCCTGAAGGGCGCGCAGGCGCGGGGCATGCTGCAGCTCAAGGGCCACCGCTCGGTGGGTGGCATGCGCGCCTCCATCTACAACGCCATGCCGGTCGAGGGCGTGCGCGCGCTGGTGGCGTACATGAAGGAATTCGAGGCCGCCAAGGGCTGACGAGGCCCGGCGGACCCAAAAAAAAGGCGGCCCCGTGTGGGGCCGCCGCCGTTTCCGCGGGCCGCGTCAGTCGGCCCCGGCGAGGATCCAGTTCGCCAGCGTCTCCAGGTCGGCCGCGGGCACGTTCGGGTTCGGCGCCATCGGCACCGGCCCCCACACGCCCGAGCCGCCCTTGCGGATCTTCTCGACCAGCCTGGCGCTCGCCGCCGCGTCGCCCTTGTACTTGGCGGCGATGTCCTTGTAGGCCGGGCCGACGCTCTTCTTGGCGATCTGGTGGCAGGCCAGGCAGTTGTGCTTCTTGGCGAGGTCGGCGTTGGCCAGCGCCGGCAGCGCCGCGCCGGCCGCGGCCGCGGCCAGCGCCAGCCGCGCGATCGATGCAGGGGTTCTCATCCGGGCCTCCCGTTCAGTAGACGTCGTGCTGCGTGTTGTTCACGTTGAACTTGCCGGTGGGCGTGATCAGCCGCGGGTCCTTGATCACGGCCTTGAGCTTGCGGGTCTTGTCGTCCACCACGACCAGCGCCGACTCCTGGTTCTTGGCGCTCCACACCGAGAACCACACCTCGTCGCCGGCGACGTTGTACTCGGGCTGCGTGATGCGCTTGGCGCCTTCGCCGAGGGCTGCCCATTCGCCGATCGGCAGCACCTCGTAGGGCTTGTCGAGGTTGCCGATGTCGAACACCGCGATCGACTGGTGCACCTTCGGGTCCGGGTTCAGCGGCGTGTCCACCCACAGGTTCTTCGACTTCGGGTGCGTCTTGATGAACAGGTTGCCGCCGCCCTGGCCCTTGAGCGTCTGCACCACCGTCCAGGCGCGCGCCTTGTTCCGCGCCGGGTCGGTGCCGATGAGCGAAATGGTCTCGTCGCCCAGGTGGCCGGTGGCCCAGACCGGGCCGAACTTCGGGTGCTTGAAGTTCGCGCCGCGCCCCGGGTGCGGGATGGCGCCCACGTCCACCAGCGCCGCCAGCTTGTTGTGCCGGCTGTCGACCACGGCGATCTTGTTGGAGTTGTTCGCCGCCACCAGGAAGTAGCGCTTGGTCGAATCCCAGCCGCCGTCGTGCAGGAACTGCGCCGCCTCGATCTCGGTCGTCTTCAGGTTCTTCAGGTCGCTGTAGTCGACCACCAGCACCTTGCCGGTCTCCTTGACGTTGACGATGAACTCGGGCTTCTCGTGCGAGGCGACGATGGAGGCCACGCGCGGCTCGGGGTGGTACTCCTGCGTGCCGACCACGGTGCCGCGGGTGGACTGCACCTTCAGCGGCTCGAGCGTGTCGCCCTTCATCAGCACGTACTGCGGCGGCCAGTAGGCGCCGGCCACGGCGAACTGGTCGCGGTGCTTCTTGTCCTTGGAGGTCTCCACCGAGCGCGCCTCCAGGCCCATGCGGATCTCGGCCACGTTGTCGGGCACCGGCATCCACAGGTCGATGAGGTTGATCTTGCCGTCGCGGCCGATCACGTACAGGTAGCGCCCAGAGGCCGAGGTGCGCGAGATGTGCACCGCGTAGCCGGTCTTCACGAAGTTGATGATCTTCTTGCTCTTGCCGTCGATCAGCGCCACCTCGCCGGTGTCGCGCAGCGTCACCGAGAAGAGGTTGGCGATGTCGATGTCGTTCATCTTCTTCTTCGGCCGCTGCTCGGGCGGAACGATCACCTTCCAGGTCTTGCGCATGTCGGCCATGCCCCACTCGGGCGGGGTCGGGGGCTCCTGCTGCACGTAGCGTGCCATCAGGTCGACCTCGGCGTCGTTCAGGTCGCCCGAGGTGCCCCAGTTGGGCATGCCCGCGGGCGAGCCGTACTTGATGAAGGTCTTGAGGTACTCGGTGCCGCGCTCGATGGTGATGTCGGGCGTGAGCGGCTTGCCGGTGGCGCCCTTGCGCAGCACGCCGTGGCAGCCGGCGCAGCGCTCGAAGTAGGTCTGGCGCGCGCGCTCGAACTCCACCTTGGTCATCGGCGGGGCCTTGGGGTTGATGTTGTGGTGCATCTCCTCGCCCGCCAGCGGCGAGCCCCCGGCCTGGTAGCTCGCCTCGGGCGCGCTGACCTTCTCGCCGTGGTTCTGCGCCACGGCCCCTCCCGCGGCCAGGGCCGCGGCCAGTGCCCAGGCCAGCGGCGCCTTGCCGTTCGTCCGTCGTGTCATCTCGGTCTCTCCTTCGGTCGTTGTCAAGAACCCGTTCGTCGAAGGGATATTTGCCGGGGACCCCTTTGGGCGTGTTGCGTGTCATCAAGCTTTCTGCTGCACCGCAGCACTACAGTGCGCCGCGCCGCAGCCACCCTGTCCCGCCGATGCCCACCGCCCGCCGCCGCCCTGCCGTCGCCCCGCTCTGCTGGCTGGGCGCCCTCGCCGCAGGCACCGCCGGCCCGATCGCGGCCCAGCCCGCCGAGGCGCCGGACCTGCAGCGCGTGGTGGTCACCGCCACGCGCGCGCCGCTGGCCGGCAGCCTCGGCCAGCCGGCCAGCGTGAGCGTGGTCGAGGAGGACGAGCTGGCCCTGCGCCCCATCGCCCGCTTCGGCGACGCGCTGGCCGACGTGCCCGGCGTCTACGTGCGCGGCTCGGCGCTGGGCACGCCCTTCCCGGCCACCGGCCAGGCGGCGCTGTCGCTGCGCGGCATCCCGCGCACCGGGCGCACGCTGGTGATGATCGACGGCCAGCCGCTGAACAACGCGCTGGCCGGCGGCATCAACGTGAGCGCCATCCCGACGGAGGGCATCGAGCGCGTGGAGATCGTGCGCGGCCCGTACTCGGCGCTGTACGGCGGCAACGCCATGGGCGGCGTGATCCACTTCATCACCGCCGGGCCCGACCGGCCGATCACCGAACTGCGCCTGGGCGCGGGCAACCTCGGGCAGCGCGGCGCCTCCTTCGTGCACCGCAAGCGCCATGAGAACGGCCTGGGCGTCACGCTGACCCTGGGCTGGCGCGAGAGCAGCGGCAACGCCGACGCCGAGTACGTCGTGCGCCCCGTGCCGCGCAGCACGCCCGCCGGCCCCGTGCTGACCGGCGGCATGCCCACCACCACGACCGCGGGCGCGCCCGCCTGGTGGGTGGGCACCAAGGGCGCGCGCCCGTGGTGGCAGGGCCACGGCCAGCTCGCGCTGCACTACGCGCCCACGCCCGCCACGCGGCTGCAGGCCGGCGTGGGCTGGGCCGCGTACGAGACCGGCCACTCGCCGCCCGTCAGCTTCCTGCGCGACGCCGCGGGCCAGCCGGCGATGTCGGGCATCGTGGCCGCCGGCGCCGCGCGGCCGGTGTCGGTCTCGCCGACCGACTTCCTCAACACCTCGCCCTCGGGCGAGGAGGACCGGCGCTTCTTCGTGCTGGCCGAGCACCGCCTCGACGGCGGCGGGCAGCTGCAGGCGCGGCTGTCCACGCTGCGCCAGACCTTCGACTACGCCCAGGCCGGCACCGGCGCCACCTACGACGGCGGCCCCGGCGATTTCGTCGACCAGCCGAACCGGCGCGACAGCCTGGAGGTCTCGCTGCGCCAACCGGTGACCGCCGGTTGGACGCTCACCGGCGGCCTGTCGCTCGAGCACAGCGCGCTCGACCGGCGCACGCATGCGCTGGCGCAGTGGCGCGACCGCGACTCGCGCACCGGCGTCGTCGGCGAGGGCCTGGGGCGCATCGACAACTCGGCGCTGTTCGTGCAGAGCGAGCACGAGATCGGCGATCGCCTCACCGTCTACGCCGGCGGCCGCCACGACCGCTTCACCACGAGCGGCCGGGTGAGCGCCGCCGGCTTCGACCAGCACTATCCCGAGCGCAGCTTCGAGCAGTTCAGCCCCAAGCTGGCCGTGGTGTGGCAGGCGCAGCCGTGGCTGTCGCTGCGCACGTCCTACGGCGAAGCCTTCCGCGCGCCCGCGCTGCTCGACATGTACGCCCGCATCGTCATCCCCACGCCGGGCCTGGCGACGATCAACGACCCGGCGCCGCTGCTCGGCCCCGAGCGGGTGCGCGCGCTGGAGCTGGGCGCCGACGCCGACCTGGGCCGCGGGCGCCGCGCCTCGGTGACGCTGTACGCGCAGCGCCTGCACGACCTGATCTACCGCCGCACGCTGGCCCCGGCCGGCGGCGTCGTGCCGATGGTGACCGAGAACGTGGCCGCGGCCGACGTCAACGGCCTGGAGGCCAGCCTGCGCTGGCCCACCCCGGTGCACGGCCTGCGCAGCTTCGCCGCGCTGACGCACCAGATGCGCCGCCACATCCGCCGCAACGACGCCTCGCCGGCCAGCGTGGGCAAGGTGCTGACCGACGTGCCGCGCACCATCGCATCGGCCGGCCTGGAGCTCGAGCGCGGCCCCTGGAGCGGCTTCCTCGCCGTGCGCCACGTCGGCCACGCCTTCGGCTCGGGCGACGACACCAACACCGACGCGGCGCAGGGCGTGTACGGCGCCTACGACCGCCACACCATCGTCTCGGCGCGCGCGGCCTGGCGCTTCGACGCGCACCTGGGCGCCAGCCTGGCCGTCGACAACCTCACCGACCGGCGCTACTTCGCGCTCTACCGGCAGCCCGGGCGCAGCGTCTACGCCGAGGTCGCCTACCGGTTCTGAGCGCCCGCGCGGCACGCTAGGGTCTGCCGGGGTGGCGCGCGGCGGGCGGCGGCATCAAGAATGGCCGCCTCCCGACCGCGAGGACCGCCATGCCCCCGTCCGCCGAGCGCTTCGACATCCTGGTGCTCAACCAGATCTCGCCCGCGGGGCTGGCGCGCCTGCCGCCCGAGCGCTACACCGTCGACCGGCACATCGTCCATCCGCACGCCGTGCTGCTGCGTTCGGCCGACATGCACGGCATGGAGATCGCCCCCAGCGTGCGCGCCGTGGCGCGCGCCGGCGCCGGCACCAACAACATCCCCGTCAAGGCGCTGAGCCTGCGCGGCGTGCCGGTGTTCAACGCGCCCGGCGCCAACGCCAACGCGGTGAAGGAGCTGGTGCTGGCCGGCATGCTCATGGCCGCGCGGCGGCTGCCGGCGGCGCTGCAGTTCGTCGGCACGCTCGATCCGCGGCAGCCCGACCTGGCGCACGCCGTCGAGCAGGGCAAGAAGTCCTTCGCCGGCTTCGAGCTCGCCGGCCAGACGCTGGGCATCGTCGGCCTCGGCAAGATCGGCTGCCTGGTGGCCGACGCGGCCATCAAGCTCGGCATGAACGTGCTCGGCTACGACCCCGAGATCACCGTCGAGGCCGCGTGGAGCCTGCCCGCCCAGGTGAAGAAGGCGCAGAGCGTGGCCGAGGTGCTGAAGAACGCGCAGTTCGTGACGCTGCACGTGCCGCTGGTCGAGGCCACTCGCCACCTCGTGAACGCCGACAACATCGGCCTGATGCGCCCGGGCGCGGTGCTGCTCAACTTCTCGCGCGAGGGCGTGGTGAGCGAGACGGCGGCGCTCGCCGCGCTGGCGCGCGGGCACCTGAGCCACTACGTGTGCGACTTCCCGAGCCCCGCCCTGATCGGCCAGCCGGGCGTCATCGTGCTGCCGCACCTGGGCGCCTCCACGCGCGAGGCGGAAGAGACCTGCGCGCTGATGGTGGTCGACCAGCTGCGCGACTTCCTCGAGCACGGCAACGTCGTCAACGCGGTCAACTTCCCCGGCGTGAGCATGCCGCGCGAGTCGGCCTTCCGCGTCGCCATCGCCAACGCCAACGTGCCCAGCATGCTGGGGCAGATCTCCACCACCATGGCGCGCGCCGGGCTGAACATCCACAACATGGTGAACAAGTCGCGCGGCGACATGGCCTACACGCTGGTCGACGTGGACAGCCCGGTCAGGCCCGCCGTGCTGGCCGAGCTGATGGCGATCGAGGGCGTGCTGGCCGCGCGCTACCTGCCGGCGGGCTGAGCCGCCGCCGCGCCCTCGCGCGGAAAGACGATGAGGTGGTCCAGGTCGAGGCGGATGCCGATCGGCTCGCCCACCACGTGGTTGTGGTGCGACGGCACCATCGACAGCACGCGCTCGCCGCTCGCGAGCTGCAGCGTGTAGAGGATCCCCGCGCCGCGGAACGCCTTGTGCAGCACCGTGGCGCGCAGCGGGCTGGCGTCGTCGTGGACCACGTCGTCGGGGCGCAGCAGCACGTCGACCTCGCTGCCGGCCGATACGCCGCCGCCGGGCAGCGGCGAGGCCACCTCGCCGAGGGCGATGCGCAGGCGCGCGTCGCCGAGCACCGTGCCCTTGACGAACACGCCCTGGCCGATGAAGTCGGCCACGAAGCGCGTGGCCGGGCGGTGGTAGAGGTTGTAGGGCGTGTCGAGCTGCTCGATGCGGCCCGCGGCCATGACCGCGATCTCGTCGGCCATGGCGAAGGCCTCGTTCTGGTCGTGGGTGACGAACACGGCGGTGGTGCCGCTCGCCTTCAGCACGCTGCGCACCTCGGCGGCCAGCTGCTCGCGCAGCTCGACGTCGAGGTTGGAGAAGGGCTCGTCCAGCAGCAGCAGGCGCGGCTTCGGCGCGAGCGCCCGCGCCAGCGCCACGCGCTGCTGCTGGCCGCCCGAGAGCTCGTGCGGATAGCGCCGCGCATGGGCCTCCAGGCCCACGGTGGCGAGCAGCTGCCGCACCCGCTCGCGCGCCGCGGCGCCATGGCCGATGCCGAAGGCCACGTTGGCCTGCACGTCCAGGTGCGGGAACAGCGCGTAGTCCTGGAACACCATGCCGACGCGCCGGCGCTCGGGCGGCAGGTGCACACCCGGGCCGCTCACCATCTGCCCGTCGACGTGGATGGCGCCGCCGGCCAGCGGCTCGAAGCCGCCGATGCAGCGCAGCACCGTGGTCTTGCCGCAGCCCGACGGCCCGAGCAGGCAGCAGATCGCGCCCGGCGCGAGCGACAGGTCGAGCCCCTGCACGGTGGGCCGCCGGCCGTAGGCATGGTGAACGCCGGACAGCACGAGGACCGGCGACGCGGGGGTGGACATGCGGGAAAGGGCGATCGAAGAGCCGGGAGATCGAGGGGCCGGAAGGGCGCGCGCCGGCGCGAGCGCGCACCTTACACTGTCCGCGAACCGGTCCCGCCCGCGGCGCACCGATCCTTCCCTCCCCTGCCCCGACCGCCCCCGCCGTGACCGAGATCGCCCTCGCCGCGAAGCCCCGCCCGGCCGCGCCGCGCCATGCCGCGCGCATGGGCTGGCTGACGCTGCTGGCGCTGGGCGTGGCGGCGCTGGTGGCGGTGCCCCTCCTCTCGGTCGCCACCAACGTCTTCGGCGGCGGCACGCGCGGCACCTGGTCGCACCTCGCCGCCACCGTGCTGCCCGAGTACGTCGCCGCCACGCTGTGGCTGTGCGCCGGCGTGGGCGTGCTCACCGCCGCCGTGGGCGTGGGCTCGGCCTGGCTCGTCACCCACTTCGACTTCCCGCTGCGGCGCAGCTTCGAGTGGCTGCTGGTGCTGCCGCTGGCCATGCCGGCCTACGTGATGGCCTACTGCTACACCGACCTGCTGCAGTTCGCGGGCCCGGTGCAGACGGGGCTGCGCGAGACCTTCGGCTGGACCCGCGCCGACTACTGGTTCCCCGAGATCCGCTCGCTCGGCGGCGCGGTGTGGATGTTCGCGGGCGTGCTCTATCCGTACGTCTACATGCTGGCGCGCACCGCCTTCATCGAGCGCGGCGGCGCGGTGTTCGAGGCCGGCCGCTCGCTCGGCCTGACGCCGTGGCGCAGCTTCCTGCGCGTCTCGCTGCCGATGGCCCGCCCCGCCATCGCCGCCGGCGTGGCGCTCGCGCTGATGGAGACGCTGGCCGACTACGGCACGGTGGCGTACTTCGCGGTCAACACCTTCACCACGGGCATCTACCGCGTCTGGTTCTCGCTCGGCGACCGCACGGCCGCGGCCCAGCTCGCGATGGGCCTGCTCGGCTTCGTGCTGCTGGTGCTGGCGCTGGAGCGGCTGTCGCGCGGCCGCGCGCGCTACCACGGCACCGGCCTGCGGCTGCATGCGCCGTCGGTGCGGCTCGCGGGCGCGCGCGCATGGCTGGCGGTCGCGGGCTGCGCGCTGCCGCTGCTGGGCGGCTTCCTCGTCCCGGCCGCCGTGCTGCTGCGCATGGCCGTGCTCGACGGCGACCCGCAGTTCGGCCCGCGCTTCGTCCAGCTCGCGCGCAACAGCTTCACGCTCTCGGCCACCACCGCGCTGCTGGCGGTGGCGCTGGCGCTGCTGGTGGCCTACGCGCGGCGGCTCCATCCGCGCCCGTCGACGCGGCTGGCCCACGCGGCCGCCGGCATGGGGTACGCCCTGCCCGGCTCGGTGATCGCGGTCGGCGTGCTGATCCCGGTGACGCGGCTGGACAACGCGCTGGCCGATTTCTTCCTGCAGGCCTTCGGCTGGAAGAGCGGGCTGCTCTTCACCGGCAGCATCGCCGCGCTGGTGTATGCCTGCCTGGTGCGCTACCTCACCGCCGCGCTGCAGAGCGTGGACGCGGCGCTGCACCGCGTGACGCCGCACATGGACGACGCCGCGCGCATCCTCGGGCAGACGCCCTTCGGCGCCTTGCGGCGCGTGCACCTGCCGCTGCTGCGCCGCGGGCTGCTCACCGCCGCGCTGCTGGTGTTCATCGACGTCATGAAGGAGCTGCCGGCCACGCTGGTGATGCGGCCCTTCAACTTCGACACGCTCGCCACGCAGGTCTACAACCTGGCGGCCGACGAACGCCTGACCGAAGCCTCGACCGCGGCGCTGGCGATCGTGGCGGTCGGGCTGCTGCCGCTGATCGTCATCAGCCGGCAGATCGCGCGCGAGCGCCGGTGATCGGCGCTTCCCCGTCGCCCCTGGGGGGCGACAGGGCCGTGCCGCTTCAGCGCCAGCCGGCGCGGTCGAAGACCTTCTGGGCCGCGGGCGTGTTGTTGGCGAGCTGCCCGATCGGCAGCACGTCGGCCTTGAAGTCGCCGAGCGCCTCGAGCGCCGGGTTCTCGACCTTCACGCCCGGCACCACCGGCCATTCGTTGTTGCCGTCCGCGAAGTAGCGCTGCGCGCCGTCGCTCGCCAGGTATTCGAGGAACTTGACCGCCGCCTCCCGGTGCGGTGCGTGCCGGGCCACGCCGGCACCCGACACGTTGATGTGCGTGCCCGTGCCCGCCTGGTTGGGCCACACCACGGCCAGGGCGTTCGCCACCTTCTGGTCCTCGGGCTTGGCCGAGCGCATCAGCCGCGCCACGTAGTAGCTGTTGGCCAGCGCCACGCCGCACTCGCCGGCGGCCACCGCGCGCAGCTGGTCGGTGTCGCCGCCCTTGGGCGTGCGCGCCAGGTTGGCCACCAGGCCCCGCGCCCACTCCTCGGCCTTGGCCTCGCCGTGGTGCGAGATCATCGCCGCCCCCAGCGACAGGTTGTACGGATGCCCGCCCGAGCGCACGCACAGCTGGCCCTTCAGGCGCGGATTGGCCAGGTCCTCGTAGGTCTGCACCGTCTCGGGCCGGATGGCCGCCTTGTTGTAGGCGATCACCCGCGCCCGGGTGGAGAAGGCCACCCAGTTCGGCGTGCGCAGGTGCGCCGGCACGCGCGCCTCGATCACCTTCGACTGGATGGGCTGGAACATGCCCGCGCGCTCGGCGTTCGCCAGGCGCGAGGCGTCCACCGTGAGCAGCACGTCGGCCGGGCTGTTGGCGCCCTCGTTGCGGATGCGCTCGATCAGCTCGGCGTCGTTGCCCTCGATGCGGTTGATCTTGATGCCGGTCTGCCGGGTGAACTCGGCATACAGCAGCTCGTCGGTCTGGTAGTGGCGCGCCGAATACAGGTTGAGCTGCGACTGCGCGGACGCGCCGGCGGCGAAGAGGGCGAGCACCAGGCTCAGGGCACAACGACGGTGGATCATGGAACGGCCTCGCGGATCGATGGACAAGCGCAGAGGCGGGCGCCCGATCGCGCCTCGCCCCGATCCGGGGATCGTATCCGGAATCATTCCCATTCCCGACGGCGGCCATTCGTGCAAAGGGGAGGCGCCCGCCCGCCGATGCGGGAACCCCGCTGGCTAAGATGGCGCGATGCTCGCCATCAACAAATGCCTGCCCCGCGGCCACGGCCTGAGCGCCGTGCTGCGCCGGCGTGCCGCCACCGTCGTGCTCGACTGGGACGCCCGCTGCAAGAGCCGCTTCGACGCCGAGGATTCGCAGGGCCGCCGCCTCGGCGTGTTCCTGCCGCGCGGCACCGTGGTGCGCGGCGGCGACGTGCTGGTGGCCGAGGACGGCTCGCTCGTCGAGGTGGTGGCCGCGCCGCAACCGGTGATGGCGGTGCGGCCCTGCCCCGAGCACGGCACGCCGCTCGACCTGCTGCGCGCGGCCTACCACCTCGGCAACCGCCACGTGCCGCTGGAGGTGCGGGCCGACCGGCTGCAGTTCGAGCCCGACCCGGTGCTGGCCGACATGCTGCGGCGCATGCACCTCGTCGTGACCGAGGAATCGGCCGCGTTCGAGCCCGAGGGCGGCGCCTACGGCGGCCACGGCGCGGCGCAGGGGCACGGCCACGGGCATTCGCACGATCACGATCACGGCGAGCACGCGCACGGCCACGACGACCACGTGCACGGCCCCGGCTGCGGCCACGCGCATTGATGCCGTCCCCGCCCGCCACGCTGCTGCAACTGATGTGGCTGGCGTCGCCGGCCCTGCCGGTGGGCGGCTTCAGCTATTCCGAAGGCCTGGAAGCCGCCGTCGACAGCGGCACGGTGACGAACGAGGCGCAGGCCGCCCGCTGGCTGCAGGACCAGCTGCAGCTGAGCCTGGCGCGCAGCGACCTCGCCGCCTGCGCCCAGGCGCTGCGGGCCTGGCGCGACGACGACCGGGCCGCCGTCGAAGCGGTCAACGACTGGGTGCGCACCACGCGCGAGAGCGCCGAGCTGCGGCTGCAGGCCGAGCAGATGGGCCGCTCGCTGGTCGAATGGCTGCGCAACGGCGGCAGCGGCGGGGATGCGGCCGATCCCGACGCGCGCGTGCAGACGCTCGCCGCGCTGAGCCCCGCGCCCACCTGGCCCGTCGCCTTCGCGCTCGCCGCCGCCCGCACCGGCGCGAGCGACGGCGACGCCCTGCTCGCCTTCGCCTTCGGCTGGGCCGAGAACATGGTGCAGGCCGCGATGAAGGCCGTGCCGCTCGGCCAGGGCGCGGCGCAGCGCATCCTCGCGGCGCTGGCCGCGGCAATCCCGGCGGCCATCGAGCAGGCCCTGCAGCTCGGCCCGCACGAGCGCCAGGCCTTTGCCCCCATGCTCGCCATCCGCTCGGCGCAGCACGAGACGCAGTACTCGCGGCTGTTCCGCTCCTGAGGCGCGCATGGCACGCACGCTGCTTGCGAGCCCCATCCCCACACGGAAAGCCGCCCCGCGATGAACACCCTCCACGCCATTCCCGGCCGCACCAAGAGACTGCCCGCGCTGCGCGTCGGCGTGGGCGGGCCCGTCGGCTCGGGCAAGACGACGCTGGTCGAGATGCTGTGCAAGGCGATGCGCGAGCGCTACGACCTGGTGGTCGTCACCAACGACATCTACACCAAGGAAGACCAGCGGCTGCTCACCGTCTCGGGCGCGCTGGAGGCCGATCGCATCCTGGGCGTGGAGACCGGCGGCTGCCCGCACACGGCGATCCGCGAGGACGCGTCGATCAACCTCGAGGCGGTGGACCGCATGCTGGCGAAGTTCCCGGACGCCGACGTCGTGTTCATCGAGTCGGGCGGCGACAACCTCGCCGCCACCTTCAGCCCCGAGCTCAGCGACCTGACGATCTACGTCATCGACGTGGCCGCGGGCGAGAAGATCCCGCGCAAGGGCGGCCCGGGCATCACCAAGAGCGACCTGCTCGTCATCAACAAGACCGACCTCGCGCCCCACGTCGGTGCGAGCCTGGAGGTGATGGCGGCCGATGCGGCGCGCATGCGCGGCACGCGTCCGTTCGTGATGACAAACCTGAAGACGCGGCAGGGCCTCGCCGAGGTGATCGCCTTCATCGAGACGAAGGGCATGCTGGCGGGCGTGGCCTGAGCCCGTCGACGCCGCGCTACGCGCGCGACACGCGCCGCAGCCGCCCCTTCATCTCCGCCGCCGCCTGGCGCAGCGCCTGCACGAAGGTCTCGCGCAGCGGATTGCCCGGGCGGAACTGCGGCACCACCAGCGATACGTGGAAGGGCAGCGACCAGCCGAGCGGCCGCACCGCCAGTTCCGGCCCCGCCAGCGCCATCGCGGTGAGCGGGTTCACGATGGCCACGCCCAGCCCCTGGCGCACCAGCGCGCACACCGACACCGCGCTGCCCGTCTCCAGCGCGAGGCGCCGCGCAATGCCCTGCTGCGCGAAGAAGGCATCGATCTGCTCGCGGTACGGGTCGGCCGGCGCGAAGCCCACGAAGGCCTGGTCCGCGAAATCGCGCGGCCGCAGCACGCGCCGGGCAGCCAGCGGGTGGCCGGCGGGCAGCACCGCCACCTCGTCGGCTTCGAGCAGCGTCTCGATGGTGGTGCCGGCCGGCGCCTCGCGCCGCTCGGTCAGGCCCAGGTCGAAACGCTGCTCGCCGAGCCAGGTTTCCAGCAGCGGCGACTCCTGCGGCGTGATGGCCACGCTGGCCTGCGGGTGCGCCTGCATGAAGCGCCGCACGGCCTCGGGCAGCAGCGCGTCGGCCAGCGCCGGCAGGCAAGCGAGCGCCAGCCGGCCTTGCGCGAACTCGCGCAGCGCGCGCGCCGTCTCGGCGATGCGCTCGAGCCCCAGGTAGGAGCGCTCCACCTCTTCCAGCAGCGCCAGCGCCCGCGCGGTGGGCTGCAGCCGGCCGCGCACGCGGTCGAACAGCGGCAGGCCCAGCACCTGCTCCAGCCGCGCCAGCTCGCGGCTCACCGTGGGCTGCGAGGTGTGCAGCATCTCGGCGGCGCGGGTGACGTGGCCGCTGGCCATCACGGCGCGGAAGACCTCGACGTGGCGGTGGGTGAGCTTCATGGGCACAGCATATCAACCGTGAATGGCTGGCCCACAAATACGCACTGGCGCGAATGACCGCCGCAGGCCATGATGGCGGCATGAATCCGTTCGACGCTTCCCTGCTGCGCGCGCTCGCGCAACGCCACGGCACGCCGCTGTGGGTGTACGACGCCGCCACCATCCGCGCGCGCATCGCCGCGCTGCGCGCCTTCGACACCATCCGCTTCGCGCAGAAGGCCAACTCCAACCTCCACCTGCTGCGGCTCATGAAGGGCGAAGGCGTGTCGGTGGACGCGGTGTCGCTCGGCGAGATCGAGCGCGCGCTGGCCGCCGGCTTCTCCTCGCGCGGCGGCGCCTCGGGCATCGTCTTCACCGCCGACCTGCTGGACCGCGCCACGCTCGACAAGGTGGTCGCCGAGGAGATCCCGGTCAACGCCGGCTCCATCGACATGCTGCACCAGCTCGGCGCGCGCGCGCCCGGCCACCGGGTGTGGCTGCGCATCAACCCCGGCTTCGGCCACGGCCACAGCAACAAGACCAACACCGGCGGCGAGCACAGCAAGCACGGCATCTGGCACGCCGACCTGCCCGCGGCGCTGGCCGCCGTGCGGCAGCACGGGCTGAAGCTCGTCGGCCTGCACATGCACATCGGCTCGGGCGTCGACTATGCGCACCTGCAGTCGGTGTGCAGCGCCATGGTCGACCTCGCCGCGCGGGTCGACCTGCCGATCGAGGCCATCTCCGCCGGCGGCGGGCTGTCGATCCCCTACCGCGCCGGCAACCCGGTCATCGACACCGCCCACTACTTCAGCCTCTGGGACGCGGCGCGCCGCCGGATCGCCGAGCGGCGGCAGCAGCTCATCCACCTCGAGATCGAGCCCGGGCGCTACCTCGTGGCCGAATCGGGCGTGCTGCTGGCCGAGGTGCGCGCCGTCAAGCAGATGGGCGCCAAGCGCTTCGTGCTGGTGGACGCCGGCTTCAACGACCTGATGCGCCCGTCGATGTACGGCAGCCACCACGGCATCGAGCTGCTGCCGGGCGACGGCTCGCCACGCGCGCCGCAGGCGGCGGTGGTGGCCGGGCCGCTGTGCGAATCGGGCGACGTGTTCACCCAGGGCGAGGGCGGCGTGGTGCTCACGCGCGAGCTGCCGCAGGCGCAGGTCGGCGACCTGCTGGTATTCCACGACGCCGGCGCCTACGGCGCCTCGATGTCGAGCAACTACAACACGCGCCCGCTGATCGCCGAGGTGCTGGTGGACGGCGGCACGTCGCGCCTCATCCGCCGGCGCCAGACGGTGCAGGAGCTGCTGGCGCTGGAAGACGTCGCCGGCGAGTGATTCAGCGGATGGGCGCCAGGCCGCGCAGCGCCTTGACCGCGCCCGCGCCGATCGACGCGCCGAAGCGCTTGGCCAACCGCTCGGCCACGTTCTCCTTGGGCGTGTAGTCGATGATCTCCTGCGCCTTGACCACCTCGCGCGCCACGTAGTCGAGGTTGCCGAGCTTGTCGGCCAGGCCCAGGGTGATCGCCTGCTCGCCGTTCCAGTACAGGCCCGAGAAGGTGTCGGGCGTCTCCTTCAGCCGCTCGCCCCGGCCTTCCTTGACCACGCGGATGAACTGCCGGTGGATCTGGCCGAGCATCGCGAGCGTGTAGGCGCGCTGCTCGTCGCTCATCGGCGAGAACGGGTCGCCGATGCCCTTGTTCTCGCCGGCGGTGAGCAGGCGGCGCTGGACGCCGAGCTTGTCCATGGTGCCGGTGAAGTCGAAGCTGTCCATCAGCACGCCGATGGAGCCGACGATGCTGGCCTTGTCGGTGTAGATCTCGTCGGCCGCCACGGCGATGTAGTAGGCGCCCGAGGCGCACACGTCCTCGACCACCGCGTAGACCTTCTTCTTGTGCAGCGCCTTCAGGCGCCGGATCTCGTCGTTGACGATGCCCGCCTGCACCGGGCTGCCGCCGGGCGAGTTGATGCGCAGCACCACCGCCCTGGCGCCGGCGTCGCCGAACGCGCTCCTGAGCGCGCTCACCAGGTTCTCGGCGCTGGCCTCGGAGTCGGCGGCGATCTCGCCGCGCACCTCCACCAGCGCGGTGTGCGGGCCCGACGGCGCCGTCGAGGTGCCGCGCACGGTGAACAGCGCCGACACGAGGAGCAGGAACAGCAGCACCCACAGGACGCGGAAGAACACGCGCCAGCGGCGCTCGCTGCGGCGGTCCTTCAGGTAGTCGCGCGCGAACTGCTGCAGCACGCTTTCCATGGGCGGGCCGCCGGCCAGGGCCGGCGTCGCGGGCGCGGCCGACGGGCGCGCGGAAGAATCCGTCGGGAAGTCGTCTTGCATGCTCATGGGATTTCCCTGGTGCCGGCGCAGGGGCCGGTGGTCAAGCGAACACCGCGGATCCGGCTCCGCCGGTCCGCCGGTGTTGCCCCCTAGAGGGCGCGCGCGAAGCGCGCAGGGGGTGGTCCATCCACCGGACGGGTGTCGCGGGAAGGATACCAATACACCTGCCCGTCACGTTCTTCCACATGCAACACGGTCAGTCCGCCGCGCCCGCAGGGGCCGGCGACGCAGCGCCCGGTCTGCGGCTGGTAGGCCGCGCCGTGGATCGAGCACAGGATGAACTCGCGCCCGGCGTCCAGGAACTCGCCCGGCTGCCAGTCCATCTCGGTCGGCACGTGCAGGCAGCGGTTGAGGTAGCCGACCACGCGCGATTCGAAGCGCAGCACGAAGGCGCGCGCCGGCTCGCCGAAGTGCCGCACGTCGAAGACGAAGGCGGTGCCGCGCTCCTGCAGCGCCTCGGAGGCGCACAGGGACAGCGCGTCGGCCGGCACCGGCGCGTCAGGCATGGCGCGCCAGCCAGTCGTGCAGGTCGGCCATCGAATGCGCCACGTGCAGCGGCCCGAAGGCGCCGAAGGCCTCGGGCGTGTGCGCGCCGTAGCTCACGGCGACGCTCGCCGTGCCGGCGCTCTGCGCCATCTGCAGGTCGTGGGTGGTGTCGCCGATCATCAGCGTGCGCTCGGGCTCGACGCCGAACTCGCGCATCAGCTCCAGCAGCATCCGCGGATGCGGCTTGGAGGCCGTCTCGTCGGCGGTGCGCGTGCCGTTGAACATGCCCTTGAGCTGCACCGTGTTCAGCGCCTCGTCGAGCCCGCGGCGCGACTTGCCGGTCGCCACGGCGATCCAGTGGTTGCGCGCCTTCAGCGCCTCCAGCATGGCGAGCGTGCCCTCGAACAACACCAGGTCGTGCTGGCGGGCGAAGTAGTGCTGGCGGTAGCGCTGGCCGAGTTCGGGGTAGCGCTCGCGCGGCAGGCCGGGCGCGGCGTGGGCCAGCGCGTCGGCCAGGCCCATGCCGATGACGTAGCTGGCGTCGCGGTCGCTCGGCACCGGCAGGCCGAGGTCGCGGCAGGCGGCCTGGATGCAGCCGGCGATGAGCGCCGTGGAGTCGAACAGCGTGCCGTCCCAGTCGAAGGCGATGAGGTCGAATCGGCGAGAGAGGGTCATGTCATGCAGCGGCGGCCAGGGCGTCGACGAAGGCCGCGCAGTCCTCGGGCAATGGTGAAACCAGTTCGATCACCTCGGCGCTCGCGGGGTGCTCGAAGCGCAGGCGGCGGGCGTGCAGGAACATGCGCCCGAACTTGACGCGCGCCGGGTTGCGGCCGGCGGCCAGCGCCTTGTTGGCGGCGAAGTCGCCGTACTTCTCGTCGCCGACGATGGGGTGGCCGCTGCCCGCCAGGTGCACGCGGATCTGGTGCGTGCGACCGGTCTTGATGGTCACGTCCAGCAGCGTGCAGCCGGGCAGGCGTCGCACCACCTTCACCAGCGTGATGGCGCGGCGGCCCTCGGCGTGGCCGTCGTCCACGATGCGTACGCGCCGCTCGCCCTCGGGCGTGAGGAACTTATGCAGCGGCAGGTCGATGACCTTCTTGGACGCCGGCCAGTCGCCCTGCACCAGCGCCGCGTAGGTCTTGCCCGTCTCGCGCTGGCGGAACTGGTCCTGCAGCGCGGTCAGCGCCGAGCGCTTCTTGGCCAGCAGCAGCAGGCCCGAGGTCTCGCGGTCGAGCCGGTGCACCAGCTCCAGGAAGCGCGCCTGCGGCCGCGCCCGGCGCAGCTGCTCGATCACGCCGAAGCTCACGCCGCTGCCGCCGTGCACCGCCATGCCGGCGGGCTTGTCGACGGCGAGCAGGTGCTCGTCCTCGAACAGCACCGGGAACTCGCGCGGCGGCACGGCGGCCTCGCGCCTGGGCTCGGCCGTGCGCACCGGCGGCACGCGCACCTCGTCGCCCAGCGCCAGGCGCGTGTCGGCCGCGGCACGGCCCTTGTTGACGCGCACCTCGCCCGAGCGGATCACGCGGTAGACGTGGGTCTTGGGCACGCCCTTGAGCAGCTTCAACAGGAAGTTGTCCAGGCGCTGGCCTTCCGAAGCCTCGTCCACCGTGACGCGCGTCACGCCGGCCAATGCCCCGGGCGGCGGCGGGGCCGAAGCGGGCGGTGCCGGCGCCCGCGTTTTGGCCCCTATAATCCGTTGCACTACGTTTTCGCCGTAAGTATTTGATTTTCCTGAGTTTACTCGGGCAGATCGGCAGATACCGAGAGCGACGTGGCGGCCGGCACGAAGGTGGCGGCCACAAAAAGGTGATGCAACGCACGTGGCGTGCGGCGGGCCCGGTCCCCAAGTGACCGGGCGGCCATCCAGCCAGGCGCGGCAGAGCAAACGTCAATAAGAACCGCCGGATGCCATCGGGGCTCCGGAACAACAAAGGTTTCAGGCAGGAGACGGGCCGCCACGGTGCATGAATCCCGGCGCCCACCGCTTCCGCCCGCGTCCAGCGAACACGCGAATGTCGTCTCGGTTCCCCCTTCCCCTGCGCCTTCCGCGCGCCGCACGCTTGGCCGATCCGGCCGGAGCCGGCGCCGCGGTGCGCGGGCGCGGGGCGCGACCGCAGGCCACGAGCCCACGCAGCCCCGCACCCCTGCCCACCCGGCGGACGGCGACGCGGCGCGTGGCGTTCCCCGCCGATCTCGCTGCCACGCACGCGCCAACGCTGCCTCGCTGACCGCATCCGGTCGGCACGGCAGTCCAGGGCGATTCCTTCCTCGGTTCCACCACGTTTCTCGTGCATCGATGAGTCGCCTGCCGGTCCACCGGACGGCGACGTGATTCGGCCGCCCCGATTCCACGAACGGGCGGCATTGGAGTGCACATGAAACGCATGCTGATCAACGCGACCCAGCCGGAAGAGCGGCGCCTCGCGATCGTCGACGGGCAGAAGCTGCTCGACTTCGAGACCGAGATCGAGGGCCGCGAGCAACGCAAGGGCAACATCTACAAGGCCGTCGTCACCCGCGTCGAGCCCTCGCTGGAAGCCTGCTTCGTCGACTACGGCGAAGACCGCCACGGTTTCCTGCCGTTCAAGGAAATCTCGAAGAACTACTTCCGCGAAGGCACCGACGTGCGCAGCGCGCGCATCCAGGACGCCATCAAGGAAGGCGACGAGCTGCTGGTGCAGGTCGAGAAGGAAGAGCGCGGCAACAAGGGCGCGGCGCTGACCACCTTCGTCTCGCTGGCCGGCCGCTACCTGGTGCTCATGCCCAACAACCCGCGCGGCGGCGGCGTGTCGCGCCGCATCGAGGGCGAGGAGCGCGAGGAGCTGAAGGAGAACCTCGACCAGCTCGAGTACCCCAAGGGCATGAGCCTGATCGCCCGCACCGCCGGCATCGGCCGCTCGGCCGCCGAGCTGCAGTGGGACCTGAACTACATGCTCAAGCTCTGGGACGCCATCGACGGCGCCGCCAAGGGCGGCAAGGGCGCGTTCCTGATCTACCAGGAATCGTCGCTGGTGATCCGCGCGATCCGCGACTACTTCACCGCCGACGTCGGCGAGATCCTGATCGACACCGACGACATCTTCGAGCAGGCGCACCAGTTCATGAACCACGTGATGCCGGAGACGGCGCACAAGGTCAAGCGCTACCGCGACGACGCGCCGCTGTTCTCCCGCTTCCAGATCGAGCACCAGATCGAGACGGCGTTCTCGCGCACGGTGAACCTGCCCTCGGGCGGCGCCATCGTCATCGACCACACCGAGGCGCTGGTCTCGGTGGACGTGAACTCGGCGCGCGCCACGCGCGGCAGCGACATCGAGGAAACCGCCACCCGCACCAACCTGGAAGCCGCCGACGAGATCGCGCGCCAGATGCGGCTGCGCGACCTCGGCGGGCTGATCGTCGTCGACTTCATCGACATGGAGGAGAGCAAGAACCGCCGCGAGGTCGAGACCCGCCTGCGCGACGCGCTGCGGCAGGACCGCGCCCGCGTGCAGTTCAGCTCCATCAGCAAGTTCGGCCTGCTCGAACTCAGCCGCCAGCGCCTGCGCCCGGCGCTCAGCGAAGGCAGCCACATCACCTGCCCGCGCTGCAACGGCACCGGCCACATCCGCGACACCGAGAGCTCCGCGCTGCAGATCCTGCGCATGGTGCAGGAGGAGTCGATGAAGGAGAACACCGCCGCCGTGCACGTGCAGGTGCCGGTGGAGGTGACCTCCTTCCTGCTCAACGAGAAGCGCACCGAGATCACCAAGATCGAGCTCAAGCAGCGCGTGACCGTGCTGCTGGTGCCGAACAAGAACCTCGAGACGCCCAACTACCGCCTCGAGCGCCTGCGCCACGACGACCCGCGCCTGGAGAACCTGCAGGCGAGCTACACCATGGTCGACGACCAGGAAGAGGAAGTCGGCTTCACCCGCCGCGAGAAGGGCAAGGCCAAGCAGGAGCCGGTGATCAAGGGCATCCTCCCCGAGACGCCGGCGCCCGTCGCCCAGCCCAAGCCCGAACCGGTGGCCGAGCCGGCGCCCGCGCCGGCCGTGGCCGCGCCGGTGCCCGCGGGCGGCGGCTTCTTCGGCTGGCTCAAGTCGCTGTTCAGCGCCGAGCCGCAGGCACCGGCGGCGCCCGCCGCCGTGCCCGAGCCGGCGGTGGCATCGCCCGCGGGCCGCGGCGAGCGCGGCGGCCGCAACGGCCGCGGCGGCGAACGCGGCGGCCGCCGCGGTGAAGGCGGCGAGCGTGGCGAACGCGGGGGTCGCGGCAACCGCGACGGCCGCGGCCGCCGCGGCGAGCGCGATGCCGCGGCATCGGGCGATGCGGCCAAGGCAGGCACCGAGGAACGCGCACCGCGCGCGGAACGCGGCGAGCGCGGCGAGCGCGGCGAGCGCGGTGACCGTGGGGAGCGTGGCGAGGGCCGCCGCGGCCCCCGCGCCGAGCGCGAACCGCGCCGTCCGGAACCGGCCGCCGAGGAAGCGAAGGCCGACGCGCTGCAGCCGCAGGCCTTCGTCGACACCGTGCCGGGCGCCGAGACGCCCGAAACCGGCGAAGCGCGCGAAGGCAGCCGCCGCCGTCGCCGCGGCCGCGGCGGGCGCGACCGCGACGAAACCCGCCAGGGCGAGCTGCTGCCCGCCGAGCTGGACGCCGTGGCGTCCCCGGAAAGCGCCCAGTCGGGTGAAGCGGCATCGGCCGAAGCCGCCGTCGACGACGGCAGCGTCCTGGCGACCGAGGAAGGCGCACGCCCCGAAGGCGGCGAACGCGAGGGCGGCCGCCGCCGCCGCGGACGCGGCGGCCGTGGGCGCGACCGCCGCGACGGCGAGGCCGTGGTGGCCGACGTGCTGCCGCCGGTCGACGGCGAGGAGCTGGCGTCGCAGGACGGCGCCGTCGCCGCCGCCGAGCCGCAGGCCGCCGCCATCGGCATGGCCGCGACCGTGGCCGACGACGAGCTCGCGGCCACCGCGGCCGAGGCCGCACCGGCCGAGGCGGCACCGATCGCGGCAGTCGAGGAAACGGCGCCGCAGCCCGAGCCGGCCCCCGCGCCCGTCGCGGCGCCGGCACCGGCACCGGCGGTCGTGCCTGCCTTCGAGCTGTCGACGCAGGACCTGCAGGCCGTGGCCCAGGCCGCCGGCCTGGAGTGGGTCAACTCCGACGCCGACAAGGTGCGTGCCGTGCAGGAAGCGATGGCGCGCGAGCCCAAGCCGATCCACGTGCCGCGCGAGCCCAAGCCGGTGGTCGTCGTCGACGAAGGCCCGCTGGTGCTGGTCGAGACGCGGCGCGACCTGTCGCAGGTCAAGCTGCCCTTCGAGGCCAATCCGACACCCGGCGCCTGAACGCCGGGCACACGAAGAAAAACCCGCCTCGGCGGGTTTTTTCTTGCGCGCGCGGCCGGGTCAGAGCCGCGGCGGCACCACCGGCAGCGAGCTCGACAGTCCGCCGTCCACCGGCAGCGCCTGGCCGTTCACGTACGACGCGTCGTCGGACGCGAGGAACAGCGCCGCCTGCGCGATCTCGTCCGGCACGCCGCCGCGGCGCAGCGGGTTGAGCTGGCCGATCTTCTGCTCGGTGCCACGCTCGCGCGCCCGCTCGAAGAGCGGCTGCGTCATGCCGGTCTCGATGAGGCCCGGGCAGATCGCGTTGATGCGCACGCCGGTGCCGCCGAACTGGTTGGCCGCCGTCTGCACCAGGCTGATCACGCCGGCCTTGCTCGCGCTGTAGGGCGTGCCGCCGGCGCCCGAGCGCAGGCCGGCCACCGAGGCGGTGCAGATGATGGAGCCGCGGCCCTGCGGCACCATCACGCGCGCGGCGTACTTCACCGTGAGGAAGGCGCCGATCAGGTTGACGCCGAGCACGCGCGTCCACAGCTCGACCGTGAGCTCGTCGAACGGCACCAGGCCGCCGCTGATGCCGGCGTTGGCGTAGCACACGTCCAGGCCGCCGTGCTCGCGCACCGCGGTCTGGACGAAGGCCTCGACCTCGGCCTCCTTCGAGACGTCGGCCACCACCGCGACGGCGCGCCCGCCGGCGGCGCGGATGGCCTCGGCCGTGGCCTCGACCTCGCCCGCGCGGTCGACCGCCACGACGCTGGCGCCATGCCGCGCGAACAGAATGCTGGTGGCCCGGCCGATGCCGCTGGCCGCGCCGGTGACGAGCGCCGATTTGCCTTCGAGACGTTTCACGTGTGCTCCTGATCGAATGGGAAGTGAGAAAGGCCGGCGCCTCCGCGCGGGGCGCCGTCTGCCGGCCATTCTGCCGTCCGTACGGCAGGTGCCGTCTTCAGCGTGCGTAGGCCAGGTCGCGCAGCCACAGCGAGAGCTGCGGCACGTAGGTGATCACCATCAGGCAGGCGAGGATCACCAGCACGAAGGGCAGCAGCCGCCCGATGATGCGGTCGAGCGAGATCTTCGCCACCATGCAGGCGGCGAACAGGTTCACGCCGAAGGGCGGCGTGATCATGCCGAGCGCGAGGTTGACCACCATCACCAGCCCGAAATGCACCGGGTCGATGCCGAAGTGCATCGCCACCGGCACGAGGATGGGCGCGAGCACGACGATGGCCGCGCTGGTCTCGATGAACATGCCGATCACGAACAGCGCCGCATTCACGCCCAGCAGGAAGAGCGCCGGCGACTGCAGCACCTGCGCGAGCCACTGGCCGATGGCGTCGGGCACGCCGGCGCGCGTGATGAGGTAGGCGAAGAGGCCGGCGTTGGCGATGATGAACATCACCACCGCCGACGAGATGACCGACTTGCGCAGAATGCCGTACAGCGCCTTCGGCCCGATCTCGCGGTAGATCACCACGCCCACCAGCAGCGCGTAGAACACCGCCACCACCGAGGCCTCCGTCGGCGTGAAGATGCCGCCGTAGATGCCGCCGAGGATGATCACCGGCATCAGCAGCGCCCAGCTCGCCGCCAGCGTGGCGGGCCAGAAGCCCATGCGCCCGTCGCCGTCGCTCTTGCCCCAGCCGTTCCAGCGGCACTGCAGGTAGACGAAGAGCATCAGCGCGCCGCCGATCAGCACGCCGGGGCCGAAGCCGGCGATGAACAGCTCGCCGATCGACACCTCGGCGCTCACGCCGTAGAGGATGAGCGGGATCGAGGGCGGAATGATCACGCCCAGCTCGGCGCTGGTGGCCTGCAGCGCCGCGGCGTAGGGCACCGGGTAGCCGCGCTGGATGAGCGCTGGGATCAGCACCGAGCCGATGGCGAAGGTGGTCGCCACCGACGAGCCCGACACCGCGGCGAAGATCATGCAGGTCAGCACGCAGGTCACCGCCAGCCCGCCCTGCACGCCGCCGACGACGCTGCGCGCGAATTCCACCAGCCGCTGCGAGATGCCGCCGGTATCCATCAGGTTGCCGGCGAAGATGAAGAACGGGATCGCGGCCAGCGGAAACTTGTTGATCGAGTTGAACATCTCCTTCACGGAGATGAGCATGTGCGCGTTGGAGATCTGGATGCCCAGCACCGAGGCCAGCCCGATCGACACCGACACGGAGATGGTGAGTGCGAAGCACAGCACCATCGTCACCACCATCGCGGAACTCATGTGAGCACCCTGCCCCTGGCCGACGTGGTCACTGCGCCGTCTCCAGTTCCTGCCGCATCGGATCGATCAGGTTGGCCACGATGGCCGGCACCGAGAAGAGGCCGCCCACGGGCAGCGCCAGGTAGGCCCAGAACATCGACAGCTCCTGCAGCGCCGCCATCGTCTGCACGCGCCCGCGCACGGCGTAGTCCCAGCCCCACCAGATGATCACGCCGATGAGCGCGAGGCTCGCAGCAGCGACCACCCACTCCAGCAGCCGGCGCACGCGCGGGCCGCTCCAGCGGCGCAGCACGTCCACGCTGAGCATGGCGCCGTAGCGGAAGGCCGCGGGGATGCCGAGGAACACCATCCACACGAGGCTGAAGCGGACGAACATCTCCGTCCACTCCGCCGGCTGCTCGAGCAGGAAGCGGGTGACGATCTGCACCATGCCGAGCACGGAGGCCGCGGCCAGCATGGCGCAGGCGCCCACGGTGGCCAGGCCCGTGGTGCGCCGCTCGATCGCGAGGAAGGCGCGTGCCGCCGGGCTCACTTGAAGTTGCGGATCTTGTCGAGGTTGGTCTTGCCGAACTGCTTCTCGAACTGCGCGTTCACCGGCGCGAGCGCGGCCACGAACTTCGACTTGTCGACGTTCTCGACCACGTTCATGCCTTTGGCGCGCAGGTCGGCCACGCCCTTGGCGTCGTCTTCGTCCACGCGTGCGCGGTTGGCCGCTGCGGCCACCTTCGCGGCCTCCAGGAAGGCCTGCTTGTCCTGCGCGCTCAGCTTGTCGAACTCGCCCTTGTTCATCAGGAACACGCAGGGCGAGTAGACGTGGCCGGTGAGGCTCAGGTGCTTCTGCACCTGGTCGAGCTTGGCCGACATGATGACCGGCAGCGGGTTCTCCTGGCCGTCGACCGTGCCCTGCTGCAGCGCGGTGAACACCTCGGGAAAGGCCATCGGCGTGGCGATGATGCCGAAGGCCTTGTAGGCCGTGATGTGCACCGGGTTCTCCATCGTGCGCATCTTCAGGCCCTTGAGGTCCTCGGGCGTGTTGACGGCGCGGCGGCTGTTCGTCATGTGGCGAAAGCCGTTCTCCGCCCAGGCCAGCGCCTTGAAGCCCTTGGCGTCGAACTTGGTGAGCATCTCCTGGCCGATCGGGCCGTCGAGCACGGCGCGCGCATGCGCCTTGTCGCGGAACAGGAAGGGCACGTCGAAGATGCGCGCCTCGGGCACGAAGTTCGGCACCGGCCCCGTGGAGGTGAAGGTGAGCGCCTGCGTACCCAGCTGCACCGATTCGATCGATTCACGCTCGCCGCCGAGCGCCCCGTTGTAGAACGGCTGGACCTTGTAGCGCCCGCCGGTGCGCTGCTCGACTTCCTTGGCGAAGGTGTCGATGGCGACGCCCTGGTGCGAGTTCTGCGAGGTCGAGATGCTGATGCGCATGGTGGTCTGCGCGGCGGTGCTGCCCATGAAGGCCAGCCCGAGGCCGAGGGCGGCAAGCAGCTTGGCGTACGTCATCGATCGTCTCCTTGTGGCGGGTCGAAGGAGCCGGGGGCCGCGCGGTGGCGCGGCAGCCGGCACGCCGGCTCTTGGCCGGCGTGCGTCGATTCTGTGGGCTGGTCCGCCGGTGCGACAGCGGGTTTTCGCGTGCAGCGCCGGGCCGCGGCGCGTCAGGGCAGGCGCTCGAGCGCGTGCTGGTAGGCCGGGGCGTGCATCAGCTCGTCCCAGGCCAGCGGCGCGGTCTGCGGCAGCAGGCCGAGGCGGCGCCGCTCGGCGTCCGGGTCCGGCTGCCAGCGCCCGGCGCGGGCCGCGGCGTCCAGGCCGTCGAGCAGCGCATCCACGGCCGCACCGCCGTCCAGCGACTGGTTGCACAGCAGCACCATGTCGCAGCCGGCGTTGAGCGCGGCGACGGCGCCGTCGACCGCGCTGCCGGCGACCTTGGCGCCTTCCATGCTGAGGTCGTCGCTGAAGACGAGGCCGTCGAACCCGAGCTGCAGGCGCAGGATGTCCTTCAGCCAGCGCGGCGAGAAGCCGGCCGGCTGCGCATCGACCTTCGGGTAGATCACGTGCGCCGGCATCACGCTCGACAGGCTGGTGCCCAGCCATTCGTAGGGCTTCGCGTCGTCGGCCAGGATGGCCTTGAGCGAGCGCCTGTCCACCGGCATGGCGACGTGGCTGTCGGCCGCGACGAAGCCGTGGCCGGGGAAATGCTTGCCGCAGTTGTGCATGCCCGCCAGCAGCAGGCCGTGCATCAGGCTCTTGGCCAGCATCGCCACCACGCGCGGGTCGCGATGGAAGGCGCGGTCGCCGATGACGCCCGACGCGCCGTGGTCGAGGTCGAGCACCGGCGTGAAGCTCAGGTCCACGCCGCAGGCGCGCAGTTCGGCGCCGAGCACGTAGCCGGCGGCGGTGGCGGCATCGGTGGCGGTGAGCGCATCCTTCATCCACAGCTCGCCCAGCGCGCGCATCGGCGGCAGGTGGGTGAAGCCGTCGGTGCGGAAGCGCTGCACGCGCCCGCCTTCGTGGTCGACGCACACCAGCACGTCGGGGCGGATGGACTTGATCTCCGCCACGAGTTCGGTGAGCTGGCGCCGGTCGGCCCAGTTGCGGGCGAAGAGGATCAGGCCGCCGGTGAGCGGATGCCGCAGGCGCCGGCGGTCGTCGGCGTCCAGCGCGAGGCCGGCGACGTCGAGCACCACGGGCGAGGCGGTCGGTTGCGGGTCGTTCATCGTCAGTCCTTCGTTTCCACCACCACGAAGGCGGCGGCGTAGTCGGTCTCGTCGCTCACGCTGACGTGGGCGCGCAGGCCGCGCGCGGCGAACCAGTCGGCCAGCGCGCCGTGCAGGCGGATCTCGGGCTTGCCGCTGGGCGCCTTGACCACCTCGCACGCGCGCCAGGTCATGGGCATGCGCATGCCCAGCCCGATGGCCTTGGAGAACGCCTCCTTGGCCGAGAAGCGGGTGGCGAGATAGGCCACGCCCCGCGCCTGGACCCTGGCCCGCCGCGCGTGGAAGACGTCGATCTCGTGCGGCCCGAGCACGCGCTCGGCGAAGCGGTCGCCGCGGCGGGCGAGCGTGTCGGCGATGCGGCGGATGTCGCAGACATCCGTGCCGATGCCATAGATCATGGCGTCTGCGCGCGGTGGATGCAGCGCAGGTACTCGCGCACCGTCTCGGCCAGCCCGAGTTCCAGCGCATCGGAGATCAGCGCATGGCCGATCGAGACCTCGAGCACGCCGGGCACGGCGCGCAGGAAGTCGGCGAGGTTGGCGCGGTTCAGGTCGTGCCCGGCATTCAGGGTGAGGCCCGCGCGCTGCGCCGCCTGCGCCGCCGCCGTGAACGCCGCCAGCACCTGGGCCTGCTGCGGCGTGGCATGCGCCTTCGCGTAGCTCTCGGTGTACAGCTCCACGCGATCGGCGCCCAGCGCAGCTGCCGCCGGCATGGCCTCGGGCCGCGGGTCCATGAACAGGCTCACGCGCACGCCCAGCGCCTTCGCCTCGGCCACCAGCGGGGCGAGGCGCGCGGCATCCTCCGGCAGGTTCCAGCCGTGGTCGGAGGTGGCCTGGCCTTCGTCGTCGGGCACGAAGGTGCACTGGTGCGGGCACAGCTCGCGCACGAAGGGCATCAGGTTGTGGAAGGGGTTGCCCTCGATGTTGAACTCGGCCTGCGGCCATTGCTTCAGCAGCGCGGCGAGGTCGTGCACGTCGTGGGCGCGAATGTGGCGCTCGTCGGGCCGCGGGTGCACGGTGATGCCCTGCGCGCCGGCCCGCAGCGCGGTCTCGGCCAGGCCCGTGACGCTCGGGATGCCGTTGTCGCGCCGGTTGCGCACCTGGGCGACGAGGTTGACGTTGACCGACAGCGCGGTGTGGCCGCGCGCGGCGTCCAGGCCGGAAGAGACGAGTGGGTTCATGGCGGGTTCAGCGTTCCAGGGCCTGGACGTCCAGCATCACCTGCCGGGTGCGCAGCACCGGGGAACCGAGATGATAGTGAAGCAGGCCTCGCAAGGCAGTGCGCAATTCAGGCAGCGCTGCGCTGCAGGCCTCGCGCAGCGCGTCGAGGCTGCCGTGCTCCAGCGCGGCCTGCACCGTCACGAGCACCTGCCCGGGGATGGCCGCATCCCCCGCATCGCGCCGCGGAGCGACGCCCGCCTCGGGCAGCAGCAGGTAGGCGGCATCGGTCGCCACCTCGGCGCGCGTGAGCGTGACGAGGCTCAGGTCGGGCAGCAGGCCGATCTCGCTCAGCAGCCTGAGCTCGAAGGCGCGCAGCGCGGCCTGCACCGCGAGCTCGTCCTCCGCCGCCAGGTGCGGCAGCGTCTGCGCATAGGCGTCGAACAGGCGCGGATGCGCGTCCTGGCGCGCCAGCAGCTTCATCAGCAGTTCGTTCAGGTAGAAGCCGCTGAACAGCGCCGCGCCGGTGAGCATGGCCGCGCCGCCGCCCCACTCCGCGCCGCGCAGGTTGTGGATGTCGCCGGCCGCTTCGCCGGCGGCGTCTGCCTTCGGCACGCGCCCGAGCGACACCTGGATGCGCTGGAACGGCAGCAGCACCGCGCGCAGCTGCGAATGCGGGCGCTTGGCGCCCTTGGCGGCCACCGCCAGCCGCCCCTGCTCGCGCGTGAACAGGTCGAGGATGAGGCTGGACTCGCTCCAGTCGTAGCGGTGCAGCACGTAGGCGCTGAGCGCCGCCCTGGCCGCGGCCCGTGTCGCCACGGCCTACTCGTAGCCGTAGGTGCGCAGGTGCTCGTCGTCGTCGGCCCAGCCCGAACGCACCTTCACCCACAGCTCGAGGAAGACCTTGGCGTCCATCAGCTTCTCGAGCTCGCTGCGGGCTTCGCTGCCGATGCGCTTGAGCCGCTCGCCGCCGCCGCCGATCACCATGCCCTTGTGGGCGTCGCGCTCGACCACGATGCTGGCCGCGATGCGGCGCAGCTGGCCCTCTTCCTCGAACTTGTCGATGACGACGGTGGAGGTGTAGGGCAGCTCGTCGCCGGTGAGGCGGAACAGCTTCTCGCGGATGATCTCGCTCGCGAGGAAGCGCTCGCTGCGGTCGGTGAGCGCTTCCTCGTCGTAGAACCAGGGCTGCTCGGGCAGGTAGGGCCGCACGATGCCGAGCAGCCGCTGCACGTCGCTCTGGCGCTTGGCCGACAGCGGCACGAACTCGGCGAAGGCGTGGCGCTCCTGCATGCCCTTGAGCCAGGGCGCGAGCTCGGCGCGGCGGTGCACGGCGTCGAGCTTGTTGGCGATGAGGAACACCGGCTTGCCCGGCGGCATCAGCGCCAGCACCTTGGCGTCGTCCAGGCCGAAGCGGCCCGCCTCGACGACGAACAGCACCACGTCCACGTCGGCGAGCACGCCGGTCACGGTGCGGTTGAGCGTGCGGTTGAGCGCGGCGCCGTGCTTGGTCTGGAAGCCGGGGGTGTCGACGAAGACGAACTGCGCGTCGCCCTCGGTGCGGATGCCGGTGATGCGGTGCCGCGTGGTCTGCGCCTTGTCGGAGGTGATGCTCACCTTCTGCCCGACCAGGGCGTTGAGCAGGGTGGACTTGCCCACGTTCGGGCGGCCGACGATGGCGACCAGCCCGCAGCGTTTTGCGGTGTCGTCGCTCGCGCCCTGCGGCGGCGGGTCTTGTTGCATCACGGGCTCAGGAGCGCAGCGGGCTGCCGGGTTGGTCGGTCGCCTTCAGCGCCTGCAGCATGCGCCGCGCCGCGTCCTGCTCGGCGTGGCGGCGCGAGCGGCCTTCGCCGGCGTAGGCGAGGCTGAGCGCCGGCACGGCGCACTCGACGTCGAAGGTCTGCGCATGCGCCTGCCCGCGGGTGCCGGTGATGCGGTAGGTCGGCACCGGCAGCCGGCGTGCCTGCAGCCACTCCTGCAGCTCGGTCTTGGCGTCCTTGGTCCAGCTGGCCAGGTCGGTGGTGGCGATGGTCTCGCCGAACAGGCGCTCGACCATGGTGCGGGCGGCGTCGAAGCCGCCGTCGAGGTAGGTGGCGCCGAGCACCGCCTCGAGCGCGTCGGCCAGGATCGACGGGCGCAGCGCGCCGCCGCCGCGCGCCTCGCCTTCGGACAGCCGCACCACCTCGGGCAGGCCGAGCGCGAGCGCCACCTTGTGCAGGCTGTCCTCGCGCACCAGGTGGGCGCGCACACGGGTCAGGTCGCCTTCGTCGGAGCCGGCGAAGCGCTCGAACAGCAGGCTCGAGATCGCGAGGCTCAGCACCGCGTCGCCGAGGAATTCGAGCCGCTCGTTGTGGTCGGCGCCCACGCTGCGGTGGCTCAGCGCGCGGCTGAGCAGCCCGATGTCGGCGAACCAATGGCCGATGCGCTGCTGCAGCGAATCCAGGGAAGCCATGTCAGTGGTCCATTGCGCTGCGCGCCACCCGCGACGCATGAAACTGGCGGGACCAAGCGAACGCCGCGGAACCGGCTCCGCCGGGCCGCCGGCGTTGCCCCCTCGAGGGGGCGGCCGAAGGCCGTAGGGGGTGTTTCATCCTAGTGCCGCCGGGGGTGGATCTTCATTCACGAGCGCCTTGCGAACTGCCTTTGTACTTGATGAGCAGGTAGACCGGCTCGAACAGTTCCACTTCGGCGTCGTAGGCAAAGCGGATGACGACGCGCTCGTTCTCCTTCGTGATCTCGAGGTCCTTGCCGGCGATCGACTGGATGGAGTATTCGACGTCGCGCCGCCGGTCGAAGGCGGTGCGGATCTCGGGCACGGTGCCCAGGTTCTCGGCCGCGATCGAGTTGACGGCCTTCTGGATCGTCAGGTATTCGTTGACGGTGGGAAAGGTCTTGAGCCCGACGTAGGCGACGAACCCGATGGCGACGGCCCAGAACAGCAGACCGAGCAGCGTGACGCCGCGCTGGCGGCGCGGCCCCTGAAGCCGGTGAGTCATGCGAAGTTGCTCCACAGGTGACGAGGCGCCCGCACCGCGAATCGGCATCAGTCGAAGCTGCCGATGCGGCCCAGGTCGCCGAAGTTCATCCAGACGAAGAATGCGCGCCCGACGATGTTCTGGTCGGGGACGAAGCCCCAGAAGCGCGAATCCTGCGAGTTGTCGCGGTTGTCGCCCATCATGAAATAGTGGCCCGCCGGCACCTTGCAGGTCATGCCCTCGACACTGTAGCTGCAGTTTTCCTTGTACGGAAAGCTCTCGCTCGCCGGCAGATAGGGCCGCGCGTCGCGGTCGACGAGGATGCGGTGCTGCACGGACCCGAGCGTCTCGCTGTATTGCTTGAGATAGCGCAGCGAGGTCTCGTCGTAGAAGTCGGGCAGCGGCTGCGTCGGCACTTCCGTGCCGTTGACGAAGAGCCGCTGGTTGCGGTAGGCGACCTCGTCGCCCGGAACGCCCACCACGCGCTTGATGTAGTCGACGCCGGTGTCGCGCGGGTAGCGGAACACCATGACGTCGCCGCGCTGGGGCTCGTGGTTGTCGATGATCTTCTTGTTGATCACCGGCAGGCGCACGCCGTAGTGGTACTTGTTGACGAGGATGAGGTCGCCGACGAGAAGCGTCGGGATCATCGAGCCGGACGGGATCTTGAACGGCTCGAACAGGAACGACCGCAGGAAGAAGACCGCAAGGATCACCGGGAACAGGCCGGCCGTCCAATCGAGCCACCACGGCTGCGCGAGCAGGCCCTGGCGCGCCTCGGCGATGTCGCCGTCGACCTTGGCGATGCCCTGGCGGGCCAACTGCTCCCGGCGCGCGGCGTCCTGCTGCTCGAGGTTGCGCACCGCGGCCGCGCGGCGGGGCGCGAAGACGAAGCGTTCCGCCAGCCAGTAGGCGAAGGTGACGACCGTCAGGATGAACAGCAGCAGCGAGAAGTTGCCCGTCCACTTGCCGAGATACCAGCCGCCAAGGTAGACACACAGCAGGGCATAGAGCGCACCGGTCAACAGGCTCATCAATCGTCCACTTGCAGGATGGCCAGAAACGCTTCCTGAGGCACCTCGACCGAGCCGATCTGCTTCATGCGCTTCTTCCCGGCCTTTTGTTTTTCGAGCAGCTTGCGCTTGCGGGTGATGTCGCCGCCATAGCACTTGGCAATGACGTTCTTGCGAAGCGCCTTGATTGTCTCACGCGCAATGATGTTGGCCCCGATGGCGGCCTGCACCGCCACGTCGTACTGCTGGCGCGAAATCAGCTCGCGCATCTTGGCGACCACGGCGCGGCTGCGGAACTGCGCCTGGCTGCGGTGCACGATGATCGACAGCGCGTCGACCTTGTCGCCGTTGAGCAGGATGTCGACCTTCACCACGTCGGACGCCCGGTTCTCGAGGAACTCGTAGTCCATGGACGCATAGCCGCGCGACACGCTTTTCAGCTTGTCGAAGAAGTCGAGCACGATCTCGGCGAGCGGCATCTCGTAGGTCAGCATCACCTGCCGGCCGTGGTAGGCCATGTTGACCTGCGTGCCGCGCTTCTGGTTGGCCAGCGTCATCACCGGGCCGACGTAGTCCTGCGGCATGTACAGGTGCACGGTGACGATGGGCTCGCGGATCTCGCGGATGCGCCCGAGGTCGGGCATCTTCGACGGGTTCTCCACGTTCAGCACCGTGCCGTCGTTGAGCTCGACCTCGTAGACGACGGACGGCGCGGTGGTGATCAGGTCCTGGTCGAACTCGCGCTCCAGGCGCTCCTGCACGATCTCCATGTGCAGCAGGCCGAGGAAGCCGCAGCGGAAGCCGAAGCCGAGCGCCTGGCTCACCTCGGGCTCGTAGCGCAGCGACGAGTCGTTGAGCTTGAGCTTCTCCAGCGCGTCGCGCAGCTGGTCGTACTCGCTCGCCTCGGTGGGGTACAGGCCGGCGAAGACCTGCGGCTGGATCTCCTTGAAGCCCGGCAGCGCCTCGCTCGCCGGCCCGAGGTTGTTGGGCAGCTTCTTCTCAAGCGTGATGGTGTCGCCAACCTTGGCCGCCTGCAGCTCCTTGATGCCGGAGATGATGAAGCCCACCTCACCGGCGCGCAGCGCCTCGCGCGGCACCGACTTGGGCGAGAACACCCCCAGCTGCTCGGCGGCGTAGACGGCGTTCGTCGCCATCATCTTGAAGCGCTCGCCGCGCTTGAGCTCGCCGTCGACCACGCGCACCAGCATCACCACCCCCACGTAGTTGTCGAACCACGAGTCGATGATCATGGCCCGCAGCGGCGCGTCCGGCCGGCCGCGCGGCGGCGGGATGCGCGCGACGACCGCCTCGAGGATCTCGTCCACGCCCTCGCCCGTCTTGGCGCTGCAGGGGATGGCGTCGCTCGCGTCGATGCCGATCACGTCCTCGATCTCTTCCTTGGCGCGCTCCGGGTCGGACTGCGGCAGGTCCATCTTGTTGAGCACCGGCACCACCTCGACGCCGAGCTCGATGGCGGTGTAGCAGTTCGCCACCGTCTGCGCCTCCACACCCTGGCTGGCATCGACCACCAGCAGCGCCCCCTCGCAGGCCGACAGCGAGCGGCTGACCTCGTACGAGAAGTCGACGTGCCCGGGGGTGTCGATGAGGTTGAGCTGGTAGACGCTGCCGTCGCGCGCCGTGTAGCTGAGCGCGGCGGTCTGCGCCTTGATGGTGATGCCGCGCTCGCGTTCGATGTCCATCGAGTCGAGCACCTGCGCCTCCATCTCACGATCGCTCAGTCCGCCGCAGCGCTGGATCAACCGGTCGGCGAGCGTGCTCTTGCCGTGGTCGATGTGGGCAATGATCGAGAAATTCCGGATGTGGTCCATGAGGCCCGCAAGGTGTCGGCGCGAGTGCGTGTCGGGCGCCGACGGAAAGAGAAGACCGGCTCAGTGCAGGCTCACAGCGAGGGGCGGTGTGAGGGCGCGCAACGCCGCGCCGGGACTGCGACCGAGGCTAAAAAAAAGGCACGTCGAATGAGTGACGCGCCTTCCAACAAAACGTATGGCAACTGCTTGTTGGGCCTTCATTGTAGCCAAAAGCACCCGGCCGGAAACCGCGCCGTTGCTCGATTTCCGCTCGTTGCAGGACACCAACAGCGATCTCCATACACAGCTTATCCACAATTGCTTGTGGACGATTTGGGGATAGCTCGCGAGCCGATGGAATGCGCCCGAAGAGGCGCTAAACCGCTGCTTCGGCCTGCCGATTCGGGCCTCGTCCGGGCGGAATGGAGAAGTCAAAATAAGTTTGCTTGCGCTCACTTCCACATCCTTGGTCGACAATTTTTTTCGTCGACGCGGAAAGCCGGCCGCCGCGCTTCTCAACATACGGAAAGACCCATCGCGGCAGTCGGTTGTAACCGGCGACAGGCCCGTCATCGGGCCGGCCGGATCACCACGTAATTGACCCAGTCGCCCCGCCGCACCAGCACGCTGATCGGCTTGCCGGTGTCGGCCTTGGCCACCAGCGCCTGGAACTGCGCGGCGGTCGTGACCTCGCGGTTGTCGATCGCGAGGATCACGTCGCCTTCCCGCAGGCCGGCGCGGGCGGCCGCGCCCTGCGCCGACTGGACCAGCACGCCGCCCTTGACCTTCAGCTCGCGCCGCTGCGGCTCGCTCAGGTCGGTGATGGCCAGCCCCAGCGAGCCGATGGCCGTCGGCGCCTTCGGCGGGCTGCGGTCGCCGGGGCGCACCGGCTGCTCGGCTTCGAGCTCGGCCACGGTGACGTTCAGGTCGCGGTAGCCGCCGCGGCGGAACACCTGCATGGCGGTCTTCGATCCGGGCTTCGTCCCTCCGACCATGCGCGGCAGGTCGCCTGCGCGCTCGACCTTGCGCCCGTCGTACTGGGTGATGATGTCGCCCGGCTCGACGCCGGCCTTCTCCGCCGGCCCGCCCGATTCGACGCCGCGCACGAGCGCACCGACCGGCTTGTCCAGGCCGATGGCCTCGGCCACCTCCTTGGTGACTTCGGCGATCTGCACGCCGATGCGCCCGCGGATGACGCGCCCCGTGGCGCGCAGCTGGTCGGCCACGCGCGAGGCCTCGTCGATCGGGATGGCGAACGAGATGCCCATGAAGCCGCCCGAGCGGCTGTAGATCTGCGAGTTGATGCCCACCACCTCGCCGCGCATGTTGATGAGCGGGCCGCCGGAGTTGCCGGGGTTGATCGCCACGTCGGTCTGGATGAAGGGCAGGAACTCGCCGGTCTCGCGCGCCTTCGCGCTCACGATGCCGGCGGTGACGGTGTTGTCCAGGCCGAAGGGCGAGCCGATGGCCATCACCCATTCGCCGACCTTCAGCCGCTTCACGTCGCCGATGCGCACCACCGGCAGGCCGCTCGCCTCGATCTTGACGAGCGCCACGTCGGTGCGCTTGTCGGCGCCGATGATCTTGGCCTTGAACTCGCGGTCGTCGGTGAGGGTGACGAAGACCTCGTCGGCGCCCTCGACCACGTGGGCGTTGGTCATCACGTAGCCGTCGGCGTTGAGGATGAAGCCGGAACCGACGCCGCGCATGCGCGGCTCGCCCTCGGGCTGCTGCGGCGCGCCGCGCGGGCCGGGCGCCTGCGGGCCGGGAATCGGAATGCCGAAGCGGCGGAAGAACTCGAGCACCTCGGGGTCGATCTCGCCGCCGGGCGAGGCGCCGTTGCGCCGCACCCGCTCGGTGGTGCGGATGTTCACGACGGCCGGGCCGACGCGCTCGACGAGCTCGGTGAAGTCGGGCAGGCCCGAGGCCTGCGCCCGGCTGGTGGACGGCGCGAGCGCCGCGCCGGCCGCAAGGCCGAACGCCATGGCGAGCAGGCCCAGGCGGCGGGAGAACGAAGCGGTGAGGGAGGTTCGAGTTGTTTGCATGGTCTGGCCTCGGAAGCGTCGCAGCCCGGGTGCGGGACCCGGCCGCCGAAGTGATGTCGATGTGCGCCGCGGAAATGTCGCACGAACATGCAACGCGCATGCCCGCACGCCGGCGCTGCGCCTACCGGGCGCGTTCCAGCTCGCCGGCGAACGCGCGCAGCGTGGCGGTCGGCACGTCGCCCACGACGGTGATCCACCAGTCGCCGTGGCGCCGCATCAAGGTGTGCGTGGCGCCGATCGAGGTCTCGATCGGGGTCGCATGGCGCGTGGCGTCGAAGGGCTCGATGAACACCGAGACGTAGGTCAGCCCGTCGGAATAGATGGTCTGCAGCGCGGTCGGCGCCGGGGCATTGGTGCCCGGCTCGATGTCGGGCATCGGCCGCCGCACGCAGCTGACCAGCCGGAAGCCCGGCACCGCCTGCCGCAGGTTCCAGCCCTCGGCGTCGAGGCGGGTGTGCGTCAGCACGGGACGCAGGATGCGGTAGCCGTCGAGCTTGCTCATCGGCTGCAGCACGGTCTCGGGCTGCGAGCGCACGTCGATCGAGACGTCGGAGAACGCCGAGCTCTCCAGCAGCTCGCCGCGCTCGCCGAGCACGTCGGCGCGCAGCAGCAGGCCGGTGCCGCGGTCCGCCCACAGCTGGTAGCCGTAGCGGTGCGAATCGCGCGGGCGCAGCAGCAGCACGCTGGCCTCGTAGCCGGCGACGCGTTCGGCGCCGCGCGCGCGCACTTCGTAGAAGTCGGCGATGCGGTCGTCGCTGACCTGCAGCAGCGCGGGGAACGAGGTCAGCAGGTCGCGCTGCTCGATGAGCGCCACCCGCTGCTCGGGCCAGAGCGTGCGCACCTCGTCGTTGTGGCGAAAGACGAAGCGCGTCTCGCCGTCGAGGGACTCGATGCGCTCGAACTGGTTGTGGCCGTCGTTGTAGTGCGCGATGCGCGCGCTCGAGACGCCGCCGCCCGCGCTGACGATGAAGGTGCCCTGGAAGTTGCGCCGGCTGGCCGCGGCGTGGATGCGCATGAGCCACGCCCGCACCTCGCCGGGGCTGATGGGCGTGCCGGCGCCGGTGGACTTGCCGGCATGGGCCGACGGGACGAAGGAGCAGACGGCGCCGGCGAATGCCAGGGCGAGCACGGAAGTTCTCAGCATGCGCGTCGGCCGGTCAACGGTTCGGCGTCTCGACGGCGGCGTTGCGCAGGAAGCCCGAAGGCATGCCCAGCGCCGAGGTGCCGGCGAACTGCTTGTGCGCGTTGAGGTAGCGGTCGAGCCGCGCGTCGCGCACGACGCGGTCGTTGGCGAGGACGACGTCGGGCGAGGCGGCGCGGAGCGCGGCCGCCGGGGCACCCGTGCCGGCGCCGGAGCGGGCCAGCACGGCACCGCCCGGCGGGGCCGTTTCCGGCAGGCCCACGACCGTCAGCACGCCGGCCACCGCCACGAAGCCGGCGGCCACCGCGGCCGGCGCCTTCCAGGCCCATCGGCCGCGGCGGGCCGCGGCGCGCATCGGCACCGGCGCATCCGGCGAGGCGGACGCGGGCTCCGGCGCCAGCACCACCGGCTCGTTCGCGAGGCGTCCGCGCAGGGACGCGAGGAGCGCCGCATCGCGGGCGCCGCTCGCGGCCAGGTCTTCGGAGCGCAGCACGTCGCCGATCAGCTGGTAGGCATGCCAGCGCCCGCGCAGCTCGGGATCGTCGCGCCAGCGGGTGCAGACCCGAGCCACTTCCGCAGGCTCGAGCTCGCCATCGGCCAGGGCCGACAGGTCTTCCAGCAACCGGCTATCAGACTTCGTCAACATGTCCGCTCTCCACAATTCACTCCGATCCCCACGGCCGGGCCGGGCGCCTCACCACCGCTCGCCATCGCGCGTATCGAGCAGGGGCCGCAGCCGCAGCGCAATCGCCTCGCGCGCGCGAAAGATGCGCGAGCGGACCGTCCCGATGGGGCAGTCCATCAGCTCGGCGATCTCTTCGTAGCTGAGCCCTTCGATCTCGCGCAGCGTGATGGCCTGCCGCAGATCGACCGACAGCGCCTCGATCGCGGCATTCACGGCGGCGGCGACCTCCTTGCTGGCAAGGAGCGCCTCCGGGGTTTCGCCGTGGCTTAGTTCGTTTTCGCTGCGGTAAGTTTCGTCGTCCTCGTCGCGGGACAGGCGCGCGGATTCGGTCACGATCGGGTCGCGCTTGAGCCCCACCAGCGCCTTCTTGGCGGTATTGACGGCGATGCGGTAGAGCCAGGTGTAGAACGCGCTCTCGCCGCGGAACTGCGGGATCGCGCGGTAGGCGCGGATGAAGGTCTCCTGGGCGATGTCGGGCACCAGGTCGACGTCGCGCACCATCCGCCCGATCAGGCGCTCGATGCGGCGCTGGTACTTGACCACGAGCATCTCGAACGCCTTGACGTCGCCGCGCTTGACGCGTTCGATCAAGGGGGCATCGGCGTCGGGATTCATGCGTGGGATTCGGCGCGGGGACGGCTCGGAAGGGCTGCGTGATCCTTGTCACGGCCGGCGGCAGGGCGCGGCGAATATACCCCACAGCGAAATGCGTGCCATTGCGCTTCGAGCCCCCGGCGCTGCACCGGCAGCCACGCCGCGCGTCGCCCGAATCGCCCAGGCGGCCGGTCGAACCTCAGCAGCAGCCACGCGCCGAGATCGATGGCGACGCACAGCTCGCCCGCCGGCGCGTCGTCGTCCGCGTCCATGCCGTCGTTGAGCCGCCAGGCCTGGCCGTCCCAGCGAAGCGTGAAGGCCGCGCACCGGAGCAGGCCCGCCGCGCCCGCGAGCAGCGGCAGCGCGCCGGCCCCGACGCCCAGGAGCGCCAGGCCGGAAGGCCGCTCGCCCGCCAGCGCCCAGGCCGCGAGCGCAGCCAACACGGCGGCCATCACCCCGCCCACGCACGCGCGCCAGACGCCGAAGCGGCGGACGGTGATGCGAAGCGGGGGCGATGCGCGCATGGGCGCGGGGCCGGGAGCGGCAAGCCGCCCGTCTTCAGGCGCGCTTGAAGATCAGCGTGCCGTTGGTGCCGCCGAAGCCGAAGTTGTTCTTCGCGGCGTACTCGATCTTCATCTCCCGCGCCGTGTTGGCGCAGTAGTCCAGGTCGCATTCGGGATCCTGGTTGAAGATGTTGATGGTCGGCGGCGCCACCTGGTGATGCAGCGCGAGCGTGGTGAACACCGATTCGATGCCGCCGGCGCCTCCGAGCAGGTGGCCGGTCATCGACTTGGTGGAGCTCACGACCATCTGCCGGGCATGGTCGCCGAAGGCGAGCTTGATCGCGTTGGTCTCGTTCACGTCGCCGAGCGGCGTGGACGTGCCGTGCGCGTTGAGGTATTGCACCTGGTCGGCGTTCAGGCCCGCGTTGCGCAGCGCGGCCTTCATGGCGCGCTTGGGGCCGTCGACGTTGGGCGCGGTCATGTGGAACGCGTCCGCGCCCATGCCGAAGCCGCACAGCTCGGCGTAGATCTTCGCGCCGCGCTTCTTCGCGTGCTCGTACTCCTCGAGCACCAGCACGCCGGCGCCTTCACCGAGGACGAAGCCGTCGCGGTCCTTGTCCCAGGGGCGCGAGGCCGTGGCGGGATCGTCGTTGCGCGTGGACAGCGCACGCGCCGCGGCGAAGCCGCCGACGCCCAGCGGGGACACGGTCGCCTCCGAGCCGCCGGCGATCATCACGTCGGCGTCGCCGTACTCGATCAGGCGGCCCGCCTCGCCGATGCAGTGCAGGCCGGTGGTGCAGGCCGTCACGATGGCGAGGTTCGGCCCCTGGAAGCCGAAGGTGATCGACACGTGGCCCGAGATCATGTTGATGATCGAGGCCGGCACGAAGAACGGCGAGATCCGCCGCGCGCCGCGCGCCGTCAGTTCGGCATGCGTCTCCTCGATCAGGGGCAGGCCGCCGATGCCCGAGCCGACGAGGCAGCCGATGCGCTCGGCCTGCTCTTCGCCGAGCTGGTCGTTGGTCGGCAGGCCGGCGTCGCGCACGGCCTGGATGGACGCCGCCAATCCGTAGTGGATGAAGGTGTCCATGTGCCGGGCTTCCTTGGCCGGGAAGTACTCCTCGACGTTGAAGCCCTTGACCTCGCCCGCGAACTTGCAGGCGAACGACGACGCATCGAACTTGGTGATGTTGGCGATGCCGGACTTGCCGGCCACCAGGTTGGACCAACCCTCTGCCACCGTGTTGCCCACGGGGCTGATCAGCCCGAGCCCGGTGATGACGACGCGGCGACGACTCATTCGATGCAGACTCCGCTCAGGCCTTCTGGTGATTGACGGCGTAGTCGATCGCCAGCTGCACGGTGGTGATCTTCTCGGCTTCCTCGTCGGGAATCTCGATGCCGAACTCGTCTTCGAGGGCCATCACCAGCTCGACCGTGTCCAGGGAATCGGCGCCCAGGTCGGCGACGAAGGCCTTTTCGTTGGACACATCCGCCTCGGGAACACCAAGCTGTTCGGCGATGATTTTCTTGACGCGGGATTCGATATCGCTCATGACTCCTCCATGGAGTGTTTACAGAAACAGCCCGGGATTCTAAAGGTTGGGGCCTGCTGTCCAAGCGCCCTTCCCCCGCAGTCCGGCCGGGCAGGTCCGGATGTTTTTCTGCAGGTCAGTTCATGTACATGCCGCCGTTGACGTGCAGCTCGGTCCCGGTGATGTAGCCGGCCTGCGGCGACGCCAGGAACGCGACGGCATGCGCGATGTCCGCGGCCGCGCCCAGGCGGCCGAGCGGGATCTGCGCCATCAGCGCGGCGGTCTGCGCCTCGGGCAGCGCGCGGGTCATGTCGGTGTCGATGAAGCCGGGCGCCACGCAGTTGACGGTGATGCCGCGGCTGCCGAGCTCGCGCGCCAGCGAGCGCGTCATCCCGGCCACGCCGGCCTTGGCGGCGGCGTAGTTGGCCTGGCCCGGGTTGCCGCTCGCGCCCACCACCGAGGTGATGTTGACGATGCGCCCGTAGCGCTGCTTCATCATCGGGCGGATGGCCGCGCGGCTCATGCGGAAGACGGCCTTGAGGTTGGTGTCGACCACCGCGTCCCAGTCATCGTCCTTCATGCGCATGGACAGGCCGTCGCGCGTGATGCCGGCGTTGTTGACGAGCACGTGCAGGGCGCCGTGCTCCTTCACGAGGGCGTCGACGGCGGCGTCGACCGCCGCGGCATCGGTCACGTCGAGCACGATGCCGCGGCAGCCGGCGTGGGCGGCCAGCGCCTCGGTGATGGCTTGCGCGCCGGCCTCGGTGGTGGCGGTGCCGACGACCTTCAGGCCGGCGGCGGCCAGTTCGGCGGCGATCGCGCGGCCGATGCCGCGGGTGGCGCCCGTCACGAGGGCGACCTGGCCGGCAAACGTCGGCGCGCTCATGCCAGCAGCCCCTTCACCTCGGCCAGGCTCGCGGGATCGGCGATCGTCGCCGTGACCGCCTCGCCGTCGATGCGCTTGACCATACCGGCCAGCACCTTGCCCGGACCGCATTCGACGATGTGGCGCAGACCGCGCTCGCGCAGCGCCTGCACCACCTCGACCCAGCGCACCGGGCCGAAGGCCTGGCGCACCAGCGCATCGCGGATCGCCGCCGGATCGGTCTCGACCTTCACGTCGACGTTGTTGACCACGGCGATGCGCGGCGCGGCGATGGCGGTGCCGGCGAGCTTGTCCTTCAGCCGCTCGGCGGCCGGGCGCATCAGGCTCGAATGGAACGGCGCAGACACCGGCAGCGGCAGGGCCCGCTTCGCCCCCCTGGCCTTGAGCGCCTCGCAGGCCTTGTCCACGCCCGCCTTGCTGCCGGCGATGACGGTCTGCTTCGGGTCGTTGAAGTTCACCGCCTCGACGACCTCGCCGCTGCCGGTCGCCACCTCGTCGCACACGTCGCGCACCGACTGCGCGTCGAGCCCGAGGATGGCGGCCATGGCGCCCACGCCCACCGGCACCGCCTCCTGCATCGCCTGCGCGCGAAAGCGCACGAGCGGCAGCGCGTCGCGCAGGCTCAGCGCGCCGGCGGCCACGAGGGCGCTGTACTCGCCCAGCGAATGGCCGGCCACCGCGGCCGGCTCGGCGCCCGCCTCGGCCCGCCACGCGCGGTAGCAGGCGATGCCGGCCGCCAGCATCACCGGCTGGGTGTTGGTGGTGAGGTCGAGCTGCTCCTTCGGCCCTTCGTGGATCAGGCGGCCGAGGTCCTCGCCCAGGGCGTCGGACGCCTCGGCGAGCGTGTCGCGCACGGCGGGGTGGTCGCCCCAGGCGTCGAGCATGCCGACGGCTTGCGAGCCCTGGCCGGGAAATACGAATGCGAACGGTGTCATGGCCGATCTCTCGAGTCTGGTGGTGCCATGCGCAGGCGCGGCGGCCTGCACGAACGAAGGGCAGGAGCGTGCCGGTTCAGAGATCGAACAGCACCGCGCCCCAGGTGAAGCCGCCACCCACGCCTTCGAGCATCACCGTGTCGCCCGGCTTGATGGTGCCCGCGCGCACGGCTTCGTCGAGCGCCAGCGGGATCGAGGCGGCGGAGGTGTTGCCGTGGCGGTCGACGGTGACGATCACCTTGTCCATCGGCAGCTTCAGCTTGCGCGCCGTGCTCTGCATGATGCGGATGTTGGCCTGGTGCGGGATCAGCCAGTCGACGTCGGCGGCGGTGCGGCCGGCCTTCTCGAGCACCGAGCGCGCCACCTCGTCGAGCACGCCGACGGCCAGCTTGAACACCGCCTGGCCGTCCATCTTGAGGAAGGGGTCGCCGAGGATCTGGCCGCCCGAGACGTTGCCGGGGGTGCACAGGATCTCGGCATGGCGCCCGTCGGCATGCAGGTCGGTGGCGAGGATGCCCGGCGTGTCGCTCGCGGCGAGCACCACCGCGCCGGCGCCGTCGCCGAAGAGCACGCAGGTCGTGCGGTCCTTGAAATCGAGGATGCGCGAGAACACCTCGGCGCCGATGACCAGCGCGCGATGCGCCGTGCCGGCCTTGATCATCGAGTCGGCGATCGCCAGCGCATAGACGAAGCCGGAGCACACGGCCTGCACGTCGAAGGCCGGGCAGCCGTGGATGCCGAGCTTGCGCTGCACGAAGCAGGCGGTCGACGGGAACACCATGTCCGGCGTCGACGTGGCGACGATGATCAGGTCGATGTCGGCGGCGGTGCAGCCGGCGGCCTCGATCGCGTGGCGGGCCGCCTGCACGGCCAGGTCGCTCGAGGTGACATGGGGCGCGGCGAAGTGCCGCGCGCGGATGCCCGTGCGCTCGACGATCCACTGGTCGGACGTCTCGATGCCCTGCTCGGCCAGTTGCGCGGCCAGCGCGTCGTTGGTCACCCGCCGGGGAGGCAGCGAGCTGCCGGTGCCGACGATGCGTGAATGGCGTGGGGACGAAGCGTTCATGCGGTGGATTCGGAGACGAGCCGATGCTCGTCGTTGGCGGCCGCGGGCATGGCTTGCAGGGTGTCGCTGATGCGCTGGTGCACCCGCTCCAGCAGCCCGTTGCGGGCGGCATCATAAGCCCGGTTCATCGCCTGCTCGAAGGCGTAGGCGTCGGACGAGCCGTGGGCCTTGAACACCAGCCCGCGCAGGCCCAGCAGCGCCCCGCCGCTGTAGCGGCGATGGTCGACGCGGTGCTTGAGCCGCTTGAGCACCGGCAGCGAGACCAGCGCCGCCAGCTTGGAGAGGGCGTTGCGGCCGTACTCCTGCTTGATGAAGTCGAAGAGCATCGAGGCCAGGCCCTCGGCCGTCTTGAGCATCACGTTGCCCACGAAGCCGTCGCACACGACGATGTCGGTGGTGCCCTTGAAGATGTCGTTGCCTTCCACGTTGCCGTGGAAATTGAGGTGGCCGCCGGCCGCGGCCGTGCGCAGCAGCTCGCCCGCGCGCTTGATGGCGTCGCTGCCCTTCATCACCTCTTCGCCGATGTTGAGCAGGCCCACGCTCGGGCTGCCCTTGCCCTCGACGGCGCTCACGAGCGCGCTGCCCATCACGGCGAACTGCAGCAGGTGCTCGGCCGTGCAGTCGACGTTGGCGCCGAGGTCGAGCACGGTGGTGTAGCCGCCCTTGCGGTGCGGCATGACGGCGGCGATGGCCGGCCGGTCGATGCCCTCGAGCGTCTTGAGCAGGTAGCGCGAGACGGCCATCAGCGCGCCCGTGTTGCCGGCCGACACGCAGGCATGGGCGGCAGCCCGGCCGGCGGCGTCCGCCTTCACCTGGCTGATCGCCACGCGCATCGACGAGTCCTTCTTGCGGCGCAGCGCGACCTCGATCGGGTCGTCCATCGCGACGACTTCGCTCGCCGCCACGACGGCGCAGCGCGGCCAGTCGCGGGCGGCGGCCAGCGCGTCGGCACGGCCGACGAGGATCACTTCGGCCTCCGGATGGGCGGCGAGGAACGCCCGCGCCGCAGGCAGGGTGACCGAAGGGCCGTGGTCGCCTCCCATGCAGTCGACGGCGATGCGCACGACGCCGTCGAGCACCAGGTCGTCGCGGGCGGGCGGGTTCATGCGAGAACGGCCGTGCAGCCTGCTAGGCGCGCATCAACGCGAACGCCCGGCGCTGCCGCGAGGCAGGCCGGGCGAACCGGGATTCCAGCTGCCGCGCGAGGCGGCAACGCTGCGACGCGGGGCCGCAACGGGCGTCAGGCGTCCGCTTTGGTCTTGAGAACCTTGCGGCCGCGGTAGAAGCCGGTCGGGCTGATGTGGTGGCGCAGATGCGTCTCGCCGGTGGTCGGCTCGATGGCCGTGCCCGGCGCGGTGAGCGACTGGTGCGCGCGGTGCATGCCGCGCTTCGACGGGGACTTCTTGTTCTGCTGAACAGCCATGGGATTCTCCTTGGGGCGCTCCGGCGGCGCCGCTCGGGGCTGCGCCGGAAGTCGGTGAAGGCCGGTGAAGGCGGCCACACCGCGCAGCCAGGCCCAACCGAAAAGCCGACGATTCTAGCATCTCCCGGCCCGTGGTCCCGTGCGGCATCGGTCACGTCCCCGAACGGCCGTTCTTCAGCGCCGACAGCACGGCGAAGGGATTCGGCCGCTCTTCGGCGGCCGCCTCGTCGCCGGCGGGCAGGGGCAAGGGGTCGGGACAGACCGCGTGCCGCGGCACCAGGGGCAGCGCGAGCAGGAGCTCGTCCTCGACGAGTTCGCGCGCATCGAGCGAGCGGGTCAGCACCAGCACGTCGTCTTCCACTTCGGCGTCGAGCGCCGCGGCGGCGGTTTCGTCGGCCACGAACAGGAAGCTGCGCTGCGCCTGCACGTCGGCGGGAACCGGCCCGAGGCAGCGCTGGCACACCAGCGACAGCGCGCAGCGTGCGTCGACGTGCAGCCAGGTCTGCGGCGTGCCGTTGCGCACGGCGCGGCTCTCGCCGCGAAGGCGCCAGGCGACGGTGTCGGCGGCGCCCGGCTTCGCGTCGCCGTGCGCGGCATCGGCCAGGCGCGGCAGTTCGGTCACCGGCCAGCGGCCCTCGAGCTCGCCCGCGGCCTGGGCGAACGCTTCGACGGGCAGATGCAGGGGGTCGAAGGAGCGGGGCTTCATCCGCCGCAGTGTACGAGGGGGCGCCGGCCACACGGGCGATGTGAGAATCGGCCGATGCCTTCCTTGCCCGCGCTCATCCTCGCCTCCACGTCGCGCTACCGGCGCGAGCTGCTCGTGCGGCTGCGGCTGCCGTTCGAGGTGGAGAACCCGCAGGTCGACGAGGCGCCGCTGCCGGGCGAGCCGCCCGCGGCGCTGGCGCTCCGCCTGGCGCGCGCGAAGGCGCTGGCGGTGGCGAAGCGGCGGCCGGACGCGGTCGTGATCGGCTCCGACCAGGTGGCCGACCTCGAGGGCCGCCCGATCGGCAAGCCCGGCACGCACGAGCGCGCCGTCGAGCAGCTGCGGGCGATGCGCGGCCGGACCGTGGTGTTCCAGACGGCGGTCGCCGTCGTGCGGCACGGCACCGGCTTCGCCGAGGCCGCGCTCGCGCCGGTGACGGTGCGCTTCCGCGAGCTGTCCGATGCCGAGATCGAGCACTACCTGCGCACGGAGCAGCCCTACGACTGCGCCGGCAGCGCGAAGTCGGAGACGCTGGGCATCGCGCTGCTGAGCAGCCTCGAATCCGACGACCCGACGGCCCTGGTCGGCCTGCCGCTGATCCGCACCTGCGAGCTGCTGCGCCGCGCGGGCATCGATCCCTTGGTGCCGGTGCGATGAGCGGCACGCTGTACCTGGTGCCCAACACGCTCGACTTCGGCATCGAAGGCGAGCAGGCGGACCTGCAGGAGGCGCTGCCGCTCGGCGCGATCCGCGTCGCCGCACGGCTCACGCACTGGGTGGCGGAGAACGCGAAGACCACGCGCGCCTTTCTGAAGCGGGTGGACGTGGTGGTGCCGCTGGCCGTGCCGCTGCAGCAGGTCGCGATCGACGAGCTGCCGCGCCCGGCCAAGGGCAGCACGAAGGCGCCGGATCCGGCGGCCGGACGGGCCGCCTTCGAGCGCCTGCTGGCGCCGGCGCAGGCGGGCCACGACCTCGGCCTGATCTCCGAGGCCGGCCTGCCCGCCGTGGCGGACCCGGGCGCGGCGCTGGTGCAGGTCGCGCATGCGGCCGGTGTCCGTGTCGTTGCGCTGGCCGGGCCGAGTTCGCTGCTGCTCGCGCTGGCGGCCAGCGGCCTGAACGGCCAGAGCTTCGCCTTCGTCGGCTACCTGCCGGTGGATGCGGCGCCGCGCACCGCCCGCATCCGCGAGCTCGAAGCGCTGTCGCGCCGGCTGGGGCAGACGCAGCTGATGATCGAGACGCCCTACCGCAACGAGGCGCTGCTGCATGCGCTGGTGGCGCAGTTGAACCCGGCGACCGAACTGTCGGTGAGCTGCGGCCTCACGCTCGCGTCGGGCTGGACGCGCACGGCGCGCGTGGCCGACTGGCGCGCCGAGCCGCGCGGCGTGCCGAAGGACGTTCCGGCGGTGTTCGGGCTGCTCGCCCGGTAGCCGGGCGCGTCGACCCGCCGCGTCAGTCGGCCTTCTTGGCGCCGAACAGCGCGGCCACCTTGCGCTTGGGCTTGATGTTGGCCGACAGGCCGCGCACGGCCGCCGACGGCGTCGCCGCCTTGGCCTCCCACGGGGCCTCGCCGCTGGTGCTGGCCTCGTACGGCCGGTCGAAGAAGGGATCCGACGACGGCCGCGGCGTGGCAGGCCGGCCCGCCGCCGCGTGCGTGTACGAGCGCTCGCGCGCCGGCTCGCCCGCATCGCGGCGCGGGCGGTCGCCGCGGAACTCGCGGCGCGGCCGTTCGGCGTCGAGCTCCAGCGGCTCGAGCTCGATCTTCTTCTTGATGAGCTTCTCGATGTCGCCGATCAGCCGGGCGTCCTCGCGCGTGACCAGCGTCACCGCCAGGCCCGACGCGCCGGCGCGGCCGGTGCGGCCGATGCGGTGCACGTAGTCCTCGGCGTTGAAGGGCACGTCGAAGTTGAAGACGGCCGGCAGGTCGGCGATGTCGAGGCCGCGCGCGGCCACGTCGGTGGCGACGAGCACGTCGACCTCGGCGCGCTTGAAGGCGTCGAGCGCCTTCAGCCGCTCGTCCTGCGACTTGTCGCCGTGCAGCGCGTTGGTGCGCAGGCCGTCGCGCTCGAAGGCGCGGGCCAGGCGGGCGCAGCCCAGTTTGGAGTTGACGAACACGATCGCCTGGCCGAGCGAGCGGTCCTTCAGCAGCTTGAGCACGGCGGCGCGCTTGTCGTCGGCGGTGACGCTGTAGAAGCGCTGCTCCACGGTGGACGCCGTGGCGTTGGGCCGCGCCACCTCCACCAGCAGCGGGTTCTGCAGGTAGCTTTCGGCCAGCCGCTTGATCTCGGGCGAGAAGGTGGCCGAGAACAGCAGCGTCTGGCGCTGCTTGGGCAGGTAGCTGAGGATGCGCTGCAGGTCGGGCAGGAAACCGATGTCGAGCATGCGGTCGGCCTCGTCGAGCACCACGTACTCGACCTGGTGCAGGGCGCAGTTCTTGGCCTCGATGTGGTCGAGCAGCCGCCCCGGCGTGGCGATGAGCACCTCGACGCCGCGCTTGAGCTCGGCCGTCTGCGGCTTCATGTCGATGCCGCCGAACACGACGGTGGCGCGCAGGTTGGTGTGCTTCGAGTACGCCTTGACGTTGTTCGCGACCTGGTCGGCCAGCTCGCGCGTGGGCGCCAGCACCAGCGCGCGCACCGGGTGCCGCGCCGGCGAGGCGCTGCTGTTCTCGTGGCGCAGCATCTTCTGCAGCAGCGGCAGCGAGAAGGCGGCCGTCTTGCCGGTGCCGGTCTGGGCGGCGCCCATCACGTCGCGGCCGGCCAGCACCAGGGGAATCGCCTTGGCCTGGATCGGCGTCATCGTCTCGTAGCCGGAATCGGCCACGGCACGCAGCAGCTTGGGGTCGAGCGAGAGGGTGTCGAAGCGGGCCGGCGCGGGAGCGGCGGCCTCGGGGGTGGCGGCGCTTGTGGCGCCGGCCTGGGTGGGGTCAATCATCCGCCGATTATCGCCCCTGCCCCTTTTCTGCACCGGTTCAGCGGCGGATGATCATCCAGCCGGGCGTGCGGAAACGGACGATCCGCCAGTACAGCAGCACGTAGGCCGCCGCGAACAGCAGCAGCGAGGTGCCGAGGATGGGGGTGCTGTCCCACCACAGCATGGCCGGCACCACCGACAGCGAGCACAGCACCCACAGGTAGGGCGCCGTCATCGAGTTGCGCCGGGTCAGCACCGCCGCGTCCTTGCTGCCCACGGCCCAGCGCATCAGGCGCCGGTAGATCAGGCTGTGCAGGTGGATGCCGTCGGGCATGCCCATCGGCCGCCCGCGCACCACCTTGCGCCGGTACATCGAGAACACCGTCTCGAACACCGGGTAGGCGCACAGCAGCAAGGGGCACAGCGGCGACACCGACGGGTTGCGGTGCAGCAGCAGGATGGCGATCTCGGCCAGCAGGAAGCCGAGGAAATAGGCGCCGCCGTCGCCGAGGAAGATCAGGCCGTTCGGGTAGTTCCAGAGGAAGAAGCCGAGCACCGCCCCGATGGCGGCGAGCGACAGGCCGAGGATCAGCGAATCGCCCACCTGGTAGGCGATGTAGGCGAGTCCCGTGAGCATCAGCATCACGCACATCGAGGCCAGCCCGTTCATGCCGTCGATGATGTTGACCGAGTTGGCGACCCCGGCCACCGCGAAGACGGCCAGCAGCGCCGCGCCGGCCGGCCGCGCGGCCACCCAGTCGAGGCCGGGGATGTCGGTGCGCGAGATGACGGCGTTCAGCAGCCAGGCGGCGAGCACCGCCGACAGGGCCGTCGCGAACAGCCGGCGCCGCGGCGACACGCGCTTGGTCAGGTCTTCCTGCAGGCCGGCCGCGAAGGCCGGCAACGCGCAGGCCAGCAGGCCGAAGATGACGAGCCATTCGCCGTCCGGCCGCTCGAACGCCAGCATCGCCAGCGACGCGGCGAAGCCGAAGAAGATGCCGACGCCGCCGATGCGGGGAACCGCGCGGGCATGGAACTTCTGCGGCCCACGGAAATCGTGGTCGCCGGACGCATGGCCATGCAGGCGCATGGAACGGACCACGTACAAGGTGGCCACGGCGGCCACCACAAAACCCGCGACGATCACGAGAAGCATGCGCGAAGTGTACGTTCGCACCGGATCGTGAAATGCCCCGCAGGCACGCGCGTTGCACCGAATCCACGGGGTGGCGCTGCCTACAATCCGCGCTTCGCTCGCCGCAGGTTCCCCCATGGCGAAGCGCCCCAAGACTTTCCACCGCATTCCATGATCCTGGTCACTGGCGGCGCCGGCTTCATCGGCGCGAACTTCGTGCTCGACTGGCTGGCCACGAACGACGAGCCGGTGCTCAACCTCGACGCGCTCACCTACGCCGGCAACCGGGAGAGCCTCGCGTCGCTCGACGGCGATGCGCGGCACGTGTTCGTGCACGGCGACATCACCGACCGCGCGCTCGTCGACTCGCTGCTCGCCACGCACCGGCCGCGGGCCGTGGTCCACTTCGCCGCCGAGAGCCACGTCGACCGCAGCATCCACGGCCCCGCGGCCTTCGTGCGCACCAACGTCGAAGGCACGTTCACGCTGCTCGAAGCCGTGCGCGCCCACTGGAGCGGGCTCGGCGCCGACGACAAGCGCGCGTTCCGCTTCCACCACGTGAGCACCGACGAGGTGTACGGTTCGCTGGGCCCGCACGAGCCGGCGTTCACCGAGCGGCACGCCTACGAACCCAACAGCCCCTACTCGGCGAGCAAGGCCGCCAGCGACCACATGGTGCGGGCCTGGCACCACACCTACGGGCTGCCGGTCGTCACCACCAACTGCAGCAACAACTACGGGCCCTACCACTTCCCCGAGAAGCTGATCCCGCTGATGATCGTCAATGCCCTGGCCGGCAAGCCGCTGCCGGTGTATGGCGACGGCATGCAGGTGCGCGACTGGCTCTACGTGAAGGACCACTGCGCGGCCATCCGCGAAGTGCTGGCGCGCGGCCGCGTGGGCGAGACCTACAACGTGGGCGGCTGGAACGAGAAGCCCAACATCGAGATCGTGCAGACGGTCTGCGCGCTGCTCGACGAGATGCGCCCGGATCCCGCCGGCAGCCATGCGCGGCTCGTCACCTACGTCACCGACCGCCCCGGCCACGACCGGCGCTACGCCATCGACGCCCGCAAGCTCGAACGCGAGCTCGGCTGGAAGCCGGCCGAGACCTTCGAGACCGGCATCCGCAAGACCGTGCGCTGGTACCTCGACAACGCCGAGTGGGTGGCGCGCGTGCAAAGCGGCGCCTACCGCGACTGGGTGGCGAAGAACTACGACGAGCGGGTGAGCGCGTGAAGATCCTGCTGCTGGGCAAGAACGGCCAAGTCGGCTGGGAACTGCAGCGCTCGCTGGCGCCGCTGGGCGAACTGGTGGCGCTCGACTTCGACAGCCCCGGACCCCTGACGGCCGATTTCGCGAATCCCGAGTCGCTGGCCGCGACGGTGCGCGCCGTGGCGCCGCAGGTCATCGTCAATGCCGCGGCGCACACGGCGGTCGACAAGGCCGAGAGCGAGCCCGGGTTCGCTCGCACCCTGAACGCCACCGCGCCCGGCGTGCTGGCGCGCGAAGCCCGCGCCCTCGGCGCCTGGCTGATGCACTACAGCACCGACTACGTCTTCGACGGCAGCGGCAGCACGCCCTGGACCGAGGACTCGCCCACCGGCCCGCTGAGCGTGTACGGCGCGACCAAGCTGGAAGGCGAAGCGCTCATCCGCGCCAGCGGCTGCCGGCACCTGATCTTCCGTACAAGCTGGGTCTACGCCGCACGCGGGGGCAACTTCGCCAAGACCATGCTGCGGCTGGCCAAGGAGCGCGAGCGCCTCACCGTCATCGACGACCAGGTCGGCGCGCCCACCGGCGCCGAGCTGCTGGCCGACCTGACGGCGCACGCACTGCGTCACGCGCGAAGCCGCCCCGAGGTGGCGGGCACCTACCACGCCGTCGCCGCCGGCGAAACGAGCTGGCACGGCTACGCGCGGCACGTGATCGAATTCGCCCGCCGGCGCGGCGAAGCGATCAAGGTGGCCGCCGACGCCATCGACGCCGTGCCGACGAGCGCCTTTCCCACGCCGGCCAGACGCCCGGGCAATTCGCGCATGAACACGGCCAGGCTGCGCGAGACCTTCGGCTTCACGCTGCCCGACTGGCACACCGGCGTGGAGCGCATGCTGACCGAGACCCTCGGCTGACCCACTGATCACCGAATGAGCACTCGACAACGCAAGGGCATCATCCTGGCCGGCGGCTCCGGCACTCGCCTGCATCCGGCCACGCTCGCCATCAGCAAGCAGCTGCTGCCGGTGTACGACAAGCCGATGGTGTACTACCCGCTCAGCACGCTGATGCTCGCCGGCATCCGGGACATCCTGCTCATCAGCACGCCGCAGGACACGCCGCGGTTCGAAGCGCTGCTGGGCGATGGGTCGCAGTGGGGGGTGAACATCAGCTACTGCGTGCAGCCGAGTCCGGATGGGCTGGCGCAGGCATTCATTCTTGGCCGAAAGTTCGTCGATGAACAACCGAGTGCACTGGTGCTCGGCGACAACATCTTCTACGGCCACGATCTGCAAGGGCTGCTGCAGTCCGCCGCCCACCGCACGAGCGGCGCTTCCGTCTTTGCCTACCACGTGCACGACCCCGAGCGCTACGGCGTGGTTGCGTTCGACGACCAGAAACGCGCGCTGAGCATCGAGGAAAAGCCCAAGATTCCGAAGAGCAACTACGCCGTCACCGGCCTGTACTTCTACGACGAACAGGTCTGCGACATCGCTGCCAGCATCAAGCCCTCGGCCCGTGGCGAACTCGAGATCACCGACATCAACGCGCGCTACCTCGAACAGCAACAACTCAACGTCGAGATCATGGGCCGCGGCTATGCGTGGCTGGACACAGGGACGCACGACAGCCTGCTTGAGGCGGGACAGTTCATCTCGGTGCTGGAAAAACGCCAGGGCCTCAAAGTCGCCTGCCCCGAGGAAATCGCCTTCCGCGCGGGCTGGATCTCCACCGAGCAGGTGGCGGCAATGGCGCAGCCAATGCTGAAGAACGGGTATGGGCAGTACCTGATGCAGATCGTGAAGACACGGGTGTTCTGATGAGGGTAACGAAGACTGCCATTGAGGGCGTACTCATCCTCGAACCGAAAGTTTTTGGCGACGCGCGCGGGTTCTTCATGGAGAGCTTCAGACAGAAGGTGTTCGACGAGGCAGTCGGTCGCCATGTCGAGTTCGTGCAGGACAATCATTCGCGCTCGGCCAAGGGCGTGCTGCGCGGCCTGCACTACCAGTTGCCCCCGCATGCGCAGGGCAAGCTGGTGCGGGTGACGCGGGGTAGCGTGTTCGACGTCGCCGTCGACATGCGCCGCTCCAGTCCCACCTTTGGGCAATGGGTCGGCGTCGAGCTCGACGACAAGAGCCATCGCCAGCTCTGGCTGCCGCCTGGCATGGCACACGGTTTCGTCGTGCTGAGCGACAGTGCCGACGTGCTCTACAAGGCGACCAACTACTACGCTCCGCACGCCGAAGGAAGCGTGCGTTGGGACGACCCGCAGCTCGGCATCGCGTGGCCGGAATTCGGGGCCGCGCCCAGCCTGTCGGCAAAGGACGCAGGCGCGCCTGCGTTCGGCAGCGCTGCGACCTTCGACTGACAGGCGACGAGCGAGGAGCGAGGAGCGGCTCCACAGGTGCGCTCGCATCCGAAGCGTCCCGGCTGACGGACAGCCGAAATGGCGCAGATGCAGCGCATAGCTGCGGTACACTCCTCCGTTCACGCCGTGAACACACTTCTTTCATGCTCGACAAGGACTCCCTTGCCGCTCAGGATCTGGACGCCGCAGCGGTTCTCGAGACACTGCGGTTGCTCTCCAACCAGCCGCAGCTGTCGCAACGCCAACTCTCGCGCGAACTCGGCCTGAGCCTCGGCAAGACGCATTACGTGCTGCATGCGCTGCTGGACCGCGGCTTCGTGAAGATCAAGAACTTCCGGCGCAGCGACAACAAGCGTGCCTATGCGTACTACCTCACGCCCAAGGGCATGAGCGAAAAGCTTCAGCTCACGCGCAGTTTCCTCGCCCGCAAGGAGGCGGAGTTCGAAGTGATCAAGGCCGCCATTGCGAATCTCAAGCAGGAAGCGCAGACGCTCGAGCAAGAGCAATCGCGCAAGGCGGCTGCCGTCGTCAAGCCCTGAACGCCAAGTTCACCAACTCGCCGCATGGCTCAAGTCACGACCCTGAGAGGGAAAAGTTTTACGGCCCTCGCCGGAGAGACGGTGCTCGACGCCGCCTTGCGTTGCGGCGTGGGCCTCGCCTACAGCTGCCGCACCGGTCGCTGCAGCACATGCAAGGGGCGAATCGTTGATGGCAGTTCCAAGGCGCTGCACGACGAGACGGGCCTGACCGCCGGAGAGCGCGAGGCGGGCTGGGTGCTGACCTGCGTGCGCGAAGCCGTGTCGGACATCACGCTTGACATCGAGGAACTCGACAGCTCGATGCTGCCTGTGCCGCGCACCCTGCCGTGCAGGGTTCATACCATCGAGCGTCTTGCGCCTGATGTGATGCGCGTGCTGCTGCGGTTTCCGCCGGCGTCGCCGCTGTCATTCGTGGCGGGGCAGTACGTGGACGTCATCGGCAGCGGCGGCATCCGGCGCAGCTACTCGATTGCCAACGCTGAGCGCCCCGACAAGTTGGTGGAACTCCACATCCGGCAGGTGCCCGACGGCGCGATGAGCTGCTATTGGTTCGAGGCCGCCAAGCCAAACGATTTGCTGCGCGTACACGGCCCGCTGGGCACCTTCTTCCTGCGCGAGCTCGACGGTCGCGATCTCGTGTTCCTGGCGACGGGTACCGGCATCGCTCCTGTCAAGGCCATGCTCGAATCGATGAGCACCGACCCTCGCGCCGGCACGCCACGCAGCATCAGCGTCTACTGGGGCGGAAGGGCGCCGCAAGACATGTACTGGCGGCCCACAGACTCGATCGTGGCGCACCGCTTCATGCCAGTATTGTCGCGAGCACCTGCCGACTGGGACGGCATGCGAGGCCATGTGCAGCAGGCGCTGCTCGCCGACGCGCCCGAACTCTCTCGCACGATGGTGTATGCCTGCGGATCCGACGCCATGATCCGCAGCGCCAAGAAAGCGTTGGTCGCCGCCGGACTCGACCCTCATCGGTACCACTCCGATGCATTCGTCAGTTCTTCTGAAGTCAACGAGGGAGCAACCTCCACATGAAAGCCGTCATCCTGGCCGGAGGCCTGGGTACCCGTCTGAGCGAAGAGACCAGCGTCCGCCCCAAGCCCATGGTCGAAATCGGTGGCAAGCCGATCCTGTGGCACATCATGAAGATGTACTCGTCGCATGGAGTCAACGACTTCATCATCTGCTGCGGCTACAAGGGCTACGTCATCAAGGAGTACTTCGCCAACTACTTCCTGCACATGTCCGACGTGACCTTCGACATGCGCGAAAACAGGATGCACGTGCACGAGCGCCGCGCCGAGCCGTGGCAGGTCACTCTCGTCGACACGGGCGATCACTCGATGACCGGCGGACGCCTCAGGCGCGTAGCTCCGTACATCGAAAACGAAGAAGCGTTCTGCTTCACCTACGGTGACGGCGTGAGCGATGTAGACATCACCGCCACCATCGACTTCCATCGCCGACACGGCAAGGCCGCCACGCTGACTGCCACGCTGCCGCCGGGCCGCTTCGGCGCGCTCGACATCCGCGAACAGTGCGTGTACAGCTTCACGGAGAAACCCAAGGGCGACGGCGCGATGATCAACGGCGGCTTCTTCGTCCTCAGCCCGAAAGTGCTGTCGCACCTGAAGGACGACAGCACCGTGTGGGAACAGGAACCCCTGAAGCAGCTCGCCGCCGAAGGCGAACTCATGGCTTATCAGCACGAAGGCTTCTGGCAGCCGATGGACACGCTGCGCGACAAGCACCTGTTGGAAGAGCTGTGGTCCGACGGTCACGCTCCTTGGAAGCACTGGGACTGACGCCATGACCATCGACGCTGCATTCTGGAAGGGCAAGCGCGTCCTGTTGACCGGCCACACAGGCTTCAAGGGCAGCTGGCTCTCGCTGTGGCTGCAGTCGATCGGCGCGCAGGTGCACGGCTACGCATTGAAAGCTCCCACGCAACCATCGCTCTTCGAGGAAGCACAGGTATGCGAGGGCATGACCAGCACCATTGCCGACGTGCGCGACCGTGACGCTGTGCTCGTCGCCATGCGGTCGTTCCGGCCCGAGGTCGTGATTCACATGGCCGCACAGCCGCTGGTTCGCCTGTCGTACCAGCGGCCGGTGGAAACGTACGCCATCAACGTCATGGGCACCGTGCACGTGCTCGACGCCGCGCGTCAGACCGGCAGCGTGCGCGCGATCGTCAATGTGACTACCGACAAGTGCTACGAGAACAAGGAATGGGTCTGGGGCTACCGTGAAGACGAGCCCATGGGCGGACACGATCCCTACAGCAACAGCAAGGGCTGCTCCGAGCTGGTGACGAGCGCGTACCGCAAGTCGTACTTCAATGCCGCCGGCGTGGCACTCGCCTCTGCACGCGCCGGCAACGTCATCGGCGGCGGTGACTGGGCGACGGACCGCCTGGTGCCCGACGTGCTGCGTGCGTTCGAGCGCAAGGCGCCAGTGCTGATCCGCAACCCCCATGCCATCCGCCCCTGGCAGCATGTGCTCGAACCGCTGTGCGGCTACCTGACGCTCGCGCAAGCACTGTACGAGCAGGGCCAAGCCGTGGCCGAAGCATGGAACTTCGGCCCGCGCGAGGAAGACGCCCGCACGGTGCAGTGGATCGTCGAAAATCTCGCGCGCCACTGGGATCAGGGTGCGAACTGGGTCGTCGACGATGCGCACAACCCTCACGAGGCGCACCACCTGAAGCTTGACATCGCCAAGGCAGGCAGTCGCCTCGGCTGGCAGCCCCAGTGGTCGCTCGGCACCTCGCTCGAGAAGATCACCGAGTGGCACCGCGCCTGGCTCGACGAGGCCGACATCCGCCAGCACACCGTCGCGCAGATCGCGCAGTACATGAACACGCTCAACAAGGAATCTGCATGAGCCGCGTCGTCGCTCCCATTCTCAGCCAAGCCGATCTCTTGCGCCGCCAGATCGACGACCTGGTCCGGCAGTACGCCGAGATCGCGCTCGCGCCCAAGCCTTTCGTACCGGGCGAATCACCGGTGCCGGTATCGGGCAAGGTCATCGGTGCCAAGGAACTGCAGCTGATGGTGGAAGCCTCGCTCGACGGCTGGCTCACCACCGGCCGCTTCAACGCCATGTTCGAGCAGCGCTTGGCCAAGTTCCTGGGGGTCAAGCACGTGCTGACGGTCAACTCCGGCTCGTCGGCCAACCTTGTGGCGTTCTCAACGCTAACGAGTCCCAAGCTCGGCGATCGCGCCATCAAACCTGGCGACGAAGTCATTGGGGTGGCTGCAGGCTTTCCTACGACCGTCAACCCTGTCATCCAGTTCGGCGCCGTGCCGGTGTTCGTGGACGTGGACCTGGCCACTCACAACATCGATGCCGCCCTGATCGAAGCTGCCATCGGCCCTAAAACCAGGGCCATCATGCTGGCGCACAGCCTGGGCAACCCCTTCAATCTGGAAGTGGTGACGGCGCTCTGCAAAAAGCACAACCTGTGGCTGGTCGAAGACTGCTGCGACGCGCTCGGTGCCACGTACAACGGCCAACTCGTCGGCACTTTCGGCGATATCGCCACCCTGAGCTTCTACCCTGCCCACCACATCACGATGGGTGAAGGCGGCGCGGTGTTCACGAACAACAGTGAACTCAAGCTCATCGCCGAATCCTTTCGCGACTGGGGACGCGACTGCTACTGCGCACCCGGTAAGGACAATACCTGCAACAAGCGCTTCTGCTGGACCAAGAAGGAACTCGGCGGCGACCTTCCCGACGGCTACGATCACAAGTACACCTACAGCCACCTCGGCTACAACCTGAAGATCACCGACATGCAGGCCGCCTGCGCGTTGGCACAGATGGACCGGGTCGAGGAATTCATCACCAAGCGCCGCGCCAACTTCGCCTACCTGAAGAACCGCCTGGCCAACGTCGCCGAGTTCCTGCACCTGCCCGAAGCGACGCCGAAGTCCGAACCCTCTTGGTTCGGCTTTCCGCTGATCGTCAAGGCAAGCAGCGGCACCAAGCGCACCGACCTGATCAACTTCCTGGAAGAGAACAAGATCGGCACGCGACTGCTCTTCGCCGGCAACCTGACCAAGCAGCCCTACATGGCCGGGCGCAACTTCCGCGTCAGCGGCGAGCTGACCAACACCGACGTCGTGATGAACCAGACCTTCTGGCTCGGCACCTTCCCTGCGATGGGCCAGGAACAACTGGACTACATCGCGGACAAGCTGGAAGAGTTCTTCGGAGTGAATTTCTGATGACCACCCTCGCGACCTCTTGCACGGAAGCCGGCGCCGACCAGCGGTTCGCGCCGGCCCGCATGCGCCGTACCGTGCTCGAGATGGCCTATGCCGGCTCGACAGTGCACATCGCCTGCGCGTTCTCGATCATCGAGCTGATGACAGTCCTGTACCGCAATCACCTGCGTTATCCGGGCAACGACCCGCGCGCGGAGAAACGCGACTACCTGGTTCTCAGCAAGGGTCACGGCGTGATGGCGCAGTACGCATGCATGCGCGAGCTAGGCTGGCTCGATGACTCGCACATTCAGGGCTACTTCAAGGATGGCAGCGAGCTCAAGGGCCTGTCCGACTCGCGCGTGCCGGGACTCGAGGTTACGTCGGGATCGCTCGGGCACGGATTCTCCGTCGGCGTCGGCATCGCGATGGGCCTGCAGCGCAAGGGCACCGACCAGAAGGTGTATGCAATCGTGGGCGACGGCGAGCTCAACGAAGGCCCTATCTGGGAGGGCGCGCTGGTCGCGGCGCATCACCGAATGGACAACCTGATGCTGATCGTTGACAAGAACGGCTTCCAAGCGATGGGCACAACTGACGACGTGCTCGCGCTGGGCGACCTATTAGCCAAGTTCTCAAGCTTCGGCTTTGAAACTCTAGAGGTCGACGGCCACGACGAGGCAGCGATCGACGCCACCATTCGACAGTTGTGGGCGGCCGGCCCCGGCAAACCCAAGGCGCTGATTGCGCGCACGGTCAAGGGTAAGGGAGTGCCCTTCATGGAGTCCGACAACCGCTGGCACTACACACGGCTGAACCCAGACACTTTCGGCGAGGCACTCGAGGCACTCGGCCTTCCAGGAGCCTCGAAATGAGAGAGGCCTTCTCCAATGCACTGGTGCGTCTGGCGCTGGCGGATTCGAGGGTGGTGCTATTGACGGGCGACCACGGCTATGCGCTGTTCGATGAGTTCCGCAAGCGCTGCCCGCAGCAATACATCAATGCCGGCATCGCAGAGCAGAACATGGTCGGCATGGCTGCGGGTCTCGCGCGTGTCGGCTTCCGGCCGTTCGTCTACGGTCTCGCCGCGTTCATTCCGATCCGTACAGTCGAGCAAATCAAGCTCGACGTCGCCCATGACGGCCTGCCGGTCGTCTTGTTGGGTGACGGTGCCGGCTTCGTCTACAGCCATCTGGGCACGAGCCATCAGTCGACCGAAGACATCGCCTGCACGCGCGCGATTCCAAGCCTGGAAGTGCTGTCACCGGCCGACCGCTTTGAAATGACAGCCAGCATGGACTACGCCTATGCGGCCAACGGTCCAGTGTATCTGCGCATGGGCAAGTCGGACCGCGGCGACGTGCACATGAGCGACGTTTCGATCACTCCGGGCAAGCTCATGAAAGTCAAGCCTGGCAATCCTGGTGGAGAAACATTGATCGCGACCGGATCCATGGTACGTACCGCCATTGAGATTGCCCAGGGCTTGCTTCCAGACGCCAGCGTCTGGAGTGCACCGCTGATCAAACCAATAGACGAGGAGCACTTAACGGCAATCTGCAGTCGGAGCCGTGCGGTCATCACGATGGAGGAACACTCGACGTTCGGCGGACTCGGGTCGCTCATCGCCGAGATCCTGTCCGAGCGTAGTCTTGTTCGCCTGCTGCGCATCGGTGTTCGCGACCGATTCTCCGAGCGTTGCGGAGCCTACGACTACCTGCTGAAGGAGCACGGTCTGGACAGCCACAGTGTGGGAGCGAAAATTCGTGATTTCTTGCCCACCCTCTGAGCCGTGGCCACTGGATGGCCTGCGTGTCTTCATGACGGGCGGTACTGGCTTCGTTGGCCGCACGATTCTCGACTATCTGCTTCGCGTGGCTGAGTTGCACGGCAGCGCGAATCTAAGTGTCTGCGTACTGTCGCGCTCCCCAGCGCGCTTCCTTCACGACTGGCCCCGGTATGCGGGAATCGGCTGGCTGGAATTCGTTGAAGGAGATCTTCAGTCGTTGCGGGGTATGGATAGCCGGGGTTTTGACTTCATCATCCATGCCGCGGCGGACACGCATGGCGTGACCAGTGGCGTTAAGTGGGCCGAACAGATCATCGGCGGAACCCAAGCTGCGCTGGACTTCGCGATCCTCAATGGAGCGCGTAGATTCCTGCTTCTCAGCTCCGGAGCCATCTATGGTCCGCAGCCGCCCAACATGGCGTTCATGCCCGAAACCTTCGGGGGCGCTCCATCGTCGACGACATACACCAGCGTTTATGGCCAAGCCAAGCGGATGGCCGAGCAACTTTGCATCATCTATTGGAAGGAACACGGGCTGGAATCGGTAGTCGCCCGTTGTTTCGCGTTGATCGGAGAGCACGTTCCGCTATCGGGGCCCTATGCGATCGGAAACTTCATCCGCGACGCGCTTAACGGACAGCCGCTACGACTGACCGGAGACGGCTCGGCAGTTCGATCGTACCTTTACGGCTCCGACGCTGCCCATTGGCTCATAGCCCTGTTGCTCCGTGGCTCTCCTGGGGAAGCCTACAACGTAGGCTCCGATGTGGCAGTCAGCATCCGCGATCTGGCGGAACTGACAGCGGCTACGTTGTCGCCTAACCTAACCGTATTGTGTGACCCGGTGGCTACTCCGGATCATACTCGGTCCCGATATGTGCCCGATATCAGTAAAGCTATGAGACTTGGTCTCACGGTGTCGACCCCGCTGCCACAAGCGATCGAGCAATCTGCCCGATTGATCGACACGCACGGCAAGGCTTGGACATTCGGCCATGACAAGTCCGCAAACGTCACTGGGCGCAATGCATTGTGAAAATCCCATGAGGACCCGGCTGAAGCGTCTGCTGAATCTTGACTTTCATGTGGCGATGACGCTCCTGTTCCGCAGCTGGTCGATCGTGGCCGGCGGGGTGATGGTCATCCTCATTCCCATGGTGTTCAGTGGAGTGCAGCAGGGCTACTACTTTACGTTTTCAAGTCTTCTCGCCCTACAGATCTTCTTTGAACTTGGAATCAACCAGATAATTGTGCAACTGGTGAGTCACGAGATGGCCCACCTTCGGCGCAGCAGTGATGGAATACTTGAAGGCGACCGAGTTCACATCACACGTTTGGCGTCCTTGGTTCGAATGCTGCATAGGTGGTATTCACTTGCCGCCATGCTCTTCGCCGTTGCTGTCGGCCTGGCCGGCTCGATCTTCTTTCTACATCGAGGAGAACTGGACGTGCGAGCATGGTTCGCGGTCTGGCTTGCACTCGTGGCGTTCACGGCGATCAATCTCTATTTCAGTCCCACGCTTGCGACATTGGAAGGTTCCGGCGAAATCGGCGAGGTCTCGCGACTGCGCCTGATGCAGTCGATAGTCGGCTACATCCTGTTGTGGATTGCCTTGCTCCTAGGGGCAAAGCTATCGGCGATACTTTTGCTTCCAGCGACCTCGGCCTGCCTCACGGCATGGTGGGTTCGCAAGAAGGCGCCACTGGTTTATTGGCTGAAACATCACGCGCCAGTCGACGTCTTGCACCGCGTGAATTGGCGGACCGAAGTGCTGCCATTTCAATGGCGCATAGCGATCAGCTGGGCCAGCGGATATTTCATCTTCCAACTTTTCACACCGCTGATCTTTGCCCATCAGGGAGCAGTGGAGGCGGGCCGTCTCGGTCTGGCCATGTCGATATTCAGTGCCGTGCTGACCGTCGGCATGAGCTGGGTCAACGCCAAGGCCCCAAATCTCACCGCACACATCGCTCGCGAAGAACATCGTTCCCTCAACGATCTCTTTGTCGCAGTGTCGAAGCGCTCGATCGGTTTCGTCGGCGTGGCGTCATTGCTTGTTCTACTGACGGTCTGGATACTGCAGCACGCTGGAGTCAGCTTTACTCACCGACTCGCTACCTTGCCGGCACTGGCCTGCTTGGCGGCTGTCACGGTCACCAACAGCTTCGTATTTGCCGCAGCCGCCTACATGCGCGCACACCGAGAAGAGCCCATGCTTCAGGTCTCGGTAACGGCAGGCCTCCTGACCCTCACGTCGGCCTACTTCGCCTCGAAGCAGAGCGTGGTGGCTACAGTCGCCATCTACTCACTGATCACTGCGGGCATAGTTCTGCCTTGGACAGCATGGCTCTTCATGAGCTACTACCGTCAGCATGCGCGCCCCATGCCTGATATCGGCGACGGTGGATCCAAAAGAACGCCATGAAACTGTCAATTTGCATCCCGACCTACAACCGCCGAGAAGAGCTTCGTCGCCTCCTTGCCTCTATCGAAATCGCGATAGAGAAGGTTCCGGCAGCAGACGAAGTCGAGGTCATTGTTTCTGACAACGCATCTACCGATGGCACCGAGCAGCTTGTCTACGGTGCGCAAAAAAGACTTCCTTATCTCCAATACTTTCGTAATGAAACGAATCTAGGCTTTGCCGCAAACCTCAATCGGGCCGTCGCGATGGCAGGTGGAGCTTATTGCTGGTTGATGGGAAGCGACGATGCCATCTTGCCTGATGCACTGGGTCGTCTTTGGCCTCATCTCGACGAGGGGGCGTCAGTCATCGTCGGCAACCCGGTAACTCGCTCGATCGAGCGAAAATTCTTTCTCTTTCATGATGAAAGAGAGCAGAAGCTTTCGACAGAAACTGACTATGTGCTGTATGTCAGGCAATGCCGCGAGATCTCGGCCGTATTCGCCTACATGAGCACCTTGCTGGTCCGGCGCGGCTTTTGGAACCAAGTTCAATGCCCGAAGTACGAGAATGAGCACCCGTACGTTCACATGCTCCGCATTGTTCGTGGCCTATCGACGCAGGGCGGTGCGATTCGCTGCTTGAACGCTCCAGTAGTCATCACCGGCCATGCTGGAAACGAATGGAACGCGACCGTGCTGCCACACTTCGAGTTGGACTTGTCGACTATCCACTACATCGTGAATACGATGTTCGGGTCTTCACCCTCACTCCTAAACGCCTATGGCTCGGTGTTCCGCCGGCAGTATTCCGGAATCGAACTGCTGAAATCCAGAGTGGAGAGCACTGCAGAGCGCTGGAACGCGATGACGCCACTCCTACGCAGCTTCGGGTATCCGCGCATACTGCTAGAAAAGTCGGCACTGGACCATTGGCTGCTAATTATATATTTGCGAATCAAAGGCCTGCGAGCGGCACGCATGCGCGCCCTGACTTGAGTCGAGCGAGCTGTTCGTGAAGACTCGTTACAGCTACCCGAGAAAAACACGCACATCGATTCGATGGGCGCTGTATGCAATCGTCCCGTTCAGTGGCTTCTATACTGTCAAACTGGGCCTATCTCCAATCTATTTAACCTTTTCTTTTGCGATCCTGGCCTTGCTGGTGGGATCCTTTCATCCAATCAAGCTTTGGAAGAATCCTTCCGCGGTTATTTGCAGCCTTCTCTTACTGACCTACATCGTCGTGCTGCTCGCAGTGGGCTGGGATTTTGAATCGGAATTTCCCTCAGCGTGGTTTAATCTCGCATTCTCACTGCTTTACTTCATCGCTACGACCATTATTCTTGAGAACTCTTCTAGAGACCGAGTGATCAAGGCCTCCAAATTGGCTGTCGGATTTTCGATCGCACTTTTGACTCTCGAGCTGGCATACCGGATCACTCATCCCGCAGAGCCTCAGGAGCTGTGGATCGATAATCGCGAAGATATTTTCTGGTATGTCTATAAGACATCCTCGTTCATGTATCCCGACTCAAACTCAGTAGGCTTGTTCGTATCTTGCCTGCTTGGATTTATCGTCGGACTACCCACCCAAGATCGCCATCATTTCAAAAAGTACCTCCCCCCTCTAATTTTCTTGCTTCTGGGATCACTGTCGCGAGCAGCGATCTTCGCGATCTGCATTGTATTTCTCTATCAGTATGCAAGCGGCTCGCGTACCCGGATGATCTCGTTCATCTGCTTGGCCGCCATAGGTACCATAGGCATAATGACATGGTTCGCTGCAGACGAAAGCTTCCTAAGCAAATTTTGGATCGCCGGACTCGTAGCAATCTATCTGACCAGCACAGATCTTTCAGGCCTATTAATCGGCGTCGGGCCCGGCAATGCCGAAGGCGCATTAGGCGTGGGAGCCCACCTACTTCCCTTCACTCTGCTTGTCGAAATCGGCATCCTAGGCAGCGTGCTGACCATCGCAATATGGTTTTGGGTATGGAGGAAAGCCGGCCCACGCGGAACACCTCTTCTCCTTGCTTTTATTCTGAACGGCCTATCCTTCACCACTTTCGCCATACCGTGGCTCTTCTCGATGGCCGCAATTCTCATCTATCTATCAAGGGTTGTGCCAGGTGCTCGTTTCGGTCCTCATCCCAGTCTACAACGTTGAAACATATGTCGAGGCGGCGATTCATAGCATTCTGTCGCAGACATACAATAGCCTTGAGATCATCATCGTCGATGATTGCTCGACTGATGGCACATATGCGATTTGCCAGAGGCTTGCTGCCGACGACCGGCGCATTCGTCTCTTCCGCAACGACTCCAACCGCAAAATATCCTTCACCCTCAATCGAGCCTACACGGAATCGGTCGGCGAGCTTATCGCCCGCATGGACGGCGACGACATCTCCGAGCCTGATCGCATAGAAAGGCAAGTAAGGTATTTACATTCACACCCTGAAATCGATCTAGTCGGCGTCAGCCTGATTGGCATCGATTCCAGCGGCAACGAATTAAACCGCTTCGCCCATCTTTCGGACGAGAATCTACTCCTCAAGTCCAGCAAATACGTTACCCCGGTTAGTCACGTCTGGGTTGCAAAGCGGTCGGTGTACGAGCAGCTTCGCGGCTATCGGGATATTCCGGGCTGCGAAGACTATGACTTTCTGCTGCGGATGCTGAGTCTAGGGCTGCGATTCATCAACGTTCCCAACTACTTTGGATATCGTGTTCGTATCCAAAGATGCGGCAATACTCAAGCATCGATCGGTCTTCGACAGCGAAAGATGTTCCGGTATGTATATACGTTATACCGAGAGCGATGTGCTCGCAACGTCGATTCATTCTCTTCGGAATCCATGGCGAGGTATTTACGATCCCCCCCTCTTTGGAGCCATCTGTACGGAATTTCGAACAGATTACTTGACCAAGCCATTGTGGCGAGATCACAGAGGCGCCCTCTAAGATCTGCGGCATTGCTCGTCGGTGCCATGATCTCTCCACACCAAATTCAGTATCTGTATCAGCGGCTTCGGTACCGCCTGATACAGCGACAACAATCAAGTTTCCCGCTCGGTCCGGTCGATGATGGGCGCGGCACGAGATGACTGAGCCCTTGGCCTACACATTAATCGTCCCCCGTGTGGATCGCACAGGCCCCACGAACGTCGCCGTCGATATCGGATCTGCGGCGGCCGCTCAGGGGTGGAACGTCACCTTGTTGTATCTTTCCGGTATGCCATCGCGCGATGATTTAGGTAAGTTCGCCGACGTGAGAAGATTCCGCTTCATCGATGTGCTGAGAACCCGCGGAATCGTCCACTCCCATGGACTTCGCCCTGATCTCGTCGCTTGGCTGTTTACATGGAACCCTCGGTGCTTGGTCGCCAGTACGTTGCACGGGCATTTCCCCGGTCACTTGGCGTTTGACTACCCCCGGTGGAAGGTCAAGCTCGCATGGTGGCTCTGGTCCGCTGCACTTTCGCGCTTCGATCACAGGGTCTGCATTTCACAAACGATGGTTCGTCACTATCGACGTCAGTTACCGGGCTTGAGTCTCAATCTTGCCTACAACTTCCGGGGAGACGCTCTTCCCGTCATGGAAACTCCACGCGAGGGAGTGCACAGTTGGGTCCAGCGACAGCGTGCCGCCGGTCGTGTCGTGTTGCTATATGCAGGGTCGCTCTCTACGCGAAAGAATATTCTGGCATTGGTCCATGCTATTCTGCGATTACCCGACATCTCACTTCTTATGTGCGGTGAAGGAGGCGAGCGTTCCCGCATCGAAAAACTTTTGGACGAACAGGATACCCAGTCTCGGCTCCTACTCGCCGGGCATGTTGCCAACCTGAGAGCGTACCTTCGAATGGTCGACGCGCTGGTGTTGCCCTCGCATGCGGAAGGACTGCCCCTGGTCGTCCTAGAAGCCGCTAGCGAAGGAGTTCCGAGCCTGATGTCGAACGTGGCCGTTCACCGAGAGTTAGCACGATTTGGGCTTGGCATGACTTTCGATCGGCACACTTTCTCAGACATTCGCAACCGTGCTTTTGACTTGGCCCTTGGCAGATCGCCCTTCTCCGACGCGCAACGTATACAACTCTGGAAGAGTAAATTCTCTCCAGAACAAGGTTTCGCTCGATACGAATACCTGTTTACCAAATCCACCCAGCAGGACTCGACCTAAGCTTCGCCGCCGACATCTCCATGGCAAATCACGACGAATACTATGCCTATCTCAGCTCCCGCAGTAGGCTCGGCCATTTATATCGGAAGTACTGGCTCTATCCGCGACTGACTAAGCGGCTGCATGGCTCGGCGCTTGATATCGGTTGCGGAATCGGCGACATGTTGGCATTTCGTCCTGGGACAGTCGGGACTGACATCAACCCGCGCACTGTCAACTACTGCTTGAGTCGTGGCCTTACTGTCCGATTGATGTCTGTCGATGTTTTGCCGTTTCCCGACCAGCAATTCGATTCCGTTCTTCTTGATAACGTTCTCGAGCACATTATCGAGCCCGCCGCGTTGCTGTACGAGATCAGCAGGGTGCTGAAGACCGGTGGTTCGCTGGTCGTAGGCGTGCCTGGGGTCAAAGGCTGGACAACGGACTCCGATCACAAAGTTTCATACAACGAAGAACAACTCATTGCTTGTCTACGGCAAGCCCGGTTTGAACACATCGAGAGTTTTTTCACGCCGCTGTGGCGATCGGAATGGCTGAGCAGGCGGATGCGCCAATACTGTCTTTACGGCAAGTTCGCCAAGAGTGCAGACAATCAAGCTCAACATGAAACTCGCTGAGTCGATGGCAAGACCGTTCATCAGTCTCTCAGTGGTGAGTCATGGCCAAGGACACCTCGTCGAAGCGCTCCTCCATGACGTGCGAAGCTGGCCGCACGTCCGGGTGGAAGTTATCGTCACACTCAACATTGCAGAGAGCGACCGGTTTATCGCCTCCTTCAGTGATTTGACTATCAAGGTCATTTGGAATGCAATGCCCAAGGGCTTTGGTGCCAATCACAACAGCGCTTTCGCCCAGTCGACAGGGGACATCTTCATCGTCGCAAACCCCGACATACGGGCGCCCCATCTCGACCTGAGTGCCCTTATCGAAACGACACTCGATCCGCACGTCGGGGCATGCGCGCCGCTGGTCCTGTCTGTCGACGGAAAAATCGAGGATAGCGCCCGGCGCTTTCCCACAGTAGAGCGGCTGGCGAAACGAGTAGTCCTGAAGAGGAGATCGGCCGATTTCGATGTTTCCAAAGAGCTCACAGCTGTGGATTGGGTGGCTGGGATGTTCATCGTCTTCAGCCGCGAGGCGTTCAAGCGAGTCGGCGGTTTCGACGAGCGTTACTTTATGTACATGGAAGACGCCGACATCTGCCGCAGGTTGAGCAAGCTGCACCTTGCCGTAGTTGTTGATCCTCGCTGCAAAGTTGTGCATGAGGCACGTCGGGCGAGCCGCAGAAATCTCCAGCACTTGCGTTGGCACGTTCGCAGCGCGGTGCGGTTTCTCTTTGGCATCTAGTGCTCTTGCGTCTTGAAGCTCTACACGTATCTACTTCCACGCTTTCAATAGGTCACGCATCGCACGAGAAATAGCTGCACGACTATGGCGATCAGCGCCCTGCCGGTCGTGTTCTGGCTACTTCGCAGGCGGTTCTTGTCAGACATCAACTGTTGCCGTCAGAATTGGTATATCTATTTGACGGCAGTGTAGGAAGTAAGGTACCGCCTAGAATCACCGCTCTGTTTCTCGTTTCACCATGACACAATCCTTCGCAGCCACACCGCCGTCGGCCAACAGCAATCAACTTGTGGCTGAACGCAGAGAAAAACTAGACGCCATTCGCGGACAGGGCATCGCCTTCCCGAACGACTTCAAGCCGACAGATCATGCTGGCATTCTGCAGCGACTTCACGATCCGAAGACGAATGAAGAACTCGAACCGAAGGAGGTGCTAGTTAAGCTCGCCGGCCGCCTCATGCTCAAACGCATCATGGGCAAGGCCAGCTTCGGCACCCTGCAAGACGCCACCGGCCGTATCCAGCTCTTCGTCACGAAAGACGCCCTCGGCGACGAAGCCTATGCTGCCTTCAAGCACTACGACCTCGGCGACATCCTCGGCGCCGAAGGCACGCTGTTCAAGACCAAGACCGGCGAGTTGTCGGTCCGGGTGACGAAGCTGCGCCTGCTCACCAAGAGCCTGCGCCCCCTGCCCGACAAGTTCCACGGCATGGCGGACCAGGAGCAGAAGTACCGCCAGCGCTACGTCGATCTCATCACCGACGAAGACGCGCGCGCGCGCTTCGTGGCGCGCAGCAAGGCCATTTCGTCCATCCGCAACTTCATGGTCGAGCACGGCTTTCTCGAGGTCGAGACGCCGATGCTGCACCCGATTCCCGGCGGCGCGAACGCGAAGCCGTTCGTCACGCACCACAACGCGCTCGACCAGGACATGTTCCTGCGCATCGCGCCGGAGCTGTACCTCAAGCGGCTGATCGTCGGCGGCTTCGAGCGGGTGTTCGAGATCAACCGCAACTTCCGCAACGAAGGCATCTCGGTTCGGCACAACCCCGAATTCACGATGATGGAGTTCTATGCGGCGTACTGGAACCACCACGACCTGATGGACTTCACCGAGGCCGTGCTGCGCCATGCCGCGCGCCAGGCCACGGGCTCGGCCAGCCTCACCTACGCGGGCAAGCCCGTCGAGCTGGACAAGCCCTTCGCGCGGCTCACGGTGCGTGATGCGCTGGTCGCGCACGCCGGGGTGACGCAGGAAGAAGCCGCCGACGCGAAGGTGCTGCACGCCAGGCTCAAGGCGCTGGGCGAAGAGCCGCCGGCGCACTGGACGCTGGCCGAACTTCAGTTCGGCCTGTTCGAGGCGGCGGTGGAAGAGAAGCTCTGGCAGCCGACCTTCATCATCGACTACCCGGTCGAGGTGTCGCCGCTGGCGCGCGCGTCCGACACAGACCCGTCGATCACCGAGCGCTTCGAGCTCTTCATCACCGGACGCGAATACGCCAACGGCTTCTCGGAGCTGAACGACCCCGAGGACCAGGCGGCGCGCTTCCAGGCGCAGGCGGCGAACAAGGAAGCCGGCGACGAGGAGGCGATGTACTACGACGCCGACTTCATCCGCGCGCTGGAGTACGGCATGCCGCCCACCGGCGGCTGCGGCATCGGCATCGACCGGCTGATCATGCTGCTGACGGACAGCCCGAGCATTCGGGACGTGATCCTGTTTCCTTCGCTGCGCAAGGAAGGGTGAGCAGGCCGGGGCTTCGATACCTCAGCCCGAACGGGCCGAGGCTCGCGGCGCTGCTCTACCGGATCACTACCGCTGCCTGAACGCCGCCTTCCGCTTCGCCAGAAACGCCTCCATCCCCTCCTTCTGGTCCTCCGTCGCGAACAGCGCGTGGAACAGCCGGCGCTCGAACTGGATGCCGTCGGCGAGCGTGCCCTCGAAGGCGCGGTTCACCGATTCCTTGGCCATCATCACGCTCGGGCCGCTCAGCTCGCACACGGCCTGCGCCGCTTCGAGCGCCGCATCCAGCAGCTGGGCCGCCGGCACCACGCGCGAGACGAGGCCGGCGCGTTCGGCCTCTTGGGCATCCATCATGCGGCCGGTCAGCACCATGTCCATGGCCTTGGCCTTGCCCACGGCGCGCGGCAGGCGCTGGGTGCCGCCAGCGCCGGGGATGATGCCGAGCTTGATCTCGGGCTGGCCGAACTTCGCGGTGTCGGCGGCGATGATGAAGTCGCACATCATCGCCAGCTCGCAGCCGCCGCCGAGGGCGAAACCGGCCACGGCGGCGATCACGGGCTTGCGCACGCTGCGCAGCGTCTCCCAGTTGCGGCCGATGAAGTCGCTGGTGTAGGACTCGGGAAAGCCCAGCTTCGCCATCGCCGCGATGTCGGCGCCGGCCGCGAACGCCTTCTCGCTGCCGGTGACGACGATGCAGCCGACGCCCGCGTCCGCGTCGAAGGCGCGCAGCGCCGCGCCGAGCTCGTCCATCAGCCCGTCGTTGAGCGCGTTGAGCTGCTTGGGCCGGTTCAGGGTGATGAGCGCGGTCTTGCGTTCGCCATCGCCGCGCAGCTCGGTCAGGATGAATTCGTGGGCCATCGGATCACCTCGTGTGTACGGATCGACGCACTATAGGCGGGCTCACTCGGCCGCGAGCTCCGGCCTGCGAGAGATCACGAGGTCGATGAAGGTGCTCTCGTCCTGCCGCAGGCGGATGCGCACCGGCAGGTAGCGCAGCGCCGGCGCGACCCACATCTCGGCCGTCAGGTTGCCCGGGCGCGCCGTGCGCTGCGGCTTGACGTGCAGGGTGTCGATCTCGCCGAACGGCGTCCACAGGGGTTCGGACTCGCCCACCACGTAGGCCCACGGCTCGACGTCGCCCGGCATCGCCAGCGGGAAGGCGATCACGCGGCCGGCCTGCCGCAGTTCCGGCCGGGTGTTGAAGAGGTAGGAGACCTGCACGAACTGGCTCGCGGAATCCTGCACGCCCGGGCCGGCGGCGCGGCGGCGGCCGTTGGTGAAGCGCACGGTCTCGCCGTCGAAGTGCAGCGTCGCCCGGTGGCGCGGGCGGAAGGCCATCTTGCTGTCCTGGTCGAAGCGCTCGGGCGCGAGCCCGTCGTCGGCCAGCCGCCCCTCGCTGCTCATGCGCCGCGTGAACAGCGGCGCCACCGGAAGGCCGACCACCGCGTCGAGGTGCACCTGGTAGCGCGAGCCCTGCTTGATCCACTCCACCTGCGCCGTGCCGTGCAGCTCGCCGCGGAAGTTGCCGGTGAGCACGTAGCTCAGCCGCGTGGAGCGCGGCCAGGCGAACCCGGGCGGCGCCGAGGCGGCCACCGCCGGCGCGCTCGCCTGGGCCGCGGCAGCCGCCGCCTCGGAGGATTCGGGCGCCGAGGCCGGCGGGTCCGGCGCCGTGGCGGCATCCGCCACCACCGCTGGTTCGTCCCTCTGTGCCGGCGCGTCAGGCGCAGGGATCACCGGCTCGGCGGCCGGCTCGGGAGCCGGCGCCGACGCAGGGGCGGCGGGGACAGGCGCCGCACGGCGCCGGGCGCGCGGGCGCTTCGGCGGCGACGGGGCGGGCTGCGCCGCCGGCGGCGCCTCGAGCGCCATCTCGCGCACGTAGACGACCTGCAGGCGCGCCGGCATGTCGGCGGCGGCGCGCCAGTCGGCCAGGTGCTGCCCGACCTGCCATGCCACGCAGCCGTGCACGGCGAGCACGACCGCCACGACGCCCAGCCGGGCCAGCCGGCGCGCGGCCGCAGCCGGCGCCGGGGGTGGCGTCAGCCGCCCATCCATGCCCTGCGCAGGGCGGTGGCGGCACGCGCGGCGCGGGCGTCCGGCGCGAGCGTCACGCTGCCTTCGGCCGCCGAGGCCTCGGGCAGCGCGAGCGACAGGCTCAGCACCCGCTGGTCGCGCGAGACGAGCAGCGGCGCCGCCGCGCCGGGCGCGAGCAGCCGCGGCAATTCGTCGAGGCGGCGGATGCGCCAGCCGTCCACGGCCAGCAGTTCGTCGCCCGCGCACACGCCGGCCGCCTCGGCCGCGCCGCCGCGCAGCACGTGCGTGACCTTCACGCCGGTGAGCGCGCTCTCGCCGGCGCGCAGGCCCAGGCGCTGCGCCGCCGTGGCGCCCTGGTGCTGCCAGCCCACGCCGAAGCGCTGCAGCAGCCCGGCCAGCGGCAGGTCGTCGGTGCCGTGCACGAAGGCGTGCAGCAGGTCCGCCATCGGGCGGCCCGCCACCGCGTCCAGCGCCTGGACGATGTCGGCCTCGCCGATCGGCCCGCCGCCGCTCGCGGCCCACAGCCGGCGCATCACGTCGTCCAGCGTGCCGCTGCCGCCGCTGCGCAGGGTGAGGTCGAGCGCCAGCGCCACCAGCGAGCCCTTGGTGTAGTAGCTCACCGTCGCGTTGGGCGTGTTCTCGTCGCCGCGGTAGTACTTCACCCAGGCGTCGAAGCTCGCCTGCGCCACGCTCTGCACCTTGCGGCCCGGGGTGCCGAGCACGCCGCTGACGGTCTTGGCGAGCAGCTTGAGGTAGCGCGCCTCGTCGACGAGGCCGGCGCGCACCAGCAGCAGGTCGTCGTAGTAGGAGGTGAAGCCCTCGAAGAACCACAGCAGCTCGGTGTAGTTCTCGCGCGTGTAGTCGAGCGGCGCGAAGTCGCGCGGCTTCAGGCGCTTGACGTTCCAGGTGTGGAAGTACTCGTGGCTGATGAGCCCGAGCAGCGTGACCTGGGCATCGCCGAGTTCCTGCCGCCCGCGCTGCGGCAGGTCGCGGCGCGCGGCGATGAGCGCCGTGCTGGCGCGATGCTCCAGGCCGCCGTAGCCGTCGTCCACGGCGTTGAGCATGAACACGTAGCGCTGCAGCGGCGGCGCCTTGCGGCCGTGCCAGAAGGCGATGGCGGTCTCGCAGATGCGCTTCGCGTCGGCCAGCAGGCGCTCGCCGTCGAAGTCGGGCAGCGCGCCGGCGACGACGAACTCGTGCGGCACGCCGCGCGCCTCGAAGCGGCCGCGCCAGAAGGTGCCGAGCTCCACCGGGTGGTCGACGAGCTCGTCGTAGTCGGCGGCCTCGTAGGTGCCGCGCCCGGCGGCATCCACCTTGACGGGCGCCATCGCGGTGGCCACCTGCCAGCCGCGCGGCAGCGGGCCGATCTCCAGGCGCTGCGGCTCGGCCTCTCGGCCTTCCACGCGCAGGAAGACGCTGGTGCCGTTGAAGAAGCCGCGGCTCGCGTCGAGGAAGGCGGCGCGCACCGAGGGATCGAAGGCGTAGACGAGATAGCTCACCACCAGCGCGCCGCGCGGGCGGCACTCGGCCGCCCAGGTGGCCTTGTCGAGCTGCGCGAGCGGCACCGGCCGGCCGGCCTGCGTCGCCTCGAGGGCCGACACGTGCCGCGAGAACTCGCGCACCAGGTAGCTGCCGGGGATCCATGCCGGCAGGCTCAGGCGCTGGCGTTCGGCGGGGCGCGCGACGGTGATCGTCACGCGGAACTGGTGGGTGTGCGGGTCGGGAAGGTCGAGGCGGTAGGCGATCATGGGCGGCGAAGGGCGGGCACCGGGTCAGTTCTTCCGGCTCGCCACCAGCCGCTTCTCGACCTGCTCCGCGTTCAGTGCCCCCGGCGCGCGCGTGCCGTCCTCGAACACGAGGGTCGGCGTGCCGTTCATCTTGTGCTTCATGCCCAGCGCCATGTTGCGCTGCAGCGCGCCGGTGTCGCACTTGGCGGGCGCCTGGGCCGGCAGGCTGCCTTCGATCATCCAGTCGCGCCAGACCTTGGTGCTGTCCTTGGCGCACCAGATGTTGCGCGACTTGTCGGCCGAATCCTTGCCGAGCACGGGGTAGAGGAAGGTGTAGACCGTCACGTCCTTCACCTGCTGCAGGTCGCGCTCGAAGCGCTTGCAGTAGCCGCAGTTCGGGTCGGCGAAGACCGCGAGCTTGCGCGCGCCGCTGCCCTGCTTCCAGACGATGGCGTCCTTGAGCGGCAGGCTCGCGAAGTCGACGGCGGTGAGCTTGGCGATGCGCGCCTCGGTGAGGTTGACGCGGGTGCGGGTGTCCATCAGGTGCCCTTCGATCAGGTGGTCGCCCTGCTCGTCGGTGTAGAGGACGTCGGTGCCGACGCGCACCTCGTACACGCCCGCGATCGGCGTCTTGGTGATCTCGTCGATCTGCGGGAACTGCAGCCGCTCGGTGAGGTTCTTGCGGATGGCGGCCTCGTCGGCGAAGGCGCCGGTGGCGAAGGCGCAGGCGCAGGCGGCGAGCGCCGCGATGCGGGAGAAGGTGCGCAGGCGCGTGGTCGTCATGGGTGAGCCCCCGGTTCAGGAATCGAGCGCCCGCGCCGTCAGCCAGCGCTTGAGCGGGTGGAGTTGGTTCACGAGACCCAGGCCGCGGTTGCGGAGTTCCCGCAGCGCCGGTTGCTCGTGTGCGAAAAGCTGCAGCAGGCCGTCGGTGATGCGGCCCATCGCCCAGGTCGGGGCGGCCCGTTCGCGGGCATAGCGGCGCAGCAGCTTCTCGTCGCCGATGTCGCGCCACGGCTCGCGCGCGGCCAGCACCTTCGACAGCGCGATCACGTCGCCCAGCCCGAGGTTCAGGCCCTGGCCGGCGAGCGGGTGCACCACGTGCGCTGCGTCGCCGAGCAGCACCCAGCCCGGCCCGCACCAGGCGCTGGCGCGCGCGAGCATCAGCGGCCAGGCCGCGCGGGGCGAGGCCAGCTCCAGCGTGCCCGCCGCGCCGCCGGTGGCCTCGTTCAGCGCCTGCTGGAACGCGCCGTCGTCCAGCGCCATCAGCGCCTGCGCCCGCTCCTGCGGCAGCGACCACACGAGCGCGTAGGACGCGTCGCGCTGCGGCGTGTCGAACGGCAGCAGCGCCAGCACGTCGGGCGAGCGGAACCATTGCCACGCCTGGTTGGCATGCGGCCGGCTCGACGTCAGCCGCGCGGCGATGGCGCGGTGGCCGTAGTCGTGGCGCTCGAAATGCACGCCCAGCGCCTCGCGGCCGGCCGAGGCCTTGCCCTCGCACAGCGCCACCAGCGGCGCCGGCACGTCCTCGGACACCGCATGCACGTGCGGCGCGAAGCGGATGGCCGCGGCGAGCTCCCGCTCCAGCGCCGCGGCGTCGACGATCCACGCCAGCTCGCGCACCTGCTGCTCCCAGGCCGAGAACTCGAGGCGAGCGCCGGGCGCGTCGCCGGCGATGCGCATGTCGTGCACCGGCGTGGCGGCGCCGGGGGGCAGCGCCTCCCAGACCTTGAGCGACTGCAGCAGGCCGACCGAGGCGGCGTTCAGCGCGTAAGCCCGCACGTCGGGGCCGGCGTGCGGCGCCTCGGGCTCGCCGCGCAGCGCCACCTGCAGGCCGCCGCGCGCGAGCGACAGCGCCAGGCAACGCCCGACGACGCCCGCACCGCGCACCAGCACATCGACCTGTTTCATCCGCGCGGATTGTAGGCAGCCGCCCCGGGGCGCCCCGGGCACAATGCCCCGATGCAGACCAAGCGGAAGATCCTCTGGCGCCGGGTGTCGTGGGCGGCGCTCGCGCTGCTGGCGCTGGCGGTCGGCGGGGTGGTCTGGTTCGCCGCCACCTTCGACGGCGAGCGCTACAAGCAGCTCGCCATCGACTGGATGAAGACCGAGCACGACCGCACGCTGCAGATCGCCGGCCCGGTGAAGCTGTCGATCCTGCCGCGCCTGGGCGTGCAGGTCGCCGGCGTACGCCTGAGCGAGCCCGGCCGGGCCGAGACCTTCGTCTCGGTCGAGCGGGCCGCCGTGTCGGCGGCGCTGTGGCCGCTGCTGCGCGGCCGGGTGGTGATCGGCGGCATCGACGCGCGCGGCGTGCGCATCAACCTGGCGCGCGATGCCGGCGGCGCGCGCAACTTCGACGACTTCCTGCGCCCGGCGCCCGCCGGTGCGCCCGCGGCGAACGGCGGCGACGCGTCGCCGGTGCCGCTGGACATCCGCCGCGTCGAACTGGCCGACGTGCGCGCGCGCATCCGCGACGAGATGACCGGCCTCGACGGCGAACTGGTGCTCGCCTCGCTGAGCGCCGGCCGCATCGCCGACAAGGTCGAGACGCCGCTGAGCCTGGCGGCGCGGGTCGACTTCAAGGCGCCGGCCGTCCAGGGCGAGGTGCGCGCCAGGGCCGACGTCACGCCCGAGCTGACCAGCGGCTCGGCGGCGGTGCGCGACATGTCGCTGTCGTTCAAGGGCGACGTGCCGGGCGCGAGCGCCGTCGACGCGCTGCTCGAAGGCAGCGTGGTGTGGAACGGCAACACGCGCGCCGTCGAGGCGCAGCCGCTGCGGGTGAAGCTCGCCGCCACGGCCGGCGCCTCGAGGCTGGACACCGGCACCGCATCGGTCGAGCGCTTCGCCTGGGCGCCGGCCTCGAAGTCGCTGGCCATCGCCCGGCTGCAGGCCCGGCTCGCCGGCGCGCAGGCCGGGGAGCCGCTGTCGCTCGAACTCGACTGGCCCGAGCTCAACGCCACCCGCGAGGCGCTCGGCGGCAGCGGCGCGAGCGGGGTGTTCACGCGCGGCGGCGCGCTGCCGGTCGAGCTGCGCTTCAAGACCGGCGCACCGACCGGCAACGTCGACGCCCTCGCCTTCGACGGCGTCGAGGCCGATCTGTCCAGCCGCGGCGCGGACCGCCGCATCGCCGGCACGCTGCGCGGCCGCCTCACCGTCCGCCCGGCGCCGCTGTCGGTGGCGCTCGACGGGCTCGACCTGAACGCGACCGTCGAGGCCGGCGCCCTGCCGCCGCTGACGCTGGCCGCGCGCGGCGACGCGAGCGCCTCGGCCGAGCGCGCGCAATGGAAGCTGGCCGGCCGCCTGAACGACGGCGCCTTCGACAGCGACGGCCTCGCCCGGCTCGGCACCGCGCCGCCGCACGTGCGCGCGAACGCGCGCTTCGACGCGCTCGACCTCGACCGCCTGCTCGGCCCCGCCAACGCCGCGCCGGCGGCCGGCGGCGGCGCGGGCGGCGGCGCCGACACGCCGGTCGACCTGAGCGGGCTGCGCCGCCTCGACGGCGAGTTCGCGCTGCGCGCCGGCAGCCTGAGCCGCGGGCCCTACCGCGTGCGCGACGCGCGGCTCGACGCCACGCTCGAGGCCGGCATGCTGCGCGTCACCTCGCTGCAGGGCCTGGCCTGGGGCGGCCAGTTCGATGCGCGCGCCATCGCCGACGCGCGCGCCAGCCGCGTGGCGGTGGACGGCGTGGCGCGCGGCGTCGACGTGAAGGCGCTGCTGGCCGACGTGACCGGCAAGGACTGGATCGAAGGCACCGGCAACGTCACGGTCGACCTCGAAGCGGCCGGTCGCAGCGTGCAGGAGATGCAGTCGCGCCTGGCCGGCCGCGCCGCGCTCGACGTGCGCGACGGCGCCATCCGCGGCATCAACCTCGCCAAGCGCCTGCGCGAGGCCAAGGCCCTGCTGGCGAGCCGGCGCGACGAAAGCCACGCCGCCGTGCAGGCCGAGAAGACCGACTTCAGCGAGCTGCGGGTGAGCTTCAATGTGGCCGAGGGCGTGGCGCGCAGCAACGACCTCGACGTGAAGAGCCCGTTCCTGCGCATCGGCGGCGCGGGCACCGTCGACGTCGGCCGCCGGCGCGTCGACTACCTCGTGCGCGCCGCCGTCACCGACACCGCGCAGGGACAGGGCGGCGCCGAGCTCGCCGCGCTGCGCGGCATCACCGTGCCGGTGCGCCTGGCCGGCCCGTTCGATGCGCTCGACTGGAAGATCGAATGGTCGGCGGTGGCCGCCGGCGCCGTGGCCGAGCGGCTGCGCGAGAAGCTGGGCGGCAAGCTCGGCGCCGGGTCGCCGGGCGCCGCGGCGAGCGCGCCGGCCCAGCCCGCCACGCCGAAAGAAGCGGCGCGCGAGGCGCTGAAGAACAAGCTGAGGGACATCTTCAAATGAGCGTCGAATGAGCGACCTGAACGTGCGCATCGCCGCCCTGCGCGTGCACCCCGTCAAGAGCTGCGCCGGCATCGCCGTCGACGAGGCGCTGGTGATCGAGACCGGCCTCGAGTTCGACCGCGCCTGGATGCTGGTCGACGCCGACGGGCGCTTCGTCACCCAGCGCGTGCTGCCGCGCATGGTGCTGGTGCGCCCCGCCCTGCGCCATGCCGACATGGTGCTGCGCGCGCCCGGCATGCTGGCACTGCACATCGCGCTCGACACGGTGGAGGAGCCGGTGCGCGTGACGGTGTGGAACGACGAGGTGGCCGCCTACGACATGGGGCCGCTGGCCGCCCAGTGGTTCAGCGACTTCCTCGGCCAGCCGCTGCGCCTGGTGCGCTTCGACCCCGAGCAGAAGCGCCTGTCGAACCGGCGCTGGACGGGCGAGATCGAGGCCGAGAACGCCTTTGCCGACGCCTTCCCGCTGCTGGTGGCCTCGAACGCCGGGCTGGAGGAGCTGAACCGCCGGCTGGTCGAGGCCGGCGAGGCGCCGGTGGGCATGGAGCGCTTCCGGCCCAACCTGGTGCTCGACGGGCTCGACGCCAACGGCGAGGACCACCTCGACGAGGTCCGCTTCGACACCGAGGACGGCCCGGTGCGCATCAAGCTCGTGAAGCCGTGCGTGCGCTGCCCGATTCCCGACGTCGACCCGGCCACGGCCGGGACCGGCCACGCCGTGCGCGACGCGCTGGCCGCCTACCGCGCCGACGCGCGGGTGGACGGCGGCATCACCTTCGGCATGAATGCGGTGATCCTCGAAGGCATCGAGCGGACGCTGCGGGTGGGAATGACGGGCGAAGCCAGCTACCGTTTCGACTGAGGCTTCGACCGAGTCCGGCCTCGTAAAATCGCGGGTTTGCTGTTTCATCCCTGAAAGCGTTGCCATGAGCCTCAAATGCGGCATCGTCGGCCTGCCCAACGTCGGCAAGTCGACCCTCTTCAATGCGCTGACCAAGGCCGGCATCGCCGCGGAGAACTACCCCTTCTGCACCATCGAGCCGAACGTCGGCGTGGTGGAGCTGCCCGACCCGCGCCTGGCGCAACTGGCCGAGATCGTCAAGCCCGAGCGCATCGTGCCGGCCATCGTCGAGTTCGTGGACATCGCGGGCCTGGTGGCCGGCGCCTCCAAGGGCGAGGGCCTGGGCAACCAGTTCCTCGCGCACATCCGCGAGACCGACGCCATCGTCAACGTGGTGCGCTGCTTCGACGACGAGAACGTGATCCACGTCGCCGGCAAGGTGGACCCGATCTCCGACATCGAGGTGATCCAGACCGAGCTGTGCCTGGCCGACCTCAGCACGGTGGAGAAGACGCTGCAGCGCTCGCTCAAGGCGGCGAAGTCGGGCAACGACAAGGAAGCGGCGCGCCTCGTCGACGTGCTGCAGAAGTGCCAGGCGGCGCTCAACGAGGCCAAGCCGGTGCGCGGCATCGACTTCAGCAAGGAAGAGCTCGCGGTGCTCAAGCCGATGTGCCTGATCACCGCCAAGCCGGCGATGTTCGTCGCCAACGTGGACGAAGGCGGCTTCGAGGACAACCCCTACCTCGACAAGCTGCGCGCCTACGCCGAGAGCCAGAAGGCGCCGGTGGTGGCCATCTGCGCCAAGACCGAGGCCGAGCTCGCCGACATGGACGACGAGGACCGGCAGATGTTCCTCGCCGAGATGGGCCAGAGCGAGCCCGGCCTGAACCGCCTCATCCGCGCCGCCTTCACGCTGCTGGGCCTGCAGACCTACTTCACCGCCGGCGTGAAGGAAGTGCGCGCCTGGACCATCCACGTCGGCGACACGGCGCCGCAGGCGGCCGGCGTCATCCACACCGACTTCGAGCGCGGCTTCATCCGCGCGCAGACCATCGCCTTCGACGACTTCATCGCCCACCGGGGCGAGCAGGGCGCGAAGGACGCCGGCCGCATGCGGGCCGAGGGCAAGGAGTACGTGGTCAAGGACGGCGACGTGCTGAACTTCCTGTTCAACGTCTAGGAAGCCCCCCGGCGCGCTTCGCGCGCCCCTCGAGAGGGAGCGAAGCCGGATCCGCGGTGTCCGCCGGATCACGGGTTCGTTCCTCGCGGCGGCTGCCCCCCGTTCTTGCAGCCGCCCCACGCCCGAATCAGCCGTTTTTCACGCTCGTGCAGTGCTTGCGCCGCCGCGCGCCGGCCCGGGCGTGCGGGGCACAGGTCTGGTGCTAGGCTGCGGCACCGCGCCGGCCCGCCCCGGCTGCCGCTGGCATCCCTCCTGACGCGCCGAGCCCTTGACCGACACGCGCCCCCTTTCGCCGACGCTTCGATCGATCCTCGTCGCCCTCGGCGTGGCCATCGCCTACGCCGCGGTGGGCACGCTGGTGATGAACCTGGCCCTCGCGCCGGCCTACGCCTCGCCGCTCTATCCCTCGGCCGGCATCGGGCTCGCGGCCGTGCTGGTGTACCGCTGGCCCGGCGTCGTCGGCACCGCGCTCGGCGCGTTCGCGGCCAACTACTTCCTCGACCGCGGGGCGACGCTCGCGCAGACCCTGGGCGTTCCGCTGGCCGTGGCGGCCGGCGCGTCGATGCAGGCGCTCGCCGGCGCCGCGCTCACGCGCCGCTTCGTGCGGCAGCCGCTCACGCTGGGCGAGCCGCGCGACATCGCGGCCTTCTACGCCCTCGGCGCGTTCGTCGCCTGCACGGTCAGCGCCTCGATCTCGACGGCCGCCCTCGGCCTGAGCGGCGCCGTCGCGCCCGAGGCGCTGCCGCGGGCCGCCCTCACCTGGTGGCTGGGCGACAGCCTCGGCACGCTGATCGGCGCCCCCATCGCGCTCACGCTGATCGGCCGCCCGCGCGACGAATGGGCGCCGCGCCGCATGACGGTGGGCCTCACGCTCACGCTCGTCACCGTGCTGCTGGCGACGACCATCACCACCGTCGCCAACCGCGACCGCGAGCGCACGCGCAACGCCTTCGAGCGCGACGCGTCCAGCGCCTCGGCGGCGCTCACCCACCAGCTCGACGAGCCGCTGCGCGCGCTCGAGGCGCTGTACAGCGTGGTGGTGGCCTCCGACGACGTGTCGGCGCAGGAGCTGCGGCTCGCCGCGCGCGGCTGGCTCGACGGGCGGGCGCGCCTGCAGGCCGTCGGCCTCAGCCAGCGCCTGCGGCGCGCCGACGTGCCGGCCTTCGAGGCCGCGATGCGGGCGCAGGGGCATGCGGGGCTGCGGGTGTTCGACCGCGGGCCGGCCGGGCCGTCGATCCTCGGCGACGACCTGCTGGTCATCCGCGCCATCGAGCCGGCGGCGTCGAACACGGCGGCGCTGGGCGTCAACGCGCTGTCGATCCCGGCGTCGCGGGCGGCGATGGAGGCGGCCATCCGCACCGACCGGCCGGCGGCCACCGCCGGCTTCGCGCTCACGCAGGCCGCGCCGGGCTCGGCGCAGACGGGGGTAGTGGTCTATCGCGCCATCTACCGCGACATGGCCGCCGGCGTGCCGGCCACCGAGGGCGGGCGCATCGCCGCCGCCGCCGGCGTGGTGTTCGTGACGCTGCGCCTGGACGACATCCTGCGCGACGTGGCCGGCCAGATACCGGCCGACCTCGGCATCTGCCTCCTCGACACCGACCCGCGGGCCGCGCAGCGGCGGCTCGCCGGCGCGCCGGACTGCGAGGCGTACCCGGGCCCGCTGCAGCACGTCCGGCCCATGCCCTACGCCGGCCGCCAGTGGGAGGTGCGCGTGTTCTCGCGCAACGAGCATGCGCACGCCGGCGACGCGTGGCTGTTCGCCGTGATCGGGCTGGCCGCGGTGTCGGTGCTGGGCGCGCTGCTGCTGACGGTGACCGGGCGCACGCGGCGCATCGAGGCGGCGGTGCGCGAGCGCACGTCGGCGCTGCAGCAGCAGGTGCGCGAGCGCGAGCAGGCCGAGGCGGCGCTGCGCATGAGCGAGCAGCGCTTCCGCAGCGTGTTCAACAACGTGCCCATCGGCGTCGTCTACACCGACCTGCGCGGCAACATCAAGGAAGCCAACCCCTTCTTCTGCCAGATGACGGGCTACAGCCTCGACGAGCTGACGCGCATGAGCTCGCGCGAGCTCACGCACCCGGACGACTGGGCCGAAGGCGTGGTCCAGTCGCGCAGGCTGGTGGACGGCGAGGTGTCGATGTACCGCCGCCACAAGCGCTACGTGACGCGCAGCGGCCAGACGATGTGGGCGCAGAACACCTTCACGCTGATGCCGCGCGAGGACGGCCGCCCCGCGCGGCTGGTGGCGGTGGTGGAGGACATCACCGAGCACCTGCGGCTGGCCGAGGCCGAGCACGCGCGCGAGGCGGCCGAGCTGTCCAACCGCGCGAAGAGCGAGTTCCTCTCGCGCATGAGCCACGAGCTGCGCACGCCGCTGAACGCCATGCTCGGCTTCGCCCAGCTGCTCGACCTGGACCAGCGCCACGGCCTGGCCGACGCCCAGCGCGTGTGGGTCGGGCAGATCCAGCAGGCCGGCTGGCACCTGCTGGAAATGATCAACGACGTGCTCGACCTGTCGCGCATCGAGGCCGGCACCATGCGCCTGAGCGTGGAGGCGCTGTCGCTGCCCGGCCTGCTGGACGCCACGCTCGCGCTGGTGGAAGGCGATGCGGCGCAGCGCGGCATCGTGATCAGCCGGGACCTGCAGCCCGACGCGGACCGCGTGCTCGGCGACAGCACCCGCGTCAAGCAGATCCTCACCAACCTGCTGAGCAACGCGGTGAAGTACAACACCGAGCAGGGCCGCATCCACGTGACGGGGCGGCAGCTCGGCGATCGCATCGAGGTCGCCGTCACCGACACCGGGCTGGGCATGTCGCCGCAGCAGCTGAAGGAGCTGTTCCAGCCCTTCAACCGCCTCGGGCGCGAGCGCTCGCAGGTCGAGGGCACCGGCATCGGCCTGGTCATCAGCCAGCGCCTGGCCGAGCTGATGGGCGGCTCGCTCGTCGCCCGCAGCCATGAGGGCGAAGGCTCGTCGTTCATCCTCACGCTGCCGGCCGCCGTCGACCCCGACACCGTGCGCTCCGAGCTCGACGGCATGAGCGAGGCGCAGCCGGCGTACCACCGGCGCGTCGTGCACTACGTGGAAGACAACGAGACCAACGTCGAGGTGATGCGCGGCGTGCTGGCCCAGCGCCCGCAGGTGGCGCTGAAGGTGTCGATCACCGGGCTCGACGGCCTGGCGGCCATCCGCGCCGGCCGGCCCGACGTGGTGCTGCTCGACATGCACCTGCCCGACATCGACGGCCTCGAACTGCTGCGCCACCTGAGGGCCGACCCCGCGACGAGCGGGATCCCGGTGGTGGTGGTGTCGGCCGATGCGCTCAGCGACCAGATCGACGAGGCGCTCGCCGCCGGCGCCGTCCACTACCTCACCAAGCCGGTGAGCGTTTCCGAGGTGCTGCGCGTCGTCGACCAGCTGCTCGAACGCAGCGAGACGCGTTTCGGCTGACGCCGCCGCACCGCGCCGGGTGCCAACCAGTGCACGCCCGGGCGGCCGATTTCACTTTGTTTCGCACCGGTTGTCTCGGCGCCGCGCCACCCGACGTGAATTGTTGGCAGGGCCGGGGAAGGTCGAGATTTACACTCCCCGAGGGATCGGGGATCATCGAAACCCGTCGTTGTGGAGTGAACACTCAGTGTCGAGACGCGCCATGGGCGGCGATTGCAAGCGCCGCCGCCGGACCCTGTTGACGAGCGCGGGCCGCGAGGCCCCGCGCCGCGCCGTGCGCCGCCGCGGCGCGGCCTGACGCATGGACACCCTGGCCGAGGCTCCCCAGTCGGCGTTGTCGGGCGTGGCGCGCGTGCTGGTGCACGCGGGCAAGCTCAACGCCCAGGCGGCCGAGGCGCTCGTCAAGGGCGCGCGCGAGAAGAAGACGAGCTTCGTCGCCTCGGTCATCGCCGCCGGCGCGGTCTCGTCGGCCGACCTCTCGCACACGCTGTCGTCGGCGCTCGCGATCCCGCTGCTCGACCTGAACGCGGTCGATCCGCAGAAGCTGCCGCGCAACATCGTCGACGCCAAGCTCGCCAACCAGTACCGCGTCGTCGTGCTGGGCAAGCGCGGCAACCGGCTGTTCATCGGCGGCTCCGACCCCACCGACCAGGAGGTGGTCGAGCGCATCAAGTTCGCCACCCAGCTCGCGCCCGAATGGGTGGTGGTCGAGCACGACAAGCTCACCAAGCTGCTCGAAGCCAGCGGCGCCAGCGCCAGCGAGGCGCTCGAGTCCATGGCCGCGGGCGACTTCGAGTTCGACGTCACCGACGACGTCACCACGCAGGAACAGCCCGAGGCCGCGACCGACGTGGAAGACGCGCCGGTGGTGCGCTTCCTGCAGAAGATGCTGATCGACGCGATCAACGCGCGCGCCTCCGACCTGCACTTCGAGCCCTACGAGTACCACTACCGCGTGCGGTTCCGCATCGACGGCGAGCTGCGCGAGATCACCCAGCCGCCGATCGCCATCAAGGAGAAGCTCGCCTCGCGCATCAAGGTGATCTCGCGGCTCGACATTTCGGAGAAGCGCGTGCCGCAGGACGGCCGCATGAAGCTGAAGTTCGGCAGCAAGGCGATCGACTTCCGCGTCAGCACGCTGCCCACGCTCTTCGGCGAGAAGATCGTGATCCGGATCCTCGACCCGTCCAGCGCCAAGCTCGGCATCGAGGCGCTGGGCTACGAGAAGATCGAGAAGGACCGGCTGCTCGGCGCCATCCAGCGGCCCTACGGGATGATCCTGGTCACGGGGCCGACGGGCTCGGGCAAGACGGTGTCGCTCTACACCTGCCTGAACATCCTGAACCAGCCGGGCGTGAACATCTCCACCGTGGAGGACCCGGCCGAAATCAACCTGCCCGGCATCAACCAGGTCAACGTGAACGACCGCGCCGGGCTCACCTTCTCGGCCGCGCTCAAGTCCTTCCTGCGCCAGGATCCGGACGTGATCATGGTCGGCGAAATCCGCGACCTGGAAACCGCCGACATCGCCATCAAGGCCGCGCAAACGGGCCACATGGTGATGTCCACGCTGCACACCAACGACGCGCCGACCACGCTCACGCGCTTGCTGAACATGGGCGTGGCGCCGTTCAACATCGCCTCCAGCGTGCTGCTCATCACCGCGCAGCGCCTGGCGCGCAAGCTGTGCGAGAACTGCCGCGCGCCGGCCGACTACCCGCGCGAGGCGCTGCTGCGCGCCGGCTTCACCGAGAACGAGCTCGACGGCAGCTGGAAGCCGTACCGCGCGGTCGGCTGCTCGTCGTGCTCCAACGGCTACAAGGGCCGCGTCGGCATCTATCAGGTGATGCCGATCAGCGAGGAGATCCAGCGCATCATCCTGGCCGAAGGGACAGCCATGGACATCGCGGCGCAGGCGCAGCGCGAGGGCGTTCGCACCCTGCGGCAGTCGGGCCTGGTCAAGGTCCGGGGCGGTTTCACCACGCTCGAGGAAGTGATCTCGGTCACGAACGAGTGATTCACATCTGAGTCGAGGCCACAGACCTCGGAGGCACCATGGCGACAGCAGCGGCCGCACGAAGCATCAAGGAAATCATCTTCGAGTGGGAGGGCAAGGACAAGAACGGCAAGCTCGTTCGCGGCGAGATGCGCGCGGGCGGCGAAGCCATGGTCAGCGCCAGCCTGCGCCGCCAGGGCATCCTGACGACGAAGATCAAGAAGCGCCGCCTGAGCGGCGGGCGCACGATCAAGCAGAAGGACATCGCCATCTTCACGCGCCAGCTCGCCACGATGATGCGCGCCGGCGTGCCGCTGATCCAGTCGTTCGACATCGTGGCGCGCGGCAGCACCAACCCGAAGATGACGCGGCTGCTCACCGACATCCGCTCAGACGTGGAGACCGGCACCAGCCTGTCGGCCGCGTTCCGCAAGTTCCCGCTGCATTTCGATGCGCTGTACTGCAACCTCGTCGAAGCGGGCGAGGCGGGCGGCATCCTGGAGGCGCTGCTCGACCGGCTGGCCGTCTACCAGGAAAAGACGATGGCCATCAAGAACAAGATCAAGTCGGCCCTCATCTACCCGGTGGCCGTGCTCGTGGTCGCGTTCGTGGTGCTCGCGGTCATCATGATCTTCGTGATCCCGGCGTTCAAGGAGGTGTTCACCTCCTTCGGCGCCGACCTGCCGGCGCCCACGCTGCTGGTGATCGGGATGTCCGAGTTCTTCGTGAGCTACTGGTACCTCATCTTCGGCATCCTGATCGGCGGCACCTACTTCTTCATCCAGTCGTGGAAGCGCTCCGAGCGCATGCAGAAGGCGATGGACCGGCTGCTGCTGAAGGCGCCGGTGTTCGGCGACCTGGTCTACAAGTCGGCCGTGGCGCGCTGGACGCGCACGCTGTCCACCATGTTCGCCGCCGGCGTGCCGCTGGTCGAGGCGCTCGATTCGGTGGGCGGCGCCTCGGGCAACGCGGTGTTCGCCGAAGCCACGCAGCAGATCCAGAAGGACGTCTCCACCGGCGCGTCGCTCACCACCTCGATGCAGACCACCGGCATCTTCCCGACCATGGTGCTGCAGATGTGCTCCATCGGCGAGGAGTCGGGTTCGCTCGACCACATGCTGGGCAAGGCGGCCGAGTTCTATGAGGACGAGGTGGACGAGGCCGTGAAGGGCCTGTCCAGCCTGATGGAACCCTTCATCATCGTCATCCTGGGCACGCTGATCGGCGGCATCGTGGTGTCGATGTACCTGCCGATCTTCAAGCTGGGCCAGGTGGTGTGACGCCCGAGCTCGTCGGCACCCTGCTCTCGCCCTGGGTGCTGGCCCTGCTGGGCCTGTGCATCGGCAGCTTCCTCAACGTCGTCATCCACCGCCTCCCGCTGATGCTGGAGCGCGGCTGGAAGATCGAGAGCGCCGAGCTGCTGGGCGTGAAGATCGAGGAGCCGGCGCCGATCTCGCTGTCCAGGCCGCGCTCGCGCTGCCCGTCCTGCGGCCACGCCATCGCCTGGCACGAGAACATTCCGCTCGTGAGCTGGCTGCGGCTGCGCGGCCGCTGCTCGGCCTGCAAGGCGCGCATTCCGGCGCGCTATCCGCTCGTCGAGCTGCTCACGGCCGTGCTGTTCGGCGTCATCGGCTGGCGCGTCGGCGCGCAGCCGGCCGCCTTGCTGTGGTGCGGCTTCGCCGCCGTGCTGGTCGCGCTCGCGGCCATCGACTGGGACACGACGCTGCTGCCCGACGGCCTCACCCTGCCGCTGCTGTGGGCCGGGCTCGTCGCCGCGGCGCTGGGCTGGACGATCCCGCTCTCCGCAGCGCTGTGGGGCGCGGTGGCGGGCTACCTGTCGCTGTGGTCGGTGTACTGGCTGTTCAAGCTCACCACCGGCAAGGAAGGCATGGGCTTCGGCGACTTCAAGCTGCTGGCCGCGCTGGGCGCCTGGCTGGGCGCCACGATGATCCTGCCCATCGTGCTGGGCGCCTCCGTGATCGGCGCGGTGGTGGGCATCGGCATGAAGGCCAGCGGCGCGCTGCGCGAGGGCCGGTTCGTGCCCTTCGGGCCCTTCCTCGCCGGCTCCGGCCTCGTCGTGATGCTGGCCGGCACGCCGCGCGTGATGGGCTGGCTCGGCTGGTATTGAGCACCGTGGCCTCGATCCGGATCGGGCTGACCGGCGGCATCGGCAGCGGCAAGAGCACCGTCGCCGCCCTGCTCGTGCGGCACGGCGCGGCGCTCATCGACACCGACCTCATCGCGCGCCAGCTCGCCGAACCGGGCGGCGCCGCCATGCCGGCGATCCGCGAGGCCTTCGGCGACGAGGTGATCGACGCGGCCGGCGGCCTGGACCGGGCGCGCATGCGCGCCCTCGCCTTCGGCGACGCCGGCGCCAAGCGGCGGCTCGAAGCCATCCTGCATCCGCTGATCGGCGCCGAGGTCGAGCGCCAGTCCGCCGCGGCCGTCTCGCCGGTGAAGGTGTTCGACGTGCCGCTGCTGGCCGAATCCGACCGCTGGCGGCAGCGCGTGGACCGCGTGCTCGTCGTCGACTGCCGCGAGGAGACGCAGGTCGCGCGCGTCATGCAGCGCTCGGGCTGGCCGGCCGAGACGGTGCGCGGCGTGATCGCGCACCAGGCGAGCCGCGAGCAGCGCCGGCGCGTGGCCGACGCGGTGATCTTCAACGACGGCCTCGCGCTCGACGCGCTGGCGGCGGAAGTCGACGCGCTGTGGGCGCGCTGGTGCGCCCCCTCGCACTGACTGGTCACCACGCCTCACGCGGTCACCACGCCGGATGCGAAGCGTGTGGAACAATTGGCACCCGCCCGGGCTCCGACCCGGTTTCGTCTCGAAGAGGGTTGCGCATTGGTTCTGTACGAATACCCGTTCAACGAGAGCATCCGCACCATGCTGCGGCTGGAACACCTGTTCGACCGGCTGGGCCAGCTCATCCCGCGCGACGCCCCGGTCGACCACCATTTCGCGCTGGCGACGATCTTCGAGATCATGGACGTCGCCTCGCGCGCCGACCTGAAATCGGACCTGCTGAAGGATCTGGAGCGCCACCGCACCCAGCTCAACGGCTACCGCGGCAACCCGTCGATCTCCGAGCGGGTGCTCGACGAGGTGATCGCCAAGATCGACCACGCCTTCAACGGCCTCAACCAGCTCGCCGGCAAGGCCGGCCACGCGCTCGCCGCCAACGAGTGGCTGATGAGCGTGCGCAGCCGCATCAGCATTCCCGGCGGCACCTGCGAGTTCGACCTGCCGGCCTACTACGCCTGGCAGCAGCACGAGCCGGCGCGCCGCCGCGCCGACCTGCTGAACTGGACGGGCACGCTGATGCCGCTGGCCGAGGCGCTGAGCGTGCTGCTCGGGCTGCTGCGCGACACCGGCGCGCCGCACAAGGTGGCCGCCAAGGCCGGCCAGTACCAGCAGAGCCTGCCGGCCGGGCGCAGCTACAGCCTGCTGCGCCTGCGGCTGGACGGCAGCGACGCCGTCGTGCCAGAGATCAGCGGGCACCGGCTGATGGTGTCGGTGCGCCTGATGCGCCAGGACGCCGAGGGCCGGCTCAAGCCGAGCACCGACGACACCACCCTCGAACTGACGCTGTGCGCCTGACGCACCCGACGCCGCGATGAGCACCGAAGCGAACCCGCCCGCCGTGCCCAAGCGCACCGTGCGCTGCCCGACCTGCGGCGGCAAGAGCGTCTACGCCAGCGAGAACCCGCACCGCCCGTTCTGCAGCGCGCGCTGCCGCAACGTGGACTTCGGCGCCTGGGCGAGCGAGAGCTACCGCGTGGCCTCGCCGCCGATCGCGCAGGACACCGAGCCCGACGAGCCGCCGCCGCGGCATTGAGGGGCGTTCAGCGTGCCGCCGGCGCCGGCCGGCCTTTCGTCTGCTTCGCCCGTTTCGCCCGCTTCGCCGCGGCCGTCTTGCCCGCCGCCTTCGGCTTCGCCGGCGGCCCCGACCGGCCGCGCGGCGCGGGCGCGGCCTCCACCCGCTCGATGTAGGCGTTGTGCACCCAGCCCTCGACGTCGCCCGCTCCCGCCACCTCCACGCGGCTCCAGCGGGCGCCGGGCTCCAGCAGGCGGAGCACCGTGCCGCGCTCGAGCGCCGGCGCCACCGGCTCGAAGCGCGGATCGGGACCGCCGCGGATGTTGAGCGAGGTCGCGGTCACGCGGTAGAGCGCCGGCTCGTCGTCGGCGCGGCCGAGCGCCCGCGCGCGCACCGAGGCGAGCGGGAAGGCCGGGCCGGGATCGGTCTTGCGCTGCGGCGCGATGTCCTCGTGGCCGAGCACGTCTTCCAGGCCGTAGTGGGCCACCAGCAGCTCGGCGAGCTCGAGCGCGCGCCCGATCTGGGCCTCGGTGTAGGCATGCCAGGGCTGCACGCCGCCGCCGTGGCGGTGCTCGGCCAGCAGCACCTCGCCGTCGGGATACGGCGCGCCGAACCAGGCGACGTACTGCGCGCCGATGCGGCGCAGCAGGCCGGCGTTGTCCATCTCGATGCCGATCGAATGGCGGTTCAGGCCGGCGAGGCCGTTCCAGTGGCTCACGCCGGCATGCCACGCCACCACGTCGAAGGGGGCGAGCTGCACGATGCGCCCGTCGCGGCCGAGCACCAGGTGCGCCGAGGCGTTGCCCTGCGGCTTGACGGCGCACAGCGAGTCGACGGCGCTCTCCAGCGAACGCCCGGCGGTGTAGTGCATCACCAGGTAGCGCGGCACCAGCGCGCCGCCGACGTTGGGCGTGGCGCGGAAGCTCACGCCGGGGCCGACCAGCCGGTGGTTGTCGATGCGCAGCATGGCCTACACCGTGAACGGCTGCTGCCGCACGAAGCGCGCCGCCGGCCCGAGCGTGAACAGGTTGGGCGACTGCGTGGGCGGCAGCTGCATGCGGACCTGCGCATGCAGGCTCGCGTAGCTGCCGCTGAACTCGCCGTTGCGCCACACCGCCAGCAGCTGCTCGGTGAAGGCGCCGTTGTGCGCGCCGTCCATCGAGGTCTGGTTGTCCTGGCAGCCCGAGATGAGGATGAGCGCCGGCTCGAAGCGGTCGACGATGGCGGTGAGGCGCCCGCTCACCGCCACGTTCGCCAGCGCCTCGTCGGGGTCGACGGGCACCCCGCCCGCCTCTCGGGCGAGGTCGGCCTGCAGCTTGTCGTAGAAAGCCTGGTGGTCGCGGTAGGTGCGCAGCGCCACGCTGCGCGGCATCAGGCGCGGGCGCTGCTCGGGCAGCGCGGCGGGCGGCGCGGCGGCGAGCGGGCCGGCGCGGGTGACGGTGCCGCTGTGGCAGCTGTCGGACAGCACGAGGATGCGCACCCCGGCGGCGAAGCGGCTCAGCGCGGCGTACAGCTCGTCGTCGATGAGCTGCGCGTCGTACAGGCACCAGGTCTCGTCCTGCTTGTCGGCCTCCTCGCCGCTCGCGTCGGGCACCTGGCCGCCGTGGCCGGAGTAGCTGAGGAAGAACAGGTCGCCCGCCTGCAGCGTGCGCGCCGCGTCGCCGAGCGCGCGCAGCACGGCGGCGCGGGTGGCCTTCTTCGTCGGCAGCACGGTCGGCTTCATGCCGCGGCTGCGGGCGATGGCGGCCATGTCGGCGGCGTCGAATTCGCAGGCGGCGAGCTCGCCGCTCCAGCCGCCGTAGTGCGCCGGGTCCACGAGGTTCAGGCCGAGGTGCAGCGACAGGCCCTTGGGCGCTGAACGGCGGGTGGGGGTCTTCGTCCGGGCCATGCTGCCTCCGCGTCTCGAGTCCTGGTTGTGCGCCGCACGGTACGCGCAAGCGCGCGGCCGCCCCATGCCTAGGTCGTGGGGCGGAGGCATGCCTTGGCCCGTTGGAGCCATTCCAGGCGCCGCATGGCGCCCCTAGCATCCCGGCGCTCGACACCACCCCCGAGGGAAAGAACATGCCGTTGATCCAGCGCGTGCAGCGCATCCTGTTCCAGCCGGCGCAGACGTGGCCGGTGATCGCCGGCGAGCCCGCCACCGCCGCGTCGATCTACACGCGCTACGTGATGGTGCTGGCCGCCATTCCGGCGCTCGCCACCTTCGTCGGCCTGAGCGTCTTCGGCATCGGCGGCTTCGGCGTGAGCGTGCGCATGCCGCTCGGCGCGGGCCTCGCGCAGGCGGTGCTGAGCTACGGCCTCACGCTCGCGGCGGTGTTCGTGCTGGCGCTGGTCGCCGACGCGCTGGCGCCGGTGTTCGGCGGCACGAAGAACCCGCTGAACGCCCTGAAGCTCATTGCCTACGCCGGCACGGCGGGCTTCGTGGGCGGCATCTTCGCCCTCGTGCCGATGCTGTGGATCCTGTCGCTGCTGGCCTCGCTGTACGGCATCTACCTGCTCTACACCGGCGTGCCGGTGCTGATGAAGACGAGCCGCGAGAAGGCGCTGCCCTACACCGCGGTGCTGATCGTCTGCGGCATCGTCGCCATGGCCGTCCTCGGCGGCGCCGCCAGCCTGTTCATGCCGTCGCCGGCGATGACGGGCAGCGTGAGCATCGGGACGCCGGGTGGCGAGCTCGCCGTCGACCGCGCCAAGCTCGACGAGATGGCACGCCGCATGGAAGAGGCCGGCCAGCGCATGGAAGCCGCGCAGGCCAGGGGCGACGCCGCCGCGGCCACGCAGGCCATGGGCGAGCTGATGGGGGCGATGGCCGGCGCGAACGGCGCGGCCCGCGCCATCGAGGCGCGCAGCCACCAGGCCCTGGGCCTCGCCGGCTCGGTGGCGCGCGCGGAGTACGTGAACGGCGAGCGCCGCGTGTCGCTCTCCATCACCGACATGGGCGGCATGGCCGGCCTCGCGGCCCTGGCCGGCTGGGCCGGCGCCACGGTCGACCGCGAGACCGCCGACGAGGTGGAGCGGGTCTACAAGGACGGCGGGCGCACCGTGCGCGAGCACCAGGGCCTGTTAACGCTACGGGCGGGCTCGCGCCGGCGCCTGGCAGGCCCCAGGGCAAGGCGGCCGCGAGGCGGTGTGCCCGTGGCACACAACGAGCGGGCAACGCGGCCCTGGGGCCTGCCAGGCGCCGGCGCGAGCCCGCCCGTAGCGTTAACAGGCCCTACAGCAAGGACGGCAGCCAGGGCGAGGTGGCGCTCATCTTCGAGAACGGCCTGCTGGTCCAGGCCGAGGGCGAGGGGATCGGCCAGCCGGCGCTGCGGCGCGCGGCCGAGAGCGTCGACAAGGCGCGCCTGGCCCGCCTGAAGCGCGACGCGCCGTAGGCCGCGCCGGCGCCGCCCTCAGCGCAGGGTGGCGAGGTAGGCCGCCATGTCGCGCGCGTCCTGCTCGCTCACGCCGAGCGCCGGCATCGCCGTTTGCGGGTCGACGCCCTGCGGGTCGCGCAGCCACCGCGCCATGGCCTCGGGGCCGTTGGGCAGCACGCCGGCGATGAGGCGGCGGCTCGCCATGCCGGCGAGCGGCGGCCCCACCTGCACGTCCGGCCCGGTCACGCCGGGAATGACGTGGCAGTTGTTGCAGGCGTAGTGGTGGAAGGTCCCGCGCCCGATCCGGGCATCGCCGGGCCGGGTGGCCGCCACCGCCGCGGCCCCGCGGCACTGGCCCGCGCCGTCCGCCAGCGCCGCCTCGAACGCCGCCGGCGTGTAGCCCGGCAGCCGCTGCACGAAGGCCACCACCGCCCACAGCTCGCCCTCGCTCAGGCGGTGCTGCCATGCGGGCATGCCGGTCATCTTCAGCCCGCGGCGGGTGATCCAGTAGAGCTCGCGCGCACGCCAGTGCGCCGGCGCGTCGACCAGCGGGCCGGGCAGCGGCTGCATGGCCAGGCCGATGGGCTCGGGCGCGGCGCCCGGGCCGCCGTGGCACTGCAGGCACAGCTCGCCGTAGCAGGCGGCACCCTGGCGAATGAGCCGCTCGTCGTGCAGCGGCGGCTCCTCGATGCCGCGCGCGCGCAGCGCGACCGAGCGGCTCATCGCCACGCGCAGCATCGAATAGACCGGCTGCGTGTGCTGCGCCGTCACCGACACGTCGTACGCGCCGATCCAGACGAACGCCGCCGCCCCGGCCCCGCCCGCGAGCGCGGCGGCCAGCAGCGTGAGCAGGGCCGTCTTCATGCGCACGCTGTCAGCTTTCCCGAAGCGCGTGTAGCGCTTACCGGGCCGCCCCGCGGGGCGGCGGCGAAAGAAGGCGCAGCGCCGGGCGCGTCGTATGCCGAGTCCATGGCCGACGACGAAGCAATCTCCGAACCCAGATGCACCGCCCCCTGCTCGCCGCCATGCTGCCCGCCGCGCTCGCCCTGCTGGCGGCCTGCGCCGACCGGCTCGACCCGGCGCCGCCGCCTGGCGCCGAGCGCGGCCGGCGGCTGCTGGCGCAGTACCACTGCGGCAGCTGCCACACGATCCCCGGCGTGGCCGCCGCGCGCGGCACGCTGGCGGTGACGCTGGAGGGCATCGGCCGGCGCAGCTACCTCGCCGGCCACGTGCCCAACGGCGCCGAGCAGCTGGTGCAGTGGATCGTCGACCCGGCCTCGCTGGTGCCGGGCACCACGATGCCGCGCATGGGCGTGTCGCCCGAGGACGCGCGCGACATCGCCGCCTACCTGCGGAGCCTGCGTTGAGCGCGCTGCAGCGCGTCACGCCGCAGGGCGCCGTGCTCACCGAGATGAGCTGGGTGCTGATCGTGGGCGCGACGCTGGTCTTCGTCGTCGTGATGGGGCTGCTCGCCCGCGCCGTGGCCGGGCGCGGGCGCCCGGCGGGCGCCGTGCTGTGGGTGGCGGGCGGCGGCTTCCTGTTCCCGGTGGCGGTGCTGTCGGCGCTGCTGGCCTACACCACCGTGCGCAGCGCACAGCTCGCGGCCGACCGGCCGGCCGGGGCGCTGGTCGTCGGCGTGGTGGGAAAGATGTGGTGGTGGGAGCTGCGCTACCGCGACCCGGCGAGCGGGCGCGACGTGCTCGTCGCCAACGAGCTGCGCGTGCCGGTGGGGCGGCCGGTGACGCTGGGCCTGGCCACCGGCGACGTGATCCACAGCTTCTGGGTGCCCGCTCTCGGCGGCAAGGTCGACATGGTGCCGGGGCGCGTGCACCAGCTGCGCTTCACCGTGCGCGAGGCCGGCACCTGGCGCGGCCAGTGCGCCGAGTACTGCGGCGATCAGCACGCCAAGATGGCGCTGCCGGTGGTGGCGATGCCGGCGGACGCGTTCGACGCCTGGCTCGCCGCGCAGGCGCGGCCGGCCGCGGCCCCCGCCGACGCCCGGGCGCTGCGCGGGCGCGAGGTGTTCGCCGAGCAGCGCTGCGCCGCCTGCCACACGGTGCGCGGCGTGGCCGAGGAAGCAGCGCTCGGCCCGGACCTCACGCACGTCGGCAGCCGCCTCACGCTGGCGGCCGGCGAGCTGCCGATGGGCGAGGACGCGCTGCGCCGCTGGATCGCCGACCCGCAGGCCGTGAAGCCCGGCGCGCGCATGCCGGCCTACCACCGCCTCGACGACGCCGCGCTGCAGGCGCTGTCGGCCTGGCTGCTGTCGCTGCGGTGATGCGCGACGGCCTGCCCAGCACCCTGCCCCGCCCGCCGGAGGAGCTGCGGCAGCTCGAGGCCGTGTGGGCGCTGCCGCCCGGCTGGCGCGTCTTCTCGTCGGTGAACAACACGACCATCGGCGTGCTCTACATCGGCGTCTCGCTGCTGTTCTTCGTGCTCGCCGGCGTGCTGGCGCTGCTGATGCGCGCGCAGCTCGCGGTGCCGGACAACGGCCTGGTGGGCCCCACGCTCTACAACCAGCTCTTCACCATGCACGGCACGGTGATGATGTTCCTCTTCGCCGTGCCGGTGGTCGAGGCCGTGGCCGTGTACCTGCTGCCGGGCATGCTGGGCGCGCGCGACCTGCCGTTCCCGCGGCTGTCGGCCTATGCCTTCTGGGCCTACGCGATCGGCGGGCTGGCTTTCTTCTCGACGATCTTCTTCGGCCTGTCTCCGGCCGGCGGCTGGTTCATGTACCCGCCGCTCACCGGCATGGCGCAGTCGCCGGGGCTGAACGCCGACTTCTGGCTGCTGGGCATCGGCTTCATCGAGATCTCGGCGATCGCCGGGGCCATCGAGCTCATCGTCGGCATCCTCATGATGCGCACGCCGGGCATGTCGCTCGCCCGCATGCCGATCTACGCCTGGGCGATGCTGGTGGTGGGGCTGATGATCGTGTTCGCCTTCCCGGCGGTGATCGCCGGCACCGCCCTGCTGGAGCTGGAGCGCGCCTTCGACTGGCCCTTCTTCATCGCCGAGCGCGGCGGCGACCCCATCGTGTGGCAGCACCTGTTCTGGTTCTTCGGCCACCCGGAGGTCTACATCATCTTCCTGCCCGCCGCGGGCCTCGTCTCGATGATGGTGCCGGTGCTCGCGCGCACGCCGCTGGTGGGCCACCGCGCCATCGTCGTCGCGCTGGTGGCGGTGGGCTTCTTCAGCTTCGCGCTGTGGGCGCACCACATGTTCACCGCCGGCCTGGGGGTGCTGCAGATGACGCTGGTGTCGGCGGCCAGCCTCGCGGTGGCCGTGCCCACCGGCATGCAGGTGTTCGCCTGGCTCGCCACGCTGTGGCGCGGGCGGCTGGTCATCAACGGCGCGTCGCTGTTCCTGCTCGGCTTCTTCTTCATCTTCGTGCTGGGCGGCCTCACCGGCGTGATGGTGGCGGTGCTGCCCTTCGACACCCAGGTGCACGACACCTACTTCGTCGTCGCCCACTTCCACTACGTGCTGATCGGCGGCATGGTGTTCCCGCTGTTCGCCGCGCTCTACCACTGGACGCCGGTGTTCAACGGCCACCGCCTGTCCGAGCGCCTGGCGCGCTGGGTGGCCGCTCTGATGTTCGCGGGCTTCAACCTCGCGTTCTTCCCCATGCACGTGGCCGGGCTGATGGGCATGCCGCGGCGCGTCTACACCTATGCCGACGGCCTGGGCTGGACCCTGCCGAACCTGCTGTCGTCGATCGGCGCGGCGGTGTTCGCGCTCGGCGTGCTGCTGTTCTTCGCCGACGCCGTGCGCACCTGGCTGAAGCCGAAGCGGCGCCACGGCGACCCGTGGCGCGCGGCCACGCTCGAATGGCTGCCCAACGGGCAGTACGGCAGCCGCAGCATGCCGCAGGTCGACGCGCGCGATCCGCTGTGGGCGCATCCCGCGCTGGCGCAGGAGGTGGAGGCCGGCGCCCACTGGCTGCCCGGCAACCCCACGGGCCGGCGCGAGGCGCTGATCACCAGCCCGCGCGCCGCCACGCCGCGGCACCTGATCGTGCTGCCCGGCGACGGCTGGTGGCCGCTGCTGGCGGCAGCCGGCACGGCGGGCTTCTTCCTGCTGCTCACCGTCAAGCTGACGGCGGCGGCCTGGGCCTGCGGCCTCGTCGCGGTGGCGAGCGTGCTGCGCTGGCTGTGGGACACCGACCCGCGCCCGCCCCTTCCGCACGTGCCGGTCGGCGACGGCGTGCGGGTACCGGTGCGGGCCGCCGGCGCGCGTTCGCATTCGTGGTGGGGCACGGTCATCCTCGTCGTGGTGGACCTGAGCATCTGCGCCTCCTTCGTGTTCGCGCACCTGCACGTGTCGATGCGCGCCGAGGTCTGCCCGCCGCCGGGCGCGAGCCTGCCGGCGTCCGGCGGCGTGGCGGCGGCGGCGGCGCTGTGGCTCGCCGGCGCGGGGACGATGGCCTTCGCGATGGCCCGCGGCCCCGCCCTCGGCCGCGGGTGGCTGGCCGTGCTGGCGGGCACGGCGCTGGCCTGCACCGCGGGCGGCTTCGGCCTGGTGCTGGAGGCGCACGCCGGCCTCGACCCCCGGGCGGACGCCTGGAGCGCCACGGTGGGCGCGCTGGTCGCCTACCAGGGCCTGCACGTCGCGGTGCTGGCGGTGATGGGCGCCTACCTGATCGCCCGCATCCTGGGCGGCCGGCTCGCCGCCGATGCGCGCGCCACGCTCGACAACACCGGCCTCATGTGGGGGGCCGCCGCGCTGCAAGCGGTGGCGACGATGGCGGTCGTGCAGTGGCTGCCTGCGTGGATGGCATGAACGATCGCCCGCCCGCCGACGGGTTCGGCCCCGCCTCGCGCGAGGCGCTGGCGGCGCTGCTGCTGTGGGCCGCGCACTTCGGCGCGACCTACGTGTTCGTCGCCGCGGGCTGCGTCTCGCCGCTGCGCGACATGGCCTGGGCCGGCGTGCCGGTGATCCGCCTCGGGCTGCTGGCGATGACCGTGCCGCTGGCCGCCTGGCTCGCGTGGCGGGCGTTCCCGGGCCTGCGCCGCGCGGGCGGCGGCGGATCGCTGCTGCGCATGGCGCGCGCCGGCGGCAGCCTGCTGGCGGCCGTGGCCGTCGGCTGGACGCTGCTGCCGATGTTCGCGCTGCCGGTGTGCGGCGCGATGTAGCGCGCCGCCGCTACCTGCCGCGCACGCGCCGCGCCAGCGCCACGCCGCCGAGCACGACGGCGCCGGCCACCATGCCGATGAGCGCGTTGAGCAGGTTCGGCGCCAGCACCTCCCACACCGCCCCGCCGGGCCAGCCCGCCGTCTTCGCGGCGACGGCTTCGACGCCGTGGTGCACCGGCGCCACGCCGTGCACGAGGATGCCGCCGCCGACGAGGAACATCGCCGCCGTGCCGGCGATCGACAGGCTCTTCATCAGCCAGGGCGCCGCCCGCAGGATGCCGCCGCCCACGGCCTGCGGCAGCGCGCCCGCCTTGCGCGAGAGGTGGAGCCCGAGGTCGTCGAGCTTCACGATGGCGGCCACCAGGCCGTACACGCCCACCGTCATCACCAGCGCGATGCCGGCCAGCACCACCACCTGCGTGGCGAAGGGCTGCTCGGCCACCGTGCCGAGCGTGATGGCGATGATCTCGGCCGAGAGGATGAAGTCGGTGCGGACGGCGCCCTTGATCTTGTCCTTCTCCACCGCCACCAGGTCCACGGCCGGGTCCACCAGCGCGGTGGCCAGCGCCGCGCGGTGCGACTCCTCATGGCCGTTCAGGAATTTGTGCGCCAGCTTCTCCACGCCCTCGAAGCAGAGGAAGGCGCCGCCCGCCATCAGCAGCGGCGTCACCGCCCACGGCGCGAACGCGCTGACCGCGAGCGCCGCCGGCACGAGGATCGCCTTGTTCCGCAGCGACCCCTTGCCCACCGCCCACACCACCGGCAGCTCGCGGTCGGTCTTCACGCCCGTGACCTGCTGCGCATTGAGCGCCAGGTCGTCGCCCAGCACGCCGGCCGTCTTCTTGGCCGCCACCTTGGTGAGCACCGACACGTCGTCGAGGATGGTCGCGATGTCGTCGAGCAGGGCGAGAAGGCTGCTGGCCATGGCGAGGTCCTTGGGCGGGGGTGCGGGGCGGTGGGCGATCCTAGCGGGCGGCGAGGACCGTTCGGGCTGAGGTATCGAAGCCCCGCGTGCGGTATCAGGCCCCGGCGGCGACGCGCCGGCGCGCCTCGCGCCGCGCGATCCAGATCGTCGAGGCGCAGATCACCGCCCCGCCGATCAGCGTCGAGCGGGCCGGCGTCTCGGCGAAGACCAGCCAGCCGAAGAGACCGGCCCAGACCAGGTCCATGAACTTCACCGACTGCGTGGCCGAGATGTCGGCCACGAGGTAGGAGCGGGTCAGGCAGTAGTGGCCGCCGCTGCCGAGCAGCCCGCACACCGCGAAGCCGAACCACTGCCCGGGCGTGGGCGGCTGCCAGTTCATCAGCCCGAGCGGCAGGCTCAGCAGCATGACGGTGAGCGCCTGCCACATCACGATCACGCGCGCCGTCTCGTAGCGCGTGAGCGCCTTCGTCATGAGGAAGGAGGCGGCGAACACCGGCGCCGAGGCCAGCATCACCAACTGGTAGAAGCCGCCGCTGCCCGACAGCTTGGGCGCCAGCACGATGAGCACGCCGGTCAGCCCCAGGCCCGCGGCCAGCCACCGCTCCCAGCGCATCGGCTCGCGGAAGAACAGCCACGCGCCCAGCATGATGAAGATCGGTCCGGTGAAGCCGATGGCCGTCATGTCGGCCAGCGAGATGCGCGGCAGCGCCACGAACCACAGCATCAGCCCGAGCGTGTGCAGCGCGCCGCGGGTGAACTGGCCGGCCATGTTCTTCGGCCGGAACGCCGCCAGGCCCGCCCGCAGCACCAGCGGCAGCAGCACCAGCGTGCCGAAGAGGTAGCGCAGGAACTGCGTCTGGAACGGGTCCAGCGTGAGCGTCAGCGCCCGCATCAGCGTGTTCAGCATGCAGAACACGAGGCCGGCGGCGGCGCTCCACAGCAGGCCGCGGGTGGTGGCGTCCAGGGCGGCGCCGCGGCGCTCGCAGGCGTGGCGCAGGCGGATCCACCAAGGCGCCGGAGCGGCGCAATCCGTCTCAGCGTTCACGTCGACAACCCATGGCGCGCCAGTCTACGGGCGCTCGAATACCCGTGCTGTCACCTGCGCGGCGCCCGGCGGGCGCCACTACGCGGCGGCCATCTGCGGCCGGTGGGCGGCGACGCGGTTGCGCCCGGCGGCCTTGGCGCGGTAGAGCGCCTGGTCGGCATGGCGCAGCACCTGCGCGGCCGAGGCCGTGGCCTGCGCCTCGGCCGTCGCCACGCCGATCGACAGCGTGGCCGAGAGCTGCGTCCCGTCGAAGGCCACCCGCACGCGCGCGAAGGCCTCGCGGCAGGCTTCCGCCCGCGCCGCGGCGGCGGCCTGGGGCGTGCCGGGCAGCAGCAGCAGGAACTCCTCGCCGCCGTAGCGGCAGATCACGTCGGCCGTGCGCGCATGCTCGCGCAGCAGGTGCGCGAGCTGGTGCAGCACCGCATCGCCGGCCTGGTGGCCGTGGGTGTCGTTGACCTGCTTGAAGTGGTCGATGTCGATCAGCAGCAGGCTCAGCGGCAGGCCCTCGCGCCGGCAGCGCGCCAGCTCGTGCGCCATCGCGGCGTCGAAGTAGCGGCGGTTGTACAGGCCGGTCAGCGGGTCGCGGTCGGCCTGGTCGCGCAGGCGCGCCTCGAGCTGGTGGATGTCGTCGAGCCGGCGGTGCAGCTCGCGGTTGGCCGCCTGCAGCGCCTGCTCGCCCTGGCGCAGCTGCTCGCGCGTGCGGTGCAGGTCGACGGCGCGCGCGTAGGCGCCCTCGGCCACGACGAGCAGGTAGGCCGCGAGGCAGGCGATGCACAGCCCCGTGGCGAGGGGGCCGGTGTGCGGCGCGAGGTGCCAGCCCGCCGCGGCCACGCCCAGCGCCACGCCGGCGGCCATGGCGGCCAGCGCCCGCGGCAGCCCGCGCACGCCGTGGAAGGACGTGTGGCTGATCGCGGCGCTGACGAGCAGCAGCACCGTGATCCACACCGGAAAGCCGAGCGCCGCCACCCAGATGCCGAAGAGCCCGCCGTCCAGCAGCACCGAGCGCAGCTCGGTCCGCTTCGGATCGGCCGCGCGCCGCGAATGCGCGTAGACGAGGTGCGGGTAGACGAGGAAATGCAGCGCCAGCAGCCCCCAGGCGACGCCGCCCGCACCGGTGTCGTGCAGGTGCACCCCGATCGCCGCGAAGGCCAGGGCGAAGGACACGCCCCGGTTGCGGTAGTTCATGCGCACGATCCAGTGGTCGCGCTTGCGGGGGCCAGGGGTCATCGAAAGACAGCCGCGCGCGGCAGGGCCGCACGCACGGATCGGGATAACCCTTGGACTCTACCCTCGGGACGCGCCGCGCACGGGCCGCGCAGTGTGCGATCCGACCGCCGCAGCCCGATCCGTTGGATGCCCGCCGCGGAACGCGCCGGGCCGGCCCCTAGCCCTTGAGCTCCAGGAACCCGCCCCGCCCCGCGGCGCCCGCCCGCGCGAGCAGCTCGGCGGTGGCGCAGATGTGGGCTTCCAGCGCCAGGGCCGCCCGCGCCTCCTGCCCGGACATGGCCATCTCGAAGATCTGCCGGTGCTCGGCATGCACGTCGCGGCTGCCGTCGGCCAGGCCGATGGCGTAGCGCCGGTAGCGCTCGCTGTGGCGGCCGAGCAGCCGCAGCACCTTCATCGTCCACGGCGAATCGCAGGCGGCGATCAGCGCCTCGTGGAAGCGCAGGTTGCGCTGTTCCCAGCCGGCACGCTGGTCGGGCCGGATCGGCTGCTCGAACGCCGAGAGCTCGTCGTAGGCCTGCTGCAGCTGCGCGCGCCAGGCCGCGTCGCCGCGGCGGATGGACTGGCGCAGGGCGTCGATCTCGACGTGCAGGCGCAGCCGCGTCAGGTCTTCCAGGTCGGCCAGCGCCATCGGCGCGACGCGGAAGCCGCGCTGGCCCTCGGCCACCACCAGCGCGTCGCTGACCAGCCGCGTGATCGCCTCGCGCAGCGTGCCGGCGCCGACCTGGTAGCGCGCCTTCAGGTGCGCGACGCGCAGCTTCTCGCCGGGCGCCAGGCGGCCCTCGACGATGACCAGGGAGAGGAAGGCGCGCTTGGCCATCAGCCCTTCGCCCGCTCGCGCACGCGCTGCAGCCGGTAGCTGAGCTGCGGGCGCGTCAGGCCGAGCGCGCGCGCCGCCGCGGCGAGGTTGCCGTCGGCGCGCTGCACGGCCTCCTGGATCAGCGCGTCCTCCAGCGCGTCCAGGCTCAGGCCGCGCGCGACCAGCTCGTCGTACAGCGCCGGGCTGTCGCTCGGCGCGCAGCGCTCCAGCTCGCCGGCGGCGTTCACCGTCACCGGCGGCTGGCCGGGCAGCGTCGGGAACAGCGCGTGCACGTCGACCGGCTCGCCGGGGCTCGCGAGGATCACGCCGCGCTCGATCAGGTTCTCCAGCTCGCGCACGTTGCCGGGCCAGGGATAGGCGCGCATCGCGTCGAGCGCGCGATCGGTGAAGCCCGCCGCGCGCTTGCCGTGCAGCGCGCAGAAGCGGGCCAGCAGGTGCGCCGCCAGCGGCTCGATGTCGCCGACGCGCTCGCGCAGCGGCGGAATGCGGATCGGGTAGACGTTGAGCCGGTACATCAGGTCGCTGCGGAAGCGGCCGCTCGCGACCGCGGCCTGCAGGTCGACGTTGGTGGCGGCGACCACGCGCACGTCGACCTTGCGCGTCTGCGTGCCGCCCAGCCGCTCGATCTCGCCCTGCTGCAGCACGCGCAGCAGCTTGGCCTGCGCGGTCAGCGGCAGCTCGCCCAGCTCGTCGAGCATCAGGGTGCCGCCGTCGGCGCGCTCGAAGCGGCCGGGCCGCGCCGCGCCGGCGCCGGTGAACGCGCCCTTCTCGGCGCCGAACAGCTCGCTCTCGATCAGCTCGGCCGGCAGCGCGGCGCAGTTCACCGCGACGAAGGGCTTGCCGGCGCGCGGGCTCATGGCGTGCAGGGCGCGCGCGAAGCGCTCCTTGCCGACGCCCGTCTCGCCGGTCAGCAGCACCGTCACCTGGGTCGACGCCGCCTTGCGCAGCAGCCGGGCGGCGGCGTCGAAGGCCTTCGAGCGGCCGATCAGGGGCCCCAGCTCGTCGGCCGGCTGCAGCGTGGAGCGCAGGGTGTCGACCTGCGACTGCAGGTCCTCCAGGCGCACGATCATCGAGTCGGCGGCGTAGTCGCGCGCCATCGCCTCGGCGTCGGGCCAGTCGGCCAGCACCCGGCCCTCGATGCGGCAATGCGGCTGGCCGCAGGCGGCGCAGGCCACTTCCTTGAACAGCGTCGGCCGGCCCATGAAGCCGCTGGTGTAGCCCGACGCGTAGCCGAGCAGCATCCAGCACACCGGCTCGTCCTCGGGGCCGAAGTCGCGCACGTGGGTCTCGACCTCCCAGGAATGGTCCCAGCGGAACACGCCGTGGAAGCGGCCGGCGGCCACGTCGATCTCGCAGCGTTCGGGCGTGACCTGCACCGCGCCCTCCAGCATGTGCAGCTGCGGGCCGACGGCGAACATGTCGAGCACCGAGGCGTCGCTGCGCACCTGGCGCGCCAGCGCGGCGTCGCGCTCGCCGGAGGCGTAGCCGGCGCGCATCAGCAGCCGGCGCGTGTGCTCGCGGCCGATGGTGCCGATCAGCTCGCGGCGCAGCGCGCCGAGCGCCGCCGCATGCACGAGCAGCATGCGCTGGCCGGCCAGCCAGATGCGCCCGTCGCCGGCCGAGAAATGCACCATGCGGCGCAGGTCGGCGTCGGACGGCAAAGGGGGCGTGGGGCCGGACATGGGTGTTTTATCGATAACTATGCGAACCGGCCGGGTGATGGCGTGCGCAGGACCGGCGACGGATTGATCAAATCATGAATTCGGGCAGCGGGCCACTGATGAAAACCTCATGCTGCAGTGCGCAAAGCCACACTTCGGGCGTCGGACATGGCCGCCACGCAGGCCGCGACCACCGGGCGCAGGCCTCGGCGTCTCGGTGCTTACCCTTGAATTATCGATAGTTTTGCGGCCGGGCGCAAAAACTGGCACGCCGCCTGCGTTGTGCCGCCGCATGCATGCCGAACGCCACGCCCGCCCCCTCCCGCCGCCCGAGCCCGCGCTGCCCGCCGTCGACACCGGGCTGCGCTTCGTGCGCGTGATCGAGCGGCGCGGCGACGGCCTCGTCGCGTTCGAGTTCGCCATCGGCTGGCCCGAGCTGGCCGTGGAGCTGCTGCTGCCGGCACCGGCCTTCACCGAGTTCTGCGCCGCCAACCGGGTGCGGCGGCTCGACGCCTGAGCCCGCGTCCCCCGCACGCCCCCCGCACGACAACGACAGGAGAGCCCGCCCCATGAACATCGACCTGCAGGCGCGCGAGATCAAGCCGCTGCGCCACACCTACGCGCACGTGGCGAAGTACGCCGGCGACGACAAGCCGGCCTCGCGCTACCAGGAGGCGACCTTCGGCGCCCAGCCCTCGGCCAACTTCCACTACCGCCCGACGTGGGACCCGGCGCACGAGATCTTCGACGCGTCGCGCAGCCGCATCGTGCTCGCCGACTGGTACGTGCTGAAGGACCCGCGCCAGTTCTATTACGCCACCTGGACGATGGCGCGCGCCCGCCAGCAGGACGCGGTCGAGGCCAACTTCCAGTTCGTCGAGTCGCGCGGCATGGTCGGTCGGATCGGCGACGACCTGCGGCGCCAGGCGCTGCAGGTGCTGATGCCGCTGCGCCACGCGGCCTGGGGCGCCAACATGAACAACGCGTCGATCTGCGCCTACGGCTACGGCACCGCGTTCACCGCGCCGGCGATGTTCCATGCGATGGACAACCTGGGCGTCGCCCAGTACCTGACGCGCCTGGGCCTCGCGCTCGACGACCCGTCGGTGCTCGACGAGGGCAAGGCCGCCTGGCTGGACGGCGCGCCCTGGCAGCCGCTGCGCCGCTGCGTCGAGGACACGCTGGTGCTGCCGGACCCGTTCGAGCTGTTCGTCGCGCAGAACCTCGCGCTCGACGGCCTGCTGTACCCGCTGGTCTACGGCAGCTTCGTCGACGACCACCTCGCGCAGCGCGGCGGCGCCGCGGTGGCGATGCTGACCGCCTTCATGCCCGAGTGGCACGACGAGAGCGCGCGCTGGGTCGACGCCGTGGTCAAGGCCGCGGCCGCCGAGTCCGAGGCCAACCGGCTGCAGCTCTCGGCCTGGGCGCAGGCCTGGACGGAGCGGGCACAGGCCGCGCTCGCGCCGGTCGCCCGCCTGGCGTTGGGCGAGGCCGGCGGCGCGGCGCTCGACGATGCCGCCGCCCGGCTGTCCGAGCGCTGCCGCAAGGCCGGCGTGCACGGCTGAACGCCCGACCGAACGAGGAGACCTTCGATGTCCAACGTGTTCATCGCCTTCCAGCACAACGAGGAGTCGCGCCCGGTCGTCGACGCCATCCTCGCCGACAACCCCGACGCGGTGGCCGTGCATTCGCCTGGCCTCGTGAAGATCGACGCGCCGGACTGCCTGCGGATCCGCCGCGCCACGATCGAGACGCAGACCGGCCGCCCCTACGACCTGCAGCAGCTGCACGTCAATCTCGTGACCCTGTCGGGCCACATCGACGAGGACGACGACCAGCTCACGTTGTCCTGGAAGCACTGACCCACCGAAGCAACGGAGACAAGCGCATGGACACCCGTGTCGTCAGGAAGAAGCTCGGTCTGAAGGACCGCTATGCCGCGATGACCCGCGGCCTCGGCTGGGAGACCAGCTACCAGCCCATGGACAAGGTGTTCCCGTACGACAGGTACGAGGGCATCAAGGTGCACGACTGGCACCAGTGGCAGGACCCGTTCCGCCTGACCATGGACGCCTACTGGAAGTACCAGGGCGAGAAGGAGAAGAAGCTCTACGCGGTGATCGAGGCCTTCGCGCAGAACAACGGCCAGCTCGGCGTCAGCGACGCGCGCTACGTCAACGCGCTCAAGCTGTTCATCCAGGGCGTGACGCCGCTCGAGTACTACGCGCACCGCGGCTTCGCGCACGTCGGCCGCCAGTTCACCGGCGAGGGCGCGCGGGTGGCGGCGCAGATGCAGTCGATCGACGAACTGCGCCACTACCAGACCGAGACCCACGCGATCTCGCACTACAACAAGTACTTCAACGGCATGCACCACTCGAACCACTGGTTCGACCGGGTGTGGTACCTGTCGGTGCCGAAGTCCTTCTTCGAGGACGCCATCACCGGCGGACCGTTCGAGTTCCTGGTCGCCGTCAGCTTCTCGTTCGAGTACGTGCTGACCAACCTGCTGTTCGTGCCCTTCATGAGCGGCGCGGCGCACAACGGCGACATGTCGACGGTGACCTTCGGCTTCAGCGCGCAGAGCGACGAGTCGCGCCACATGACGCTGGGCATCGAGTGCATCAAGTTCCTGCTCGAGCAGGACCCGGGCAACGTGCCCATCGTGCAGGGCTGGATCGACAAGTGGTTCTGGCGCGGCTACCGGCTGCTCACGCTGGTGGCGATGATGCAGGACTACATGCTGCCCAAGCGCGTGATGAGCTGGAAGGAAGCCTGGGAGATGTACGCCGAGCAGAACGGCGGCGCCCTCTTCAAGGACCTGGCGCGCTACGGCATCCGCGAGCCCAAGGGCTGGAAGGACGCCTGCGAGGGCAAGGACCACATCAGCCACCAGGCCTGGAACACCTTCTACAACTACAACGCCGCCGCGCCCTTCCACACCTGGGTGCCGAGCGACGAGGAGATGGACTGGCTGTCGCAGAAGTACCCGCAGACCTTCGACACGCTCTACCGCCCGCGCCTCGAGTTCTACCGCCAGCGCCAGCGCGAGGGCCGGCGCTTCTACAACAAGACGCTGCCGATGCTGTGCAACACCTGCCAGATCCCGATGCTGTTCACCGAGCCGGGCGACGCCAGCAAGATCTGCTACCGCGAGAGCGACTGGCGCGGCAACAGGCACCACTTCTGCAGCGACCACTGCAAGGACATCTTCGACCGCGAGCCGGAGAAGTTCTCGCAGAGCTGGCTGCCGGTGCACCAGATCTACCAGGGCCACTGCTTCGACCCCGGCACCGACCCGTCGGCCGAGGGCTTCGATCCGCTGCTCGCGGTGCTGCAGTACTACCGCATGGACGTCGGGCGGGACAACTTCGACTTCGAGGGGTCGCAGGACCAGAAGAACTTCGCCGCCTGGCGCGGCGACGCCACCCAGGGAGAACCGGCATGAGCGTCGTCGCCCTCGATCGCTACGAAATTCCTGCGCGGGACCTGCGCGAGAACTTCCCCGCCCCGCTGCTCTACATCGGCTGGGAGGACCACCTGATGTTCTGCGCGCCCTTCTGCCTGCCGCTGCCGCCGGACATGCCCTTCGGCGCGCTGCCCACCGCCGTGCTGCCCGGCATCTACGGCGAGCACCCGGACTTCGAGCGGATCGACTGGAGCCAGGTGCAGTGGCTGAAGTCCGGCCGGCCGTGGACGCCGGACCCGGCGAAGTCGCTGGCCGACAACGGCCTCGTGCACAAGGACGCGATCCGCTTTCGCACGCCCGGCCTCACGGGCATCCGGGGCTCGTTCAGCTGACGCCGCCGGCCGCGCGCCATGAGCTTCCAACTCACCATCGAGCCCCTGGGCGCCACCATCGAGGTGGCCGAGGGCCAGAGCCTGCTCGACGCCGCGCTGCGCCAGGGCATCTACCTGCCGCACGCCTGCGGCCACGGCCTGTGCGGCACGTGCAAGGTGCAGGTGTGCGACGGCGCGGTCGACCACGGCCAGGCGAACCCGTTCGCGCTGATGGACGGCGAACGCGACGAAGGCAAGACGCTGGCCTGCTGCGCGACGCTGCAGTGCGACGCGACCATCGAGGCCGACATCGACGACGAGCCCGACGCACGGGTCATCCCGGTGCGCGACTTCGCCGCCACCGTGCGCCGCATCGACGACCTCACGCCGACGATCAAGGCGCTGCACCTCGCGCTCGACAGGCCCATCGCCTTCCAGGCCGGGCAGTACGTGCAGCTCGAGATCCCGGGGCTCGGCGAGAGCCGCGCGTTCTCGATCGCGAACGCGCCGGCGTCGGTCGAGCGCAGCGGCGAGATCGAGCTGAACGTGCGCCTCGTCGCCGGCGGCCGGGGCACGGGCTACCTGCACCGGCAGCTCGCGACGGGCGACCGGCTGCGCCTGGCCGGCCCCTACGGCCGCTTCTTCGTGCGCCGCTCCGCGGCCCGGCCGATGGTCTTCATGGCCGGCGGCTCGGGGCTGTCGAGCCCGCGCTCGATGATCCTCGACCTGCTCGACGGCGGCTGCACGCTGCCGATCACGCTCGTCTACGGCCAGCGGGTGCGCGAGGAGCTGTACTACGACGCCGAGTTCCGCGCGCTCGCCCGCGCGCACCCGAACTTCCGCTACGTGCCGGCGCTCTCGGACGAGCCCGCGGGCACGGGCTGGGACGGCGCCCGCGGCTTCGTGCACGAGGCGGCGAAGGCGTACTTCGGCGGCACGTTCGCCGGCCACCAGGCCTACCTGTGCGGCCCCCCGCCGATGGTCGAGGCCTGCATCGGCGCGCTGATGCAGGGGCGGCTCTTCGAGCGCGACATCTTCACCGAGAAGTTCCTGTCGGCGGCCGACGCGCAGGGCGCGCGCAGCCCGCTGTTCCAGCGCCTGTGAGCACGAGCCGGCCATGATCCCCGACACCCGCCCCAAGGTGAACGTGCACGTCGCGCAGACCGGCGAGAGCTACGCCTGCGCCACCGACGAGAGCCTGCTGCGCGGCATGCTGCGGCTGGGCCGCCGGGGCATCCCGGCCGGCTGCGTCAACGGCGGCTGCGGGGTGTGCAAGGTGCGCATCGTCGACGGCACGGTCCGCGCGCTCGGGCCGGTCAGCCGCGCCCACGTCAGCGCCGACGAGGAAGCCGCCGGCCTGACGCTCGCCTGCCGCGTCGCGCCGGCCGGCGCGGTGACGCTGGAGATCGCCGGCAGGCTCGCCCAGCCGTTTTCGAGAGGGCCCGCCCCCGCGGCAAGCCCGCCATTTCAAGCAGTGACTCAACCAGGAGACGAATGATGGGTGTGATGCGAATCGGGCATGCCAGCCTGCGGGTGATGGACGTCGACGCGGCGGTCAGGCACTACGAGAACGTGCTGGGGCTGAAGACGACGATGGTCGACAAGGCCGGCAACGTCTACCTGAAGTGCTGGGACGAGTGGGACAAGTACTCGCTGATCCTGACGCCTTCCGACCGCGCCGGCATGAACCACGTGGCCTACAAGGTCGAGAAGGACGCCGACCTGGACACGCTGAAGGCACGCATCGAGGCCTGGGGCGTCGAGACCGCGATGCTGCCCGAGGGCACGCTGCCGGCCACCGGCCGCATGCTGCAGTTCAAGCTGCCCAGCGGCCACGAGATGCGCCTGTACGCGATGAAGGAGTACGTCGGCACCGAGGTCGGCACGCAGAGCCCCGACCCCTGGCCCGACAACATGAAGGGCGCCGGCGCGCACTGGCTCGACCACCTGCTGCTGATGTGCGAGATGAACCCCGCCGAGGGCGTCAACACGGTGGCCGACAACACCCGCTTCATGACCGAGGCGCTCGACTTCTTCCTCACCGAGCAGGTGATGGTCGGCCCGCAGGGCGACATCCAGGCGGCGACCTGGATGGCGCGCACCACCACGCCGCACGACATCGCCTTCGTCGGCGGGCCGACCAGCGGGCTGCACCACATCGCCTACTTCCTCGACTCCTGGCACGACGTGCTGAAGGCCGCGGACGTGATGGCGAAGACCAAGACGCGCATCGACGTGGCCCCCACGCGCCACGGCATCACGCGCGGCGAGACGATCTACTTCTTCGACCCGAGCGGCAACCGCAACGAGACCTTCGCGGGCCTCGGCTACCTGGCGCAGCGCGACCGGCCGGTGACGACCTGGAGCGAGGACCGCCTGGGCAGCGGCATCTTCTTCCACACCGGCGACCTGGTGCCCTCGTTCACCGAGGTCTACACCTGAGCCCGGCCCGCACCGAACCCGCGACGCAGCGCCCATGACGAATCCCGAGATCGGCCGGCCGGTGACGGCGGCCGGCATCCGCACCAACCTGCACGACGCCGGCACGGGCTCGCCGGTGCTGATGATCCACGGCTCGGGCCCCGGCGTCTCCGCCTGGGCCAACTGGCGGCTGAACCTGCCGGCGCTGGCGCGGCGCGCGCGCGTGATCGCCCCGGACATGGCCGGCTTCGGCTTCAGCGAGCGCCCGGCCGGCCGGCGCCTGGCGATGGACACCTGGGTCGCGCAGGCGGTCGGCGTGCTCGACGCGCTGGACCTGGAGCGCGCCGACGTCGTCGGCAACTCCTTCGGCGGGGCGCTCGCGCTGGCGCTGGCGATCCGCCATCCGCGGCGCGTGCGCCGGCTCGTGCTCATGGGCTCGGTGGGCGTGCCCTTCGCCCTCACGCCGGGGCTGGACGCGGTGTGGGGCTACGAGCCCTCGCCGGCGGCCATGCGCCGCCTGCTCGACCTCTTCGCCCACGACCCTTCGCTCGCCACCGACGAGCTGGCCCGGCTGCGCCACGAAGCCAGCATCCGCCCGGGCGTGCAGGAGGCCTTCGCGGCGATGTTCCCCGCGCCGCGCCAGCGATGGATCGACGCGCTGTGCAGCGCCGAGGCCGACATCCGCGCGCTGCCGCACGAGACGCTGGTGCTGCACGGCCGCGAGGACCGCGTGATCCCGCTCGCCAACGCGCTGACGCTCGGCGCCTGGATCCCGAACAGCCAGCTCCATGTGTTCGGCCATTGCGGCCACTGGACGCAGATCGAGCACGCTGCGCGCTTCAACCGGCTCGTCGGCGACTTCCTCGCCGAGGCGGACGCCGCCGCGCCCGCTCCCTCCCTTACCGAATGACCATGAAACAGTTCCTCAACTTCATCGGTGGCGAGTTCACCGCCACCGGCAGGACCTTCGAGAACCGCGCGCCGGCCGACAACCGGCTGATCGGCCTGGTGCACGAGGCGGGCCCGGCCGAGGTCGACGCGGCGGTGCGGGCCGCGCGCGCCGCGCTCGCGGGCGAGTGGGGGCGCATGGGCCTGGCCCGGCGCGTCGAGCTGCTGTACGCGGTGGCCGACGGGATCGACCGCCGCTTCGACGACTTCCTCGCCGCGGAGATGGCCGACACCGGCAAGCCGCGGTCGCTCGCCTCGCACGTGGACATCCCGCGCGGCGCGGCCAACTTCAAGGTCTTCGCCGACGTCGTCAAGAACGTGCCGGCCGAGAGCTTCGAGATGGCCACGCCCGACGGCGGCACGGCGCTCAGCTACGCGCTGCGCAAGCCGGTCGGCGTGGTCGCGGTGGTCTGCCCCTGGAACCTGCCGCTGCTGCTGATGACCTGGAAGGTCGGGCCGGCGCTGGCCTGCGGCAACACGGTGGTCGTCAAGCCCTCGGAGGAGACGCCGGCCACCGCCACGCTGCTGGGCGAGGTGATGAAGGAAGCCGGCGTGCCCGACGGCGTCTACAACGTGGTGCACGGCTTCGGGCCGGACTCGGCCGGGGCCCTCCTCACCGGCCACCCGGGCGTCGACGCGATCACCTTCACCGGCGAGACGCGCACCGGCGAGGCCATCATGGCCGCGGCGGCCCGGGGCGTGCGCCCCGTCAGCTTCGAGCTCGGCGGCAAGAACGCCGGCATCGTCTTCGCCGACGCCGACTTCGACAAGGCCGTCGACGGCATCACCCGCAGCGCGTTCGAGAACTGCGGCCAGGTCTGCCTGGGCACCGAGCGCGTCTACGTCCAGCGGCCGGTCTTCGAGCGGTTCGTGGCGGCGCTGAAGGCCCGGGCCGAGGCGCTGAAGATCGGCCCGCCCGAGGCGCCGGGCGTGAGCCTGGGCCCGCTGATCTCGCACGCGCACCGCCAGAAGGTGCTCGGCTACTACGAGCAGGCCCGCGCCGAGGGCGCGACGGTGGTCACCGGCGGCGGCGTGCCGGCGATGGCCGGGGCGCTGGCCGAGGGCCACTGGGTGCAGCCGACGATCTGGACCGGCCTGCCCGAGACCGCGCGCGTCGTGCGCGAGGAGATCTTCGGCCCGTGCTGCCACGTGGCGCCCTTCGACACCGTCGACGAGGCGATCGCGCGGGCCAACGACACCGACTACGGCCTGGCCACCACGGTGTGGACGCAGGACCTGGCGACCGCGCACCGCGTGGCGCGCGAGGTCGAGGTGGGCCTGTGCTGGATCAACAGCTGGTTCCTGCGCGACCTGCGCACCGCCTTCGGCGGCAGCAAGGCCTCGGGCATCGGCCGCGAGGGCGGCGTGCATTCGCTCGAGTTCTACACGGAACTGCGCAACGTGATGGTGAAGCTGTGAGCAAGGACGAAGCGATGACCCCCGAGACGATCCAGCGCTACGGCGACGAGCTGCACCGGGCGCTGGTCGAGCGCCGCCCGGTCGCGCCGCTGACCGAGCGCGAGCCCGGCCTCACCCTCGACGACGCCTACCGCATCCAGCTGCGCATGGTCCAGCACCGGCTCGACGCCGGCGAGACGGTGGTCGGCCGCAAGATCGGCGTGACCAGCCAGGTCGTGATGGACATGCTGAACGTCGACCAGCCCGACTTCGGCCAGCTGCTGTCGGGCATGGTGGTGCACGAGGGCGAGGCGATCCGCGCCGATTCGATGATCGCGCCCAGGGCCGAGGCCGAGGTCGCCTTCGTGCTGAAGAGCGCCCTGCGGGGACCGGGCGTGACCGCCGCCGACGTGCTGCGCGCCACGGCCTTCGTGATGCCGTGCTTCGAGATCGTCGACTCGCGCATCCGGGACTGGAAGATCAGGATCCAGGACACCGTCGCCGACAACGCCTCCTGCGGCGTGCTGGTGCTCGGCGGCACCCGCCGCGACCCGCGCGAGGTCGACCTGGCGCTGGCGGGCATGGTGCTCGAGAAGAACGGCGAGATCGTCAGCACCTCGACGGGCGCCGCGGTGCAGGGCTCGCCGGTCAACGCCGTGGCGTGGCTGGCCAACACCCTGGGGCGGCTGGGCATCGCGCTGGAGGCCGGCGAGGTGATCCTGTCCGGCTCGCAGTCGCCGCTGGTGCCCGTCGTGGCCGGCGACAGCCTGCACTGCAGCGTCGGCGGGCTCGGCAGCGCCGGCGTGCGCTTCATCTGAACCGAAGGCCCCCCGATGACACTGGAACCGCACACCCTCGCCGGCCTCGCCGCGCACCTCGAATCGGCCGAGCTGGACGCGCGCGCCGTCGCCAAGATCACCGACGAGCACCCGGCCATGGACTGGGAGGACGCCTACGCCATCCAGGACGAGATCCGGCGCCGCAAGGAGGCGCGCGGCCACCGCACCGCCGGGCTGAAGGCCGGGCTGACCTCGTTCGCGAAGATGAAGCAGATGGGCGTGGACACGCCGGTGTTCGGCTTCGTCAGCGACTACATGGCGCGCCCCGACGGCGGCGAGATCCGCGCCGCCGAGCTGATCCACCCGAAGGTCGAGGCCGAGATCTGCGTCGTCACCAAGGCGCCGCTGCGCGGCCCGGGCTGCCACGCCGGCGCGGTGCTGGCGGCGGTCGACTTCGTCGTGCCGGCGGTCGAGGTGATCGACAGCCGCTACCGCGACTTCAGGTTCGACCTGAAGAGCGTGGTCGCCGACAACACCTCGGCGGCGCGCTTCGTCGTCGGCTCGCGCATGCGGGCGGTCGACGCGCTCGACCTGCGCACGCTCGGCGTGGTGCTGGAGAAGAACGGCCGCATCGTCGCGATGGCCGCCGGCGCCGCGGTGCTCGGCCATCCGCTGACCGCGGTGGCGATGCTGGCCAACCACCTGGGCGCGCGTGGGCAGGAGATCCCGGCCGGCACCTTCGTGATGACCGGCGGCGTGACCGAGGCCATCGCCGTGGCCGCCGGCGACCAGGTCTCGGCGCGCTTCCAGGACCTCGGCACGGTCTCCATGCGATTCGTCTGAACAGGAACCTTCCCATGAACGACAAGAACGGCAAGATCAAGTGCGCCGTGATCGGGCCCGGCAACATCGGCACCGACCTGCTGGCCAAGCTGCGGCGCAGTGCGGTGCTCGAACCGGTGTGGATGGTGGGCATCGACCCCGCCTCCGACGGCCTCGCGCGCGCCCGCGAGATGGGCATCAAGACCACCGCCGAGGGCGTCGACGGGCTGCTGCCGCACGTCGCGGCGGACGGCGTGCAGATCGCCTTCGACGCCACCAGCGCCTACGTGCATGCCGAGAACTCGCGCCGGCTGGGCGAACTCGGCGTGATGATGATCGACCTGACGCCGGCGGCGATCGGCCCCTACTGCGTGCCGCCGGTGAACCTGGCGGCGCACCTGGGGCGGCGCGAGATGAACGTCAACATGGTCACCTGCGGCGGCCAGGCGACCATCCCGATGGTCCACGCGGTCAGCCGCGTGCAGGCGGTGGAGTACGGCGAGATCGTCGCCACCGTGTCCAGCCGCTCGGTGGGCCCGGGCACGCGCCGCAACATCGACGAGTTCACCCGCACCACCGCCGGCGCGGTGCAGAAGGTCGGCGGCGCCAGGCGCGGCAAGGCCATCATCATCATCAACCCGGCCGAGCCGCCGCTGATCATGCGCGACACCATCCACTGCCTGACGGCCGAGCCGCCGCGGGCGGCGGCGATCGAGGAATCGGTGCACGCGATGATCCTCGAGGTGCGCAAGTACGTGCCGGGCTACCGGCTCGTCAACGGCCCGGTGATCGACGGCCATCGCGTCTCCCTCTTCATGGAGGTCGAGGGCCTGGGCGACTACCTGCCCCGCTACGCCGGCAACCTGGACATCATGACCGCCGCCGCCGCCCGCACCGCGGAGATGTTCGCCGAGGAGATCCTCGCCGGCACGCTGGTGCTCGAACCCGCCCTGGCCTGAGGAGAACCGCCATGAAGAGCCCGCTCGAAGGCCGCAAGGTCACGCTTCACGACATGACCCTGCGCGACGGCATGCACCCGAAGCGCCACCAGATGACGCTCGACCAGATGCAGGCCGTGGCCCGCGGCCTGGACGCCGCCGGCGTGCCGCTGATCGAGGTCACGCACGGCGACGGCCTCGGCGGCGCCAGCGTCAACTACGGCTTCCCGGCGCACAGCGACGAGCAGTACCTGTCGGCCGTGGTGCCGCTGCTGCGGCAGGCCCGGGTGTCGGCGCTGCTGCTGCCGGGCATCGGCACCGTCGACCACCTGAGGATGGCGCACGGCCTGGGCGTGCGCACCATCCGCGTGGCGACGCACTGCACCGAGGCCGACGTGTCCGAGCAGCACATCGCCGCCGCGCGCGAGCTGGGCATGGACACGGTCGGCTTCCTGATGATGGCGCACATGAACAGCCCCGAGGGCCTGGCCGGGCAGGCCCGGCTGATGGAGAGCTACGGCGCGAACTGCGTCTACGTCACCGACTCGGCCGGCCACATGCTGCCCGCCGACGTGACGGCGCGGCTCGCCGCGGTGCGCGACGCGCTGCAGCCGCAGACCGAGCTCGGGTTCCACGGCCACCACAACCTGGCCATGGGCGTGGCCAACAGCATCGCCGCGATCGAGGCCGGCGCGGCGCGGATCGACGCCGCCGCCGCGGGCCTGGGCGCCGGCGCCGGCAACACGCCGATGGAGGTGCTGGTGGCGGTGTGCGACCGCATGGGCATCGACACCGGCGTCGACGTCTGGAAGATCCAGGACGTGGCCGAGGACGTCGTCGTGCCGCTGATGGACTTCCCGATCCGCATCGACCGCGACGCGCTGACCCTGGGCTACGCCGGCGTCTACGGCAGCTTCCTGCTGTTCGCCAAGCGCGCCGGGCAGAAGTACGGCGTGCCGGCGCGCGACCTGCTCGTCGAGCTGGGGCGGCGCGGGATGGTCGGCGGCCAGGAGGACATGATCGAGGACACGGCGCTCACCATGGCCCGCGCCCGCGGCCTGCTGCCCGCCCGGGCCGCCTGAGGAGCCCGCCATGCCGTTCGCGCAGATCTACATGATCGAGGGCCGCACCGACGAGCAGAAGCGGGCGGTGATCGAGAAGGTCACCCAGGCGCTGGTCGAGGCCGTCGGCGCCCCGAAGGAGAACGTGCGCGTCTGGATCCACGACGTGCCGAAGCAGAACTGGGGCATCGCCGGGGTGAGCGCGAAGGACCTCGGGCGCTGAGCGCCCGCCCACGCCGCGCCACGCCGCTAGGCGAAGGGCACCCCGGTGAGGCGCTGCAGCTCGTCGCGGCCCAGGCCGGGAACGATGTCGACGGGCACCAGGCCGGCGGGCGTCACGTCGATCACCGCCAGGTCGGTGTAGATGCGGCTCACGCAGCCCACGCCCGTGAGCGGGTAGCTGCAGCGTTCGACGATCTTGCTTTCGCCGTGCTTGGTGAGGTGCTCCATCATCACGAAGGTGCGCTTGGCGCCGACCGCGAGGTCCATGGCGCCGCCCACGGCCGGAATCGCGTCCGGCGCGCCGGTGTGCCAGTTCGCGAGGTCGCCGCCGGCCGAGACCTGGAAGGCGCCGAGCACGCAGATGTCCAGGTGCCCGCCGCGCATCATCGCGAAGCTGTCGGCATGGTGGAAGTACGCGCCGCCGGCCAGCAGCGTGACGGGCTGCTTGCCGGCGTTGATGAGGTCGAGGTCCTCCTCGCCCGCGGCCGGCGCCGGCCCCATGCCGAGGATGCCGTTCTCGCTGTGCAGGAAGACCTCGCGGTCCTTCGGCAGGTGGTTGGCCACCAGCGTGGGCAGGCCGATGCCGAGGTTGACGTAGGCGCCCTCGGGAATGTCGCGCGCCACGCGGGCGGCGATCTGGTCGCGGGTGAGTCGGCTGTAGTTGCTCATGGCGGCTCGCTTCAGGCAGCGGTCTGGAAGCCGGCGGCGCTGCGCGGCACGCGCACCACGCGCTGCACGAAGATGCCCGGCGTGACGATGTGCTCCGGGTCCAGCGCGCCCAGCGGGACGATCTCGTGCACCGAGGCGATGGCGACCTTCGCCGCCATGGCCATCACCGGCCCGAAGTTGCGCGCGGCCTTGCGGTAGACGAGGTTGCCCCAGCGGTCGCCGCGCTCGGCCTTGATGAGGGCGAAGTCGGCGTGCAGGGGCGTCTCGAACACCTGCATGCGGCCGTCCAGCTCGCGCACCTCCTTGCCCTTGGCGAGCTCGGTGCCGTAGCCGGTGGGCGTGAAGAAGCCGCCGATGCCCGCGCCCGCGGCGCGGATGCGCTCGGCCAGGTTGCCCTGCGGCACGAGTTCGAGCTCGATCTTGCCGGCACGGTACAGCGCGTCGAACACCTGCGAGTCCGCCTGGCGCGGGAAGGAGCAGATGATCTTGCGCACCCGGCCCGCCTTCAGCAGCGCGGCCAGGCCCGTCTCGCCGTTGCCGGCGTTGTTGTTGACGATGGTGAGATCGCGCGCGCCTTGCTCGATGAGCGCGTCGATCAGCTCCGCCGGCTGCCCGGCGCCGCCGAAGCCGCCGATCATCACCGTGGCGCCGTCGGGCACGCCGGCCAGGGCCTCGGCGGTGGACGAAAAGGTCTTGTCGATCACGTGGGTCGCTCGGGAAAGAGGAATCGTCGGGACCCGCAGGCTAGCGCAGATGCGCCCCGGGCATGTCGCGCTCGGTGACGAGCAGGTCGTAGTCGGCGTCCGCGGGGACGGGCGGCATGCCGGCGTACCAGCGCTCGTAGGCCTGCCGCATGGCGGCCAGCCGCTGCGGCTCGCGGGCCGCGCGGTTGGCGCGCTCGCGCTCGTCCTGCTGCAGGTCGAACAGGTACTCGATGCCTTCGATGCGCAGGTACTTCCAGCGGCCCTGGCGCATCGCGTGCTGGTCGCGGTACTTCATGCGCCAGAACAGCGGCCGCTCGGCGTCGCCGGCCGCCGGGTCGGCCAGCACGTCGAGCAGCGCCGCGCCGTCCAGCGGGTGGCCGGGATCGGGCGGCACGCCCGCCGCGGCGAGCAGCGTCGCCGTCCAGTCCATCGTGATGACGGGCAGGTGGCACACCGTGCCGGCCGGCACGCGCGCCGGCCAGCGCGCGATGCAGGGCACGCGGATGCCGCCTTCGGTCAGGTCCATCTTGCCGCCGATCAGCGGCCAGTTGTCGGAGAAGCGCTCGCCGCCGTTGTCGCTGGTGAAGACGATCAGCGTGTCGTCGGCGATCCCCAGCCGGTCGAGCTCGTCCACCAGGCGGCCGATGCCCTCGTCCATGTGGTGGATCATCCGCCGGTAGGTGTGGATCGAGCCGCCGGCGGGATGGTGGATCGCGCCGTCCAGGGTCGCGGGCACGTGCGCGTCGTCGCGCGACTCCCACGGCCAGTGCGGGGCGGTGTAGTGCAGGCTCAGCAGGAAGGGCCGGCGCTCGCCGGCGCAGCGGCGCACGAAGTCGACGGCGCGATCGCTCAGCACGTCGGTGAGGTAGCCCTCCACGTGGGCCGGCCGGTCGTTCTCCCACAGGTCGTGGCGGCCGTTCATCGTCTGGTGGCTGAAGTAGTCCACCCCGCCCGAGTACGGCCCGAAGTGCTCGTCGTAGCCGCTCTTGAGCGGGCCGAACAGCGGCGGGAAGCCGAGGTGCCACTTGCCGACCAGCGCGGTGCGCCAGCCGGCGCCGCGCAGCAGCGAGGGCAGCGTCGGGTGCGAGGGCGGCATGCCGAGGTCGTCGCGCCGGCGCGCCTTGGCGCCGGTCAGCGGCTCCTCCGCCGCGCCGCGCAGGCGGTACTGCCAGCGCCCGCTGATGAGCGCGAAGCGCGTCGGCGAGCACACGGGCGAGTTGGCATAGCCCTGGGTGAAGCGCATGCCCTGCGCCGCCAGTTCGTCCAGGCGCGGCGAGACGGGTGCCCGCCCGCCGTAGCAGCCCAGGTCGGCGTGGCCGAGGTCGTCGGCCAGGATGAAGATGAAGTTGGGCCTGGAGGGCATGGGGCCGTCACTCCATGCGGATGCCGGCGGCGCGGATCACCTCGCGCCACTTGGCGGTCTCGCTGCGCATCAGCTCGCCGAAGGCCTGGGGGCTGCCGGAGGTCAGCTCGATGCCCATCTTCAGGAACTGCTCGGCGACGGCCGGCTCGGCCAGCACCTTCGCGATCTCGGCGTTCAGCAGGGGCACCACCTCGGCCGGTACCGACCGCGAGGCCACGATGCCCGCCCAGTCGCGCACGTCGAACCGGCCGAACCCGGCCTCGGCAAAGGTCGGCACGTCGGGCAAAGCCGCCAGCCGCCGCGGCGAGGTGACGGCGATGGCGCGCACGCGGCCCGACTGCACGTGCGGGATCGCCGGCGCCGTGGCCGCGAACATGAGGTCGGTCTGCCCACCGATCAGGTCCTGCAGCGCCATCACGGGGCCGCGGTACGGCACGTGGACCATGTAGGTGCCGCTGGCCTGCTTGAAGTACTCGCCCATCACGTGCGCCGGCGAGCCGTTCCCGCCCGAGGCCAGCGTGAGCCGGCCGGGCCTGGCCTTCGCCAGGGCCACGAGCTCCTTCATCGACGCCGCCGGCAGCGAGGCGTTCACCACCAGCACGTTGTACGACCACTGCGTCTGCGTGACCGGCACCACATCCTCCAGGATGTCGTAGGGCATCTTGCTGAACAGCGAGGGCGTGAGCACGTGCGGCATGAAGATCACGCCCAGCGTGTGGCCGTCGGTGGCCTTGGCCACGAGGTCCATGCCCAGGGTGCCCGTGGCGCCCGACCTGTTCTCGACGATGAAGGTCTTGCCGAAGCGCTGGCCCAGCCGCTCCGCCAGCAGGCGGGTGAGCGGGTCCCAGGGGCTGCCGGGGGCCGACGGGACGATGATGCGCACGGTCTGGGCCGGCCACGGCTGCGCGGCGGCGAAGCCGGTGGAGGCGACCAGGGCCAGGGCGCCGAGGGTGGCGAGGAATCTTCTGCGCATGGAGGGTTTCCTTTCGATGGAGTGAAGACGGCCGCGGACCAGGGCCTCACGCCCGGGTCGACTGGAACAGCACCAGGCGCCAGGCGCCGTCCGTGCGCAGCCACACCTGGCTGGCCAGCGACTCGGCCTCGACCGGCGCCGCGCCGGGCTCGCGGCGCAGCCGCATCCGCAGCAGGCCGGTGACGAGGGCCACCCCGTCGGCCAGCAGATCGACCCGCGGCTCGTGCAGCTGCACCGACAGGAACTGCGGCCCGTCGCGCAGGAACTGCAGCAGCCGGTCGCGGTCGTGCCTCGCGCCCGTCGCATGGACGTAGACCAGGCGCTCGTGCAGCAGGCGCTCCAGCGCCGCCGCGTCGCGCGCGACGAACGCGGCCGCGCGCGCGCCTTCGGCGGCGAGGACGGCGTCGACCGGCCCGGTCACCGGTGCACCCTCCGCTTCGCGGGTCCCTCCAGGAGGGACGCGAGCGCCCCCTTCGGGCGGCCGGGCGGGGGCGCTCATGCCATCGGCGCGCGGCAGCGGCGCAGCAGGTCCTGGAGCGCGGGGGCGTCGTCGGCGGTGCCGGCCACGTACCGGTCCGGCCGCAGCACGGCGGCGGCGGCGCCGAGGCCGTCCAGCCAGGCACGCAGCGCCGGGTCGCCGGCTTCCACGACGCAGGCCCAATCGCCCGCCGCTTCCCGCGCCGCGGCCGCCAGTTCGGGCACCGCGACCACGGCGAAGCGGTAGCCGACCCGGTCGTCGAGGCGGCGTCCGTCGTCCAGCACCGGCTGCGGCGCGATGCGCCCGGCCGCGCCCGCGCCCTCGTGCGCGCCCGGGCCGAGCGCGGGCTGCGGCGTCGAGAACACCTGCGGGTTCGCCGACATCTCGGCGTCGCGCCGGCGCACCGCGTCGACGTCGGTGGACTGGATCACGCCCCCCAGGCGCACGGCGGTCTCGATGAACTCGCGCACGTGCGGCGAGCGCTCGGATTCGTAGGTGTCGAGCAGCGACTCGGGCGCGTCGCCGCGCAGCACGTCGGCCAGCTTCCACGCGAGGTTGGCGGCGTCGCGCACGCCGGCGCACATGCCCTGCCCCATGAAGGGCGGCGTCTGGTGCGCCGCGTCGCCGGCGATCAGCAGCCGCCCGCGCCGCCATCCCCGGGCGATCACCGAATGGAAGGTGTAGACCGCGGGGCGCTCCAGCTCGGCGTCCTCGGGCGTGATCCATTTCGCCAGCAGCGGCCAGACGTTCTCCGGCCGCGTGATGGTGGCCGGGTCGTCGCCGGGCATCAGCATCAGCTCCCAGCGGCGGCGCGCGCCCACGCCGCGCACGTAGGTGGCGGGCCGGCGCGGGTCGCAGAACTGCACGCTGTGGTCGCCCAGGTCCGGGCGCTCGCGCTTGAGCAGCACGTCCAGCACCAGCCAGCGCTCGTGCGAGCGCAGGTCGTCGAGCTCGGTGCCCATGAAGCGGCGCACCAGCGAGCGCGCGCCGTCGCAGCCCACGACGTAGCGCGCGGCGACGCGATGGAGGCGGCCGCTGCGCGAGTCCTCCACCCGCAGCTGCACGTGGTCGTCGTGCGCTTCGAGCGCAAAGACGTCCTGGCGCAGCCGCACGTCCACCCGCGCATGGTCCGCCAGGCGGCGGCGCAGCACGTCCTCGAAATCGGGCTGGTGGAAGCGGTAGCTCGGCGCCCACGCCTGCGGGCCGATGCTGGTCGGGCGCGACCAGTCGATGAGCACCCGCCCGCCGGCGTCGACGAACTTCATGCCCGGCGAGACGAACAGGTGCGCTCGCAGCGGCTCGGCGATGCCGATGGCCTGGAACACGCGCATGCACTCGCCGTCGAAGTGGATGGCGCGCGGCAGGCGGTAGACGTCGGCCTCGCGTTCGAGCACCAGCACGCGCAGGCCGCGCAGGCCCAGCAGGTTGGCGAGCGCGGCGCCCGTCGGGCCGAGGCCGACGACGGCCACGTCGTAGGGCGCGGCGCCCTCGTCGGAATGGTTCGGAAGCGTCATGACTTGAGGAGCGCGGGCAGCCACAGCGCCAGCGCCGGAAAGGCCAGCAGCAGCGACAGCCGCACGAGGTTGGATGCGACGTAGGGCGCGACGCCGCGGTAGATGGCGGTGAGCGGGATCTGCGGCGCCACGCCCTTGACCACGAACACGTTCATGCCCAGCGGCGGGATCAGCATGCCCAGCTCGATGACCACGACGTTGATCACGCCCCACCAGACCGGGTCGAACCCCCAGCTCTTGATGAGCGGCAGCACGAAGGGCATGGTCACGACCATCGCCGCGACCTCGTCGAACACCGCGCCGGCGACGATGAACATCGCCATCATGGCGAGCAGCGCGGCCCACACCGGGATGCCCGAGGACCGCACCGAGTCCACCAGCGCCTGCGGCGCCTGCGTGACGGCGGCGAAGTAGCCGAAGAGCGAGGCGCCGATGATCAGCACGTAGATCATGGCCGAGATCGAGGCGGTGCTGGTCATCACCGTGCGCAGCGTCGCCATCCGCAGGCTGCGGCGCATCCAGGCGAAGACGAAGGCCATCACGGCGCCCACCGCGGCGCTCTCGGTGGCGGTGAACACGCCGAAGGCCATGCCGCCGATCACGGTGGCGGCCAGCACGATCACCTGCCAGCTCTCGCGCACCGCGGCCCAGCGCTCGGCGGCCGTCGCCCGGCCGCCCGTCGGCGCGTCGCCCGGGCGCACGCGGGTGTAGATCGCGATGGTGCCGAAGTGCAGCACCACCGCCAGCACCGAGGGCACGAGCGCCGCGATGTACAGGCTGATGATCAGCTCCTGCGACAGCACGGCGTAGATCACCATGATCGACGACGGCGGGATGAGGATGCCCAGCGTGCCGCCCGAGGCCACGGTGCCGGCGGCGAAGCCGGGGTCGTAGCCGCGCGACAGCATCGAGGGCAGCGAGGCCTTGCCGAAGGTGGCGGCGGTGGCGACCGAGCTGCCGCACACGGCGCCGAAGCCGGCGCACCCGCCGATGGTCGCCATCGCCAGCCCGCCGCGCCTGTGGCCGACGACGGCATAGGCGAGCCGGTAGAGGTCTTCCGACAGGCCGCCCACGCTCGCGAACGCGCCCATCAGCACGAAGAGCGGGATCGTCGCCAGCTCCAGCGACGTGAGGTTGTTCGACGTCTCCGAGGCGATCATCGCCAGCGCCGGCTGGAAGCCCGCCAGCAGGCCGAAGCCGGCCACGCCGGCCATGCCCATCGCCACGCCGACGGGCACGTGCAGGGCGATCAGCACGAAGGTCGCCGCCAGGCCCGCCACGGTCAGCATCACCGGGTCGGCGGTCATGCGCCGTCCTCCCGTGCCTGCGGCGCGGTGCGCAGGGTGCACAGCCCCACCCCCGCCGTGAGCGCGATGAAGACGGCGACGGCCGCCCACCACGGCCACTCGGGCCAGCGCAGCACCGGCGTCACCTGGGCGGTCTGCTTCATCTCGAGCGCGAAGCGCGCGTACTGCCACCCCATGACCGAGAAGAAGAGCGCCGTGGCCAGCGCGCCGAAGCTGTCGAGCCAGCGCCTGGCGCGCGGACCGAGCCCCTGCCCGAGGAAGTCGACCGCGATGTTGCCGCGGCTGGCCACGACGTGCGGCATGCAGGCCGACAGCAGCACCGCCCCCGCCAGCGAGACCACGTCGATGAAGCCGCGGATGGGGCTGGCGAAGGCATAGCGCATCAGCACGTCGACGGCCGTGCCGAAGGCCAGCAGCAGCAGGCCGCCGACGGCCAGCCCGGCCAGGCCCTCGGCCAGCCGGCGTGCACGGGGTTCGAGCTGCCGCATCGCCGCCGCCCGCTCACTGGCTCGAGCGCACGCGCCCGAGTTCCTTCACGAACGCCTCGTACACGCGCGCGTTGCGCGGCTTCGCCTGGCGCCAGGCCTCGTTGATCGGCTCGACCACGCGCTTCCATTCGGCGAGCTCGGCCGCCGTGGGCTCGACCACCGTGTTGCGCCCGGACTTCGACACCCGCTCGCGCACTTCCTTCTCCTGGCGATCGAAGGCCACGCCGAGCTGGCGGGCGAGCGCCTCGCCGCTGAACCGGTCGATGGCCGCGCGGGCCTGCGGCGGCAGCGCGTCGTAGCGGTCCTGGCGCATCACGATGCCCACCGCCACGGCGCCGAGCGGCACGTCCAGGTGGTGCGAGCTGACCTCGTTGACCTTGAAGTCGCCGACGAAGCCCCAGTTGTTGAGCGTCATGTCGACCACGCCGCGCGACAGCGCCTCGGCGATCTGGCCGCCGCCGACGGTCACCGGCGCGCCGCCGACCGCCTCGATGATGTTCGTCAGCTGCTGCCCCGACGCGCGCACGCGCTTGTTCTTCAGGTCGGACGGCAGCCGCACCGGATGGGTCGAATGGATCACCACCGGCGGCGTGGCGGCGACCGCCAGCATCTTCAGGCCGTCGAAGCCGACCAGCGCCCCGGAGGCATAGAGCCGGTGCAGCGCCACGCTCGCCTCGGTGGCGCTGTGCGAGACGAAGGGCAGGCCGACCACCTCGGTGTCGTCGAAGCGGCCCGGCGTGTACGGCAGCACGATCCAGGCGATGTCGGCGATGCCGTCGGTGACCAGCTTGAGCTGCTGCGTCGGGTTGCGCCCGAGCGTGCCGCCGGCGAAGACGTCGATCTGCAGCGTGCCGCCGGAGGCCGCGGCAGCGCCCTTGGCGAACGGCGTCAGCACGTTCGAGGTGATGTTGGCCATCGGCGGCTCGAAGCTCGAGAGCTTGAGCTTCGCCGCGTCGGCGGCCTGGGCCATGCCGGCGAGGGCCGTGGCGCCCAGCAGGGCGGCGGCCAGCGCGAGGCGGCGGGTCATCGGGGCGGTCTTCATCGTGCGTCTCCTTTGGAAAGGCGATGCGGCAGCCCGCTGCCGCGCCGCGGTGGCGGCGGCAGGGGTGTCGCTGGCGGGGTCCCGCCGGGTGGAAGTCAGGCGGTGCGGGCGAGGTGGCCGCGCGCGCGTTCCCACACGACGGGCAGCGCGACGTCGTCGGCGGGGAAGGCGCCGGCCGGCACGCCGGGGTCGCGGCGCAGGGCCATGGTGTGCGGGCGCGGGTCCCAGCGCACGTCGGTGCCGAGGTAGCGGATGGACAGGCCGACGCGCGTCTGCGTGGGCGACTGGTTGCCGCCCGCGCCGTGCACCGTCAGGGGGTGGTGGCACAGCACGTCGCCGGGCTGCATGTCCCAGCTCAGCACGCGGATCGACGGGTCGTGCCCGCCCGAGCCGTAGTCGGGGCACGGCGCCATGGATTCGTCGATGAACCGCGGGTCGTAGTCGGGCGTGACGGCGCGGAACATCGTGCCCCACCGGTGGGAGCCCGCCACGTACTGCACGCCGCTGGTGTCCTTGTTCACCGGGGTCAGGGCGATCCAGAGGGAGATCAGGTCGCGGCCCTGGAACGGCCAGAACGGCAGGTCGTTGTGCCACGGCGTCGGGGCGGCGGTGCCCGGCGCCTTGATGAAGAGCTGGTCGTAGAAGAAGCGCACCGTCTCCGCCCGCATGAGGGCGGCGGCGATCTCCGCCGCGGGCGACTCGTCGCGCAGCTTGCGGAAGCGGGCGTCCATGTCGGAGAGGTAGACGTTGGAATAGAAGCGCCCCTTGCCCGCTCCGAGCTCGGGCTCGCGCACGCGGCCCTTGCCCGACGCCATGACCTCCATCGCCGCGTCGTGCAGCAGCCGGCACCAGTGCGCGTCGAACATGCCGCGCAGGCACACGACGCCGTCGCGCTCGAAGTCGGCGACGTCCTGCGCCGCCACCGCGCGGGCCGGATGCAGGTGCAGGCCCTCGAGGCCGTGCACGGCCATGGCGGCTTGCGAATCACTCATGGTTGTCTCCTGTGGGAAGCCGGGCGGGCCCGCCGGGCCCGGTGCGGACGGGGGTCGCGGAACGCCTCAGTCCTCGTCGGCGACGGGATTGCGCAGCACCCCGATGCGGTCGACCTCGATCTCGACCACGTCGCCGGCCTTCATCCACACCGGCGGGCTGCGGCGCGCGCCGACGCCGCCCGGCGTGCCGGTGACGATCACGTCGCCGGCCTGCAGCGGGGCGATGGTGGAGACGTAGGCGATCTGGCGGGCGATGCCGTGGATCATCATCTCGGTGGTGGCGCGCTGCATCTCCTGGCCGTTCAGGCGGGTGACGAGCGTCATCGCCGTGCCGGCGGGAATCTCGTCGGCCGTCACCATCCACGGGCCGAAGCCGCCGGTGCGCCAGAAGTTCTTGCCCGGCACCCACTGCGAGGTGTGGCGCTGCCAGTCGCGCACGCTGCCGTCGTTGTAGCAGGCGTAGCCGGCGATGTGCGCGAAGGCGTCGGCCTCCGCGATGCGCCGCCCGGGCCTGCCGATCACGACGGCGATCTCGGCCTCGTAGTCGAGCTGGGTCGACTCCTTCGGCCGCACGATCGCCTGGCCGTGGCCGACCTGCGAATCGGCGAAGCGCAGGAAGAAGGTCGGCTGCTCGGTGACTTCGCGGTTCGTCTCGCGCACGTGCTCGCCGTAGTTGAGGCCGCAGCACCAGATCTTCCCGGGGTTGGGGATCACCGGCAGCAGCGTGACGCCGTCGAGCGCGAAGTCGGCCGCCCGGCCGGCGACGGCCTCGCGCGCCTGGCCCAGCGCGTCGGCGGCGAGCAGCGCCTTCAGGTCGGCATAGCGGCCGCCCAGGGCCGCGCCGAGGTCGATCACGCCGGCGCCGGCCACGGCACCGAAGCCCTCGCGCCCGTCGCGTTGATAGCTCACAAGCTTCATCGGAATCCTTCTGCAGTTATGTTGTTAAATCTCAATGTATGGGATTTAATAACTTCGTGTTGACCGCTGTCAACCGCTCCAGCGCACTTCCAACCGAGGACAAACCATGAGACGACCCGGCTTCAACTTCAGCCACTTCGGCATGTACGCCTGCGACATCGCCAGGCAGGAGGACTTCTATGCACGCGTGCTCGACTTCACCGTGACCGACCGGGGGCAGCTGCCCGGGCCGAACGGCCCGATGGACCTGGTGTTCCTGAGCCGCGACCCCGACGAGCACCACCAGATCGTGCTGATCAGCGGCCGCCCGGCGCAGGTGCCCTTCAACGTGATCAACCAGATCTCGCTCAAGGGCGACAGCCTGGCCTCGCTGCGGGCGCTGCACGCGAAGCTGCTGGACGAGGGGCTGCGCGACGCCATGCCGGTGACGCACGGCAATGCGCTGTCGATCTACGTGCCCGACCCCGAGGGCAACCGCCTCGAGCTCTACGTCGACCTGCCGTGGTACGTGTCGCAGCCGATGCGCGTGCCCGTCGACCTGTCGCTGGACGACGCCGCGCTGATGGCCTGGCTGGAGGCGCACGCCCGCGCCCTGCCGGGGTTCCGGCCTCGCTCAGAATGGCGGGCGGAGATGGCGCGGCGCATGGGCGTCGCGTGAACACCGCCGCCGCGAGCGAGAGACCGAGACCATGATGAACTTCCGCCCCGCCGCTGCATGAGCAGCCCGGCACGCGTCTTTGCCGTGCTGGACCTGTTCTCCCGGGAACGGCCGGTGTGGCAGCCCGACGAGATCAACGAGGCGCTCGGCTACACCCGCGCCACCGGCTACCGCTACGTGAAGGAGCTGGTGGAAGCCGGCTTCCTGCACAAGGTCTCCGCGGGCCGGTACGCGCTGGGCGGGCGCATCATCGAGCTGGACTACCAGCTCCGCCAGAGCGACCCGGTGCTGCTCGCGGCGATCCCGGTGATGGACGCGCTCGCCGCCGGCAGCGGCTTCGACGCCGTGCTGACGGTGCTGCTCGGCGGGCCGAAGGTCATCGACATCCACCGCGCGAGCGTGCAGACATCCCTGCACCTGGCCTACGGCCGCGGGCGGCCCCGCCCGCTGTTCCGCTCGGGCGCGCCCAAGGTCCTGCTGTCGTTCCTGCCGCGGGCCCAGCTGGTGAAGATCCACGCCCGGCACGCCGCCGAGATCGAGCGGGAGGGCATGGGGGCGGACTGGAGCGCGTTCCGCGCCTACTGCACCCAGGTCCGCAAGGAAGGCTTCTACCTCTCGCTGGGCGAGCTGGAGCCGGACATCGGCGCGGCCGTCGTCCCCGTCCTCAACCTGGAGGACGAGGCCGTGGCCGCGCTCGCCCTGGTGGGGACGATCGAGCGCCTGACCGCCCATCCGCGCGAGTCCCTGCGCACGCGCCTGGCCGAGGCGGCGCTGGCGATCCGCGCCCGGCTCACCCGCGGCTAGGCGCGGCGCCGGGCGGTTCAACGACGCGACAGGACGAGCGCCTGGCGTCCTACGCCGCTTCCCAAGGGTTGAGCATCGCCGCCCCGCTCGGCTGGAAGTCGGCAACGTTGCGCGTGACCACGGTCATGCCATGGACGAGAGCTGTCGCGGCGATCAAGGCATCTCGCTCCGAGCAGCGATTGGGCACGTGCAGCTGAGCACATCGCAAGGCCACCGCGACATCCACGGGAAGAACGCGGCCCGGGAATGCGGGCAGCACATGCGAGGTCATCCAACTGCGCAGCACGGCGCCTTGGCTCGGGTCTCGTCGCTCCACCTGGAGGACGCCCATCTCAAGTTCGAGAACCGTGATCGCCGAGATGAAAAGGCCGCCCACTGGCACCGAAGCCGCCCAAGCCACGACGTTCGCATCGGCCTTCCCGCTCTTCGCCTTTCGCAGCTCGGAGACGACGTTGGTGTCCAGCAGGTACATCAGCGAAGGTCGGCCGGTTGGAACACGCGACCCGCGACCGGGGGCTCGAAGTCGATGTCGCCGGCGTCCGGCATGGCCAGCAGATCCACGATGCTCGCGCTCGCGCCCGACAGCTCCCGGTAGCGTTCGATCGAAAGCAGTACGTGCGCAGGGCGGCCACGATCCGTGATGAAGACCGGGCCTTGCTCGGCCGCCTTCTTCGCGCGGGCCGTGTCTTGGTTGAACTCGCGACTGGAAAGAGTGGTGACAGCCATATTTGCCTCCGTTCGATGTAGCAATGTTGCTACATTATCCGGCGAACCGCAAGGAGCTCCATGACGGTTCCAAGTTGAGGGACCGAAAGTTCCAAGTTGAACGGCGGCAGCCACGATTCCTGTTTCCGTCACTTGAAAGCCGCCCCGGCGTCCCTATAATTTCGCCTGCTAGCACTCGCCAAGGGTGAGTGCTAACGGAATCGATGGAGGGCGAGAGGCCCTTCTCCGATCGAAAGTGAATGAGCGCCTACATTGCCTCGTTCCCCCGTCCCGAAACCGTCCAGATCCCTTCAAGGAGATGCTATGAAACTTCGTCCGTTGCACGATCGCGTGATCGTCAAGCGCCTGGAAAACGAAACCAAGACCGCTTCCGGCATCGTGATCCCCGACAACGCCGCCGAGAAGCCCGACCAGGGCGAGGTGCTGGCCGTGGGCCCGGGCAAGCGCAACGACAAGGGCGACTTCGTGGCCCTGAACGTGAAGGTCGGCGACCGCGTGCTGTTCGGCAAGTACAGCGGCCAGACCGTCAAGGTCGAAGGCGACGAGCTGCTCGTCATGAAGGAAGAAGACCTGTTCGCCGTCGTCGAGAAGTGATCCGGCGCGCGCACCCGTTCCGAAACCCCCAACACTGAATCCGGAGAGATACACATGGCAGCAAAAGACGTCGTGTTCGGCGGCGAGGCCCGTGCCCGCATGGTCGAAGGCGTGAACATCCTGGCCAACGCCGTCAAGGTCACCCTCGGCCCCAAGGGCCGCAACGTGGTGCTCGAGCGCTCGTTCGGCGCCCCCACCGTCACCAAGGACGGTGTCTCGGTCGCCAAGGAAGTCGAGCTCAAGGACAAGCTCCAGAACATGGGCGCCCAGATGGTCAAGGAAGTCGCTTCCAAGACCAGCGACAACGCCGGTGACGGCACCACCACCGCCACCGTGCTGGCCCAGGCCATCGTGCGCGAAGGCATGAAGTACGTGGCCGCCGGCATGAACCCGATGGACCTCAAGCGCGGCATCGACAAGGCCGTGGCGGCCCTGACGGAGCAGCTCAAGAAGGCGTCCAAGGCCACCACCACCTCCAAGGAAATCGCGCAGGTCGGCTCGATCTCGGCCAACAGCGACGAATCCATCGGCAAGATCATCGCCGACGCGATGGACAAGGTCGGCAAGGAAGGCGTCATCACCGTCGAGGACGGCAAGTCGCTCGACAACGAGCTGGACGTCGTCGAGGGCATGCAGTTCGACCGCGGCTACCTGTCGCCCTACTTCATCAACAACCCCGACAAGCAGGCCGCCCTGCTGGACAACCCGTACGTGCTGCTCTTCGACAAGAAGATCAGCAACATCCGCGACCTGCTGCCCACGCTGGAGCAGGTGGCCAAGGCCGGCCGTCCGCTGCTGATCGTGGCCGAGGAAGTCGAAGGCGAGGCGCTGGCCACCCTGGTGGTCAACACGCTGCGCGGCATCCTGAAGGTCGTGGCCGTGAAGGCGCCGGGCTTCGGCGACCGCCGCAAGGCCATGCTGGAAGACATCGCCATCCTGACCGGCGGCAAGGTCATCGCCGAGGAAGTGGGCCTGTCGCTCGAGAAGGTGACGCTGGCTGACCTGGGCCAGGCCAAGCGCGTCGAGGTGGGCAAGGAGAACACCACCATCATCGACGGCGCCGGCGCCGCGGCCGACATCGAGGCGCGCGTCAAGCAGATCCGCGTGCAGATCGAGGAAGCCACCAGCGACTACGACCGCGAGAAGCTGCAGGAGCGCGTGGCCAAGCTGGCCGGCGGCGTGGCCGTCATCAAGGTCGGCGCCGCCACCGAGGTCGAGATGAAGGAGAAGAAGGCCCGCGTCGAGGACGCCCTGCACGCCACCCGTGCGGCGGTGGAAGAAGGCATCGTGGCCGGCGGCGGCGTGGCGCTGCTGCGCGCCCGCCAGGCGGCCGGCGACATCAAGGGCGACAACGCCGACCAGGAAGCCGGCATCAAGCTGGTGCTCAAGGCGATCGAGGCCCCGCTGCGCGAGATCGTCGCCAACGCCGGCGGCGAGCCGAGCGTGGTGGTCAACGCGGTGCTGGGCGGCAAGGGCAACTACGGCTTCAACGCCGCCAACGACACCTACGGCGACATGATCGAGATGGGCATCCTGGACCCGACCAAGGTGACCCGCACCGCGCTGCAGAACGCCGCATCGGTGTCCTCGCTGATGCTGACCACCGAAGCCATGGTGGCCGAGTCGCCGAAGGAAGACGCCCCGGCCGGCGGCATGCCCGGCGGCATGGGCGGGATGGGTGGCATGGGCGGCATGGACATGTAAGTCCAGGCCTCGCGCCAACCTCGAAAGGGCTGCTTCGGCAGCCCTTTTTCATGGACGGGGTTTCCTTTGGACACGGGGCCGGATCGCTGCTTGCCCGCCTGGGCGGCGATGTTCCCGTGCCCTTCCCCCGCCACGCCCGCCCCCGCCCGCCGGCGCGCCGCGCCGCCGCGGGGGCTCGGCCGGCTCGCCTTCGCCGCCGGCCTGCTCGTCGCCACGGCCCATGCCGCGCCGCTCGACGCGCGGCTGCTCGACGCCGGGGACGACGCCCTGGCCGCCGACGTGGCCTGGCTCGTCGACCGGCGCGTGCTGTCGCTGCCGCTGGGCACCTGGCCGCTGCCGGCGGCGGCGCTGCGGCGGGCGATGGACGCGCGCGCACCAGCCCCGCTGCCCGCGGCCGATGCCGCCGCGATGCGCCGGCTGCGCGCCGCGCTGGCGCGGCTGGACGTGCCCGCGGCCGTGCGGCTGGGCGTGGACACCGCCCGCCATCCGGCGCTCGACGGCGCCGGCACGGTGCGCGCCCGCTCGGACCTGCGCCTGAGCCTGCAGCCGCCGCCCGGCCCGGTGGCGATGCGCCTGCGCCTCGGGGTCGAAGACGAGCCGCTGGCGCGCCGGCGCAGCAGCCTGTCGCTGGCCGGCAGCTACCTCGCCGTGCCGGTGGGCGGGGTGGTGGCATCGCTCGGGCTGCTCGACCGCCGCTGGGGGCCGGGCACGTGGACGAGCCCGCTGCTGTCCGACGCCGCGCCGCCGATGCCGGCGCTGACCGTGCGCCGCCTCCACGACCGCCCCTTCGACCTGCCGCTGCTCGAGCACCTCGGCCCGTGGGGCGTCGAGCTGTCCGTCGCGCAATTGCAGGACTACCACCCGCGCGGCGCCCACCTGCTGGGCCTGCGCTCCTACCTGCGCCCCGCGCCGTGGATCGAGGTCGGCGCCGCGCGCCACATCTTCTGGGGCGGCCGGGGCCGCCCGAGCAACGGCCGCTCGCTGCTGGACGCGCTGCTCGGGCGCAGCAACGTCGACGGCAGGCACCAGGCGGAGGACCCGAGCAACGAGCTCGCGGGCTTCGACCTGCGCCTGTCGCGGCGCCTCGGCGGGTCCGCCGCCGCCAGCGCCTACGCGCACCTCGTCGGCGAGGACGAAGCCGGCCACCTGCCCTCGCACCTGTTCGGCCTGGTCGGCCTGCAGTTCAAGCACGCCGTGGGCGGGCAGCGCCTCGAATGGACGCTCGAGGCCGTCGACACCGAAACCTCCCGGCTGTTCGGCGCGGGCAGCGGCCGCCACGGGCCGGCCTATGCGCACGGCGTGTACCGCGACGGCTACTACCACCTGGGCCTGCCGCTCGGGGCGCACATCGGCGGCGGCGGCCGCAGCGCGAGCCTGGGCGTGGCCTGGGTGGCGCCACCCGGCGGCGTGGTCGACCGCCTGACGCTCGTGGCCACCGGCGCCCGCACGAGCGAGGACGGCGCCGACGGCCTCAACCGCGCCTTCAGCACACCGGGGCGGCTGCGCGCCGCCACGCTGCGCGCCCAGGGCGCGGCAGGCCCGGGCCGGTGGAGCCTCGGGCTGTCGGTGCAGCGCCACGACGCGCAGCCGCGGCGCGAGGCCGGCATCGCCGGCACCCTCGAATGGCCGCTGGGCGGCCCGGACGGTCTCCATCGAGGCCTGCACTGAGGAAGGAAGGTGCCGCCGCGCCAAGATAATGCGCGGGTCCCCCCTCCGCCACCGACGATGCCGAACTCCCCGCGTCTGCAGCGATTCGTCGAAGACGAGCTGTCCCGGACCGCCGCGATGGCCGAGCGCACGCTGCGCGACACCGTCGCGCAGCTGCAGCAGCCGCGCGCCGGCATGCTGCGCACGGCCGAACGCCAGCACTACGCCGAGCTGCTCCAGCGGCTGCCGCTGCAGGCCGCCCATGCCGCGCGCGTGTTCGGCGAGGCGCTGGCGGGCGCCGTGCGGGCCGAGCTGCAGGGCGCGGCCGACGCCGGCGGCGCCGGGCCGGGCGCGGCCGGCGGCCTCGAGCTGATGGACGAGACCCGCGTCGAATCGGACATCGAGATCTCGCGCGCCGCGCAGCTCATCGACGGCGCCGCCGAATGGGAGCTGCGCGAGCTGCAGACCTTCACCTCGGCGCTGGCCGGCCAGAAGCACGTCACCGCGGAATCGAACCCGTTCCGCCCGCTGGTCTACGCCCGCGCGCTGTGGGAGGCGGCCGGCGCCGTCACCACCGTGCCGGTGCAGCGCGCCATCCTGATGCAGGCGGCCGCGGGCGTGCTCTCGGGCGAGCTCAAGCGGGCCTGGGCCGCCGCCTGCACGCGGCTCGAGGAGAAGGGCATCGAGCCCAGCATCTACCGCACGGTGGTGATGCCCTCGCACGGTGGCGCGCCGCGCACGCCCACCTTCGACGTCACGCGGCCCGGCGCGCTGGGCGAACTGCTGCCCTCGATGCCGGTCGGCGCGCCCGCGGCGCCGGCGGATGCCTCGCGCGCCCGCTCCACCGCGGCGCTCGAGCAGGCGCTCGCCCAGCTCGAGGCGCAGCTGGCGCGCGCCCTGCCGGCGACCGCGGCGCCCACCGCCTCGCCGCTGCGCCAGTACCGCGCACAGCTCGCCGCCAGCACGGCCCGCACGGTCGACCAGCAGGTGATCGAGCTGCTGTCGCGCCTGTTCGAGGCGGTGCTGACTGATCCGCAGCTGCCGGCGGCGTTCCGCGCGCCCATCGTGCGGCTGCAGGTCTCGGCGCTGCGCGTGGCGCTGGTCGACCCGCGCATGCTGCATGCGCACGACCACCCGGTGTGGCAGCTGATGAACCGCATCGCCGCCGCCGGCGAGAGCGCGGGCGCTGCCGCCGGCAGCCGGGCCCAGGCGCTGCTGGCGTTCTGCGACTCGCTGGTCGACGACATCGCCCAGGCGCCGGTGCAGGATGCGCAGGCCTACCGGCGCGGGCTCGTGCGACTGGAGGCCTTCCTCGCGGAGCAGCTGCGCCTGGCCCAGGCCGAGGCGCACGAGTCGATCGACGCGCTGGCCCATGCCGAGCGCCTGGATACGCTGGCGCGCGACCTGTCCGCGCGGCTCACCGATCAGATGGCGACGCTGCGCACAAGCGCCGCGATCCGCCGCTTCGTCACCGGCGCCTGGGCGCGGTCGCTGGCCGAGTCGATGCTGCGCTTCGGCGAGAAGCAGGAGCCGACGCTCGGCTACCTCAAGGCCACCGACGAGCTGCTGTGGAGCCTGCGCCTGCCCGACCACCCGCAGAGCCGCCAGCGCCTGGTGGCGATCCTGCCCGGCCTGCTGCAGCGCCTGCGCGAAGGCATGGCGCTCGGCGGCATGCCCGCCGACCAGCAGCACGCGCTGCTCGACGAGCTGATGGCCGTGCACACCGAGGCCCTGCGCGCCGGCCGGCAAGGCGCCGACGAATCGGCGCCGCAGGAGATCGTGCAGCGCCTGCGCGACGAGACGGTGGCCGATACGGCCGGCCCGACGCGGTTCCGCGATTCGCTGATCGACCTGTCGTCCATGGAGACCGTGCCGGTCGACGCGATGGCCGCCGGCGCCCCGGCCGTGGCCGACCCGGGGCAGCGCATCGACGCGCTGGCGCCGGGCAGCCGCTGCCGGCTCTTCGTGCAGGGCCGCTGGACGCCGGCGCTGCTGCTGTGGCGCAGCGCGCACGGCCAGTACTTCGTGTTCGCCGGCAGCGACGCCGGCCACCGCCTCTCGATCACGCGCCGCGCGCTCGAGCGGCTGGGCGAGGAAGGGCTGCTGCAGACGCTCGACGAGCACTCGCTGCTGCAGCGCTCGGTCGACCGGCTGGTGCGCAAGCTGTCGACACCGGCCCCCTAGCGGGGCGGCGCGCGGCGGTTCAGCGCGCGAGCATGGCGGCGATCTCGCGCGCCACGAGGTCCGGCTGCTCGTGCACCACCCAGTGCGTCGCGTCGGGAATGCGCACCAGGCGCAGGTCGGGCACGAAGGCCTCCAGCCCGTCGAGCAGGCCCGGCAGCAGGGCCTTGTCCTGCTCGCCCCACAGCACCAGCGTGGGCACCTTCACCGTCACGAACTCGGGCGGGAAGGCGAGCTGCATCACCGAGGCGTCGTCCGCCGTCGGCGGCGCCATCGGCGAGGCGCGGTAGTAGTTGATCGGGCCGCGCAGGCCGCGCTGCCACACCGCGCGGTACTGCGCGCGCACGTCCTCGGTGAGCCAGGCGGCCGCGCCCATGCCGGTGAACAGGCGCCACAGGCGCTTGAAGTCGTCGGCGGCGAAATGCGCCTCGGCGTCGTCGGCGCGCAGCCGGTTCATGTAGGCGCTCGCGGCCTGCTGCGCCGGGCTCGTCTGCAGCTCGCGCAGGAAGGTGCCGGGGTGCGGCGAGTTGACGATGATCAGCCGCTTCAGGCGCTGCGGGTGCTGCACCGCGAAGTTCCACGCCACCGCGCCGCCCCAGTCGTGCGCGACCAGGGCCTCCAGCGGCCCGCCGAGCGCATCGACGAGCGCGGCGATGTCGGCCACCAGGTGCTTGGGCCGGTAGGCCTCGGCCTCGGCCGGCGCCGACGACGGCCCGTAGCCGCGCAGGTTGGGCGCCACGCAGCGGTAGCGGTCGCCGAAGCGCTGGAGCATCTCGTCCCAGGCGAAGGCGGCCTCCGGGAAGCCGTGCAGGAACACGAGCAGCGGCGCGCCGGGGCGCCCGGCGGCGCGGCACGACAGGGTGATGCCGTGCGGCAGGTTCACGTCGAAGGTGTCGATCATCGGGGGCCCTCCACGCCGTGCGTCCAGCCGTGCAGCACCAGCGCCGCGTCGCCGACGCCGGACTTGTTCAGCGCCGAGAAGAGCGCGATGCCCACGTCGGCCTCGTCGGTCGCCAGCTCGCCGAGCACCTCCTGCGCGCCGCGCAGCGCCTCGGCCGATTCCTTGCGGTTGAGCTTGTCAGCCTTGGTCAGCAGCACCAGCAGCCGCACCGAGCCGTTGCCCACGCGCGGCGCGACGAAGCCGAGCAGCTGGCGGTCGAGGTCGGTGAACCCGAGGCGCGAATCGACCATCAGCACCACCCCGGCGAGGCTGCGGCGCACCTCCAGGTAGTCGGCCATCACCTGCTGCCAGCGCAGCTTGGCGTCGCGCGCCACGGCGGCGTAGCCGTAGCCGGGCAGGTCGGCGAACAGCGCGTCGGGCGCCTGCTTCGGCCCGAGCTCGAACAGGTTGATGTGCTGCGTGCGCCCCGGCGTCTTGGAGGCGAAGGCCAGGCGCTTTTGCTGCGTGAGCGTGTTGATCGCGGTGGACTTGCCGGCGTTGGAGCGGCCGACGAAGGCGATCTCGGGCAGCTCGGTGGCGGGCAGCTGGTCGAGGCGGCTCGCGGTGGTGAGGAAGCGCGCGGTGTGCGCCCAGGCGAGCGCCGTCTTCTCGTCCGGCACGGGCGGCGGCGCGGGGGTGCTGGACGGGTTTTGCTCGGTCATCGGGACGCCCAAAGCCGGCATTGTAAAATCCGCGGGTTTTGCATCCGAAAACCGCTCCGACATGAAGCCTGCCGCCCACCTGCTGTCCACCTTGCTGCTCGCCGCCTTCGCCGTCGCGGCCTCGGCCCAGCAAGCCAAGCCCGACCTCGCGAAGGGTCAGGCGATCGCCAACCAGGTGTGCGTGGCCTGCCATGCCGTCGACGGCTCGCGCGGCGCCCCGGCGAACCCCATCCTGCAGGGCCAGCATCCGGAGTACCTCGTCAAGCAGCTCACCGAGTTCAAGGCCGGCAAGCGCAAGAACGCCATCATGCAGGGCTTCGCCGCCGCGCTGTCGGAAGCCGACATGAAGAACGTGGCGGCCTTCTACGCCAGCAAGCAGGCCAAGGCGGGCTTCGCCAAGAACAAGGATCTGGTCAGCCTGGGCGAGCAGATCTACCGCGGCGGCATCGCCGAGCGCCACATCGCCGCCTGCGCCGGCTGCCACAGCCCGAACGGCGCCGGCATCCCCGCGCAGTACCCGCGCCTGGCCGGCCAGCATGCCGACTACACCGAGGCGCAGCTCAAGGCCTTCCGCAACGGCGCCAACGGCGTGGCCGAGGAGGCGCGCACGAACAGCACCCAGATGAACGACATCGCGGCCAAGATGAACGACCGCGAGATCCAGGCCGTGGCCGACTACATCGCCGGGCTGCGCTGACCCTTCCATCCCCGATGCGACAGGCCGGTCTTGGACCGGCCTTTTCTCTTTTGCAACCGACCGAATCCGATAATTCGCGCATGAGCGCCACGACGTCCGGCATCGCCCTCCGCTCGCGCTCGCGCGTGCTGCGCGAGGCGATCGAGCTGCTGTCGTCGATGCGCTTCGCCATCTCGCTGCTCACGGTGATCTGCATCGCCTCGGTCATCGGCACCGTGGTCAAGCAGAACGAGCCGGTCAACAACTACGTCAACCAGTTCGGTCCGTTCTGGTCGAAGGTGTTCGCCGCGTTCGACCTGGGGCAGGTCTACAGCGCCTGGTGGTTCCTGCTGATCCTCGGCTTCCTCGTCGTCTCGACGAGCCTGTGCATCGCGCGCAACACGCCCAAGATCCTCGTCGACCTGCGCAACTACAAGGAGCACCTGCGCGAGCGCAGCCTGGGCGCCTTCCACCTGAAGGGCCAGGGTCGCACGGACGAATCGCGCGAGGCGGCCTTCGAGCGCATCTCGACGCTGCTGGTCGGCAGCGGCTGGAAGGCCAAGGTCGAAGTGCGCGAGAACGGCACCATGGTCGCGGCGCGCAAGGGCCGCGCCAACAAGCTCGGCTACATCGCGGCGCATGCGGCCATCGTGCTGATCTGCATCGGCGGCCTGCTCGACGGCGACCTCATCGTGCGCGCGCAGATGCTGCTGCAGGGCAAGACGCCCTTCGCCGGCGGCGGCATGGTGCGCGACGTGCCGCCCGAGCACCGCCTCGCGTCGGACACCCCCACCTTCCGCGCCAACCTGCTGGTGCCCGAGGGCGGGCGCGCCGGCACCGCCATCATCGCCATGGGCGACGGCGTGGTGCTGCAGGACCTGCCGTTCGACGTGGAGCTGAAGAAGTTCATCGTCGAGTACTACGAGACCGGCATGCCGCGGCTCTTCGCGAGCGAGATCGTCATCCACGACAACCAGACCGGCGAGACGGTGCCTGCCACGGTCGAGGTGAACAAGCCCGCCGTGCACCGCGGCGTGACGATCTACCAGAGCAGCTTCGACGACGGCGGCTCGGCGCTCACGCTGCGCGCCATCCCGATGGGGCGCGCGGGCGGCGAGCCGTTCGAGATCAAGGGCACGGTGGGCGGCAGCACCCTGCTGTCGAACGCCGCCACCGGCGGCACCGACGAGCTCACGCTCGAATTCACCGGCCTGCGCGTCATCAACGTCGAGAACTTCGCCGACCCGAACGCCGGCGCGACGGACGTGCGCAAGGTCGACCTCGTGAACTCCGTCGAGCAGCACCTCGGCTCGGGCGCCAAGGGCGGGCGCAACAAGGAACTGCGCAACATCGGCCCCTCGGCCAGCTACAAGCTGCGCGACGCCGCCGGCCAGGCGCGCGAGTTCCACAACTACATGCTGCCGGTGGAGCTCGACGGCCAGCGCGTGTTCCTCGCCGGCGTGCGCGACACGCCGGCCGAGAACTACCGCTACCTGCGCATCCCCGCCGACGACCACGACGGCATGGACAGCTGGCTGCGCCTGCGCCGGGCGCTCGCCGACGAGGCGCTGCGCGACGCGGCCACCGCCCGCTACGTGAAGCTCGCCACGCCCGCCGACAAGCCGGCGATGGCGCCGCAGCTCGCCGCCACGGCCGGCCGCGTGCTGGCGCTGTTCGCCGGCGCCGTGCCGGTGCGCGAGGGCGAGGCGCCCACGGGCGGGCTGCAGGCGGTGTCCGACTTCCTCGAGGCCAGCGTGCCCGAGGCCGAGCGCGCGCGCATCTCGGAGGTGCTGCTGCGCATCCTCAACGGCAGCCTGTTCGAGCTGCTCAACCTCACCCGCGAGTCCGCCGGCGAGGCGCCCATGGCGAGCGACGAGAAGACCGCCGCCTTCATGACGCAGGCGGTGCTGTCGCTGTCCGACAGCTTCTTCTACCCCGCGCCGGTGCTGCTGCAGCTCACCGACTTCCACCAGGTGCAGGCGAGCGTCTTCCAGGTGGCGCGCGCCCCGGGCAAGACGCTGGTCTACGCCGGCGCGGTGTTCCTCATCATCGGCGTGTTCGCCATGCTCTACATCCGCGAGCGCCGGCTGTGGGTGTGGATTGCGCACGACGGCGAGGGAACCAAGCTCACCACCGCGCTGTCCACCACGCGGCGCACGCTGGACGCCGATGCGGAGTTCGAGCGGCTGAAGGCGGCGATCCTGCAGCCGGGCCCCGCTCCCGCCCCGTCCCGCGAGCGGGGGCAAGACAGCGCTTCACCGGAGGCTTCATGAACACGACCACCCTGACCATCGGCCGCCCCGGCCCGCTGGCGAGCCGCTCGGCCTACGACTGGGCCTTCGCCGTGCTGGCCATCGCCGGCGGCGGCTGGGCCTTCCGGCACTACCTGCCGTCGATGGACGTGTACGAGAAGTGGATCCTGATCGGCGCGGTCCCCACCCTGGTGGGCCTCGGCTGGTTCTGGGGCCGGCTGCGCACGCTGGCCGTCGGCGTGGCCGCGGCGGCGCTGCTGGCCATCGCGCTCTACAACCGCACGCCCGACGCCTTCGGCGCCGACCTGGCGCAGGCCGAGAACGTCTTCCTGCTCAAGTACTTCCTCTCCAGCCAGAGCGCGATCCTGTGGATGAGCGTGCTGTTCTTCATGAGCACGGTGTTCTACTGGGTCGGCTTCTTCGCGCGCGGCGAGGACAACACCGCGCTGCGCCTGGGCTCGCGCATGGCCTGGGCGGCGGTGTTCATGGCGCTGGTGGGCACGCTGGTGCGCTGGTTCGAGAGCCACCAGATCGCGCCGGACATCGGCCACATCCCGGTCAGCAACCTGTACGAGGTGTTCGTGCTGTTCTGCTGGCTCACCGCCCTCTTCTACCTCTACTACGAGCAGCACTACCGCACGCGCGCGCTGGGCGGCTTCGTGATGCTGGTGGTCAGCGGCGCGGTCGGCTTCCTGCTCTGGTACACGGTGGAGCGCGGCGCGGCCGAGATCCAGCCGCTGGTGCCGGCGCTGCAGAGCTGGTGGATGAAGCTGCACGTGCCGGCCAACTTCATCGGCTACGGCACCTTCGCGCTGTCGGCCATGGTGGCCTTCGCCTACCTCGTCAAGCAGCAGGCGGGCGAGGCGAGCTGGCTCAAGCTCGCGCCGCTGTTCCTCTTCGGCCTGGTGCTGTGCTTCGAGCCGGTGGTGTTCCGCAGCAACCCGATCGAGGCGCTGTCCAGCTACTGGGCGGTGTACTTCGGCGCGGCGGTGCTCATCGTCGGCGGCATCCTGGCCGCGCGCCGGCGCATCGCCGAGCGGCTGCCGGCGCTCGAACTGCTCGACGACGTGATGTACAAGGCCATCGCGGTCGGCTTCGCGTTCTTCACCGTCGCCACCATCCTCGGCGCCTTCTGGGCGGCCGAGGCCTGGGGCGGCTACTGGAGCTGGGACCCGAAGGAGACCTGGGCGCTCATCGTCTGGCTCAACTACGCCGCCTGGCTGCACATGCGCCTGATGAAGGGCCTGCGCGGCACGGTGGCGGCGTGGTGGGCGCTGGCGGGCCTGGCGGTCACGACCTTCGCCTTCCTCGGCGTCAACATGTTCCTCTCCGGCCTGCACTCCTACGGCGAGCTGTAGCCGCCGCGGCGGTCAGTGGTTCCTCCATTTCTGGACCATGACCTGCTGGATCTTGCCGCTGAAGAAATAGCGCCGGTTCGTCGCCCCCTGCGGGTCGGCGCCGATGACCACCGGGCTGTTGTTCAGCGTCACGCCGCCGCTGATCGAGGCCGACGGCGTGCGCTGGGTGTTGTTGACCCACAGCCGCACGGCGCCATCGCCGTCGTAGGCGCCGACGATGAAGTACGAGTCGGTGCCGTTGAAGGCCGACAGCGGCACGGTGGCGTAGGTGTAGCCGCCGCCCACGTGCACGCCGAAGCGCAGCGTCGAGCCCGCCTGCTCCAGCGCGAAGCCGCCGGAATCGCTCTTGGCCACGATGGACCGGGTGGCGCCCGAGGACAGGTCGTCGAAGTTCACCACCGCGGTGACGAAGAAGCCCGCGCCGCTCGTGTTGTCGGCGTCCCAGGTGGTGACGGACTGCGCGCCCTCGAACACCATGCTGCCGCCGACGCGGTCCTCGTCCGACGTGACCGACAGCACCTCGAGCGCCGGCGTGCCGTTGCTCTCGCCCACCAGGTGGTCGGTCGTGTTCGTGCGCCGGTAGGCGAGCGGGTAGGCCGTCTGGGGGCCGGTGTTCATGTAGACCAGCGAGGTGCCTTCCTGCACCAGGGCGCGCGCCGACGAGGCCTTGGGCGTGGCGCCGCGGTCGTAGTCGGTAGTGATGAAGTCCACGTCCTCGCGGAAGGCCGACAGGAACACCTCGCCCATGCTCGCCGGCGCGGTGTACACGCCCACGCCGAGCCCGAGCAGCCTGGCCTGCATCAGCGCGCCGAAGAGGCTGGGCATCTGGTACTGGAACTCCACGCCGTGGAAGCCGAGGTTCTTGGTGGCGCGGATGCCGTTGCGGATGTTCGTCTCCAGCAGCGTGTGGAAACGGACGTGGTCGCGGATGCCGGCGAACTCGGCCAGCGCCAGCAGGTTCTTCGCGCGCACCAGGTGCTGGTGGCGGTTGGACGAGTTCATGAAGGCGCGCAGCATCACCGGCCGCCCCGCCGCGGCGTAGCCGTGGTCGCGCACCGCGCGCAGCACGCCCAGCATCAGCGTGTCGCTGGCCGCGGCGGTGCCGTAGGCCTCCTTGATCTCGAGGAACAGCAGGCGGTTGCTCTGCTGCAGCCCGGTGTTGGCCAGCGCCGCGGCGAAGGTGCCGTGCGCCGCCTCGCCGTCGTTGTGCTCCACGTAGACCTGGCCGTCGGCATGCAGGGTCAGGTCGAACTCGATCAGGTCGAGGTCGCGCGACAGCGCCATCGCCACCTGCGCCTGCGTCTGGGCGTTGGTGTCGCCGTAGCAGTTGTGGCAGGACAGCGCCACCACGTTGCCCAGCGGCGAGGTGGGCAGCGACCGGCTCACGCCGTCCCAGTAGCCGGCGAGCGCCGGCAGCGAACACGCCAGCAGCCCCGCCGCCATCAGCCGAACCAGAATCTTCAGTATCCAGCGCATCGTCGATCTCCTTGCCGTGGTGAAGTCGTGGTCCACCGGGCCGCGCGCGGCCGGCGCCTTGCTCAGGAAGGTGTGGGCGAGGCCTGCACGACGCGGCTGCGGCGCAGCATGCCGGCGGCATCGAGCACCGGGTAGGCGGTGGCGCAGAACAGCGAGTGCAGGCGCTTCATGTCGCTGATGAGGTCCAGGTGCAGCGAGCTGGTCTCGATGCTCTGCGGCGTCTCGCCGGCCAGCCGCGTGAGGTGGGTGCGGGCGTACTGGCGCTCCAGGTCGCGGAAGGCGTCCTTCTCGGCCAGAAGGCGCTGCGCGCTCTGCAGGTCGCCGTTGAGGAACACCGACAGGCCCAGCCGCAGGCTGGACACCAGCCGCGCGTGCATCTCGCACACCTCGGCCAGGCCGGCGCTGGAGAAGGCGCGCTGCTGCGCGATCTTCTTCTGCTCGACCTCGCTGACCAGGCGCTCGATGATGTCGCCCGCCTGCTCGAGGTTGATGGTGAGCGCGGTGATGTCCGTCCAGCGGCGCACCTCCTCCTCGTTCATCTCGGTGCGCGACACGCGCGCGAGGAACATCTTCACCTCGGTGTAGAGCCGGTCCACGTCGTCGTCGAGGCGGCGGATCCGGCCGGCGAGCGCCAGGTCGTCGTCGCGGATCACCGGCAGCAGGCTGGCCAGCATGGTCTCGACGATCTCGCCGATGCGCAGCACCTCGCGCGCGGCGTTGGCCAGCGCCACCGAGGGCGTCTCGGTGGCCGCGCCGTCGAGGTAGCGCGGGCGGATCGCCGCGCCCGCCTCGTGCGCCGAGTCCGGCACCAGCCGCACGCACAGGCGCGACATCGGCCGCACCAGCGCCAGCGCCGCCACGCAGCGAATGGTGTTGTAGGCGATGTGGAAGCCGATCAGCGCCGCCGCCGCATCGCCCGCGAGCCCGCCCATCCCGGCCTCCAGCGCGTCGATGAAGGGCAGCACGAGCAGGGCGCCGCCCAGGCGGAACAGCGTGCTGCCCAGCGCCACGCGCCGCGCGGCGGCGTTCTGCCGGCTGGCGCCGAGCAGCACCAGCACGCCGCTGCCGAGGTTGGCGCCGATCACCAGGCACAGGCCGACCTTGACCGTGATGACGCCGGTGCTCGCCAGCGTGGCCGTCAGCAGCACGGCGGCGAGGCTCGAATAGGTGAGCATGGCCAGCACCGCGCCGATCACCACGTCCAGCAGCACGTCGCCGGTGAGCGAGGAGAACAGCACGCGGGTTCCGGCCGCGTGCGTCACCGGCAGCGTCGCCTCCTCGATGAGCTGCAGCGCCAGCAGGATCAGGCCGAGGCCGATCGCTGCGCGCCCCAGCCGCCCGGCGCGGGTCTCGCGCCGCGGCAGGTAGACCAGCACGCCGCAGAAGACGATGAGCGGCGACAGCCACTGCGCGTCGAAGCTCAGCACGCCCACCATCAGCGCCGAGCCCACGTCGGCGCCCAGCATGACGGCCAGCGCCGGCGGCAGGCCCACCAGCCCCTGCGCCACGAAGCCGCAGACGATGACGGCGGTGGCGTTGCTGCTCTGCACCAGGCCCGTCACGCCGGCGCCGGCGAGAAAGGCGCGGCCGCGGTGCGTGAGGCCGGCGCCCAGCACGCGGCGCAGCTGCGGGCCGTAGACGCGCAGGATGTCGCTGCGCACGATGTGCGTGCCCCACACCAGCAGGGACAGCGCCGACAGCAGCTTAAGCAGCGTGACCACGGGCCGACAGCAGGTGATGGGCCAGCTCGGTGAAGCCCGCGCCGCTGGCCCGGCGCGTGATGAAGCGCGGCAGGTGCTCCAGCCGGTCGGCGAACTCGCGCACGTTGGCCACGCCGACCGACAGCGGGAAGTACCCGAACATCGGCGCGTCGTTGGGCGAGTCGCCGGCGAACACGCAGCGGCTGCGCTGCGCCTCGTCGGCGAGGTCGACGCCATAGCGCTCGCGCATCATCAGCCGCGCCATGCTGAGCTTGTCGTAGCGGCCGAACCAGCCGTTGACGTGGATGGAGCTGATCCGGGCCGTCATGCCGGCCGCCTCCATCAGCTGCGCGATGCGCTCCACGTCGGCGCGCGCCAGCGGCGGCACGTCCTCGCGGAAGTCGATGGCCAGGTCGTACTGGCGGCAGAACTGGTCGGAGGCGACGGCGCAGCCGGGCACCTCGCGCAGGATGCGCTCGCGCACCTGCGCCATGCGCTCGGCGTTGCGCGCGCGGGTGCCGGCGTCGAGCAGGTGGCGCGCGCGCAATGTGCCCGCCGCGTCGTCGTGCCACATGTAGAACGCGCCGTTCTCGCCAATGACGCCGTCCACCGGCCACAACCGCGCGATCTGGTCGCACCAGCCCGCGGGCCGCCCTGTCACCGGGATCACGCGCAGGCCGGCGCGCTGCAAGGCTTCCAGCGCCGCGTACACCTCGGCGCCGAGCTTGCCCGCGGTGGTGAGCGTGTCGTCGATGTCGGTGAACACGGTCGCGACCTGCGCGCCGGGCAGCTGGTCCACGGACTTCAGGCCAGCGCGATGCATTGCGGCTGGTGGTCGGAGGCCTGCGTCGCGCCGTCGATCGTCAAGGCGCGCACGTTCGGCAGCAGGTCGGCGCTCGCGAAGACGAAGTCGGTGGCGCAGGGCTGCGGCCAGTAGCGGTCCTCGAAGAGGCCGGTGGTCGGCGGATGCGGCTGCGTGCCGTGCAGGTGCTGCCACACGTCGACGAGGCGGGGAATGCGCGCGTCGCCGAAGGGCTGCTGCAGCCGCGCGTGCAGCGGGTCCTCGGGCGGCACGTTGAAGTCGCCCATGAGCAGCGTGCGCGTGGCCGACGGCAGCGCGTGGTAGGGCGAGCCAGTGTCGTCGCGCACGCCCTGCGCCAGCGCCCGCCGGCAGTTCTGCGCGTGGCAGTCGCGGATCGCCTCGGCCTGCGCCTGCCGCTGCATGGCCGAGTGGTATTCGAGGTGCGTCGTCATCACCGCCAGCGGGCCGAGCGGCGTGTCCAGCGTGGCTTCCAGCAGCGTGCGCGGCATGCTGATCACGGCGTCGTCGGGCGGCCAGGGCAGCGGGTGGCGCAGCACGCGCAGCACCGGCAGGCGCGACAGCAGCAGGTTGCCGAAGCGGCGCCGGCCGCCGTCCGGGCCGGGCACGTCCACCGCCACCGCGGGCACCGCCGTGAAGCCGGGCAGCAGGCCCGCGAAGACCTCGAACTGGTCCTCGCCCGCGCTGCCGGCCAGCGTGTCGTAGTTCGCGGCGACTTCCTGCAGGCACAGCACGTCGAAGTCGCCGAGCCGCCTGGCGTCGTCGACGATGCGCCGCGGATCGACCCGTCCGTCGATGCCGCGCGCCCATTGGATGTTCCAGGTGACGAACTTCATCACCTGCCTTTCAGCGGATGCCGGCGCGCATGAAGGACTGCACGAACTGGCGCTGGAAGAGGAGGAAACCGAGCAGCAGCGGCGCGGACGTCATCAAGGTGGCCGCGGTGATGATCGACCAGTCCACGCCCTGGTCGGTGGAGCTGAACACCTGCAGCCCGACCGTCAGCGGGCGCGACTCCACCGAGTTGGTGACGATGAGCGGCCACAGGAAGTTGTTCCAGTGCGTGCTGATCGACACCAGCCCGTAGGCCAGGTAGATGGGCTTGGCCAGCGGCACGTACACCTTCCACAGGATCTGCAGCGTGCCCGCGCCCTCGACCGTGGCGGCCTCGTCGAGCTCGCGCGGCACCGACTTGAAGGTCTGGCGCAGCAGGAAGATGCCGAAGGCCGACGCGAAGTACGGCAGCCCGATGGCGAGGATGGTGTCGCGCAGGCCCAGCAGGTTCATCGTGTTGTAGTTCTCGACGATGAGGATGTCGGGCATGACCATGAGCTGCATCAGCACGAGCATGAACAGCACGCTGCTGCCGCGGAACTCGAAGCGCGCGAAGGCATACGCGGCCAGGGTGCCGAGCACGAGCTGCGCCGCGAGGATCATCGTCACCAGCAGGAAGGTGTTCAGGAAGTAGCGCGGGAAGGGCGCGGCGTTCCAGGCGTTGACGAAGTTCTCGCCGGTCAGCGGCGCGGCCAGGTCGAAGCGCGTGGCGAACTCGGCCGGGTGCACCGCCGTCCACAGCGCGTAGACGAGCGGCAGCAGCCACAGCAGGCCCAGCACCCAGGCCGAGAGGGTTTCGAGCCAGCGCGTACGCTCGCCGAACGGGTCGATCACGAGAGTGGCAGCGGCGCTCATTGGTAGTGGATCCTGCGGTCGAGGATGCGGAACTTGACGAGAGCGACGATCGCCAGCACCGCCAGCAGCACCACCGTCAGCGCCGCGGCGTAGGACGAGTCCCAGAAGCTGAAGCCGACCTCGTAGATGTAGTACAGCAGCAGCGAGCTCGCGTTGTTCGGCCCGCCCTTGGTCATCACCACGATGTGGTCGACGAGGCGGAAGGAGTTGATCAGCGCGTTGATCAGCACGAACAGCGTGGTGGGCATGAGCAGCGGGAACTGCACGCGCCAGAAGTACTGCCAGCGCGAGGCGCCCTCCAGCCCCGCGGCCTCGGCCAGCGTGGGCGGGATCTGCTGCAGCGCCGCCAGGTAGAAGATCATGAAGAAGCCGGCTTCCTTCCAGATGGCGACGAACATCATGGCGCCGAGCACGGTGTCGGGGTTGCCCAGCCAGTTGTGCGCCGGCAGGCCGAGGGCGTGCGCCACCTGCTCCAGCAGGCCGTACTGCGGCGTGTAGAAGAACAGCCAGATGTTGGCCACCGCGATCATCGGCAGCACGGTGGGCGTGAAGTACGCCAGGCGCAGCAGGCCGCGCCCGGCCAGGCGGTCGTTCACCCACAGCGCCATCACGATGGCCAGCGCGATGGAGGCCGGGATCGTGCCGAGCGCGAACCACAGGTTGTTCGTCAGCGCCTGCCAGAACACCGGGTCGTCGATCAGCAGCGCGTAGTTCTCGAGCCCGACGAAGGACGCGGGCCGGCCGGTCTTGGGCGTGGAGAAGAAGCTGTGCCACAGCGTCGCCACGGCCGGATAGTGCGTGAACGAGACCAGCAGCACCAGCGCCGGCAGCAGCAGCAGCCAGGGCGTGACGGGGGAGTGGTTGCGGGTCATGGTGACGGTGTGATGCCAACTCACGATCAATAGGAACCGTTCGGGCTGAGGTATCGAAGCCCGCGCGTTCACCCTCCCTTCGATACCTCAGGGCAGTCGGAATACCTACCTCAGGGCGAACGGGTCGGTGGACCGCAGCGGTCCGCTGCTTCGATCGCGGGCTTCGTGTGAGCCCGTCGAAGTGCGCGTGTGACCGCCGGCTTCGACAGGCTCAGCCCGACCCTTCGATACCTCAGGGTGAGCGGACGGTCCGGGCTTCGATACCTCAGCCCGAACGGGATGCGCTCAGCGCCAGCTGCGCAGGATGCGCCCCGCCTCGCGCTGCGCGTCCTCCAGCGCCGCCTTCGGCTTCTTGGTGCCGGTGAGCGCCGCCTGCAGGTTGTCGTTGAGCGCCTTGGTCACGCGCTGGTTCTCATGCGTGGACAGCTCGGCCACGCTGTACTTGAGCTGCTCGCGCGCCACCAGCGCGTCGGGCACTTCCTTCACGTACTTCTGCATCTCCGGCGTCTCCCAGGCGTCGGGCCGCGTGGCGACGTAGCCGGTGGCGATGCTCCACTCCGCCGCGCGCTTCGGGCTGCTGGCCCAGCGGATGAACTTCATCGCCGCCTGCTGCTGCGCGGGCGTGGCCTTGTTGAAGACGTAGAAGTTGCCGCCGCCCGTCGGGCTGCCCGGGTGCTTGGCCGCCGGCAGCATGGCGGTGCCGAAGGGGAAGGAGGCGTTCTTGCGCAGGTTGGCCAGGTTGCCGGTGCTGGTCCAGACCATGGCCGCCTTCTGCTCGAGGAAGTCCTTCGGCGTGGTGCCCCACTCGATCACGCCCGCGGGCATGACCTTGTGCTTGGCCGACAGGTCCACCCACCACTGCAGCGCCTGCACCGCGCCCGGCTTGTCGAAGTAGGTCTCGGTGCCGGCCGAGTTCATGAGGATGGTGTCGTTGGGCGTGGTCATGCCCTGGAAGATCCAGTAGGGGAAGCCGGTCGACGGGATCTTCACGCCCCATTGCGAGACGTTGCCGCTCGCGTCGCGCCTGGTCAGCTTCTTGGCCGCGGCCACGGTCTCGTCCCAGTTGGTGGGCGGCTTCTCGGGGTCGAGGCCGGCCTCCTTGAACAGCGCCTTGTTGTAGAACATGACGATGGTCGAGCGCTGGAACGGGATGCCCCAGGTCTTGCCGCCGGTCTGGCTGTTCTGCATGAAGCTGTCGTAGAAGCCGCCGATCCACTTCTTGTCCTCGGCCGACGAGGCGATGCCGTCGATGGGCGTGATCGCGCCTTCGTCGATGAGCGTGAACAGGTCGGTGGACAGCAGCACGGCCATCGTCGGCGGCGTGCCGCTCTTGAACGCGGTGAGGGCCTTGACCAGGCTTTCCTGGTAGGTGCCGGCGTAGACGGCCTGGATCTTGACGTCCGGGTTCTCCTTCTCGAAGTCGGCCACCATGCCGTCGATGATCTTGGTGACGGGGCCGCCCACCGCCACCGGGTAGTACAGGCTCACCTCGACCGGGTCGGCGGCCAGGGCCGGCGCGGCGCCGAAGGCGGCCGCGACCAGCAGCGCGGCGGTGGATTTCAGCAGGGTTCTGCGCATGTCGTCTCCTGTCTCGTTGGGAATCTCGTGGGGAGGAAAGGGAACCGCGGCTCCCTAGGTGGAAATCGTGGCCGGCGCGGCGCGCACGGCCGGCGCGGGCGCCTCGGGGCGGCGGCGCAGACCGGTGGCCGCGTCGAAGAAGTACTGGTCGGCGGCGTCCCAGGCGAGCTGCACCGCGTCGCCCGCCTTCAGCGTGATCTGCCCCGGCACGCGCACCAGCAGCTGCGCCGTGCCGATGCGCGCGCCGACGATGGTGTCGGCGCCGAAGTACTCCACGCTGTTCACCAGCGCCGGGACGCCGTGGCTCCCGAGGCGGATGTGCTCCGGCCGCACGCCCAGCCGCAGCCCCTCGCCGCCCGCCGCCGAGGCCGGCAGCACGGCCGGCCCGGTGGTGCCCTCGATGACCAGGCCCGCCGCCGCGCGGGCGAGCGGCAGAATGTTCATCGGCGGCGTGCCGATGAAGCGCGCCACGAACTCGGTGGCCGGCTGGGCGTACAGCTCGGCCGGCGGCGCGTCCTGCTCGATGCGGCCGTTGCGCAGCAGGATGACCTGGTCGGCCATGCTCATGGCCTCGGTCTGGTCGTGCGTCACGTAGACCATGGTGATGCCGAGCTGGCGCTGCAGCTCGCGGATCTCGCGGCGCATCTCCTGGCGCAGCTGCGCGTCCAGGTTGGACAGCGGCTCGTCCATCAGGCACAGCGGCGTCTCGGCGATGATGGCGCGCCCGAGCGCCACGCGCTGCTGCTGCCCCCCCGAGAGCTGGCCGGGGCGGCGGTCGAGCAGGTGGGCCAGGCCCAGCAGGTCGGACACGCGCTTCAGGCGCGACTCGAAATCCTTGCTCGGCTCCTTGCGCACGCGCACGCCGAAGAGGATGTTCTCGCGCACCGTCAGGTGGGGGAAGAGCGCATAGGCCTGGAACACCATCGCGATCCTGCGCTGCGACGGTTGAAGCCGTGTGACATCGCGCTCGCCGAAGTGGATGCTGCCGGCGGTGGGCGTGTCCAGCCCCGCGATCAGGCGCAGCGTCGTCGACTTGCCGCAGCCCGAGGGGCCCAGCAGCACGGTGAAGTCGCCCGACTTGACCGAGAAGCCGATGTCCTGCACGGCATGGGCATCGCCCCAGCGCTTGGTGATGTGGCGTAGCGAAATGGCTGTCATCGCATGGTCCGGTCGGGGCTGCGGTCAGATGTGGGCGGGCTCGCGCCGGCCGTCGGCGCGGGACGCCGCGGCGTCCGCCGCGAACGCCTGCGCGAAGGCCGCCCGCTGCGCCTCGCTCATGTGCAGGCCGCACTTGGTGCGCCGCCACAGGATGTCGTCGGCGTCGCACGCCCATTCGTTCGCGACGAGGTAGTCGACCTCGCACTGCGTGAGCCCGCCGCCCCAGTCGCGCCCGAGGTCGGCCGGCGCGTGCGCGCCGCCGAGGAGGGTGCGCGCGTTCAGGCCGTGGCGCGCGAACAGGCGCTCGAGGAAGCGCGGGTCGAAGCGCGGGTAGGCCTGCCACAGCCGCGCCAGCTCGAGCGCGCGCTGCTCGCGCGGGAAGCCGCTGCCGGGCAGCGCCTCGGTGGCCGTCCAGGCGCCGCGCGGCGTGGTGAACCAGGGCGCCAGCGCCTCCATCACCGATTCGGCCAGGCGCCGGTAGGTGGTGATCTTGCCGCCGTAGACCGAGACGCAGGGCGCGCCGGCCTCGTCGTTCACCAGCAGCGTGTAGTCGCGCGACACGGCCGAGGGGTTCTCGGCCTCCTCGCCGTACAGCGGGCGCACGCCGGCGTAGCGCCAGACGATGTCGGCCGCGCCGATCGGCTGGGCGAGGTAGGCGTTCACGGCGTCGAGCAGGTACTGCTCCTCCTGCGGGCTCACGTACGCGCGGCGGTCGATGTCGGGCTCCTCGACGTCGGTGGTGCCGATGAGTGTGTACTCGTCTTCGTACGGGATCATGAAGACGATGCGGCGGTCATGGTTCTGCAGCATGTAGGCATGCTCGCCCGCGAACAGCCGGCGCGTGACGATGTGGCTGCCGCGCACCAGCTTGAGCGTGCCCGGCGCCGCCTTCGGCCGCGGGTTGAGGAAGGCGTCCACGCCGGCCACCCAGGGGCCGGCGGCGTTGACGACGGCGCGCGCCTTCAGCACCCGCTTCTCGCCGGTGCGCACGTTCTCCAGCATGCAGTGCCAGCCGCCGCCGCGCCGCTCGGCGCCCGCGAGCCGGGTGCGCGCGAGGATGCGCGCGCCGTGGTCCTGCGCGCTGCGCAGGTTGAGGACGACCAGCCGCGCGTCGTCCACCCAGGCGTCGGAGTACTCGAAGGCGTGCACCAGCTCCGGGCGCAGGCCGCTCGGCGCGCCCAGCGCGTTCAGCGCCACCGCGCGCGAATGCGGCAGGCTGATGCGCCCGCCGAGGTGGTCGTACAGCCACAGGCCGAGCCGGATCATCCAGCGCGGGCGCAGCCCCTTCACATGCGGCAGCACGAAGCGCATCGGCCGCGACAGGTGGGCGGCGATGCGCAGCAGCTGCTCGCGCTCGGACAGCGCCTCGGCCACGAGGCGGAACTCGCGGTACTCGAGGTAGCGCAGCCCGCCGTGGATGAGCTTGGTGCTGGCCGACGAGGTGCCGCCGGCGAAGTCGCCCTGCTCGCACAGCGCCACCGAGAGGCCGCGGCCGGCGGCGTCGCGCGCGATGCCGGCGCCGTTGATGCCGCCGCCGACGACCAGCAGGTCGCAGGAATCGGGAGGGGTCATGCCTTCTTCCGCCGCCCGCCGCCGGCGGCGGGCGCGCCCTTGTCGTCGTCGAGCAGCAGCCGGGCGCTCGGCTCGTCGATGACGAGTTCGTTGATGAAGCCGCCGCGCAGCGCCGCGCGCACGCCGGGCACCTTGCCCTTGCCCGAGACCACGCAGATCGAGTGCCTGGCGCGGCCGAAGCGGTCGAGGTCGGGGCCGCTGCTGCGCGCGTTCAGCGGCACGTCGCGCCAGCTGCCGTCGCCGCGGAAGAAGACGGTGGCGATGTCGCCCACCACGCCCTCGCGCTGCAGGCCCTGCACGTCCTGGCGGCTGAGGTAGCCGCCGGTGTGCACGTGGCTGCCGGTGGCCTTCACGCCGATGCTGAACAGGATGATGGAGGCGCGCTCCTGCAGGGTGCGGATGGCCTTGATGCTGCGCTCGCGCCACAGCGCCGAGCGCGTGTCGGCGTAGTCGAAGAAGGCCGGCACCGGGAAGGTGTGGGCGCGCGCGCCGTAGTTCTGCGCGAAGCGCGAGACCAGCGATTCGCCGAAGGTGTTGACGATGTCCAGGCCCGTGCCCGAACCGTTGAGCTGCACCACGTCGACGTCGCGCACCTGCCGCGGCACCAGGCACTGCGCGATGGCCGCCACCGTCGTGCCCCAGGCGAGGCCCAGCACCGACGAGGGCAGCACCAGCGTGCTGACGTAGGCGGCCGCGTGCGCGGCGACCCGCTGCAGCCGGTCGACCTCGTTCGCCGTGTCGGCCACCGGCACGACCTGGATGACGCCCAGGCCGTAGCGCTCGCGGATGGCCTGCTCCAGCGTGCGCGACTGCTCGCTCGGGTCGTTGATGCGGATCTCGACGAGCCCGTTCTCCTTGGCGTGCGTGAGCAGCCGCGACACCGTGGCCCGCGACGTGCCCATCTCCTCGGCGATGGCGGCGGTGGTCATGTCCTGGAAGTAGTACAGGCGCGCCACGCGCACGGCGAGGCGGGCCGTGTCCTGGCGACTTCCGTTTCCGCTCGGCTTGGTCATGGGGCGCTTGAACAAATGCTCATGTGTGATGAACAGATGTAACGCTACAGGAGCGGCGCCCCGCCTGCAAGCGGTATCGACCCGGCACGCCCGCGTGAGCGATGCCACGCCGCGCGCGGGGCGCGCCGCCGCGGGGCCGGATCCGCCGCCGTATAGTGGTGCGCCCCGTCACGCGAGCACCCGCCATGCCCTATGTCCGCCGCACGGCCGATGGCCGCATCGCCAGCCTGCACCGCGAGCGCGAGGACGGCGCCGCCGAGTTCCTGCCCGAGGCGCATCCCGACGTGCTGGCCTTCGTCGGCGCCGCCGCGCCGGAAGGCGGCGAGGAGCAGTTCAGCCGCCTCGACGCCGATTTCGTGCGCGTGATCGAGGACGTGATCGACACGCTGATCGTCAAGAACATCCTCAACATCACCGACCTGCCGGCCGAGGCGCAGGCCAAGCTGTTCGCGCGCAAGAGCTTCCGCGAGCGGGTGTCGAAGAGCTCGCTGCGGCTGTTCGAGCCGACGGATTTCGGGGATGTGATCTAGAGGAACGCAGCCCCCGGCGCGGGGTACCGCGCCACCCCCCGTGGGGGTGCTCAGCCGGCTTGGGGCGGCCCGGCGCTCGGCCGAGCCTCGCTTCGTTCGGCCAACGTCGCCATCGGCTCCCCGAGCCGCACCGCCAGCTCCGGCGCCCAGGACGGGTTGAAGCGCAGCGCGGGGTCCTGCGGGAACAGCAGCACCACCGTCGAGCCGAGCAGGAAGCGGCCCATCTCCTCGCCCTGCTTCAGCCACACCGACTGGTCGTCGTAGCGCCATTCGCGCAGGCGCCCGGGCCGCGGCGGGTTGACCACGCCGTGCCACACGGTGGCCATGCTGCCGACGATGGTGGCGCCCACCAGCACCAGCACGAAGGGGCCGAGCGGCCCCTCGAAGACGCACACCACGCGCTCGTTGCGCGCGAACAGCCCCGGCACGCCCCGCGCCGTGGCGGGGTTCACCGAGAACAGGTCGCCGGGCACGTGGACCATGCGCACGAGCCGCCCGTCGCAGGGCATGTGGATGCGGTGGTAGTCGCGCGGCGCGAGGTAGATCGTGGCGAAGTGGCCGTGGTCGAAGCGGGCCGCGAGCGCCGCGGCGCCGCCCACCAGCGCCGCCGTCGAATAGTGGTGGCCCTTGGCCTGGAAGATCTGGTCGCCGGCGATGGGGCCGAAGCGGCTGATCGCGCCGTCCACCGGGCACACCAGCGGCGCCGGCGCGATCGGGCGGGCGCCGGCGCGCAGCGGGCGGGTGAAGAAGTCGTTGAAGCTGGCGTAGCGCTCGATCGCCGGCTCCAGCGCCTCGCCCATGTCCACGCGGTAGCGGCGCACGAAGCGGCGGATGATGGCGGTGGTGACCCCGCCCCACTGCCGCGAGGCCACCCAGCCGGCGAACGCGGTCAGCGCCTGCTTCGGCAGCAGGTACTGGTGGAGGACGGCAAGGCGGTCGGACACGGCAGGCGGCAGGGGTTGGACGGGGCGCCGCAGTTTAGGCCTGCACGGCGATCCTCCCTGCGCAAGAATGAACCACGGCGCACGATTCATGTCCAACCACCCCTTCGCCGCGGCGCCGACCGATCCACCCCTCACCGGACTCACGCCATGCACTACCGCCAGGACCGGGGCCACACCCACCCGCTGTCGTCCGAGATCACGCCGCGCGCGGTGTTCGAGCGGCGCCGCCGCCTGCTGGCGCTGCTGGCCGCCGGCAGCGCCGGGGCCGCGCTGGCGGGCTGGGCCGCGCGCGACGCGCGGGCCGCCGCGGGGCCCGGCAAGCTGGCGCCGCTGCCGGGCACGCGCAGCGCGGTGCCGGGCGCGGTGACGATGGAGAAGGTCACCGCCTACGAGGACGTGACGACCTACAACAACTTCTACGAGTTCGGCTACGAGAAGTCCGACCCCGCGGCCCATGCCCACGCGCTGAAGACCCGGCCCTGGACGGTGGCGGTGGAAGGCGAGGTGAAGCACCCCAAGGTCTACGACATCGCCGAACTGCTCAAGCTCGCGCCGATGGAGGAGCGCATCTACCGCCTGCGCTGCGTGGAGGGCTGGTCGATGGTGATCCCGTGGGTGGGCTATTCGCTGGCCGAGCTGGTCAAGCGCGTGGAGCCCACGGGCAACGCGAAGTACGTCGAGTTCCTGACGCTGGCCGACCGCGACACCATGCGCGGCGTGCGCTCGGGCGTGCTCGACTGGCCCTACGTCGAGGGCCTGCGCCTGGACGAGGCGATGCATCCGCTCGCGCTGCTGGGCTTCGGCATGTACGGCGAGGTGCTGCCCAACCAGAACGGCGCGCCGCTGCGCGTGGTCGTGCCCTGGAAGTACGGTTTCAAGAGCGCCAAGTCGATCGTGAAGATCCGCTTCGTCGAGAAGCAGCCGACCAGCAGCTGGATGAAGGCGGCGATCCAGGAGTACGGCTTCTATTCCAACGTGAACCCGAAGGTCGACCACCCGCGCTGGAGCCAGGCGACGGAACGGCGCATCGGCGAGGACGGCCTGTTCCAGAAGAAGCGCCCGACGCTGCCGTTCAACGGCTACGAGGCGCAGGTGGGGCAGCTGTACGCCGGGATGGACCTGAAGAAGTTCTACTGACGATGGCGCACGCCGTTCGCCCTGGGCCAGGGCCTTCGACGGGCTCGGGCCGAACGGAGGGAGGAGCGGCGGCGGCGCCGCCGGCGCGCAGGCGGCCCCGGCTTCTCCATCCCGCCGCCAAGCCGCTGCTCTTCGTCCTCTGCCTGCTGCCCTTCGCCTGGCTGTTCCACGGCGCGGCCACGAACACCCTCGGCGCCAACCCGGCCGAGGCGCTGATCCGCGCCACCGGCGACTGGACGCTGCGCTTCCTGTGCCTGGCGCTCGCCGTCACGCCGCTGCGCGTGTGGACGAAGCAGCCCGCCCTCGCCCGCTTCCGCCGCATGCTGGGCCTGTTCGCCTTCTTCTACGCCGTGCTGCACTTCCTGGCCTACGCCTGGCTCGACATGGGCTTCGATCCGCTGGCCATCGCGCGCGACATCCCCAAGCGCCCCTTCGCCCTCGTCGGCTTCAGCGCCCTCGTGCTGATGCTGCCGCTCGCCGCCACCTCGTTCAACCGCGCCATCAAGGCGCTGGGCGCGGCGCGCTGGCAGGCGCTGCACCGGCTGGTCTACGCGATCGCCGGGCTCGGCCTGCTGCACTTCTTCTGGATGCGCGCGGCCAAGAACAACTTCGCCGAGGTGGCGGTGTATGCCGCGGTGATCGGCGTGCTGCTGGGCTGGCGGCTCGCGCGGCGGCTGCGGCGGGCCGCCGCCTGACTCAGGCCTTTCTCTTCAGCACCGGCGCCAGCGCCGCCCCGGTGTGGCTGGCCGCGCAGCGCACCAGCGCCTCGGGCGTCGTCTCGGCCACCACGGTGCCGCCGCGCACACCGCCTTCCGGCCCCAGGTCGATCACCCAATCGGCCTCGGCGATCACGTCGAGGTCGTGCTCGATCACCACCACGCTGTGGCCGCCGTCCACCAGCCGATGCAGCACGCGGATGAGCTTCTCCACGTCGGCCATGTGCAGGCCGACGGTGGGCTCGTCCAGCACGTACAGCGTGTGCGGCGCCTTGTTGCCGCGCCGGGTCACGTCGTCGCGCACCTTGGTCAGCTCGGTCACGAGCTTGATGCGCTGCGCCTCGCCGCCGGACAGCGTGGGCGAGGGCTGGCCGAGCGTCAGGTAGCCGAGGCCCACGTCCTTGAGCAGTTGCAGCGGGTACGAGATCTTCGGCATCGAGGCGAAGAACTCCACCGCCTCGTCCACCTCCATGCGCAGCACGTCGCCGATGCTCTTGCCGCGCCAGCTCACCGCCAGCGTCTCGGCGTTGAAGCGCTGGCCGTGGCACACGTCGCACAGCACCTTCACGTCGGGCAGGAAGCTCATCTCGATGGTGCGCATGCCCTGCCCTTCGCAGGCCGGGCAGCGGCCCTCGCCAGTGTTGAAGCTGAAGCGGTTGGGCGCGTAGCCGCGCGCGCGCGCCTCCAGCGTGTCGGCGAAGAGCTTGCGCACCATGTCCCAGAAGCCGATGTAGGTGGCCGGGCAGGAGCGCGGGGTCTTGCCGATGGGCGTCTGGTCGACTTCCAGCACGCGGTCGATGCGCTGCCAGCCGTCGATGCCCTCGCAGCCCTGCCAGTTCGGCTTGCCGCCGCGCGTGTTGATGAACTGCAGGTTGGCCAGCAGCACGTCGCGCGCGAGCGTGCTCTTGCCCGAGCCGCTGACGCCGGTGATGGCGACGAGGCGCTCGAGCGGGATGTCGACGGTGACTTGCTGGAGGTTGTGGAGGGAGGCCTCGCGCACGGTGAGTTGGTATTGCTCCCTCTCCCCTCTGGGGAGAGGGTGGGGGTGAGGGGCAGCGGCCTTGCCGTTGGCTGAGGTGGTAGTTGAGAGGCCGCGGCCCTCACCCCGGCCCTCTCCCAGAGGGAGAGGGGGAAATACGGGACGGCGTGGCTGCAATGGGTGGATCAGCGGCTTCGCGAGCAGCCGGCCGGTCACCGATTCGGGATGCGAGGCCAGCTCGCTCACCGTGCCCTCGGCCACCAGCCGGCCGCCGCGCTTGCCGGCGCCGGGGCCGATGTCGATCACGTGGTCGGCGCGGCGGATGGTGTCCTCGTCATGCTCCACCACCACCAGCGTGTTGCCCTTGTCGCCCAGCTTGTGCAGCGCGTCGAGCAGGATCTGGTTGTCGCGCGGGTGCAGGCCGATGGTCGGCTCGTCCAGCACGTAGCACACGCCCTGCAGGTTGCTGCCGAGCTGCGCCGCCAGGCGGATGCGCTGCGCCTCGCCGCCGCTCAAGGTGGGCGCGGCGCGGTCGAGCGTGAGGTAGCCGAGGCCCACCTCCTCCAGGAACTCGAGCCGGTTGCGGATCTCGGTGACCACGTCGCGCGCGATGTCGGCATCGCGGCCGGCCAGTTGCAGCGATTCGACCCACCTGCGGCAGTCGGCCACCGACCACTGCGCGATCCAGGCGATCGAATGGCCCTCGAAGGTGACCTGGCGCGAGGCGGGGTTCAGCCGCGTGCCGCCGCAGTCCGGGCAGGGCTCGTCGGCCACGCCCTCCACCTCCGTCTCCTCGGAGGGGAAGCTCTGCTCGCGGCCCTTGTCGTCGTCGCCGCGCACCGAGTCGTCGTAGGCACGGCGCTGCTCGCGCGTGAGCGCGAGGCCGGTGCCGACGCAGGTGGTGCACCAGCCGTGCTTGCTGTTGTAGCTGAACATGCGCGGGTCCAGCTCGGGGTAGCTGGTGCCGCACACCGGGCAGGCGCGCTTGGTGGAGAACACCTTCACCGCGCCGATGTGCGCCGTCGGCCCGTCGGCGAGCATGGCGCCCTTCAGGCCGTCCAGCGGCGCGAGCAGGTGCATCACGCCCTTGCCGAGGTCCAGCGTCTTCGCCAGCAGCGCGCGCAGCTCGGCTTCGTGGGCGGCGTCGACCACCAGGTCGCCCACCGGCAGCTCCAGCGTGTGCTCCTTGAAGCGGTCCAGCCGCGGCCAGGGATCGACCTTGACGAACTCGCCGTCGACGCGCAGGTGCGTGTGGCCGCGCGCCTTGGCCCACTTGGCGAGGTCGGTGTAGAGGCCCTTGCGGTTCACCACCAGCGGCGCGAGCAGCCCCACGTGCTGGCCCCGGTGGTCGCGCAGCAGCTGCGCGGCGATGCTCTCGGCGCTCTGCGGGCGCACCGGCGCGCCGTCGTTCACGCAGTGCTGGATGCCCAGCTTCACGTACAGCAGGCGCAGGAAGTGCCACACCTCGGTGGTCGTCGCCACCGTGCTCTTGCGCCCGCCGCGGCTCAGCCGCTGCTCGATGGCCACCGTGGGCGGGATGCCGTAGACCGCGTCCACCTCCGGCCGGCCGGCCGGCTGCACGATGCTGCGCGCATAGGCGTTGAGCGATTCGAGGTAGCGGCGCTGGCCCTCGTTGAACAGGATGTCGAAGGCGAGCGTGCTCTTGCCCGAGCCCGACACGCCGGTGATGACGCTGAACTTGCCGCGCGGGATGTCGACGTCGAGCGACTTGAGGTTGTGCTCGCGGGCGTTGACGATCCGGATGTGTTCGGCTCCCTCTCCCGCTGGCGGGAGAGGGCGGGGGGTGAGGGTTCGGCGGCGTTGCAGCAGGGTGGATTGCAGCGAGGCGCCGTCGCCCTCACCCCAACCCTCTCCCGCCAGCGGGAGAGGGAGTTTTTCGTTGGCGACCGGAAGGGCTCCGCCCAGCGCATGGTCGTAGTCGGCCAGCGCCTTGCCGGTGTGCGAGGTCGGATGCTTCTTCACGTCCTCCGGCGTGCCGGTACACACCACGAGGCCGCCCGCCTCGCCCCCTTCCGGCCCGAGGTCGATGAGCCAGTCGCTCGCGCGGATGACGTCGAGGTTGTGCTCGATCACCACCAGGGAATGCCCCGCGTCCAGCAGCTTGCGGAAGGCGCGCATCAGCTTGGCGATGTCGTCGAAGTGCAGGCCGGTGGTCGGCTCGTCGAACATGAAGAGCGTGCCCTTCTTCGCGATGCGCTGCCCGCTGGCCGTGGCGCCGGCCGCGGCCTCGGCCAGGAAGCCGGCGAGCTTCAGGCGCTGCGCCTCGCCGCCGGACAGCGTGGGCACCGGCTGGCCGAGCTTCACGTACTCGAGGCCCACGTCGACGATGGGCTGCAGCTTGCGCACCACCTCGCGGTCGTCGCGGAAGAGCTGCACGGCTTCGCTCACCGTGAGCTCCAGCACGTCGGCCACGCTCAGGTCGCGCAGCTCGCCGCCCGGCAGGCGGCGGTCGATCCTCACGTCCAGCAGCTCGGCGCGGAAGCGCCGGCCGTCGCAGTCGGGGCAGCGCAGGTACACGTCGGAGAGGAACTGCATCTCCACGTGCTCGAAGCCCGAGCCGCCGCAGGTGGGGCAGCGGCCGTCGCCGGCGTTGAAGCTGAACATGCCCGGGCCGTAGCCGCGCTGTACCGCCAGCGGCGACTGCGCGAAGAGCTTGCGGATCTCGTCGAAGGCGCCCACGTAGCTGGCCGGGTTCGAGCGCGCCGTCTTGCCGATGGGCGACTGGTCGACGAACACCGCGTCGGCGAGCCAGTCGGCGCCGAGCAGCCGCTCGTGCGCGCCGGGCGTTTCCGTCGGCCGGCCGAAGTGGCGGGCGAGCGCGGGGAACAGCACGTCCTGCATCAGCGTGCTCTTGCCCGAGCCCGACACGCCGGTCACGCACACCAGGTGCTGCAGCGGGAACTCGACCGTCACGCCCTTCAGGTTGTGCTCGCGCACGCCCTCGACGATGAGCCTGGGCGTGGCCGCGGTGACGAAGCGCTTGATCCCGCCCAGGCCCACGTGCTTGCGCGCGCCGAGGTAGGCGCCGGTCAGCGTGTCGGCGCTGCGGATGGCCTCGGGCGTGCCGTCGAACACCACCTGCCCGCCGCGCTCGCCGGGGCCGGGGCCCATGTCGATGAGCCGGTCGGCGGCCAGCATCACCGCCGGGTCGTGCTCGACGACGACCAGCGTGTTGCCGGCGTCGCGCAGCCGGTGCATGGCCTCGACGATGCGGTTCATGTCGCGCGGGTGCAGGCCGATGCTGGGCTCGTCGAGCACGAACATGGTGTTCACCAGCGAGGTGCCGAGCGCGGTGGTGAGGTTGATGCGCTGCACCTCGCCGCCGGAGAGCGTGCGGCTCTGGCGGTCGAGCGTGAGGTAGCCCAGGCCCACGTCGCACAGGTACTTCAGCCGCGTGCGGATCTCGTCCTGCAGCAGCTTGAGCGCATCGTCGAGCAGCGTGCTCGGCAGGGTGAGGCGGTCGCAGAAGCGGCGGATCCGCTCGATGGGCATCAGCATCAGGTCGTGCACGGTGAGGCCGGGCATGGCCTCGAGCTGCGCCCGCGACCACTGCACGCCCTGCGGCATGAAGCGCTGCGCCGGGTCGAGCACGGCGTCGGCGTCGTCCTTGCTGCCCAGGCGCCACAGCAGCGCCTCGGTCTTCAGCCGCGCGCCGGCGCACACCGGGCAGGGCGTGTAGCTGCGGTACTTGGACAAGAGCACGCGGATGTGCATCTTGTAGGCCTTGGATTCCAGGTACTCGAAGAAGCGCTTGACGCCGTACCACTGCTTGTTCCAGTTGCCCTTCCAGTTCGGCGAGCCGTTGATGACCCAGTCGCGCTGCGCCTCGGTGAGCGCCGACCAGGCGGTGTCGCGCGGGATGCCGGCCTCGCCGCCGTACTTGAGCAGGTCGTCCTGGCACTCCTTCCAGGCCGGCGTCTGCATCGGCTTGACGGCGCCGGCGCGCAGGGTCTTGCGATGGTCGGGAATGACGAGGCCGTAGTCGACGCCGATCACGCGGCCGAAGCCGCGGCAGGTCTCGCACGCGCCCATGGCGGAGTTGAAGCTGAAGAGCGCGGGCTGCGGGTCGGCGTAGCGGATGTCGCTGTCGGGGCAGTGCAGGCCGGTGGAGAAGCGCCAGAGGACGGGCTCTGGCCCCGGCTCCGGCGCCCCGGCCCCGGCCCCGGCGGCGGCCGGCGCGCCCTCGCCCGCCTCCAGCACGTACACGTTCACCCGCCCGCTGCCCCGCTTCAGCGCCGTCTCGATCGCCTCGACCACGCGCGCCTTCTCCGCGCCCTGCACGCGGAAGCGGTCGGCCACCACGTCCAGCAGCTTGCGCGGCCCCGTGGGCGAGGCCGCCTCGCGCTCGGCCTGCACCCGCGTGAAGCCGCTGGCCGACAGCCACTGCTCTACCTCGGCGGCCGTGGTGTTGGCCGGCAGCTCCACCGGGAAGGTCACCGCCACGCGCGGGTCGCCCGCGCGGGTGCGCTCCAGCAGCTCGGCGTAGATGGTCTCGGGCGAGTCGTGGCGCACGCGCTGGCCCGTCTGGCGGTCGAACAGCTCGGCGGCACGCGCGTACAGCAGCTTGAGGTGGTCGTTGAGCTCCGTCATCGTGCCCACCGTCGAGCGCGAGGTGCGCACCGGGTTGGTCTGGTCGATGGCGATGGCCGGCGGCACGCCGTCCACGCGGTCCACCGCGGGACGGTCCATGCGGTCGAGGAACTGGCGCGCGTAGGCGCTGAAGGTCTCGACGTAGCGCCGCTGCCCCTCGGCGTACAGCGTGTCGAAGACCAGGCTCGACTTGCCCGAGCCGCTGGGGCCGGTGACCACCGTCATCTCGCCGGTGCGAACGTCCAGGTCCAGGTTCTTGAGGTTGTGCTGACGAGCGCCGCGGATGCGGATCAGACCGGACATGGAGAGGGCTTTCTGCGGAAGGGGCCGAAGATTCTAGGAACCCCCGCCCGTGCCCGCCGCCGACGCGGGCAATGGACCAATGGACTGCGGCACGGTGAAATGTCACGCCGCGCCCGCGGCTACGTAGTTCCGCCGATGCGGCATGGCGGATGCCGGCGACACTGCTCATCCTCCGCGTCCACCTGCCGCATGCCGCCGTGAAACGCCTCGCCCTTGCCCTGCTCGCCGGCCTGTGCGTCGGCCAAGCCGCCTTCGCCCAGATCCGCATCGGCCAGACGGTGGGCATCACCGGCGCGGTGGCCGCCACCAACAAGGAGGCGACGGGCGGCGCGCGCCTGTACTTCGACGCGGTCAACGCCCGCGGCGGCGTGAACGGCCAGCGCATCGAGCTGATCTCGCTGGACGACAAGTTCGATCCGAATCTCACCGTGAGCAACGCCCGCGAGCTGATCGGCCGCGGCGTGGTCTCGCTGTTCATGACCCGCGGCACGCCGCATGCGCAGGCGCTGCTGCCGGTGCTCGCCGAGGCCAAGGTGCCGCTGGTGGGGCCGTCCACCGGCGCCATGGTGCTGCACGAGCCGCCGCACCCGTGGGTCTTCAACGTGCGCTCCAGCTACCAGCGCGAGGCCGAGCGCGCCATCGCCCACCTGAGCCTGGTGGCGGTCGAGCGCATCGCCATCGTCCAGGTGGACGACACCTTCGGCGACGACGCCGTGATCGGCGCCCTCAAGGGGCTGAAGGCGGTGAACCGGGGGCCGGTGGCGCACGAGAAGTACGACCGCAGCAAGCCCGACTTCGGGCCCATCATTCCGCGCGTGATCGCCGGCAACCCGCAGGCGGTGATGTTCATCGGCTCCGGCACGGCGGTCGTCGACGGCATGAAGGCGCTGCGCGCGGCGGGATCGAGCGCGCAGATGCTCACCCTGTCGAACAACGCCTCGTCCGGCTTCGTGAAGGCGCTCGGCCCGCTGGCGCGCGGCGTGATCGTGAGCCAGGTGCTGCCCTACGAGCGCTCCATCGCGGCGCCCATCGTGAAGGAGGCGCTCGACCTGGCCAAGCCCAAGGGCCTGGAGGTGACGCCGGCGATGCTCGAGGGCTTCGCCTCGGCCAAGGTGCTGGTCGAGGGCCTGCGGCGCGCCGGCCCCAACCCCACGCCGCCGGGCCTCAAGCGCGCGCTGGAGACGCTCCAGCGCTTCGACCTCGGCGGCCTGGAGGTGAGCTACTCGCCCACCGACCACACCGGGCTCGACTACGCCGACCTGTCCATCATCGGCGCCGACGGCCGCTTCATGCGCTGAGCGGCCGTCAGTCGGCAGCGAGGAAGCGCTCCACCAGCGCCAGTTGTTCCGGCGTGTTGAGCGCCGGCGCGTGGCCGCAGCCGGCGATGGTGGCCACCACCGCGCGCGGGCCGCGCACGCGCATCTGCTCGGCGGTCTCGGCCAGCAACAGGTCGGAGCTCTCGCCGCGCAGGCACAGCACCGGCAGGCTCAGGCCGTCCCACTCGTCCCAGCGGCGGTAGTCGTCGGGATGGTGGGTGAACTGCATCACCATCTTCGGGTCGTAGTGCGGCGTCACGCGGCCGTCGGGCAGGCGGCGGGTGGAGGTCTCGGTCAGGCGCCGCCACTGGGCGTCGCTCAGCCAGCCGTAGGGCTGGTAGACGGCGCGGAAGTAGCGCTCGAGCTCGCTCACCGTGTCGAAGGCCTCGGGCCGGCCGGCGTAGCTGCGGATGCGCTCGATGGCCGGCTCGGCGAGCTGCGGGCCGATGTCGTTGAGCACGAGGCGGCGCATGCGCCCGCGCAGCGGGCCGGCCGCGGCGACGAGCCCGATGGCACCGCCCATCGAGGTGCCGAGCCAGTGGAAGCGCTCGATGCCGAGCTGGTCGGCGAGCGCGGTGGCGAGCTTCACGTAGAACGCGAGGCAGTACTCGCGCTCGGGCTCGGGGCTCCACTGGCTCAGGCCGCGGCCCAGCGTGTCGGGGCAGATCACGCGGTAGCGCTGCGCCAGGTGCGCGGCCACCTCGTCCATGTCGCGCCCGGTGCGCGCCAGGCCGTGCCAGGCGATCACCGTCTCGGCATGCTGCGCGCCCCACTCCATGTAGTGCAGCTCGCGCCCTTCGCAGCGCAGGTAGCGCGACTCGGGGCTCGTTTCGGGTTTCATCGCTCTGCGCACCTTTCAAGCCAAGCAGGCACCGCGGAACCGGCTCTGCCGGTCCGCCGGTGCGGCCCCCTCGAGGGGGCGCGCGAAGCGCGCAGGGGGTGGTTCATTTCGCGCGCAGCCGCAGCCGGCCCACCACGCCGGTCGGGAAGTGATAGACCGACAGCACGAACAGGATGCCCAGCCACAGCAGCCAGCGGTCGGGCGAGACCACCTGCGACAGCACCGGCACGCCCTCGAAGGCCGTGGCGCCGAGCGCCAGCAGGTCCTGCAGGTAGTTCTGCGCCAGCACGAAGAGCACGCTGCCGATGACCGCGCCGTAGATCGTGCCCATGCCGCCGATCACGACGATGAGCAGGATGTCGACCATGATCTCGAACGACAGCGAGGTGTCCGGCCCGTTGTAGCGCAGCCAGATGGCGAGCAGGCAGCCGGCGAGCGTGGCGAACAGCGCCGACAGCACGGTGCTCAGGGTGCGGTAGACCACCGTGCGGTAGCCGATGGCCTCGGCGCGGAAGTCGTTCTCGCGGATCGCCTGCAGCACGCGGCCGAACGGCGAGTTCACGATGCGCAGCAGGGCGAGCACCAGCACCACCGCCGTGAAGAACAGCAGGTAGTAGCTCATGAAGCGGCCGTCGATGGAGGCGCCGAGGAAGGGCTCGTCGAGGTAGTCGGTGCCGGGCTGCAGGGCCTCGGGCATGCGGAAGCTCAGCCCGTCCTCGCCGCCGGTGAACTCGGACAGCTGCGACGCCAGCGTGGCGAAGGCCGAGGCCACCGCGAGCGTGATCATCGCGAAGAAGATGGCCTTGACCCGCAGGCTGGCCAGCCCGACCACCAGCGACAGCACGAGCGACACCGCCAGCGCGCACGCCACGCCGACGCCGAGCGCGGCCCAGCCCGCGTCGAGCCGGCTGCTGGCGATCGCCACGCCGTAGGCGCCGATGCCGAAGAACATGGTGTGCGCGAAGCTCACGATGCCGGTGTAGCCCAGCAGCAGGTCGAAGCTCGCCACCAGCACGATGAAGACGACGACCTTGGCCGCGACGTTCAGCGCCTTCGTGCTCGGGAACAGGAAGGGCGCGAAGGCGAGGCCGACGAGGATGGCGACCAGCAGCAGCGCCAGCCAGCGGCTGCGCGGCAGGTCGTGGGAGAGGAGGCGGTTGATCATGACGACCCTTCGTCGAACGAGTACGTTCGCCGGTCCCCCGAGGGGATGCGTCGAAAAGCCATGGCGTTCATCGGTTCGTCACCGGATACAGGCCCTGCGGCCGCCACAGCAGGATGGCCACCATCAGCCCGATGTTCGAGAACATCGCGACCTTGGGCGTGAGGAAGCCGGTGTAGTTGGCCATCAGCCCGACCAGCAGCGCGCCGACGAAGCAGCCGAAGGTGGAGCCCAGCCCGCCGATGATGATGACGATGAAGATCAGCACGTTGACCTGTGCGCCCATCTGCGGCACCACGCCCTGCTGGTACAGGCCCCACAGCGTGCCGCCCAGGCCCGCCAGCGCCGAGCCGGCGACGAACACGCCGACGAACAGGCGGCGGATGCGGTAGCCGAGGCTCTCCACCATCTCCCGGTCCTGCACGCCGGCGCGCACCAGCAGCCCGAGCTTGGTGCGGTTGAGCGTGAACAGCATGGCCGCCAGCACCACCGCGCCGACCACCACCGCGAAGAGGCGGAACTTCTCCACCGCCGCGTCGCCGAAGATGAAGGCCCCGCGCAGGGTCTCGGGCAGCGGCAGCGGAATCTGCTGCGGCCCCCAGAACAGCTTGATCATCTCCTCGCCGATGATCATGCCGCCCATGGTGATGAGGATCTGCTTCAGGTGCTGGCCGTAGACCGGGCGCACCAGCACGCGCTCGAAGGCCCAGCCCACGGCGCCGGCCACGGCCATCGCCACCAGCATGGCCGGGAAGATGGCGGCCAGGTTCAGCCACAGGCTGTCGGCGGCGGTCCAGTCGCCCATGAAGGCCAGCATGCTGGTGGCGACGAAGGCGCCCAGCGCGATGAAGGCGCCGTGGCCGAAGTGCAGCACGTCCATCAGGCCGAAGACGAGCGTCAGGCCCGAGGCGATGATGAAGACGATCATGCCCATCGCCAGGCCCGCGACGGTGAGCGTGACCCAGGTCGACTGCGAGCCGATCAGCGGCAGCGCCAGCAGCGCGAGCGCCGGCACCAGGGCGAGCGGCAGCCAGTCGAACGTGGACCGCGGCGTGGCCGCCGCGGCGCCCGGCAGGGAGGTCGCGCTCATTGGTGCGCTCCCAGCGACAGGCCCAGCAGGCGCTGCTGCAGCGCCTCGTCCTCGGCCAGCGCCGCCATCGCGCCGCGATGCACCACGCGCCCGTCGTCCATCACCGCCACGCGGTCGCCGAGGGCGCGCGCCATGGCGAAGTTCTGCTCCACCAGCAGCACCGTGGTCTGCGTGCGCTTGAGCTCGCGCAGCGCCTCGATCAGGTTCTGCACGATGGACGGCGCCAGGCCCTTGCTCGGCTCGTCGATCAGCAGCAGTCTTTGCTGCTCGATCATGGCGCGCGCGATGGCGAGCATCTGCTTCTGCCCGCCCGAGAGCTTGCCCGCCGGATGCAGCCAGAACTTCTTCAGCGCCGGGAACAGGCCGAACAGCCACTCCAGCCGCTGCGTGTCCATCTGGTCGGCATGGCGCGCGCCGCGGGCGGCCAGCACCATGTTCTCGCGCACGGAAAGGTCGGCGAAGATGCCCATGCTTTCGGGCACGTAGGCGATGCCCGCCTGCGCGATGTCGGGCGTGCCGTATCCCTTGCGCGCGCCCTCGCCGCCGATCGTCTGCCCGTCGAAGACGACGCGGCCCTTCGAGGCCGGCCACAGGCCCATGATGGTGCGCAGCGTGGTCGTCTTGCCCGCGCCGTTGCGGCCGAGCAGCATCGTCACCTCGCCCGCGGGCACCTCGAAGTCGACGCCGTGCAGGATGTGGTAGGCGCCGATGTGCGTGTGCACGTCTTCCAGCGTGAGAAGCGCCGTCATGCCGGCTCCTCCGCCGCCATGCCCAGGTAGGCCTGCTGCACCACCGGCGAGGCGATCACCGCGGCCGGGTCGCCGTCGGCCACGAGCTGGCCGTTGTGCAGCACGATGATGCGGTCGGCCAGCTCGCGCACCACGTCCATCTTGTGTTCCACGAGCAGGATGGTCTTGTCGCCGCGCGCCTTGAGCGCGCGGATGAGGTCGAGGATCACCGGCACGTCGTCCACGCTCATGCCGGCGGTGGGTTCGTCGAACATGTAGACGCTGGGCTCCAGCGCCATCAGCATCGCCACCTCCAGCTTGCGCTGGTCGCCGTGCGGCAGGCTGCTGGCCGGCACGTCGGCGCGGTCGGCGAGCTTGACGATCTCCACGAGCTGGTGCGCACGCTCCAGCGTGTTGCGGTGGTCGAGCCACACCGACCACAGGTCCAGGCCCTCGCGCCGGCGCGACTGCACGGCCAGGCGCACGTTCTCCACCACCGACAGGTTGGGAAAGAGCTGCGTGAGCTGGAACGCGCGCCCCAGGCCCCGGTGCGTGCGTGCCGGCACGGTGTCGTGGGTGATGTCCACGCCGTCCAGCCGCACCGTGCCCTCGCTCGCGCGCAGCTGGCCCGAGATCAGGTTGAAGTACGTCGTCTTGCCCGCGCCGTTGGGGCCGACGATGGCCGTCAGCGTGCCGGGCGTGAACGCGCACGACACGCGGTCGACCGCGACGTGCCCGCCGAAGCGGATGGTGAGGTTGTGGGTTTCGAGCATTTCTTGCTCCCTCTCCCCTCTGGGGAGAGGGTTGGGGTGAGGGGCGCGGCCTTGCCGGCAGATCCGTTCGCCTTCGGCGACCCTCACCCCTGCCCTCTCCCAGAGGGAGAGGGAGAAATACGCCCCCTCTGCAGGAGAGGAGGAGGACAGATCAACGCTTGTTGCGAATCGGAATGTCCATCTCTTCCGGCTTGATCTCGTGGACCAGCTCCGGCACGCCCCAGGCGAAGGCCGGGTCGTTCTTGATCCGGAAGTGGTACATCGACTGCATGGCCTGGTGGTCTTCCTTGCGGAAGGTCATCTTGCCCTTGGGCGTCTCGAAGCTCATGCCTTCCATGGTCTTGATGAGCTTGTTGGTGCTGGTGTCGCCGCCGGTCTTCTTCAGCGCCTCGACGATGGCGATGCCCGCGCTCATGCCGCCCGCGGTGAAGAAGTCGGGCGGGCTCTTGAAGCGCGTGTAGTGGTTGGCCACCAGCCATTCGTTGACCGGGTTCTTCGGGATGCCGAAGTAGTAGTAGGCCGCGCCTTCCATGCCGGGGAAGCGCTTGTATTCGGTCATGGCCGGCAGGATGTTGCCGCCGGTGGAGATCTCGATGCCGTAGCGCTTGAGGTCGAGGTCAGCGATCTTGAACGGGTTGCCCGCGCCGGCCCAGACGATCCAGATCACCTTGCGCCCGGGCTGGTCCTTGAGCTTGTCGATCAGGCGCTGCGCCCCGGCGGTGAAGTCGGTGGTGGCCGGCGGCAGGTACTCCTCGTGCACGATCTTGGCGGTCTTGATGGCGTCCTTGAACGCCTTCACGCCGTCGCGCCCGAAGGCCCAGTCCTGCGCCAGCGTGGCGATGGTCACGCCCGGCTTGTCCAGGGCGACCGCGTTGCTGATCGCGTCCTGCGAGCTGTTGCGCCCGGTGCGGAAGATGTACTTGTTCCACTTCTCGCCAGTGATCGAGTCGGCCACGGCCGGCTCCACCAGCAGGATCTTCTTGTACTCCTCGGCCACCGACAGCATCGCCAGCGCCACGCCCGAGCCGGTGGTGCCGACCGCCAGGTCCGCCTTGTCGTCGCCGTAGGCGGCGGCCAGCAGGCTCTTGCCCACGTCGGGCTTGCCCTGGTCGTCCTTCTCGATGACCACGAGCTTCTTGCCGTTGACCGCCATCGTGCCGTTGGTGGCGTATTCCAGGCCCAGCATCAGGCCGGTCTGCGTCTGCTTGCCGTAGGCCTCGAGCGGGCCGCTCTTGCCGTAGACGTGGGCGATGCGGATTTCGCCCTTGTTCTGCGCCAGCGCGGCGCCGGGGAGCAGCGCGACGGCCGCGGCGGTGAGCGAGAGCGCGCCCAGCAGGGTGCGGCGCGCGAAGCGTGTTCCGGACATGAAAGTCTCCTTGGTCGTGGAGGCCGGCGTCCCGTCGGCCACGGCGGCTCTGAGCGCAAGGCGTGTGCCAATGCACCATCTAGGTGCAAACCCTGAGAAAACGGGTGGATTCCGGCCCGGAAGCGGCCGGCCGCTGCCTGCATTCCAGACAAGGGAGATTTTCATCGTCTGGCAATCGGACATATGTCCGGAAGCTGGACGCCTACCGCCAGCACTCCACCAGCACCGTGAACCGCTGCGCCCGGCGCGCGATCTCCTGGGTGCTCAGGGCCGCCGGCGCCTCGCCGGCCCGCGCCGGCGCGAGGCCGTGGGCCGAGAGAAAGCCCGACACCACCTCGCCCGTGATGGCGAAGTTCACGTTCTGCGGCGACCGCCCGCCGAGCTGCGCCACGCGCCGCGCGTCGAGCTGCGCCACCACCACGCCGAGCAGGCGCCCGGCGCCGTCCAGCAGCGGCCCGCCGCTGTTGCCCGGCTGGATGGGCGCGGTGATCTGCAGCAGCCGCCGGTCGCCGCGCGGCCCGCCGGCGCTGCTGACGATGCCGGTGGTCACGTTGATGCCCGACAGCAGCCCCGCCAGCGGATAGCCCACCACGGTGACGGGCTCGCCCACTTGCGCCGCCTCGTCGCGCAGCGCCACCGGGGTGCCGCCCACCTCGGCGTCGGCGCCTTCCCAGTCGATGAGCGCGAGGTCGGCGCGCGGGTCGCTCGCGCGCAGCGTCGCCGCGCCGCGGCCGGCCACCTGCAGGCGGCTGCAGCCGTCGACGACGTGGTGATTGGTCACCACGCGCCCCGGCGCGACGACGACGCCGCTGCCGCTGGTGCGCGGCGGGGCCGCCGGCGCGGCCGCGGCGCCGGGTACGGCGGCGGCGGGGGGTGCCGCCGGCAGGGGCGCGCGCAGCGCCAGCGCCGCCGCCTGCCGCTGCCCGGCCGCCTGCTCGGCCGCGGCGCGCTGCTCGGGCGTGAGCTCGCGCTCCACGCGGTCGCGCATGCGCTGGTAGCGGTGCGGCGAGACCGTGCCCTTGCCCGCCGCGAGCAGCAGCCAGGCGTAGGCCTGGGCGTTGTCCTGCGCCACGCCCACGCCGTCGGCATAGGCCAGGCCCAGCAGGCCCTGGCTGTCGGGGTCGCCCGCCTCGGCGCCGCGCCGCCACCAGGCGACGGCCCCGGCCTCGTCGCGCACCAGCCCGCGGCCATGCGCCAGCATCAGGCCGTAGCGGCCGATCGCGATCGGCAGGCCCTGCTGCGCCGCCCGGTGGTACCAGGCCGCGGCCTCGACATCGTTGCGCGCCACGCCGCTGGCGTTGGACAGCAGCTCGCCCAGCAGCCACTGCGCGTTCGCATGGCCCGCCGCGGCGGCGGCGCGGATCAGCCGCAGCGCGCGCGCCTCGTCCTTGGGCACGCCGCGCCCGCCGATCAGCAGCATGCCGAGCGCCGTCTGCGCGCCCGGGTCGCCGCGTGCCGCCTCGGGCTCCAGCAGCTTCGCGGCGGCGGCGAAGTCGCCGCGCGCCATCGCCGCGTTGCCGGCGGCCACATCGGCCTGCGCGCCGAAGACCGCACAGCACAGCCCGAGCGCCAATGCGCTCAGCAACCGCGCCCGCCTGCAGAACGAAACTGCAATCTTCCCAAGCGAACGCCGCGGAGCCGGCTTTGCCGGTCCGCCGGCGTTGCCCCTCGAGGGGCGCGCGAAGCGCGTAGGGGTGGTCATATTCAATACGCCGGCACGCGGCGGGCGAGCAGCTTGGCGGAGGCCGCCGTGGCGATGGCCGACAGCGCCAGGCAGCCCCAGATCACCGGCGCGTAGCTGCCGTGGCGGTCGAACATCCAGCCGGCCGCGAACGGGCCGAGCAGGCTGCCGAAGCCCGCGCCGGTGTAGAGCGTGCCGAGGATGGCCGACACCGCCCGGGCGCCGAACATGTCCATGCAGATCGCGGGCATCAGCGAGACGACGGCGCCGTAGCTCAGCCCGAACCACAGCGCGAACACCGCCAGCGCCGCGTAGCCGCCGGCCCCCTGCCACACGAGGAAGGCCAGCCCCATCGACGCCTGCATCAGCACGATGGCCGGCACGCGCCCCAGGCGGTCGGCCAGGCCGCCGATGGCGAAGCGCCCGAACACGCTGCCCGCGCCGATCAGCCCGACCAGGCCGACGGCGCCGGCCTCGGCCACGCCGAGGTCGCGCGCCGCCGCCGAGACGTGGGCGAAGGGAATGAACATCACCGGCCCGGCGGCCACCGCCGCGACGTAGAGCCAGAGAAAGCGCCGGCTGAGCAGCGCCTCGCGCAGGGTGGCGCCGGGCGGCACCGTGGCCGCGGCCGGAAGCGGCGCGCGGCGCAGCAGCCACGCCGCCGTGAGGCCGACGGCGAGCACGCCCAGCGCCAGCACCCGCAGCGCGCCGCGCCAGTCCAGCGCGCCGATCGCCGCCGTGGTGAGCAGCGGCACGACCAGCGTGCCCACCCCGATGCCCGCGCTCGCGATGCCGGCGGCGAGCCCGCGCCGCTGCGTGAACCAGGGCGACACGCTGGCGATCGAGGGCGTGTAGACCAGCGCCACGCCGATGCCGATGCCCACGCCGTAGGCGACGTACACCGCCGTGATCGAAGCGGCGAAGCTCGTCGCCAGCAGGCCGGCGGCGATGAAGAGCATGCCGGCGCAGCAGACGAGCCGCGGCCCGAAGCGGTCGGCCAGCATGCCGGCGCCCGCGCCGAGCATGAAGTAGATCAGCCCGCACAGGCCGAACACCAGCGACACCTCGGCGCGCTTCACCGCGAACTCCGCCTCGAAGGGCGCGAAGAACGCGGCGAAGGAATACGCCACGCCGAAGATGACGGCGAGGCTGGCGAAGGCGGCCCAGACGACGACCCAGGCGTAGCGTTGTTCCTGCATGGCGGAGCAGTCTAGGGATGTTTGCGCACGGCGGCATCGCGGAAAGCCGGGGGCCCGCGGCCCCGCGCCGCTCAGGCGCCGCGCGCCAGGGCGGCCAGCTTCTCGTACAGCGTCGCGCGCGAGATGCCCAGCAGCCGCGAGGCGGCGAGCTTGTTGCCCCCCGTGGCGGCCAGCGCCTCGCGGATGCTGCGGGCCTCCAGTTCGGCGATGGCCTGCGGCAAGGGCACGATGCCGGCCGGCGGGGGCGCGGCCGCCCCGGGCGCCGCCGGCGCGGCGGCCGATGCCGGCGCCGGCCCACCGGGCGCCGCGCCCGCGGCCGGCGCGAAATGCGCGGCCTCCAGCACCAGGTCGTCGGTCATCAGCGCCGCCTGCTCCAGCACGTTGCGCAGCTCGCGGATGTTGCCCGGCCAGTCCCGCGCGGCCAGGTGCTCCAGCGCGTCGACGCTCAGCTGCTTGTGCGGCAGGCCGCCGCGGCGGGCGATGTCGTCCATCAGCGCGTCGACCAGCGCGTCCAGGTCGCCGATGCGCTCGCGCAGCGCGGGCAGGCGGATCGGCAGCACGTTGAGGCGGTAGTACAGGTCGGCGCGGAACTCGCCGGCCGCCACCATCGCCGGCAGGTCGCGGCTGGTGGCGGCGATCACGCGCACGTCCACCCGCTCCACGCGGTTGCTGCCCAGCGGCTCGAGCTCCTGCTCCTGCAGCACGCGCAGCAGCTTGGCCTGCAGCGCCACCGGCATGTCGCCGATCTCGTCGAGGAACAGCGTGCCGCCGTGCGCCACCTTGAACTTGCCGTCGCGCCCCTTGCGGTCGGCGCCGGTGAAGGCGCCGGGCGCCACGCCGAAGAACTCGGCCTCCAGCAGCGACTCGGGCACGGCCGCGATGTTCACGCCCACGAAGGGCCGCTGCGCGCGGGCGCTGGCGGCATGGATGCCGTGCGCGAGCAGTTCCTTGCCGGTGCCCGTCTCGCCCAGCAGCAGCACCGTGCTGTCGGTCTGCGCCACGCGGCGCGCCTGGCGCTTGACCTCGGTGGCGGCCGCGCTCGCGCCGATGAAGCTCGCGATCGTGTACTTGGGCCGGCGCTGCGCGGCGAGCTGCTGGCGCGCATCGTCGAGCTCGCGCTGCAGGCGGCTGAACTTGCCGATCAGCGGCTGCATCGTCGTCTCGGGGTGGTCGAGCAGCACCATGCCCAGTGCCCCGAGCACCGTGCCGTCGGCATCGCGCAGCGGCAGGCGGCTCACGAGGAAGGTGCCGGCCTTGTTGCTGAGCAGGTCGACGAGAATGGGCTGGCCGCTGTCGATCACCTGCGCCATCAGCGTGTTGTGCACCACCTCCTCGACGCGGCGGCCGACGAAGTCGTCCTCGGCATGGCCCAGCGCCGGCAGGAAGCGCTTGTAGCCCTCGCTGATCCACACGATGCGGTGGCTGCGGTCGACCACCATCATGCCCATCGCCGTGCGGGCGAAGATGTCGAACATGCCCTGCGCCGCCAGGCGCAGCACGCCGTCGGCATCGGCGGGCAGCGCGGCCTGCACGGGCGTATCGGAAGAAAGGTCGCTCATGGGTACTGCGGCGGCGGAGGCGGCGCTGTCTGGTCGTCGGGCACTGTAGCCGCGGCGGACAGGTGTGACATCCGCGTTCACGCGCACGGCGCCCAGGTTGCGCAAGCGCGCCGCGCCGGCTGTAATGCGCCGCGGGCCATCCGCCACGAACGCAAGGAGTACGCATGCTCGACGGCCTTCGCGCTGCCGCCCGCCGCGCCACCGGCGAATACGCCGTGCGCAGCCTGATGAGCGACTGCCGGCGGCTGCTGTCCGAGCGCGGCGAGGCCAACAGCGCCACCATCGCGCGCAGCCTCGTCGGCCGCTTCGAGGCGCTGGACACCGCCGAGGAGGCGCTGTTCTTCGAGCGGCTGCTGCGCGAGTTCAACCCCGACCCGAAGGCCGTGCTCGACGCCGCCCAGGCCTTCGCCGCCGAGCCGGGCGCCGACCACCTCGCCCGGCTGACGCAGGCCGCCGAGCCGCCGCGCCAGGAGCTGCTGCGGCGCATCAACCGCCTGCCGGGCGGCACCGCGGCCATCGTCGGCATGCGCCGCGCGCTGCTCGGCCGGCTGGGCAAGCAGCCCGAACTGCGCGCGGTCGAGGCCGACTTCCTGCACCTGCTGTCGAGCTGGTTCAACCCCGGCTTCCTGCAGCTGCAGAAGGTCGACTGGAACTCGCCCGCGCAGCTGCTGGAGCAGCTCATCCGCCACGAGGCGGTGCACGCCATCGACGGCTGGGACGACCTGCGCCGCCGGCTGGAGCCCGACCGCCGCTGCTTCGCCTTCTTCCACCCGCAGCTGCCGGCGGAGCCGCTCATCTTCGTGGAGGTGGCACTGCTGCCGGAGATGCCCGGCGCCATCGCGCCGCTGCTGGCCAAGGCCGAGCAGCCGGCGCGGCCGGAGAAGTTCCGCGTGGCGGCGTTCTATTCGATCAGCAACTGCCAGCCGGGGCTCAAGGGCGTGTCGCTCGGCAACTTCCTGATCAAGCGCGTGGCCGAGGAGCTCAAGCGCGAGCTGCCGCAGCTGCGCAGCTTCTGCACGCTGTCGCCGATGCCCGGCTTCGCGCGCTGGGTGCGCGACGGCGCCGCGAGCGAGCGCGTGCCCGAGGCGCGCGCCGAGCGCCTGGCCGCGGCGCGCCGCGCGGTCGCCGACGCCTGCGGGCCGGGGCTGGAGAAGCTGTCCAGCGCCACCGCGCTGAAGGGCCTGGACGACGACGCGCTGCAGGCGCTGACGCGGCTCGGCGCCTTCTACCTCGCCTTCCACTCCACTGCGCCGGGCGGCGACCCGGTGGCGCGCTTCCACCTCGACAACGGCGCGCGGCTCGAGCGGCTCGACCCGCTGGGCGACCTGTCGGCCAAGGGGGTGAAGCAATCGTTTGCCCTGATGGTGAACTACCTCTACGACCTCGATCGCATCGAGGCCCACCATGAGCAGTTCATCGAAGGCAAGGTGGCGCATTCGCGCGCCATCGCTTCGCTGCTCTGAACGACTTTCACAACGACGGAGACGACATGACCCAGCCCCTGCCCTCGCCCCTGACCGCCCGCGGCCTGCGCCGCCGCCGCCTGCTGCAGGCCGCCGCCGGCGCCGCCGTGCTCGGCGCCCCGCTCGCCCGCGCGCAGGGCGCCTGGCCGGCCAAGCCGGTGACCTTCGTCGTGCCCTTCCCGGCCGGCGGCGGCACCGACGCCTTCGCCCGCCCGCTGTGCGCCGCGCTCACCCGCAGCCTGGACAAGCAGGTGGTGATCGACAACCGCGGCGGCGCCGGCGGCACCGTGGGCGCGGGCGTGGCCGCGCGCGCCGCCCCCGACGGCTACACCTTCTTCATGGGCGCGGTGCACCACGCCATCGCGCCGTCGATGTACCCCAAGCTCGACTACGACCTGGAAAAGGACTTCGTGCCCGTCGGGCTGATCTCCAGCGTGCCGCAGACCATCGTGGTGAACCCGACGCGCCTGCCGGTCGCCGACCTGCGCAGCCTGCTCGACCGGGCGCGCAAGAACCCGGGGCAGCTCAACTACGCCTCGGCCGGCAACGGCACCTCGCACCATCTCGCCGGCGAGCTGTTCAAGCTGCAGACCAAGACCTTCATCACCCACATTCCCTACCGCGGCGCGGGCCCGGCGCTGCAGGACCTGATCGGCGGCCAGGTCGACATGATGTTCGACGGCCTCGGCTCCTCGTCCGCGCACATCAAGGGCGGGCGCATCAAGGCGCTGGCGGTGGCGTCGTCGCGGCGCGCGCCCGGATTCCCCGACATTCCCACCGCCGCCGAAGCCGGCCTGCCGGGCTATGAAGTCGCGTCCTGGTATGCCTTGTGGGCACCCAAGGGAACCCCCGAGGAGGCGGTATCTCGCATGCAGGCGGAAATGGCCAAGGCTTTCGCCTCGCCCGATATTCAGACCCTTTGGACGAATCTCGGCACCGAGACGCCCAAGCTTTACGGCGAGGCTTTCGGCCGCTTTGTCAGCGCCGAGATCAAGCGCTGGGCCGAAGTCGTGAAGGGGTCGGGCGCGAAACTCGATTGAATCGGCATGGAATGAAAAGCCGGCTTTCGACGAAAGTCCGGCTTTCGTCTATTCTTGCGTCCTTCAATCGCTTTCCGGGCATTTCCACCTATGACCAAGACGTACCAGCAATTGGTGAAACAGATCGAGTCCTTGAAGCACCAGGCCGACCAGGTCCGGCGCAAGGAAGTGCAAGGCGTCGTCTCGCGCATCAAGGAAGCCATCGCGGCCTACGAGCTGACGCCCGAGGATCTGTTCGGAAAGGGGTCCCGTGCCGGCGGCGCCGCGCAGCCGAAGTCGTCCCGTGCCAAGGCAGGCGCCGCGCGCGCGGCCTACCAGGACGGAGCGGGCAACGCCTGGTCGGGCCGCGGCCCGCGCCCGCAGTGGCTGAAGGCGGCGCTCGCCGAGGGCAAGTCGCTCGAGGACTTCGCCGTCGGCAAGCGCCGCGCGGCGCGCGCCAAGCCGGCCAAGAAGTTCAAGGTCGCCGCCAAGTACCGCGACGAGGCCGGCAACACCTGGAGCGGCCGCGGCTCGCGCCCGCGCTGGCTGCAGGCCGCGCTCGACAACGGCCGCACGCTCGAGGAACTGGCCGTCTGATGGCGCGGCGGCGCGGCCGCCCGCGCGGCCGCGCCTTGCAGTCGTCGATGCCTTGACCGCCGTCTCCTCGCCCTCCCGCTGGGCCGCCCTGTGGCAGGCGCTCGGCGCGCCGCACGTCGACCCCGCCCTGCGCGAGCGCCTTCTCGCGTGCTGGAACGAGCCCGCGCGCCGCTACCACACCGCGCAGCACCTCGGCGAATGCCTGCACCACTTCGCCGCCGTCCGCGGCGAGGCGCGCCGCCCGGCCGAGGTCGAGCTGGCGCTGTGGTTCCACGATGCCGTCCACGACCCGCGAGCGGGCGACAACGAGCAGCGCAGCGCCGACTGGGCCCGGTCGGCCGCGCTGGCCGCCGGCGTCGACCCGGCCGCCGCCGCGCGCGTGCACGCCCTGGTGATGGCGACCTGCCACCACGCCGCGCCGGCCGGCGCCGACGAGGCCCTGCTGGTCGACATCGACCTGGCCATCCTCGGCGCCGACGCCTCCCGCTTCGGCGAGTACGAACGCCAGGTGAGGGCCGAGTACGCCTGGGTCCCCGAGGCGCTCTACCGCGAGCGGCGCGCGGCGGTGCTGCAGGGCTTTCTCGAACGCCCGCGGCTCTTCACCACCGACCGCTTCTTCGCCATGCTGGAAGACCGTGCGCGGGACAACCTGCGCGAATCGATCCGGCGGCTCGCCGCCTGAGCGCCCGGGAGGCGGCCCGCGCCGCCCCAACGCACCCCGCCTGCCCACGACCCCACACGACCGCCCCGCACCTTCCATGAACGACAACCTCTTCAGCGCCCTGCGCGACGCCTTCCCGTCCGACCTGGACAGCGTGGCCATCGAGACCGCCGACGGCGAGCGCCTCGACTACAGCTGGCGCGACCTCGACCGCGCCACGGCCATGATGGCCAACCTGCTGCAGTCGCTCGACCTGCCCGAGGGCGCGCGCATCGCCGTGCAGACCGAGAAGTCGGTCGAGGCGCTGATGCTCTACCTCGCGGTGCTGCGCGCCGGCTTCGTCTACCTGCCGCTGAACCCCGCCTACCAGAGCAGCGAGATCGAGTACTTCATCGGCGACGCCGAGCCGAGCGTCGTGGTGTGCGCCGGGCGGCACTTCGCCTGGGTCAGCCGCATCGCCTTCAGCGCGGGCACGAAACACGTGTTCACGCTCAACGACGACCGCACCGGCACGCTGCTCGAGCGCGCCGCCGCGCACGGCGACCGGCACACGCCGGCGGTCCGGCATGCCGACGACCTCGCCTCCATCATCTACACCAGCGGCACCACCGGGCGCAGCAAGGGGGCGATGCTCACGCACGGCAACCTGCTATCGAACGCGATGACGCTCAAGCGCTACTGGGGCTGGCGCCCGGGCGACGTGCTCATCCACACCCTGCCGATCTTCCACGTGCACGGCCTGTTCGTCGCCTCGCACGGCGCGCTGCTCAACGGCAGCAAGATGATCTGGTTCGCCCGCTTCGACCCGAAGGCGGTGATCGCGCAGCTGCCGCGCGCCACGGTGTTCATGGGCGTGCCCACGCTGTACGTGCGGCTGCTGGCCGAGCCCGGCCTGGACCGCCAGGCCTGCAGCCGCATGCGGCTGTTCATCAGCGGCTCGGCGCCGCTGCTGATCGAGACCTTCGAGCAGTTCCGCGAGCGCACCGGCCACACCATCCTGGAGCGCTACGGCATGAGCGAGACCGCCATGCTCACCTCCAACCCCTGCCGGCCGGAAGACGGCGAGCGCCGCGGCGGCACCGTGGGCTTCCCGCTGCCCGAGGTGGGCCTGCGCGTGCGCGACGACGCCGGCCAGCCGGTGCCGGTGAACGAGATCGGCAACATCGAGGTGCGCGGCCCCAACGTGTTCAAGGGCTACTGGCGCATGCCCGAGAAGACCGCGGCCGAGTTCACCGCCGACGGCTGGTTCAGGACCGGCGACGTGGGCCGCGTGGACGCGCAGGGCTACGTCACCATCGTCGGGCGCAGCAAGGACCTCATCATCAGCGGCGGCTACAACGTCTACCCGGCCGAGATCGAGGGCTACCTCAACGAGCTGCCTGGCGTGAACGAGAGCGCCGTGATCGGCGTGCCGCACGCCGACTTCGGCGAGGCGGTGATCGCCGTCGTGGTGCCCAAGCCCGGCGCCTCGCTCGACGCGGGCGGGCTCATCGCCGCGCTGAAGGGCCGCATCGCCGGCTTCAAGGTGCCCAAGCAGCTGCTGCTCGCACACGAGCTGCCGCGCAACGTCATGGGCAAGGTGCAGAAGAACCTGCTGCGCCAGCAGCACGCGCAGATCTTCAGCCGCTGACGCCGCGGCGCGCACCTCGACGCGGGAACCGGCCCCGATGAACTTCCTGCGGCGCGGCCTGCTGCCCGGCACCGTGCGCGGGCGCCTCATGCTGCTCGTGCTCGCCACGCTGCTGCCGAGCGTGGCGGTCTCGCTCTTCGCCGCCTTCACCACCTACCGCGACGAGCGCGGCGCCGTCACCACCGCCGCGCTCGAGACGGCCCGGGCGCTCGGCCTCGTGGCCGACCGCGAGCTGCTGTACCGCGTCGGCATCCTCGAGACGCTGGCCGTCTCGCGCCAGCTGCGCGGCGGCGACCTGCGCGCCTTCTACGAGGAAGCGCGCGCCGTGGCGCCGATGCGCGAGACCGCCATCGTGTTCAGCGACGCCCGCGGCCGGGTGGTGTTCAACACCCGCGTGCCCTTCGGCGAGACGCCGCCGCCCGCGCCGGTGCTGGCCGAGCGCTCGCGCGATGCGCGCGGCAAGCCGCTGCTGGTGTCCGACCTGTACCGCTCGCCCACCACCGCCCGCTACAGCTTCGCCGTCGGCGTGCCGGTGGTGCAGGACGGCGAGGTGCTCGGCACGCTGTCGATGAGCAGCTACGCCACCATGCTGCAGGGCATCTTCGACCAGCAGGCGCTGCCGTCGCGATGGACCGGCTCGCTCACCGACGCCCGGGGCTACGTCGTGGCGCGCAGCCTCAACCCCGAGAAGAACGTCGGGCACCGCGCCACGCCCGACATGCTGGAGCGCCTGGCCAAGGGCAACGAGGGCGTGCATCCCACCGTCACGCTCGACGGCGTGCCGGTGGCCACGGTGTTCAGCCGCGCGCCGATGTCGGGCTGGCGCGTGCTGATCGGCCTGCCGCGCGACGACCTGCAGCGCCCGGCGCTCGAAGCCATGGGCTCGACCCTGCTCGCCTCGGCGGCGCTGCTGGCGCTCACGCTCTTCAGCGCGGTGCTGATGGGCCGCACCATCGTGCGCCCGGTGCGCCGCCTGTCGCGCGACGCCGAGCGGCTGCGCCGCGGCGAGCGGCTGGACGAATCGCCCACCGGCCTGGCCGAGACCGACGCCGTGCAGCGCCTGCTCGCCCAGGCGAGCCGCGACCGGCTCGATGCCGACGAGCGCCTGCACACCCAGGTCCGCGAGGCGGTGAGCGCCGCCCAGCGCGCGCAGGACGCCGTGGTCAGCACGCAGAAGCTCGAGGCCCTGGGCACGCTCACCGGCGGCATCGCGCACGACTTCAACAACCTGCTGCAGACCATGACCACCGGGCTGGCGCTCGCCTCGCGCCGCTCCACCGAGCCCGGCGTGCGCCAGGCGCTCGAAGCCTGCGAGCGCGCGGTGACCAAGGCGGTGAAGCTCACGCGCCAGCTCATGGTCTTCGGCCGCGCCCAGCCCGGGCGCACCGACGTGATCGACGTGGGCCGGCAGCTGCAGGGCATGACCGAGCTGCTGGGCGGCGCGCTGCGCGCCTCGATCACGCTGTCGATCGACGTCGAGCCGGGGCTCGCGCCGGTGGAGGTCGACCCGGTGCAGTTCGAGCTCGCCATCCTCAACCTCGCGGTGAACGCGCGCGACGCCATCGCCGACGGCGGCGCGGTGACGATCCGCGCGCGCAACGCGCAGTTCGCGCCCGACGAGCTGCCCGGCGCGCTGGGCGGGGCCATGGTGGTGGTGAGCGTGGCCGACACCGGCGAAGGCATCGCGCCCGCGCTGATCGAGAAGGTGTTCGAGCCCTTCTTCACGACCAAGCCGATGGGCAAGGGCTCGGGGCTCGGCCTGGCGCAGGTCTACGGCTTCGCCCGGCGCTCGGGCGGGCGGGCCACCGTGCGCAGCGAGCCGGGCCGCGGCACCGAGGTCAGCATCATCATGCCCGCCAGCGCCAAGCCGATGGCCGTCGACGCCGCCGACACCGTGCCGCCCTCGACCCAGCGCTACGCCGGCGCGGTGCTGCTGGTGGAGGACGAACCGCAGGTGCGCGAGATCACCGCCCAGGGCCTGGAGGCGGCCGGCTTCAGCGTGCAGGCGGTGCCCGACCCGGCCGCCGGCTTCGCCGCGCTGGCGCGCGGGGCGGTGTTCGACGTGGTGCTGAGCGACATCATGATGCCCGGCGGCACCAGCGGCCTCGCCTTCGCGCAGCAGCTCGCCGCGGCCTACCCGGCGCTGCCGGTGGTGCTGGCCAGCGGCTACGCCGAGGCGCTGCAGCCGGGGCTGCCGTTCCCGGTGGTCGCCAAGCCCTACGACATCGACCGGCTGGCGCGGCTGCTGGCCGAGCAGATCGAGGCGGCGGCCCGGCCTTCGGCCTGAGGCCGCTCCGTTCCTCGCGCGTGGCCGGATAATCCGCGCCATGCACAGGCTGCGCACCGCGACGTTCCTGGCCCGCTGGGTCCTGGCGTCGTTCGCCCTGACGCTGCTGGCGGCCATCGCGTCGCCCATGGTCCATCCGCAGGCCATGGTGCTGGTGTGCAGCGACGGGGCACCGTCGAAGTGGATGAGCGTCGACGCCGACGGCCATGCGGTCGAGGCCGGCCACCACACGCTCGACTGCCCGATGTGCCTGGCGAGCGGCCTCCCGCCGCCGCCCCCGGCCGTGCGCGCCCCTGCGCACCAGCCGCTGGCCCACGCGCTGCGGCCGCACGTGGCCGCGCACCTCGCCGCGGTAGCCGGTGCGCCGCTGCCGCCGCGCGGCCCGCCGGCCGCTTCCTGATCCGCTGCCGCTGAAGCGGCGACCCCGGCCGGGTGCCTGACGCGCCGGGCCGTGCGTCGGCGCTGCATCTTCCCCCACGCCCCCGAGTCCGGCCGTTCGTCCCTGGATTTGCGGGCATGCGGTCTGCGCACCTCGCGCTGCCGCCCTGACGCCGATCCGCCATGGACAAGTCCCGTTCGGGCTGAGCCTGTCGAAGCCCTGCAGTTGCACACGGGCACTTCGACAAGCTCAGTGCGAACGGATCGATGGCGGTTCGGGCGTCTTGCGCATGACACCTACGCCAATGTCACATCCTCTCGCTCTGCATCCCGTCGCCCGCGCGCTCGCGGGCCTGCTGCCGCTTGCCTGCGCCGTCCTCCCCACCGCCGCCCAGGAACCGGCCACCCTCGCACCCGTGGTCGTCGTCGGCCGCGAGGAGCCGCGCCTGCAGGCGCCGGCCTCCACCGCCTCGCGCCTGGACCTCACGCCGCTGCAGACGCCGGCCAGCATCGACGTCGTCGACCGCCGCCGGCTGGAGTCGCGCGGCGACGCCTCCCTCGTCGACGCCATCACCCGCGTGACCGGCATCGGCAGCCTGGCGCACCCTGGCAACAGCGGCAGCTCGCTGTCCGCGCGCGGCTTCATCGACGCCACCTCGGTGATGCGCCTGTACGACGGCACGCGGCAGTACGGCGGCATCGGCGTGAGCTTCCCGTTCGACGGCTGGTCGGTCGAGCGCATCGAGGTGCTGCGCGGGCCGGCCTCGGTGATCCACGGCGACGGCGCGATCGGCGCGGTGGTCAACGTCATCCCGAAGAAGCCCACGCGCGGGCCGGCGCGCCACGAGGTCGAGGCCCGCGCCGGCAGCGACGGCACCCTGGCCGCGGCCTTCGGCAGCGGCGGCGCGCTCGGCGAGGCGCTGTCGTACCGGCTGGACGCGAGCGCCGGCCGCTCCGACGGCTGGGTCGACCGCGGCGACTCGAAGCGCCTGGCCGTGAGCGGCGCGCTCGCGCTGGAAGCGTCGCCCGACCTGCGCATCACGCTGAGCCACGCGGTCGGGCGGCAGCGCCCGATGCGCTACTTCGGCATCCCCCTGGTCGACGGCGCGCCGCTGCCCGCGCTGCGCGAGAAGAACTACAACGTGGCCGACAGCCGCATCGACTACACCGACCGCTGGACCGAGCTGTCGGCGCACTGGACGGCGAGCCCCGACGTCACCGTGCGCGGCAAGCTCTACCACGTGACGAGCGACCGCTACTGGCGCAATGCCGAGACCTACGTCCACAACCCCGCCACCGGCCTGATCGACCGCTCGGGCAATACCGAGATCGCGCACGACCAGGCGCAGACCGGCGCCACCACCGACGCCGCCTTCGCCGGCTCGGTCGCCGGGCGGCCGAACCAGCTGTCGGTCGGCGTCGACCTCAACCGCAGCACGTTCCGCCACGCCAACAACACCTACGCCGGCAGCTCCGGCCCGGTCGATCCCTTCGACCCCGTGCCGGGCTGGTACGCGAGCAGCGTGCCGTTCCTGCCGCGCTACCGCAACGAGGCGCGGCAGATGGCCGTCTTCATCGAGGACCGGCTGGAACTGAGCCCGCGGTGGTCGCTGGTCGGCGGCCTGCGGCGCGACCACGCCGAGGTCTCGCGCACCGACCTCGCGACCGGCAGCCCCGCCTTCGACCGGACCTATGCCCACACCGGCTGGCGCCTGGGCGCCGTGCTCGCGCTGCGGCCGGACCTGTCGGCCTATGCGCAGTTCGCGAAGGCGTCCGACCCGGTGGCGGCGATGCTGATGCTCTCGCCCGCCAACAGCGCCTTCGGCCTGTCCACCGGGCGGCAGTTCGAAGTCGGCATCAAGCAGTCCTTCGCCGATGGCCGCGGCGACTGGACGCTCGCCGCCTACACCATCACCAAGAACAACCTGCTGACGCGCGACGCCGCCGACCCGTCGCTGCGCGTGCAGGTCGGCGAGCGCTCGTCGCGCGGCGTCGAGGGCAGCGTGTCGATGGCGCTCACGCGCAGCCTGCGGCTCGATGCCAACGTGGCGCTGCTGTCGGCGCGCTACGACGACTTCGCCGAATCGGTCGGCGGCGTCGCCGTCTCGCGCAACGGCCGGGTGCCCACCGACGTGCCCGAGCGCCTGGCCAACGTCTGGCTCGACTGGACGGCGCAGCCGGCGTGGACGCTGTCAGGCGGCCTGCGCCACGTCGGCCGGCGCTACGCGGACAACGCCAACACGCTGGTCCTGCCGGCCTACACCACCGTCGACCTGGCGCTGCGCTGGCAGGCCACGCCCGCCACCACGGTGACGCTGCGCGGCTTCAACGTGTTCGACAAGCGCTACTTCACCACCGCCTACTACACGACCACGCAATGGTTCGTGGGCGAAGGGCGGCGCGTCGAGCTCGCGCTGAACCACCGGTTCTGAGCGGCGCATGGCGATGGCGAACGCGGCACGCGCACGGCGGCTCGTATACCTGGTCCACCGCTGGACCGGCGTGGCCGGCTGCCTGCTGATGGCGCTGTGGCTGGTCAGCGGGGTGGTGATGCTGTACGTCGGCTATCCCAAGCTGCTGCCGCGCGAGCGGCTGTCGGCGCTGCCGCCGCTGCCCGCCGGCTGCTGCGTGCCGGTGGAGGCGGCGCTCGCGGCGAGCGGCACGCCGGCGGCGATCCGCGAGCTCACGCTCACGTCCATCGCCGGGCGGCCCGCGTACCGGCTGAAGGACGCGGGCGGCGCATGGCAGGTCGTAGACGCGCGCACCGGCCGGCGCGCGCCGGCGGTCGACGCGGCCTTCGCCGCGGCCAGCGCCCGCGCCTTCCTGCCCGGCGCGGCGGCCACGGTGCAGGGACAGGTCGACGACGACCGCTGGACGCACTCGGGCGCGCTCGATGCGCACCGGCCGCTGTTCCGGGTGCGGATGCACGACGCCGCCTCGACGCGGCTGTACGTCTCGTCCGCCACCGGCGAGGTGGTGATGGACGCCACGCGCGCCGAGCGCGGCTGGAACCGGCTCGGCGCCTGGCTGCACTGGCTCTACATGTTCCGCGAGGGCTCGAAGGACGCGGCCTGGAGCTGGCTCGTCATCGCCCTGTCCGCGGTGTGCACGGCGAGCGCGGCCACGGGCGCGGTCGTCGGCGTCTGGCGCTGGCGCTTCGCCGGCCGCTACAGGTCGGGCGCGCGCACGCCCTACCGCGGCTTCCACATGCGCTGGCACCACGTGACGGGGCTGCTGTTCGGCGCGGTGCTGCTGGCGTGGATCTTCAGCGGGCTGATGTCGATGAACCCGCTGGGCGTCTTCGATGCCGGCACGCGGCCGGACCTGGCCGCCTACCGGCAAGGCACGCCGGGCGCGCTGCGGCCGCGCACCGGCACGGCGGACGCCCTCGCCGCCCTGCGCGACGCGGGCTTCGCCGCGCGGGAGGTCGAATGGCGCGTGCTCGCCGGCCGGCCCTACCTGCTCGCCCGCGACGCCGCGGGCGACACGCGGCTGGTAACGGATGCGCCGCAGGGCCCGGCCGTGACGGCGCGGCTGGCGGACGACGTCCTCGCGGCCGCCGGCGCCCGGCTCTTCGCCGCCGGCGTGCGCGGCACGCAGTGGCTGCAGGCGCACGACGCCTACTACTACCCGCGCGGTGCGGCCTCGATGTACGGCGCGCGCGACCGGCGCCTGCCGGTGCTGCGCCTGGACTTCGACGATGCGGGCCGCACGGCGGCCTACCTCGACCCGCGCACCGGCGACCTCGCCCTCAGCGTCGACCGTTCGCAGCGCGCCGGCCGCTGGCTGTTCAACTTCCTGCACAGCTGGGACCTGCCGAGCTTCCTCGGCATGGCCGCGGCGCGGGAGGCGGCGCTCATCGCGCTGAGCCTCGGCGCCCTGGCCATCGCGCTCACCGGCACGGTGATCGGCGTGCGGCGCCTGGCGGCTCAGTTGTGGCTCAGGCGCGGCGCTGGGCACCGGCGCGCACCGCGAGCGCCGCGGCTTCCTCCGGGCCGCCGAACCACGGGTCGCCGCGCAGGTAGGCGGCGGCCATGTCGAGCGCGTCCAGGCCCCAGAACAGGCGGCCGTCGACCTCGATCGTCGGCACGCCGAAGATGCCCTTCGCCACGGCCTGCGCGGTCGCGTCCTTCAGCGACTGCTTGACGGCCTCGCCGGCAGGATCGAGCGCCGGCGCGAGCGCCGCCTGCAGCGCCTGCAGGCGGGCCGGATCGTCCGGGTCGCCGCCGCCGCGCCACACGTGGTGCAGGACCTGCTCGCACGCATGGCGGCTCGGCGTGCCGAGCGGCGGCGCGCAGGCCGGTGTGCAGGCAATCGCCAGGCGCAGCAGCGCGAGCGGGTTGAACGGGTGCTGCGCCGGCATCTGCAGCGCGATGCCGTGGCGGTGGGCGAGCCAGGCCACGTGCCGGTAGGTCCAGGCGCGCTTGGGCTCGATCTCGGCCGGCCCCTTCTGGCCCCAGTGCGAAAGCAGCCCGGCGAACAGCAGCGGCCGGTAGGCGACCTCCACGCTCAGGCCCTCGAGCGCCTGCGGCAGCCGCTCGAAGGCGAGGTAGGCGAAGGGCGAGACGACGTCGAAATGGAAGTTCAGGTGCTTCATGCGTCACGGGCCGGTGGATCGGAGGATGCGCGCTGCGCACGCCGCAGTTCCAGCCGCTGCCACACGGCGCGCTTGTCGTCCTCGTCCATCGTCGACCAGCCGGCGATCTCGTCGATCGTGCGCAGGCAGCCCTCGCACCAGCCGGTGCGCGCATCCATGCGGCACACGTCGATGCAGGGGCTGGGCACGGGATCGGCAGGCATCACGACGACGGATGGGAACGTGGATTGCAATGCTCCCACACCGCCCGTGCGGGTGCGGGCGGTTCATTCCCGAGAAAGGAACAGCCATGGAATTCCACCGCGGACGCCTCCTGGACCATGTGCAGCTGCGCGTTGCCGACGTCGACCGCAGCCTGCGCTTCTACCGCGCCGTGCTCGAAGCCGTCGGCCGCGCCGACGCGCTGCACGAAGGCTCGGGTTTCTTCTGGGCCGACGAGCTCTACGTCGACAAGGCCGACGGGCCGGTGAGCCGGGTGCACATCGCCTTCCAGGCGGACGGCGAAGACATGGTGCGCCGCTTCCACGAACGCGCGCTCGCCACGGGCGGCGTGGACCACGGCGCACCCGGCCCGCGCGACTACCACCCCGGGTACTACGCCGCCTTCGTGCGCGACCCGGACGGCAACAACATCGAGGCCGTCTACCACGGCAAGAACAGGCGCTCGGCGGAATCGGTCGTGTTCACGCCGGTGCAGGACTGACCTGCACCACGTCGGCCACCGGCGCCGAGGTGAGCCCCACCAGTTGGTCCGGGCTCAACCGGAACACGCCGTTCGGATGCCCCGCCGCGGCCCAGATCTCGTCGAAGCGGAACAGCTCGCGGTCGATCAGCGAGACGGGCGGCGTGGCGTGCCCCACCGGCGACACGCCGCCGATGGTGAAGCCGGTGGCGCGCTTGACGAACTCGGCGTCGGCGCGGCCTATGGCGCCGACGATCGCCGCCACCTTCTTCTCGTCCACCCGCCGGTCGCCCGAGGTGATGACGAGCACCGCCGCGTCGTCGCTCTTGCGGCGGAAGATCACGCTCTTGGCGATCTGCCCCACGCTCACGCGCAGCGCGTCGGCCGCCTCCTGCGAGGTGCGCGCGGCCACCTCGAGGAACACCGGCACGTGCGGATGCTGCAGCGCCTGCAGCAGCTGCGACACGCGGCGAAAGCCTTCGGGACGTTCGGCTTCCGCTTCCATCACGCCGCCTCCATCGCCGCGGCGCGCTTGGCGAGCAGCGCATTGCCCACGCGCGACACCGGCTTGCGGCCGAGCACGCCGGAGATGTAGGCCGCGGCGTCCACCAGCCGTTCGATGTCGATGCCGGTCTCGATGCCCAGGCCGTCGAGCAGGAACAGCACGTCCTCGGTGGCCACGTTGCCCGTCGCGCCCTTGGCATAGGGGCAGCCGCCCAGGCCCGCCACGCTGGCATCGAACACGTGGACGCCCATCTGCAGGCAGGCGTACACGTTGCCGATGGCCTGGCCGTAGGTGTCGTGGAAATGGCCGCTCACCTCGTGCAGCGGGTAGTGCTTCAGGGCCCGCTCCATCGCCGCCTGCACCTTCCTCGGCGTGCCCACGCCGATGGTGTCGGCGATGCTGCAGTGGTCCACGCCGATGGCCTTGAACAGCTCGACCACGCGCTCCACTTCGTCGGCGCTCACCTCGCCCTGGTAGGGGCAGCCCACCGCGCACGACAGCGCGCCGCGCACGCGCAGCCGGTTCGCATGCGCCGCTTCCACCACCGGGCGGAAGCGCTCGATGCTTTCCTCGATGCTGCAGTTGATGTTGCGCCGGCTGAAGGCCTCGGTGGCGGCGGCGAACACGACCACCTCGTCGGGGTTCGTGGACAGCGCGGCCTCCATGCCCTTCATGTTGGGCACCAGCACGGAGTAGCGCACGTCGCCGCGCCGCTCGATGCCGGCCATGACCTCGGCGTTGTCGGCCATCTGCGGCACCCACTTGGGGCTCACGAAGCTGGTGACCTCGATGTGCCGCAGGCCCGCGGCCTGCAGCAGGCGCACGAGCTCGATCTTGTGCGCGGCGGCGACGGGCTGCTTCTCGTTCTGCAGGCCGTCGCGCGGGCCGACGTCGACGAGGGTGACGTGGTGGGGGATCATGGGGAGGGTCTTTCGGTGAAGCTGGACAAGATAACGCAGCGGTGTGCCGGCTCGCGGACTTCGATACCTCAGTCCGAACGGGGTTCTTTCAGTCGACCGCAAGACGCAGCAGTTCACCGCCCTCCGCCACCTGGTCACCGGCGGCGTAGAGCAGTTCCTTCACCGTGCCGTCGCGCGGCGCGGTGATGGTGTGCTCCATCTTCATCGCCTCCATCACGGCGAGCGGCGCGCCCAGCTTGACCGCCTGGCCCGGCTGCACGAGGAAGGCGATCACCTTGCCCGGCATCGGCGCGGTGAGCTGGCCGCCCTCGGCCGCGCCGTCGGCCGCATGCTCGATCGGGTCGACCTCGCGCACGGTGGCGCTGCCGTCGGGCGTGAACAGGGCCAGGCGCTCGCCGGTGGCGTAGACGGTGACGACGTGGCGCCGGCCGTCGAGCGTGACGGCATGCACGCCGCCGCCGCGCGCGCGCACCTGCAGGGCGCACCGCTCGTCGCCCACCACCAGCGTCAGCGCGCCGTCGTGGCTGCGTGCCAGGCGCAGCGTGTGGCGCGCCTTGCCGATCTCGACGTCGAAGCGCCGCGCCGCCGCGCCGTGCAGGCGGAAGCCGTCGCGCCGGGACCACGGGTCGGCGTCCTCGGCCGCGGCCTCCCGCGCGAGCGCGTGGGCCACCACGCCGGCGGCCACCAGCATCAGAGGCGGGCCGGGCTGCTTGAACAGCACCGCCTTCTCGCGTTCGATCAGCGCGGTGTCGAGGTCGGCGCCCGCGAACGACGGGCTCGAGGCCACGCGGCGCAGGAAGGCCACGTTGGTCTGCAGGCCGACGATGTGCGTCTGCGCCAGCGCCGCATCCAGCCGCGCCAGCGCCTGCTCGCGGTCGGCGCCCCAGACGATGAGCTTGGCGATCATCGAATCGAAGTACGGCGTGATGGCGTCGCCCTCGCCGAAGCCGGCGTCCACGCGCACCGGCGCGCGCTCGAAGGCGGCGCTGCCTGCGGGCGTGCGATACACGTCCAGCCGGCCGGTGGCGGGCAGGAAGTTCATGTCGGGGTTCTCGGCGCAGATGCGCGCCTCGATGGCGTGGCCGTGGATGCGCAGGTCCTCCTGCGAAAGCGGCAGCGGCTCGCCCGCCGCCACGCGCAGCTGCCACTCCACCAGGTCGAGCCCGGTGATGGCCTCGGTGACCGGGTGCTCCACCTGCAGCCGGGTGTTCATCTCCATGAAGTAGAAGCGCAGGTCGCCGTCGTCCGTGGGCTCGGCGATGAACTCCACCGTGCCCGCGCCCACGTAGCCCACGGCCCGCGCCGCGGCCACGGCGGCCTCGCCCATCTGCTGGCGCCGCGCCTCGCTCATGCCCGGCGCGGGCGCCTCCTCCAGCACCTTCTGGTGGCGGCGCTGCACCGAGCAGTCGCGCTCGAACAGGTAGACCAGATTGCCGTGGGTGTCGCCGAAGACCTGGATCTCGATGTGGCGCGGGCGCGTGACGTAGCGCTCGATCAGCACCGCGTCGTCGCCGAAGCTGTTGATCGCCTCGCGCTTGCACGAGGCGAGCGCAGCGTCGAACTCGGCCGCCACGTTCACCGCGCGCATGCCCTTGCCGCCGCCGCCGGCGCTGGCCTTGATCAGCACCGGAAAGCCGATGCGCTCGGCCTCGGCCTTGAGCAGCGCCGGGTCCTGGCTGGCGCCGTGGTAGCCGGGCACGAGCGGCACGCCGGCTTTTTCCATCAGCTGCTTGGATTCGGCCTTCAGGCCCATCGCCTTGATGGCCGAAGGCGGCGGGCCGATGAAGACGAGCCCGGCCTCGGCGCACTGCTGCGCGAAGTCCTCGTTCTCGCTGAGGAAGCCGTAGCCCGGGTGCACGGCCTCGGCGCCGGTGGCGAGCGCGGCGGCGATGATGCGCTCGCCGCGCAGGTAGCTTTCCTTGGGCGCGGCCGGGCCGATGTGCACCGCTTCGTCGCAGGCCTTCACGTGGCGGGCGCTCGCGTCGGCGTCGGAATAGACGGCGACGGTGCGGATGCCGAGCTTGCGCGCGGTGGCCGCCACGCGGCAGGCAATTTCGCCTCTGTTTGCGATCAGGATCTTCTTGAACATCGACACCTCAAGCAGTCGGGCCGGCACGCAGCCCGCCGGTAACGCGGCGCGCGAGCGCCCGCAGGAATTTCGCCAGCAGCCAGATCAGCGCCACCATCACGGCCAGCGCCAGCACCAGAACGACGAAGAACACGGCCGGGCTGGCCCACGACAGCCACAGCATCGCCGGCACCACGGCATCGCCCAGCAGCGACATGCCGACGTTGGAGAAAGGCTCGGGCGACGTGTTGACGGCCGCGCGCGTGGTGGCCTTGGCGACGTGGCTGGTGGCGGCCAGCGTGCCGCCGAGCAGGGCCGCCACCGTGGCCATCGTGGCCTGGTCGGCGCCGAACACCGAGGCGGCGAGCGCCGCGCCGGCGGGGATGCGCAGCACCGTGTGCGCCACGTCCCACAGCGAGTCGAGGCCGGGGATCTTGTCGGCGAAGAACTCGACGAAGAGCATGAAGCCGCTGGCGCCCAGCATGGCCGGGTGCTGCAGCACCTTCAAGCCCGCGGGCAGGTCGACCCAGCCGAGCGTGCCGGCCAGGCCGGTGAGGAACACCACCGCGTACAGCCGCAGCCCGCTCGCCCAGCCGAGCGCGGCGGCGATGGCGAGGAGCTGGGGGGTGTCGAGGTCGAGCGGGGTCATCGGCCGATGCGAAACGGGCGCTTCGACAGGCTCAGCGCGAACGGAACCCGGGGGCGTCGCGCCGCATCATCGACCCGTTCGGGCTGAGGTATCGAAGCCCCTGCGTCCGCGAACCCGGCCCTTCGATACCTCAGGGCGAACGGGGACGACTTCACCCGCCGCCCTCCACCCAACCCGGCCGGCGCTTGTTCAGGAAGGACTGCACGCCCTCCTTTCCCTCGTCGCTGGCCCGGATGTCGGCGATGCGCCGCGCCGTGTCGCCGCGCAGGTCCTCGGTGATCGGCAGCCCGGCGAGGTCCTGCACCAGCCGCTTGCACGCGCGCACCGCCATCGGCCCGTTGGCGCACAGCGCGGCCACCAGCTCGTCCACCTTCGCGTCGAGCGCATCGGCCGCGCACACCTCATGCACGAAGCCCATCGCCTGCCCCTGCGCCGCGCTGAAGCGCTCGGCGGTGACGAACCAGCGCCGCGCCGCCTGCTCGCCCATGGCGCGGATGACGTAGGGGCCGATGGTCGCCGGCAGCAGGCCGAGCTTGGCCTCCGACAGGCAGAAGTGCGCCGGCTCGGCGGCCACCAGCACGTCGCACACCGCGGCCAGCCCGACGCCGCCGGCATAGCAGTCGCCGTGGATGCGCCCGACCACGGGCACCGGGCAGCGGTAGATCGCCCACAGCATGTCGGCCAGCGCCTGGGCATCGGCGCGGTTCTGCGCCCAGTCGTAGTCGGCCATGGCGCGCATCCACGACAGGTCGGCGCCGGCGCAGAAGGCCTTGCCGTGGCCGCCCAGCACGACGACGCGGAGCAGCTCGTCGCGGCCGAGCTCGCCGAACACCTGCGTCAGCTCGGCGATCACACCGTCGTTGAAGGCGTTGCGCACGTCGGGGCGGTTCAGGAACACGCGCGCCACCTGCGGCGAGGGGCGCTGCACATCGAGCGTGGTGGTGGTCATGCCGTGGCCCTCACATGCGGAAGACGCCGAACTTCGTCTCGGGAATGGGCGCGTTCAGGCTCGCGCTCAGCGCCAGCGCCAGCACGCGCCGCGTGTCGGCCGGGTCGATCACGCCGTCGTCCCACAGGCGGGCGCTGGCGTAGTACGGGTGCGCCTCGCGCTCGAACTGGTCGAGGATGGGCTGCCTGAACGCGGCTTCCTCCTCCGCGCTCCACTGCCCGCCCCGGGCCTCGATGCCGTCGCGCCGCACGGTGGCGAGCACGCTCGCCGCCTGCTGGCCGCCCATGACGCTGATGCGCGCGTTCGGCCACATCCACAGGAAGCGCGGGTCGAAGGCGCGGCCGCACATGCCGTAGTTGCCGGCGCCGAAGCTGCCGCCGATGATGACGGTGAACTTGGGCACCTGCGCGTTGGACACGGCCGTCACCATCTTCGCGCCGTGCTTGGCGATGCCCTCGCCCTCGTACTTGCGCCCGACCATGAAGCCGGTGATGTTCTGCAGGAACACCAGCGGCACCTTGCGCTGGCAGCACAGCTCGATGAAGTGCGCGCCCTTCTGCGCCGATTCGGAGAACAGCACGCCGTTGTTGGCGACGATGCCCACCGGCATGCCCTCGATGTGGGCGAAGCCGGTGACGAGCGTGGTGCCGTAGCGCGACTTGAACTCGTCGAACTCGCTGCCGTCGACGACGCGGGCGATGATCTCGCGCACGTCGAAGGGCTTGCGCGTGTCCGCGGGAATCACGCCGTGCAGCTCGGCCGCGTCGAACAGCGGCGGGCGCGGCTCCGCCAGCCGCAGCGGCACCTGCTTGCGCCAGTTGAGGTTGGCCACCGAGCCGCGCGCGATCGCCAGCGCATGCGTGTCGTTCTGCGCCAGGTGGTCGGCCACGCCGGACAGGCGCGTGTGCACGTCGCCGCCGCCCAGGTCCTCGGCGCTCACCACCTCGCCGATGGCCGCCTTCACCAGCGGCGGGCCGGCGAGGAAGATCGTGCCCTGGTTCTTCACGATGATGGATTCGTCGCTCATCGCCGGCATGTAGGCGCCGCCGGCGGTGCACGAGCCCATCACCACCGCGATCTGCGGAATGCCGGCCGCGCTCATCTGCGCCTGGTTGAAGAAGATGCGGCCGAAGTGCTCGCGGTCGGGGAACACCTCGTCCTGGTTGGGCAGGTTGGCGCCGCCCGAATCGACGAGGTAGATGCACGGCAGCCGGTTGGCCTGCGCGATCTCCTGCGCGCGCAGGTGCTTCTTCACCGTCATCGGGTAGTAGGTGCCGCCCTTCACGGTGGCGTCGTTGCACACCACCATGCACTCCACGCCCGAGACGCGGCCGATGCCGGCGATCAGCCCCGCGCCCGGCGCGTCGTCGCCGTACATGCCCAGCGCGGCCAGCGGCGCGATCTCCAGGAACGGCGTGTCGGGGTCGAGCAGCATCTCCACCCGCTCGCGCGGCAGCAGCTTGCCGCGCGCCACGTGCTTGGCGCGCGGGCCGTCGCCGCCGCCCTGCGCGATGCGCTCGAGCTTCGCGTTCAGGTCGTCGACCAGCGCGCGCATCGCCGCGGCATTGGCCTTGAAGTCGTCGGATCGGGGGCTCAGCTTGCTGGCCAGTGCGGGCATGGGGTCTCCATCGCGGCGCCGGCCACAGGACAGCGCAGGTTTACGTATACGTCAACCGCGATGGTACTAGCCACTGCCTCCGGACTGCGTCACCCATCAAGCAACGCCGCGGATCCGGCTCCGCCGGTCCGCCAGCGTGCCCCCTGGGGGGCGCGCCAAGCGCGTAGGGGGGGATCTAGAACGGCCCGCTCTCCAGCCAGCGCTCGATCTGCGGCCGCCGGTCGTTGCCCCAGAAGACCTCGCCGTCGACGACGAAGGACGGCGCGCCGAAGATGCCGGCGGCGATGGCCGCCTCGTTCTCGGCCTTGAGCCGCAGCTTCCACTGCGGGTCGTTCCACACCGCCTCGGCCTCGGCCGGGTCGAGCCCGAACTCGGCGGCCAGCACCTTGAGCTGCGCCGTCTCGGCGAGGTTCACGCCGCGCGTGAAGTAGGCGCGCAGGCAGTGCCGCGCCCACGGCGGCCCGCTGCCCTGCCCGGTGTCCACCAGCCACCAGAACACCCGCGCGGCGTTCTGCGTCGGGATGGGGAAGGGCTCGGGCATCGTCAGCGGCACGCCGGCGAAGCGCGCCGAGCGCTCGAAGTCGCGCATCGAGTACTCGCGCTTGAGCGGATGCGCCACCGGGCTTCGGAGCTCGGCCGCCTGGAAGGTCGCGCCGAGCAGGATGGCCCGCCAGCGCACCGTGCGGCCGTGGCGCGCCGCCGTCGCCTCGACCCACTCGGACGCGATGTACGAGTAGGGCGAGGAGAAATCGAAGTAGAAGTCGATCGGCGCGCGCGTCATGCCCCCTACTTGTACAGAAGTTCCGGAAGCCACAGCCCGATCCCCGGGAAGATGTAGAGCAGCACGATGGCGATGATCTGGATCCCCATGAACGGCATCATGCCGGCGAAGATCTGGTTCAGCGTCACGTGCTTGGGCGCCACGCCCTTCAGGTAGAAGGCCGACATCGCCACCGGCGGGCTCAGGAACGCGGTCTGCAGGTTCAGCGCCACGAGCAGGCCGAAGAACAGCGGGTCGACGCCGAAGTTGTCGAGCAGCGGGATGAAGATCGGCATGAAGATGACGATGATCTCCGTCCACTCGAGCGGCCAGCCGAGGATGAAGATGATGACCTGGCTCATCACCAGGAACTGCACCTTGGTGAGCTCCATGCCGAGCACCCACTCCTCGACCAGCGCCTGCCCACCCAGCAGCGCGAAGGCCGCCGAGAAGATGGCCGAGCCGACGAACAGCCAGCACACCATGGCCGAGGTCTTGGCGGTGAGGAACACCGACTCCTTCACCATCGTGAGGTTGAGCTGCCGGTAGGCCGCGGCGAGGATGAAGCCGCCGAAGGCGCCCACCGCCGCCGCCTCGGTGGGCGTGGCCAGGCCGAACACGATGGAGCCGAGCACCGCGAGGATCAGGATGAGCAGCGGGAAGAACGACGCCAGCAGCATCTTGAAGATCTCGAGCCGCGAGAAGCTCAGCAGCGCGTAGTACACGACGAGCGCCGCGAAGCCGATGGCCAGGCCGATCCAGAAGCCGGTGGAGGCCGGCTGCGAGGTGGGGGCGGGCTCGGCGCCCGCCTCGGCGGCCGGCTGCCCGTCGGACGCGCCGGGCGCGGGCCGCGCGCCCGGCGGCTCGGCGGCGCCTTCGCCGGACGCCTCGGCCGGCTCGTCGTCCGACGGCGGCTCGGCCAGCCCGCCCTCGTCGGCCGGTTCCGCGGCCCCGCCCGGCGGCTCCTGCACGCCGCCGTAGTCGACGTCGGGCTGCGAATAGCCCCCGATCTGCTGGAGCTCCGTCACCGCCTCGGGCGGCGGGACGCTCGTCGCCGCGCGGTAGCTGAGGGCCGCCACCACGATGAACAGCACCAGCGGCATCAGCGCGATGAACAGCTGCCGCAGCAGGTAGGCGGTGCTCACGTTCGCGTTGCGCTTGCCCTTCAGGGCGCTCATCAGCGCCGGCACCGCATGGCGCTCGCCCACCGCGCCGATGGCGACGAGCTGGGGCGGCAGCGGCACCACGCGCTGCTCGGCCGTGAGCGGCGGCGCGAGGCGCGGCTTGATCTTGGCGATGAGGATGACGTAGAGGATGTACAGCCCCGCCAGCATCAGCCCCGGGAAGAAGGCGCCGGCGTAGAGCTGCACCACCGACACGCCGGCGGTGGCGCCGTAGACGATGAGCAGCACCGAGGGCGGGATGAGGATGCCCAGGCAGCCGCCCGCCGTGATGACGCCGGCCGAGACGCGCACGTCGTAGCCGGCCTTGAGCATCGGCGGCAGCGCCAGCAGCCCCATCAGCGTGACCACCGCGCCGACGATGCCGGTGGCCGTGGCGAACAGCGCGCAGGTCACGAGCGTGGCCACGGCCAGCGAGCCGGGCAGGCGCGCGAGCGTGAGGTGCAGGCTGCGGAAGAGCTTCTCGATCAGGTTCGCGCGCTCGACCAGGTAGCCCATGAAGACGAACAGCGGCACCGCGATGATCACGTCGCTGGCCATCACCGAGAACGCGCGCTGCACCATCAGGTCGAGCGTCTGCTGCATCGCGCCGCCCGCCGTCTGCCCCCCGGAGTGGTAGGCGAAGTACGCGAACAGCATGCCCATGCCCATCAGCGTGAACGCCGTGGGGAAGCCCAGCATGATGGCCACGACCACCAGCGACAGCATCACCAGGCCGATGTGGCCGTTGGTGATGGCCGGCGCGCTGGCCAGCATGTACAGCACGCCGGCGATGATGATCGCCATCAGGCTGAAGCCGAACCACATCTCCTTGCGGATCTTGCCCATCATGCGCCCTCCTGGCGTTGCGCCGGCGGCACGTACTTGGCGACCTCGTCGATGTCGACGTCCGTCACGTGGACCATCTCCTTGAGCTTGTCGACGTCGACCTCTTCCACGTCTTCCTCGCGCATGGGCCAGGCGCCGTCGCGCAGGCACAGCACGCAGCGCACGATCTCCACGAACCCCTGCAGCAGCAGCACCGCGCCGGCCACGGGGATGACGAACTTGAACGGGTACACCGGGATCGGATCGGCGTTGAAGGTGTGCTCGCGCATGGCGAGCGATTCGTTGGCGTAGGTCCAGCCGGCCCAGGTGAGCGCCACCACGCCGGGCAGGAAGAAGACGATGTAGAGCGTCAGGTCGATGCCGGCCTGCGTGCGGGGGCGGAAGAAGCCGTAGAGCACGTCGCCGCGCACGTGGCCCTGCTTGGCCAGCGTGTACGCGCCGGCGCACATGAAGAGCAGGCCGTACAGCATGATCTGCGCGTCGAGCACCCAGGCGTGCGGCCGGTTCAGGACGTAGCGCGAGAACACCTCGGCCGTGATGAGGAGGGTCAGCGCGACGGCGGCCCACGCCGTGGCCTTGCCGAACCAGGTGGAGAAGCTGTCCACCGCAAGAAGAAATCGTTGCATCGAAGAGTTCCTTGATCAGACAACAAAAGGGCGCCGGACAACGGCGCCCTTTCTCGTGCAGCGTGGATCAGCTCTTCTTCGTCGGCGCCTTGCGGCCGAAATAGTGGTTGTAGGCCATGCGGAAGTCGACCGAGTAGTCGTTCTGCCACTGGCCGGCGCGCTGCGCGAAGGCCTTCTGCGAGTCGAGCACCTTCTGGAAGATGGCGTTCTCCTTGGCCTTCTTCTCGATGGTCTTGTCCCAGGCGGCGAGCTGGTCGCGCAGGATGGAGTCGGGCGTCTTGTAGAACTTCACGCCGGCCTTCTTGAGCTCGATGTAGTCCTGCGAGTTGCGCTCGATGGCCTTCCAGCTCATGTCGGCGCTGGCCGCCTCCACGCCGTAGCCGACGATGGCCTTGAGCTCCTCCGGCAGCGCCTTGAACTTGGCGCCGTTGAACAGGATCTCGAACTGCTCGCCGCTCTGGTGGAAGCTCTGCAGCATGCAGTTCTTGGCCACGTCCGGGAAGCCCAGCACGCGGTCGGACGAGGCGTTGTTGAACTCGGCCGCGTCGATCAGGCCGCGGTCCAGCGCCGGCACGATCTCACCGCCGGGCAGCGGGTTCACCGCCGTGCCCATCTCGGTGAACACGTCGACCGCGAGGCCCACCGTGCGGAACTTCAGGCCCTTCATGTCGGACGACTTCGCCACCGGCTTCTTGAACCAGCCCAGCGGCTGCGTGGGCATCGGGCCGTAGAGGAACGACGCCACGTCGAGGTTGAGCGACTTGTAGATCTCGTCGAGCAGCGCCTTGCCGCCGCCGTAGTTGTGCCAGGCCAGCACCATGTTCGGGTCCATGCCGAAGGCCGGGCCCGAGCCCCACAGGGCCAGCGCCGAGTTCTTGCCGTAGTGGTAGGCCACCACGCCGTGGCCGCCGTCGAGCGTGCCCTTGGCCACCGCTTCGAGCAGCTGGAACGCCGGCACGACGGCGCCGGCCGGCAGCACCTCGATCTTCAGGCGGTTGCCCGCCATGTCGTTGACCTTCTTGGCGAAGTCCTGGGCGTACTCGTGGAAGATGTCCTTCGAGGGCCAGGTGCTCTGGAAGCGCAGCGAGGTGGTCTGGGCCTGCGACACCATCGGTGCGGCCAGGGCGCCGGCGCCGATGGCGCCGGCTGCGGTGTTCTTGAGGAAGCGGCGGCGCGGGGCGAGGGTTTTGGTCATGGTTGTCTCCTGTGGTACGGATCGGATGTCTGCGCATGGCGCTGCGGGCTCGTGGCCGCGCAGTCAGAGCGCATCCTAGGGATGGGCCGCGCATCACTGCATAGATGAAACCCGCCCCTCGGGAGGACCCGATGTCGCCCGCGCGACGCGTCGAAACACGGCCATGGCCGCGGCGCAGGGCATGCGGCCCGCGCGCCGAAACCGCGGTATGTCGCCGGTGCGCGGCGCCCGCCGGCGGCGCGGCGTCAGATCGAGGCCGCGCCGGCGAGCGCGCGGCCGATGAGGATCTTCTGCACGTCGCTCGTGCCCTCGTAGATCTGGCACACGCGCACGTCGCGCCAGATGCGCTCCACCGGGAAGTCGCTCACGTAGCCGTAGCCGCCATGCACCTGGATGGCGGCGCTGCACACCTGTTCAGCCATCTCGGAGGCGTTGAGCTTGGCCATCGCCGCCTCGGTGAGGCAGGGCCGGCCGGCGTCCTTCAGGCTGGCCGCGTGGTGGATGAGCTGGCGCGCGGCGGCGATCTTCGTCGCCATCTCGGCCAGGCGGAACTGCACCGCCTGGTGCTCGAAGATCGGCACGCCGAAGGCTTCGCGCTCCTTCGCATAGGCCAGCGCCGCCTCGAACGCGGCGCGCGCCATGCCCACGCTTTGCGCGGCGATGCCGATGCGCCCGCCTTCCAGGCCGGAGAGAGCGATCTTCAGGCCCTGCCCTTCCTCGCCGAGCCGGTTCGCGGCCGGCACGCGGCAGGCCTCGAACACGATCTGCGCGGTGTCGCTCGCATGCTGGCCGGTCTTTTCTTCCAGACGCGCCACGGTGTAGCCGGGCGTCGACGTGGGCACGAGGAAGGCGCTGATGCCGCGCTTGCCGGCCGCCTTGTCGGTGACCGCCATGACGATGGCCACGTCGGCATTCTTGCCGCTGGTGATGAACTGCTTGACGCCGTCGATCACGTAATGGTCGCCGTCGCGCCGCGCCGTGGTGCGCAGCCCGTCGGCCTGCGAGCCCACGTGCGGCTCGGTGAGGCAGAAGGCGCCCAGCATCTCGCCGCGCGCCAGCGGCACGAGCCACTGCCGCTTCTGTTCCTCGTCCGCCCAGGCCATGAGGATGGAGCACACCGGGCAGTTGTTGACGCTCACCACGGTGGAGGTGGCGCCGTCGCCGGCGGCGATCTCCTCCAGCACGAGCGCGAGGCTCAAGTAGTCGAGCCCCGCGCCGCCCCATTCGGCGGGCACGGCCACGCCGTAGCAGCCGAGCGCGGCCAGGCCCTGCAGCTCCTCCTTCGGGAAGTGCGACTCGCGGTCCCAGCGCGCGGCGTTCGGCGCGATGCGGTCCTGCACGTAGGCGCGCACGGCGTCCTGGATCGCGAGATGGTCTTCGCCGAGCAACATGGGGTCTCCTTGGGGCGCGGCGCGGCCGCGCGGTGAATCGGGCCCGGCCTCACCAGGCGATGGGCGACCCGTCGTGGTTCAGGAAGCGGCCGTTGTCGGCGTCGGCCAGGCCGGCGACGACGCGGCGCAGGCCGGCCACGCTGTCGGCCACGTCGAGCGACGCGCCGGCGCCGCCCATGTCGGTGCGCACCCAGCCGGGATGGAGCGCGACGCACACCGCGCGGCCGGCGAAGGCGAGCGCGGCGTCCTTCAGCACCGAGTTGAGCGCCGCCTTGGAGGCGCGGTACAGCCAGCCGGCGCTCGAATGGCGCTCGCCGATCGAGCCCATGCGCGAGGACAGCATCGCCATCCTCGCGCCCGGCGCCAGCGCGTCGCCGAGCTGGGCGAGGACGCGCATCGGCCCGAGCACGTTGGTGCGCATCACGGCATCGAAGTCGTCCTGCGTCGGCGGCGAGAGGTCGGACGTGCGCGGGCCGTAGACGCCGGCGCAGACCCACACCGCGTCGAAGCCCGCGCCGTCGATCTGCCAGGCCAGGCGCGAGGCGCTCTCGGCGCTGGCCACGTCGAGCTCGATCGCCGTGGCGCCGAGGGCGCGCAGCGCCTGCAGCCCGGCGGCGCCGCGCGCCGTGGCGGTGACGGCGGCGCGTTCCGCGCGGTACTGGCGCACCAGTTCCAGGCCGATGCCGCGCGAGGCGCCGATCACGAGCACGTTCATGGATGCCGGCTCCTCAGCGTTCGGCCACGGCCAGGCGCGCGGCCAGGCCGGCGAACAGCAGCGCGCCCGCGCCCTGCAGCGAGCGCCGCACGGGCGGGCCCGGCCGCCAGCGCGCCAGCGGCGCGGTCAGCAGCACGAAGACGACGAGGAACGCGAGGCTCTGCAGCACGAACCAGCCGCCCAGCACGAGGAAGGCCAGCGTCTTGTGCGCCGCGTCCGACGCGATGAACTGCGGCAGCAGCGCCAGGAAGAACAGCGCCACCTTGGGGTTCAGCAGGTTGGTGAGCAGCCCCTGGCGGAAGGCCAGCGCAGGCCGCACCGCCCGGCGGTCGGCATCTGCCGGGGCGGGCGCATCGCCGCCCGACGGCCGGGCCGCCTCGCGCGCCATGCCCACGGCCAGCCACAGCAGGTAGGCCGCGCCCGCCCACTTGATGGCCGTGAACGCCGCCGCCGAGGTGGCGAGCAGTGCCGCCAGCCCGAAGGCCGCGGCCAGCGCATGCCCCACCGAGCCGGCGCAGATGCCCAGCGACGCCGCCAGCCCGGCGCGCCGGCCGTGCTGCAGCGTGCGCGCGAGCACCAGCACCAGGTCGACGCCCGGCGTGGCGTTGAGCACCAGCACCGCCGCCGCGAACAGCAGCGGCGAGTGCAGCCCCAGCTCGCCGGGCGCCATGCGGGTTACAGCAGCTCGACGGCCATCGCGGTGGCTTCGCCGCCGCCGATGCACAGCGCCGCCACGCCCTTGCGCAGGCCGCGCTGGCGCAACGCCCCCAGCAGCGTGACGACGATGCGCGCGCCGCTCGCGCCGATGGGGTGGCCGAGCGCGCAGGCGCCGCCGTGCACGTTGACGATGTCGTGCGGCAGCTTGAACTCGGCCATGGCCGCCATCGTCACGGCGGCGAAGGCCTCGTTCACCTCCCACAGGTCCACGTCCTTGGCGGCCCAGCCGGTCTTCTTGAGCAGCTTCTCGATGGCGCCGACCGGCGCGGTGGTGAACCAGTTCGGCGCGTGCGCATGCGTGGCGTGGCCGACGATGCGGGCGAGGGGCCTGGCGCCGTACTTGGCGGCGTCGGCCTCGCGCATCAGCACCAGGGCGGCGGCGCCGTCGGAGATGCTCGACGCATTGGCGGCGGTGATGGTGCCGTCCTTCTTGAACGCGGGCTTGAGGCCGGGGATCTTGTCCAGCCGCGCCTTGAACGGCTGCTCGTCGGCCTTGACCACCGTGTCGCCGCCCTTGCCGGCGAGCGTGACGGGCGCGATCTCCCAGTCGAAGCTGCCGTCCTCGTTGGCCTTCTTGCTGCGCTCGGTGGACGCGATGGCGAACTGGTCCTGCGCCTCGCGCGTGAACTGGTACTTGGCGACGCACTCCTCGGCGAACACGCCCATGGCGCGGCCGCGGTCGTAGGCGTCCTCCAGGCCGTCGATGGCCATGTGGTCGAACATCTGCGCCGCGCCGTAGCGCACGCCCTTGCGCGCGAACATCAGGTGCGGCGCGTTGGTCATGCTCTCCATGCCGCCAGCGACCATCACGTCGGCGCTCTCGGCCTTGAGCATGTCATGGGCGAACATCATGGCGCGCATGCCCGAGCCGCACATCTTCGACAGGGTGACGGCGCCGGCCGACTGCGGCAGGCCCGCGCCCAGCGCCGCCTGGCGCGCCGGCGCCTGGCCCTGGCCGGCCATGAGGCAGTTGCCCATCAGCACTTCGCTGACGGCGTCGCCGGGCACGCCGGCGCGCTCGACCGCGGCCTTGATGGCCACGGCGCCGAGCTGGTGCGCCGCGAGAGAGGAAAAGTCGCCGAGCATGCCGCCGATGGGCGTGCGCGCGGCGGAGACGATGACGATGGAATCGGACATGGCTTGCTCCTTCGGAAAGATGTTCCGGCTTCAGATGGCAATGATGCTCCCCGGCCGTTCCTCCTGCGCCACGCGCCGGAGATAGGCCTGGAAGCTCGGGTCCTCGCCGCTCATCAGCATCGGCAAGGCGTTGAAGAAATCGTCGCGGCGGCACCACTCGCGCATGTAGTCGTCCCAGCTGTTCCAGCGCCGGCGCTCGGTCTCGCCCATCTCGGGCTTGTAGGCGACGAGGTAGGCGCGCTCGAACAGCGAGATCAGCATGTCGAAGATCAACAGGCGCCGCTCGTTCTGCTCCGGCGTCGGGTTCGGCAGCGCGGCGGTGCTGCGCAGCTTCAGGTCGGCGTTGTCGAGCACGACCTTGAGGAAGTCGTTGTAGGCGTCGGAGAGCACCTGGTAGCCCTCCTCGTCCTCGTTCTCGCGCTCGTGGCGCTGCTCCCACAGGAACACGCCGATGGCGAACGGCAGGCCGATCACCGTGACGGCGTAGCTCGCGAGCTCCATCGCCTGGATGAAGCTCATGACAACCCCTCGCCCGACGAGTACGTCGGACGGCCTTGCAGGCCGCGCCGGGCCAGGAGGCCCAGCTCTTCGCCAGGCGTGAACAGTCCACAGGACTGTTCACGTCCGGGCTCAGCCCCCGAGGGGATGCGGGCCGGCTTGGGAGCGGCCCGGCGCTCGGCCCGCCTCATGCGCCGCGCGGCCGGCGCAGCGACGCGAAGCGCCGCGACGGCTCGTAGGGGAACACGTCGTGCACGTGCCCGGCGAGGATGCGCTCCTTGTGGCTCTGCCAGAAGGCCGCGTCGAGCAGGTCGGCGTGGTGCTTCATGAACACCTCGCGCACCGCGTCGTTGCCGAGCAGGAAGGGGCCGAAGGTCTCGGGGAACACGTCCTTGGGGCCGACGGGGTACCAGATCTCGCCCGACATCTCTTCCTCCTCGTTGCGCGGCTCGGGCACGCGGCGGAAGTTGCAGTCGGTGATGTACTCGATCTCGTCGTAGTCGTAGAACACGACCTTGGCGTTGCGCGTGACGCCGAAGTTCTTCCACAGCATGTCGCCGGGGAAGATGTTGGCCGCCACCAGGTCCTTGATGGCGTTGCCGTACTCGACGACCGCATGCTCCACCTGCGCCGGCGGCGCCTCCTGCAGGTAGATGTTCAGCGGGATCATGCGCCGCTCGATGTAGACGTGGCGGATGACGAGCTCGTCGCCGTCCTCCTCCACCAGGCTCGGGCAGAAGTGCTTCAGCTCGGCGACCAGCTCCTCCTCGAAGCGCCGGCGCGGGAAGGCCACGTTCGAGTACTCCAGCGTGTCGGCCATGCGGCCCACGCGGTCGTGCTGCTTGACCATCAGGTACTTGCGCTTGATGAGCTCGCGCGAGGTGTCCTTCTGCGGCGGGTAGAAGTCCTTGATGACCTTGAAGACGTAGGGGAACGAGGGCAGGTCGAACACCAGCATCACCATGCCCTTGATGCCGGGCGCGATGCGGAAGAAGTCGCTCGAGTGCCGCAGGTGGTGCAGGAAGTCGCGGTAGAACAGGTTCTTGCCCTGCTTCTGCAGCCCGAGCGAGCTGTAGATCTCGTTCGCGGGCTTGCGCGGCATCAGCGAGCGCAGGAACTGCACGTAGGCCGACGGCACGTCCATGTTCACCATGAAGTAGGCGCGCGCGAAGCTGAAGACCATCTGCAGGTCGTCCTCGCTGAACAGCGCCGCGTCGATCTCCAGGCGGCCGGCCTCGTTGTAGACGATGGGCAGCGCGAACGGCGTCTCCTTGAAGCCGTTGATGATCTTGCCCACCGCGTAGGCGCCCTTGTTCCGGTAGAACAGCGACGACAGCACCTGCAGCTGGAAGTTGGCGCGCGGGCGGAAGTCGCCGAGCTGCGCGGCCACCGCCGCCACCACGTGGTGGATGTCGCGCCCGAGGTCTTCCCAGGGCGCGGCGAGCTGGAAGTTGTCGATGAGCCGCTGCCAGGTCTCGTGCATCGTCTCGCGCGTCGGGTAGTACACGCGGTAGGTCGGCAGCGCCGCCGGCTCGTCGTTCTCGATGTACTCGGTCGAGATGGCCGGCCGCACGAAGATGAAGTCGTTGTTGAAGTAGCTGCGGTGCAGGATCTTGGTCGTCACCGAGTTGAAGAAGGTCTCGGCGCACTCGGGCTGCAGGTGGTAGGTGAGCAGGCCGATGTAGTGCAGCTTGACCTGCTGCCACACCTCGGTGGTGAGCGCCGAGGCCTTGAACTCGGTCTGCAGCCGCTCGGCGGCCTCTTCCACGCGCTTGTCGTAGAACTCGATGCGCTCGCGCTGCGCATGCTGCTGGCCGTGCCACTCGGCGCGCTCGAAGCGCTCCTTGGCGTGCATGCTGGTCTCGCGGAACAGCGTGTAGTGGCGGTTGAAGCCGTCGAGCATGGCGCGGGCGATGTCGTAGGCGCGCGCGTCGGTGAGCCGCTGCGGGAACATCTGCCGCGCGATGGGCATCGGCGGCGCCGCGGCCTCGCCCGCCGCGCGCGCGGCGACCGGCCGCAGGCCGCTGTTCACGGGCACGCGCTCGCGGCTCATCAGCGCGCCGGGCTGTAGCGCTGCTTGAGCGCGCCGAGCGCGGTGCCGTAGGCGGCGCCCAGCTCCTCGGCGGCGGACACGCTCATCTTCATGTCCTGCAGCAGGCCGTTGTGCAGCCCGTACACCCAGCCGTGCACCACCAGGCGCTGGCCGCGCTGCCAGGCGTCCTGCGCCACGGTGGTGTGGCAGACGTTGCGCACCTGCTCCAGCACGTTCAGCTCGACCAGCGCATCGGCGCGGCGGGACTCGTCCACGCCGTCGAGGAACACCTGGTGCAGGTTGCGCACGTCGCGCACGTGCTGCAGCCAGTTGTCGGCCAGGCCCAGCCGCGTGCCCTCGATCACGGCGCGCACGCCGCCGCAGCGCGAATGGCCCACCACCATGATGTGCCGCACCTGCAGCGCATCGACGGCGAACTGGATCACCGACAGCGCGTTCAGGTCGGAATGCGTCACCACGTTGGCGACGTTGCGGTGCACGAACACGTCGCCGGGCAGCAGCCCGATCAGTTCGTTGGCCGGCACGCGGCTGTCGGCGCAGCCGATCCACAGGTACTGCGGCGACTGCTGCTCGAGCAGCTGGGTGAAGAAGCCGGGGATGCGCCGCTCGATGTCAGCGGCCCAGCGCCGGTTGTTGTCGAAGAGTCTTTGGGGAGTGTCAGGCATGGGGGTATTTTCTCAGCGGGCGGCGGCGCCCCTCACATCGTCTCGGCGAAGAGCTCGCGCCCGATCAGCATGCGGCGGATCTCGCTCGTGCCGGCGCCGATCTCGTAGAGCTTGGCGTCGCGCCACAGCCGCCCGAGCGGGTAGTCGTTGATGTAGCCGTTGCCGCCGAAGACCTGGATGCCCTCGCCCGCCATCCAGGTGGCCTTCTCGGCGCACCACAGGATGACGCTCGCGCAGTCCTTGCGCACCTGGCGCACGTGCTCGGCGCCCAGCTGGTCGAGGTTCTTGCCCACCGTGTAGCAGAAGGCGCGGGCGGCCTGCAGCACGGTGTACATGTCGGCCACCTTGCCCTGGATGAGCTGGAACTCGCCGATGCTCTGGCCGAACTGCTTGCGGTCGTGGATGTAGGGCACGACGTTGTCCATCACCGCCTGCATGATGCCGATCGGCCCCGCCGCCAGCACCGCGCGCTCGTAGTCGAGCCCGCTCATCAGCACCTTGGCGCCGCCGTTCACCGTGCCGAGCACGTTCCCGGCCGGCACCTCCACGTTCTCGAACACCAGCTCGCCGGTGTGCGAGCCGCGCATGCCCAGCTTGTCGAGCTTCTGCGCGATGGAAAAGCCCTTCATGCCCTTCTCGACCAGGAAGGCCGTGACGCCGCGCGCGCCGAGTTCCGGCTCGGTCTTGGCGTAGACGACGAGCGTGTCGGCGTCCGGCCCGTTGGTGATCCAGAACTTGCTGCCGTTGAGCAGGTAGAAGCCGCCTCCCGCGGAGCTTGGGTCCTTCCACTCGGCCTTGAGCTTCATGGAGATGACGTCCGAGCCCGCGCCCGGCTCGCTCATCGCCAGCGCCCCCACGTGCTCGCCGCTGATGAGCTTGGGCAGGTACTTCTGCTTCTGCGCCTCGCTGCCGTTGCGCTTGATCTGGTTGACGCACAGGTTGCTGTGCGCGCCGTAGGACAGGCCGACGCTGGCCGACGCGCGGCTGATCTCCTCCATGGCGATCATGTGCGCGAGGTAGCCCATGTTCGCGCCGCCGTAGGCCTCGGGCACGGTGATGCCCAGCACGCCGAGCTCGCCCATCTTGCGCCACAGGTCCATGGGGAACTGGTCGCTCGCGTCGATCTCGGCCGCGCGCGGGGCGATCTCGGCCTTGGCGAAGGCGCGCACCGCGTCGCGCAGGGCGTCGATGTCGCCGCCGAGCTGGAAGTCGAGGCCGGGAAGTGTGCTCATGGGGGGGTCTCCTGCGTGGGCGGCCGGGCGCGGGCCGAATTGACGTATACGTCAATCTTAGGCGACCGACGGGGTCAAGCCATCCGGCGCATCATCGCGCCATGCACGTTCCCGCCAGCCACCTGCAGATCAAGCGCGCCTACGCCCCGCCCGAACCCGGCGACGGCACGCGCGTGCTGGTCGACCGGCTGTGGCCGCGCGGCGTGAAGAAGGCCGACGCGGCGGTGGACCACTGGCTGAAGGAGATCGCGCCCAGCAAGGCGCTGCGCGAATGGTTCGCGCACGACCCGGCGCGCTGGGACGAATTCCGCGAGCGCTATGCGAAGGAGCTGGATGACCGGCCCGAACTGCTGACGCAGCTGCGCGAGCTGGCGCGCGCCGGCACCGTCACCCTCGTCTACGCGGCGCACGACGAGGCGCACAACAACGCCGTCGCGCTGCGCGAGCGGCTGCTGGGCCGATGACGCCTACTTGGCGCGCCGCGCGCGGGCGGCGTTCAGCAGCCGCAGCGCTTCCTTCTCGTGGGCGCGCACCTCGTCGAGCGTGGCATGCAGGTCGGTGAACTGCTGCTCGAGCTGCGCGCGGTGCGCGGCCAGCACCTCCAGGAACTTGCGCAGCTGCGCCTGCGTGTCGCGCGGCGATTCGTACATGTCCACCAACTCCTTCACCTCGGCGAGCGTAAGGCCCAGGCGCTTGCCGCGCAGCGTGAGCTTGAGCCGGGTGCGGTCGCGCGGGGTGTAGATGCGGCTGCGCCCGCGGCGCTGCGGGGTGAGCAGGCCGCAGTCCTCGTAGAAGCGGATCGCGCGCGTGGTGAGGTCGAACTCGCGCGCCAATTCACCGATGGTGTAGGTCGCGCCGGCCGCGGGAGGCGACACGGAGGCGACAGCGGCGGCAGGCATGGGAACGTAGACTGAAATGGCGTAGGACCGTCACCGCAAAGTGTACGGTGCACGGTCAAAGGATTTCCATGAACGAACTCGAACACCAGCTCGACTACCCGCTGGGCGACACCCTGCCGCCGCTGGGCACCACGATCGAACTGGCGCCGGGCGTGCGGTGGCTGCGCATGGTGCTGCCCTTCGCGCTCGACCACATCAACCTGTGGCTGCTGCGCGACCGCATCGGCGGCCGCGAGGGCTGGAGCATCGTCGACTGCGGCATCTCGAGCGACACCACGCGCGCCGCGTGGGAGCAGGTGTTCGCGAACGAGCTCGGCGGCCTGCCGGTGCTGCGCGTCATCGTCACGCACATGCACCCCGACCACGTGGGCCTGGCCGACTGGCTGACGAAGCGCTGGTCCACCGACGCGCACGAATGCCGCCTGTGGATGAGCGCCACCGACTTCAACGCCGCGCGCACCGCCTGCGCGCCCGGCGCCAAGGCGGCCGTGCTCACGCCGCAGTTCGCGCAGGCGCACGGCATCACCGACCAGGAGGCGATCGAGAAGCTGAAGGCCCGCGGCAGCCACTTCGCGAGCCTGGTGCCCGCCATGCCCGAGCGCTTCGCCCGCCTGCTCGGCGGCGACGTGCTGCGCATCGGCGACCACGACTGGACCTGCCACGCCGGCTACGGCCACGCGCCCGAGCACATGTCGCTGCACTGCCCGGCCCTGGGCGTGCTGATCTCCGGCGACATGGTGCTGCCGCGCATCTCCACCAACGTGGGCGTGAACGACACCGAGCCCGAGGGCAACCCGCTGCGGCGCTACCTCGCCTCGATCGAGCGCATGCGCGCCCTGCCCGCCGACACGCTGGTGCTGCCCTCGCACGGCCGGCCCTTCCGCGGCCTGCACACGCGCATCGACCAGCTGAAGGCGCACCACGACGAGCGCTTCGCCGAGGTGATGCACGCCTGCGCCGAGGCGCCGCAGAGCGCGGCCGACCTGCTCTCCGTGCTGTTCAAGCGCAAGCTCGACCTGCACCAGACCACCTTCGCGATGGGCGAATCGATCGCCCACCTGAACGCGCTGTGGCTGGACGGGCGGCTGACCCGCGCGGTCGACGCCCAGGGCGTCTACCGCTTCTCGCCCGCCTGAGGCGCGTCAGGCCGCCTCGCGCGAGAACAGCACCAGCGGCTGCCCCGGCGCCTCGGGGTGGTCCATCACGCGTGCCGGCAGGCCGTAGACCGCCTGCAGGTTCGCCGGCGTGAGCACCTTCGCCGGCGCGCCCTGCGCCACCTCGCGCCCCTGCGCCAGCAGCAGCAGCCGGTCGCACCAGGCGGCGGCGAGGTTGACGTCGTGCAGCACCACCAGCACGGCGACGCCCGCCTCCCGCGCCAGCGCGGACACCGCCCGCAGCAGCGCGATCTGGTGGCGCGGGTCGAGGCTGGCGGTGGGCTCGTCGAGGAAGAGCACGCGGTACTCGCCCTCCGGGCGGCCCGCCAGCAGTTGCACCAGCGTGCGCGCGAACTGCACGCGCTGCTGCTCGCCGCCCGACAGCGTGCCGTAGCGGCGGTCGATCAGGCCCTGTACGTCGGCCAGCGCGAGCGCGCGCTCGACCAGCGCGTCCAGCGACGCCGGCGTCAATTCCGGAAACGGGTAGCCGCCCATCTCGACCACCGTGCGCACGCCGAGCTCGAAGGCGAGCGAGGGCGACTGCGGCAGCACCGCGCGGCGGCGCGCCAGCGCCGGCGAGGTCCACCGGTGCAGCGGCCGGCCGTCCAGGCTGACGCCGCCCGCGGCGGCGCGCAGCTCGCCGGCCAGCGTGGCGAGCAGCGAGGTCTTGCCCGCGCCGTTGGCGCCGAGCACGCCCAGCACCTCGCCCGCGGGCAATGCGAGCGAGACGTCCGACAGCACGGTGCGCCCGCCGCGCGCGCAGCCCAGGCGATCGGCGGCGAGCATCAGCGCGTGCCCCGCCGCGCCAGCAGCCACAGCAGGAACGGCCCGCCGACCAGGCTGGTGACGATGCCGATGGGCAGCTCGGCCGGGATCACCACCAGGCGCGCCAGCCAGTCGGCCAGCGTCAGCGCGATGGCGCCGCCCACCACGGTGAGGGGCAGCAGCCAGCGGTGGTCGGCGCCCATCGTCAGGCGCACGAGATGGGGCACGACCAGGCCGACGAAGACGATGGTGCCGCTCACCGCCACCAGCGGCCCGACCAGCAGCGCGCTCAGCACGATCAGCCGCCGGCGCAGCGGCTCGAGCGCATAGCCCAGGTGCAGCGCCTCGCGCTCGCCCAGCAGCAGCGCGTTCATCGCGCGCCAGTCGCGCAGCAGCAGCGCGCACATCAGCGCCACCCACGGCGAGATCCACGCCAGCATCTCCCAGCTCGCGCCGGCGAGGCTGCCCATGTTCCAGAAGGTCAGCGTGCGCAGCTGGGTGTCGTTGGCCTGGGTCGTGAACAGGCCGATCAGGCTGGCGCAGACCGCGTTGATCGCGATGCCGGCCAGCAGCACGCCGGCCACGCCGGGCTGGTGGCGGCCGAGGCGGTACGCGAGCAGGGTGGCGAGCAGGCTGCCGACGAAGGCGGCCGGCGCGATGGCCCACAGCCCCCCGGCGTTCAGCACGATGGCCGCCACCGCGCCCAGCGCGCCGCCGAGCGAGATGCCGATCAGCCCCGGCTCGGCCAGCGGGTTGCGGAACAGCGCCTGCATCGCCGCGCCCGAGACCGCCAGGCCCGCGCCCACCACGATGGCGAACGCCAGGCGCGGCAGCCGCACTTCGAGCAGCACGTTGCGCCACAGCGCCTCCTCGCCGCCGGCCGGCGGCGCGAACAGCAGCGCCGGGATGCGCGCCATCGGGATCGAGACGGCGCCGCTGGACGCCGAGGCCAGCGCCAGCACGAGCAGCGCGAGCGCGAGCCCCGCCAGCACACGGGCGGGCGTGAGGCGCGGGCGCAGGCTGCCGGTCGCCGCCCGGATCAGCGGAGCCGCCGGCATGTCACGGCTTCGCGGCCGGCGTCACCGCGATGCCGGGCTGGGCGACGAAGGCGTCGAGACCGCCGCTGGCGGCGACCGACATCGTGGTCGTCACGATCACGTCGGGCGCGAGCGCCGCCGCCCCTTCCGCGGAAATCGGCTTGTAGCCGCGCTCGCCGCCGAGCACGTTGGTCGCGCCGGCGAGCCGGATCATCGCGTCGGCCGCCGTCTCGCGGCCCGCGCCTTCGAGCTTGCCGGTGCGGCTGCTGACCAGCAGCACGCGCTGGCCGCCGGGCTCCCGCGCCATGTGGCGGATCTCTTCGCGGATCTGCCCGACCAGCGCCTCGGCCTGCGCCTGGCGGCCGAGCGCGGCGGCGGCGCCCTCGATGCGCTGCTCCAGGGCATCGACCGTCGGCGCCGAGGGCAGCACCACCACGCGCCGGCCGAGGCGGCGCAGCTGCGCCAGCGCCTGCGGCGGGCCGGCCTGGTCGGAGGCCAGCACCAGGTCGGGCCGCAGGCTCGCCACGCCCTCGATCGAGAAGCCGCGGTAGTAGCCGACCCGGGGCAGCCGCGTGGCCGCCTCGGGGTAGAGGCTGGAATCGTCCACGCCGACGAGCCGGTCGCCCGCGCCGAGCGCATAGACGATCTCGGTCACCGTACCGCCCAGGCTGACGACGCGCGTGGCCGCCGCTGCGGCCTGCGCCTGCGACCGCCACGGCAGCAGTGCCGCGGCGCCGAGCAGGGCCAGGGCAGCACGGCGCTCGATGGCGCCTGCGTGCATCGCCCTCATGCCGCCAGCGGCTGCGCGCACAGGTCCAGCATCAGCCGGCGCCAGTCGGGAAGCTCCGGCTTGCCCGGCTTGCGCTCGCCGAAGAACTGCACGACGAGCTCGTCGCCGGCATAGCCCTCCAGCGAGGTCACCCAGCCGTCGCTGGTGGGCTTGTTCACGACCCAGCAGGAGGTGATGGCCTCGGTGTCCAGGTGCAGGTTGAACTTCGGGTCGAGCACGTTGAACCAGCGGCCGGTGCGCACCAGCTTGTGCACCGGGCCAGTGTGGATCTGCACCATGCCGCGGTTGCCGACGAAGCACATGATCGACAGCCCGCTGGCCGCGGCCGACTGCAGCACCTGCTCGATGACCTCGCCCGGCACCTGCTGGGCCAGGTCGGCCCCGCCCGCGCGCAGCGCCCCCAGGCGCGTGACCTTGAATTTGCGCAGCATGGGGAAGAACTCGTGCGTGTCCTGCATGGCGAGCCAGTGCGCGCGCAGGGCGGCCGGGTCGGCGGCCTCGTCGGCGCCGTCGGCCGGCGGCGCGGGTTCCACGCGCGGCGGCGTCTTCTGCGGCCGGGCGTGGCGCGCGACGTAGGCGTCCCAGGCCGCGCCGTCGGTGGCCTCGGTGCGGTACACCTTGTGCACCGCCTCGCCCGACTGGTCGAAGAACTGCAGGCTTTGCCGGCCGTTCTCCGTCACGGCGTAGGCGAAGCGCCAGCAGCCGAAGAACACGCGCAGGTCGATGTCCGGCCCGAGCACCAGCCCGACCGGCCCCTCGGCCTGGATGTCGAGGTAGGCGCCGTGGCGCTCGTGCACGCACCAGTCGTTGCGCGACAGCGCCATCACCTCGCCCAGCGCGCCCAGGCCGCGGAACAGCGCCTGCATGCTGTCGGCGCCGAGTTCCACCGACTCGACGCCGCAGCCGGCGGCCACCAGCTCGGCCTCGCTCGCGCCCAGGCGCTCGGCCCGTTCGCGCATGCGCAGCTTGGGTTGCTCGGCGACGAGCGCGTCGTGGCGCGCCCGCAGGTCGGAGAAGACGGCATCGGTCATGGCTTGCTTCCTGGCTGGCTATGGTCGTTCATGGACGGCGGGCTTCAGTTCGACGGCTGCAGGTCGTACTGGATGGTCCACGTCTGCTGGCCGTTGTAGGCCGGCGTGGCGGGCGCGTACTCGATCTTGGTCAGGCGGAAGCGCGCGTAGCCCGTGCCCTCGCCGGTGCGCACCAGGGCGGCCTGCTGGTCGTTGGCCGAGAGCATGTGCTGCGACAGGCCCGCGGGCGCCACGGCGTTGGTCGGGTAGTAGGTGTACCAGCCGTAGCTCAGCGGTTGCGGGTAGGTGCCGGTGTAGGCGGGCGACAGCGGCGAGCTGGTCGTGTCCTTCTTCCAGGCGTTGGCGTTGGCCGGCACGGCGATGTCGCCGGCGGTCAGCTCGGCCAGCGTGTCGGCGGCGTTCGTCGTGGCCGTGAACTTGGCCGCCACGGGCGTGGTGCCGTCGGCCTCGTAGAAGCCGGCGGGCGTCTTGCCGACGAAGCCGGCCACCTTGGCGCTGCCGGACTCGCCGCCGTTGAGCTTGATGTTGTAGCGGTTGAAGGCGATGTGCCACGTGCCCGCCTCGGTGCTCACGGCGCCGGCGGCGAGGTCGTAGTAGACCCAGCCGGCGCTCGCGTCGACCGTGTCGCTGCGCACGGTGCCGCCCGCGCGGTCGACCCAGCGGAAGCTCGGGTGGCCCGAGGCGGTGCCGCCGGCGCCGCCGTAGTAGCCGGTGACCTGCAGGGCGTACACCGGGCTCGCGGGCGTGCCCACCGCGTCGGCCGCGGCGCTGTCGGTGGTGATGAGGAAGACGCGGAAGTTCGGATAGAGGCTGTGGTCGGACGCCGTGCCCGTCACGCCGTACTCGAAGGCCGACGACTGGATGCCGTTGCTGCCGGTGAAGACGCTCGCCACCGAGTCGGCGAGGAACACGTTGGCGGGGATCACGTCGCCGCTGACGGGGTCGGTCGTGCCGTTCTGCCAGGCCAGCAGCTCCTCCCAGGTGTGGTCGAACGGGCCGCCGAAGGCGCCGCCCTTGCCGCTGCCGTCGGCGCTGCTGGTGCCGCTGTTGGACCACAGGGTCGCCGTGCGGCCGCCGCTCTTGACCTTGATGTCCCAGGCGCTGCCGGTGCAGCCCGCCACCTCGGCCTTGGCGTCGAAGTCGTAGCAGACCTCCGAGCCCGACGCCGGCAGCGCGAACTGCCATTCGCCGGACTGGGTGAACTTGTTGTCGTCGCCGGCCGGCGGCGGCGTGTCGTCGCTGCCGCCGCCGCCTCCGCAGGCGGCCAGCAGCAGGGTCAGGGCGGCCACGCCCAGGGCGGGGATCGATCGGGTCGGCGTCATGGTCAGGTCTCCGGGTGTCGAAAGGGGTTGGGGGGTGGAAGCGGTCAGCGCGCCTCGCCGAAGCGATAGCTCACGCCGAGATAGACGAAGCGGCCGGACAGCGGCCCGAAATCGTTCGGGTCGGCGAAGTCGCGCTGCCGCCCGGTCAGGTTGTTGATGCCGGCGAAGGCGGTGAGGCCGCGTCCGAGCGACTGGTTCAGCGCCACGTCCAGCGTGGCCCACGACGGCGAGCGCGCCTGGCTGCCGCTGGCCACGAGCTCGCTGCTCTGGTAGCGCCCGCGCAGCGACAGCGTGGTGTCCTCGTGCGGCTTCCAGTCCAGGCCCAGGCGCGCCATGTCGCGCGGGCGGCGGGTGAGCTCGCCGCCGAGGTCGAGGTCGCGGGTGCGCGTGTAGGTGTAGGCGGCGCTCAGCGACAGTGCCTTCGTCGCCTGCCAGGTCAGCGCCGTCTCGATGCCGCTGGTGCGCGCGCGCGCCACGTTGCGGTAGGTGTAGACGGCCACGCCGTTGACCGTCGTGACGTTGTTCATGTCGGTCTGGATCAGGTCTTCCACGTCGTTGTGGAAGGCGTTGACCTCGACGGTGAGGCGCTTGTCCAGGCTGAGCGTGCCGCCGAGCTGGAAGCTGTCGGACGACTCGGGCTTGAGCCGCGGGTTGCCCACGACCATGTAGCCGAGCGCACTGTGGTCGAACAGGAAGTGCCGCTCCTTCAGGTTGGGCACGCGGTAGCCCTGGCCGTAGGCGGCGCGCAGCACACCGGTCCAGCGCTCGCCGCGCAGCAGGTGCGCCTTGAGCGCGGCCTTGGGCGCGACGTGGCCGCCGAAGTCGGAGTCGTCCTGCCAGCGCAGGCCCAGCAGCAGCTCCCAGGTGTCGTCGAACAGGATGTCGTTCTGCACGAACAGCTCGCGGCTGCTGCGCTTGGCCGAGCCGTTGCCTTCGAGCTCGGCCACGCCGTCGACGGTCTGCATCAGGCGCTCTTCGTGCAGGTCGGCGCCGAACTGCCACAGCTGGCGGCGCCAGGCCGGCAGGTCGACCTGCGCCGTGAGGTGGCGGGTGCGCTGGTCGGCGAGGCGGTCGCCGACCTGGGCGCTGTTGGAGAAGGCGCGCGAGTGGCTGTCGTAGCGCTCGTCCACGCCCTTGACCTGCGCGCGCAGGCCGTTGCCGAAGGTCCACTGCCCGCCGGCGCCGAGGCGGTCGCGGGTGATGGCCTCGAACTTGCGCTGCGGCACGTTGTTGGGCGGCACGTAGTAGAGGTAGCGCTGCTCGTCGTCCTCGGTGTAGCGGCCGGCGTCGAGCCAGAACTCGCCCACCCGGGACGGCAGCCAGGCCATGCGCGCGGCGATCTGCCGGCGCTGCACCGCGTCGCCCTGGCGCGACCAGGCGGCGGGGTCGACGCCGAAGCCGTCGTCCTTGAGCGTGTCGCCCGTCAGCCGCAGGCGCAGCGTCTCGCTGCCCCCTTCGAGGCGCACGCGTGCATGGCGGCTGGCCGGGTGGCCCGAGCCGCCGGAGGCGTTCTGGCTGCCGCGGCTGCCGGCATCGAGCGCCGCCGCGCCCGAGAACCCCGGCTCGATGCGGCGCGTGATGACGTTGATCACCCCGCCCATCGCCGAGCTGCCGTACTGCGCGGAGGTGGCGCCCTTGACCACCTCGATGTGGTCGATGTCGCCGATCAGGTACTGGCTCAGGTCGACCGTCGACCCGGTGCTGGCGGTGATGGGCAGGCCGTCGATCAGCACCAGCACCTGGTCGCTGGTCAGCCCCTGCAGCGAGACCTCGTAGCCGGACTTGCCGCGCACCTCGCGCATCTGCAGGCCGGGCACGTTCTCCAGCGCCTGCTTCAGCGTGCGCGCGTGGGTGCGCGCGATCTCCTCGCGCGTGACGAGCTCGGTGCGCACCGGCGTGTCCTCGACGGTCTTCTCGGTGCGCGTGGCGGTGACGACCACCGGCGACAGCGTGGTCGCCGCCTCCTGCGCGCGCGCCGGCTGCGCCGCCAGCACGACGGGCAGGGCCGACACCGCGCCCGTGCCGATCCAGGCGGCCCACCGGCAGGTCAGCGCACGCAGCGCAGGCGGGAAAAAGTGCACGGTGGTTGCCAATCGTCAAACATTGTTCAAAACACAAATGATAATGATTCTTATTTACTTGAGCAACCGGGGCGACCCGGGCGCGGCAGCGCAGGCCGCGCGCGGCGGGCGGCAGGGAGAGGCAGCAGTCCGCGGGGACGGCCGTCCCGGCATGCCGCGAAGGCGGCGCGTGAAGGGTTCGCGCGGGCGCCGGCGGGTGCGGCGCCGGGCTCAGCCGAACCTCAGTCGAACACCGGCAGCACGTCGTCGCGGAGCGCGCCGCGGGCCTGCTCGTAGTCGGGCATCACCGAGCGCACCACGTCCCAGAAGCGCGGGCTGTGGTTCATCTCGCGCAGGTGCGCGAGCTCGTGGGCCACCACGTAGTCGATGGTCGACATCGCGAAGTGCACCAGCCGCCAGCTCAGGCGGATGGAGCCGTCGGCGCTGGCGCTGCCCCAGCGCGTCTGCGCCGACGACAGCGCGAGCCGGCGGTGGCGCACGCCGAGCTGCGCCGCGAAGTGCCGGCAGCGCTCCTCGAACACGCGGCGCGCCTGGCGCTGCAGCCAGCTCTGCACCGCGTCGCGGATCTGCGCCGGCGCCGCGCTCTGCGGCAGGCCCAGGTGCAGGGTGAGCCGCGGCACGCCGGGCAGCGCCACGGCGTCGCTGTTGAGCACGGCGCCGGTGACGCGCGGGTCGAGCACCACGATCACCGGCTCGCCGAGGAACGGGATCGACACGCCGTCGCGCCAGTCGACCCGCGCCGCCTGCTGGCGCTGCACGCGCTGCCGCTGCTCGGCGAGCTTGCGCAGGATCCACGGCGCCTTGTCGCGCAGCGCGGCCTCGATGTCGGCCACGCTCACCCATTTCGGCGCGTTCACCGACAGCCCCTCGGCGCCGACGATGAAGCCAATGCTGCGCCGACGCACGCGCTTGAGCGCATAGCCGATGGGGTGGCCCTGCAGGCCGATCTCGCGGTTCGCCTGCGGGTGGGTGAAGGCGGCGGGCGGCGGGGCGGCGGGCGCTACGGACGGCGCGGCGGCGGGAGGGGGCGCCGGCTCCGCCTCGCCGAACAGCGCGAGCTGCGCGGGATCGAAGGCGGCGGGGCGGCGCGGCATGGGCGCGAAGTTTAGGGGCTCGGCCCGGCCGCCGGCGCGGCGTAGGCCTGCGGGTCGAGCCGGCGCATCTCGGCCTCGATCCAGGCCTCGACGTCGCGCATCAGGTCCTCGGGCGTGCGGCCCTCGCTCGCCATCAGCGGCCCGACCGACACGTCGATCGTGCCGGGGCGCAGCAGGAAGGACTTGCGCGGCCAGCAGCGCGCCGACGTGACGGCAACCGGCAGCACCGCGGCGCCCGTGGCCACGGCCAGGCGCGTGCCGCCCGCCTTGTAGACCCCCTGGCTGCCGCGCGGCGTGCGCGTGCCCTCGGGGAACATGATGACCCAGTTGCCGTTCGCCATGTGCCGGCGGCCCTGCTCGGCCACGCGGCTCCACGCCTCGGTGCGCTTGCTGCGGTCGATGTGGATCATGTCCAGCCGCGCCATGGCCCAGCCGAAGAACGGGATGTAGAGCAGCTCGCGCTTGAACACGTAGCACAGCGGATGCGGCATCAGCCCCGGGAAGGCGAAGGTCTCCCAGGTCGACTGGTGCTTGGGCAGCACCACGACCGCGCCGGAGCGGTCGGCATGGCGCAGGTTCTCCTCGCCGACGATGCGGTGGCGCACGCCGCAGATCGTGCGCGCGCCCCAGATCGACAGCCGCAGCCAGCCGATGGTGAACCAGTACAGCCGGCTGCCGCGGATGAAGACCGAAGCGGCGAGCACCGCCATCGCGTACGGGACGACGGTGACGGCGAGGAACAGGACGAAGAGCAGCGAGCGGATCGCGGACAGCATGGGCATCAGGGCGGGCCGCCCGGCACGGCGGCGCCGCGCAGCGGCGCGTCGTCCAGGATCAGCGATTCGGCGAAGGCGGCGAGGTCGGCATGCACCGTCGTGCCCGGCACCTGCGCCGCGACGGCGGCGACCTGCGCGTCGTCCAGCGCGGCGCATTTGCCGGTGCGCACCAGATGCACCGGGCAGCCGAGCGCCGCGCCGGCCTGCAGGTCGCGCAGCGAATCGCCGACGACGGGCACCTTGGCGAGGTCGACGCCGTAGCGCGCGCCGATCTGCTGCACCAGCCCGGGCAGCGGCTTGCGGCAGTCGCAGGCCGCATCGGGCGGGTGCGGGCAGAAGAACACCGCGTCGATGCGCCCGCCCTGCTTGGCGAGCAGCTGGTTGAGCTTGGCGTGCATCGCGTTCAGCGCGCCCATGTCGAACAGCCCGCGCCCGAGCCCCGACTGGTTGGTCGCCACCACCACGTGCCAGCCCGCATGGTTGAGCCGCGCGATGGCTTCGATCGCGCCGGGGATGGGCACCCATTCGTCGGCCGACTTGACGTAGTCGTCGCGGTCCTCGTTGATGGTGCCGTCGCGGTCGAGGATGATGAGTTTCATGCGTGCTCGCCGGCCGATGAGGGGTCAGGCCGCCAGCCGGGACAAGTCGGCCACGCGGTTCATCGCCGCATGCAGCTGCGTGAGCAGCGCCAGGCGGTTGTTGCGCAGGGCCGGGTCGTCGGCGTTGACCATGACCGCGTCGAAGAACGCGTCGACCGGCGCCTTCAGCGCGGCCAGCGCCGAGAGCGACGCGGCGTGGTCGCCGCGCTCGAAGGCGGCATCGGCCCGGGGCTGCACGGCGGCCAGCGCCTCGGCCAGGGCCTGCTCCGCCGGTTCCCGCAGCAGCGCCGGGTCGACCGCGTCGCCGCCGCCGCCCTCGGACTTGCGCAGGATGTTGCCCACGCGCTTGTTGGCGGCGGCCAGCGACGCGGCCTCGGGCAGCGCGGTGAAGCTGCGCACCGCGGCCAGGCGCCGGGGCATGTCGGCCCAGTGCGCGGGCCGCGCCTCGACCACCGCCTCGACTTCCTGGGCGCTGTAGCCGCCGTCGCGCAGGTAGCCGACCAGCCGCTCGCGCAGGAAGAGGCCGAGCTCGGCCTGCGCCTGGCCGTGGCCGGCGGGGAAGGCGTGGAAGGCCTGCGCGACCAGCTGCACCGCGTCCAGCGGCAGCTCGCGCTCGATCAGCATGCGGATCACGCCCAGCGCATGGCGGCGCAGCGCGAACGGGTCCTTGTCGCCGGTGGGCGCCTGGCCGATGCCGAACAGGCCGGCCAGCGTCTCGAGCTTGTCGGCCAGCGCCACGGCGACGCCGGCCAGGCTGCGCGGCAGCGCGTCGCCGGCGAAGCGCGGCTTGTAGTGGTCCTCGATCGCGTCGGCGATGGTGTCGGACAGGCCGTCGTGGCGGGCGTAGTAGGCGCCCATGGTGCCCTGCAGCTCGGGGAACTCGCCCACCATGTCGGTCAGCAGGTCGGCCTTGGCGAGCGTGGCGGCGCGCTCGGCATCGGCCGCCAGCGCGGCCCCGCCCAGCTGCTCGCCGATCGCGCGGGCGATGGCGCACACCCGCGCCACGCGCTCGCCCTGCGTGCCGAGCTTGCCGTGGTAGACCACCTTGTCGAGGCCCGCCACGCGCGACTCGAGCGTCTTCCTGCGGTCCTGGTCGAAGAAGAACTTGGCGTCGGCCAGGCGCGGGCGCACCACGCGCTCGTTGCCTTCGATCACCCGGCCCGGGTCCGCCGGGCTGATGTTGCTCACGATCAGGAACTTGTTCGTCAGCTGGCCGGCGGCGTCGAGCAGCGGGAAGTACTTCTGGTTGGCCTTCATCGTGAGGATGAGGCATTCGGGCGGCACCTCGAGGAACTCGGGCTCGAAGCGGCACAGCAGCACGTTGGGCCGCTCGACCAGCGCCGTCACCTCGTCGAGCAGCGCGGCGTCCTCGATGGGCGCGAGGCCCTCGCGGCCGGCGGCCGCGTGGAGCTGGCGCACGATCTCGGCATGGCGCGCGCCGAAGCTCGCGATCACCGCACCCTGCTCCTGCAGCTGGCGCGCGTAGTGGTCGGCGTCCTGCAGCACCACCGGGTCCATCGGCGCCTCGAAGCGGTGGCCCTGCGTCTCGCGCCCCGCCCGCAGGCCGAGCGCGGTGACGTTCACCACGTCGGCGCCGTGCAGCGCCACCAGCCGGTGCGCCGGGCGCACGAAGTTCACGCTGGTCCAGCCGTCGGCGAGCTGGTACTGCATCACCTTCGGGATCGGCAGCCGGGCGATGGCCTCGTCCAGCGCCTTCTGCAGGCCGTCGGCCAGCATCGCGCCGTGGGCGACGCTGTCGAGGAACAGCGCCTCGGCCTTGCCGTCGACCTGCCGGCGCAGGCCGGGCACGGCCGACGCATCGGCGCCGAGCGCCGCCAGCTTCTTGAGCAGCGCCGGCGTCGGCTGGCCGTCGGCGGTGAGCGCCACCGCCACCGGCATCAGCTTGTGCGACACCGCCTTGTCCTCGGCCTGCGCCCGCACCGCGCTCACGTGCGCGGCCAGCCGCCGCGGCGAGGCGAAGGGCGTGACCGCCGAATGTCCGGTCGCGAGCCCTTGCGCCTTCAACCCTTCGAACAGGCCATGGGCGAAAGCCTCGCCCAGCTTCTTCAGCGCCTTGGGCGGCAGTTCCTCGACGAAGAGTTCGACCAGCAGGTTCTTGGTCATGGTCAGGCCGCCTTCTTCTGCAGCTTGGCGGTCAGCTGGGCCGTGGTCTCTTCCGCCCAGGCCTTGGGCGCCATCGGGAAGCCCAGCCGCATGCGGCTGTCCAGGTAGCTCTGGGCCACGCTGCGCGCCAGGTTGCGGATGCGCCCGATGTAGGCCGCCCGCTCGGTCACGCTGATGGCGCCGCGCGCATCCAGCAGGTTGAAGCTGTGCGCGGCCTTGAGCACCTGCTCGTAGGCCGGCAGCGCGAGCTGCTGCGCCATCAGGTGCTGCGCCTGCTTCTCGTGGCTGGCGAAGGCGCCGAGCAGGAAGTCGACGTCGCTGTGCTCGAAGTTGTAGGTGCTCTGCTCGACCTCGTTCTGGTGGTAGACGTCGCCGTAGCTGAGCGTGTCGGTCCACTTCAGGTCGTAGACGCTGTCCACGCCTTGCAGGTACATCGCCAGGCGCTCCAGGCCGTAGGTGATCTCGCCGGTGATGGGCTTGCACTCGATGCCGCCCACCTGCTGGAAGTAGGTGAACTGCGTCACCTCCATGCCGTTGAGCCACACCTCCCAGCCCAGGCCCCAGGCGCCGAGGGTGGGGTTCTCCCAGTCGTCCTCGACGAAGCGGATGTCGTTGCTGCGCAGGTCAAAGCCGAGCGCTTCGAGCGAGCCGAGGTAGAGCTGGAGGATGTCGGCCGGCGCCGGCTTGAGCACCACCTGGTACTGGTAGTAGTGCTGCAGGCGGTTGGGGTTCTCGCCGTAGCGGCCGTCCTTGGGGCGGCGGCTCGGCTGCACGTAGGCCGCCTTCCACGGCTCGGGGCCGATGGCGCGCAGGAAGGTCGCGGTGTGGCTGGTGCCGGCGCCGACTTCCATGTCGTAGGGCTGCAGCAGCGCGCAGCCCTGCTCGTCCCAATAGGCTTGCAGGCGCAGGATGATTTGCTGGAAGGTCAGCATGGCGTGATGAGATGCGAAGGGCGCCCCGGGCGCCGCGGAGCCGACGATTCTAGGGTCGGGGGTCGCGCCGCAGCAGCAGCGGCAGGCCCGCGCCCAGCAGCGCGAGCGGCCACAGCCCGAACGCCGACGCCCAGCGCGCGAAGGGCGTGAGCCCCGCGCGGCCCTGCACGCTCGCTTCCAGCACGCCGCGCGTGTAGGGCGGCAGGCTCTCGCTCACCGCTCCGCGGTGGTCGATGACCGCGGTGGCGCCGGTGTTGGTGGCGCGCAGCATCGGCCGCTCGAATTCCAGCGCGCGCATGCGCGAGATGTTCAGGTGCTGCGCCACGGCGATGGTGTCGCCGAACCAGCCGATGTTGCTCAGGTTCACGAGCACCGTGGGGGCGCGCGCCGCGTCGGCGAAGCCGGCGGCGATCTCCTCGCCGAAGAGGTCCTCGTAGCAGATGTTCGGCGCCACGCGCTCGGCGTCGACCGCGAAAGGCGGCGCGCCGAGCGGCCCGCGCTCGAAGTCGCCCAGCGGGATGTCCATCATCTGCGTGAACCAGCGGAAGCCCGTGGGGATGAACTCGCCGAAGGGCACGAGGTGGTGCTTGTCGTAGCGGTAGCCGGCCCCGCCCGGCGCGATGCCGACGACCGAGTTGGTGTAGCCGCCGTCGTGGTCGCCGAGCGGCATGCCGAAGAGCACGTAGGCCTCGCCGTCGGCGAAGCGGCGCTTCAGCTCGTCCCACAGGCCGGGGGGCAGCTGCTGCGGGAAGAACGGCACGGCGGTCTCGGGCGCGACGACGAGGCGGGTGCGCGCCTGCAGCAGCTGCTGCACGTGCCACTCGAAGGCGGCGGCCTGGTGCTCGGAGGCGAACTTCTCCTCCTGCGGGATGTTGCCCTGCAGCAGGGTCACGCCGAGCGTGCCCGTGGGCTGCGTGAAGACCGGCGCCGGCGCGAACGCCAGCGCCGCCAGCACCAGCGCCGTGCCCGCCGCCGCGCCGGCGAAGCGCCGCGGCCCGGCGCCCCAGCTCAGGGCCACCCAGGCCGCCAGCGCCGCGGCGGCGAAGCCGATGCCGTACACGCCCACCCACGGCGCGAGGCGCGCGAGCGGCGCGTCGACCTGCGCATAGCCCGAGGCCACCCACGGGAAGCCGGTGAAGACCACCCCGCGCGCCAGCTCGGCCAGCAGCCACAGCGCCGCGAACAGCAGGGCGTCGCGCCAGGGCACGCCGCGGCGCCAGCGGGCGAAGCCGGCCATCGCCGCGGCGAGATACAGCGAGAGGAAGGCGGCGAGCGCCCCCACCGCCAGCACCGCCATCCAGGCCGGCAGCCCGCCGTAGCGGTGCAGGCTGACGAACAGCCACCAGGTGCCGGCCGCCAGCCAGGCCGTGCCGAACGCCCAGCCGAGCAGCGCGGCCCGTCGCGGCGAGGCCGCCGCGACGGCGGCCGCCAGCCCCGCGACGGCCAGGAGGTGGACGGCCCACCACTGCGTGTGCACGAAGACCAGCGTCTGCAGCGCGCCCGCGGCCGCCGGCGGCAGCACGTCGAGCACGAGCGGGCGGCGCCGGGGCGGCGCGGCCATCAGCCGGCTTCGTCCCCGCCGCCCTCGGGCTCGGGCGCGGGCGTCACCTTGAACCACTTGACGGCGCCGCCGCGGGCCAGCATCACGTTGAACAGCAGCCCGCCCACGGCGACCGATTCGCCGCGGCGCGGCACGCGGCCCATCTCGTGGGCGACGAGGCCGCCGATGGTGTCGAACTCGTCGGCCGGGAGCTGCACGCCGAAGGCCTCGTTGACGGCGGCGATCTCGGCGTCGCCGGCCACGCGGTGGCTGCCGTCGGCCAGCGTGTAGATGCTGGTGTCGCGGTCCTTCTCGTCGAACTCGTCCTCGATCTCGCCGACGATCTCCTCCAGCACGTCCTCGATGGTGATGAGCCCGGCGGTGTTGCCGAACTCGTCGATGACGATGGCGAGGTGGTTGCGGTTGGAGCGGAAGTCGCGCAGCAGCTCGTTCAGCCCCTTCGATTCGGGCACGAAGACCGCCGGGCGCAGCAGGGTGCGCAGGTTCAGCCCGGGCGAGCGCTGCAGCTTGAGCAGGTCCTTCGCCATCAGGATGCCGATGATGTTGTCGCGCTTGCCGTCGTACACCGGGAAGCGCGAATGCGCGGTGGAGATCACCAGGCGCAGCAGCTCGTCGTACGGCGCGTCGATGTCCAGCAGGTCCATGCGCGGCGCCGCCACCATCGCGTCGCCGGCCGTGAGGTCGGCCATGCGGATCACGCCCTCGAGCATCATGCGCGACTCGGGCTCGATCAGCTCGCGCCGCTCCGCCTCGGCGAGGGATTCGATCAGGTCGTCCTTGGAATCGGGGGTGGGCGAGACGAGTTCGACGAGGCGCTGGAACAGGTTGCGCTTGTCGGCGGGCGGCGCGGGCCGCTCGCCCGGCCGGGATCGGCCACTTGTGTGAGGTTCTGACACGGTTCGCCAGGGCGATGGAACGCAGGAAGGGGCAGCTTAACCCGAACGCCCGGGCCGCCCCGCGGCGGCGCCCGGCGCCGGCCGGCCGCGTCCGCGGCGCGGCTTGACAGATGTGCTAGCTTGCGATGTTGCGCGGCGGCCCCATATGTCCGCATTCGCGCCGACACGCTCCGGCCGCCCGGCGCGGCGGCCCCCAACCCACGGATTCGTCATGGCACAGGCACAAGGTCTCATTCCCGCAACCATCCTCACCGGCTTCCTCGGCTCCGGCAAGACCACCCTGCTCAAGCGCGTGCTCACCGAGGCGCACGGCCAGAAGATCGCCGTCATCGAGAACGAGTTCGGCGACGAGAACATCGACAACGAGATCCTGGTGCAGGACTCGAAGGAGCAGATCATCCAGCTCAACAACGGCTGCGTGTGCTGCACCATCCGCGAGGACCTGCGCACCACGCTGTCCGACCTGGCGGCGAAGCGGCGCAAGGGCGAGCTCGACTTCGACCGCGTGGTGATCGAGACCACGGGCCTGGCCGACCCCGGCCCGGTGGCGCAGACCTTCTTCATGGACGACGAGATCGCCGAGAGCTACCTGCTCGACTCCATCCTGACCCTGGTGGACGCCAAGCACGGCGACCAGCAGCTCGATTCGCGCCAGGAGGCGCGCCGGCAGGTGGGCTTCGCCGACCAGATCTTCATCAGCAAGGCCGACCTGGTGGACGAGCCGGCCGTCGACGCCCTGGCCCACCGCGTCAAGCACATGAACCCGCGCGCCCCGCAGCGCCGGGTCAACTTCGGCGACGTGGCGATCTCCGAGGTGTTCGACCTCAAGGGCTTCAACCTCAACGCCAAGCTCGACATCGACCCCGAGTTCCTGAAGGCCGACGCGCACGACCACGGCCATGCGCACCACGACCATGACCACGATCACGAACATGGCGAACACTGCGACCACCCGCACCACCACCATCACGACGACGACGTGAAGTCCTTCGTCTTCCGCTCGGACCGGCCCTTCAACGCCGCCAAGCTCGAGGACTTCCTCGGCTCGGTGGTGCAGGTCTACGGCCCCAAGCTGCTGCGCTACAAGGGCGTGCTCCACATGAAGGGCACCGACCGCAAGGTGATCTTCCAGGGCGTGCACCAGCTCATGGGCAGCGACCTCGGCCCGAAGTGGATGCCCGGCGAGAAGAAGGGCAGCAAGATGGTCTTCATCGGCCTGGACCTGCCCCGCGACGTGTTCGAGCAGGGGCTCGAACAGTGCCTCGCCTGACGCTTTCGAACGCGTCCGAAACGCTTTTCCGGCAGTGAGACCGAAGCGCGAAATACGCCGCGGCATCACGAAGGGCAACGTGGCTACAATCCGCCGCGCCCAAATCCGCCCCGGCAGCGAAGCTGGCGGGAACCGAGCGGGTCCGACCCGCCGTTGCAGGAGAGCGACGTGAGCAAAATCCCGGCCAAGAAGGCCCCCGCGAAGAAGCCGGCGGCAAAGGCCGCGGCACCGGCGAAGCCGGCCGTGAAGGGCGCAGCGAAGGCGCGCGCCACGCCCACGGCCAAGCCCGCCGCCAAGGCGGCGCCCGCCCCGGCCAAGCCGGAACGCCGCCCCGCGCCGAAGGCCGCGGCCGAGGCGCCGGCGCCCGTCGCGCCCCCCCCGGCCGAGGAAACCGCCGCGGCCGCCGCCCCTGTGGTCAAATCGCGCGCCCCGCGCAGCACCCGCAGCGCGCCCCCTCCCCCGCCCGCGGCGCCCCTGCCGCCGGCCACCTCCAGATTCGCCGACCGGTTCGCGCCGCCGCGGCCTCCCACCCGACAGATGAACAACTTGGCAGTCGACACCCCGAAGCACGCACACAAGGCCGACCCGAAGCTGGCCAACGCCTGGAAGGCCAAGGCCGGCAAGGACCTCAGCGAGGCCGAGCTGATGGCCATGCCCGAGAGCGAGTACATGAACGACAAGCAGCTCGACTTCTTCCGCGGGCGGCTGCAGGCGCTCAAGGACGACCTGCTGTCCAACGCCGGCGAGACCACCGAGCACCTGCGCGAGGACACCTCCATCGTGCCCGACCCGGCCGACCGCGCCACGATCGAGGAGGAGCACGCGCTCGAGCTGCGCACCCGCGACCGCGAGCGCAAGCTGCTCAAGAAGATCTCGCAGTCGCTCGCGCGCATCGACGCCGGCGACTATGGTTTCTGTGATGAAACCGGCGAACCCATCGGCCTCGGGCGCTTGATCGCACGGCCCACGGCTACACTGTCCCTCGAAGCGCAGCAGCGGCGCGAGATGAAGCAGAAGATGTTCGGCGACTGACCCGGGCCGCGGACGTCGCCCCGGCGCCTGCCCCGCTCAAGCCGTCCTCTCGACATGTCGGACCCCAAAGACACGACAAGTTTCTTCCGCAAAGTCGTCAAGTTCGTGGCCAATCCGGCCACCGAATGGAGCGATTTGGGTCCGAGCACGACAGGCGCACGCGAAACCGAGTTCGCCAAGTCCGAACTCAAGGCCATGATCGAACGCAAGCGCCGCAACGATTTCGTGCGCAAGCGCGAATTCGACATGCTGCGCAAGGTACGCCGCGAAGGCCTCACCAGCGAACAGCTCGCCGCCCTCGGCGGCTCCTCGCGCCTGGACGACTCCGAGGCCCGCATGCAGGACGCGGGCGCCAGGCCCGACAGCGGCGTCAAGGCCAAGATCGACGAGATCGAGCAGCAGATGGTTGGCGACAACTATCCCGGCTCGCAGCGCCGCCCCCCCGAGTTCTACAACGCGCCCACGCAGCCGGCGGCGATGGACCACCCGGCCCGCACCGCGCCCGGCGCGCTGGCCGGGCCGCGCACCGCCACCGAGCCGATGCTGCTGCGCGAGGCCGAGGCCGTCGCGCCGCTGCCCCATCCGGCGCCGGTGGTCATGGGCCCCGGTTTCTCGCCCCTGTCGTCCCAGGCCATCAATGCCGCGACCTCCGACTTCGGCAACGGCCTGGCCGTCGAGGTCAACGAGGTGGCGCACGACCCCGACCTCGACGAGGCGGTGATCGCCTTCGCCAACGCCGACTTCGAGCTGTGCGAGCAGTCGCTGGCCGCGCTCACCTCACCCAACGGGCCGCGCGCCCAGCATGCCGAGACCTGGCTGGTGCTGTTCGACCTGTACCGGGCGATCGGCCAGCACCAGAAGTTCGAGGGCCTCGCCCTCGACTACGCGCAGCAGTTCGGCTGGTCGGCGCCGCAGTGGTTCTCGATGCCCAAGCTCGTGGCCGAGGCCGCCACCAGCGGCGAGGAACGCCCGGCCACCGCGCGCATCGACGGCCAGGTGGGCTGGGTCTGCCCCGAGCGCCTGGACGACGAGGCGGTCGCGAAGCTGCGCTCGCAGACGCTGCAGATGCCGCTGCCCTGGGTGTTCGACTGGTCGCAGCTGAAGCGCATCGACGCCGAGGCCGCGGCCCGGCTGAGCGAGTTGTTCCGCGGCTGGATCGGGCAGAAGCTCGACATGCGCTGGCTGTCGGGCGAGCAGCTGTTCAGCGTGCTGCTCGACGCGGCGCCCACCGGCGTGCGCGACACCGACCCGGCGTTCTGGCAGCTGCGCCTGGACGCGCTGCGCATGGCCAACCGGCCCGACCAGTTCGACGAGGCCGCGATCGACTACTGCGTGACCTACGAGGTCTCGCCGCCGTCGTGGGAGCCGGCCCAGTGCCAGGTGCGGGTGAGCGGCTCGGAGGCCAACACCAGCTCGCCCGCCCTGTCGGTCGTGAGCGAGGCGTCGACGAGCTTCGTCGAATCGCAGCTCACCGAAGACCCCAACATGGTGCAGATGGCGACGCTGGAGCTCTCCGGCCAGCTCGTCGGCGACATCGGCCCGACTCTCAAGAAGATGGACGCCGAGCTCAAGGACTCGACCATCGTCAACGTCTCCTGCGCCCGGCTGATCCGCGTCGACTTCATCGCCGCCGGCGACCTGCTGAACTGGGTGCTGGCCCGCCGGGGCGAGAACCGCGCCGTGAGCTTCGTCGACGCGCACCGGCTGGTGGCGCTGTTCTTTGGTGCCATGGGCATCAACGAGCATGCGAAGGTGAAGGTCAGGACACTCTAGGGCCCGTCGACGCCCTGCGCGAGCCGCGGCTTGAATCCGCGGCGCCCGGCCGCAGATGCCCCCGATGGAACAATTTCACGGCACCACCATCGTCAGCGTGCGCCGCGGCAACCAGGTCGCGCTCGGCGGCGACGGGCAGGTCACGCTGGGCAACATCGTCGTCAAGGCCACGGCGCGCAAGATCCGCAAGCTCTACCGCGACCAGGTGCTGGCCGGGTTCGCCGGCGCCACGGCCGACGCCTTCACCCTGTTCGAGCGCTTCGAGGCCAAGCTGGAGAAGCACCAGGGCCACCTGGTGCGCGCCGCCATCGAGCTGACCAAGGACTGGCGCACCGACCGCGTGCTGCGCCGGCTCGAGGCCATGCTGGCGGTGGCCGACCGCGAAGCCTCGCTCATCATCACCGGCAACGGCGACGTGCTGGAGCCCGAGCACGGGATCATCGCCATCGGCTCGGGCGGCGCCTACGCGCAGGCGGCGGCGCGCGCGATGCTCAAGCACACCGAGCTGGCGCCGACGGACATCGTGAAGCAGTCGCTCGAGATCGCCGGCGAGCTGTGCATCTACACCAACCAGAACCACACCATCGAGACGCTGGGATGAGCGCCCCCATGAAATCCAGCATGACGCCCCAGGAGATCGTCTCCGAGCTCGACCGCCACATCGTCGGCCAGGGCGACGCCAAGCGCGCCGTCGCCATCGCGCTGCGCAACCGCTGGCGGCGACAGCAGGTGGACGAGAAGCTGCGCGCCGAGATCACGCCGAAGAACATCCTGATGATCGGCCCGACGGGCGTGGGCAAGACCGAGATCGCCCGCCGCCTGGCCAAGCTGGCCGACGCGCCCTTCGTGAAGGTGGAGGCCACCAAGTTCACCGAGGTGGGCTACGTCGGCAAGGACGTGGATTCCATCGTCCGCGACCTCGTGGACATGTCGATCAAGCAGGAGCGCGAGACCGCCATGCGCCGCCAGCGCAGCCGCGCCGAGGACGCCGCCGAGGACCGCATCCTCGACATCCTCGTGCCGCCGCCGCGCCACGCCGGCAGCGAGCCGGCCCAGCCGGCGCTGGCCGACAACACCGCGCGCCAGGTGATGCGCAAGCGCCTGCGCGAGGGCACGCTCGACGACAAGGACGTCGAGATCGAGATCGCCGACCCCAAGCCCACGCTGGAGATCATGGGCCCGGCCGGCATGGAAGAGATGGCCGAGCAGTTGCGCGGCCTGTTCGCCAATGTGGGCGGCGCCAAGCGCAAGGTGCGCAAGCTCAAGATCGGCGAGGCGCGCAAGCTGCTCGTCGAGGAAGAGGCGGCCAAGCTGGTCAACGAGGACGAGATCAAGGTCGCCGCGCTCGAGAACGCCGAACAGAACGGCATCGTCTTCATCGACGAGATCGACAAGGTGGCCTCCAATGCCGAGCGCGGCGGCGCCGACGTGTCGCGCCAGGGCGTGCAGCGCGACCTGCTGCCGCTGGTCGAGGGCACGACGGTGAACACCAAGTACGGCATGGTCAAGACCGACCACATCCTGTTCATCGCCTCGGGCGCGTTCCACCTGAGCAAGCCGAGCGACCTGATCCCCGAGCTGCAGGGCCGCCTGCCGATCCGCGTGGAGCTGGGCTCGCTGAGCGTGGACGACTTCGAGGCCATCCTCACCTCCACGCACGCGAGCCTGGTCAAGCAGTACCAGGCCCTGCTCGCCACCGAGGGCGTGACGCTGGAGCTGCGGCCCGAGGGCGTGCGCCGCATCGCGCAGATCGCCCACGACGTGAACGAGCGCACCGAGAACATCGGCGCGCGCCGCCTGTCCACGGTGATGGAGCGCCTGCTCGACGAGGTCAGCTTCGACGCGCCCAACCTCGGCGGCAAGACCGTCAGCCTGGGCGCGGCGGAAGTCGACGCCAAGCTCGGCGAGCTGGCGAAGAACGAGGACCTGTCGCGCTACATCCTGTAAGGGGTCCGTGGCGTACAGGAAGACTATCAAGCGAACGCCGCGGAACCGGCTTCGCCGGGCCGCTGGCGTTGCCCCCTCGAGGGGGCGCGCGAAGCGCGTTGGGGGTGGGCCTACAGCGCCAGACGGTGGGACTGCAGCTGCAGCAGGCCGTCGAAGATGAGCGTGTCCACGGTCTCGTAGGGCACGTCGATGATGGGCGCGAGCTTCACCGCCGCGCCGCCGCTCATCAGCAGCAGCGGCTGGCGCCCGGTGCGGCTCTTGAGCCGGCGGTGCATGCGCTCGATGGCGCCGGCCATGGCGTGGGCGCCGCCGCTCATCAGCGCGTCGCTGGTGTTGGTCGGGAAGTCGGCCACCTCGCCGGTCGGCGCCTTCAGGCCGGCCGTGCCCATCTCCAGCGCCTTCAGCATGAGGCCGAAGCCCGGCAGGATCAGCCCGCCGAGGAAGCGGCCCTCGGCATCGAGCGCGTCCACCGTCACGGCCGTGCCCACCATCACCACCACCACCGGGCGCGGCTCGCCGCCCAGCGCCAGTGCGCGGTGGCGCGCCGCCACCAGCGCCACCCAGCGGTCGGCGCCGAGGCGGTTCGGGTGGTCGTAGCCGTTGGTGACGCCGGCGGCCTCGCGCGTGGGCACCACCCAGCGCGGCGGCGCGTCCCACAGCTCGAGCTGCTCTTCCACGCGGCGGCGGATGGCCTCGCCGGCGACGATGCAGCCGAGCACGCTGGCCGGCGGCGGCAGCGCCTGCCACTCCTTCTCGGCCAGGTCGTCGATGGTTTCGAGGAACACGGCGCCGTGCGCCATCAGCGCGGCACCGGGCTGCGGCGAGGCGAACTGCGCCCACTTCAGGCGCGTGTTGCCGACATCGAGGGCCAGGAAGCTCATGGACTGCGGAAGGCGTGGGTTCGTCAGCCGGCGACCGGGGCGGCCGCCGGGGCGCTTGCGAGCAATTGCCGCACGCGCTGCAGGGTCTGCTGCGCGGCGAGCGAGCGATGAGGCTTGACGATACGCGACTCGACGTCGCCGACGAGGCCGGCCAGGTCGGCGCGGCTGCGCGCGCGCCGCAGGCGCAGCAGCGTCAGCGAGCCGGCCACCGGCGCCTCGGCCCGCAGGGCCCGCACCAGCAGCGCGCGCGCTTCCTCGAACAGCGGGTCGCCGGCGTCGAGCGCGAGCAGTTCCGCGGGCAGCGGCTCGGGCAGCGCCGCGCCGTCCAGCGGCAGGTCGCCGAGCACGGATTCGGGTTGCAGCGTGCGCGACGGCGGCAGCAGCGAGGAATCTCCGGCGTCGTCGCGCGGCGCGCCGGCGGGCGGCCCGGCCGCATCGCCCGCGGCCGGCGCCCCGGCCGGCTGGGCGATCAGCCCGAGCGACAGCAGCTCCTCGAAGCAGCCCGGCGGCACGCCGGCCTGCCGCGCCAGCGCGCGCACCTCGTCGGCCGAGCGCCGGCCGTCGACCAGCAGCAGCACCGTGCGGTGGCGCTGGCCGAGCCGGCGCTTGCGGCTGCTCAGCTCGTCCTGCCCGTCGGCGGTCTTGACTGGATGGGTCATCGCGGGTCGGCGTGAAAAGTCGGCGCGGGATGCGGCGTGCCTCAACGGCCGGCATTGTGACCCGAAACCGCCGCCGGGCACGCCGCGGCGCCCGGGGCGATACACTGGCGCGATTGACGTATACGTCAATCGCGCCCCGCGGCGAGCCCCGCCCGCGCCACCAGGAGACAAGACCATGACCGACCTGTCCGCCGAATTCAAGGCGCTGGCCGACTACCGCCCGACGCACAAGGTGCGCTTCGTCACCGCCGCCTCGCTGTTCGACGGCCACGACGCGGCCATCAACATCATGCGGCGCATCCTGCAGGGCATGGGCGCGGAAGTGATCCACCTCGGCCACAACCGCTCGGTCGACGACGTGGTGACGGCCGCGCTGCAGGAAGACGTGCAGGGCATCGCCATCAGCAGCTACCAGGGCGGGCACGTCGAGTACTTCCGCTACATGGTCGACCTGCTGCGCCAGCGCGGCGGCGAGCACATCCAGGTCTTCGGCGGCGGCGGCGGCGTGATCGTGCCGTCGGAGATCGCCGAGCTGCAGGGCTACGGCGTGGCGCGCATCTACAGCCCCGAGGACGGCCAGCGCATGGGCCTGGCCGGCATGATCGGCGAGATGGTGATGCGCTGCGACCGCGCGCCGGCGGCCGCGGCGCCAAGCAGCATCGAGCCCCTGCGCGGCGGCACCGAGGCCGCGTGGCGCGCGCTCGCGCAGGCCATCACCGCGCTGGAGAACGGCAGCGCGGGCGACGGCTTCAAGGCCGCGCTGCACGCCGCCGCGGCCGAGGTGCGCACGCCGGTGCTCGGCATCACCGGCACCGGCGGCGCGGGCAAGTCGTCGCTCACCGACGAGCTGGTGCGCCGCATCCGGCTCGACCAGGACGACGCCCTGCGCATCGCCGTCGTCAGCATCGACCCGTCGCGTCGCAAGAGCGGCGGCGCCCTGCTCGGCGACCGCATCCGCATGAACGCCATCGGGCCGTGGCAGCAGGGGCCGCGCGTCTACATGAGGAGCCTCGCCACGCGCGACGCCGGCAGCGAGATCAGCGCCGCCCTGCCCGACGTGCTGGCCGCCTGCAAGGTGGCCGGCTTCGACCTCATCGTGGTCGAGACCTCGGGCATCGGCCAGGGCGACGCCGCCATCGCGCCGCTGGTGGACGTGCCGCTGTACGTGATGACGCCCGAGTACGGCGCCGCCAGCCAGCTCGAGAAGATCGACATGCTCGACTTCGCGCAGTTCGTGGCCATCAACAAGTTCGACCGCAAGGGCGCGCTCGACGCGCTGCGCGACGTGGCCAAGCAGGTGCAGCGCAACCGCGAGGCGTGGACGAAGAAGCCGGGCGAGATGCCGGTCTTCGGCACCATGGCCAGCCGCTTCAACGACGACGGCGTGACGGCGCTGTACCAGGCGCTCAAGGCGCGGCTGGCCGAGCTGGGCCTGGCGCTCGGCCCGGGCCGGCTGCCGGCCGTCGCCACGCGCCACAGCACGCAGCAGACGGCCATCGTGCCGGCCGCGCGCACGCGCTACCTGGCCGAGATCAGCGACACCGTGCGCGGCTACAAGCGCCGCGCGCTCGCGCAGTCGCGGCTCGCGCGCGAGATCCAGCAGCTGCGCGCCAGCGCCCGCATGCTGCCCGCGGCGATGCCGGCCGGCGACGCGGCCCGCGCCGCGCTGGAGGAGCAGGCGCGCCTGCGCGAGCAGCGGCTCGACGCCGACGCCCACGCGCTGCTGGCCGAGTGGCCGCAGATGCGGCAGGCCTACGCGGGCGACGAGTTCGTCGTCACCGTGCGCGACAAGGAGATCCGCACGGCGCTGACCCACACCACGCTGTCGGGCAACAAGGTGCGCAAGGTGGCGCTGCCGACCTACGAGGACGACGGCGAGACGCTCAAGTGGCTGATGCTCGACAACGTGCCCGGGCGCTTTCCCTACACCGCCGGCACCTTCGTCTTCAAGCGCGAGGGCGAGGACCCGACGCGCATGTTCGCCGGCGAGGGCGACGCCTTCCGCACCAACCGGCGCTTCAAGCTGCTGTCCGAGGGCATGCCGGCCAAGCGCCTGTCCACCGCCTTCGACTCGGTCACGCTCTACGGCAACGACCCCGACCTGCGGCCCGACATCTATGGCAAGGTGGGCAACTCGGGCGTGTCCATCGCCACGCTGGACGACATGAAGGTGCTGTACTCGGGCTTCGACCTGTGCAGCCCGACGACGAGCGTCAGCATGACGATCAACGGCCCGGCGCCCACCATCCTCGCGATGTTCATGAACACCGCGATCGACCAGCAGACGGAGAAGTTCGAGGCGCAGCACGGGCGCAGGCCCACGGCCGACGAGGCACGCGCGATCGCCGAGGAGACCAGGCGCACGGTGCGCGGCACGGTGCAGGCCGACATCCTGAAGGAGGACCAGGGCCAGAACACCTGCATCTTCTCCACCGAGTTCTCGCTGAAGGTGATGGGCGACATCGCCGAGTACTTCGTCGCGAACCAGGTGCGCAACTTCTACTCGGTGAGCATCAGCGGCTACCACATCGCCGAGGCGGGCGCCAACCCGATCAGCCAGCTCGCCTTCACGCTGTCCAACGGCTTCACCTTCGTGGAGGCGTACCTGGCGCGCGGCATGAAGATCGACGACTTCGCGCCCAACCTCAGCTTCTTCTTCAGCAACGGCATGGACCCGGAGTACACCGTGCTCGGGCGCGTGGCGCGGCGCATCTGGGCGGTGGCGATGCGCGAGCGCTACGGCGCCAACGAGCGCAGCCAGAAGCTGAAGTACCACGTGCAGACGAGCGGGCGCAGCCTGCACGCGCAGGAGATCCAGTTCAACGACATCCGCACCACGCTGCAGGCGCTGATCGCGGTGTACGACAACTGCAACTCGCTGCACACCAACGCCTTCGACGAGGCCATCACCACGCCTACCGAGGACAGCGTGCGCCGCGCGATGGCCATCCAGCTCATCATCAACCGCGAATGGGGCCTGGCGAAGAACGAGAACCCCAACCAGGGCGCCTTCGTCATCGACGAGCTGACCGAGCTGGTGGAGGAGGCGGTGCTCGCCGAGTTCGAGCGCATCACCGACCGCGGCGGCGTGCTGGGCGCGATGGAGACGGGCTACCAGCGCGGCAAGATCCAGGAGGAGAGCCTGCACTACGAGATGCTCAAGCACACCGGCGAGTACCCCATCATCGGCGTGAACACCTTCCGCAACCCGCACGGCGACCCGGTGGCGCAGACGCTGGAGCTCGCCCGCTCCACCGACGAGGAGAAGCAGTCGCAGCTCCAGCGCCTGGCCGACTTCCACGCCCGCCATGCCGACGTGGCGCCGGCGATGCTGCAGCGCCTGAAGGAGGCCGCGATGGCCGACGCCAACGTGTTCGAGGTGCTGATGGACGCCGTGCGCGTGTGCTCGCTCGGCCAGATCACCAGCGCCCTGTTCGAGGTGGGCGGGCAGTACCGGCGCAGCATGTAGCCAAGGTGGCAGCGCGGGATGCGGCGGCTGGGGATACTCCCGTGGTCCCCCGCTCCCGCGCCCGCCATGCCTTCGACCGATTCGCCGACTCCCGCCCTCCACCCCTTCGACGCCGCCGTCCGCCTGACGCCCGAGCACGAGGACGCCGCCGAGGGCCGCTACCGCGGCGCCACGAGCCCCGCCTACGCCAACATGATCGGCCCCTTCGGCGGCACGACGGCGGCGACGCTGCTGAATGCGGCGTGCATCCACCCGGCGCGCATCGGCGAGCCGGTGGCGCTCACCGTCAACTTCGCCGGCCCGATCGCCGACGGCGAGTTCAGCGTCACGGCGCGGGCCGTGCGCACCAACCGGTCGACCCAGCACTGGTCGATGGCGCTGTCGCAGGGCGAGGACGTCGCGGCCACGGCCACGGCCGTCTTCGCCGTGCGGCGCGAGACCTGGTCGGCCACCGATGCGGCCTTTCCCCAGGTGCCCGGCGCCGACACCCAGCCGCGCGCCACCGGCGCCCGCGTGGCCTTCACCGACAACTACGACATGCGCTTCGTGCGCGGCGCGCCGGTGCCGCGCGGCACGCACGGCGAGCGCGAGGCCTCGCCGGATTCGGTGACCACGCTGTGGCTGCGCGACGAGCCGCCGCGCCCGCTGGACGTCGTCTCGCTGGCCGCGCTGTGCGACGTGTTCTTCCCGCGCATCTTCCTGCGCCGCCCGAAGTTCGTGCCGGCCAGCACGGTGTCGATCACCACCTACTTCCACGCCGGCGCCGCCGAGCTCGCCAGGCAGGGCGCGCGGCACCTGCTGGGCACGGCCAAGGCGCTCGCCTTCGGCAACGGCTACCACGACCAGACGGCCGAGGTGTGGAGCGACGACGGCGTGCTGCTCGCCGCCAGCCACCAGGTCGTTTACTACAAGGAATGACGCGCCCGGCGCTGGCGCCTTGGCGACTGCGCCGCGGGCCGCTTTGCGGCTAGGCTGCACGCCTCTGCTTGAACCCACCCATGAGGCACCCATGAGCGAACTCTTCTCCCTGCAAGGCCGCACGGCGCTGATCACCGGCGGCTCGCGCGGCATCGGCCGCATGATCGCGGAAGGCTTCCTGCGCCAGGGCGCACGCGTGTACGTCTCGGCGCGCAAGGCCGAGGCCTGCGACGCGGCGGCGCGCGAGATGTCGGCGCTGGGCCCCTGCGTGTCGCTGCCGGCCGACGTGTCGACGGTCGAGGGCGCCCACAAGCTCGCCGCCGACTTCGCCGCCCGGGAGCCGCAGCTCGACATCCTGGTCAACAACGCCGGCGCCGCCTGGGGCGCGCCCTACGTGGAATTCCCCGAAAGCGGCTGGGACAAGGTGGTCGACCTGAACATGAAGGCGCCCTTCTTCCTCACCCGCGCGCTGCATCCGCAGCTCACGAAGGCGGCGCAGGCGCGGCCGGCCAAGGTGATCAACATCGCCTCGATCGACGGCATCTCGGTCAACCCGCTGGAGACGTATTCGTACGCCGCCAGCAAGGCCGGCCTGATCCACCTCACCAAGCGCATGTCGCTGCGGCTGGTGCAGGACAACATCGTGGTCAGCGCCATCGCGCCGGGCGCCTTCGCCTCCGAGATGAACCGCGCCGCGCGCGACCACGGCGACGAGGTGTCGCAGCGCATCCCGGCCGGGCGCATCGGCACGGACGAGGACATGGCCGGCGCCGCCATCTTCCTCGCCTCGCGGGCGGGCGACTACGTGGTGGGCGCGACGCTGGTCGTCGATGGTGGCGTGTCGCTGTCGGCGACGAGCCGGCCGAGCTGAACCGTTCGGGCTGAGGTATCGAAGCCCTCGGCCCGCGCACTTCGATACCTCAGTGCGAACGGTTTGTTCGCGAACGGCTCACTTCGCGGCTTGCATCGCGTCCGCCCCACGTTGTCTACTGCCGCTCCCTGAGGCAGCAAAGGCGACGCCATGGCCATCCTCAAGATCTTCGTCGGCAAGGCCGAAGCCGCCGCGGTGCTGGCGCAGACGCGGCTGATCGAGCGCTACGAGGCCTTCGTCGTCGTCGAGGCCGACGACGCGCTGGCGAAGGCGCTGGCGCGCCGCTACCCGCTGGAGGACATCACCGCCCAGTACCGGCTGCCGCTGCGCGGCGGCGCGGTCGACCCGCTCGCCGCCGCGCCGCGCCCGCGCACCCGCGCCGCCGGGGGCCTGCCGGCGCCGCCGCCCGACACCCCCGGCGGCGGCCCGCATCACTACCTCGTGCAGTTCATCGGCCCGGTGAAGCCGGCCTGGGTGAGCGCGCTGCGCCGGGCCGGCGCCACGCCGCGCCAGCCGACCGGCGGCTTCGGCCACGTGGTGTGCGCCGACGAGGCGGCGCTCGCGAAGATCCGGGGCATGAAGTGCGTGCGCTGGGTCGGCCACCTGCCGCCAGCCGACCGCGTGGCGCCGGGCCTCGTCGACTCGCCGCGCGGGCGGCCCGCCGGGCTGCCGCGGCGGCGCGTGGTGCCGGGCGCGCTCGTCGTCGAGGTGTTCGGCGCGGAGCACGTCGAGCCCGTGGCGAAGGCCGCGCGCGATCTCGGCTTCAAGGTGCTGGCGGCCGACAGGCAGGCCCGGCTGCTGACGGTCGAGTTCGACGGCTCGGCGGCGGCCAGGCGCGAGCCGATCCGCGCCCTGTCCTGCGTGCACGGCGTGCGCTTCATCCGTGAGCGCGTGCTGCCGCGCACCTCCAACAACGTGGCGCTGGGGCTGATGGGCAACCCGCAGACGCCGGGCGCGCGGCCGGCGCTCGGCCTCACCGGCCGCGGCGAGGTCGTCGCCGTGTGCGACACCGGCTTCGACACCGGCGACGCCGGCCGCATCCACCCCGACTTCGCCGGCCGCGTGGTCGCGATCCGCAGCTACCCCGTCGCACGCGAGTGGGCGAGCTTCGTCACCAACCCCAGCGGCAACGACGGCGCGGCCGATCTCGACTCGGGCCACGGCACGCACGTGGCCGGCTCGGTGCTGGGCGACGGTACGGCCAGCGCCGGCGGGCCGGTGCGCATCCGCGGCCATGCCTACGAGGCGAAGCTGGTGTTCCAGGCGGTCGAGCAGGAGATGCGCTGGCGTCCCGACGCACCCGAGGACCTGCGCGGCGCGCGCTACCTGCTGTCGGGCATCCCGACGAACCTCACGCCGCTGTTCCGCTACGCCTACGACCAGGGCGCGCGCATCCACTCCAACTCCTGGGGCGGCGGCGACCCGGGCGCCTACGACGCGCAGTGCCGCCAGTTCGACGACTTCGTGTGGCGGCGCAAGGATTTCTGCTTCGTCGTCGCCGCCGGCAACGACGGCACCGACGCGGACGGCGACGGCGCCATCAACCCCACCAGCGTGGCCTCGCCCGGCACGGCGAAGAACTGCATCACGGTGGGCGCCTGCGAGAACCTGCGGCCCGAGTTCAACGCCCAGAAGTACGGCGACTGGTGGCCGGGCGACTATCCCGTGGCGCCCTACAAGCGGGACCCGCTCGCCAACAACCCGAAGCAGGTGGCCGCCTTCTCCAGCCGCGGCCCCACGGCCGACGGCCGCGCCAAGCCGGACGTGGTGGCGCCGGGCACCTTCGTGCTGTCCACGCGCTCGTCCAGGCTCGCGCCCAACAACTTCGCCTGGGCCGCCTACCCGCCCGACAAGCGCTACTTCCACATGGGCGGCACCAGCATGGCGACGCCGCTGGTCTCGGGCGCGCTGGCGCTGCTGCGGCAGTACCTGCGCGAGCGGGCCGGCATCGCCGAGCCGAGCGCGGCGCTGCTGAAGGCGCTGCTCATCGCCGGAGCCAGGCGCCTGCCCGGCACCGCGCCGGCCGGCACGGTGCTCGACTGCCACCAGGGCTTCGGCGCGGTGGACGTCGGGCGCTCGCTCGGGCGCGTGCTGCTGGTGCAGGACGGGCCGGCGCTCGCCACCGGCCAGGTGTGGCGCCACCTGCTGCAGGTACCGGCCGGCGGCCGCACGCTGCGCGTGGCGATGGCGTACACCGACCACCCCGGGGACACGCTCGTCAACAACCTCAACCTGCTGCTGGGCAGCCCCGCCGGCCGCCGCTACGTGGGCAACGGCCGCCGCGTGGCGGGCGCCAGCCTCGCGACCGACGGCCACAACAACGCAGAGCTGGTACAGGTGGGCGACGCGGCGCGCGGCGGCTGGGGCCTCGAGGTGGTGGCCTCGAACGTGGGCGCGGGGCCGCAGGACTTCGCGGTGGCGGCGGTGCTGGTGTGAGGGCGATCCGCACTTCCACGCCGCTCACGTCGAGCTCGCCGAAGCGCTGGCCCGGCCAACCCACCCGTTCGCGCTGAGGTATCGAAGCGCCCGTCGCCTGAAGCCCCGTTCGCGCTGAGCTTGTCGAAGCGCTCGTGCCACCAGGTCCCGTTCGCGCTGAGCTTGTCGAAGCGTGCGCGCAGTCCGATTTGGCTGGTTGAAGTGCGGTCGCAGTTGTGAGAAGCCGGGTCTCGCCCCGGCGGGCGAGTTACTTCTCTTGTCTCGCCAAGAGAAGTAACCAAGAGAAGGCGACCCGGAGCCGTCGCCCCTCGCTGCGCGAGGGGTGCGCTGCGATGCTCGGCCTTTGCAGCCTCGCGCGAAACTCGCTACGCGCCCTGTGGGCGCTGCGCTCAAACA
>JBIQHD010000026.1:0-64692 GCA_044508835.1 Rubrivivax sp.
TGGGCGCCGGCAAGGCCGAGGGCGCGATGGACGCCGGCAACATGCTCAAGCCCGCGCTCGCCCGCGGCGAGCTGCACTGCATCGGCGCGACCACGCTCAACGAGTACCGCAAGTACGTGGAGAAGGACGCCGCGCTGGAGCGCCGCTTCCAGAAGGTGCTGGTGGACGAGCCGACCGTGGAGGCGACGATCGCCATCCTGCGCGGCCTGCAGGAGAAGTACGAGGTGCACCACGGCGTGGAGATCACCGACCCGGCCATCGTGGCCGCGGCCGAGCTCTCGCACCGCTACATCACCGACCGCTTCCTGCCCGACAAGGCCATCGACCTGATCGACGAGGCCGCGGCCAAGATCAAGATCGAGATCGATTCCAAGCCCGAGGTGATGGACCGGCTCGACCGCCGCATCATCCAGCTCAAGATCGAGCGCGAGGCGGTGAAGAAGGAGAAGGACGAGGCCTCGCGCAAGCGGCTCGCCCTGATCGACGAGGAGATCGCCAAGCTCGAGCGCGAGTACGCCGACCTGGAAGAGATCTGGAAGTCGGAGAAGGCCACGGCCCAGGGCTCGGCGCAGATCAAGGAAGAGATCGAGCGCATCAAGCTGCAGATCGAGGAGCAGAAGCGCAAGGGCGACTTCAACAAGGTGGCCGAGCTGCAGTACGGCCGGCTGCCCGAGCTTGAGGGCAAGCTCAAGGACGCGCAGGCCAAGGAGGCCGGCAAGGCGCGCGACGCCAAGGAAGGCAAGGGTCCGCAGCTGCTGCGCACCATGGTCGGCGCGGAGGAGATCGCCGAGGTGGTGGCCCGCGCCACCGGCATCCCCGTCTCCAAGCTGATGCAGGGCGAACGCGACAAGCTGCTGCAGATGGAGGCGAAGCTGCACGAGCGCGTCGTCGGCCAGGACGAGGCGATCACCGCGGTGGCCGACGCCATCCGCCGCTCGCGCGCGGGCCTGTCCGACCCGAACCGGCCGCTCGGCTCCTTCCTGTTCCTCGGCCCCACGGGCGTGGGCAAGACCGAGCTGTGCAAGGCGCTGGCGGGCTTCCTGTTCGACAGCGAGGACCACATGGTGCGCATCGACATGAGCGAGTTCATGGAGAAGCACTCGGTCTCGCGCCTGATCGGCGCGCCGCCCGGCTACGTGGGCTACGACGAAGGCGGCTACCTGACCGAGGCGGTGCGGCGCAAGCCCTACAGCGTGCTGCTGCTCGACGAGGTGGAGAAGGCGCACCCGGACGTGTTCAACGTGCTGCTGCAGGTGCTTGACGACGGCCGCCTGACCGACGGCCAGGGCCGCACCGTGGATTTCAAGAACACGGTGATCGTGATGACCAGCAACCTCGGCTCGCAGCTCATCATGCAGATGGCCGGCCAGGACAGCGAGCTCATCCGCGAGGCGGTCTGGGCCGAGGTCAAGAACCACTTCCGGCCCGAGTTCCTGAACCGCATCGACGAGACGGTGGTGTTCCATGCGCTCGACCGCGAGCACATCGCGCGCATCGCCAGAATCCAGCTCAAGGGCCTGGAGGAACGGCTCGACAAGATGGAGATGAAGCTCGACGTGTCGCCGGCGGCGCTCGACGAGCTGGCCAAGGTGGGGTTCGACCCGGTGTTCGGCGCGCGGCCGCTCAAGCGCGCCATCCAGCACCGCATCGAGAACCCGGTGGCCAAGCTCATCCTGGAGGGCAAGTTCGGCCCGAAGGACGTGATTCCTGTGGGCGTGGAAAACGGCTCGTTCGTCTTCGAGCGCGTGGTGCATTGACCTTCGGTGAAACGCGAAAGCCGCCGGGGCGCGAGCCGCCGGCGGCTTCTTTCATGGGGCGAGCGGGTCAGGGCTTGGGGTCGAGCATCGGGTCCAGCCGCTCGATCTGCAGCCGCGCGAGCGTCAGGTTGGCCTGCGTCTTGTCGAGCACCGCATGCAGCGCCAGCCCCGAATGGCGCGGCACGGGGCGCAGCACGAGGTGGTGCGCGTTGAGCGTGATGGCCGCCTCCGGCGGGGCATGGCCGAGGCCGAGCATGCGGCTGGTGCTCAGCATGGCGTCGAGCAGGTCCTTGCCGTGCAGCGAGAGGTCTTCCGCGTCGGGCACCGAGCCGGCGTGGGCGACCATGTGGCCCTGCGCCACGTCGAAGACGCAGCAGCTCACCATGCCCGAGAGCTCGAGCAGCCGGTTCACGTAGCGCACCAGCGGATCGTTGGGCGCGGTGGCCGGCGCGGCCGGCGCCACGGGCGGCATGGGGCGAAGCGGCAGCGGGGTCGTCGGGCGCGAGGCGCTGGGCGGCGGCTCGGGCGGCCGGGCCGGTGCCGCCGCGACCGGCACTGCCGCGACCGGCGCCGCGGCCCGTGGGCCGGCGGCCGGCGCCGTGCCGCCCCCGAGCCGCGACCAGGTGCCGCTGATGTAGGTCCAGGCGTCGGCCGGCCGGGTGACGGTGGGCGTGGTGGTCACCTTCACGGACGTGCCGCGCACCAGGGCCTGGCCTTCGCTCAGCAGCGTGGCGGCCGACGACAGCGGCATCAGCAGCAGCTGGCGGTTGTGCCAGTGGCTCGACAGGATGTCGCCGCGCAGCGGCTCGAAGGCGGCCGCGAAGCCGCCCGGCGGCACCTCGCCGACCAGCACCACGCCGAGCCGGCTGTAGCCGAGCAGCACCTTGGCGAGCGCCGCGCGGACCGGGGCTTCGGCATCGGCGTCGGTGGCATAGAGCCGCAGCGTGCCGCCGGCGGAGGTGCCCAGGTCGAGGTAGTGGATCGTCGCCAGCTCGGTGCCGTAGCCCTGGCGGCGGATGACGAGCTTGCGCACCGGCTGCCTGCTCGCGGCGGCCATGCCGGCGAGCAGCTTGCGCGAGGCGCTGGTGGCCACGTTGTGCAGGGCGATGAACTCGGGCAGGCGGTGCTGGAACTGCTGCTCCATGGCCTCGCCGGGGTCGCAGGAGACGAACAGCTCCCGGCGGTCGTCGCCCACCGGGCGGCCGATGTCGGCGCCCTCGGTGTCGTCGCCGAGGTAGTCTTCCTCGCTGCGGCGGATCTGCGTGTGCTGGGTCTCGGCGCGCGTGGCCTGCCACGGATCGAGCGGCGTCGGCGTGGTCGGGGCGGTGTCGCCTGCGTTACGGCCCCAGCCGGAGCCTGCGCTCGTCGAGTTGCTCATCGTGTACTTCCCTCACGGCCTCGCCGCCGCGCACTCCCTTGGTCCGCGCGGCGTCGGGTCGCAGTTGTCCCGGGCGTTTCGGGGCAGTTTAGGGCAGCGCCGATCGCCGCGGGCCCGAATTTCGAGGCGGCATCGCTCGATAGAATCGGCCTTCCTCATTTCAGCGATGCCGGCCGGGTCCCGAGTGCATGGGGCGCGAGGCGCAAACGCTCATGCCTTCTCGTGAAGTCGCAGCCTCCGCCGCACCGGTCGTCATCGTGGGTGCCGGGCTCGCCGGCCTCACCGTCGCCTTGCACCTGGCCCGCACGCACCGGGTGGTGGTGCTTGCCAAGCGCAGCTTCGAGGAAGGCGCCACCGCCTGGGCGCAGGGCGGCATCGTCGGCGTGCTGGGCGACGACGACAGCATCGAATCCCACGTGCAGGACACCCGCGAGGCCGGCGCCGGCCTGGTGGACGAGGCCACGGCCCGCTTCATCGCCGAGCACAGCGCCGCGGCCGTGGAATGGCTGGTCGAGCGCGGCGTGCCGTTCTCGCCCGACCCGGCCGGCCCGCTCGGCCTGCACCTCACGCGCGAGGGCGGCCATGCCGTGCGGCGCATCGCCCATGCGGCCGACGCCACCGGCAAGGCCATCCACGACGTGCTGCTCGACGAGGCGCGCCGCCATCCCAGCATCGACATGCGCGAGCGCTGGATCGCGCTCGACCTCATCACCTCGCGCCACCTCAAGCGCGAGGAGGCGCCGCAGTGCTACGGCGTCTACGCCTTCGACATCGGCCGCAAGCGGGTGGAGACGCTGCCGGCATCCTCCGTCGTGCTGGCCACGGGCGGCGCGGGCAAGGTGTACCGCTACACCACCAACCCCGACACCTCCACCGGCGACGGCATCGCCATGGCCTGGCGGGCGGGCTGCCGGGTGGGCAACATGGAGTTCATCCAGTTCCACCCGACCTGCCTGTACCACCCGCAGGAGCGCAGCTTCCTCATCACCGAGGCGCTGCGCGGCGAGGGCGGGCGGCTCTTGCTGCCCGACGGCACGCGCTTCATGGCGGCGCACGACGCGCGGCTGGAGCTCGCGCCGCGCGACATCGTCGCCCGCGCCATCGACTTCGAGATGAAGAAGCACGGCGTCGACAACGTGCTGCTCGACGCCACGCACCTGGGCGAAGCCTTCCTGAAGGAGCACTTCCCGACCATCTACGCGCGCTGCCTGCAGCTGGGCATCGACATCGCGCGCCAGCCCATCCCCGTGGTGCCGGCAGCGCACTACACCTGCGGCGGCGTGGTCACCGACCTGCACGGCCGCACCGACCTGCCCGGCCTGTACGCCGTGGGCGAGACCACCTACACCGGGCTGCACGGCGCCAACCGGCTGGCCAGCAACTCGCTGCTCGAATGCGTGGTGCTCGGGCGCACCTGCGCGCTCGACATCGCCGCGCGCGGCAGCCAGCCGGTGCCCGAGCTGCCGGCCTGGGACGAGAGCCAGGTCGAGAACGCCGACGAGCAGGTCGTCATCTCCCACAACTGGGACGAACTGCGCCTGCTGATGTGGAACTACGTGGGCATCGTGCGCACGACCAAGCGGCTGGAGCGGGCGCTGCACCGCATCAAGCTGCTCAAGAGCGAGATCGACGACTACTACGCCAACTTCCGCGTCAACCGCGACCTGCTCGAACTGCGCAACCTGGTCGACTGCGCCGAGCTGATCGTGCGCTCGGCGCTGATGCGGCACGAGAGCCGCGGGCTGCACTTCAGCCGCGACTACCCGCAGACGCTGCCGGTGAGCTTCCCGACGGTGCTGGTGCGCGGCAACGGCAAGGGGAAGGGCAAGAAGCCCAAGACCGTCGGCCTGAGCGGCTGATACGAATTCGCGTTCAAAGGTACAAGAACCCCACAAGGGCCCGTTCGCACTGAGCTTGTCGAAGTGCCCGCGCATCCTGAGCCTGTCGAAGGGACTGAGCTTGTCGAAGTGCCTTTGTGTGCACGCAGGGCTTCCTTCGACAAGCTCAGGACGATCGGAAATACCAGGCTCAGCCCGAACGGTTCTTATCGTTTGATCGCAAATTGGTATGAGGCGGGCGGCTCAGTTTCGGGCGCGCATCGCCGTGCGGGCCTGCACGAACTCGAAGGCGAAGGCCACGGCCTTGGCCACGGCCCGCGCGTTCTCGCTGCGCTCCTTCTCGCTGAGGTAGAACGCGAAATCGACTTCGTGGCGGATGTAGCGCGGCGGCAGGCGGTTCAGCGCCACGCAGGCCACGTCGGGCAGCAGGCCCTCGGCGGCCAGATGCGGGAAGCGCGCCGCGCCGTCGCGGACCGCTTCGGTCACGGCGCGTTCGTGGTAGTTCTGGATGGAGGCGAAATCGGCGGTCATCCGCCAAGTGTGCGGCCGGACGGCCCGTCGCGGACGACCCGGCCGCCGCCCCGCGGCGACACATTTCACGCCGCGGCGGGGTTCAGAGCCGCTCCAGCACCCGCATCGAGAAGTCGACGGCCTTGACGTCCTTCGTCAGCCGGCCGATGGAGATGCGGTCGACGCCGGTGGCGGCGATGTCGCGCATCTGGTCGAGCTGCACGCTGCCCGAGACCTCGAGCAGCGCCCGCCCGGCATTGATCGCCACCGCCTCGCGCATCTGCGGCAGCGTGAAGTTGTCGATCATCACGCTGGTCGCCCCGGCGTCGAGCGCCTCGCGCAGCTGGTCGAGGGTCTCCACCTCGATCTGGATGTCGACGCCGGCGTTCAGCGCCGCCGCATTGCGCAGCACGGCGGCGATGCCGCCGGCCGCGGCGATGTGGTTCTCCTTGACGAGGATGCCGTGCCACAGCGCCATGCGCTGGTTCTGCCCGCCGCCCACGCGCACGGCGTACTTCTGCGCCTGGCGCAGGCCGGGCAGGGTCTTGCGGGTGTCGAGCACGGCGCAGCCCTTCGGGTTGGGCGACGCGCCCTCGATCGCGTCGACGTGCGCGCGCGTCAGCGTGGCGGTGGCCGAGAGCAGCTGCAGGAAGTTGAGCGCCGGGCGCTCGGCCGAGAGCAGGGCGCGCGCCGGCGCCTCGATGTGGCACACCGGCGTGTCTTGGGCCGTGCGCGCGCCTTCGTCGTAGTGCCAGGTGACGCGCGCCTCGGGCGCGAGCGCGTGCAGGCAGCCGTCGAACCAGTCGCGCCCGCACAGCACGGCGTCCTCGCGCACCAGCACGCGGGCCTTGACCTGCTGCGCGGCGGGCACCAGCTCGGCCGTCCAGTCGCGCTGGCCGATGTCCTCGCGCAGCGCGTCGCGGATGTTGCGCGCGCGGGCCTCGGCGAGCGTCTCGTTGTGCTCGAACATCAGGCGGCTCCGACGTTGGGGACGAGGCCCGGCTTCTTCACGGCCTGCGGGTTGCGGGCCACGAAATCCATCATGCGGTCGATGCAGCCGAGCGCCTGGCTGCGGATGGGCTCGTCCACGTGGATCTCGCCCGTGCCGCGTTCCAGGCAGTCGACCACGCCCTGCAGCCCGTTCATCGCCATCCACGGGCAGTGCGCGCAGCTCTTGCAGGTGGCGCTGTTGCCGGCGGTGGGCGCCTCGATCAGCGTCTTGTCCGGCGCGAGCTGGCGCATGCGGTGCAGGATGCCGTTGTCTGTCGCGACGATGTAGGTCTGCGCCGTGCCCTGCGTCACCGCGTTGAGCAGCTGCGAGGTCGAGCCCACCACGTCGGCCTGGCGCACCACGCTCTCGGGCGACTCGGGGTGCACCAGCACCAGCGCGTCGGGGTGCTCGGCCTTGAGCAGGTCGAGCTCCAGGCCCTTGAACTCGTCGTGCACGATGCAGGCGCCGTTCCACATCAGCATGTCGGCGCCGGTCTGCTCCTGGATGTAGCGGCCGAGATGCCGGTCGGGCGCCCACAGCACCTTCTTGCCCTGCTGCTTGAGGTGGTCGACGATGGCCAGCGCGCAGGAGCTCGTCACCATCCAGTCGGCGCGGGCCTTCACGGCGGCGCTGGTGTTGGCGTAGACGACGACGGTGCGGTCGGGGTGCGCGTCGCAGAAGCGCGCGAAGTCGTCCGGCGGGCAGCCCAGGTCGAGCGAACAGGTGGCGTCGAGGTCGGGCATCAGCACCCGCTTCTCGGGGCTGAGGATCTTGGCCGACTCGCCCATGAAGCGCACGCCGGCGACGACCAGCGTCCGGCTCGCGTGGTCGCGGCCGAAGCGCGCCATCTCCAGCGAATCGGAGACGCAGCCGCCGGTTTCCAGCGCCAGGTCCTGCAGGTCGCCGTCGACGTAGTAGTGGGCGACGAGCACGGCGTCGCGGGCCTTCAGCAGCGCGGCGGCGCGCGCCTTCAGGTCGCTGCGCTGCGCGGGCGACAGGGGAGCGGGCACCTTGGCCCAGGCGTGGGCGGTGCAGCTTTCGCCGCTCGCGTCCTGGCGGGTGTAGTCGAACAGAACTTGGCTCATGGCAGCCCAGAGATGGGGGCATCCGCCCCGGAGCCAAGAATGGTAGCGCCCGGGTCTTCGCGCTGCGCCCGGCCCGCCGGATCAACCTGTCAGAGCAGGCTTTTTTCGACTTCCATCAGCTTGAAGCGCGCGAGGGCGAGATTCGCCCGGTGGCGGTCGAGCAGCGCCATCAGGAACAGCCCCGGGCGGCGCGCCACGGTGCGCAGCACGTGCTGGCGGTGGCCGACCGAGCTCATCACCTCGTCGACCTGCGAGGTGCCGCCCATGGTGCGGGAGGCCTGCCGGTGCGCCCGCATGAGCTGCGTGGAGGCGGCCGCGCACAGGTCGAGATCCACCGGCTGGTCGCCCCGCGACTCCTTGGCCAGCACCAGGCCGGTGCTGCCGTCGACCAGCGCGCAGCCGAGCAGGCCCTCGATCGACAGCATGCCGCCGAGCGCGGCGCTGGAACGCTCCATGTCGAGCGCCTGCAGCGCGCGCACGGGCGGCGTCACCCGGGCCGCTTCGGACGGCTGCGCCTGCGGCGCGTCGGGCGGCACGGTCGGCTGGAAGTCGGCGACGTGGATCGGGTAGTCGGCGGCGCCCGGCTGCTCCTGCGGCGGGCCGTCGGCCCAGGACAGCTGCGTCTTCGCGTGGCTCCACATGCCCAGCATCGCGTTCCACACGGCCGACGCGCTGGTCAGCGATTCGTTGAGCACGTGCACGTGCAGCGGCCGCGGCCAGCGCGTGGCCTTGATGCGGTTGTCGATCCACACGGCGCCCGGGGGCAGCATGAACAGCAGGTTCGGGCAGCGCCAGGCGGGCATCGACGCCGCCTGCGCGAGCGAGGCGAGGAGCTCGTCGACGGCGTGTGGCTGCATCGGGCCGACGATCACCACCGACATGTGGCTGCGCTCCATCAGCGCGACGGGGATCTCCGCCGCATCGCGGCCCGGTGCGCGCACGTCGGCATGGTAGATCTTGAGGGTCTCTTCCTGGCGGCGCACGAGCGTGGTGCGCTCCACCGTGGCCAGCGTGCGCAGGGTGATCTGCTCGCGCAGGTGCAGCCGCTCGATCGGGCGCCCGCCGGCGTCGGACAGGGCGCGGATCACCGCCGACGCCCACACGCCGATGGGGTCGAGCAGCGTGATGAGCCGGCTGGCGGATTCGAGGTCGGCGCGGGCACTCGCGAAATGCTCGCGGATGGCCTGCGCGGGCGAGCCGCTGACGACCAGGTCGTGGTGGTGACGGTCGATCATCTGCCCGCGGTCGTTGACCTCGGTGGCGACGCGGTCGAACAGGGCGGTGGCGGCGAAGCCGTGGTCGGGCGCGTCGTCGCCGGTGGCCGGCTTGCGGTCCCTGGACCCGCCGAGTTCACCGAACAGGGATGCGAGCATGGTGTCTCCTGTGGCGCGGCACGTGCCCGGCCTTGTGGTTCTTGTGGGTGGCAACCAGCGTAGAGCATCGCCCGTGCCCATCGCGGCCCGCAAGTGAAACGGTCTGCAATCCACCCCCCGAGTGGAGGGGGCCGGCGCTTCTCAGCCGAAGAAGCGGCTGGGCGGTGCGCCCACCGAGCGGCGCACCATCGCGGTGAACGCGCTCGGGCTGGCGTAGCCCAGCTCGGCGGCGATGGCCGACATCGGCATGCGCCGCGCCGCCATCGACAGCGCCCGCGCCAGCAGCACCTGCTGGCGCCACTGCAGGAAGCTCGTGCCGAGCTCGCTGCGGAACAGCCGCGCCACCGTGCGGGCGCTCGCGCCGGCCTCGCGCGCCCAGCCGTCCAGCGTGGGCCAGCGGGTGGGCTCGTCGAGCACGGCCTCGCACAGGCTGCGCAGGCGCTTGTCGTTCGGAAGGTCGATGCCCAGCGGCAGCGGCCGGGCGCGGCGCAGCTCGTCGAGGATGAGCGCGCCGATCCAGCGCTCGCGGTCGTTCAGCGGGGCCAGCGCGCCGGGGTCGGCCGGCAGGTGGGTGACGAGTTCGCGCAGCAGCGGCGAGACCTCGAGCACCCGGCATTCGCGCCAGGCGTCGCGCTCGGCGCGCGGCACGCCGGGGCCGATGCGCTGCGGCGTCTGGTGGATGTAGAGGGTGCGGATGTCGGCCGGCTCCACCACCGAGACCACGTGCTCGACGCCGGGCGGGATCCACAGCGCGCGCGTGGGCGGCACGAGGTAGGTGCTGCGCCCGGCCGTCATGCGGATCACGCCGGTGCTGGACAGGGCCACCTGCGCCCACGGGTGGCTGTGCGGCTGCACCCGCGTGTCGGCGGCGAGGCGGCGCCATTTCGCGCGCAGCGGGCGCTGCGGCGTGGGGGCGTAGCGCAGCGGATCGAGCGGCGGCACGTCCACCCGCGCGCGCTGGCGCGGCGGCGTGGCGGGCGGAATCTCGAGACTTGGCATGATCGCGACAGAGATTGACGATCTATCGTAAACGCGACCGCGGCGCGGCACCTAGCATTCACCCTCGGCTTCGACCAGGCATCCGCATGAGCGCTTCGACCACCGCCCCCTTGACCCCCGTGCGCCAGGACGCCGCCGTGATCGGCCTCGTCGGCATCGCGCACCTCATCAGCCACTTCAGCCAGCTGCTGCTCGCGCCGCTGTTCCCGTGGCTCAAGGACGCGTTCGACGTGAGCTATGCCGAGCTCGGCTTCCTGATGTCGATCTTCTTCGTCGTCTCGTGCGGGGTGCAGGCGGCCGCCGGCTTCATGGTCGACAAGCACGGCCCCCGCCCGGTGCTGTTCGGCGGCCTCGCGCTGCTGGGCATCGCGGCCTTCGGCTTCGCGGCCAGCACCAGCTACGCGATGCTGGCCTTCTTCTCGGTGGTGGCGGGCATCGGCAACGGGGTGTTCCACCCGGTGGACTTCACGCTGCTCAACCGCAAGGTGCATCAATCGCGCCTGGGCCATGCCTTCAGCGTGCACGGCATCACCGGCAGCCTGGGCTGGGCGCTGGCGCCGGCGATGCTGGTGCCGCTGACGCTGGCGTTCTCGTGGCGCGTGGCGCTGATGTGCGCCGGCGCGCTGGCCTTCGCGGTGCTGGCGGTGCTGGTCGTGAACCGGCGCCGGCTGGCGCTCGCGCCGCTGCCTCCGGTGAAGGCCGCCGCCGGCGCAGAAGGCAACTTCGCCTTCCTCACGATTCCCGCGGTGTGGATGTGCTTCGCGTTCTTCCTGTTCTATGCCATGGCGCTCAGCGGCGTGCAGGCCTTCGCGCCGGAGGCGGCGCGGCTGCTGCACGAGGTGCCGGTGGGCATCGCCGCCATGTGCCTGTCGATCTACATGGTGTGCAGCGCGGGCGGCATGGTGGCCGGCGGCTTCCTGGTGACGGACCCCGCGCGCTGCGAGCGCATCGTGGGCATCGGCTTCGGCATCGCGGCGGCGATCGCGCTCGTCATCGGCTTCGTCGACCTGGCGGCGCTGGCGGTGCCGGTGCTGTTCGGCGCGATGGGCTTCGCCGCGGGCATCGCCGGGCCGTCGCGCGACCTGATCGTCAAGCGCTCGGCGCCGGACAACGCGACGGGGCGCGTCTATGGCGTGGTCTATTCGGGGCTGGACATCGGGCAGGCCATCGCGCCGCTGATGTTCGGAACGCTCATGGACATGCACCGGCCGGCCATGGTGTGGCTGGGCATCGCGGCGGTGCAGGCGGTGCTGATCGCGAGTGCGCTGAATGTGCGGAAGGTGCGGCGGACGACGCTCGTGGCCGCTTGAACTGACCCACCCCCTACGCGCTTCGCGCGCCCCCTCAAGGGGGCGGCCGCTGGCGGGCCGGCAAAGCCGGACCCGCGGCGTCCTGCTTGATATGCGATTCAGACCACCGTTCGGTGGCGGCTGATGCAGGTATCGAGCACCTCGTCGCCCTCGCGCTTCCACCAGTTCTCGCGCGAGAAGATCTCCACCTCGCTGTAGCCCGCGAAGCCGGCGTCCTCCACCCAGCGGCGGATGCGCGGGATGTCGATGACGCCGTCGCCCATCATCCCGCGGTCCTCGAGCAGGTCGCGCGTGGGCACGAGCCAGTCGCACACGTGGAAGGCCAGCAGCCGCTCGCGGCCGGCGCGCTCGATCTGCGACTGCAGCTTCGGGTCCCACCACACGTGGTAGACGTCGACGGCCACGCCCAGGGCGCCGCTGCGCGACGGATCCAGCGCGTCGCACAGGTCGAGCGCCTGCTCCATCGTGTTGACGCAGGCGCGGTCGGCCGCGTACATCGGGTGCAGCGGCTCGATGGCCAGCGGCATGCCGACGCCGCGGGCGTATTCCAGCGTGGCGGCGATGCCGTCGCGCACGTCGTTGCGGGCGGCGGCGATGTCGATGTGCTCGGGTTGGCCGCCCAGGGCGCCGGGCAGGCCGCCGACCACGAGCACGAGGCAGGCGGCGTCCAGCGTCTTCGCTTCATCGATGGCGCGGCGGTTGTCGTCCAGCGCCGCGCGGCGGCCTTCGGCGGTGGAGGCGGGGAACATGCCGCCGCGGCAGTAGCCCGAGAGCCGCATGCCGGTGGCGCGCACCCGCTCGGCGGTGCGGTCCAGGCCGATGGCCGACACCTGGTCGCGCCACGGCGAGATGGCGCCGATGCCGCGCCGGGCGCATTCGTCGATGATGCGGTCGAGCGGCCATTGCGCACGCACGGTGGCGGTGTTGATCGACAGCCAGCGGTGGTCGCCCGAGAAGTCACGCATCGCCGATTCCGTGCAGTGCGAGCAGGTGCCGCATGCGGCGCGCCGCGAGGTCCGGCTGCTCGATCAGCCCGGCCGCGTCGGCCAGGCGGAACAGTTCCGCGAAGTGCGCGATCGAGCGCGTGCTCTGCTGGCCGCCCACCATGGTGAAGTGCGGCTGGTGGCCGTTGAGCCAGGCCATGAACACCACGCCCGTCTTGTAGAAGCGCGTGGGCGCCTTGAAGATGTGGCGCGACAGCGGCACCGTGGGTGCGAGGATGGCATGGAAGGTCGCCTCGTCGCCCGCCGCCAGGGCCGACAGCGCCGCGCTCGCGGCCGGCGCGATGGCGTCGAAGATGCCCAGCAGCGCGTCGCTGCGGCCATGCGTCGGCTCGCTGCCGGCGCCGTCGCCGGCGATCAGCTCCGCGTAGTTGAAGTCGTCGCCGGTGTACATGCGCACGCCGGCCGGCAGGCGGCGGCGCATCTGGATCTCGCGGTCCTTGTCGAGCAGCGAGATCTTGATGCCGTCCACCTTGGCCGCATTCGCGCCGATCACGGCGAGCGCCGTGTCCATCGCGGCGTCGACACTGGCGCTGCCCCAGTAGCCGGCGAGCGCCGGGTCGAACATGTCGCCCAGCCAGTGCAGGATGACCGGCTGCTTCGCCTGGCGCAGCAGGCGGTCGTAGACGCGCTCGTAGTCGGCCGGGCCCGTCGCCACGCGCGCCAGCGCGCGGCTCGCCATGAGGATGAGGCGCCCGCCGAGCTTCTCGATCGCGGCCATCTGCTCCTCGTAGGCGCGGATCACGTCGTCCACGCTGCGCGCCGCCTCGGGCGCGAGGTGGTCGGTGCCGCAGCCCGAGGCCACCAGCGCGTCCGGCACGTCGCGCGCCGCATCCAGCGAGCGGCGGATCAGTTCCAGCGAGGTCGGCCAGTCCAGGCCCATGCCGCGCTGGGCCGTGTCCATCGCCTCCGCGACGCCCAGGCCCATGCCCCACAGCCGCCGGCGGTAGGCGATGGTGGTGTCCCAGTCGATGGCGCCGTCGAGCCACGGGTCCACCGCCTTGAGCGGGTCGGCGACGACGTGCGCGGCGGAATAGGCGATGCGGTTGAACTTCGGCGCGGCGGGCGCCTGCCAGGCGGCGCGGCCGCTGAGGGCGTAGGGCGCGAGCGTGCCGTCGGCCTGCGGAAGAGAGAGCGTGATCGTCATCGCCGCCTCACAGCCCGAGCGAGGGCACGTCGATCCAGCGGCGTTCCTTCCAGCTCTGCAGCGCGGTCTCCACGAGCTGCACGCCCTTGGCACCTTCGGGCAGCGTCCAGCGGTAGGGCGCGTCCTCCACCACGTGGCGGATGAAGTGCTCCCACTGGATCTTGAAGCCGTTGTCGTAGGCCTGCGAGTCGGGGATCTCCTGCCACTGGTCGAAGAAGTTCATCGTCTGCTTCTCGTCCGGGTTCCACACCGGCCGCGGCGTCGCCACGTGCGACTGCGCGCGGCACGACGACAGCCCGGCCACCGCCGAGCCGTGCGTGCCGTCGACGTGGAAGGTGACGAGGTCGTCGCGGCGCACGCGCGTGGCCCAGCTCATGTTGAGCTGGCCGATCACCGGCTCGCCGTTGTGGCCCTTGAGCTGCACGGTGGCGTAGGCGGCGTCGTCGGCCGTCACCGCGTAGGGCTTGCCGTTCTCGTCCCAGCGCTGGGGGATGTGCGTGGCGCCCAGGCACGACACCGACTGCACCTCGCCGAACAGGTTGTCCAGCACGTAGCGCCAGTGGCACATCATGTCGAGGATCATGCCGCCGCCGTCCTCGGCGCGGTAGTTCCACGAGGGGCGCTGGATGGGCTGCAGGTCGCCCTCGAACACCCAGTAGCCGAACTCCAGCCGCACCGACAGCATGCGGCCGAAGAAGCCCGCGCGGCGCAGCATGTCGAGCTTGCGCAGCCCGGGCAGGAACAGCTTGTCCTGCACCGCGCCGTGCTTGAGGCCCTTGCTCTTCGATGCCTCCTGCGCCAGGCGCGCGATCTCCACCGCCTCGTTCAGGTTGGTGGCGATGGGCTTCTCGCAGTACACGTGCTTGCCGGCGCGGATCGCCTGGGCGAGCAGGGTCGGGCGCATCTGCGTGGTGCCGGCGTCGAAGAACACCGTGTCGTCCTTGTCGGCGAGCGCGGCGTCGAGGTCGGTGCCCCAGCGCGGGATGTCGTGCGCCTTCGCCAGCGCCTCGATCTTCTCGGCGTTGCGGCCGATGAGGATGGGGTCGGGCATCACCTTGTCGCCGTTGGCGAGCGTGACGCCGCCCTGGCGGCGGATGGCGACGATGGAGCGGATCAGGTGCTGGTTCATCCCCATGCGGCCGGTGACGCCGTGCATGATGAGACCGAGTCGTTGTGTGGGCATGGTGCTGCTTCCGGAGGATCAGGGGATGGGGGTGAGGGCGTCCCAGCGCGGCATCGCGGCGCTGGCGAACCCGGGGACGTGGAGCGGGCGCAGGTCGAGCCGGCCGTCGACGGCGGCCAGCCGCGTGCGCCCGTTCGACTCGGCATAGAAGCCGGCGTGTGCGTCGCCGAAGGCGCGCGCCTCGTCGCCGGGCGCGCTGCCGAAGCCGTCGACGTAGTGGTGGCCGTTGCGCTCGATGTGGGTGACGCCGAGGCTGGCGGCGAGCAGCGTGTCCTGCTGCACCGCGAGGCCGGCCTGGCAGGTGAGGTCTTCGCCGGACAGCAGCAGCTGCCCGCCCGACTGCGCCACCCGCTGCGCGCTGCGCAGCGAGCGGTACAGGCCCTTGCAGGCCTTGGTCGAGATGCCGCGGTAGCCGAGCGCGATGCCGGTCTCGAAGGCCTCGGCGTGGTCGTCCGCCTCGTCGAGGATCAGCGGCACGCCGATCGGCAGTGCGGCCACCGGCTCGCGCAGCGCGATCTGGCGCGGCAGCGGCTGCTCCAGCAGCAGCGTGCGCCGCAGCAGTTCGGTCAACGCCGGCGCGGCGGCGAGCCGCTGCCACAGCCCGGCCAGCGCGGCGGCGTCCGCGAAGCTCTCGTTGCCGTCGAGCGTGGCCCGCCAGTCCGGGTGCGCGCAGCGCGCCAGCACGCCGGCGATGCGCGTCAGCCGCTCGACGTCGGCCTCGGGCCGGCCCGAGAGCTTGAGCTTGAAATAGCGCAGCCCGTAGCGGGCGATGGCGGCTTCCAGCGTGGCGGGCAGGCCGTCGTGCGGATCGGCGCCGTCGTCATCGGCGGTGAGCCGGTCCGCGAGGCCGACGGTGTGGCGCAGCCACACGCCCTGCGGCCGCGCGATCTCGAGCCGCGGGGAGAACGGGTCGCCCAGCACGCCGGCGGCGACGCCCTCGCACCAGCCGAGGCCAGCCGCGCGCAGCGCCGCGTCGGCCACCGCCTTGTCGAGCAGCGCCGGGCCGAACTGCGCGGCCAGGCGCGGCAGGCCGAAGGCCACGCCCTGCGCGATGGCCGCTGCGCCCTGCGTCGACGACAGCATCCACGGCGTCGCCGCGTCGCCTCCGGCGGTGTAGGCCTCGCGCGCGATGCGCAGCGCCTCGCGCAGTTGCTCGAAGTTCTGCTCGTGGGTGAGGCCGGGCGACTTGTCGAACCACTTCGGCACCATCAGCTCGGCCGTGGCGCCGACGATCGTGCGCCCGCCGACCTCGGCCTCCACCCGCACGAAGGCCTGCGGGCAGCGCGTGACGGTGGCCGCGCCGAAGCGGAAGGGCAGGCGCAGCGTGACCGGGCGCTCGAACAGCTCGACGTGGCGCAGCCGCAGCGAGATGGCGTTCGTGTTCATGCCGTGGCCTCCAGCAGGCCGCGCAGGTGCCCGGCGGAATAGGCCGCGCAGGCGATCGGGTCGGGGTGGTAGTCGAAGGGTTCCACGGCCAGCCAGCCGGCGTAGCCCAGCTCGCGCAGCGCGCGGATGGCCGGCGCCTGCGGCGTGCCGCCCTGGCCCGGGCCGCGGCGGTTGCGGTCGTTGAACTGCACGTGGGCGACGTGGCCGCTCGGCACGAAGCGGCGCAGCAGGGTGGCGGCGTCCTCGGTCTCGGCCTGCGCGGCGGCGCTCATGTCGAGCATGGTGCGCAGTGCCGGCGAGCCGATGCGGTCGACCACCGCGGCGGCCTGCGCCACGGTGTTGAGCACCGGCGTCTCGGCCGGCGACAGCGGCTCGATGCAATAGACCACGCCGGCGCGCTCGGCATGCCCGGCGAGCTGCGCCCAGCCGGCTTCGGCGCGCGCGAGCGCATCGGCCGCCGACTGGCCCGGCCCCGGCGCGCGCTGCTGCGGCGAGCCGTGTACCAGCACCTGCGCGCCGCAGGCGGCGGCGAAGTCGACCAGGTGCTTCAGGAAATCGACCGTGCGCGCATGCAGCGACGCGTCGGCGGTGGACAGCGAGAGCCCGTCGGGCTTCACCAGCAGCCAGTGCAGGCTGGAGATGGCCAGGCCGTGCCGCGCCGCGGTGCCGCGCAGGCGGGCCGCGTCGGCCTCGCCCAGCTGCGCCGGGTCATCGGCCAGCGTGAACGGCGCGAGCTCCAGCCCTTCGTAGCCCAGCGCGGCGGCGATGCGGCACTGCGAGTCGAAATCGTGCGCGCGCAGGACCTCGTTGCACAGGCTCGGCTTCATGTGGCGTTGCCCGCCGCGGCCGCGCCGATGCGCCGCCGTGCGCGGTGCAGGCTGTAGAGCTTCCAGCCGATGGTGCCGAAGATCAGCGCCGCGACGGCGCCGGAGATCGGCCGTGTGAAGAAGGGGCTCAGGTCGCCGTCGGAGAGGATGAGCGCGCGGCGCAGGTTCTTCTCGAGCAGGTCGCCGAGCACGAGGCCGAGCACCAGCGGCGCCATCGGGTAGCCGTAGCGGCGCAGCACGAAGCCGATGACGCCGAAGGCCAGCATCACGTACACGTCGAACAGCCGCCCGGCGAGCGCGAAGCTGCCCACGGCGCACAGCACGAAGATGATGGGCACGATCAGGTGCTGCGGCACGCGCAGCACCTGCACCAGCGCCTTGGTCAGCACCACGCCGTAGATGAGGATGCCGACGGTGGCGAACAGCATCATCGCCACCACGTCGTACACGAACTGGGGGTTCTCGACCATGATCATCGGCCCCGGCTGCACGCCGTGGATGATCATCGCGGCCATCAGCACCGCCGCCGGCGCGGAGCCGGGGATGGCCAGCGTCAGCACCGGGATCATGGCGCCGGGCACGCAGGCGTTGTCGCCGGTCTCGGCGGCCATCAGGCCCTCGACCGAGCCCTTGCCGAACTTCTCCTTTTCCTTGCTCGAGCGCTTGGCCGCGGCATAGGACGACCAGGCCGCCACGTCCTCGCCGACGCCCGGGATCACGCCCACGCCGGTGCCGATGAGCCCCGAGCGCAGGATGGTGCGCCAGTACTGCGCCACGTCGCGCAGCTTGGGGATCACGGTGTCGAAGGCACTGATCTTCACCGGCTCCTGCCGGCTCATGATGGCGGTGAGCAGCTCGGCGAAGCCGAAGGCGCCCACCAGCGCCGGCACGAGCTGCACGCCGCCGGCGAGGTCGCGCAGCCCGTAGGCGAAGCGCTCGTAGCCGTACTGCGGCTCCTGCCCGATGCCGGCGACGAAGATGCCGGCGATGCCCGCGATCCAGCCCTTGAGCGGGTCGTCCCCGGTCAGCGTGCCGGCGATGATGACGCCGAACAGCGCCAGCCAGAAGAACTCGGTGGCGCCGAACTTCAGCGCCATGCCGCCCAGCACCGGCGTGAAGGCGGCGAGGAAGAACATGCCGATCAGCGTGCCCAGCACCGAGCCGCTGGTGGCGATGCCCATCGCCCGCCCGGCCATGCCCTGGCGCGCCAGCGCATAGCCGTCCAGGCAGGAGGCGGCCGACGCCGGCGTGCCGGGGATGTTCAGCAGGATGGCCGAGCGCGAGCCGCCGTAGATGGCGCCCACGTAGGTGCACACCAGGACGAGCAGCGCCTGGTCGGACGGCAGCTTCAGCGTGAGCGTGGTCATCAGCGCCAGCGACATCGTCGCCGTGAGCCCCGGCAGCGCGCCCATCACCACGCCGACGAGCGACGACAGCAAGGCGTAGAAGATGATGGACGGCGTGCCGAAGTTCGCCAGTGAATGGCCAAAGGCCAGGAGCCCGTCGAACATGGTGTGCTACGGAAGAGTGACGAGAAAGAGCTTCTCGAACACCAGCACCACCACGACGGCGGTGGCAGCGCCCGTGAGCACGGCGGACGCGAGGCGGCGGCGCAGGCTGTGCTCGGGCGGGGAGAAGATCCAGACGAAGGCCGCGACGTAGATCGCGGTGGACACGCCGAAGGGCAGCCGCCCGATCAACCCGACTCCGTAGGCGAGCGACAGCACGAGCGTGGCCAGCACGCGGCGGTTGAGCATCGGCTCGGCGGGCGCGGCCGCGGCCGGCGCCCGGGCCGCACGCCCGCGCCGCCAGCCGCGGAAGGCCAGCGCCGCACCGAGGAGGATGATGATCAGCCCCACCATGCCGGGCACGAACCCCGGCATCGTGTAGAGCGTGGCGCCCATCGAGACGAAGCGGTCCATGCGCAGCGCCTCGCCGACGATCACCGCGCCGAACGCCATCCACAGGCCGCCGCCGACGATGTCGCTGCGGGGAGATTGGCCGATGTTTTCGCTCATGGTGTGATGCCGATGCCCATTCAAGAATGCTCAAGCGCCGCGAGAGCCCGTGCACCCTGAGCCTGTCGAAGGGACTGAGCTTGTCGAGTGCGTCCGTGCACGCACAGGGCTTCGACAGGCTCAGCCCGGCCCTTCGACAAGGCTCAGGGCGAACGGGTCCGGGCTTCGATGCCTCAGCCTGCGGTGATCGAGGACGTGCCCGCGCTCAGGGCTTGGGAATGCCGACGCTGTCTGGCGACACCTTGGCCTTGCCCGCGGCCTGCTGCGTCCAGGCGTACGACTGGATCGCCGGGAACACGGCCTTCTGCGCCTCGTCGCCGTGCATCGGCGCGAACAGGGCGCCGCGGCTCTGCGCGTACTTCTTCAGCGCGGCGTTGTTCTTCATGTCGACCCACAGCTTGTCGAGCGTCTGCGTCACTTCCGCCGGCACGCCCTTGGGCACGAAGATGCCGAAGTAGTTGATCGGGTCGGTGAAGCCGGGAATGAACTGCGACAGCGGCGGGATGGTGCCGTAGCCCTCGATCTCGAGCGGCTTGTCGCCCACCACCGCCAGCGGGCGGATCTTCTTGGCGCGGATCATGTCGGTCTGCTCGGCGGCGAGCTGCGTCGTCACCTGCGTCTCGCCCGACAGCGTGGACACCACGGCCGGGTTGCCGCCGTCGTAGGTGACGTGCTTGTAGGTGATGCCGGCCGCGCGCGCGATCGACTCGATGGCCGAATGCCCGCTCGAGTTGACGCCGGCCGTCGCCACCGAGATCTGCCCCGGCTTGGCCTTCATGGCGGCGAGCAGGTCGGGCATCGTCTTGTACGGCGTGTCGGCGTTGACGCCCACCACCGCGATGTGCGCCACGTTGAGGTACAGGTTCCAGTCGGTGATCGAGGTGTCGAGCATGCCCAGCACCTTGTAGGTGCCCAGGTCCTTGGCGGCGCCGGCCGTCCAGGTGTAGCCGTCGGCCTTGGCCTGCGTCGCGTTGCGCGTGCCCACCGAGCCCGAGGCGCCCGGCTGGTTCATCACCACCACGGTCTGGCCCAGGGCCTTCTCGATCTCGGCGGCGGTGATGCGCGTCACCTGGTCGGTGGACCCGCCGGCGGCCCAGGGCACGATCAGCGTGATCGGGTGGTCGGGCTTCCATTGCGCGAGGGCGCTGCCGGCGGCCACGGCGAGAGCGACCGCGAGGAGGGGGCGGGCGAGGGGCCGGGTCAGCGAAGGGGTCTGCTTCATCGAGGTGTCTCCGGTGGGGCTTGTGGGGATCCGTCGCCGGCGCCGCATGGCGGCACCGTTAATTAACGAATCGGGGAATTGTTGGGCGATCGGCGGCGGGCTGTCAACGGCTTGCGCCCGCTCAATCCCTCAGGACATACCCGAGCACCACCTCGGTCATGTGCGACAGCCTCTCGCTGCGCGCCTTGGGCGACATGAGGTTGCGCCCGAAGATCGCCGACAGCGTGTGCTTGTTCGAGACGTAGAAGTACGCGAGCCCCGCGATGGAGATGTAGAGCTGCACCGGGTCGATGCCGCCGCGGAACACGCCGCTGGCGCGCCCGCGCTCGAGGATGCCGGCCAGCGTCTGCACCAGCGGCGAGTTCAGCTCGCGGATGTGCGGCAGGCCGGCGATGTGCTTCGCGCAGTGCAGGTTCTCGCTGTTGAGCAGCGTCAGGAACTCGGGGTGCTCGAGGTAGTAGTTCCAGGTGAACTCGACCAGCCGGCGCACCGCGTCCGCGGGCTCCATGTCGGTCAGGTGCAGCCGCTTCTCGGCTTCGCGGATCTGGCGGTAGGTTTCTTCCAGCACCGCGAGGAACAGGCCTTCCTTGCTCTCGAAGTAGTAGTAGACGAGCCGCTTGTTCACGCCCGCGCGCTCGCCGATGCCGTCGATGCGCGCGCCGCCGAGGCCGCGCTCGGAGAACTCCGCCGTGGCGGCCTGCAGGATCGCCCGCCGGGTGCGCTCGGCATCGCGCGTGCGCAGTTCCGCCGCGCTGGAAGCATTCGTCGTCATGTCGGGATAATTCACCAAGCAGTTAATTAAGTCATCCGGTGCAACCCTTGCGGCAGCGGCCATCGGACGGGCCGGCGCGCTACATTGCGCACCCATGACCGCATCCACCGCATCCTCCTCGACGAACCCTTCCGCGCGCCTGGCCGGCCACGCGCTGGTCGAAGCACTCATCGCCCAAGGGGTCGACACCGCCTTCGGCGTGCCGGGCGAAAGCTACCTCGCCGTGCTCGACGGTTTCTACCAGCACCGCGAGCGCATCCGCTTCATCGCCTGCCGGCAGGAAGGCGGCGCCGCCTTCATGGCCGAGGCGCAGGGCAAGCTGACGGGGCGCCCCGGCGTGTGCCTGGTCACGCGCGGCCCCGGCGCCACCAACGCCAGCATCGGCGTGCACACCGCCTTCCAGGACAGCACGCCGATGGTGCTCCTCATCGGCCAGGTGGCCAGCGACCAGCGCGACCGCGAGGCCTTCCAGGAGGTCGACTTCCGCCAGATGTTCGGCCCCGGCACGCTGGGCATGGCCAAGTGGGTGGGCGAGGTGCACGACGCCGACCGCATCCCCGAGTACGTGTCGCGCGCCTTCCACACGGCGATGCAGGGCCGCCCCGGCCCGGTGGTGCTGGTGCTGCCCGAAGACATGCTCACGCGCCCGACGGCGGCGCCCGTGCTACCGCGCGTGGAACCCGTGTTCGCCTGGCCCGCGCCAGGCGCGCTGCGCGAGGTGCGCTCCCTGCTGCTCGATGCGAAACGGCCCTTCGTCATCGCCGGCGGAAGCGGCTGGGACGCCGCGGCCTGCGAGGCGCTGCAGCGCTTCGCCGAGGGCTGGCAACTGCCGGTGGGCTGCGCCTTCCGCTTCCAGGACCTGTTCGACAACCGCCATGCCCACTATGCGGGCGACGTCGGCATCGGCATCAACCCGAAGCTGGCCGCGCGCATCGCGCAGGCCGACCTCGTGCTCGCCATCGGTGCGCGCCTGGGCGAGATGACGACCGGCGGCTACACGCTGCTGAAGGCGCCGCGGCCGGCGCAGAAGCTGATCCACGTCCACGCCGGCGCCGAGGAGCTGGGGCGCGTGTACGCCGCCGACCTGATGCTGCAGTCGTCGATGGCCTGCGCCGCCAAGGCGCTGGAGACGCTGGCGCCGCCGGCCGCGCTGCCGTGGCGGGACTGGACGGCCGCCGCCCACGCCGACTACGAGGCCAACCTCGAGGCGCCGCCCGTCGAGCCGCTGGACCTGGCGGTGGTGGTCAAGACCATCCAGCGCCTGGCGCCGGTCGACACCGTCTACACCAACGGCGCGGGCAACTACGCCGGCTGGCTGCACCGCTACTGCCGCCACCACGGCCTGCAGCACCACGGCCGCACGCAGCTCGCGCCGACCTCGGGCGCCATGGGCTACGGCGTGCCCGCGGCGGTGGCGGCCGCGCTGCTGTATCCCGCGCGCACCGTCGTCAACATCGCCGGCGACGGCGACTTCCTGATGACCGGCCAGGAGCTCGCCACCGCCACCGCCCACGGCGCCCGCCGGCTCGTCAGCGTGGTCGTCGACAACGGCAGCTACGGCACCATCCGCATGCACCAGGAGCGCGAGTTTCCCGCCCGCGTGAGCGGCAGCGAGCTCGGCAATCCCGACTTCGCGGCGCTCGCCCGGGCCTACGGCTGGCGCGCCGAGACCCTCGACCGCACCGGGCAGTTCGAGCCCGCCTTCGCCGCCGCGCTGGCCGCCGGCACGCCGACGCTGCTGCACCTGAAGCTCGATGCGGACGTGATCACGAGCCGCACGACGCTGGAGGCGATCCGGCAGGCGGCGCTGGCGCGGCGCTGAAGGCGCGGCGGGCGGGGCGTCAGGCCTCGTCTTTCCAGGCGCCGAGCTTGTCCAGCGTCGCCGCCCGCCGCCCCAGCCACCACCCGAAGGCCGGCGCCCAGCCGGCATAGCGGTCCCTCGCGGGCGCGTCGGCGGCGAGCGCGGTCTGCGCGCGTGCCGGCCAGTTCGGGTCGGACAGCGCCTCGCGGCCGATGGCGACCAGGTCGGCCTGGCCACGCTGCAGCACCTGCTCGGCCTGGCGCGGGTCGACGATGAGGCCGACGGCCATGGTCCGGACGTCCACGGCCTCGCGCAGCCGCTGCGCGAAGCCGGCCTGGAAGCCGTAGCCGCGCGGCACGATGGAGGCGCTGGGCGAGGTGGCGATGCCGCCGGACGAACAGTCGATCACGTCCACGCCCAGCGCGTGCAGCTCGCGCGCGAAGGCGATGCTGTCGTCGATGGACCAGCCGTTCTCCACGCCGTCCACCGACGAAATGCGCACGAACAGCGGCTTCGAGGCCGGCCACGCCTCGCGCACCGCGCGCACCACTTCGAGCGGCAGGCGCATGCGGGCGGCGCGGCCGCCGCCGTAGGCGTCCTGCCGGTGGTTGGACAGCGGCGACAGGAACGAGTGCAGCAGGTAGCCGTGCGCGCAGTGCAGCTCCAGCACGTCGAAGCCGGCCCGCGCGGCGCGCTGCGCGGCGGTGCGGAAGTCGTCGATCAGCGCGGCGATGTCGTCGAGGGACATCGCCTTCGGCACCAGCCAGCCGGCGTCCACCGGCTCGGCGCTCGGCGCCACGATCGGCCAGGCGTGCTCGCCGCGCGCGAAGTCGGCTTCGCCCAGCGGGCCGTTGCCGTGCCACGGCCGCTGCATGCTGGCCTTGCGCCCGGCGTGCGCGAGCTGGATGCCGGCCGCGGCGCCGTGCCGCTTCAGGAAGGCCGCGACGCGCGCCAGGGGCTCGACCTGCGCGTCGTTCCACAGGCCCAGGTCGCCGTGCGAGATGCGGCCCTGCGGCTGCACGGCGGTCGCCTCCGCGATGACGAGGCCCGCCCCGCCGAGCGCGAAGCGGCCGAGGTGGACGAGGTGGAACTCGTCGGCCATGCCGTCGGTGGCGGCGTAGGTGCACATCGGCGAGACGACGACGCGGTTCTTCAGCGTGAGCCCGCTCACGGCGAGCGGCTGGAACAGGGCAGGGGACACGGCGGCTCCTTCGGGTGGCGGGGGAGTTTAGAGTCGCGTTCGCCGCGGCCTGCGCGGCAGCGCCTCCACCCTTCGACGAGACCCTTCGCGCATGAACCACCCGCCTGCCACCTGCGACCTGTGCGACGCCCACAAGGGCGACACCTCCGGCGCCTTCCGCGTGCTGCCGCCCGCGTTCACCGCGTACGGCGCTCGCGCGGCGTTCGCCGGCCTCGTGAGCACGGTGAAATGCTTCGAGGACAACTCGCTCGTGAAGGCCGCGCTCGACGAGCCCGGCGAGGGCCGCGTGCTGGTGGTCGACGGCGGCGGCTCGCTGCGCCGCGCGCTGGTCGGCGGCAACCTGGCCGCGGCGGCGGCGAGGAACGGCTGGGCCGGCGTGGTGGTCGACGGCTGCGTGCGCGACGTGGCCGAGCTCGCGGCCTGCGACGTGGGCATCCGCGCCCTCGCGCTGATGCCGCTGCCCACCGACAAGCGCAACACCGGCCAGCGCGACGTGGCGGTGCAGGTCCAGGGCGTGTGGGTGCACCCGGGCGAGTGGCTGTGCGCCGATGCCGACGGCATGGTGGTCATGCCGGTACCGGCGTGAACCCGGGCCGTCATGCGTAGTTCCGCGTAGGCGGCGCGCCTTCGCGCCCCGGGCATTCCCGGTTCCGCCGGGGCATGCCCGGCTGCTACCTTGTCCCCACTGATTCGCCGTGCGCCCGCGAGGCGGCCTCGCGGCGTGTGTCATACGAACCACTGGAGACTCGAGCATGAAAAAGGCATTGATCGGATTGCTGGCCGGCCTGGCCTTCGCCCTGGCCGGGCCGGCGTCGGCGCAGACCACCACCCGGCTGTCCATCGGCACCGGCGGCACCGGCGGCGTCTACTACCCGATGGGCGGCGGCATGGCCGCGGTGCTCTCCAAGCACGTGCCCGGCTGGGAAGCCACCGCCGAGGTGACGGGCGCCTCGGTCGCCAACCTCCAGCTCATCGGCCAGGGCAAGCAGGATTTCGGCTTCACCATGGCCGATTCGGCCTGGGACGCCACCAAGGGCCTGGGCAAGTTCAAGGGCCGCGAGGTCGATGCGCGCACGCTGATGGTGCTGTACCCGAACAAGATGCACGTCGTCACCGTCGAGGGCAACGGCGTCAACTCGGTGGCCGACTTCAAGGGCAAGCGCATCTCCACCGGCGAGCCCAACAGCGGCACCGAGGTGATGTCGCTGCGCCTGCTCGAGGCGGCCGGCATCGTCAAGGACGTCGAGCGCGAGCGCCTGTCGGTGGCCGAGGGCGTGAACGCCATGAAGGACCGCAAGATCGACGGCCTGATCTGGGTCGGCGGCCTGCCGACCGCCGCCATCACCGACCTCGCGGCCACGCCCGGCCTCACGGTCAAGCTGCTCGACCATGCGCAGTACGCGGAGGCGATGAACCAGAAGTGGGGCCCGCTCTACGTCAAGGGCACCATCCCGGCCGGCTCGTACAAGGGCCAGGACAAGGCGGTCGCCAACATCGACGTGTGGAACCTGCTGGTGGCCGACAAGAAGATGAGCGACCAGCAGGCCTACACCATCGTCAAGACGCTGATGGAGCACAAGGACGAGCTGGTGGCCGTGCACCGCGAGGCGCAGAACATCACGCTCGAGGCGCAGGCCGGTTCCTCGCCGATCCCGATGCATCCCGGTGCCCGCAAGTACTGGGAAGAGCGTGGCGTGAAGTTCAGCAACTAAGCCCACCCCCCTGCGCGCTTCGCACGTGCGACACCGGCGGACCGGCAAAGCCGGGTCCGCGGTGTCCGCTTGATCCGTGCCTGGCCTTTCCACATTCCTGACGACCCTGCATGAGCGTGCCTCCACAAGCTGACGACGCCGTCGCCGACGAGCGGCTGAAGGCCGCCGAGCGCTTCATCGAGGAAGAGGAGGGCGCCACCAGCCGCTTCGGCGGGCGCCTGGACCTGCTCATCACCGCCTTGCTGGTGGCGATGTCGCTGTTCCACCTGTACGCCGCCGCGTCCATCGTGCGCACGCAGGTGCTGCGGCCGGTGCACGTGGCCTTCGTGCTGCTGCTGATCTTCCTGATCTTCCCGGCCACCAAGCGGCTGCGCAACCGGCTGATGTGGTACGACGTGCTGCTCGGCCTGGCCGGCGTGGCGACCATCGCCTACATGCTGATGGGCGGCGACGACTTCTGGGACCGCAGCACCTGGCCCAACGACTGGGACGTGGTCTTCGGCGTCGCCTTCGTCGTGCTGGTGCTCGAGGCCTGCCGGCGCACCACGGGCTGGATCATGCCCATCGTGGTGGTGCTGTTCGGCGCCTATGCCTTCCTCGGCCCGTGGCTGCCGGGCCAGTGGACGCACCGCGGCTACGACCTGCCCAGCATGGTGGGCGTGATGTACATGTCGCTCGAAGGCATCTTCGGCACGGCGATCGACGTGTCGGCCACGCTGATCATCCTGTTCACGATCTTCGGCGCGTTCCTGCAGCACTCGGGCGCCGGCAAGTTCTTCCTCGACTTCAGCTTCGCGCTGCTGGGCGGCAAGCGCTCGGGCGCGGGGCGCACGGTGGTGCTGTCGTCCTTCCTGCTGGGCGGGCCGTCGGGCTCGGGCGTGGCCACCACGGTGACCATCGGCACCGTGGCGTGGCCCATGCTGCGCCGCGCCAACTACAACGCCGATGCGGCCGGCGGCCTGCTCGCCGCGGGCGGCCTGGGGGCCATCATCTCGCCGCCGGTGCTGGGCGCGGCCGCGTTCCTGATCGCCGAGTTCCTCAAGATCTCGTACCTCGACGTGCTCTTGATGGCGGCGATCCCGACCTGCCTGTACTACCTGTCGCTGTTCCTGATGGTGGAGCTGGACGCGCGCAAGTTCAGCAGCGGCGCCCCGGCCGCCGAGACGCGCATCGGCGCCACCGCGATGCAGCTCGCGGCGAAGTTCTGGTTCCACTTCCTGTCGCTGGTGGCCATCGTCGGCTTCATGGTCTACGGCTTCTCGCCGCTGATGTCGGTGTTCTGGGCCACCGTCGTCGCCTTCGTGGTGAGCTTCTTCACGCGCGAGACGGCGATGTGGCCGCCCAAGCTGATCGCGGCCCTGAAGGACGGCTCCAAGCAGGCTCTCAACGTGGCCGCCACCTGCGCTGCCGCGGGCGTGATCGTGGGCGTGGTCGGCAAGACGGGCCTCGGGCTGAAGTTCAGCTCCATCGTCATCGACTACGCCGGCGGCAGCCTGCTGCTCACGGCGGTCTACACCTCGCTGATCGTGTGGATCATCGGCCTGGCGGTGCCGGTGACGGCCAGCTACATCATCTGCGCCGTGATCGCCGCGCCGGCGCTCACCAAGCTCGGCGTGCCCGACTTCGCCGCGCACATGTTCATCTTCTACTACGCCGTGCTGTCGGAGGTCTCGCCGCCGACGGCGCTGTCGCCGTTCGCGGCGGCGGCCATCACCGGCGGCGACCCGTACAAGACGACGCTGCAGTCGTGGAAGTACACCCTGCCGGCCTTCCTGCTGCCCTTCGTGTTCGTGCTCGATCCGGCCGGCGCCGGGCTGCTGCTCAAGCCGCCGGCCGGCGTGTCGTGGGGCGAGGTCGTCTGGATCGCGATCACCGCCTCGGCCGGCATCGCCGCGCTCGCCTGCGGGGCGCAGAACTGGGCGTTCGTGCGCTGTCGCTGGTGGGAGCGCCTGGCCTTCATCGCCGCCGGGCTGCTGCTGGTCTATCCGCACGCCTGGGCCGACATCATCGGCCTGTCGCTGATGGGTCTGGCCCTGCTCACGCAGTGGCTGCGCCGGCCGTCGGCGGCCTTGCGCGCCGGCGGCGCGTAGCAGGGGCTCAGGCGAAGACGTCGAGCAGGCGGTCGAGCCCGCCGGTGTCGATGGCGACCATGGCCGCCGCCCGCACCTTGGGCTTGGCGTGATAGGCCACCGACAGCCCGGCCGCGTCCATCATCGGCAGGTCGTTGGCGCCGTCGCCCACCGCGATGGCCTGGCGCGGCGAGCAGCCGAGCGCCTCGCAGAAGGCCAGCAGCTGGCGCCGCTTCTCGGCGCCGTCGACGATGTCGCCGACCACGCGGCCGGTGAGCCGGCCGTCGACGATCTCGAGCACGTTCGAGGCCGAGCGGTCGATGCCGAGCGCCTGCTGCACACGCTCGGCGAAGTAGGTGAAGCCGCCCGAGACCAGCAGCGTGGCCAGCCCCGCCGCGCGGGCCGCGTCGACCAGCTCGCGCGCGCCGGGGTTGAGCGCCAGGCGCTGCGCATGGACCTGCGCCAGCACCTGCGCCGGCACGCCTTCGAGCAGCGCGAGCCGGCGCCGCAGGCTGTCCTTGAAGTCGGCGATCTCGCCGCGCATCGCCGCCTCGGTGATCGCGGCCACCTCGGCCTTCTTCCCGGCGGCATCGGCGATCTCGTCGATGCACTCGATGTTGATGAGCGTCGAGTCCATGTCGAACGCGATGAGCCTGAAATCGCGCAGGCGCAGCGGCGTGGGGAGGTTCTGGACGACGAGGCCGGGGGCAAGCGGTGTCATGGCGCGGGGAGCGCGGCGCGCGAAATCGCGGGGGATCGGAGGCGGCGGCAGAGGCAGCGGGCGCCCGGGGAGCGGCCGGCATTGTAGGCACTCGGCGCCGCCCGCCGGCGAAAGACGTACCCCGGCGCGAGAAATTGCCGACACGGCTGTAAAACCTTCATACCATCGCCGCCCCTGGCACCGTGCGCAGGCACGGTGCGCACAAGCGTCGACAAGGAGGGAATGCGATGGAATGGAATGCACTGTACGAAGCGACCCAGGCCCGCCTGGGCGACAGCCTGCCGATGATCTTCGGCGCACTGGCGGTCCTCGCGCTCGGCTGGATCGTGGCCGTCGTGGTGCGTGCCGGCCTGCGCCGCCTGCTCGGCTACGCGCGGCTGAACGAGCGCGTGCGTGCGAGCACCGGCCAGGCGCAGGTCGACATCGAGTCGCCGCTCGCGCTGGCCGCGTTCTGGCTCGTGATCCTGGTGACGATCGCGGCGGTGTTCAACACGCTGCGCCTGGAGACCGTCTCCGCGCCGTTCGCCGCGCTCGTGGGCGACATCATGGCCTACCTGCCGAACCTGCTGGCCGGCACGGTGCTGGTGCTCGTGGCCTGGCTGAGCGCCACGCTGCTGCGCGCGATCACGCAGAAGCTGCTCGCCGCGACGACGCTCGACGACCGCCTGGCCGCGCACGCCGGCATGGAGCCGATGAGCCGCAACCTCGCGAACGTGATCTTCGGCCTCGTGATCCTGCTGTTCCTGCCCGCCATCCTGGCGGCCTACGGCCTGACCGGCGTGCTCGAGCCGGTGCAGCGCATGCTGGAGCGCGCGCTGCAGATGGTGCCCGACATCCTCGCCGCGGCCGCGATCGGCTTCGTCGGCTGGCTGGTGGCGAGCGTGCTGCGCGGGCTCGTGCGCAACCTGCTGTCGTCGGTGGGCTCCGACCGGCTGGGCGCGCGCATCGGGCTCGACGAGTCGGTGCGCCTGTCGCAGATCGCCGGCACGCTGGTCTTCGTGCTGGTGTTCATCCCGAGCCTGATCGCCGCGCTCGACGCGCTGCACGTCGAGGCGATCTCGCGCCCGGCCACCGGCATGCTCACGCAGTTCTTCGACGCGGTGCCGGGCATCGTCGCGGCGGCCGTCATCCTCACGGTGACGTGGTTCGTGGCGCGTTTCGCCTCGGCGCTGGTGGCGCGGCTGCTGGCCGCCGTCGGCTTCGACCTGCTGCCGCAGCGCATGGGGCTGCGCGGCGACACGCCGGCCGCGCTGCGCCCGTCCGAGCTCGCGGGCAAGCTGGTGATGTTCTTCTCCATGCTGTTCGCGGTGGTCGAGGCGGCCGACCAGCTCGCCTTCTCGCAGGTGCGCGACATCGTGGCGATGTTCATCGAGTTCGGCGGCGACGTGCTGCTGGGCGCCGTGATCCTGGTCATCGGCTTCTGGCTCGCCAACCTGGCGGCGGGCGCGATCCAGCGCGCGAGCGGCGAGTCGTCGCGCACCCTGGCGACGGTCGCCCGCGTGGCGATCCTCGGCCTCGTGATCGCCATGGGGCTGCGCGCCATGGGCATCGCGGACGACATCGTCAACCTCGCCTTCGGGCTGACGCTCGGCGCCGTCGCGGTGGCGGTGGCGCTGTCCTTCGGGCTCGGCGGGCGCGAGGCGGCGGGCAAGCTGATGGACCACTGGCTGTCGCGCTGGCGCAAGGACTGACGGCCCGCCGGGTGCCCCGGCACCCCCTGTTCGGCATTTGAATGCGCGGCGGGGGGTACCTAGACTTCGAGGGTCCGCCGCCGCAGCAGCGGCGGCGCCCCGCGAGCAAGGCACCCCATGACCGGCGGCATCTTCATCAGCTATCGGCGCGACGACGCCCAGTACGCCGCAGGCCGCCTCGCCGACGATCTCGGCGAGCACTTCACGCCGGCCTGCATCTTCCGCGACATCGAGGGCATCGCCCCCGGCGCCGACTACGTCGACACGCTGGAGCAGGCCCTCGAGTCCTGCGTGGCCATGCTGGTGCTCATCGGCCACCAGTGGCTGGGCCTGCAGGACGGCACGGGCCGCCGGCGCCTGGACCGGGCCGACGACTGGATCCGCCTCGAGATCGCCAGCGCCCTGCGCCGGCGCATCCGCGTCGTGCCGGTGCTGCTCGACGGCGCGAGCCTGCCCGACGAGGCCGAGCTGCCCGACGCGCTGCGCCCGCTGTGCCGCCGCCAGGCGCTCGAGCTGTCCGACCGGCGCTGGCCCGCCGACCTGGAACGGCTGGTGAAGACGCTGGCCGCGGTGCCGGGCATGGAGCGGCAGGCGGGCGGCCCGCCGGCGCGGCGCGAGCGGTGGCGCCTCGCGCACTGGCCGCTGTGGCTCGGCGCCGGCGTGGGCGCGGCCGGCCTGGTGGGCGCGGCCGCGCTGCTCGGCGTCGCCGGGCCGCCGGGCGGCGGCGCGGTGAATGCCCGGTCCGTCCACGCCGCCTCGGCGCCCGAGGCCGGCCTGATCGACATGCGCGGCCTGTGGCGCAGCAACAGCGGCGAGCGCTACCGGTTCATGCAGGACGGCCGGCGGCTGCGCTTCACCGCCGAGCTCGACGGACGTGACGTGGGCAGCGGCCGCGGCGAGCTCGAGGGCGCGGCGCTGCGGCTCGCGATGTCGGTGCAGGCGCAGCCGGGCGCGCCTTTCGAGCGACTGGACTGCAACCTGCGCGCCTCGGTCGACGGGCGCAGCCTCGACGGCTTCTGCCTCGGCGCCGGCGGGCCGTTCGCGGCGCGCATCTTCCGCTGAGCGCGCCTGCGCCGGGCGTCAGGCGACGGCAGGCGCCTCCACCGGCGTGCCGAGCGAGCGCAGCACGTCGCGGATCAGCTGGGCGCGGTCCTTCGCCTCGGGCGTGTCGCGCTCGATGCGCAGGCGGTCGTTGCCCGCCAGCCTGATGTGCCGGTTCTTCTGCACGAGCTGGATGATCTTCATGGGATCGATCGGCGGGTTGGGCCGGAAGCTCACGATCATCAGCCGGGCCGCGGCGTCGATCTTGGTCACGCCGTAGGGCTTGGCGAGCACGCGCAGGCGGTGCACGTCGAACAGCGTCTGCCCCTGCGGCGGCAGCTTGCCGAAGCGGTCGGTGATCTCCTCGAGCAGCGCGTCGATCTGCTCCGGCTTCTCGGCGCTGGCCAGCCGCTTGTAGAGGTTCAGCCGGGTGTGCACGTCGCCGCAGTAGTCGTCGGGCAGCAGGGCGGGGGCGTGCAGGTTGATCTCGGTCGTGCCGCCGAACACGCCGCCCGTGGGGCTGAGCAGGTCGGGCTCCTTGCCCGCCTTCAGCGAGCGCACGGCCTCGGACAGCATCTCGTTGTAGAGCTGGAAGCCGACCTCCATCATGTTGCCGCTCTGGTTCTCGCCCAGCACCTCGCCGGCGCCGCGGATCTCCAGGTCGTGCATGGCGAGGTAGAAGCCCGAGCCGAGTTCTTCCATGCTCTGGATGGCCTCGAGCCGCTGCGCCGCCTGCTTGGTGAGGCCTTCCACGTCGGGCACCATGAGGTAGGCATAGGCCTGGTGGTGCGAGCGGCCCACGCGCCCGCGCAGCTGGTGCAGCTGCGCCAGGCCGAACTTGTCGGCGCGGCTGATGACGATGGTGTTGGCGCTCGGCACGTCGATGCCGGTCTCGATGATGGTCGAGCACAGCAGCACGTTGTGGCGCTGGGCCACGAAGTCGCGCATCACGTGCTCGAGCTGGCGCTCGGGCATCTGGCCGTGGGCCACGGCGATGCGCGCCTCGGGCAGCAGCTCCTGCAGCTTCATGCGCCGGTTCTCGATGGTCTCGACCTCGTTGTGCAGGAAGTAGACCTGCCCGCCGCGCTTGAGCTCGCGCAGCACGGCCTCGCGGATGGTGCCGCTGGTCTCGGTGCGCACGAAGGTCTTGATGGCCAGGCGCCGCTGCGGCGCGGTGGCGATCACGCTCAGGTCGCGCAGGCCTTCGAGCGCCATGCCCAGCGTGCGCGGGATCGGCGTGGCGGTGAGCGTGAGCACGTCCACCTCGGCGCGCATGGCCTTGATCGCCTCCTTGTGGCGCACGCCGAAGCGGTGCTCCTCGTCGATGACAAGCAGGCCCAGGCGCTTGAACTTGAGCGTGGGGCTGAGCAGCTTGTGGGTGCCGACGACGATGTCGATGGTGCCGTCGGCCAGGCCTTCCAGCGCCGCCTTGGTCTCCTTGGCCGACTGGAAGCGCGACAGTCCGGCCACCTTCACCGGCCACTGGCCGAAGCGGTCGGCGATGTTCTGGTAGTGCTGCTCGGCCAGCAGCGTGGTCGGCGCGAGGATGGCCACCTGCTTGCCGCCGACCACGGCCACGAAGGCCGCGCGCAGCGCCACCTCGGTCTTGCCGAAGCCCACGTCGCCGCAGATCAGCCGGTCCATCGGGCGGGGCGAGACCATGTCCTGGATCACGGCGTGGATGGCCGCCTGCTGGTCGGCCGTCTCCTCGAAGCCGAAGCTCGCGGCGAAGGCCTCGTAGTCGTGCGGCGTGAAGCGGAAGGCGTGGCCCTCGCGGGCGGCGCGGCGGGCGTACAGGTCGAGCAGCTCGGCCGCGGTGTCGCGCACCTGCTCGGCAGCCTTGCGCTTGGCCTTGTCCCACTGGCCGGAGCCCAGCTTGTGCAGCGGCGCCTCGTCGGCGCTCACGCCGGTGTAGCGGCTGATGAGGTGCAGCTGCGCGACCGGCACGTACAGCGTGGCCTTGTCGGCGTACTCGAGGTGCAGGAACTCGCTCGGCCCGTCGCCCAGGTCGATGGTCATCAGCCCGACGTAGCGGCCGATGCCGTGGTTCACGTGCACCACCGGGTCGCCCACCTTCAGCTCCGACAGGTCCTTGATGAGCGCGTTGACGTCGCTCACCTGTTCCTGCCGGCGGCGGCGCCGGGCGGTGGGGGCGCTCGCGAAGAGCTCGGTCTCGGTGACGAACTGGATCGCCTTCTGCTCGGCGGGCTCGTGCCAGAAGAAGCCCTCGGCCAGCGGCGCGACGGCGATGGCGAAGCGCTCCTCCCCGGCCTCGAAGTCGGCGAGGCTGTCGACGCTGGGCGGCTCGATGCGGCTGTCGCGCAGCAGTTCGAGCAGGCTCTCGCGGCGCCCGGCGCTCTCGGCCACGATGAGCACGCGGTGCGGCGTGGTGCCCACGTGCAGCTGCAGCCTCTTCAGCGGCTCGGGCGCGCCGCGGTCCGCGCTCAGGTCGGGCAGGGGCCGCGCCCAGTCGACCGGCTCGCTGCCGCGCACCGCCAGCACGGCGTGCGCGCCGGCCCGGGTGAAGAAGTCCTCCGGCTTCAGGAACAGCTCTTCCGGCGGCAGGATGGGCCGCTCGCGGTCGTGCTGCAGGAAGCGGTGGCGCTCGCGGGTGTCGGCCCAGAAGCGCTTGAGGGCTTCGTCGATCTCGCCGTGCAGTGCGAGGGAGGCCTCGGCGCCGAGGTAGTCGAAGATCGTCGCCGTCTCGTCGAAGAACAGCGGCAGGTAGTACTCGATGCCCGCCGTCGCGATGCCGGTGCCGATGTCCTTGTACAGCCGCACCTTGGTCGGGTCGCCCTCGATCTTCTCGCGCCAGCGGTTGCGGAAGTCGCCGCGCGCCTGCTCGTCCATCGGGAACTCGCGCCCGGGCAGCAGCCGCACCTCGGGCACGGGGTAGAGGCTGCGCTGCGTGTCGGGGTCGAAGGTGCGGATGCTGTCGACCTCGTCGCCGAACAGGTCCACCCGGTAGGGCACGGGCGAGCCCATCGGGAAGAGGTCGATCAGCCCGCCGCGCACCGCGTACTCGCCGGGCGAGACGACCTGGCTCACGTGCGAGTACCCGGCGAGCGTGAGCTGCGCCTTCAGCCCCGCCTCGTCGAGCTTCTCCTTCTGCTTGAAGTGGAAGGTGTAGGCGGCGAGAAAGCTCGGCGGCGCGAGCCGCACCAGCGCGGTCGACGCCGGCATCAGCACCACGTCGACCTCGCCCTGGCGGATGCGCCACAGCGTGGCCAGGCGCTCGGAGATCAGGTCCTGGTGCGGCGAGAAGGTGTCGTAGGGCAGCGTCTCCCAGTCGGGGAACACGGCCACGCGCAGCCCGGGCGCGAAGAAGGGCAGCTCGCCTTCGAGCCGCTGGGTGTCGGCCGGCTCGGCGGTGACGATGGCGGTGAGCTTCTTCCGGGCCGCCTGGGCCTGCGCGAAGCGCGCGAGAAGCAGGGCGTCGGCGGAGCCGAGCGGTCGCGGCAGCGTGAACCGCTTGCCGGGGGAGATCGATGGAATCTGCATGCGTCGCGAGGCGGCAAAGCAAATCGCCCCGTGAACGTTCGTCACGGGGCGAATCAGTGAGTGGCGAATTATAAAATTCACCCCCTCGCGGGCGCCCGTGGCGCCGTGCTCCGACCCTGCTGCCGCCTCCGATGCCCGCCACCGCCACGCCCCGCTTCCACGCCCTCGTGCCCTGTGCCGGCGTCGGCGAGCGGGCCGGCACCGCCGGGCCCAAGCAGTACGAGCCGCTCGCCGGCCAGTCGGTGGTGGCGCACACGCTGGCCGCGCTGTCGAAGGTGACGCGGCTCACGTCCACGCTGGTGGTGCTCAGCGCCGGCGACACCGCCTTCGAGCAGGCCGCGCCGCGCTACGCCGGCCGCGTGGCGCGCTGCGGCGGCGCGAGCCGCGCGCAGACCGTGGCCAACGGCCTGCAGGCGCTGCGCGACGCCGGCGCGGCCGACGGCGACTGGGTGCTGGTGCACGACGCCGCGCGCTGCCTGGTGCGTGCCGAGTGGATCGACGCCCTGATCGACGCCTGCCAGGACGACGCCGTCGGCGGCCTGCTGGCCCTGCCGCTGGCCGACACGCTGAAGGACGAGCACGCCGGCCGCGTGGCCGCCACCGTGCCGCGCGAGCGCAAGTGGCAGGCGCAGACGCCGCAGATGTTCCGCCTGGGGCTGCTGTCGCAGGCGCTGGCGGCGGCGGGCGCGGGCGTCACCGACGAAGCCGGCGCCGTCGAGGCGCTGGGCCATGCGCCCCGGCTCGTGCGCGGCGACTTCGAGAACTTCAAGCTCACCTTCCCGCCCGATTTCGCGCTGGCCGAGCGCCTGCTGAGGACCCGTCCATGAACACATTCGTGCCGCCGCGCCTGCGCATCGGCGAGGGCTGGGACTGCCATGCCCTGGTGAAGGGCCGCCCGCTCGTGCTCGGCGGCGTGGAGGTGCCGCACACCCACGGCCTGGCCGGCCATTCGGACGCCGACGCGCTGTGCCACGCCATCACCGACGCGCTCTTCGGCGCCGCGGCGCTGGGCGACATCGGCTACCACTTCCCCGACACCGACGAGCGCTTCAAGGGCGCCGATTCGCTGGCCCTGCTGGCCGAGGCCGCGCGCCGCGTGCGCGCCGCCGGCTGGCAGATCGGCAACATCGACAGCACCATCGTCGCCCAGGCGCCGAAGATGGCGCCGCACATCCCGGCCATGCGCCAGCGCCTCGCGCTCGCGCTCATCGTCGACATCGGCCAGGTGCACGTGAAGGCCAAGACGGCCGAGAAGATGGGCCCCGTGGGCCGCGGCGAGTCGATCGAGGCGCGGGCGGTGTGCCTGCTGGTCGGCGGCTGAGGCGGGGCGGCATGCGCGGTCGCGCTGCCATCAACCCGTTTGCGCCGTCATCACCCCGTTCGCGCTCCCATCAACCCGTTCGCGCTGAGCTTGTCGAAGCGCCCGTTGCCAAGACCCGTTCGTGCCGAGGTATCGAAGCACGGGGCGTGGTCCGGTCGTTCGGTTGAGGTCGAAGCCGAGTCGTTTCCCGTCGATGTCGGTGAGAAACGGACCGCATCCTGCGCTTCGATACCTCAGCGCGAACGGACTTGGTGTCACGAGCGCTTCGGCAAGCTCAGCGCGAACGGGTTGATCCTGGCCGGTTGAATGCCAACCCGCCTCAGCCGCGCTCCTTCAGGATCTCGATGAAGCGGGCCGCCAGCGGCGGCAGCGCGGCGCCCGCGCGCACCAGCACGCCGATGCGCCGCTTGAAGCGGGCCTCGGCCATGGGCAGGGGCGCGATGCCGGCGGCCATCGGCGTGAAGAGCATCGACTCGCTCTGCACCGACACCAGGTCGCTGTGCCGCAGCAGGTCGAGCAGCTGGACCGAGGAGTTGCCGACCTCGACCACCACTCGCGGCGGCGGCAGGCCGGCCTCGGCCAGCCGCCCCTCGATGTTGCGGCGCGCCGCGACGCCCGAGCCCGGCAGCATCCACTGCGCGCCGGCCAGGTCGGACAGCCGCAGCCGCCGCGGCGACGCGAGCAGCGGGTGGCCTTCGCGCACGACGAGGCACAGGTCGTCGGTGATCAGCGGGATGGCGGCCAGGTCCTCCGGCATGCCCGGGGGCAGGGCGTTGATGCTCATGTCGATGTCGCCGCGGCGCAGCGCCAGCATCAGCTCGTCGTTGAGGTTGACGTTCACCTGCAGCCGCGCCGCCGGCCGCTCGCGGTGCAGCCGCAGCGAGGCCGGCACGAACAGCCGCTGCGCATACAGCGGCGACACGCCGACCCGCAGCAGGCCGAGCTCGCCGAGGTACTGGTCGGCCGCGTCCTTGATCGCCTCGCCGAGGCCCCGGCGCAGCGCCCGCACCCGCTGGTGGAAGCCCTCGGCCACGGCCGTCATCTCCATGCCGCGGCGGCTGCGGGCGAACAGCGGGAAGCCCAGCTCCTGTTCCAGCCGCTGGATGCCCTTGCTCACCGCCGGCTGCGAGACGCCGAGCTCAAGCGCGGCGCGGCGCACCTGGCGGTGCTGGACCACCGCCAGGAAGTAGTCGATGTCCTCGAGGCGAAGCGCCATGGCCTCCACCGCCTTCTTGATTAATCCACGGTTATCAAAACCAGTGGTTTGATTATCCAACCGTGGGTCATCGCTGCCTAGACTGGCCCGACGATTCAAGGAGATACGCGATGTGTGCAGCGACCGGCGGGGCCCAGCGATGAACCTCGGCCTCTACATCGACCGCAGCGCCCGCTTCTGGGGCGACCGCCCGGCGGTGCTGTTCCGCGACGGGCAGCTGAGCTACCGCGACCTGTCGCGGCGCTCCACGCGCCTCGCGCATGCGCTGCGCGGGCTGGGCCTCGCGCGCGGCGACCGCGTCGCCATCGTGTCGCCGAACCGGCCCGAGATCGTCGAGCTCGAATGCGCGTTCTACAAGCTCGGCCTCGTCAAGGTGGCGCTCAACTCGCGGCTGGCGCCGGCGGAGCTCGCCGACGCCTTCGCCAACGCCGAGCCCGTGGCCTGCATCGCCGGCCCCGAGCACCGGGCGATGGTGGAGGACGCGGCGCGCGCGGTGCCGGGGCTCGTGCACCGCATCGCGCTGGACCCGGCCGGCGGCCACGCCGAAGGCTGGGCTGACTACGAGGCGCTGGTCGCCGCGGCGCCCGACACGCCGGTGCACGAGGCGATGGGCGAGGGCGACCTCGCGGTGCTGCATTACACCTCCGGCTCCACCGGCAAGCTCAAGGCCGCGATGCAGACGGTGGGCAACCGCTTCGCCTCGCTGCGCAAGGTCATCATGGGCCGCATGCACGCCGGTCCCGGCGACGTGCTGATGCTGTGCGGCCCGATCACGCACGCGAGCGGCATGTTCATCCAGCCCATGCTGTTCCAGGGCGCGAGCATCCTGCTGATGGAGCGCTTCCAGCCGGCCGAGATCCTCGAGGCGATCGAGCGGCACCGGGTGACGATGTGCTTCTTCGTGCCGGCCATGATCCATGCACTGCTGGCCGAGCCGTCGATCCGCACGCGCGACCTGCGCAGCCTGCGGCTGGTGAGCTACGGCGCCGCGCCGATGTCGCCGGCGCGTATCCGCGAGGCCTGGACGGCCTTCGGGCCGGTGCTGGCCCAGGGCTACGGCGCGGCCGAGAGCACCGGCGGCGTCGTCGGCCTGTCGATCGCCGACCACGCCCGGGCCATCGGCGGCGAGCGCCCCGAACTGCTGGCCGCCTGCGGCCGCGCGGTGGGCGAGGCCGACGTGCAGGTGCTCGATGACGAGGGCCGGCCCGTCGAGGGCGACGCCATCGGCGAGATCTGCGTGCGCGGCGCCGACGTGTTCGCCGGCTACTGGCGCGCGCCGGAGCAGACGCGCGCGGTGCTCGGCGAGGACGGCTGGCTGCGCACCGGCGACCTCGCGCGCGTCGACCACGAGGGCTACATCTACATCGTCGACCGCAAGAAGGAGATGCTGGTCTCCGGCGGCTTCAACGTCTACCCGCGCGAGGTCGAGACGGTGCTCGCGCAGCACCCGGCCATCTACGAGGCCTGCGTCATCGGCGTGCCCGACGAGCACTGGGGCGAGGCGGTGAAGGCGGTCGTCGTGCTGCGCGACGGCGCGCAGGCGAGCGCGCAGGAGCTGATGGACTTCTGCGACGGCCGGCTGGCCGGCTTCAAGCGGCCGCGCTCGGTCGACTTCGTGGCCCAGCTGCCCAAGAACAGCAACGGCAAGCTCTCACGCAAGGACGTGCGCGAGCCCTACTGGCAAGGCCGCGAGCGGCGCGTGAACTGAGGGGAACGGCATGAGCACGAATCCATCCACCGTCGAAGCCGCGTTCGAGGGCTCCGAGGCCGCAGCCGATTTCATCGCGCGCGTGCGCCGCTTCATCGACGAGGAACTCGCCCCGCTCGCCGCCGCACACGGCGTCAGCCACGAGAAAGGCGGCGACAAGGCGCTGCTGCGCCAGGTGTGGGCGCTGTCGCAGGCGCGCGGCTTCTACGGCATGACGCTGCCCCAGGCGATGGGCGGCGCGGGCTTCGGCCTGGTGGACCATGCGCTCATCAAGGAGGCGATCTACGCCAGCGGCTCGCCCTTCGCGCCGCACGTGCTGGGCGAGCTGTCGGGCCCGCCGCGGCTGGGCGCGCTGGTGCGCACCGCCACGCCCGAGCAGATGGCGCGCTTCATCCTGCCGGTGGCGAAGGCCGAGCAGGCCATCTGCTTCGCCATCACCGAGCCGGAGGCCGGCTCGGACGCCGGCGCGGTGCGCACGCGCGCCGAGCCCGACGGCGACGGCTTCGTGCTCAACGGCACCAAGCGCTTCATCTCCGGCTCGCCGTTCTGCGACATGGCCGTGATCATCGCCAGCACCAGCGACGACCCGGCCCGGCGCGAGGCCACCGCCTTCTTCGTCGAGCGCGACCGGCCGGGCTTCCGCGTGGAGGCCGGCTACAAGACGATGGCCGGCCAGTCGCACACCGGCAACATCCACCTCGAGGACTGCCGCATCCCCGCCGGCAACCAGATCGGCGAGCGCGGGCGCGGCCTGGCGCTGGCGCTCGGGCGCATCACCGTCAACCGCGTGCTGCACTGCCCGGCGATGCTGGGGCTGGCGAGCCTCGCGCTGCAGGATGCCCGCGTGCACGCGCTGAAGCGGCACCAGTTCGGCCAACCCATCGCCGCCTTCCAGGCGGTGCAGCACATGCTGGCCGACATGGCCACCGAGCTGGCCGCCGCGCGCGCGCTGATGCTGAGCGTCGCGCGCCTGCTCGACCGCGGCGTGGACGCACGCGCCGAGGCCTCGATGGCCAAGCTCTTCTGCTCCGAGACGGCCTTCCGCATCGCCGACCGCGCGGTGCAGGTGCTCGGCGGCGAAGGCATCGTGCAGGGCAGCCGCGTCGAATTCCTCTTCCGCATGCTGCGCATGTACCGCGTGCTCACCGGCACGAGCGAGATCCAGCGCAACACCATCGCCCGCGAACTGCTCGGCAGCCCGGCGCGCTGAGCAGCCCGCACCCGCCCCGAACCCTCGAACAGAAGGAGACATCCCATGCTGAAGACCTTGCGCGCCGCCGCCTTCGCGGCCCTCGGCGTCGCCGCCGCGGTGGCCACCCATGCCGCCCATGCCGACGAGTCCTATCCCGGCCGCACCATCCGCTGGATCGTGCCCTTCCTCGCCGGCACCTCGCCCGACAACACCGTGCGCATCGTGGCCGAGTCGATGTCGGCGCAGCTCGGCCAGACCATCGTCATCGAGAACAAGCCGGGTGCCGCGGGCAACCTCGGCGCGCAGGCGGCTGCGCGCTCGGCGCCTGATGGCTACACCTGGGTGTACTCGAGCGCGCCGATGGCCACCAGCATGCGCGTGTACAAGCGGCCGGGTTACGACGTGATGAAGGACTTCATCCACATCGGGCGCATCGGCACGTCCGACCTGACGATGGTGACCAGCCCGGCGTCCGGCATCGCGTCGCTCGGCGATCTGCTGGCCCGCGCGCGCAAGGCGCCGGGCGAGGTGATGTTCGCCAGCGGCGGCGTCGGCTCGCCGGCGCACATGGGGGCCGAGCTCATCCTCCAGGCCGCCGGCGTCGAGGCGACGCACGTGCCCTACAAGGGCGCCACCGAATCGACCAAGGCGGTGATCGGCGAGCAGGTGGCGTTCGCGCTGTCCATCACCTCCGTGGCGCTGCCGCAGATCGAGTCGGGGCGGCTCAAGCCGCTGGCCGTCACCTCGCCGCAGCGCCACCCGCGCCTGCCCGACGTGCCGACGCTGCAGGAAGCCGGCGTGCCGGTGACCCTGGTCTCGTTCGGCGGCCTGTCGGTGCCTGCCGGCACGCCCGCGCCCATCGTGCGCCGCGTCGGCGAGGCGCTCAACAAGGCGCTGGCCGACCCCGCCGTGCGGACGAAGCTCGACGCGCTGGGCGGCGGCGTCGCGCCGAGCACGCCGCAGGAATACACCGCCGCGCTGAAGGCCGAGATCGGCATGGCCGAGAAGATGATGGCCGCGGCGCGGCTGGCCGCGCAGTAGCCGGATCAGGCGGCGTCGGCGCCCGGCCGCGAGAGCGCCAGCGCCACGCGGAAGCAGGCGCCGCGGCCGGTGTCGGGCAGCAGCGTCAGCGAGCCGCCCAGGCGCCGCATGATCTGCCAACTGATGGCCAGGCCCAGCCCCACGCCCGGCGCCGTGGCGTGGGTGCGCGCCCAGCCGCGCAGGAACTTCGAGAAGATCATGTCGCGCTCCTCGGCCGGGATGCCGGGGCCGTTGTCCTCGACCAGCACCTCGTACACGCCGTCGCGCACGCGGCTGTCGATGCGCACGTAGGGCGCGTCGCCGCAGTGGAACTTGATGGCGTTGGAGATGAGGTTGATGAACACCTGGCTGAGCCGGTCGCCGTTCGCGTCGACCACCACGCCGCCGATGCGCTCGCCCGGGATCAGGCGCACGCGCGTGTTCACCGCCAGCCCCTGGCAGGTGCGCAGGGCGTTGGCGAGCGCCGCCTCGGGGTCGACGCGCGCCACCTCCCACGGCGCCTCGCCGCGCTCGAGCAGGCTCAGGTCGAGCGTGCTGTCGAGCAGCCGGGTGAGGCGCATGCTCTCCTCGTGGATGATGCGCAGGAAGCGCTCCGACTGCCGCGGGTCGATGGGCCGCGGGTCGAGCAGGATCTCGGCGAAGGAGCGGATCGAGGTCATCGGCGTACGCACCTCGTGGCTCACCTGGCTGAGGAAGTCGTCCTTCTCGGCGTCGAGCCGGGTGAGCCGCTGGTTGGCGTCGCTGAGCTGGCTGGCGGTGGCCTCGAGCTGGCGCGACTTCTGCTCGAGCTGGTGGCTGTAGTCGCGGATGCGCTGCGTCTCGTCGGCGATGCGGATCAGCTCGTCCACGCTGATGGTCTCGACCGTGACCACCTGCGAGATCATCGAGCGCGCCGAGGCCGCGCCCACGCTTCCGGCGAGCTTGCGCTCGAGCTGGTTGATGAAGGCGTCGTCGGCGATGGGCATGTCGTCGCCGCGGCCCTGGTCGCGCGCGGCCTGGGCGAACAGGGCCAGCGCGTCGTTGGCGCCGAGCGTGCGCTGCGCGAGGATGCTCAGGTCCTGCGCCGCCGCCTTGCGCCGCACGAGCAGCGAGGCGGCGTCGGCCGGCGTGCGGAACACGTCGACGAAGAGCGTGCTCTGCAGCCGCTCGATCGGCCGCGGCTCGCGCCACAGCGACACGCCGACGAAGAACAGGATGTTCACGCTCAGGCTCCAGAACACCGAGTGCACCAGCGGGTCGAGCCCGTCGAGCCCGAAGAGCGCATGCGGGCGCAGCCACGAGAGGCCGAACAGGCCGTCGCTCATCATGCCGGGCGAGATGACCGTGCCGGCCGCGAAGCTCGGCAGGAACAGCGTGTAGGCCCACAGCATCGTGCCGGCGCCCAGGCCCGCCAGCGCGCCGCTCGCGTTGGCATGCCGCCAGAACAGCCCGCCGACGAGGCAGGGCAGGAACTGCGCCACGCCGGCGAAGGCGATCAGCCCGATGGCGGCCAGCGCGCCCGGCGAGCCGCTCATGCGGAAGTACAGGAAGCCCAGCAGCAGCAGCACGCAGATGCTCGCGCGCCGGCTCATCAGCAGGAAGCGGCGGATCTCGCCGCTCACGTTCACGCTCACCCAGCCGAGCTTGAGCGCGACCGGCATGACGATGTGGTTGGACACCATGGTCGAGATGGCGATGCAGGCCACGATGACCATCGACGTGGCCGAGGAGAAGCCGCCGAGGAAGGAGAGCAGGGCGATCATGTCCTGCCCCGCCCACATGGGCAGGGTGAGCACGAACATGTCGGGGTTCGAGCCCTTGGGCAGGAAGGCGAGGCCGCCGATGGCGATCGGCAGGATGAACACGCAGATCAGCAGCAGGTACAGCGGGAACAGCCACGAGGCGGTGCGAAGGTGGTTCTCGTCGGCGTTCTCGACCACGGTGACCTGGAACTCGCGCGGCAGGCAGATGATGGCCGCGGCGGCGAGGAAGGTGGTGGTGACCCAGCGCGGGCCGAAGGCCTCGCTGGCCGTGCCCAGCAGCTCGGGCGGCATGCGCTCGAACAGCGCCGACGGCCCGCCCGCGATGCCGAACACCACCAGCAGGCCCACGGCGACCAGCGCCACCAGCTTGACCACCGCCTCGAAGGCGATGGCGGCCACCACGCCGTGGTGCTGCTCCTTGGCGTCGATGTTGCGCGTGCCGAAGAGGATGGTGAACACCGCCATGCCCACCGTCACCCAGAAGCCGATGCGGAAATCCGGCCCCGCGATCGGCAGGCCCGACAGCGCGTTCGGGCCGGCGTGCCCGATGACCTGGAAGCTCGTCGTCACCGCCTTGAGCTGCAGCGCGATGTAGGGCATGGACACGACGATGGCGATCAGCGTGACCAGCGCGGCGATGCTCTCGCTCTTGCCGTAGCGCGAGGAGATCATGTCGGCGATCGAGGTGACGCCCTGCACGTGGCCGATGCGCACCAGCTTGCGCAGCAGCAGCCACCAGCCCACGAACACCAGCGTCGGCCCGAGGTAGATGGTGGCGAACTCCAGCCCGTGGCGCGCCGCCGAGCCGACGGCGCCGTAGAACGTCCACGACGAGCAGTAGACCGAGATCGACAGCGTGTAGACCAGCGGCGACTGCAGCCAGCCGAGCCGCCCGGCGCGGGCGCGCCGGTCGCCGACGAAGGCCACCGCGAACAGCAGCGCCACGTACAGCAGCGCCGTGACGAGGACCAGGTTGGGCGAGAGCATCAGGGCCGGCCGGCGTCCGGGCGCGCCAGCCGCCGCGCGAGCAGGCCGGCGCAGACGATGAGGCTCAGCCACACGCCGAACACGTAGACCACGATCAGCGGCACGCCGCCGATGTCGATTGCGGCGACGAACAGCGTGATGACCGGCGGCATCAGCAGGAACAGGCCCAGCAGCGGCAGCACCACCGCGGCGTCGCGGGCGCGGGCCGATCCTTGGGGCGGCGGGTTCACCGGCATGGCGGCTCGATCGGCGCGGCGCCGTTCAGGCCTGCGTCAGGCGCCGCACTTCCTCGACGATGTCGCGGTTGGAGAAGGGCTTGGTCATGAAGCCGTCGACGCCGATCTCCTCGGCCATGCGCCGGTCCTGCGCCTGGCCCTTGGCGGTGAGGATGACCACCGGGATGGCGGCGAGCGACGGGTCGGACTTGATGCGCTTGAGCACCTCGAAGCCGTTGAGCTGCGGCAGCATCACGTCGAGGATGACCACGCCCGGGCGCTCGGCGCGCAGCTGCTCGATGACGGATTCGCCGTCGAGCACGGCCGACACGTCGAAGCCCTCGCGCCCCAGCACGAAGCTCAGCGATTCGACGATGTGCGGCTCATCCTCTGCGATCAGCACCCGGATGCTCATGCACTGTCTCCTGGTATTTGTCTGTCTTCTCGTCGTCGAAACGAGTGTAGTGCGCAGCCTCTCGGCGATGTACCGGTGCGCGCCCTAGGCATCGATGATCGGGTCTTCTTCCCGATAGGCGCACTCATGGCGGGTGCACAGCCGGCAGTTGGCGCCGACGGGCGTGGCGGGCGCGGCCGACGACAGGTCAAGGCCCTCGGCGTAGACGGTCTTGTCGGCATGCAGCGCGTCGCAGGCCAGCATGAGCGACATCAGCCGGCGCGGCATGGCGAAGCCGCGGCGCTCCTTCTCGACCGTGCGCGCAATGAAGAGGTAGCGGTCGCCGGAGGGGAAGTCCGCGAGCTGGCGCACGATGGCGCCCGGCGACTGGAAGGCCTGGTACACCGCCCACAGCGGGCAGGCGTTGCCGTGGCGCGGCAGCAGCAGGTGCGGCAGCGGAAAGCGCTTGGTGACGAAGCCGGCCGGGTCGACCCGCATCATGCCGAACGGGATGCCCTCGGCCCCCGGGCGGCGCAGGCTCACGAGCCGGTGGCACACCTGCTCCACGCTCGCGCCGAAGCGCTGCGCGAGGTAGTCGATGTCGTAGCGCGCACCGAGTGCCGCGTCGTGGAAGCTGTCGTAGGGCAGCAGCACCGCCGCGGCCAGGTACGACGACAGCACGCGCTGCGCGCGGCGGCGGGCCGCCTCGCTCGTGAGCAGCGGCGAGCCCTCCAGCTGGGCGGCCACCGCCTGCCCCTGGTGGAACAGGTCGCCGGCCAGGCGCACGAGCTGGAAGCGGCGCGTGGCGGGCGCGGCGGTGTCGGCGATCGACAGCACGCGGGCCTCGGCGTCGAAGGCCACCGGCTGGCGCGACGCCGCGGCGCCGAGCTCGGCCGCGGGGCGCACGCGCACCTCCACCGAATGCACGCGCCGCAGGTGCTCGACGAGCGCGCCCTCGCTGCATTCGGGCCCGACCGCGGCGGCCACGCGGAAATCGGCCGCCGCCTCCTCGAGCCGGGGGAAGTGGTTGTCGTGCTCGAAGATGAAGTCGTCCACCTCCTCGACGGGCGTGATCGAGCGGGTGCGCGTGTGCGCCTTGTCGAAGAACGCCGCCAGCGCCTGGGCCACGTCCGACAGGCGCGCGCTCTCGCTGTCGACGATGGAGGAGAAGCGCTTGCGCTGGCCGGGCGTGAGGTCGTCCACCGTGTCGAGGATCTCGGCCGACGAGCGGATGGCCGCCACGCGGCTCAGCATGCTGTGCACCGCGTCGCCGAGGAAGGGGTCCTGGTTGAGCCGGTCCGACAGCGCGCTCACCGCGCGGTTGCCGTCGAGCCACGCGCGGTGCAGCGTGACGAGCGCGCGGCCCCAGCCGGCATGCCCGCTCGCCAGCGCGTCGGCCGAGGCGAGATCGAGCCGCAGCTCGGCCAGCAGCGGCTCGCCCGCCAGCTCGCGCAGGTCGCGCACGAGGCGGCGTTCGGCGGCGCCGTCGAGCTCGTCGATCACGAGCCCGAGCTGCTCGGCCATGCGCTTGAGCAGGCTGCCGCCGATGCTGCGCTTGTTGGCCTCGATCAGGTTCAGGTAGGACGCCGAGATGCCCAGCTGCGCCGCGAGGCTCGTCTGCGTGATGCCCAGCGCCTTGCGCCGCTCGCGCAGCTTGGGGCCGATCAGCGAGCGCGGCAGCGTGCGCTCGCCGCGGGCCTGCGCGGCGGCGCGATGCTGCAGTGCAAGATCAAGAATTGACCAGTTTTCGTTCGGCACGCCCAAGTTTTTACAAGGAAAGTGAATGCAGTCAATAAGTTGTTGCTGCCTTGACTTTCATCGCGGATGCTTGCGCGAGCTCTGATTTCCGGAGCGAACGCGGCGGCCCCGATCCGCCGGCCCATCGAAGGCAGCGAACAGGAGACAACATGAACGATTCCTCGAACGACAACGGCCGCCGTGCCGCACTCAAGGGCGGCGTGGCCCTCGGCGCGGGGCTGGCCATGCCCACGTTCTTCATGCGCAACGCCTGGGCGGCGGACTTCCGCAACAACCCGGCCAACAAGAAGTCCATCACCCTCGGCTTCAACGTGCCGCAGACCGGCCCCTACGCCGACGAGGGCGCCGACGAGCTCAAGGCCTTCAAGCTGGCGGCCAAGCACCTCAACGGCGAGGGCGACGGCGGCCTGATGAAGACGCTCAAGCCCTCCAAGCTCAAGGGCAACGGCATCCTCGGCAAGAAGGTCGAGTACGTTACCGGCGACACGCAGACCAAGGCCGACGCCGCGCGCGCCTCGGCCAAGCGCATGATCGAGAAGGACGGCGTGCTGATGTTCTCGGGCGGTTCGTCCTCGGCCGTGGCCGTGGCCGTGCAGTCGCTGGCGCAGGAGATGGGCGTGCTGTTCATGGTGGGACTGTCCCACTCGAACGACACGACGATGAAGGACCGCCGCCGCTACGGCTTCCGGCACTTCTTCAACGCCTACATGTCGGGCCAGGCGCTCGCGCCGATCCTGGCCAAGGAGTACGGCAAGGAGCGCCGCGCCTACCACCTGACGGCCGACTACACCTGGGGCTGGACGCAGGAGGAGTCGCTCAAGAACGCGACCGAGAAGCTCGGCTGGAAGACGGTGGCCGCGGTGCGCACGCCGCTGGGGATCGGCGACTTCTCGCAGTACATCACCCCGGTGCTGAACTCGGGCGCCGACGTGCTGATCCTGAACCACTACGGCAAGGACATGGTGAACTCGCTGCGCCAGGCCGTGCAGTTCGGCATGCGCGACAAGCAGGTCAACGGCAAGCGGTTCGAGATCGTCGTGCCGCTGTACTCGCGCCTGATGGCGCAGGGCGCGGGCGACGCGGTCAAGGGCATCCTCGGCACGGCCAACTGGCATTGGACGCTGCAGGACGAGGCCACCAAGGTGTTCACCAAGTCCTTCGGCCAGGAATACGGCGAGCCGCCGTCGCAGGCCGCGCACACCTGCTACGTGCAGACGCTGCTCTACGCCAACGCCTGCGAGATGGCCGGCACCTTCTACCCGCCCGAGGTCATCAAGGCGCTGGAAGGCTTCAAGTTCGACGGCATGGGCAACGGCGCGACCGAGTACCGCGCCGGCGACCACCAGTGCATGAAGAACGTGCTGGTGATGCGCGGCGTGGAGAAGCCGACCAACCGCTTCGGCCTGCTCGAGATCGTGCAGGAAGTGCCGCGCGCGCAGGTCGACTACCCGGCCAGCATGGGCGGCGGCGAGCTCGGCCCGTACGTGGTCGCCTGACGGCCCGGGGCCGCGGCGCGGCCCCTCCCGCGGCTCGCCCCGCGCCGCTGCCCTTGTAGGGCGGCGGCGCAGGCGGCCCTTCCACACGTTCCGCCGGCGGACCATGGACGCAATCCTGCTGCAACTGCTCAACGGCCTCGACAAGGGCGGCGCCTACGCGCTGATCGCCCTCGGCCTGACGCTCATCTTCGGCACGCTCGGTGTCGTGAACTTCGCGCACGGCGCGCTGTTCATGATCGGCGCGTTCTGCGCCGTGTCGCTCAACAAGCTGCTGACCCTCTCGAAGTCGATCAAGGACGAGAGCGTCACCTTCTTCGACGCCTACAAGGAAGTGCCCTACCTGCAGATCTGGTTCGGCGACACCGGCCGCACGCTCATCGACTACGCCGTGCCGCTGTCCATCCTGCTGGCCATCCCCGTGATGCTGCTGATCGGCGTCGTGCTCGAGCGCGGCCTGATCCGGCACTTCTACCGCCGTTCGCACGCCGAGCAGATTCTCGTGACCTTCGGCCTGGCCATCGTGCTGCAGGAGATCGTCAAGGCCTGGTTCGGCGCCAACCCGCTGCCGCAGTCGGCGCCGGCCATCGTCGCGGGCACGGCCAACGTCGGCGCCTGGTTCGGCCTCGGCGATTCGGTGAGCTACCCGTGGTGGCGGCTCGTCTACTTCCTCTTCGCGGCCGCGCTCATCGCCGGCGTGTTCGCCTTCCTGCAGTTCACCACCTTCGGCATGGTGGTGCGCGCCGGCATGCGCGACCGCGAGACCGTCGGGCTGCTGGGCATCAACATCGAGCGGCGCTTCACCATCGTGTTCGCCATCGCGGTGGTCGTGGCGGGCCTGGCCGGCGTGATGTACACGCCGATCCTCGCGCCCGACTACCACATGGGCATGGACTTCCTCGTGCTGTCGTTCGTGGTGGTGGTGGTCGGCGGCATGGGCTCGCTCGTGGGCGCCGTGGTGGCCGGCTTCCTGCTCGGCATCCTGCAGTCCTTCGCGTCGATGAACGAGGTCAAGGACCTGATCCCGGGCATCGACCAGATCATCATCTACTTCGTGGCGGTGGTGATCCTGCTGGTGCGCCCGCGCGGGCTGATGGGCAGCAAGGGCCTGATGGAAACCTGATCGAGGACGCGCCATGACCACCGCCCGCAAAGACCTCCTGCTGCTCGGCGGCTTCGCCGCCGCCGTGCTGACGATGCCGCTGTGGATGGCGCCGCTGGGCGGCGCCTACCCGGACCTGCTGCAGCGCTTCGCCATCTACGGCGTCTTCGCCATCGGCTTCAACATCCTGTTCGGCCTGACCGGCTACCTCTCGTTCGGCCACGCCGCGTTCCTCGGCGTCGGCTCGTACGCCACCGTGTGGTGCTTCAAACTGCTGAGCATGAACGTACTGCCCGCCATGCTGTGCGGCATGCTGGTGTCGGGCCTCTTCGCCCTGGCCATCGGCTACGTGTGCCTGCGCCGCTCGGGGATCTACTTCTCGATCCTCACGCTCGCGTTCGCGCAGATGTCCTACAACCTCGCGTACTCGGTGCTCACGCCCATCACCAACGGCGACAACGGCCTGCAGATCATCCGCGCCGACCCGCGCGTGCTCGACACCTGGCTGCACGGCGCCAGCGAGCGCATCCCGTCGACCAACCTCTTCGGCATCCCGATGAGCGGCTACAGCGGCTTCTACTTCTGCGCGGTCGTGCTGATCGTCGCGTTCTACGCGGCGATGCGCATCACGCGCTCGCCCTTCGGCACCATGCTGCGTGCCATCAAGTCGAACCAGGTGCGGCTGAACTACACCGGCGTGAACTCGCGGCCGTACGCGCTCGCGGCGTTCGTGATCTCGGGCCTGTTCGCCGGCCTGGCCGGCTCGCTGCTCGCCATCACCGACCCGCTGGCCGGCGCCGAGCGCATGCAGTGGACGGCCTCCGGCGAGGTGGTGCTGATGACCATCCTCGGCGGCGTGGGCACGCTGGTCGGCCCGGTGCTGGGCGCGGCCATCATCAAGTACTTCGAGAACATCTTCTCGGCCTTCAACGCCCAGACGCTGCACGACATCTTCGGCTTCCTGCCCGACGGCGTCGTCGAGGACACCGTGGTCGCGGTGCTCGGGCTGTTCGTCGGCGAAGGCTGGCACCTCACGCTCGGCCTGATGTTCATGCTGCTCGTGATCTTCCTGCCGGGCGGCGTGATGGAGGGCATCCGCCGCATCGGCGCTCGCTTCGGCGGCGCGCGGGCGCCGGCCGCCGCGCCCGCCGCCCGCCGCGCCCCGCATCCCGCGGGCGAGCCCTACGGCGGCGGCGTGGCCGCGCCGCAGACCTCCAAGTAGCCGCGCCCACGCGCCCCGCAACGCAGCCACACACCACCCATGTCGATACTCAAGGTCCAGGGCGTCAACAAGAGCTTCCGCGGCCTGCGCGCGCTCAACGACGTCAACCTCACCATCGAGGAAGGCAGCGTCCACGCCATCATCGGGCCCAACGGCGCGGGCAAGTCCACCCTGCTCAACTGCTTCGTCGGCCGCCTCACGCCGGACACCGGCAGCGTCGTCTTCAACGGCCAGTCGCTCATCGGGTTGACGCCGCACGAGATCAACCAGACCGGCGTGGCGCGCGTGTTCCAGACGCCGGAGATCTTCAGCGACCTCAGCCTGCTCGAGAACGTGATGATTCCGACGCTCGCACGCCGCGACGGCGCGTTCACGGTGAACGCCTGGGGCCGTGCGGATGCGCAGGCCGACATACGCGAGAAGGCCGAGCACATGCTGGCCGACGTGGGCCTGGCCGACGCGCGCCACGTGATCGCCGGCACGCTGTCGCGCGGCGACAAGCGCCGGCTGGAGCTGGCGATGTGCCTGGTGCAGGACCCGAAGCTGCTGCTGCTCGACGAGCCCACGGCCGGCATGTCGCGCGCCGACACGCACAACACCATCGAGCTGCTGCAGCGCATCGGCGAGCGGCGCATCACCAAGATCATCATCGAGCACGACATGCAGGTCGTGTTCACGCTCGCCAGCCGCATCAGCGTGCTGGCGCAGGGCACCGTCATCGCCGAAGGCGAGCCCGACGCCATCCGCGGCGACCCGCGGGTGCAGGAGGCCTATCTCGGAGGAGCGCATCTGTGAGCCAGGTTCTGGACCAACCCGCCGCGGCGGCACCGGCGCAGGCGACGCGCCCGTACTTCTCGTGCCGCGACCTGCACGCCTACTACGGCGAGAGCTACATCGTGCAGGGCGTGGGCTTCGACGTGCACGAGAGCGAGATCGTCGCGCTGCTCGGGCGCAACGGCGCGGGCAAGACCTCCACGCTGCGCTCCATCGCGCGGCTGGGCGACCCGCAGCTCAAGCGCGGCGAGGTCTGGCTCGACGGCCAGCCTCTGCACAAGATGAGCGCCTGGCAGGCGGCGCGCAAGGGCGTGGCGCTGGTGCCGGAGGACCGCCGCATCATCGGCGGCCTGAGCGTCGAGGAGAACCTCAAGCTCGCGCAGATCGAGGAGCCCGTCGGCTGGAGCATCGAGCGGCTGTACCAGCACTTCCCGCGCCTGGCCGAGCGCCGCCAGCAGGAGGCCGTGACGCTGTCCGGCGGCGAGCAGCAGATGCTGGCCGTGGCCCGCGCCCTCGCGCGCGACGTGAAGCTGCTGCTGCTGGACGAGCCCTACGAGGGCCTCGCGCCGGTGATCGTGCAGGAGATCGAGAAGATCCTGCACGAAGTGAAGTCGCTCGGCTTCACGACCATCATCGTCGAGCAGAACGCCATCGCCGCGCTGAACCTGGCCGACCGGGCCATCATCCTCGACATGGGGGAGGTGGTGTTCGACGGGACGGCCAAGGAAGTGCTCGAGAACGCGGACCTGCGGCACGAGTACCTGGCGATATAGGACCCCCCCCTACGCGCTGCGCGCGCCCCCCAGGGGGCAACACCAGCGGACCGGCAAAGCCGGATCCGCGGCGTTTGCTTGATCGGACTGCGTGCGGAGCAGTGCCTGCTACGGCGCCTTCTTCAGCCGGATGTGCGCCACCAGCCCGCCTTCCGGCGCGTTGACGATCTCGAAGCTGCCGCCCATGCGCTGCACCGCCTTCTCCACGATCGCGAGGCCCAGGCCCGCGCCGGTGGCGGCGGTGCGGGCCGCGTCGCCGCGGAAGAAGGGCGTGGTGAGCTGGCTGAGCTTCTTCGGGTCCACGCCCGGCCCCTGGTCGCGCACGCTGATGATGACCCACGGCCCCGTGCGCGCGTAGGTGACCGTCACGCGCGCGATGCCGGTGTCCTCCGAGCGGCCGTAGCGCCGGGCGTTCTCGAACAGGTTCTGCAGCACGCGGCCGAGCTCGGTCTCGTCGGCCATGACGCGGGTGTCGATGGCCACGCGCGCGGTGATGCGGATCTGCGTCGGGTCGCGGAACGCCGCCATCTCGCGGTCGACCAGGCTCGACAGGTGCACCGGCATGAGCTTGACCTCGCCGGGCCGCGCGTAGTCCATGAACTTGTCGATGATGGCGTCGAGCTGGTCGATGTCGAGCGCCATGTTGCGCTTGGCCTCGTCGTCGTGCACGCTCATCTCGGCCTCGAGCCGCAGGCGCGCCAGCGGCGTGCGCAGGTCGTGGCTGATGCCGGCGAGCATCACCGCGCGGTCCTCCTCCACCTTGGCGAGCTCGCGCGCCATGCGGTTGAAGCCCATGTTGACCTGGCGGATCTCGCTGGTCATGGTGTTCTCGTCCAGGCGCGAATCGAACTCGCCCTCGCGGATGCGGCTGGCCGCGAACGACAGGTCGCGCAGCGGCTGGTTGATGAGCCGCGCGATCGCCACCGAGCCGAGGATGGTGGCGATGAGCGCGATGCCGCCCCACACCAGCACCGTGCTCCAGGCGATCGGCCCGAGCCGGCTCGGGTCGGCCTGCAGCCAGTACAGGTCGTTCTCGATCGAGAAGCGCACCCACAGGCCGGCGGCGCCGTTGACGGCGCTCGCCACCAGGGTGTCGGGGCCCAGGCGCGTGCGCAGCTCCTCGCCCACCAGGCGCGAGAAGCGGTCGACCTCGAAGGCCGTCCACTGGTCGCCGGGCTCCAGCGGCTGCAGCTTTACCGATTCCTGCGTGGCGATGCTCTTGACCAGCGCCACGCGGTTGATGCCGTCGGTGCTGCGCAGCGCCGCGCGCGTGAGGTTCACCAGGCTCGCGATCTGCTGCGCCGCCTGCACCGCGCGCGGCTCGAACTCGAGCGCCTTGAGCGTCTGCGTCCAGGCGAACACGCCGCCGGCCAGCAGGATCGCGAGCAGGAAGAAGGTGCGCCAAAAGAGGCTCAGGGCGACGTGCTTTTGCGGCATCGGGCCAGTGCGGGCAGGAGAGGGCGGGCGGAGTTTAGGTGCTGCCTTCATGAAAAACGGCCCTCGCCGGAGCCGGGGCCGTCTGAAGTGGCGTGGCGCTCGATCACCGTTTCAAGCGAACACCGCGGATCCGGCTTTGCCGGGCCGCTGGTGTTGCCCCCTCGAGGGGGAGCGGCGCAAGCCGCTCCGGGGGTGGTCCGTCTATGCCGTGCCGTCCGGCACGAAGACGTAGCCCACGCCCCACACCGTCTGGATGTAGCGCGGCTGCGCCGGGTCGGGCTCGATCATCTTGCGCAGGCGCGAGATCTGCACGTCCAGGCTGCGGTCGAAGGGCTCGAACTCGCGCCCGCGGGCGAGCTGCGCGAGCTTGTCGCGCGACAGCGGCTGGCGCGGGTGGCGCACCAGCGCCTTGAGCATGGAGAACTCGCCGGTGGTCAGCGCGATCTGCTCGCCTTCCTTGCTGAGGCGGCGCAGCGCCAGGTCGAACTCGAAGGGGCCGAAGGTGACGGTCAGCGCGTCCTTGGCCGGCGCGCCCGGCGCCTCGAGCGAGGGCCGGCGGCGCAGCACGGCGTGGATGCGCGCGAGCAGCTCGCGCGGGTTGAAGGGCTTGGGCAGGTAGTCGTCGGCGCCGACCTCGAGGCCGACGATGCGGTCCACGTCCTCCACCTTGGCGGTGAGCATGATGATGGGCGTCACGTCGTTGGCGGCACGCAGGCGGCGGCAGATCGACAGGCCGTCCTCGCCGGGCAGCATGAGGTCGAGCACGATGAGGTCGACGGTCTCGCGCGTGAGCACGCGGTTCAGTGCCTTGGCGTCTTCGGCCAGCAGCACCTCGAAGCCTTCCTGCGTCAGGTAGCGCCTGAGCAGGTCGCGGATCCGCGCGTCGTCGTCGACGACGACGATGCGGTCCGCGCGGGCGGTGGGGGCAGTGGACATCGGGGGCTCCAAATTTGTAACAGCGGGGATTCTGCGCAGATTGCTGGGCCGATTCGGGCCGGTTTGACCCTCTGTTACAACTCTTGCGGCAGCTGGCTTGAGCCCAACGCGGCGATGGTCTGCGGACGCAAAGCGGAAACGCAGTGCCTGCTAACCTGCCCGCATCGCCACTGAAAATCCTCCACGGGATGACCTCGATGAAGAAGAAGCTCCTGGCCGCCGCCGGCGCGGCCCTGATCGCGCAAGGTGCCGCGTTCGCCCAGACGATGCCGCCGCCCTCGGGCGTGGTGAACCTCGCCGCGAGCGCGAGCGTGGAAGTGCCGCAGGACCTGATGCGCCTGACCTTCACCACCACCAGCGACGGCCGCGACGCGAACGCGGTGCAGGCGGCGCTCAAGCAGGCGCTGGATGCGGCGCTGGCCGAGGCCCGGCGCGCCGCCCGGCCCGGGCAGGTGGAAGTCCAGACGGGCAACTTCGCGCTCCATCCGCGCTACGACAAGACGGTGATCACCGGCTGGCAGGGCACGGCCGAGCTGGTCGTCGAGGGCCGCGACATGGTGGCCATCGGCCAGCTCGCGGGCCGCATCTCCAGCATGACGATCGGCCGCGTGAGCTACAGCCTGTCGCGCGAGGCGCTCGCCAAGATCGAGGGCGACGTGTCGGCGCAGGCCATCGCCGCCTTCCGCGGCAAGGCCGCCGACTATGCCAAGGCGTTCGGCTATTCCGGCTACACGATCCGCGAAGTCAACGTGAACACGAACGAGGGCGGCGGCCCGGTGCCGATGCGCATGAAGGCGGCCGCGTCGTACGCGTCGGACGCCGCGCTGCCCGTGGAAGCGGGCAAGGCGACCGTGACCGTGATGGTCAACGGCAACGTCCAGATGAAGTGACGGGGCGGGGCGCCTCCCGGCGCCCCTGCGGACGACGGCGCGGGCTACTGCGCCACCCAGCCGCCGTCCACGTTCCAGGCCGCGCCGCGCACGTTGTCGGCGGCCGGCGAGCACAGGAACACGGCCAGCTCGCCCAGCTGCTCGGGCGTGGTGAACTGCAGCGAGGGCTGCTTCTCGCCGAGCAGGTCGCGCTTGGCGGCGTCGACCGGGATGCCTTCGCGCGCCGCGCGGTCGTCGATCTGCTTCTGCACCAGCGGCGTGAGCACCCAGCCCGGGCAGATGGCGTTGACGGTGACGCCGGTGGTCGCCGTCTCCAGCGCGATCGACTTGGTGAAGCCCACGATGCCGTGCTTGGCCGCCACGTAGGCCGACTTCTGCGCCGAGGCGACCAGCCCGTGGGTGGAGGCGATGTTGAGCACGCGGCCCCAGTTCCTGCGGCGCATCGCGGGGATCGCCAGGCGCGTGGTGTGGAAGGCCGAGTTCAGGTTGATGGCGATGATGGCGTCCCACTTCTCGACGGGGAAGTCTTCCACGTTCGCCACGTGCTGGATGCCGGCGTTGTTGACGAGGATGTCCACGCCGCCGAACTCCTGGCCGGCATAGGCCATCAGCGCCTCGATCTCGGCGGGCTTGCTCATGTCGGCGCCGTGGTAGCCGGCCTTCACGCCGAGCGCGGCGACCTGCGCCTTCGGGCCTTCGGCGTCGCCGAAGCCGTTGAGCACCACGTCGGCCCCCTGGCGCGCCAGGGCGAGCGCGATGCCGAGCCCGATGCCGCTGGTCGAGCCGGTGACGAGGGCGGTTTTTCCTTTGAGCATCTCGAATCCTTCGCGTTGATACGATGAAGATTATCGAAGAGCCCACGGATCCGAACATGACGCAGCCCCGCCTGAACCACGTGCAATGCCTGGACGCCCGCGGGCTGCACCGCATGGCCTACTGGGAATGGGGCGATGCCGCCAACCCGCGCGTGCTGGTGTGCGTGCACGGCCTGTCGCGCCAGGGGCGCGACTTCGACGTGCTGGCGCGCGCCCTGGCCGGCGACTACCGCGTCGTCTGCCCCGACGTGGTGGGCCGCGGGCAGTCCGACTGGCTGGCCGACCCCATGGGCTACCAGGTGCCGGCCTACGTGGCCGACATGGTGACGCTGCTCGCGCGCCTCGACGCGGCGACGGTGCACTGGGTCGGCACCTCGATGGGCGGCCTCATCGGCATGGCGCTCGCGTCGCTGCCGAAGTCGCCGATCGAGCGGCTGGTGCTCAACGACGTGGGGCCGGCCATCCAGGCCGAGGCCATCGCGCGCATCGCGGCCTACCTCGGCCAGCCGCGGCGCTGGCAGACGGAGGACGAGGCCGCCGACTACCTGCTGGGCATCTCGCAGGGCTTCGGCGCGCACAGCCGCGAGCAGTGGCTGGCGCTCACGCGGCCCATGCTCAAGCGCGACGGCGACGGCTTCGTCCTCCACTACGACCCGCAGATCGCCGCGCCGGTGAAGGCCGTCACGCCCGCGCTCATCGCCGCCGGCGAAGCGGCGCTGTGGGCCGGCTACGACGCCATCCGCTGCCCGACGCTGCTGCTGCGCGGCGCCGATTCCGACCTGCTCTCGCGCGAGACGGCACTCGCGATGCAGCAGCGCGGGCCGAAGGCGCGGCTGCACGAGTTCGCCGGCGTCGGCCATGCGCCGACGCTGGTGCAGCCCGAGCAGATCGCCGTGGTGCGGGAGTTCCTGCGCGAGCCATGAAGACCGGTTTCCCCGAGGAGCGGCAGGCGCAGCCGGAGCCGCTGGACCGGGCCACCATCGTCCGGCTGGCCGAGGTGCCGGCCGCGGACGAGGAGGCCCAGCTCGTGCGCGCGCGCGCCTTCGCCGAGCCGCTGCTCGCCGACCAGCCGCTGGACACCGGCGAGGACGCGCTGGCGCATGCCGATGGCGTGGCCGCCATCCTGCAGCGCATCGGCGCCGCGCCGTCGATGCGCGCGGCGGCCTACCTCGTCTACACCGCCGACTTCCTGAACAACCCCGAAGAGGTGATCGCCAAGGCCTTCGGCGAATCGCACGCGAGCGTCGTCGCGCACACGCGCCGGCTGGTGCAGATCCAGCGCGCGGCGCGCGAGGCCAAGCTCGGCGCCGACCAGCGCGCGCTGCAGACCGAGCGCGTGCGCAAGATGCTGCTCGCGTTCTCGCACGACCTGCGCGTGGTACTGCTGCGGCTCGCGTCGCGGCTGCAGACGCTGCGCCACTACGCCGCCGCGCGGCTGGAATGCCCCGAGACGCTGGCGCGCGAGTCGATGCAGATCTTCGCGCCGCTGGCCAACCGGCTCGGCATCTGGCAGATCAAGTGGGAGCTGGAGGACCTGTCGTTCCGCTTTCTCGAGCCCGAGCACTACCACCTGGTGGCGCGGCTGCTGGCCGAGAAGCGCGTGGAGCGCGAGGCGCGCGTGGAGGCCTTTCGCCGCGAGCTCGAGGACGACCTGCGCCGCCAGGGCCTGCGGGCCGAGGTGCAGGGCCGGCCCAAGCACCTCTACAGCATCTGGAAGAAGATGCAGGGCAAGGCGCTCGACTTCGACCGCGTGTTCGACGTGCACGCCATGCGCGTCATCGTGGGCGAGGTGGCCGACTGCTATGCGGTGCTCAGCCGCGTGCATGCGGTGTTCCGCCCGGTGCCGGGCGAGTTCGACGACTACATCGCCAAGCCCAAGCCCAACGGCTACCAGTCGCTGCACACCGTGGTGCTCGACCGCGACGACCGCACGGTCGAGGTGCAGATCCGCACGCGCGCCATGCACGAGCACGCCGAGCACGGCGTGGCGGCGCACTGGGCCTACAAGGAGGCGGGCACCAAGGGCTACGCCGGCGTGGCCGCGGGCAGCGACTTCGACGCGCAGGTGGCCGAGGCGCGCAAGGCGGTGCTGCGCCAGCTGCTTGCGTGGGAGCGCGACTTTGCCGGGGCCGGCGACGACGCCTCGGCGCAGCCCGCGCAGCAGCGGCTGTTCGACGACCGCATCTACGTCTTCACCCCGCAGGCCGCGGTGGTGGAGCTGCCCCCGGGCGCCACGCCGGTCGACTTCGCCTACGCGGTGCACACCGACCTGGGCCACCGCTGCCGCGGCGCGCGCGTCGACGGCGCGATGGTGCCGCTGAACACGCCGCTGCGCAGCGGCCAGACCGTCGAAGTCAACACGGCCAAGGAGGGCGGCCCGTCGCTCGACTGGCTGAATGCCGATCTCGGCTACCTGCAGAGCCCGCGCTCCAAGGCCAAGGTGCGCGGCTGGTTCAACGCCCGCGCCCAGGCCGAGACCGTGGCGCGCGGGCGCGAGGCGGTCGAGAAGCTGCTGCAGCGCGAGGGCAAGACCGCGCTCAAGCTCGACGACCTGGCCGCGCAGCTGGGCTTTCGCAGCGCCGACGCGCTGTTCGAGCTGGTGGGCAAGGACGAGTTCTCGCTGCGCAACATCGAGCAGCTGCTGCGCCCCGCGCCGCCGCCGCCCACGCCGGACGAGGTTGTCGCGCTCAAGCGGCCGCGCACGCCGGGCGAGGCAGGCAAGGGCGGCGTGCTGGTCGTGGGCGTCGAATCGCTGCTCACCAGCCTCGCGCGCTGCTGCCGCCCGGCGCCGCCGGACGCCATCCGCGGCTACGTGACGCGCGGCCGCGGCGTGGCCATCCACCGCGCCGACTGCGTGAACTTCCGCCAGATGGCGCAGCGCACGCCCGAGCGCGTGATCCCGGTCGAATGGGGCACGCCGCGCGGCGGCGGCGGCGCCGACCGGCCGGCGGTGTACCCGGTCGACGTGGTCGTCGAGGCCGGCGACCGCCAGGGCCTGCTGCGCGACATCTCGGAAGTCTTCTCGAAGGAGAAGATGAACGTCATCGGCGTGAAGACGCAGTCGGTGCGCGATGCGCTGGGCGGCACGGCGTGGATGACCTTCACCATCGAGGTGGCCGATTCGTCCCGCCTGCCGCACGTGCTGGGCCAGGTGACGCGCGTGGGCGGCGTGCGTGCCGCCAGGCGGAGGTAGGCGCGGACGTGCCGCTTGGCAAGGGGGCCGGTTGCACTGCTATACTGCGCGGCTTCGCAGGCGCGTAGCTCAGCTGGTTAGAGCACCACCTTGACATGGTGGGGGTCGTTGGTTCGAGTCCAATCGCGCCTACCAAATTCGGTAGAGAGAACAAGCACTTGGCGGAAACGCCAGGTGCTTTTTTCTTGCCGGTACGGAAAAAGTACGGAAAAGCGGGTGTCGGTTGGGCGTGCTGGGCCAGGGGCCGACATCGACCGCTTCCGTTGACGCGGGCCGTGCGCTGCTCGCCTCGTCTTGAGGCAACTCACCGCCCAGGGGATGGACGCTAACGGTGGCGCATCAGTGTCCTGAGCACTCGTAGGTTAGCCCGCCCGTCCGGCATCACGCGCAGCCTAGCTCGCGGATCACCGAAAGCGAGGAGAACGGGCCATGGCGGGAATGGCTCTAGATCAAACTCAAACCACGGCCAATATCGCATCCACGACCTCCACGAGGCAGAGCGTGGCATAGCAGCCTTCGACTCCCAACCGAGACGGACTTCGTGCTCGCCAACTTGAGCAACGACCGGTCGCAGGGGAACCTCGCCACCGCCCATCGGGACCGGCCAGCCTGATACTTCAAGCGCGAAGGACAGTAGACGCGAGGCGATCAATGAAGCGCTCTCGACAGTCTCCACTTCACGCTGTGCCCACCACATCTCCGACACAAGATGGAATTCGACGTAGTCACCGAAGCCGCGGACTGACGCCGAGCCCGCGTCCTGGTCATTTCGCCGAAGGCGCACTGACAACGCGAAGGGCGTGACGGATTGAGCTTCAGAAGCTAGGCGCGCGACTTCTTCGACGCTTGCCTCACGGGTTGCCGGTTCTGCAACCGGCGCGGGGGCCCATTCGAAACCTAACTCTGGTTGACCTAGGTCTCCAAGTAGTTCCGGAACCTCAACGTTGAAACCTCGGCTCCGCATTGCGTCGTGCAAGTAGGACCCCCAGAAGCTGCGAATCACGTTGGCCTTGGACTCCTCGACCGAGTCAAGCCACGACGCCACAGCAACGACGACGTTGCCAAGCGACGACCGCACAGCGAGCAGGTCACGTGCGGCAAGCGCTTGTGACCACCGTTGGTAGGCTCGAAACCAGACTGTTGAGGCATCGCCAGCGGCGCCGGCGAGGGAGAGCATGCCCGGCGCGTTCGGCATCGTCACTAGGACGAAATGGCAGCCCTCGGGCACGCACGACCAGCATTTGCGGCTCGCCTGGCGGCACGTTGGCGGGGGCATGTACTTCGTGTCGCCGCGCAGCACGTTCGTTCTACCATCCACCGCGAGAACCACAGCGGCAACTCCCTTGCCAACGGGAAACGGCACGACATGTCCGGCCTGCACAACAAGCAAGTGTTGCTGCTGCGTGAGCGTCCCTGCGACGAATCCAAGCTGTGGCAGTGCTTGCTCTCGGCACCCGCTAACGCGGGAACAGGGCTGAAGTCGCATCCATTTCTTGGTCGTATCGCGAAGATCGACGAAGTCGAATGCCTCGGTCGACTTCACTTCAAGTGCGGCCAATCCGCTCACGTCGTTAAAGATGAAGTCGGGCTGCGGGAAGCGAGACCCCTTGACCGCCTGGCCGATTCCCGCCTTCCACGATACGACGCGGACGACGTCTTGCCCGTGCATCCGGTTCACAAGGTACGTGAGGATCTCACCGAGGTCGCCAAGCCGCGACCCGCCCATGCCACGGGCCTTGGCTCTATAGCTCCCGTTGACATAGCGCTCGGCGTCCTCCGCGAGGCCCTCTGCGTCGAGTTCAAGATCGCTCGCGATGAAATCCAGCGCCGCGGCATCTACTTGCACTCGGGTCATCGCCGTCGCACCAGAGAAGGCGGTCAGCCACGGCGCTTGGTTCGGGGCCTCCACAACCCCGAACAGTGGAGCGTGAATCTGCTTGACTTCAAACGTCGGCATGCATGGGCTCTTGGGCTAACCGCACCATAGCACTCCATCAAGATCTTCCGGTCTTGAGCAAGCTAACGCTGTTGATGAGCGGTCGCTCTTGGCGAGTGCGATCGATCCAGTCGATGCCCGCTTCGGGTCGAACCGCGTCAGTCACCAACGATCGCGCTCTGCCTGCCTCGTTGCGGGGGTCCCGCGTGTTGTTGAGCCGGCAAACTAGCTCCCTGCGCGTTCCTTCTGGCGAAGGGTGAAGCAGGTCTCAGGCATTCGTGCGGACCTTCGCATTCACCTTCTCCGCGAGCACCTGGCAGCGGTTCAGCAAGGCTTCGAACGGTTCGGCATCGTCCAGCAGCAGGCCGTCGTCGACCATGCGCAGGTAGTCCTCGGCCAGCGCCTTGTGCGCGTCGCCACTTGGCGCGAGAACCAGCGAACCGGTGACCGCAGCGCCGTAGTCGATGGGGGCACCGTCCGATGTCGCCTCGGCGAAGAAGATGCTCTTGTGCGCTGCGACTGCCCGGGCGAGTGGGCGGTCAGCGGCTGCACTGTCGGCGAAGCCAGCGGCATCGAGGCGCGTCACGTCGTGCCAGTGGCGCGCGAAGCGGGCACCGCCGCGGAAGCTTCCTTGGGCGCAGAAGACATGGATGGCCGTGGCCTTCTCCCAGAAGGTGCGCTCGGGCCGCATGACTTGCGGTGTCGCCTTCGGAAAACCCAGCTCCTGGAGGTGTGGCGCGGCGTCGCACGCGACCGGTCTCAGCTCGTTGGGCTCGCCGGTGGATCGTGCGCCGAACTCCAGCAGGACCGAGGGCCGGACATAGCCCGTGCCCTGTCCGAAGGCCTCGTAGTCGATGAAGAGCTGTTCGCCTTCCGCGCGGGCCGTGGCAGGCAGGTCTTGCGCGGCGAGAGCTGCAGACAGCTCGGGCGCCAGTTGGCCGCCGACGAGGTCGGCAAGGCGCTGCCGGATGGCCTTGCTCCACTTCTTCTCCTGGCTGCGCGACGTGGGCCATGGCGAGTCGGCCTTCTCGATCAGGTCCGGCGCGATGGCGCGGATGTTGTAGGTCAGATCCACGTCCTCGGAGAAGCGCCTGATCACACCGTAGGCCTTGGAGAGGGAGGTGCCTCCCTTGAAGACCAGGTGCTGCGCGTGCGGGCCGGTGAACAGGTGGTGCAGGGCCCAGACGACCCAGACGTCCTTCTCGAGCAGGTGCAACGGGCGGCCCGAACGCTCGGCCGCGACGAGCAGCGCCTCGCGCTGATCCTCGCGCGGCAGTTCGAAGAAGTCAGGCACGGGTTACCAGTGCGCTGACCTGGCTGGCGAGCCAGGTGGGCAGGCGTGCCCGCGCGTTGGCCACGGCCTGCAACTCAGACGCCGGCAGCTTGCGCCGGAGCTGGCCAAGGGCCGCCTCGGACCCCGAAGGACCCACCCAGGCCAGCGATCGGATGACTTCGCCTGCAGCTTGTCCGGGGTAGAGCAGTTGCCACGGCGGGGCATGCTGCAACTCGACCATCTGCGCGCCGAGCTTGAGCTTGCGGCTGCGGCCCGAGGTCAGGAAAACTTGGCGCACCGGCACCTGGGTCGTCAGGCCCAGTGCATTGGCGGCGGCCGCGCCGTTGCCGACGACCGTCTCGCCGCGCTGGCTGGCCCACTCCTGGACCACCTTGGCGACCTCCGGTGCCCGCGCGCCGAACTTGCCCTTGACCGGCAGGACGTAGACGCCCCGGCCGGCGCGCAGCAGTTCGCCGCTGCGGGCGAGACGCGACAGCGCCTGGTCCACCGCGGCGCGGCTGCCCAGGTGCAGCAGCGCCTTGGCGGACAGGCTGGCGCCCTCCGGTAGCGAGGCGGCATGCGTTAGGACTTGCTGGGCGAGGTTGGACACGGCGATTCCTTGTTCGTCAGAAGTATGTCGCAGTTTCTGACAGATTTCAAGGGCGAGGGGCGGCGCGTCGCGGAGCGGGGCGCTTGGACGATCCGCACTGCCTGCCTAGAATCACCGCCTAGGCGCCCGCCGTACTTGCACGCGAGTAGAAACAGGCACTCCCTTTCATCGTCATCGATCTCCCTTCAGGGCCTCGCAGTCGGGGACTTAAACGCGTGCGTCTGACCCGATTCGGCGAGGTTGACCGAAGGAAGACTCATGACCTTGAAAGAGCTTGCGCACCTCGCGCAGCAGACCCTCCAAGACCGTGCCGGCTGCCCCGTCAAGAGCAGCCACGTGCATGAACTTCTCGCCGCCGCGTTCGGCCATCGTTCCTGGGCCGCGTTCCTCAGCGAGTCGGTGCTGGCCGATGCCGGCGTCGGGTCGGCACCGACCGGCGGGTTGCCCGAACTGATCGGCCGCGCCGTCCAGCTGGGCTACCCCCAGCAGGCTGCGGCGACGGTCGCGACCAGCCTCCAGACCCTCATCGCCGAACACCGGCTCTCGGCCGTCTCGTGGGTCGACCTGCGGGCTGCACTGATCCCCGCAGCGACGGTCGACGATCGTGACGAGTTCGACGATGACCACGACGATGATGACGAGGGCTGGGACGATGAGCCGCCCACGGCTGCGCCGTCTGCCGCAGGCCACGCCCGCGAGCAGTTGATCGGCTCTCCGATGCTGCTGAGCGGCATCGAGCAGGTGGCAGGGCCGACGAACCCGCAGGCGCATTTCCTGTTGGCCGCGTTGTTTCGATGCAGCCGTCCGAATCCATACCTCTATGAGGAATCGGTGAAGGGGCGCGTGCTGACCACCATCGAACGCGGCTGGGTCGACGACTACCTGCGCCTCGAACCGCAGTACCGGAAGTACGAGGCCCATCTGAAGGCCGCCGCGCTGGGCGGTTTCCGGGCCGCAGCGCTGGAGTACGGCAAGGCCTTCGAGGCACCGGAGTTCATCGCCATGGCCGATCGAATGAACGGCGATGTCGATGCCCTCGAGATGGCTCGCTTGGCTCCCAGTGAGGAGTCGCGCGCGCGATGGTTCCGCACGGCAGCGGAGCAGGGCTCGCGAACCGCCCTGGAGGCCCTGGCTGCCGAAGGAGATGTCTGGGCCGAAGACCAGGTCGCGGAGTGGGCCGACGCGCATTGGCTGCGGGACGCTGCCGAGCGGGCGATCGAGTCTGGCGATGCCAAGCGCGCCTGGACCTGGCAATACCTGGCACTGGAACACGGCGTGGACCTGACGCGCTCGACGATGGCTGCGTACCACGACGGTGGCGAACGCAATGGCCGGTTCTACGACAGCGACTTCGGCGGTCCCGCGTATGTCGATGGCGACGAGGGGCTGGTGCTTCCAGACCTGGATCGGTCTTCGCATCGCGTTGCGAAGGCGAAAGCCAAGGCGATCTTCAGCCGGACGCCGTAGCGCGACTAAGGTCGGTCTGCACCGTCCCCGTGGGCCGGTGCGCGGGTCGTGTCCCAACTGTCCGCTGATGGAGGCGCGGCGGGTGGGCTTGCCGTGTCGACCCACGCTACCACGCCGTTCTCGCCGTCAAGGTCTGCGCGCTCGACGGGGCGAGCGCTTGCGGCCTGCGGCCGTCTTCGAACCCTGACGGCTGCGCTGCGCCGTGGCGCTCCGGTCTCGGGCAATCCCGCCCGACACCGACCGGAGTCCGCCATGTCGTGTTGCCGCCGACTGAAATTTGACCCACCCGTGAGGGCCCTGCCGACCCAAATTTGACCCAGGTGTTCAACCTACCCTGCCCGAGATATCCACAGCTGGGCGGGGTTCGAGGAGTGATCACCATGGTGATGATTGGCAAGGTCTTGCGGATGCACCACCGCGAGAAGAAGTCGGTGCGGGAGATTGCCAAGGCGACGAGCCTGGCGAGGAACACGGTTCGCAAGTACCTGAGGCTGGGCAAGGCCGAGCCACCGCAGTACCGCCGGCCGGCGGTGCCGACCAAGCTGGCGCCCTACGTCGAGCAACTGGAGCAATGGCTGCGCGCCGATGCCCGTCGTCCGAAGAAGGAGCGTGAGCGTCCAGCCTCCCCACCTTGACGCCGACTTGGTCAATCGCCAGGCGGGT
>JBIQHD010000027.1:0-64561 GCA_044508835.1 Rubrivivax sp.
CGATCCAAGCCGTCTGAACACAATCAAGGCTTGACGCGGACCATAGAACCTCAGCCCGAACGGGGTGAGTGGGGCGAAGCGCTTCGATACCTCAGCGCGAACGGGGCTTGGCGCGGGACGAGCGCCTCGACAAGAGAAAGCCCTGCCTCCAGCCCCGAACCCTGCTCGTCGGATCAACGCGAACGAGTGGGCGCGACGGGTGCCTCGACAGAACCCGGCTCGAACCATGGCGCCTCGGCACGAACGGGTCCGGGCCGTGGCGATGGGCGTGCCTCGCGGCGTACCGGCGCCGCGGCCGGCTCGGCGGCGCGGAAGCGCAGCGTGATGCCGAAGCCCCGCCCGTCGATGCCCTCGGCCACCTCGATGCGCGCGCCGTGCAGCTGCGCGATGCGCGCCACCAGCGAGAGGCCGACGCCGCTACCGCGTTCGCCGTTGCCGGCGACGCGGTAGAAGCGGTCGAAGATCCGTTCGCGCTCGTCGGGCGGCACGCCGGGGCCGTCGTCCGCCACGTGCAGCAGCACCTCGTCGCCCTCCTGGCCGCAGCGCACCTGCACCCGGCCGCCGGCGGCGGTGTAGCGCAGCGCGTTGTCGACGAGGTTGCGGATCAGGATGCCCAGCGCGTCCACGTCGCCCGACAGCTCGCCGGCGTCGAGCCGGAGCTGGATGCGCTGACGCTTGTGCTGCGCCATCGCCTCGAAGTCGCGCACCACGACCTCCACGCATTCGTACAGCGCCACGCGGCGCATGCGCGCGTTCGCGTCGCCGGCGTCGAGCCGGGCCTGGTCGAGCAGCTGCTCGACGAGACGCGCGCTGCGCTCCACCACCGTCATCAGCCGCGCCAGCGCTTCGCGGCTGCGCGAGGGGTCGTCGGTGCGCAGCGCGAGCTCGGCCTGCGCCTGCAGAGCGGCCAGCGGCGTGCGCAGCTCGTGCGCCGCGTCGGCGATGAAGCGGCGCTCGCCCTGCACCGCCTCGTCCAGCCGCTGCAGCAGGTGGTTGAACGACTCGACCATCGGTGCCACCTCGTGCGGCAGCCCGGCCGTGGGCAGCGGCGCGAAGTCGAGCGCGGGCCGGCGCCGGATGGCGTCCTGCACCTCGGTCACCGGCTGCAGCGACCAGCAGATCACGAACCACAGCGGGAAGCCGAACAGGGCCAGCACCATCAGCGAGACCACCAGGCTCGCCTTGAGCCAGGTGTCGCGCTCGGCCAGCAGCTGCTCCTGCGAGCGGCCGACCTGCACGTGCATGCGCCCCGTCGCGTCGCTCACGCTGTAGACGCGCCACGGCTGGCCTTCGACCACCGTGGTGGCGAAGCCCTCGGAGAAATCGGGGCGCAGCGGCGCGGCCGGCGCGTCGGGCGAGCGCAGCACCGCACGGCCCTCGCCCGACCAGACCTGGAAGCTGAGCTTCTCGCCGGCGTACTGGGCGTCCTCGGGCAGCTGGTAGGGCCGATCGGCGGACAGCCGCGCGGTGTCGGCCGGCAGGGACAGCAGGATCTGCTGGCCGATCATGCGCAGCGTGCCGTCCCACCAGCCGTGCTTCTCGCGGTCCATCTGCGTGAGGTGCCAGGCGGCGCCCAGGCCCCAGAAGGCCAGCATCACCAGCAGCAGCGCCGCAAGCAGCCTCCCGCGCAAAGAACGCGGGAAGACGCGGCGGGCCGAGCGCCGGGCCGCCCCAAGCCGGCCCGCCATCCCCTCGGAGGATCGGCCGTGCCGCGGCGCGGCCGAGGGGCTGACACTCACGCCCGGCCTTCCTCGCCGATGCGGTAGCCGAAGCCATGCACCGTCGCGATCAGGCCCTCGCCCAGCTTGCGCCGCAGCTGGTGCACGTAGACCGCGATGGTGTTGCTCTCGATCTGGCTGGAGCTGCCGTACACCGCGTCTTCCAGCTGGCTGCGCGTGAGCACGCGCCCGCGCCGCTCCATCAGGGCCAGCAGCGTGCGGTACTCGCTGACGCTGAGCGTCACCGGCTCGCCCGCCCGCGTGACGCTGCGCCGCGCCGGGTCGAGCGTCACGTCGCCCTGGTGCAGCGTGGGCGAGACGCGCCCCTGCGAGCGCCGCAGCACGGCGCGCAGCCGCGCGCTCAGCTCGTCGAGCTGGAAGGGCTTGACGAGGTAGTCGTCGGCGCCGGCGTCCAGGCCCGCGATGCGGTCGCTGAGCTGGTCGCGCGCGGTGATGACGAGCACCGGCGTGGCGTCGTAGCGCGCGCGCAGGGCCTGCAGCACGCCCAGGCCCGAGCCCTTGGGCAGGCCGAGGTCGAGCAGCACGGCGGTGTAGCCGTGGTCGACGAGCGCCAGGCGCGCGCTCTGCGCGTCGGCCACGCGGTCGACGCGGCAGTCGGCGTCGCGCAGCAGGCTGGCCGTCACGGCCTGCGCGAGCATGTCGTCGTCCTCGACCAGCAGCAGATTCATCGGCATTCCTTCGAGCGGGGCATTGTGCGCCCGCACTGTGCGCCGCGGCGGTTAAAGAGTTCTTAAGCCGCTCGCAAACAGTTCTTAAACCCGGCCCGCGAGACTGCCGTCACCGCCGGCGCCCGACCGGCCGACCGACCGAGGAGTTCGCGATGCCCGATTCGCCCGTCGACGCCCCCGTCCTGCCCGCGGCCGACGCCGCCGCCCTGCACGCGCTGCACCTGCGCTCGCTGCGCGAGGGCCGCTCGCGCCGGCTGGTGTCGCAGGGCGACGCCGAGGGCCGGCTGTGGGACGCGCCGCGCGGGCGCATCGTGCAGCGCCTGTACCCCGGCCCGGCGGGCAGCCCGGTGCCGGCGGCCGAGATCCGCGCCCTGCTCGGCGACGACGGCCGCCCGGTCGCCTGGTGGCAGCGCACCGTCGCCGCCCCTGGCGCCGCGGCGCGGGCGCTGCCCTACGCCATCGCGCACCAGTCGGTCTACGCCATCGAGGTGGCGGCCGGCGACCCCGCCGCCGCCTCGGCGCCGGTGTGCGAGCAGTTCCAGGCGCACCTCGCCTTCTGCGCCGAGGGCTTCATCGACGAGCTGGCGCAGCGTGCCGGTCGCGACCCGCTGGCCTTCCGCCGCGGGCTGCTGCCGGCCGGCTCGAGCCCGCGCCGCCTGCTCGACGCGGTGGCCGAGGGCGCGGGCTGGGGCGAGCCGCTGCCGCACGGCAGCGGGCGCGGCATCGCGCTGGCGCAGAGCGCCGGCGTGCTGGTGGCCGAGGTGGTGGAGGCCTCGGTCGACGCGCGCGGCCGGGCCGCCGTGCGCCGCGTGGTGACGATGGACGCCGACGGCGCGGTGCGCTGCGCCGGCAGCACGCCGCGGCGGGCGGCCTGGCCGACGCTGGGCGCCGCCTTCGCCAACGCGCTGTTCGCCGCGTCGGGCCGGCGCCTGCGCACGCTGCCGGCGCTCGCCCTGGCCTGAGCGGCACGGCGCGCCCGCGGACATCGAAACATCTGTTCACGAATCGGGCCGGAACCTGCCCGCCCGGCGGTGCCGGGAGGTCTGCGCGGCCCGTATGCTGGGCGCATGACGCCGCATGCCCGCTTCCACCGCCCCGCCCTCGCCGGTGCCTTCCTCGCCCTGGCGCTCGCCGGCTGCGGCGGAGGCGGAGGGGCTTCGACCACCGGCGGCGCGGGCCCCGGCGGCACCACGCCGCCGGTGACGCAGCCCCCGGAAACGCAGCCGCCGGGGACGCCGCCGGAAGACCTGCCCCCGCAGACGAGCGTTCCGACGCCGACGTATCCCACGGTCGATCCCAAGCTCGCGGCGTTCGACCGCATCAACACGATCCGCGCGCAAGCCGGGCTCGGCCTTCTCGCGCAGAACGCGGTGCTGGATCGCGCGGCGCAGGCGCACGCCGACTACATGGCGGCGAACAACGCCATGACTCACAGCGAAGTCCCCGGCGCGGCGGGCTTCACCGGGCAGAGCCACGTCGAACGCGCCCAGGCCGCCGGCTATGCAGGCCAGACGGCCGAAGGCATCAGCCTCACCGTGCCGGCGACCGCCATCGACTTGCTGATGGGCCTGCCGTACCAGCGCATCCCGCTGGTCTCCTTCCGCGTCGCCGAAGTCGGCCTCGGAGTGGCGAGCTTCCGATGGGACGTCACCTACGGCTATCGCGACGGCGCGCAGCAGGGTGCTCCGGCGGTGAACTCGGTGATCTGGCCCCTCGACGGCGCCGTGAATGTGCCGCGGGGGCAAAGCAACAACCTCTCCAGCGACATGCCGCACCCGATTCCGGAGAGCAGCTTCAACCAGTTCGGCTACGCCGTCTCGCTGTCCGTGGACGACGCCAAGGTGCTGAGCGTGAGCAGCTTCACCCTCGCGGGCCCGTCCGGCGCCGTGGACGTGAAGCTGCTCAGCGCCGGCACCGACCCGAACATTCCCAACGTCAGGCACTACGCGGCCATCATCGGCCGCCTGCCGCTGCAGGCGGCCACGAAGTACACGGCGAGCTTCACCGGCGCCATCGACGGCGTGGCGCACAGCCGGACCTGGTCGTTCACCACGGGAAACTAGCGCGAGCCGATCGGCGCCTGCCGTGAAGTAACCGACGCTTTTGCGATCAGCGGGCCCGCTGCGGCGCTGATCCGGCCATTGCCGCCGTCACCGGCTGACACACTTTGCGCTCCCGTTCGCAGGAGCACGTTCACGCATGGGTGCGGCAGATCACCAGGACCAGCTCGACGACGATCGCACGCGCATCGTCGGGCAGCCGCATGCCGCGCCGTTCGACGACCCGGAGCGCACCGTCATCACCGGTGCCGCCGGGCCCCGGCCCGCGGCCGCCCGCGCCGCGGCCGCCGACCCCGACGCCACGGTCGTCAAGCCGCGCCGGGCCGCGCGCCCCGCGCCGCCTCCCTCGCACGCCGCGCCCGCCGCGCCGCCGCGGCCCGCGCGCGCCCTGCCGCGCATGGGCTCGTCGCTCGCGCTGCCCGCGGGCTTCCGGCTGCAGGAGTACCGCATCGACGGCGTGCTCGGCCAGGGCGGCTTCGGCATCACCTACCTCGCGACCGACGCCAACCTGAGCGCGCGCGTGGCGATCAAGGAATATCTGCCGGAGGAGATCGCCTTCCGCAAGGCCGGCAAGACGGTGTCGCCGCATTCCTCGCAGCACCACGGCCGCTACCGCGCGGGGCTGGAGAGCTTCCTCGTGGAGGCGCGCACGCTCGCCACCTTCCGCCACCCGAACATCGTGCGCGTGTCGCGCTTCTTCGAGGCGCACGACACCGCCTACATGGTGCTCGAGTACGAGCGCGGCAGCCCGCTGCGCCAGTGGTGGCCCAAGCATGCCGCCATGCCCGAGAAGGAGCTCGTGCGCCTGCTCGACCCGCTGCTCGACGGCCTGCAGGTGGTGCACGGCGCGGGCTTCCTGCACCGCGACATCAAGCCCGACAACATCCAGGTGCGGCGCGACACCGGCGCGCTGGTGCTGCTCGACTTCGGCTCGGCGCGCGAGGCCATCAACAACGCCGCGCAGGCCGACGTGGCGGTGACGCCCGGCTACGCGCCGCTGGAGCAGTACCACGACGGCGACCAGGGTGCGTGGACCGACATCTACGCGCTCGGCGCCACGCTGTACTGGATGGTCACCGCCAAGCGCCCGCCCGAGGCGGTGGAGCGCGTGGGCGCCGTCGACCCGCTGCCGCGCGCCACCGAGGCCGGCCGCGGGCGCTACAGCCCGCAGTTCCTCTCGGCCATCGACTGGGCGCTGCGCCCGGACGCCAAGGACCGCCCGCGCGACATCGCCGAATGGCGGCGCGCGCTCTTCGCCGCGCACGCCGGCAGCCTCGGCCTGCGCGACGCGCTGCTCGCAGGCGAGGCGCGCAGCGCCCCGCGCCGCGCCGGCGCCCGCGCGCTGCATGCGCTGCGCACGCTGGTCACGCCCGCCGCCTGGCCGCTCGCGCTGAAGATGACGCTCGCAATGGTGCTCACGGCGCTGCTGCCGATGGTCATCACCGCGCAGTACAACCTGCAGGGCAGCCTGGCCGCGATGACGGCGAGCGAGCTGTCCAATCTCGAGCAGCTGGCGCAGAGCACGGCCGGCCAGGTGTCGCAGCTCATCGGCGACAGCCGCAACCTCGCGCGCACGCTCGGCACCGACACGGCGTTCGTGGACTACCTGCAGCGCCCCGACGCCGCGGGCACCGAGGCCATGCGGCGCAAGCTGGTGGCGGTGGCCCAATCCAACCCCGACATCCACCTGCTGATGCTGATGGACGCCGCCGGCACCGCCGTGGTCTCGAGCGACCCGGAGGTGATGGGCAAGAACTTCCGCTTCCGCGAGTACTTCAAGGTGGCGATGCAGGGCGAGCCGCATGCCACGGGCATCGTCGTCGGCGCGGTGGCGGGCGCGGCCGGCATGTTCTTCTCGTACCCGGTGTTCGACGACGCGCGCCGGCCGCTGGGCGCGGTGGTGCTGCGCATCCGCGCCTCGTCCATCACCGCCATCCTCGACCAGGTGAAGAGCGACCCGCTGCTCACGCCCTTCCTCGTCGACGGCGACGGTGTGCTCATCCACCACCCCGACGCGCGCGCGCTCTACAGCAGTCTCGCGCCGCTGCCCGAGGCGACGCGCGCCGAGATCCGCGCCGACCAGCGCTTCCGCCGCGACCACATCGCCGACCTCGGCATGCCCGAGCTCGCCGCCACGCTGCTCGGCGCGCAGCGCTACGGCCACGTGGACTACCGCTCCACGCTGTCGCAGCGCGAGGAGATCGCCGGCTACGCGCCGGTGCGCGCCACCGGCTGGGTGGTGGGCGTGACCGAATCGAAGGCCGACTTCGAGACGCCGCTGAACGACCAGTTCCACCGCGTGCTGGCGAGCGTGGGGCTGGTGGGCCTGCTGTTCCTGGGCCTCGCGCTGCGCTTCGCGCGCAGCATCGTGCAGCCCATCCGCGCGCTGACCAACGCGGCCGACGCGCTCAAGCGCGGCGACTACGACGCCGCCGCGGTGAAGGTGCGCAGCCGCGACGAGATCGGCGTGCTCTCGCGCACCTTCAACGTGCTGATCGACGTGCTGCGCCAGCGCGAACGCGAGCGCAGGTCGTCATGAGGCTCGTCCACGGCAGCGGCGACGGGGCGCACGACGACGCCTACCGCCTGTGGCACGCCCACGACGAGGCGGTGGCGCGGCTGGCCGACCGCTTCCGCGGCCTGGTGCGCCAGCGCAGCTTCGACTACGTGCAGCCGCTGCGCCTGCAGCCCGGCGTGCCCGCGCGCCTGCGCCGCGTCTACGCCACGCCCGTCGCCTATGCCGACTGGGGGCCGGCGGACGCGCCGCTCGTGGTGTGCGCCGGCGGCGTGGCGAACACGGCGATGCGCTTCGCCTTCCTCGCCGCCGAGCTGGGCCGCGACCACCGCGTGGTCTGCATGGACTGGCTCGGCCGCGGGCGCTCGGGCTGGCTGGCCGACGTGAGCGAGTACGCCATGCCGACCTACGTGGAGCAGTTGCGGCAGATGCTCGCCCACCTCGGCGCCGGCGCGCGGCGGCCGGCCGTGCTGCTCGGCTCGTCGCTCGGCGGCTCGGTGGCGATCGAGTTCGCGGCGCGCTTCCCGGCGCGCGTGGCGCGGCTGGTGCTCAACGACGTGGGGCCGAGCATTCCGCGCGAGCGCCGGCAGCGGCGGGCCGAGACGCTGGCGCGCTTCCACGTGTTCCGCACGCCCGAGGAGCTGTCGCGGCGCGTCGGCGCGGCGCACAAGAACGACGGGCCGGTGAGCGAGGAGATCCGCCAGTTCATCGCCTGGCACCAGACCCGCTGGTCGAGCGAGAACGCCGCGCGCGTGTACCGCCACGACCCGCGCGCCCTGCTCGCCTACCGCGAGGCGGCGCGCCGCAGCGTCGACCAGTGGCAGGCCTGGCGGCGCGTGCGCTGCCCGGTGCTGCTGCTGCACGGCATGCAGTCCGACGCGCTGTCGGCACGCACCATCGCCCGCATGCAGCACCTGCACCCGATCACCGTGGCGCACATTCCCGACACCGGGCACACGCCGGTGCTCTCGGACCGCAACCAGACGCGCTGCATCCGCGAGTGGCTGCACGGCGACGGCCGCGCCGCGCCGGCGTTCTCCATCCCGCACGCGCGGCCGCGCGAGGCCTGGCCCTCGCTGCAGCACGCCGGGACGGGCTGAGACCTCCCGGTCGCCGGCTGTTACCCCCTCGGCACCCCGGGCGAGAACCGGAGCACAGAATGGGCAAGGTGTGCAGCACGCGCCAGCGCCCCCTTCCCGGCGAAGCCCGCCGACCCGGCCCGCCGCCCACGCCGGCGCAGCGAAGCACCCTGCTGCGGGCCCACCAGCCGCTGGTGCGGCGCATCGCGCGGCGCATCGCCGGGCAGCTGCCGGCGCACATCGAGCTGGACGACCTGATGCAGGCCGGCCTCATCGGCCTGAACGACGCGATCAGCCGCTTCGACCAGGGCCACGGCGTGCCCTTCGACAGCTATGCGGCGCGGCGCATCCAGGGCGCGATGTTCGATTCGCTGCGCTCGGGCGACGAACTCGGCCGCACGCTGCGCACCCGCCTGCGCCAGGCGCGGGGGGCGGTGCAGCGGCTCGAGCACCGCCTGGGGCGCGCGCCGCGCGCCAAGGAGGTGGCCAACGAGCTCGGCTGGACGCTGCATGCCTTCCACGACTGCATGGCCGACGCCGGCCTCGGTGCCGCGCGCAGCGCCGACGAGGCGCTGGAGCATGCGGAAGACGACGCCGCGCTGCACGCGGCCCGCGCCGCCGGCTGGGACACCGGCATCGACGAGCGCGCCGACCCCTCGCACCAGGTGCAGCAGCGCCAGCGCCATGCGGCGCTCAGCGCCGCGTTCGACCTGCTCGAGGCGCGCGAGCAGCTCGTGATGCAGATGCTCTACGAGTTCGACGCCTCGCAGCAGGAGGTGGGCCATGCCATCGGCGTCTCGCCGTCGCGGGTGTCGCAGATCCACGAGGAAGTCGTCGCCAAGCTGCGAAGGCGGCTGCGGGACTGGTAGCGGGGAGACCCTCACCCCCACCCTCTCCCGCCAGCGGGAGAGGGGGCCATCGGACGGTTCTGCTCCCTCTCCCGCTGGCGGGAGAGGGTTGGGGTGAGGGGTGTCAGCTCAGCCGCCCAGGTACGCCTCGTGAACCTTCGGATCGTCCAGCAGCGCCTGGCTCGCGCCTTCGAGCACGATGCGCCCGGTCTCGAGCACGTAGCCGCGGTCGGCGATCTTCAGCGCCTGGCGCACGTTCTGCTCGACGAGGAAGATGGTCAGCCCCTGGCGGTTGATCTCCCGCAGCGTGCGGAAGATGTCCTGCACGATGATGGGCGCAAGGCCCATCGAGGGCTCGTCCAGCAGCAGCAGCCGCGGCTTGGCCATCAGCGCGCGGCCGATGGCGAGCATCTGCTGCTCGCCGCCCGAGAGGTTGCCGGCCAGCCCGCCGGCGCGCTCCTTCAGGCGGGGGAACAGCGCGAACACGCGCTCCAGGTCGCGGGCGCGCTCGGCCGGGCTGTCGCGGCGGGTGTAGGCGCCGAGCTCGAGGTTCTCGCGCACCGTCAGCGTGGTCAGCGTGGCGCGGCCCTCGGCCACCTGCACCACGCCCGAGGCGACGATCCTGTGCGGCGCGAGCGCCGCGATGTCGCGGCCGTCGAAGATCACCTGCCCGGCGGCCTTCTTCACCAGCCCCGACAGCGCCAGCAGCGTGGTCGACTTGCCCGCGCCGTTGGCGCCCACCAGCGTGGTGATGCCGCCCGCGTGCAGCTCCAGGTCGATGCCCTTGACGGCCTCGATGTGGCCGTAGTTGACCGCGAGCCCCTTGACCGACAACAGAGGTGCCGTCGTCATGCCGCCACCTCCTCGTCGTCGCGCCCGAGGTAGGCCTCGATCACCTGCGGATCGGTGCGGATCTGCTCCGGCCCGCCCTCGGCGATGATGCGGCCGAAGTTGAGCACCGCGATGCGCTCGCACAGGCCCATGACGAAGCGCATGTCGTGCTCGATCAGGAAGATGGTGTAGCCGCGCGCCTTGATGTTCTCGATCTCGCGCATCAGCTCGGTCTTCTCGCTGGTGTTCATGCCGGCCACCGGCTCGTCGAGCAGCAGCAGCTTCGGGTCGGTGGCGAGCGCGCGCGCGAGTTCGAGCTTGCGCTGGTCGCCGTACGAGAGGTTGTCGGCGATGTCCGAGCCCTTGTGGTCGAGCCGCACCCATGACAGCAGCTCACGCGCGCGCTCGCGCGCCTGCCGCTCGGCGCGGCGGAAGCCCGGCAGGCTCAGCAGCAGGCCGGGCGTGCCGTAGTCGAGCTTGGCGTGCATGCCGACGATCACGTTGTCCAGCAGCGTCATCTCCTTGAAGATGCGGATGTTCTGGAAGGTGCGCGCGATGCCGCCCTGCGTGATGCGGTGCGGCGCCTGGCCGACGAGACTGCGGCCGTTGAACAGGATGTCGCCCGACGACGGCGCGAGCAGCCCGGTGACGAGGTTGATCACCGTGGTCTTGCCGGCGCCGTTGGGGCCGATGAGGCCGAAGATGCTGCCCTGCGGCACCGTGAAGTTCACGTCCTGCAGCACCTTGAGGCCGCCGAAATGGCGCGAGACGGAAGAGAGCTGGAGCATGGCCTGTCCTTCCCTCACTTCGCGCCGAGGCCGAACCAGCGGCGGATGCGCACCGGGTCCCACAGCCCCTTGGGCAGGAACAGCACGATGGCCACCAGCACCAGCCCGTTGACGACCAGGCGGAAGTCGGCGAGCGGGCGCAGCACCTCGGGCAGCAGGGTGAGGATCACGCCGCCGAGCACCGGCCCGATGAGGCCGTTGATGCCGCCGAGGATGGCCATGGTGAGGATCTCCACGCCGCGGTCGAAGCCGTACTCGTTCGGGCCGATGAAGAAGGTGAGGTGCGCGTTGAGCGTGCCCGCCAGGCCGGCGATGGCCGCCCCGAGCACGAAGGACAGCATCTTGTAGCCGTTGGCGTCGATGCCCATCAGGCCGGCGGCGGTCTCGTCGTCCTTGATGGCGTCGAAGGCGCGGCCCACCTTGGAGCGGCGCAGGCGCCACAGCACCAGCAGCGTGCCCACCACCGCCAGCAGCACGTGCCACCACTGCGTGGACTGCGGGATGCCGTTCAGGCCCAGCGCGCCGCCGGTCCAGTCCTCGGTGTTGAGCACGAAGATGCGCACCACCTCGCCGAAGGCGAGCGTGGCCATCGCGAGATACACGCCCGACAGCCGCAGCGTGGGCTTGCCGATGGCGAAGGCCACGATGGCCGGCGCCGCCATGCCCCCGGCGATGGCCATCGGGTACGGCACGCCGGCGTTCATCGTGAGGATGGCCGACACGTAGGCGCCGATGCCCATGAACGCCGCATTGGCCATGGCCAGCATGCCGCACGACAGCGTGAGGTAGATCGACAGCGCCAGCAGCGAGTTGGTGCCCAGCGTGAGCACCAGGTTGCTGTAGACGGCCCAGAAGTTCTCGAAGGATTCCATCATGGGGCGGCCTCAGACCTTGCGTTCCTGCAGGCTGCCGAACAGCCCCTTGGGCCGCACCAGCAGCACCAGGAACAGCAGCCCGAAGGCCACCGCGTCGCGCATCGTCGAGCCGATGTAGGCCACCGACAGCACCTCGGCGAAGCCGAGGAAGAGCCCGGCGAGCATGGCGCCGCGGATGTCGCCCATGCCGCCGAGGATGATGACCGCGATGCCCTTGTGCAGGATCGGCTGGCCCATCAGCGGGAACAGCGCGTTGGAGTACAGCCCGATCAGCACGCCCGCCACGCCGCCCAGGCCCGCGGCGGCGAAGCTCGTCAGCATGAACAGGCCCTCGACGTTGATGCCCAGCAGCGAGGCCGCCTTCGGCGATTCGGCGATGGCGCGCAGCGCGCGGCCGAGCTGCGTCTTCTTCAGCGTCAGCATCAGCACCGTCATCAGCACGAAGGAGATGAGGATGATGCCCAGCTCGATGGCCGTGACGTGCAGCCCGGCGATGCTCACGTTCTCCTGCGGCAGCACCTCCAGCGGGAAGCGCATGTTCTGCGCGCCGAAGATGCCCTGCGCGAGGTTGTTGATCGCAATCGCCAGGCCGATGGTGGCGATCATCGGGATCAGGTGCGGCGCGTTGCGGGCGCGCAGCGGCTTGAGCACCAGCACGTCGATCAGCAGTCCCACGGCGCCTGAGAACGCGAAGGCGAACACCAGCGCCGCCCACAGCGGCAGGTGCAGGTGGCGGATGGCCTCGAGCGCCGCATAGGCGCCCACCATGAACACCGCGCCGTGCGAGAGGTTGATGACGCCGAGCACGCCGAAGACCAGCGTGAAGCCGAGCGCGAACAGCGCGTACACGCAGCCGAGCGAGAGGGCGTTGAAGAGCTGCTGTTCCAGCACGGTGGGCGGCCTCGTGTCGAAGGAGGGAACGGGAAATGATGACGGGCCCGAAACACCGGGCCGCATAACGGAGGCGGCCCGCGGGAAGCCGGTTCACCGCGGGCCGCCCGGGCCTTGCGGCCCGTGACGAAAGGTCTTACTTCTCGATCACGTACTTGCCGTCGCGCGTGACGCTGACGATGGCTTCCTGGTCGGCATCGTAGCCGGCGGGCTTGCCGCTCTTGTCGTTGGCCTGGCGGAAGGCGAAGTTGCCGGTGGCGCCGGTCCACTTCACCGCGGGCAGCGCGTCGCGCAGCGCGCTGCGGTCCTTGGCCAGGTCGCCGCTGAGCTTGACCTTGCCGATGGCCTGGGCCGCGATGTGCATCGCGTCGAAGGCCTGGGCGGCGAACTGGTCGGGCGCGGCGTTGAACTTCTGCTTGTAGGCGTCGACGAAGGCGGTGTTCTCCTTGGTCTTGTTCTCGATCGACCAGGGGCTGCCGATCCACAGGTTGTCCGACGAGCCCTTGGCCAGTTCGAACACCTTGACCGAGTTCATGCCGTTGCCGCCGATGACCGGCACGTTCAGCCCGAGCTGGCGGGCCTGCACCATGATCGGCGCGCCTTCGGCGAGCAGCGCCGACAGCACCAGCGCGTCGGGGTTGGTGGCCTTGATCTTGGTCAGCTGCGCCTTGAAGTCGACGTCGCCCTTGGCGAAGGTCTCGGTGGTCGTCACCGGGATCTTGGCGTCCTCGAGGGCCTTCTTGAAGTTGTCGTAGCCGCTCTTGGTGAAGACGTCGTCGTTGCCGTAGAGCACCGCGACGTTCTTGATGCCCGCGTGCTTGGCGGCGACCTTCAGCGTCACCGGCAGCACGTCGGCCTCGGTCACCGAGTTGCGGAACACGTAGTTGCCGATGGAGGTGATGCCGTCGGCGGTGTTCGAGGTGCCGAACACCACGGTCTTCGCGCCCTGCGCGATCGGGTCGGCCGCCTGGGCCGAGTTCGACAGGGTCGGGCCGAAGACCATCAGCACCTTGTCCTGGAAGATCAGCTTCTTGAAGGCGTTGATCGCCTCTTCCTTCTTGCCCTGCTCGTCCTCGATGACGAGCACGATCTTGTTGCCGTTGATGCCGCCGGCGCCGTTGATCCCGTCGACCGCGAGCTGGAAGCCGTTGCGGATGCTGGCCCCGTACTGCGCGGCACCGCCCGAGAGCGCCTCGGCCACGCCGATCTTGATGTCCGCGGCCTGGGCGCCGAAGCTGCCCAGCACGGTGGCCGCGGCGAAGGCCACCGCCTGGAACTTGCGCTGCATGGAATTCATTGAACGTCTCCGATCCTGAAGGTCAGGCAAAGGGGAAATGTTAGCGGCTGTGACGCCCCCCCGGACAGAGGCCTTCCCCCCGGCCCCTCCTTCACCGCCGCCGGAAGGGCGCGCGGTACAGCCACACCAGCCGGCCGTCGGGGCAGCGGTGGCGGGCGTTCGGGCGCAGCATCGGCGCCTCGAACTCGAGGCTGGCGAGCCAGGCGCCGGCGCGCAGCTCGCGCGCGGCCTTCTCGGCGGCGCGCGCCATGGTCTCCGGGCGCTGGAACAGGTAGACGAGGTCGGCGCCCGACCAGTCGGCGGCCCACAGGTCGCCCCGGCGCACGCCGGCGAAGCGGCAGCGCAGCGCGCACAGCGCCGCCAGCGGGCGGCTCCATTCGATGCCTTCGATGCGCGCGAGCGGGTAGGCCCGCCGCAGCTCGCGCAGCCCGGCGCCGAGGCCGCAGCCGGCGTCCAGCACCCGCGCGTTCTCGCGCAGCGGCGCCAGGCGCGGCAGCTCCTGCAGCGCCCCGGCGGGCGTGGGGAACAGCGGCGCGTCGCCCCAGGTGCGCATCGGGTAGATGAGCGCCAGCAGCGCGAGCGGCGCGAGCCAGGCCCAGGCGGGCAGCGCGCCGGCCGCGCCAGAGGCCAGCAGCATCAGCGGCACGCCGGCCGCGATGAAGACGCGCCGCCACCGCGTGCTGCCGGCCAGGCTGCCGAGCGCGCCGCAGCCCACGGCGGCGGCCGCGGCCGGCAGCGGCGGCACGCCGGCGGCCCGCAGCCCGGCGAAGACGGCGGCGCAGACCAGCCACACGAGCAACGCCGGCAGCGGCCAGCGCCATGGGCGCGGCCCTGTTCGCGGCGCGGCGAAAGGCGCGGGCGCGGTCCGCACGGCGTCCTCAGAACTTGAAGGCGAGGCGCAGGCCGCCCCAGTGCCGGCCATCCACGCGGATCGGCGCCGAGGCCTCCTTCATCACCACGAACTGCCCGCCGCCCATGTCGCGCCGGTAGGTCTGCAGCAGGAAGGGCCGCTGGTTGCGCGCCGAGGCGAGGCCCGTGCGGTCGTCGAAGATGCGGCGGTAGCGGCTGTTGGCCGTGTCCCACGCCAGGTCGCCGCGCTGCGGCTGGCAGTACTTGCGGTTGTGCGTGGCGACGTAGCCGTTGCGGTCGACGGCGATGCAGAACACCACCTTGTCGTTCAGCGTGAGCAGGCGCTCCTGCACCGCCGGGAACAGGTGGTCGGCCAGCGCCACGAAGCGCGTGGTGTGCTGCGGCGGATGGGTGCCGGCGATGGGCTGGTAATGCTCGTCGAACAGGTCGTCCATCGACGCGGCGCCGCTGCGCACGGCCTCTTCCAGCAGGGCAGAGACCTCGGCGGCGGCCTCGATGCAGGCGTTGATGGCGGGCGTGTCGTCGGTCTCCAGCCCGCACTGCGCGACGAGCTCGATCAGGCGCTCGGAGACCGAGAGGAAATGCTCGCTGCGCTTCATGGCGGCTTCGAGCGAGCGCGCGGTCTGCTGCATCCCGGCACCGATGGCTTCCATCTGCGCGTTCAGCGCGTCGCCGGCGGCGCGGCTCTCGTCGGCCGCCTGGGTGACGCTGCGCACGCCGCCCTCGACGTCGGCCAGGGCCTGCTGGAAGGCGCCCTGCCGGGCCGCCACGTCGTCGCGCTGGCTGATCTCGTGCGACAGCGCCTCGATGCGGCCGTCGAGCTCGGCCACGGTGCCCATGATGTCCCGGGACGAGGCGTCCACCCGGGCCGCGAGGTCCTTCACCGCGTCGGCCACGACGCCGAAGCCGCGCCCGGCCTCGCCGGCCCGCCCCGCCTCGACCGAGGCGTTGAAGGCGACCAGCCGCGTCTGCAGCGCAATCTGCGAGATGGTGCCCGCCGCGTCCAGCACCTGCCGCAGGCTGGCGACGATGCCGCCGACCTCGTGGCCGATGGCCAGCACCGCCTCGCGCGCCCGCTCGGTGGCCTGCAGGCCCTCGGCCGAAACCTGGCCGATGCCGTGCTGCGAGCGCGTGATCTCGCCCACGCGCTCGGCCAGCTCGCGCAGCGCCTGGGCCTGCAGCGCCGACTGGCGCGTGGTGTCCTCGATGATGCCGCGCACCTCCGCCGCCTCGCGCCCGATGGACGAGGCCTGGCCGGCGATGGAGCGCACGGCGGCGCTCAGGTCGGGCGCGGCAACGGGCGCGGGCGCCTCAGGTGTGGCGGGGACCTTGCTGCGAAATCGGTCGAACATGGACGCCTCCGAACACCTGTGTGCGCTTCACCGGCGTTTCAAGCAAACACCGCGGATCCGGCTTTGCCGGTCCGCCGGTGTTGCCCCCTCGAGGGGGCGCGCGAAGCGCGTAGGGGGTGGTCCATCAGTACTCGCGCAGCTTCACGCGCAGCCGCGCGATGGACTGGCTGTGCAGCTGGCACACGCGCGACTCGGTGACCTTGAGCACGGCCGCGATCTCCTTGAGGTTCATGTCGTGCTCGTAGTACATGCTCATCACGTACTGCTCGCGCTCGGGCAGCGTCTTGATGGCTTCCACCAGCGCCGCGCGCATGCGGTGGTCCTGCAGCTGCGCGAGCGGGTTCACCGTCTCGTCGCCGACGTGGCGGTCGAGGAAGTCGTTGTCGCCCTCGTCGCCCGACATGTCCTCCAGGTACACGAGCTGCGTGCCGCGCACCTTGCCGAGCAGGTCCTGGTAGTCGGCGAGCGACATGCCCATCTCGGCCGCGATCTCGCCTTCCTGCGGCGCGCGGCCCAGGCGCTGCTCGAGCTTGTGCACCGCGGCCTCGATGCTGCGCTGGTGCTTGCGGATGCTGCGCGAGAGGTAGTCGTTGCCGCGCAGCTCGTCGAGCATGGCGCCGCGGATGCGCTGCGTGGCGAAGGTCTCGAACTGCACGCCCTGCGCGGCGTCGAAGCGGCTGAGCGCGTCGGTGAGCCCGATCATGCCGACCTGGATCAGGTCGTCGATCTCGACGTTGGCCGGCAGCTTGGCGATCATCTGGTGCGCGAGGCGGCGCACCAGCGGGCTGTACTGCTTGAGCATCGCGTTGACGTCGAGGCGGCCCTTGGCGGTGTACATGGTGGGAATCGCCTCGTGGTTCAGTTCACGGAATGGAGCGCACCGCCGAAGGCGGGCAGGCCGGCGCCGGCCGACGGGTCGTGCGGCATCAGCGTCTCGCGCGCCCAGCGCCGCAGCGTCTGCGAGGCGGCCTCGTGCGGGTCGCCCGCCGGGTCGATCTGCACCCAGTCGCGCAGCACCACGCCGAGGAAGTCGTCGGCGCAGGTGGCCAGCTGCATCGCGATGCGCTCGGCGCGCGGCGAGTTCGGCGCGGCGCCGAGCATGAGGTCGAACACCACCAGGCCGGCGCGCTGCGCGAGCAGCTTCATCGCCGCGTAGGCGTGGGTCACGCTCGCCGGGTGGTCGTCGGCCAGCAGCAGCGGGCGCGCCTCGCTGCGGGCGAACATGCGGGTGAGGTCGCTCGCGGCGGCATGCACCAGCACCACGTCGGCCTGTGGCGCGGCATCGGCCGCCTTGCGCAGGAAGCCGGCGGTGGAGCCGTGCGTATCGACGAAGCGCAGCGGCAGCCCGCGCGCGGCCAGGTACGAGACCTTCGGCGACAGCGGTTCGACGCATTCGCACAGCTCGGCCAGCGCCATCGGCGAATGTGCGGGCGAGCGCTCGCCGGCATCGACCACCAGCGTGTGGCGGCCCTGCTCGGCGAAGGCGGTGCACAGGCGTTCGAGCATCGTGCCGCCGAAGGCGGTGTGCGGGTTCGAGACCACCGGCACGAAGCGCACGGCGGCGTGGGCGAAGAGTCGGCGCAGGCCGTCGGCCTGGTCCTGCGGCTGGCGATGGGAGCTCGGGTTCATCGTTCTGGAATGCATCGGGCGGATATGCCGGATTCGTCAGGCGTGCAGCGTGGCGGCGGCGCGGGCGTGGACCTGCGGCGCGGCGAAGATGAGGTTCACGTCGCTCGCGTCCATGCGGTAGGCGCTGCCCGCGGTGGGGCGCAGCGCGCGGTGCATCAGCGCCTGCGACGACAGGCGGTGCCAGTCCTCGGGCACGCGCTGGCCGTTGGCGACGCCGACGACGCACAGGCGGTGGCGGATCAGCGGGTCGAGGGCGGGGCCGAGCTTCACGGCCTCGTCCATCTTCGAGAGGATGACGCCGCGGCACTGCGCGGCGCGGTAGGCGACGAGCACGTCCTCGATCGTCTCGCCCTGGGCCGAGGCGTTGACGACGAGCAGCTTGCAGATCGACGGATGCGCCAGCATCTCCAGCAGCTCGCGGGTGCGGGTGTCGCGCTGCGCCATGCCGGCGGTGTCGATCAGCACCATCTTCTTGGCGGCCAGCAGGTCGAGCAGGTCTTCGAGCGAGGCGCGGTCGTGCGCGGTGTGCACCGGCACGCCGAGGATGCGGCCGTAGGTGCGCAGCTGCTCGTGCGCGCCGACGCGGTAGGCGTCGAGCGTGATGAGGCCGAGGTTGGCCGCGCCGTACTTGGCCGCGAAGGCGGCGGCGAGCTTGGCCGTGCTGGTGGTCTTGCCCACGCCCGTGGCGCCGATGAGCGCGTACACGCCGCCCTGGTCTTCGAGCGCGGCCTCGGCCTCGCCGGTGAGCAGGTTGCGTTCGAGCACGTTCGTGGCCCAGGCCATCTCGTCGGCGGCGTCGGCCGGCAGGCTCTCGGCCAGCTTGCGGATGAGCGCGGGCGAGAAGCCGCAGTCGAGCAGCTTCTGCGTGAGGCGCGCCTGCGCGGGGTGGCGCTGCAGCTTCTCCATGAAGGCGAGCGCGCCGAAGCGCTCCTCGATCAGGCCCTTCATCGAGCGCAGCTCGTCCATCATGTCGCGGTCCGCCTGCTCGCGGCGGGCGTCGGCCGCCTCGGCCAGCGCGGGCATCGGGCCGGGCACGTGGATCGGCTGCGCGGGCGGCAGCGCCTCGCGCTGAGCGGGGGCGCCCTGCTCGGCCATGCGCTCGGCCAGGCGCGGCACGGCCGGCTGCACGCGCGGCGCGGGCATCGGCTCGGGGTCCGGCTCCGGCATCACGCTCATCTGCGCCTCGGCCTTGAGCGCCGCCTCGCGGCGCTTGAGCATGCGCTCGCGCACGTAGTCCTGGAACGAGAGCGTGCTCATCGCGAGCTGCTCCACGTCGCCCTTCACGTCCTCGGCCCGGGCCGGCGCGGGCGTGCGCGGCGCGCTGGCGGCGGCGCGCACCGAGAAGGCGCGGCGCAGCAGCGAGGGCTGGGCCGGCGCGGGCGTCGGCGTGGGTGCCGACGCGGCCGCCGGGGCCGCGGGCGCCGTCACGACCGGCGCCGTGTTCGACAGGCGCTCGATGTGCTGCATGCCGTCCGGCGCCATCGCGAGCACTTCGACGCCTTCCTCGCACGGCCGCGTGGACAGCACCACCGCGTCGTCGCCGAAGGCCTGCTTCACGTGGGTCAGCGCTTCACGCGCAGTCCTGGCGACGAATCGTTTGACGTTCATGGAATGCTCCGGAGGATCGAGCCGGCACGGCCGGCCTGCATCGGCATCGAGTGTGAAAGAACGCCATCGGCGACGGTCCGGCGAGCAACCCGCGGAAAGGCCTTCATTTGGGCTGATTCGTGCCGAGCCGGCGGGCGGCAGGTCACGGCGGGCGCGAGGAGTCGGAATGTCGTCATGGCGAGGCGCCGGCGATCGGCGCGTCGTCATTGTTCCGGGGCGGGACGCGAACTTGAGCCGGATCAGCGGGGGAGATGTGGCGCTTTTCGAGGCTCAGGCGGGGCTGGTGGTGCCCGGCACTGCCGAGCGCCCGCCATGGCCATCCGGTAGCACGGAGCCTGCCGAGACGTTCGCCCTCACTCACCCGTTCGCGCTGAGGTATCGAAGACCCAACCCGTTCGCGCTGAGCCTGCCGAAGCGCGCGCGCAGTCCGGCTTGTGCGGTGCGTCGCGCAGCGACGCCCACCCGGGTGGCGATGCGCAGCGAGCCGAGCCGCCTCCCGTAGGCGTCGGCGAGAAGCGCAGGGCTTTGCAGCCGGGCGCGACAGCGCCCTTCGTGGTCTGACTTCGCGCGACTGTCTGAGCGCAGCGCCCACAGGGCGCGTAGCGAGTTTCGCGCGAGGCTGCAAAGCCCGAGCATCGCAGCGCACCCCTCGCGCAGCGAGGGGCGACGGCTCCGGGTCGCCCTTTCTTGGCTACTTCTTTCGGCGAGACGAAAGAAGTAGCTCGCCCGCCGGGGCGAGACCCGGCTTGTCACAGCTTCGGCCACACTTCAACCAGCCAAACCGGACTGCGCGCACGCTTCGACAAGCTCAGCGCGAACGGGGTTTCAGGCGACGAGCGCTTCGATACCTCAGCGCGAACGGGTGGAGGTACGAGGAACGGGGTTGGGCGGGACGAGCGCTTCGATACCTCAGCCCGAACGGGTCAATGGATCACAGGTAAGACAGGCGCTTCGACAGCTCGAAACGAACGGAATGAAGCCGGTCGCGTCACCACGCCTTCCCTCGCCCCGCCCTCAATGCGACATCAACACCGGCACCGTCATCGACTGCAGCAGCGTGCGCGTCACCCCGCCCAGCACGAGCTCCCACAGGCGCGGGTGCCCGTAGCCGCCCATCACGATCAGGTCGGCGTCCATGTCGGAGGCATGCGACAGCAGGGCCTGCGCCACCGGGGCGTCGGGGGTCCAGTTCGGCATCATGCGCTCGGCCACCGAATCGGGGCGCATGCGGCGCACGGTGCAGTCCGCCTGCACGCCGTGGCGCCGCAGGTGGGCCGCCACGGCGTCCATCGTGCGGTCGGTCTCGTCGCCCTCGCCGGCGAAGCGGACCAGCTCCACCTTCTGCGCCCGGCGCAGCAGCGGCAGCGCGTCGCGCAGGGCGCGCGCGCTTTCGCGCGTGTCGGACCAGGCCACCAGCACGCGCGTGCCGCACCGCGGCGGCTCGTCGGACGGCGCGCCGTCGGCGTTGACGTAGGGCACGAACAGCAAGGGACAGCCCGCGCCCGTCAGCAGTTGGCCAGCGAAGCCCGGCGGCGTGCCGTCGCCGGCGGCGGGGTCGCGCTGGCCGAGCACGATCAGGTCGGCGCAGCGCGACTGCTGCAGCACCGTCGGCAGCGGCTCGCCCACCGGGAACCGCACCGCCAGGGGCATGCCGGCCGCCTGGGCGGCCTCGGCCACGCGCGCCGCCACCTGCTCGCGCCGCACGGCGTCGGCCTCGGCCTGCATCTGCAGCCCGAGGCTCGCCGCTTCGGGCGTGACGTAGGCGCCGATCGTCGCCGCAATGGCGGCGTAGAGCACGTCCACCTCGGCCCGGTGCTCGGCGGCCAGCCGCGCGCCCAGCGCGGCCACGGCGCGCGAGCGCGGGCTGTCGTTGACGAGCACCAGCACATTCCTGAGTTCGGTCATGGCGCATCCTTTCCTGATGGTGGCTGCCGGCATCGCGGCCGCGGGCGTTCGCCGTCCATTGAACCACTGAAACCGCGCCCCCGCCGCCCGCGCGACGCGGAGGCGCTGAGGCGCCGCAAATGCACGCGCCGCCATCGGACGGCATGCCGCCGGCCCAGCGCTCCCGGCAGATCGCATGCCATGATCCGGCCCGTGTCGACCCGGCGTTCGCAGCGCCGCCAGCCGGAGAGCCCCGCCATGTTTGCCGTGTACGGAGTCACGGGCCGCCTGTACAGCGCCACGCCCGAAGAGCTGCGCCGCGTGGCGGCCGTGCGGTCGACCGCGGCCACGACGGCCGTGCGCGCCATCGGGCGCGACGGCGGCGGCGGCGGCAGTGAGGCCGGCGAGGCCCGCCCGGGCGGAACGCCGGGCGCCGCCGCCTATGCGGCCGTGCAGCGCGGCGACGCCGGCCGCCAGCCGCTCAGCCGGGTCGAGCAGGTGATGAGCCGGCAGGTCCACACGCTGCCGCAGGACGCCACGCTGGTCGAGGCCTGGCGGCAGCTGGCCGGGCACGGCATCGGCCAGGCGCCGGTGGTCGACGCCCGGGGCGTGCTGGTCGGGCTGCTGTCGCGCGCCGACCTGATGCACCCGGGCCTGGTGCCCGCACCCGACGCCCCGCCGGCGGCGTGGCAGGCCTTCGGTGCCCGCCGGGTGGCCGACGCGATGTGGACGCCCGTGCCGAGCGTGCAGCCCGAGGAGGACCTGCGCCGCGTCGCGAGCGCGCTGCTGCAGACCGGCCTGCCGGGGCTGCCGGTGGTCGACGACGGCGGCACGGTGACGGGCTTCGTCTCGCGCTCGGACATCCTGCGCGCGGTGGTCGCGGATCCGCCCCTCGATCTCTGGAGCTAGGAACAGGGCCACCTCCTGCGCGCGCGGCGCGGGCGCCCGCGCCCCGGTGTCGACTTGTGCACACGACTGCACCTGCCGTGCAGGAATAGCGGGCGCTTTCCCCGTGTGATTTCGCTTAGGTCTGTAACCGGCGTGCCGAAAATGGTTCGTCACGTTGTCGAAACACGCCTGTACGCATGCCCGGCGCTGCCGGATCGGGCTGTTTCGACAGCCTGGCAACGCGCGTCGCGCCGCGGCCCATCCACCCCGGCACGGCGCGCCACCCGCCCACCGAGTCCCATGTGGAGTACGACGCCGATGAATGACGCCAACGTGCAGACCGATGCGAGTTCACCGCTGCCGCTGGCGGCCGCGGCCGACCTGCAGGACCACCTGATGACGGCCTCCAACGACCTCGACCGCCTGCAGACCCTGCTCGCCGACGCCTGCGAGACGCTGATGCTGCGCTTCCACGGCGCCACCGAGCAGGTGCGCGCGCTGCTCGACGAGCACGCCGTGGACACCGCCGACTGCGAGGTCTACGACGGCCTGATGCAGCAGCTGGGCGCCGCCGTCACGGCACTGCAGTTCCAGGACATGGCCTCGCAGCTCATCCACCACACGCACCGCCGCCTGCGCAGCTGCGCCGACCAGATCGCACGGGTGTCCATGGGCGACGACGAGGACGGCATCGCCATCGTGGAGGAGGCGCCGATGCGCCCCAACCCCGTCACGCAATCGGAGATGGACGCCGGCTCCATCGAACTGTTCTGAGCACCGACCGACATCCGCACCCAGATCTTTCGGAGAACGACATGCAATCAATCCTCGCCGTGGACGATTCGGCCTCGATGCGTCAGATGGTCAGCTTCACGCTCAAGAGCGCCGGCTACACGGTGGTCGAGGCGGTGGACGGGCAGGACGCCTGGGAGAAGGCCGGCAGCCGCGACTTCGACCTCGTGCTCACCGACCAGAACATGCCGCGCATGGACGGCATCAGCCTGACGAAGAAGCTGCGCGACAACCCGAAGTTCAAGAGCACGCCGATCCTGATCCTCACCACCGAGTCGAGCGACCAGATGAAGCAGGCCGGGCGCAGCGCCGGCGCGACCGGCTGGCTGGTCAAGCCCTTCGACCCGGCCAAGCTGCTCGAAGTGATCAAGAAGGTCGTGCGCTGACCGCGGCCACCCCCACGCAGTACAGGAATCCAGGAGCACACCCGCGATGGGCGAGATGACTTCCGAAGGCTCGAACCTCGGTGCCGGCATCGATCTGAGCCAGTTCTATCAGGTCTTCTTCGAAGAGGCCGGCGAGAACCTGGCGCGCATGGAGCAGCAGCTGCTCGAGATCGACCTCGAACAGGCCGACGACGAGGAGCTGAACTCGATCTTCCGCTGCGCGCACTCGGTCAAGGGCGGCGCGGCCACCTTCGGCTTCGCCGACGTGGCCGAGCTCACCCACCAGATGGAGACGCTGCTGGACAAGCTGCGTCGCCACGAGCTCGCGCCCACCTCGGCCATGGTCGACGTGCTGCTGCAGGCCGGCGACGCGCTGCGCGCCCAGCTCGCGCGCCACCAGGGCGCCGGCGGCGAGGAGATCGACACCACCGAGCTGCTCTTCAACATCCGCGCGATGGCCGAGGGCGAGGCGCCGGTGGCCCTGCCGCCGGCCGAGCCCGCGGCCCCGGCCGCCGCCGCGCCGGTGCCGCCCAGCGCCGCGCCCGCCCGCGCCCCCGAGGCCGCGCCCGCGCCGGCCGCGGTGCCGCAGAACGCCCGCGCGCTGGAGCTGCGCGTCGGCCCCATGCCCTACGCGGAGCAGGCCGACAACCTGGTCGACCTGTTCAAGGAGATCACCGACCTCGGCACCATCGAACCGATCGACGGCGGCGTGGCCAGCGACGGCTACCGGCGCTTTCGCATCGTCACCACCAGCGCCGACAGCGACCTGCTGGACCTGTTCACCTTCCACGTGGCGCGCGAGCACGTGATGCTGCTGCCCTTCGGCCCCGGCTACGGCTTCCACGAGGGCGCGCCCGGCGCGCCGCCCAAGGAAGAGCCCGACGCGGGCTACGGCTTCTTCGACGACGCGCCCGGCGCGCCCAAGGCCGCCGCGCACGAGGCCGCGCAGCCGCAGGACGTCCGCCCGGCGCCGGCCGCGCGCCCGGCCGCGCGCGCCGAGGCCAAGGCCCCGGCCGCCGCGCTGGAGGCCTCGACCCTGCGCGTCTCGGTGGAGAAGGTCGACCAGCTCATCAACCTGGTGGGCGAGCTCGTCATCACCCAGGCCATGCTGGCGCAGAACAGCAAGGACATCGACGCGGCGATGTACCAGCAGCTCGTCGCGGGCCTGGCCGACCTGGACCGCAACACGCGCGATCTGCAGGAATCGGTGATGTCGATCCGCATGATCCCGATGTCGATGGTGTTCAGCCGCTTCCCGCGCATGCTGCGCGACCTGGCGAACAAGCTCGGCAAGAAGGTCGACTTCGTGACGCACGGCGAGGCCACCGAGCTCGACAAGGGCCTGGTCGAGAAGATCACCGACCCGCTCACCCACCTGGTGCGCAACTCCTGCGACCACGGCATCGAGCTGCCGGCCGACCGCCTCGCCAAGGGCAAGCCGGAGCACGGCACGATCACGCTGTCGGCCTCGCACCAGGGCGGCTCCATCGTCATCGAGGTGCGCGACGACGGCCGCGGCCTGTCGCGCGAGAAGCTGCTGAAGAAGGCCCGCGAGCGCGGCATCGACGCGCCCGACTCGATGAGCGACCAGGACGTCTGGAACCTCATCTTCGCCCCCGGCTTCTCCACCGCCGACGTGGTGACCGACGTGTCCGGCCGCGGCGTGGGCATGGACGTGGTGAAGAAGAACATCACCGCGCTCGGCGGCACGGTCGACATCGACTCGGCCGAGGGCTACGGCATGAGCGTCAAGGTGCGCCTGCCGCTCACGCTGGCCATCATGGACGGCATGAGCGTGGGCGTGGGCGACGAGGTCTACATCCTGCCGCTGTCCAGCGTGGTCGAGTCCTTCCAGGTGCAGGACCAGACGATCAAGACCATCGGCGGCTCGGGCCGCGTGGTCGAGGTGCGCGACGAGTACATGCCGGTCATCGGCCTGGAGGACGTGTTCCAGGTGCCGCGCTTCGACTTCGAGCACGTGGCCGGGATCATGGTCGTGGTCGAGGCCGAGGGCGGGCGCGTGGCGCTGCTGGTGGACGAGCTGCTCGGCCAGCAGCAGGTCGTGGTGAAGAACCTCGAGTCCAACTACCGCCGCGTGAACGACGTATCGGGCGCCACCATCATGGGCGACGGCCGCGTGGCGCTCATCCTCGACATCGGCAGCCTGGTGCGGCGCTGCAGGCACTGACCGGCCGATCCCGTCCCTGCGGGCACGGCCGATTCCGAAGGAGATTTCCCATGGGCGTCCTGTCCAACCTGCGAATCGGCCGGCGCCTCGGCTTCGGCTTCGGCCTGCTGCTCGTGCTGATGCTGGGCACGCTTGCGCTGACGCTGCGCCAGATGAGCGTGCAGAACGCGCACATGGCCCGCATCGCCGGCGCCGACCGCGCGGCCACGGCGCTGATCGCCGGGGTGCGCGACGCGGTGGCCATGCGCGCCGTCGGCGTGCGCAGCATGGCGCTGCTGTTCGACGCCGCCGCGCAGCAGGTCGAGAACAACCGCATCACGCGGGCGCAGCTCGTCATCGACGACAGCCTGCTGCAGCTCGACGAGCTGATGAACAAGAACGCCGACGCCACGCCGCAGGCGCTGGCCATGCTCTCGACGACCCTCGAGATGGAGCGCGACGCCGCGGCCATCAGCGCCAAGGTGGTGGCGTACGTGTCCGAGCGGCGGCCCGCCGACGCCATGGCGGTGCTGACCACCGAGGACATGCCCATGCTCACCAAGCTGGGCCAGCACCTCGAGGCCTTCAGCGAATACAACGCGCAGCAGGCGAACGCGCGGGTGGCCGAGGCGAGCGACGGCTACCGCCGCGCGCTGATCGTGAGCATCGCGCTCGGCAGCGCGGCGCTGGCCATCGGCGGCCTGCTCGGCTGGGCGCTGACCCGCAGCATCACCCGCCCCGTGGGCGAGGCCGTGCGCATCGCGCAGGCCGTCGCGGCGGGCGACCTGACCACCCGCATCGAGCCCAGGGGCCGCGACGAGCTCGCCCAGCTGCTGACAGCGCTCAAGGGCATGAACGACAGCCTGGTGAAGGTGGTCGGCGAAGTGCGCAGCGGCAGCGAAGGCGTGGCCGCGGGCTCGTCGCAGATCGCCACCGGCGGCGCCGACCTGTCGCAGCGCACCGAGCGGCAGGCCAGCAACCTGCAGGAGACGGCGGCCTCGATGGAGGAGCTGTCGGCCACCGTGCGGCACAGCGGCGACTCGGCGCGCCAGGCCAACCAGCTGGCGTCGAGCGCCGCCTCGGTGGCCGCCCGCGGCGGCGAGGTGGTCTCGCAGGTCGTGGCCACCATGGACGACATCAACGCCAGCTCGAAGAGGATGTCCGACATCATCGGCGTCATCGACGGCATCGCCTTCCAGACCAACATCCTGGCGCTGAACGCCGCGGTGGAAGCCGCCCGTGCCGGCGAGCAGGGCCGCGGCTTCGCGGTCGTCGCCAGCGAGGTGCGCAGCCTCGCCCAGCGCAGCGCCCAGGCCGCCAAGGAGATCAAGGGCCTGATCGGCGCCAGCGTCGAGAAGGTCGAAGGCGGCGCCAAGCTGGTGGCCGACGCCGGCAAGACGATGACCGAGATCGTGGGCAGCGTGCAGCGCGTGACCGACATCATCGGCGAGATCACCGCCGCCGCCGCCGAGCAGACCGACGGCATCGGGCAGGTCAGCACCGCCGTCGTCCAGCTCGACCAGATGACGCAGCAGAACGCCGCGCTCGTCGAGCAGAGCGCGGCCGCCGCCATGAGCCTGAAGGACCAGGCCACGCGCCTGGCCGACGTGGTGCGCACCTTCAAGCTGGCCGCGCACTGACTCCGCCCGGGCGAACCCTTTCGATACACCACTTCCACCGCACGACCATGTCCTTCAACGACCTGCGCATCGGCACGCGACTCTGGCTCGGGGTCGGCACCTTGATCCTCTCCCTCCTGGCCGTGATCGGCTTCGCCAACTGGCGCTCGACGAACCTGCAGGCGCGCAGCGACGCGGCGAACGCCGACATCGACGCCAAGCTGCGCATCGCCATCGACTGGGCGGCACTGACGGAGAACAACCGCACCCGCACCCACGCGACCATGATCAGCAGCGAAAGCGCCGTCGAGGCGGCGCTCAAGCCGGCCATGGCGCAGACGAGCCAGACCATCAGCGGCCTGCAGAAGCGCCTCGGCGCGATGGCGCTGACCGACGCCGACCGCGCCGCGCTCGACGTCGTCGCCAAGGCGCGCCAGGGCATGCTCGACGCGCGCAAGGAAGCGATGGCGCTGAAGACCGCCGGCAACGCCGCCGGGGCGATGCAGTCGATCGAGCAGCGCTACGTGCCGGCGGCCGAGGCCTATGCGCAGTCGCAGCAGGCCTTCATCGCCCTGCAGGAATCGGCGAAGGAGGCCCAGTCGGCCGCCTTCGCGGCGGAGCGCCGGTCGACGCTCGCGCAGGTGTCCGTCATGGTGCTGGCGCTGCTGGGCGCCATCGCCGCCGGCGCCTACGGCCTCATCCGCTCGATCCGCCTGCCGGTGGACGAGGCGGTGAACCTGGCCGGCCGCATCGCGCGCGGCGACCTCACGGCCCGCGTCGCCACCACGCGCCGCGACGAGTTCGGCACGCTGATGCGCTCGCTGCAGGCGATGACCGAGAACCTCGGCACGCTGGTGACGCAGGTGCGCGCCTCGACCGACAGCATCGGCACGGCCAGCACGCAGATCGCCGGCGGCACGCAGGACCTGTCCTCGCGCACCGAGCACCAGGCCAGCAACCTGCAGCAGACCGCTTCCTCCATGGAAGAACTCTCGGCCACCGTCAAGAACAGCGCCGACTCCGCCCGCCAGGCCAACCAGCTCGCCTCCAGCGCCGCGGCCGTCGCCGCACGCGGCGGCGAGGTCGTCTCCCAGGTCGTGGCCACCATGGACGACATCAACGCCAGCTCCAAGAAGATCGCCGACATCATCGGCGTCATCGACGGCATCGCCTTCCAGACCAACATCCTGGCGCTGAACGCCGCGGTGGAAGCCGCCCGTGCCGGCGAGCAGGGCCGCGGCTTCGCGGTCGTCGCCAGCGAGGTGCGCAGCCTCGCCCAGCGCAGCGCCCAGGCCGCCAAGGAGATCAAGGGCCTGATCGGCGCGAGCGTCGACAAGGTCGAGGGCGGCGCCCGGCTGGTGGCCGACGCCGGCCAGACCATGACCGAGATCGTCAGCTCCGTGCAGCGCGTGACCGACATCATCGGCGAGATCACCGCCGCCTCGCTCGAGCAGAGCGACGGCATCGGGCAGGTGAACACCGCCGTGGTGCAGCTCGACCAGATGACCCAGCAGAACGCCGCGCTGGTGGAGGAGTCCGCCGCCGCCGCCGAGAGCCTGAAGGACCAGGCCGCGCGCCTGGCCGACGTGGTGCGCACCTTCAAGCTGCGCGGACAGGAAGCCGATATCGCTGCAGCGGCCTGAGCGCCCTGCCCGTTTCTCCACCGAGCCCGACCACCATGCAACTGAACAACCTGAAGATCGGAACCCGGCTCGGCGCCGGCTTCGGCGCCGTGCTGCTCCTGATGCTGTGCGTGGTGGCGGTCTCCATGTTCCGCTTCTCGCAGGCGCGCTCCGCCTTCGAGGACAGCGCCGCCTCGCACGAGCGCGCCCTGCTGGGCGAACGCTGGGTGCAGCTCACCGGGCTCAACGTGGCGCGCACCATCGCCATCGCCAAGGCCGCCGGCATGCCGATGGTCGGCGAGCACTTCGCGCCCAAGATCAAGGAAACGAGCGCGACGATCGACACGCTGCAGAAGACGCTGGAAGCGTCGATCACCGACGACGGCGGCCGCGCCCTGATGGAGAAGGTGGCGGCGCAGCGCAAGCTCTACACCGAAGCGCGCGCCCGCATGCAGGAGCTGCTGGCGATGTCCGACCAGCCCGCCGTCGACGCGCTGGTGGCGGGCGAGCTGCTGCCGCTGTCGCAGGCCTACACCGACGCGATGGACGAGCTGCGCGCCCACGTGGAAGCGCAGGCCCGAACCCGCGTCGACGAGGCCCGCGCCTCGCTGCAGCACGCCCAGCTGGTGCTGGCCGTGCTGCTAGCCGCCAGCCTCGGGATCGGCGGCGCCATGGCCTGGCTCATCACCCGCTCGGTGACTCGCCCGGTGCAGGAGGCCGTGCGCGTGGCCGAGGTGATCGCCCGCAACGACCTGTCGCGCAGCGTCGACAGCGACCGCCGCGACGAGCTGGGCAACCTGCTGCGCGCCCTGGGCACGATGCAGCGGTCGCTGCGGCACATGGTGGGCCAGGTGCGCGCCACCACGGAGGGCATCAACAGCGCGAGCGGCGAGATCGCCAGCGGCAACCAGGACCTCTCGTCGCGCACCGAGCACACCGCGTCCAACCTGCAGCAGGCCGCCGCGTCGATGGAGCAGCTGACGGGCACCGTCCGCCAGAGCGCCGACTCCGCGCGGCAGGCGAACCAGCTCGCCTCCAGCGCCGCCGAGGTGGCCGCGCGCGGCGGCGAGGTGGTCTCGCAGGTGGTGGCGACGATGGAAGACATCAACGCGAGCGCCGGGAAGATCGCCGACATCGTCGGCGTCATCGACGGCATCGCCTTCCAGACCAACATCCTCGCGCTCAACGCCGCGGTGGAAGCCGCCCGCGCCGGCGAGCAGGGCCGCGGCTTCGCCGTGGTGGCGGGCGAGGTGCGCAGCCTCGCGCAGCGCTCGGCCGAGGCGGCCAAGGAGATCAAGGGCCTGATCGGCGCCAGCGTCGAGAAGGTCGAGGACGGCTCCAAGCTCGTGGCCGACGCCGGCCGCACCATGAACGAGATCGTGGCGAGCGTGCAGCGCGTGACGGACATCATCGGCGAGATCACCGCCGCCGCCGACGAGCAGAGCGACGGCATCGGCCAGGTCAACAGCGCCGTGGTGCAGCTCGACCAGATGACGCAGCAGAACGCCGCGCTCGTCGAGCAGAGCGCCGCCGCCGCCATGAGCCTGAAGGACCAGGCGGGCAGGCTCGCCGGCCTCGTCAGCAGCTTCAACCTCGAACCCGCGGCGCGCGGCTGACACCGCCCGGATCCGCACGCGATACGCACAGGGAGTTTTCATGAACCGCAAGATGTCGTTCTCCAGGCAGGTGCTGCTGTGTTTCGCGCTGCCGGCGCTGCTGTTCATCGCCGCGCTCGCGGCCACCGGCTGGGGCCTGTGGAGCACGCAGCGCGATTTCCGTCAGCTGGCCGCGCAGGAGCAGGCCATCGCCACGCAGCTGCACGACATCCATGCGCAGGCGCTGCGCGCCAACCAGGCGGTGCGCGACCTGGCGCTCGACCCTTCGAGCAAGGAACAGCGCGAGATGCTGGACGCGTCGCAGCAAGGCCTGAAGGCCGCGCTCGAAGGCGGCGTCCGCCTGGCCGCCGGCACCGCGTTCGAGGCGCCCGTGCGGCAGATCGCCGAGCTGCTGGCGAAGCACAGCACCATCCACGACAAGATCGTCACGCTGCTGCGCGACAGCCCGGGGGAAGTGATCCTCACCATCGTCAACGAAGAGACGCCGTCGTGGAGCGCGGCGCGCGCGCTGCTGATGGAGCAGACGCAGGCGGCCGGCGAACGCGCGGCGCAGGGCCTGGCGCGGGCCGAAGCGAGCGCCGCCGCGGCGATGCTGCTCGCCGGCGTGCTGGCCGCGCTGGCCGTGGCCGCCAGCGGCGGCCTGAGCCTGGTGATCCGCCGCACGCTGCGCCGCGAGCTCGGCGGCGAGCCGGCGCAGGCGCGCGAGGCGCTGCAGCGCGTGGCCGACGGCGACCTGCGGCACGACCTGGACCTTCGCAACGCCGCCGCCCAGAGCCTGATGGCGAGCATCCAGGCCATGCAGGTCTCGCTGCGGCGCATGGTGGGCGAGCTGCGCAGCTCGACCGACAGCATCGGCACGGCCAGCACGCAGATCGCCGGCGGCACGCAGGACCTGTCCTCGCGCACCGAGCACCAGGCCAGCAACCTGCAGCAGACCGCTTCCTCCATGGAAGAACTCTCGGCCACCGTCAAGAACAGCGCCGACTCCGCCCGCCAGGCCAACCAGCTCGCCTCCAGCGCCGCGGCCGTCGCCGCACGCGGCGGCGAGGTCGTCTCCCAGGTCGTGGCCACCATGGACGACATCAACGCCAGCTCCAAGAAGATCGCCGACATCATCGGCGTCATCGACGGCATCGCCTTCCAGACCAACATCCTGGCGCTGAACGCCGCGGTGGAAGCCGCCCGTGCCGGCGAGCAGGGCCGCGGCTTCGCGGTCGTCGCCAGCGAGGTGCGCAGCCTCGCCCAGCGCAGCGCCCAGGCCGCCAAGGAGATCAAGGGCCTGATCGGCGCGAGCGTCGACAAGGTCGAGGGCGGCGCCCGGCTGGTGGCCGACGCCGGCCAGACCATGACCGAGATCGTCAGCTCCGTGCAGCGCGTGACCGACATCATCGGCGAGATCACCGCCGCCTCGCTCGAGCAGAGCGACGGCATCGGGCAGGTGAACACCGCCGTCGTGCAGCTCGACCAGATGACCCAGCAGAACGCCGCGCTGGTGGAAGAGTCCGCCGCCGCCGCCGAGAGCCTGAAGGACCAGGCCGCGCGCCTGGCGAGCGTGGTCAGCAGCTTCCGCCTCCAGCAGGCCTGACGGGCCGCGAGGCTTTCCCATCCCTTCCCTCGGACAGGCGGACTCCCGTGAAACTGAAGAACCTGATGAAGAACCTGAGCATTTCCCACAAGCTGTGGGCGGCCTTCATCCTGCTGCTGGCCACGATGTTCGCGATCGGCAGCATCACGCTCTACCAGGCCACCCTGGTGCAGAAGCGGGCCGAGGCGGAACTCGTCGCCACGGCCCGGCTGATGGTGATGTCGACGCGGTGGATGGGGATGACCGAGACGGCCGTCGTGCGCAGCATGGCCGCCATCATCAGCAGCGACCCGGTGGTCGAGGACCTGTTCAAGGACCATCTCGCCAACGACAGCAAGGACATCGGCAAGCTGCATGCGGAAGTGGCCCAGCTCGCCACCACGCCGGAAGACCAGGCGCAGCTGAAGCAGACGCAGGCCCTGGGCCAGGCCGTGCTCGCCGCCGCCAAGCTGGCCGGCGAGCGCCGCGCGGCGGGCGACTACTCGGGCATCGCCTCGGCGGTGAAGAACGAATACCGCGCGGCCACCCAGGCCTACCTCGGCAGCATCGACCAGTTCGCCAAGCTGCAGCTCGAGAAGAACCGCCGGGCGCAGGCCGACGCGGCCGCCGCCCAGTCGCAGACCCAGCTGTTCGCGGGCATCGCCGGCGCAGTGGTGCTGGCGCTCGGCATGGGGATCGCGGCCACGCTGGTGCGCACCATCCGCGCGCCGCTGCGGCAATCGGTGGCGCTGGCGGGGGCCATCGCCAGCGGCGACCTGACGCAGCGCATCCACACCGACCGGCACGACGAGTTCGGCGCGCTGATCCGCTCGCTCGGCCACATGAACGAATCGCTCGCCGCGCTGGTGGGCCAGGTGCGCGCCTCGACCGACAGCATCGGCACGGCCAGCACGCAGATCGCCGGCGGCACGCAGGACCTGTCCTCGCGCACCGAGCACCAGGCCAGCAACCTGCAGCAGACCGCTTCCTCCATGGAAGAACTCTCGGCCACCGTCAAGAACAGCGCCGACTCCGCCCGCCAGGCCAACCAGCTCGCCTCCAGCGCCGCGGCCGTCGCCGCACGCGGCGGCGAGGTCGTCTCCCAGGTCGTGGCCACCATGGACGACATCAACGCCAGCTCCAAGAAGATCGCCGACATCATCGGCGTCATCGACGGCATCGCCTTCCAGACCAACATCCTGGCGCTGAACGCCGCGGTGGAAGCCGCCCGTGCCGGCGAGCAGGGCCGCGGCTTCGCGGTCGTCGCCAGCGAGGTGCGCAGCCTCGCCCAGCGCAGCGCCCAGGCCGCCAAGGAGATCAAGGGCCTGATCGGCGCGAGCGTCGACAAGGTCGAGGGCGGCGCCCGGCTGGTGGCCGACGCCGGCCAGACCATGACCGAGATCGTCAGCTCCGTGCAGCGCGTGACCGACATCATCGGCGAGATCACCGCCGCCTCGCTCGAGCAGAGCGACGGCATCGGGCAGGTGAACACCGCCGTGGTGCAGCTCGACCAGATGACCCAGCAGAACGCCGCGCTGGTGGAGGAATCCGCCGCCGCCGCCGAGAGCCTGAAGGACCAAGCGAGCCGGCTGGCCGAGGTGGTCGGGCGCTTCCGCGTGGCAGCGTAGGCCCATTTCAGTTTCAGTTCGCGCGCGGCCGGCCGATATCCCCGCCAGAAGGGCGTGAAGCCCGTTTCAAGATCGAGAGCCGGAACATGGAAATGACCCAGGAAGCCACCCGGGTGGCCCCGCACGAATCCCAGCGCCAACGGGCCGCCCGCGCAGCCACGCCGGCCGAGGCCCCGGGGGCCGGCGGCGAATTCCTGACCTTCCGCCTGGGCGCCGAGGAATACGGCATCGACATCCTCAAGGTCCAGGAAATCCGCTCCTACGAGCAGCCCACCCGCATCGCCAACGCCCCCGCCTTCGTCAAGGGCGTGGTCAACCTGCGCGGCGTGATCGTCCCCATCGTCGACCTGCGCCTGAAGCTCGCCTGCGAGTCCGCCGACTACAACGACTTCACCGTCGTCATCGTCCTCAACGTCAAGGGCCGCGTCGTCGGCGCCGTCGTCGACTCCGTCTCCGACGTCCTCGAGCTCGCCGCCGGAACCATCAAGCCCGCCCCGGAGATGAACTCCGCCGTCGACACCTCCTTCATCACCGGCATCGGCTCCATCCAGGACCGCATGCTCATCCTCATGGACATCGAGGCCCTCATGTCCAGCGCAGACATGGGGCTGGTCGGCGCCTAGGGCCGCTGAACCGGCGAACTGCGCCGGCGTGCGCCCTCTTCTCGACGCAACCGGCCGGGAACGGGCTCACAAAATCGTCGCAGCGCCGGCTACAGCTTCCCCGGCGCCGGCCGATAAACCTGGAGACGGCGGCCCAGCCGGTCCGTCCGCAGATCCGGCCCTTCCACGCCGCCCCCGGCGCGGACCCAACGAATCTTTCGAGCGACAGCACCCATGAACTTCATTCTTCTACTCCGCAGATTCACCATCCGGACCCGCATGCTGGCGGCCGTGGGCATCGTCGCCGTGGCGCTGCTCGCCGTCGGCGGCGTCGGCCTGACCGGGCAGATGTACGCGCAGCAGACCAGCCAGTCGGTCATCGACGGCCAGCTGGCCTCGATGAAGCAGATCATGGATCTGCGCATGGCGATGGCCCGGCTGCGCATGTTCGAGAAGGACATGATCATCCAGTACGGCAAGCCCGAGGCGGTGAAGCAGGCGGTCGCGTCCTGGGGCACGACCTTCGACGAGGTGCTCGCGGCGGCGCGCAAGCTGGCCGACGCGCTGCCGGTGGTCGAGCAGCAGGAGCGCGTCAAGGAAGCGATGTCGCGCCTGGAGCGCTACCGCACGCGCTTCGAAAGCGTGGCCAAGACCATGATCGACGAGGGCTTCGATTCGCCCACCGGCGCCTCGATCTTCATGACGCGGGTGCAGGGCGAGTACAACGGCGCCCACGAGTCGATCGAGATGCTGGCGCTCGACCTGGAGAAGAGCGCCACCGACGCCGGCGAGAACCTGCGCGCCGTGGGCATGCTGGTGATGGCGCTGCTGGCCGGCGCCGTGGGCGTGGCCCTGGTGTTCATCGCCCCGTCGACCGTGCTCAACATGCTGTCGATCTGCCGCCCGATCAGCGAAGCCGAGTCGCTGGCCAAGGCCATCGCCGGCGGCGACCTGACCGAGCACAAGATCGACGCCCGCGGCAACGACGAGGCCGGCCAGCTGGTGCGCTCGCTGCAGGCCATGCAGGCCTCGCTGCGCCAGATGGTGGGCCAGGTGCGCAGCTCGACCGACAGCATCGGCACCGCCAGCACGCAGATCGCGAGCGGCACGCAGGATCTCTCGTCGCGCACCGAGCACCAGGCCAGCAACCTGCAGCAGACCGCCTCCTCCATGGAGGAGCTCTCGGCCACCGTCAAGAACAGCGCCGACTCCGCCCGCCAGGCCAACCAGCTCGCCTCCAGCGCCGCGGCCGTCGCCGCACGCGGCGGCGAGGTCGTCTCCCAGGTCGTGGCCACCATGGACGACATCAACGCCAGCTCCAAGAAGATCGCCGACATCATCGGCGTCATCGACGGCATCGCCTTCCAGACCAACATCCTGGCGCTGAACGCCGCGGTGGAAGCCGCCCGTGCCGGCGAGCAGGGCCGCGGCTTCGCGGTCGTCGCCAGCGAGGTGCGCAGCCTCGCCCAGCGCAGCGCCCAGGCCGCCAAGGAGATCAAGGGCCTGATCGGCGCCAGCGTCGAGAAGGTCGAAGGCGGCGCCAAGCTGGTGGCCGACGCCGGCAAGACGATGACCGAGATCGTGGGCAGCGTGCAGCGCGTGACCGACATCATCGGCGAGATCACCGCCGCGGCCACCGAGCAGAGCGACGGCATCGGGCAGGTCAACACCGCCGTGGTGCAGCTCGACCAGATGACGCAGCAGAACGCCGCGCTGGTGGAGGAATCCGCCGCCGCCGCCGAGAGCCTGAAGGACCAGGCCATGCGCCTCGCCCGCGTGGTGAGCGGCTTCAAGATCGATGCCCATGCCGTGCAGGCGGCGCCGTCCGCGCCGGCCCAGGCCGCGGCCCCTGCCGCCGCACCGGCGGCGCCGGTCGCCGCGGCGAAGCCCGCGCCGGCCAAGCCCGCCCCGGCGGCTGCCGCCGCGCCCAAGGCCGCGGCGCCGGCACCGGCCCAGACGCCGGCGCCCGCTCCCCGCGCCACGGCCGCCGCCGCAGACGACGACTGGGAAACGTTCTGAGCGCCCACCGCACCCGAAGCACGCAACCGAACGATTGAGAGGCAGACCATGGACATGATCCACGAAGGCACCCAGGTGGCACGCCACGAGAGCGCACGCGAACAGGCGCACGTCGCCGCCAAGGCGCAGGCCCAGGCCGGCGGCGAGTTCCTGACCTTCCGCCTGGGCGCCGAGGAATACGGCATCGACATCCTCAAGGTCCAGGAAATCCGCTCCTACGAGCAGCCCACCCGCATCGCCAACGCCCCCGCCTTCGTCAAGGGCGTGGTCAACCTGCGCGGCGTGATCGTCCCCATCGTCGACCTGCGCCTGAAGCTCGCCTGCGAGTCCGCCGACTACAACGACTTCACCGTCGTCATCGTCCTCAACGTCAAGGGCCGCGTCGTCGGCGCCGTCGTCGACTCCGTCTCCGACGTCCTCGAGCTCGCCGCCGGAACCATCAAGCCCGCCCCGGAGATGAACTCCGCCGTCGACACCTCCTTCATCACCGGCATCGGCTCCATCCAGGACCGCATGCTCATCCTCATGGACATCGAGGCCCTCATGTCCAGCGCAGACATGGGGCTGATCGCCGATCCGGTGCACTGAGACGACGACACAGGGACGGCACAGGCGCGGCCCGGCGCCAGACCGGCGCGCCGCCGTGGAGAAGGAACCGCCATGAGCACCACATCCACCACCGCCAGCGAATACCGGATCGGCGACGACGAGCTCCTCGTCATCGTTCTCGACAAGGTCGGCCGCTTCGTCTACGCGAACCCCGCCTACCTGACCGCGAGCGGCTACACCTGGGAGGAGCTGAAGGGCTCCAACGCCTCGAAGATGATGCACGGCGACGTGCCCCCGGCGGTGTCGCAGGACATGCACACGACGATCGCCGGCGGTTCGCCGTGGACCGGCATCATCAAGAACCAGCGCAAGAACGGCGACTGGTACTGGCTGCGCCTGAACATCACCGCGCTGCGCCACGACGGCGTCTACGCCGGCGGCCTGCTGGTGCACAGCAAGTGCTCGGCCGAGGAAGTGGCGGCGGTCGAGCCGGCCTACAAACTCTTCCGGGAGAAGCAGGCCCGCCACCTGCGCCTGCGCAACGGCCAGGTGCTGCCCGCCGGCCTGCGCGGCCGGCTGCGCGACCTGGTGCACCCCGGCGTGCGCGGGCGCATCGCCGCCGCGCTCGGCGCGCTGAACCTCGCGGCCGCCGCCGCGGCGCTCGGCTCGGCCCCCGACCCGTGGGCACTGGCCCCCTGGGCCATGATCGCCGGCACCGTGGGCGCGAGCGCCGTGCTCGGCCTGTGGCTCGCGCGGTCCATCCTGCTGCCGCTGCGCCAGGCCACCCAGTTCGCCAACCGCCTCGCCGCGGGCGACCTGCGGCTGAGCCGCGTGGCGCCGCGCGAGGACGAGTTCGGCGCGCTGCTGCGCGCCGTGACGCAGATGAACATGAACATGCGCGCCACGGTGATCGACGTGCGCGACGGCGTGGGCACGGTGCACGCCTCCACCGGCGACATCGCCGCCGGCAACAGCGACCTGTCGGTGCGCACCGAGACGCAGGCCAGCAGCCTGCAGCAGACGGCCGCCTCGATCGAGGAGCTGGCGAGCACCGTGCGCCAGAGCGCCGATTCCGCGCGCCAGGCGCACGAGCTGGCGCGCGAGACCAGCACGGCGGCCACGCAGGGCGGCGAGCTCGTCGCCCGGGTGGTGTCGACGATGGACGACATCACCGGCGCGAGCCGCAAGATCGCCGACATCGTGGGCGTGATCGACGCCATCGCCTTCCAGACCAACATCCTCGCGCTCAATGCTGCGGTGGAGGCGGCGCGCGCCGGCGAGCAGGGCCGCGGCTTCGCGGTCGTGGCGGCCGAGGTGCGCAGCCTCGCGCAGCGCAGCGCGCAGTCGGCCAAGGAGATCAAGGGGCTGATCGGCGTGAGCGTGGACACCGTGGAGAGCGGCGCGCGGCTCGTGCAGGAAGCGGGGCAGTCGATGGACGGCATCGTCTCGCAGATCCGCCGCGTGACGGAGCTCGTGGCGCAGATCGCGGGCGCGACGGGCGAACAGTCCGCCGGCATCGCGCAGGTGAACCAGGCCGTCGCGCAGCTCGACCAGATGACGCAGCAGAACGCGGCGATGGTCGAGCAGAGCGCCGCCGCGGCGCAGAGCGTGACCGGTCAGGTGACGCGGCTGACGCAGGCGGTGTCGGTGTTCAAGCTGTCGGCGAAGGAAACGCGCGACATGATCGCCCACGCCGACGCCGCGCGCACCGTGGCCGACCCGAACGCGCGCGCCCAGGCCGTGGCGGCCGCGGGCTGACCGCGCCCCGGGCCCGCGTCAGCGCGAGGCGCGCCCGCGCAGCACCAGCAGCCCGAAGACGAGGCCCGCCCCCAGGCTGGTGTGGCCGCTGTAGCTGACGAGCCCCAGGCCCCAGCCCTGGTTGTGCACCGCCAGGGCCAGCGCCGCGCCGAGCAGCAGCCAGCCCGCGCCCCGCCAGGCCCGCGTCGCCGGCGCCGCGAGGGTGCGCCCGAAGACCTCGTGCTGGTGCCGCTCCATCGCCAGCGCCAGGGCGCCGAACCCTTCCACGCACAGCAGGAGCACCACGAGATGGTGGCTCATGCGCCCTCCCCCGCCACGTCCGCGCGCGGGTGCGGCGCCTCTCCGGCCGCGGCGCGGCCCGGTGCCCGCCGCGCCCGCGGCCGGTGCCGGGCCGTGCGCACGGCCAGCAGCGCGTGCACGCCGGCCAGCGCGAGCAGCGTCAGGTCCATGCCGGCGAACACCCAGTCGCCGGCGGCCAGGCTGGTGAAGAGGCCGCGGCCGGTGGTCGCGGCGTTGAGCAGCGGCAGCAGCGCCAGCAGCCCGGCCCCGGCCCACCACTGCTCGACCCAGGCCCGCCTGGCCGGCCGGGCGAGCGCGTGCACCGCGGCCGCGCCCCAGGCGATGAAGAACAGGTGGATCTCCCACTCGCCGCGCTGGGCCATGCCGCCCGGCAGCAGTCGGTTCGCCCACAGGAAGGCCGCCATGGCGATCGACAGGCCGGCGATGCCCGCGATGTTCAGCCGCTCCACCACCCGGAAGCCGAAGTACGGCCGGTCGGGGTCGGGCAGCTTCGCGCGGCGCTTGACGGTCCACAGCACCAGCCCCGTGCCCACCATCGCCGTGCCGGCCAGGCTCACCAGGAAGTAGAGCCAGCGCGTGGCGCCGTCGGCGAAGCGCCCGAGATGCAGCGCATAGAGCACGCCGCGGGTCTCGCCGGCGGCGCCGACGCGCTCCTTCGCGTCCAGCAGCTGCCCCGTCGTGCCGTCGAACAGCAGGTACTGCGGGCTGACCGACGCGCGCCCCTCGTCGCCGCGCACCACGATCACGCGCGCGGCGGCGTCGCCGGGGTGGTAGAGGGTCACGCGGTTGACGTTGTCGCGGCCCCAGCGCGCCTGGGCCTGGCGCACCATGCCGTCCACGGGGGCGAGCGCGGCGGGAATGCCGGCCGCCGGGCCCGGCGGCACGAAGCTGCTGGTCTCGGCGCGCAGCGCCTGGTGCTCGGCCGGCGTCTGGAACGCCGCCTGCTCTCCCCAGGGCACGTACATGAACATCAGCGTCACGAGCCCGGTGTAGGTGATCATCAGGTGGAACGGCAGCCCGAGCACCGACAGCGCCGCATGCGCATCGAGCCACGAGCGCTGGCCCTTGCCCCAGCGGAAGGTGAAGAAGTCCGTGAAGATCTTCTTGTGGGTGATGATGCCGCTCACGATGCTCACCAGCATGAACATCGCGCACAGGCCGGCGAGCCAGCGCCCCCACAGCACCGACATGTAGTGGAACTGGAAGTGGAAGCGGTAGAAGAACTCACCGCCGCGGGTCTCGCGCGCGGCCAGCTTCTCGCCGGTGGCCGGGCTGAAGGTGGCGTTGCCGAAGCCGCGGCGGCCCTCCGCCGCCGGCTTGCGCCAGAAGGCGCTGGCCGTGGGGGTGCGGCCGTCGGGCAGGCCGATGCTCCACTGCGGGCTGCCGGGCGCCAGCGTGGCCAGCGTGGCCGCCACCCGCGCGGCGACCTGCGCCGCGTCGGGCACCTGGGCCTGGTGCGGCAGCTCGGGCCGCATCCACTGCGACAGCTCCTCCTTGAAGTAGCTCACCGTGCCGGTGAGGAACATGGCGTAGAGCAGCCAGCCGACGAGCAGGCCGGTCCAGATGTGCAGGTCGGACATCGTCTGGCGGATGCCCCGGGGCTTGGCCATGGGCCTGGGCTTCGGCGTCATCCGGCGGCCCCGCCCTGCCACACCCACGCGGCGCCCGGCAGCAGCACCAGCGCCGCCACCAGCAGCCCGGCCCAGGCGCGCCGCGCGCTGCGCACGGCGAACACCCAGATCACGGCGCCCGTGTAGACGAGGAAGCTGGCCAGCATGCCGGCCAGCACGGCCTGCACCCGGTCCACCGGCAGCGCCGCCGCCGCCACGCTGGTGAGCGCCGCCAGCGCATACCCGCCCAGCACCGCGGCCACGACGCGCGAGGCCAGCGGCGCCCAGGCCAGCAGCGGCGCCGCGAGAGGCATCCCCTTCATCGCGCGCGGCCTACCTGTTGGGCGTGGCGGCGGCACCGGCGGGAACCGGCGGCAGGCCGTCCGGCTTCACGACCGTCAGCGTGGTCACGTAGTGGACGACGTCGTAGGCCTGCGGCCCGCCCTCGCCCGGGCGCTCGCCCGGCGTGCGGTCCGCGTGGCCGACCTCGATCACGTACTGGCCCTGCCAGGGCTGGTCGAAGCGCACCAGGCCCTGCGCGTCGGTGACGGCCTGCTTCACCCAGCCGGACTGCACCACCGCCTGCACCTTGGCCTTGGGCAGCGGCTGGCCCTTCAGCGTGACCCGGAACTCGCCCGCGGCGCCAGTGGGCACGATGTCCAGCACCAGCCGCGGCGGCTGGGCCGCGGCGCCGGTGACCAGCCGCGCCGCGGGGCGGTACCAGCTCGTCACGGGCGTGTCGCCGCGCTTGTAGGTGTTCAGCGGGTAGGCCGCGTCCTCGGCGACGATGGACTCGCCCGCCCCCGCCCCGAACGGCAGGGCGAAGCCGGTGGCGGTCTTGCTGCCGCCGGCCTCGCGCTCGCCCGCCGGCGACAGCAGCGTGGCCGTGGGCCGGCCGAAGCGGTCGAGCAGGCCGGGCGAGGTCTCGCGCAGGTTCTCGCCGAACTCGCCGAAGCGGATCACGGCGTTCTGGCCAGGCGGCTGCTCGACCCAGATCTGGTGCGCCTGCGCCGGGGCGAGCGCCAGCAGCGACAGCATGCCGAGAAGGTGTCGGAGTGTCATGGCGGCCCGTCCTCAGAAGCGCGCGCGCAGCGTCAAGAGGGCGTTGCGCGGATCACCGTAGTAGTTGCTGATGCCGGTCGTCGTGTACTTCTTGTAGTAGACCTTGTCGGACAGGTTGTTCACGTTCAGCTGCACCGACCAGGCGTCGTTGAAGCGGTAGCCCAGCATCGCGTTGTAGATGGCGTAGCCGCCGTGGCGCACGGTCAGGCCGCCCGCGGTGACGTACGAGTCGCTCTGCACCTGCGCGCCGCCGCCCACCGTCCAGCCCTGCAGCGCGCCGCCGAGCTCGTAGGTGGTGAACAGGCGCAGCAGGTGGCGCGGGTCGTTGCTGCGCAGCGGCAGGCCGACGTTGCCGGCGTTGCTGTCGCGGATGTAGCGCGTGCGGGTGTTGGTGTAGCCGCCCATGACGTGCCAGCCGGGCATCACCTCGCCCGCGAGCTCGGTTTCCCAGCCCTGGCTGCGCGTCTTGCCGCCGGCGATGCGGCAATGGGCGGCCACGGTGGGCGCGTTGGGGCACGGCGACGGGCTGCTCGTGTCCTCCACCGCCTTGCCGACGTTGTCGATGCGGAACAGCGAGAACGAGGCGTTGAGCCGCCCGCCGAAGAACTCGCCCTTCACGCCGGCCTCGTAGTCCTTGCCGCGGATGGGGTCGAGGATGCGGTCGTCGGCGCCCTTCACGTTCTGCGGCGTGAAGACGTCGGTGTAGCTGGCGTAGACGCTGAACGTGTCCGACACGTCGTACACGAGGCCGAGGTACGGCGTCAGCTCCCGGTCGATGGCGTAGGCGTCGGTCTTCCACCAGCTCAGGCGCGCGCCGAGCAGCACGCTGAGCGGGTCGGTGACCGACAGCCGCGAGGTCGCGTACACGCCCTTCTGGCCGACGACGCCCGGGCCGGCGGCATAGGCCGTGCCGTTGGTCGGCGAGGCGAAGGGCTCCGGGTAGCTGGTGTACGGGTCCCAGGTGCGGATGTCCACGCCCGTGATCGGGCTCACGTTGAAGAAGCCCTTGGTGCCGATGGTCGAGACGCGCTGGGTCTCCGCCCCGACCGTCAGCTCGTGCCTGCGGCCGAGCAGCTCGAACGGGCCGCTGGCGACGAGGGCCACGGCGTTCTGGTCGCTCGCGTCGCCGCTGTAGATGGAGGTGCTGACGTCGAAGAGGTACGGGTCGGTGGTGCTGGCCCGCGTGAAGTACGACTGCTTGAAGCCGCCGTCGGCGGTGGACTTCATGCGCAGGCGCGTGTGCGCGGCGCTGAGCTTGACGCTCCAGTCGTTGTCGAAGCGGTGCAGCAGTTCCGCGAAGGCCTGCTGGTTGTAGCGGTTCCAGCGGTTCCAGTCGGCGCCGAGGTAGGTGTCGCGCGGCAGGCCCAGCGGCGTGCCGTCGAGGTTGGACGGCAGGTTGCCCCAGGCGCCGGTGGCGTTCAGGTCGGTGTGCTGCAGGCTGGCGGTGACGGTGGTGCGCGGACCGATGTCGGCCTCCACCACGCCGTAGAGCACCTTGCGGTCCTCGGTGCGCGACTTCTGGAAGAACGCCTTGTCGTCGACCACCGCCACCACGCGCCCGCGCAGCGTGCCGGCCGCGTTGAGCGGCCCCGAGACGTCGCCCTCGAGCCGGCGCCGGTCCCACGAGCCGAGGGTCAGCGCCGCCGAGCCGCGGAAGTCGGCCGTCGGCCGCTTGCGCACCAGGTTGACGGTGGCCGAGGGGTTGCCCGAGCCGCGCAGCATGCCCGCGGCGCCGCGCAGGACCTCGATGCGGTCGAGCACCGCGGTGTCGGGCTGCACGAAGATCGAGCCGCTGTGGTTCATGCTCAGCCCGTCGATCTGCAGCGAGTCGATCTGGTGGCCGCGGGCGAAGTAGTTCACGCGCTCGCTGTCGGTGTAGTCGACGGTCACGCCCGGCGTGTTGTTCAGCACCTCGTGCAGGTCGGGCAGCGCGCGTTCGTCGAGCAGCTCGCGCGTCATCACGGTCACCGGCTGCGGAATGCCGCGCACCGACTGCACGCCCTTGAACAGCGACACGCTCGGCGCGGCGAAGGAGCGCACCCCTTCGGTCGTCGGGTTGGCCGTGGCCGCGGCGCTCACCTTGATGCTGGGCAGCGTGGCCACGCCGGACCGGGCCGTGCCCTGCAGCGCATAGCCGCCGCCGGCGTCGCGCACCGCGCGCAGGCCGGAGCCGTCGAGCAGCCGGGCGAAGCCCGCCTCGACGGTGTACTCGCCCTGCAGGCCGCCGGAGCGCAGGGCGCCGAGCGGCGCGGCGTCGACCGCGAGCGTCACGCCCGCCTGCGCGGCGTACTGGGCCAGCACCTGGGCCAGCGGCCCGGGCGCGATGGCGTAGGCGCGCGTCGCCGCGGCGGCCGCCTGGGCATGGGCCGCAGGAACGGCGAGCGGCGCGCTCAGCGCGGCGGCGGCGCACAGCGCGGCCAGGCGCGCGGCGCGGGCGAGCGGAGACGGGGCAAGGCGCGGGCGAAAGCCGCGGGACAGGCGGGACATGGGGCTCCTCGGGGGGTGGTGATGCAGGCAGAGGCGGCGGCATCGGCAATGGCTGCGCGGCCGTGGCCCGAGGGCATGCCGCGGCCGGCTGCGCCGACTTGCTGTCTAAATGAGAATCATTCTAATTACGATTCCCAACAATAGTCCAGCATGCCCGATGCCGCACGCCGAGCGCCGGCATGCGCGAGAGGTCCAAGTCCGAACGGGTGGCGCCGGCGGTTCCCGGCGCGGCGCGGCTACTGCGCCGCCTGGCGCAGGGTGTCGACCACCGGCCGGCGCAGCACTTCGCGCAGGCCCCACCAGCCCGCCGCGAGCGCGAGCAGCGCGCCGGCGGCGGCGCCGGCCAGCGGCACCGCCGGCGAGGGGTTCCAGCTGAAGGCGAAGGCGTAGCGCGCCAGCCCCCAGCCGACGGCGATGGCCGCCAGCGACGCGAGCAGGCCCGCCAGCGCGCCCACGCCCAGCAGCTCGGCCCGCTGCACCTGCGCCAGCAGCCGCGCGCTCGCGCCCAGGGCGCGCATCACCGCGAACTCGCGCGCGCGCGATTCGCGGGTGGCGCTCACCGCGGCGAACAGCACCACCAGGCCGGTGGCGAGGGTGAAGCCGAAGAGGAACTCCACCGCGCGGATCACCTGGTCCAGCACCTGCTGGATCTCGCCGATGGAGGCCGACACGTCGATGTTGGTGATGTTCGGGAATTCGCGGCTGAGCACGCTGTCGAAGCTCGGCTGGCCGGCCGCGGCCGGCGGCGCGCGGAACGCCGCGATGTAGCTCACCGGCACGTGGGCCTCCATCCGCGCCGTCGTGAACATCACGAAGAAGTTGACGCGCATCGAGCTCCAGTCGACCTTGCGCAGGCTGGTGATGCGCCCTTCGCTCGGCTGCCCGCCCATGTCGAAGCGCAGGGTGTCGCCGAGCGCGAGGCCGAGCGTCTGCGCCAGGCCCTCCTCCACGCTCAGGCCGCCCGGCTCGTCGGCCACCCAGCGCCCGGCGGTGACGACGTTGTGCCCGGGCATCCCGGCCGCATGGCTCAGGTTGAACTCGCGCTCGACCAGGCGCTGCGCGCGGTCGTCGGCGTAGTCGTCGGCATGGACCGGCCGGCCGTTGATGGCGACCAGCCGGCCGCGGATCATCGGGTACCAGTCGTAGCGCGACACGCCGGCGTCGTGCAGCCGCTGGCGGAAGGCGTCGGCCTGATCGGGCTGCACGTTGATGACGAATCGGTTCGGCGCGTCCGGCGGCGTGGCCTGGCGCCAGCTGCTGATGAGGTCGGTGCGCAGCAGCACCAGCAGCACCAATGCCAGCAGGCCCACGCTGAGCGCCGAGACCTGCAGCACCGCGAAGGCCGGGCGCGCGGCGATCTGCCGCGTGGCCAGCACCAGCCAGCGCGGCGCGCGCGCCTCGGGCACGGCGCGGCGCAGCACCTGCACCGCCACCCAGCTCAGCAGCGCGAACAGCGCCACCGCGCCGGCGAAGCCGCCCACGGCGATGAGCCCGAGCCGCAGGTCCGAGGCCACCGCCACCAGCAGCGCCGCGAAGCCGAGCGCGCCGGCGGCCAGCACCGCCGCCGACGCCGGCGCGAGCGCCCCCACGTCGCGGCGGATCACCCGCAGCGGCGGCACGCGCGCGAGCTGCAGCACCGGCGGCAGGCCGAAGCCCATCAGCAGCGTGAGGCTCACGCCCACGCCGAACAGCGCCGGCCACCCCGAGGCCGCCGGCAGCACCGCGCCCACCAGGTCGGACAGCAGCCACACGAACACGTGGTGCACCGCATAGCCGATCGCCACGCCGGCGATGCTGGCGACGGCGCCGAGCCAGGCGAACTCGATCAGGTACTGCGTGGCGATGCTGCGCTGCGACTGGCCGAGCACGCGCAGCAGCGCGCAGTCGTCGAGGTGGCGCTCGGCGAAGTCGCGCGAGGCGATGCCCACGGCCACCGCCGCCAGCAGCGCGGCCAGCAGCGCCACGAGGTTGAGGAACTTCTCGGCGCGGTCCAGCGTCTGGCGCATCTCGGGCCGGCCCGATTCGAGCGATTCGATGCGCATGCCGCGCAGGTTCTTCTCGGCGATGTGCGACTCGGCCCAGTCGACGAAGCGTTTCACCGCCGCGCCGCCCGCCTCGGGCGCCGCCACCGCCAGCCGGTAGCTCACGCGGCTCGCGGGCTGGATGAGCCCCGTGGCCGGCAGGTCGGCCGCATTGAGCAGCACGCGCGGGGCGAAGCTGGTGAAGCCGGTGCCGCGGTCGGGCTCGACGACGATCATCCGCGCGATGCGCAGGCCGGCGTCGCCGAGCAGCAGTTCGTCGCCGACCTGCAGCGCCAGCGCGTCCAGCAGCGCCCGGTCCACCCACGCCGTGCCCGGCTCGGGCGCGCGCGCCGCGACGGCCCCGCCATCGGGACTGTCGGGGCCGCCACTCACGCGCACCTCGCCGCGCAGCGGGTAGTTCGCCGTCACGGCCTTGACGCCCACCAGGCGCGAGGCGCCGCCCTTCTCGTCGGGCGCGCGGCCCATGCTCGGAAAGGTGGCGGTGGTGGCCACCGCCAGGCCGAGCGCGCGCGCCCTGGCCGCGAACTCCTCCGGCGCGGGCTGGTCGCTCGCGACGATGGCATCCCCGCCGAGCAGTTGGGCCGCGTCGCGCGCGAGGCCGCCGTTGAGCCGGTCGGCGAAGAAGCCCACCGCCGTGAGCGCGGCGACGGCCAGCGTCACCGCGACGATGAGCAGGCGCAGTTCGCCGGCGCGGAAGTCGCGCAGCATCTGGCGCCAGGCGAGCCGCCACAGCGAGGCCCGCGGCGCGGGCGCATCGGAAACGGGAAGGACGGCGGGAGCGGAGGCGGTCATCGGGACTCTCGTGGGACGGGCGATGCTGCGATGCAGCGATTAAGCACCGATGAAGGCCCGGCTCACGACGCGGCGGCGCCGCGCGGGATCGAGAAGCTGAAGCAGGTGCCCTCGCCCGGCGCCGAGCGGCCCTCGACCGTGCCGCCGTGCGCCACCACGAACTGCTGCACGATGTACAGCCCGAGCCCCAGCCCGCCGGACTCGCTGTTCGCGCTGCGGAACGGCGCGAACAGCTGCGCCTGCACCTGCGGCGGCACCTCGCCGGCATTGGCGATCTCGGCCGACAGGCGCTGCGGGTCGCTGCCGTCCAGCCGCACGCGTACCGGCTCGCCGGGCGTGCCGTGCTGCAGCGCGTTGCCCAGCAGGTTGGCGAAGACCTGCATCAGGCGGTCGGGGTCGAAGCGGCCGGCCATGTCGCCGTGCATGCGGCACTCGATGTCGGCGCCCGGCACCGCCGCGCGCTGCTCGTGGATGACGGCCTCGCACACCGCATCGAGCCGCGCCGGCCGGGGCGCCAGCTCGAGCGTGCCCGAGCGGATGCGCGAGAAGTCGAGCAGCTGGTCGATCATCTGCGTCATGCGCAGCGTGCTGGTCTTGATGCGCGTGCCGGCGCGCTGCACCGGCTCGGGCTGGCCCATGCGCTGCACGATCTCGGCGCTGAGCGCGATGGCCGACAGCGGCGTGCGCAGGTCGTGCGAGAGCACGGCGGTCATCATCTCGTTGAGCTTGAGCAGGCGCTCGAGCTCCTCGTTGCGGCGGCGCAGCGCGAGGCGCTGGCGGTAGAGGTCGACGAACACCGCCACCTTGCTCTTGAGCACCCAGGGCTCGATGGGCTTGTGCAGGAAGTCGACCGCGCCGGCGTCGTAGCCGCGGAATGTGCGCAGGCGGTCCTCGCTCGCCGCGGTGGCGAAGATGATGGGAATGTCGCGCGTGCGCTCGGCGCCGCGCATCAGCTCGGCCAGCGCGAAGCCGTCCATCTCGGGCATCTGCACGTCGACGAGCGCGATCGCCACCTCCTCGTGCAGCAGCAGCTCCAGCGCCTCGGCGCCGGAGCGCGCGGTGACGACGCGCACGTTGCGCGCCGCCAGCAGGCCCTGCATGGCCAGCAGGTTCTGCGGCACGTCGTCGACGACGAGCACGTTCACGGGAATGGATTCGGGCATGGTGATCGGGGGTCGGCAGCTTGTCTCGTGGTTCAGCCGGCAGCCAGGCGCCGGCACATCTGGGGCACGCTCAGGACATGGTCGGCGCCGGCCTGCGCGAGGGCCGTGGCCGGCATGGTGGGCGCGCGCGCGGTGGCCGGGTCCTGGACCCAGACGGTGCCGCCGGCGCGCCGCACCGCCGTCACGCCGGCGCTGCCGTCGTCGCTGCCGCCGGTGAGCAGCAGCGCCAGCAGCCGCGGCCCGTAGGCGACCGCGGCCGACTCGAACAGCGGATCGATCGCCGGCCGAGAGTAACGCACCGGCTCGTCGATCGACAACGCCAGCGAGCCGTCGGGCTCGACCAGCAGGTGGTAGTCCGGCGGCGCGATGACCACGCTGCCGCGCGGCGCGGGCTGCTTGTCCAGCGCCTCGGTCACCGGCAGCGCGCAGTCGGGCGCGAGCAGCTCGGCCAGGCCGCTCGGGCGGTCGGGCGGCAGGTGCAGCACCACCATCACGGCGGCGCGCAGGTCGGCGCGCAGGCTGCGCGTGATGGCCTGCAAGGCCTCGACGCCGCCTGCCGAGGCGCCGATCACGAGGGCGTCGAAGTCGAGGGGCATGGCCGCGTCGCGCCCGGTCACAGCCGCCGGTAGATGCGCGCGCCGGCGTTCACCGGCTCGAAGTCGATCGCGTGCGCGCCGAACTGCAGCGTCTCCTTGCTGCCGAGGCCGAGGAAGCCGCGGTGGACCAGCGAGTCCTTGAACAGCCCCACGGCGCGGTCCTGCAGCGCGGCGTTGAAGTAGATGAGCACGTTGCGGCACGACACGAGATGCACCTCCGAGAACACGCTGTCCGTGGCGAGGCTGTGGTCGGCGAAGACGACCTGCCGGCGCAGCGCGGGATCGAACTTCGCGCCGCCGTAGGCGCTGGTGTAGTGGTCCGACAGCGAGCCGCGCCCCCCGGCGGCGAGGTAGTTGCGGCTGAACTGCGCCATGCGTTCGAGGGCATACACGCCCGCCTCGGCCCGGTGCAGCGCCTCGGGGTTGATGTCGGTGGCGTAGATGATGCTGCGCTCGAGAAGCCCTTCCTCGTGCAGCAGGATGGCCAGCGACCAAACCTCCTCGCCGCTGCTGCAGCCGGCCACCCACAGCTTGATCGACGGCCAGGTGGCCAGGTGCGGCACCACCTCCTCGCGCAGCGCGCGGAAGTACGGCGGGTCGCGGAAGAGGTCGCTCATCTGCACGGTGAAGAACTGCAGCATCTGCGCGAACACCTCGGGCTCGTGCAGCACGCGGTCCTGCAGCTGCGACAGCCGCTCGCAGCCGAAGTGCCGCATCGCCGAGCGCATGCGCCGGCGCAGCGACGTGACCGCGTAGTCGCGGAAGTCGTGGTGCCAGCGCAGGTACACCGCCTCCAGCATCAGCCGGATCTCGATGTCGTACAGCGCCGTCTCTTCGTCCATCTCAGCCGCTCGTGAAGCAAACGCAGGCCCGGCGGCATTTCCAAGCAAACGCCGCGGATCCGGCTCTGCCGGTCCGCTGGTGTTGCCCCTTGAGGGGCGCGCGAAGCGCGTAGGGGTGGGTCATTTCGGCATCCAGACGCGGCACAGGGAGATGAGCTTGTCGACGTCGATCGGCTTGGCGACGTAGTCGTTGGCACCGGCCTCGAGGCAGCGCTCGCGGTCGTCGCTCATCGCCTTGGCGGTGAGGGCGATGATGGGCACGGCCGACCACTGCGGCCGCTCGCGGATGAGCCGGGTGGCGGTGATGCCGTCCATCTCCGGCATCATGATGTCCATCAGCACCAGGTCGACCTCGCCCTGCGTTTCCAGCCGCTCGATCGCCTCGCGCCCGTTGCGGGCGATGTCGAGCTTCACGCCCAGCGGCTCGAACACGCTGGTGAGCGCGAAGATGTTGCGCACGTCGTCCTCCACCAGCAGGATGCGCCGCCCGTCGAGCACCGTGTCGCGGCTGCGCGCCTGGCGCAGCAGGCGCTGCTGCTCGCTCGGCAGGCTCGCCTCCACGCTGTGCAGGAACAGCGTCACCTCGTCGAGCAGGCGCTCGGGCGAGCGCGCGCCCTTGACGATGATGGTCTTGGAGAAGCGGCGCAGGCGCTGCTCCTCGTCGCGGCCGAGCACGCGCCCGGTGTAGACGATGACCGGCGGGAACGAATACTTCTCGCCCGCGGCCATGTGCTCGAGCAGGTCGTAGCCGGAGCCGTCGGGCAGCGAGAGGTCCATGACCATGCAGTCGAAGGTGCTGGCCGCGAGCTGCTGCAGCGCGCCGGCCACGCTGCCCGCGCCGACGATCTCGACGTGCGGCGCGCCCAGCAGCAGCGTGAGGCTGCGGCGCAGCTCCTCGTCGTCTTCGACCAGCAGCACGCGGCGCACGGTCTGCTGCAGGCGCTGCTGCAGCTGCTCGATGGCCGCAGCCAGCTCCTCGCGCGCCGCGGGCTTGAGCATGTAGCCCACGGCGCCCAGCTCCAGCGCCGTCTGCGCCCGGTCGTGCACCGAGACCATGTGCACCGGGATGTGGCGGATGGCCGGGTCGCGCTTGAGGCGCTCGAGCACGCTCAGGCCCGACTGGTCGGGCAGGCCCACGTCGAGCAGGATGCCGCTCGGCCGCAGCTCGTGCGCCAGGCGCAACGCCTCGGCGCCGCTGGGCGCCACCACGCAGTCGAAGCCGAGGTCGTGCGCCAGGTCGACCAGCACGCCGGCGAAGCGCACGTCGTCCTCCACCGCCAGGATGAGCCGGCCCGGGTGGCGCAGCGCGCCGCGGTCGTCGGGCAGGCCGGCGGCGGGCGCGGCCGCGGGCGGCGGCTCGGCGGGCGCGAGCGGCGCCGGGGCCGACACCGGCCCGGCCTCCTGAGAGGCCGCCATCGCCTCGTCCGACAGCGCCGCCGGCAGGTCGAGCACGAAGCGGCTGCCGCGCCCGGGCTCGCTGTCGACGCTGATCCGCCCGCCGAGGCGGCCGGCCAGCTCGCGCGAGATCGACAGCCCGAGCCCGGTGCCGCCGAACTTGCGGCTGGTGCTGCCGTCGGCCTGGCGGAAGGCCTCGAAGATGACGGCCTGCTGCGCGCGCGGGATGCCCACGCCGGTGTCGGCCACCTCGAAGCGCACCCGGCCCGGCGCGCCGGCGGCGATCACCAGCCGCACCTCGCCGCGCTCGGTGAACTTGAAGGCGTTGGCCAGCAGGTTGGTGAGGATCTGCTGCAGCCGCTGCCCGTCGGTGAACATCTCGGCCGGCGCGAGCGAGGCGTCGACGTGGAAGCCGAGCTGCTTCTGCCGCGCCAGCGGCTCGAAGACATCGCGCAGGCGGGCGACGAACTCGGGCAGCGCCACCGCCTCGGGCTCCAGCTCGACGTGGCCGGCCTCGATCTTGGACAGGTCGAGGATGTCGTTGATGAGCGTGAGCAGGTCGTTGTTCGACGCATGGATGGCCTGCGCGTACTTCACCTGCTCGGGCGTGAGCGTGGCCTCGCGGTTGTCGGCCAGCAGCTTGGCGAGGATGAGCGAGCTGTTCAGCGGCGTGCGCAGCTCGTGCGACATGTTGGCGAGGAACTCCGACTTGTAGCGGCTCGCGGCCTCCAGCTGCGAGGCGTTGCGCTCCAGGTCCTGCTGGGCCAGCAGCAGGTCGCGCTTCTGGCGCTCCAGCGCCTGCGTCTGCTCCTCGAGCTGCACGTTGGTCTGCTCGAGCTCCACCTGCTGCGTCTCCAGCCGCGCCTGCGCTTCGCGCAGCACGCGGCTCTGCTCCTCCAGCTCCTCGTTGCTGACGCGCAGTTCCTCCTGCTGGGTCTGCAGCGCCTCGCTCTGGCGCTGGGTCTCCTCCAGCAGGTCGCGCAGCCGCTGGCGGTACAGCGCCGAGCGCATCGCCACGCCGATGGTCTCCGCCACCTCGCCGAGCAGGTCCTCGGCGATGCCGGCTTCGGCGGGAGGCCGCACGAAGCCGAGCTCGATCACGCCGCACACCGCGCCGTCGGCGGTGATCGGCGCCAGCAGCAGCGCTGCGGGTTCGCTGCGGCCCAGCGCCGAGACGACCGGCAGGTGCGCCGCCGGCACCGCGTCGACCAGGCGCAGGCGGCCGTCGCGCGCCACCTGGCCGGCCAGCCCGTGGGGCACGGCGATCTGCTCGGGCACCGTGGCGGCGTCGAAGGCATGGCCGCCTTCGCGCAGCAGCATCTCGCCGTCCAGGCGGTACGCCACCGCGGTCTGCGCCTCCAGCAGCTCGCACAGGACGGACGTGGCGCTGGCGGCCACGACCTGCGGCGTCTGCTCGCCCATGAGGCACTGCGCCACGCGCGACTCGCCCTGCTGCCGCCACAGCACCGTGCCCAGCTGCCTGCGGCTCTGGATCGTCTGCCAGACCGCGAAGGCGAGGAACCAGGCGGTCGCCATGCCGACCGAGCGGTTGACGGCCGACATGTCGGTGCTCATGCCGGGCGCCGAGGCGAAGTAGCCGAAGGCCGTCATCAGCGTGGCCAGGCCCGCCAGGATGAACGGCAGCCGCGCATCGCGCTGGAACAGCGCCAGCCCCACCGGCACGAGGTACATCGCCCAGGTGGCGTAGCCGAGCGGCGTGGCGAGGTCGACGATGAGGGTGAGCAGCAGCAGGGCAATGCTGCCCAGGACGACGGCAAGCTCGCGCTTGTCGCGGGGGGATGCAACGGTCATGGAAGGTCTCTGGTCGGCCGGTCGTGGGTGCCGGCCTTGCTTCGTGGTTGCCCACCCGCTCGAAGGCGGAGGATACCGAACGCGCCCGGTCCGCCGCATGCGGGGCTTCCCGCTGCGCGCGGGCGCCGGGGCCGTTCAACGCCGCTGTCGCCGGCATGCAATGCGCGCGAACGCGCGGGCCGCCGCCGGGTGCTGAAATGGCGGCATGAACACGCTGCCTTCGATCTTCCTGTCCCACGGCTCGCCGATGATCGCGCTGGAGCCGGGCGCGGCCGGCCCCTTCATGCAGCGGCTCGGCCCGGCCATCGACGCCGCGTTCGGCCGGCCGAAGGCCATCGTCAGCGTGTCGGCCCACACCGCCGCGCGCGCACCGGTGCTGCTGGCCGCGCCGCGGCACGAGGCGGTGTACGACTTCGGCAACTTCGACCCGCGGCTGTTCACGCTGCGCTACGACGCGCCGGGCGCGCCCGCGCTCGCCGAGCGCGCCGCCGCCCTGCTGGCGGGCGCGGGGCTCGCGGTGCACACGGTGGACCAGGGCGGCCTGGACCACGGCGCCTGGACGGCGCTGCGCTACCTCTACCCCGCGGCCGACGTGCCGGTGCTACCGCTCGCCTTCGTGCCGTCGCAGGCGCCGGCGCAGCAGTTCGCGCTCGGCGAGGCGCTGGCGCCGCTGCGCGCCGAAGGCGTGCTCGTATTGGGCAGCGGCAGCATCACGCACAACCTGCGGCGGGTGTTCGCCGGCGGGCTGCGGGCGCCGATGGACCAGCCCGAGGCGCCCGACAGCGCCGCCTTCCGCGCCTGGTTCGCGCAGCGCGCCGCGGCGCGCGACTGGGAGGCGCTCTTCGCCTACCGCGGCCGGGCGCCGCACGCGGCGGAGATGCACCCGACGGACGAGCACCTGCTGCCCTGGTACGTGGCCGCCGGCGCGGGCGGCCGGGCGGACACGCCGCTGCGGCTGCACGAGGGCGCCACCTTCGGCGTGCTCGGCATGGACGCCTATGCCTTCGGCGCCGGGGCCGCCGCGCTGGCGCAGGCCCTGGCGGCTTGACGTCCCGCCGGCCGCCTACCGCCCCGGCAGTTCGCCCACCACCCCTTCGGCCAGCCAGTCCATGCGCTGGATCGCCGCGTCGTCCAGCGCCCCGCGCTCCAGCCGCACGCGGCCCTGGTTGTCGACCAGCCGGCCGGAGAACGGCGCGAAGCGCCCCGCCACGATGGCCCGCCGCGCGGCCTCGACCCGCTCCGCCGCCGCCTTCGGCACCGCCGCCCCGAACGGCGCCAGCGTGATGAAGCCCTCCTTCAGCCCGCCCCACACCGGCTGCGGCTTCCAGGTGCCGGCGATCACCGCGCGCGCCACCGCCGTGTAGTAGCCGCCCCACTGGTGCACCACGGCCGTGAGCTGCGCGTTCGGCGCATAGCGGCGCATGTCGCTCTGGTGGCCGACGAGCTTCACGCCCAGCGCCTCGGCGGCCTGGGCCACGGCCGGCGAGGCGCTGTGGTTGGTCAGCACGTCGGCGCCCTGGTTGACGAGCGTCGTCGCGGCCTCGCGCTCGCGCGCCGGGTCGAACCAGGTGTTGAGCCACAGCACCTTCACCCGCGCCTGCGGGTTCACCGCGCGCATGCCGAGCGCGAAGGCGTTGATGCCCTGGATCACCTCCGGCAGCGGGAAGCCGGCCACGTAGCCCGCCACGCCGGCCCGGCTCGCGGCGCCCGCGGCCATGCCGGCGAGGTAGCGGCCCTCGTAGTCGCGCGCGTTGTAGGTGTTCAGGTTCGGCGCAGTCTTGTAGCCGCCCGCGTGCTCGAAGGTCACCCGGGGGAAGTCGCGCGCCACGCGCAGCGCAGGCTCCAGGTAGCCGAAGCTGGTGGCGAAGATGAGCGTGTGCCCCTGCGCCGCGAGGTCGCGCATCACGCGCTCGGCGTCCGGCCCTTCGGCCACCGATTCCACCGCCGTGGTGCGCACCCGGTCGCCCAGCGCCTGCTGCAGCGCGAGGCGGCCGCGTTCGTGCTGGTAGGTCCAGCCGGCGTCGCCGACGGGGCTCACGTAGACGAAGCCGATGTTCAGGGGCTCGGCGGGTGCGGCATGCGCGGCCGGCGCGTGCAGCAGGCACGCCCCGATGAGCCAGGCCGCGAGGCGGCCGATCACGGCGGGAACCGCGGGCGAACGCCCGCCGGTGAGGTTTTTAGACATGGTTGTCCTCGACATGGCCACGTGAGGCAGTGGGTCCGGCGGTGGCGCGCCGGCTGCGGTGAAGGACGCGGATTATCGGCCCGTGCCCGTGTGCCCCGCCGCGGGGCCGCCGGCCCCGGCGGGCGGCGCGGCGGCGCGGCGCCTGGGGCGGGCCGCGCCCTCGGCCGCCGGCGCGGGCGGCCCGGGTTCGAGCTCGGCGAGGTCGCTCGCGAACGCCGCGACGGCCTCCTCCAGCGTGGGCATCACCCACAGCCGCTCGCTCGCCAGCGCCCGCTGCGCGGGGCGGCCCGGCGCCTGCGCCGGCGCGGCGTCGACGAGCGCGCCGTCGAGCCCGGCGGCGTTCGCCGCCATGCGCAGGAAGCCGGCCCAGGTTGCGGCGCCGCGGTTGGCCAGATGCAGCACGCCGGCCGTACCGTCGATCAGCAGGTCCAGCACGGCCTGCGCGAGCTGCGGCGCATAGGTGGGCGAGACGGTCTCGTCCGCCGCCGCGGCGCAGGGCCGGCGCTGGCGCAGGGCCGCCGTCATGCGGGCCACGGGGCCGCCGTCGTCGCCGGGGCCGAAGAGCGGGCCGGTGCGCACGACCAGCGCCGCCGGGTCGGCGGCCAGCAGCTCGCGTTCGGCGTCGAGCGCGGCCTGGCCGCGGGCGTCGGGCGGGCGCGGCGGGTCGCTCTCGACGTACGGGGATTCCTTGGCGCCGTCGAACACCGGCGCGCCCGAAACGGCCACGAGGCGGACGCCGGCGGCGGCGCAGGCGGCCGCCAGCGCGGCGGACCCGTCGCCGGCGCCGGCCGCGTCGACCACCGCCCACGGCTGCCAGCGCTCGAACACGGCGGCGATGGACGCCGGCCCGGCGCCGTCGAACTCATCCGGCCCGGGCACGCGGCACGGCAGCCCGCGCCGCTCGCACGCCTGCGCGAGCGCCTGGCCGAGCAGGCCCGCGCCGCCGGCGATCAGCAGCGGGCGCCCCGCCGCCGGCAGCACGCGCGCGCGGCCGTGCGGCGCCTGCGTGAAGCGCTGCTCGCGCAGCCAGGCGCCGGGCCCGTCGAGCACCGGGTGCGCGAAGCGGCCGTCGCGCGCCAGCGCACGCGCCATCGTGGCGAGCGCGGTGGGGCGCGGCGCCGGCGCGCGCACGTCCCACAGCCCCGGCGCGTAGCGCGGGCGATCCGCCTCGGGCGGCCCCTCGGGCTCGTCCACCCCGAAGGCGGCCTCGGCCGTGACCGCGCGCACGTCGATGCCCTGCCCGCGCAGCGTCTGCGCCGCCTGCCACGCGGCGTGCAGCCAGCGCATCTGCTCCTCGCGCGGGCCGTCCCGGTGCGTCGCGCTCACGACGAGCGGCAGGCGGTAGCGCTGCCAGGCCTCGCGCAGCCGCGCCTCGAAGCCGCCGATGGGCTCGCCCTGCACATGCAGCGCCTCGCGGTCGATGAAGCGGTGGCGGCCGTTGCCGCTCCACTGCTCGCGCGGATAGAGCGCGAGCCGCTCGTCGAGGAAGCGGTCGCTGCCCGGGTGCACGTCGATGCCCAGCACGTCGGGCGGGCACGGCGCCTCGACGAAGGCCATCAGCTCCGCCTCTCTCGCGCCGTGCTTGCGCAGGTAGCGCCACAGGCGGTGGCTGCGGTCCACGCGCCCGCACAGCAGGTCGAACGCGAGCCAGCGCCGCAGGTTCAGGAATTCCGCGTGGTAGCGCAGGCGCAGCGCGCTCTGCGTGAGGCCGGTGTCCTCGGCCTGCAGCAGCACGGCCTGCGGGTTGACGGCCCGCACCGCGCGCATCGCGAGCACGGTGGCGCGCGCCTGCACGAGCACGGCGCGCACGAAGCTCGCATCGCTGCGGTGCCCGGGATGCCACGCGCCCTGCAGCGTGGCGAGGCGCGCCGTCGTGACGGGCGCGTGCACCGGCGCCCAGGCCGCGATGTCCGGGAAGCGCTCGGCCGCCGCGCGCGCGTGCGCCGCCAGGCCGGCGGCGAACGCCGGATCGAGGAGATCCGTGCCGCGCGGCCCGCTGCCATGGTGCACGAGCCCCGCCACGGCGGCGACGCCCAGCCCGCGCAGGGCGTGCATGCAGCGGTCGGCCTCGCCCCAGTCGCGCCCGCCCGCCACGTCGGGTGCGATGCGCTCCCAGGCCAGCGGCAGGCGCACGCGCGCGATGCCGAGGCCAGCGAGCCGTTCCAGGTCGGCTTCGAGGCGCGCGGCGAAGCCGGTGCGCTCGATCTGGTCGACGCTGCGCTCGCCGAGGCGCACGATGCCGCTGGCGGGGCCGGCCCACAGCTCGGGCGCGTCCACCAGCGCGGCGGCGGGCGGCGGGCTCATGCCCCGGCGGCCCGGGCCGCGCGGGCGCCGGCGATACGGTGAGAAAAATGTGCGGGCCGTCCGGCCCCCCCGCGCCGCGCGCCACCCTTCCCCGGCGCGGCGGCCGCGAACTCCCCACTTCCCCTGGCCATGCCGTCTCCATGCGGCGCGCCTGGCCGCGCGCCTCGCCCGATGAACGCATGGCGCAAGAGAGAACCGGCAGCCGCTGCGTGCGAGCACTGACTCGCCCCGACCCTGCGGCAAGCCGCATGCCCGTCAGCCGGCGGCGAAGACCTCGTCGAGCCGGCGCCGCCAGGCGGCCTTCTGCGCGGCGTCGGCGAAGCTCGCCTCGAAGCTGTTGGCGGCGAGCTGCCAGGCATGGCGGGCGCCCAGCTGCGGCAGCGCGTCGAACAGCGCGAGGAAGTTCCTGTTGACGTAGCCGCCGAAATACGCCGGGTCGTCGGAGTTGACGGTGACGCACAGGCCGGCATCGAGCAGCGCGGGCAGGTTGTGGTCGGCCAGGCGGTCGAACACCCGCAGCTTCACGTTCGACAGCGGGCACACGGTGAGCGGCACCCGCTCCGCGGCGAGGCGCTGCACCAGCGCCGGGTCCTCGACGCAGCGCACGCCGTGGTCGATGCGCTCGACCTTCAGCACGTCGAGCGCCGCGCGGATGTACGCGGGCGGCCCCTCCTCGCCCGCATGGGCCACGAGGTGCAGGCCGAGCTCGCGGCAGCGCGCGAACACCCGCGCGAATTTCTCCGGCGGGTGGCCGCGCTCGCTGCTGTCGAGCCCGACGCCGACGAAGTGCCGGCGCCACGGCAGCGCCTCGTCCAGCGTGGCCAGGGCCTCGTCCTCGCTCAGGTGGCGCAGGAAGCACAGGATGAGCCGCGCGCCGAGCCCCAGCTCGGCATGCGCACGGCGGCAGGCATGGCCGAGGCCCTGGATCACCGCCTCGAACGGCACGCCGCGCGCGGTGTGCGTCTGCGGGTCGAAGAAGAGCTCGGCATGCACCACGCCGTCGGCCGCGGCGCGCTCGAAGTAGGCCCAGGCCATGTCGAAGAAGTCCTGCTCGGTGCGCAGCACGCCGGCACCGGCGTAGTAGATGTCGAGAAAGCTCTGCAGGTCGGTGAAGGCGTAGGCCGCGCGCAGCGCCTCCACGCTCGGGTAGGCGAGCGCGACGCCGTTGCGCTGCGCCAGCCGGAAGATCAGCTCGGGCTCGAGCGAGCCCTCGATGTGGATGTGCAGCTCCGCCTTGGGCATGCGGCGCAGCAGCGCGGGCAGGCGGTCGCGGGGGATGCGGTCGAGATCGTCGGGGTTCATTCGGCAGGCTCCGAGGGTGATGCCGCGTTCGAGCGGCGGACGCCGGTCGGCCGGCGCCCGCGGGCCCGCGCGAACGGCGACGGACGGCAGGCGCCGCCGGCTGGAAACCTCGAGCGTAGGGCACGGCGGCGCCGGCCAGCCCGCATGCCGCGTCGCTCGCAAGGACGATTCCTTATGGAAACGGTTATTTCCCCAAGGAACTTTTACTTTCCTCTCCGGATGGGCTACGCTCGCGCCGCCATGCGCACTTCCGCCGCCCAGAGCCATCTCCGATTTCCGCTGACGCGGCTGCTCGGCAATGGCGGCCACGTCCGCGTGCTGCGAGCGCTCATGGCCTACGGCGCGCCGCTGGGCGCGTCGCAGCTGGCCGCCGACTCGGGCCTGACGCCGCAAGGCACCCGCCTCGTGCTGGACAGCCTGGTGGCACAGGGGCTCGTCGGCGTGCTCGGCCAGGCACGGTCGCAGCTCTTCACCATCGTGCTGCAGCATCCGATGGCTGCCGCACTGCAGGCGCTGTTCCAGCATGAACAGGCCCGGTGGAGCGAACTCCAGGGCGCGCTGCGCAGCACGCTCGAGGCGGACAGGCAGGTACGCTCGGCGTGGCTGTACGGCAGCGTGGCGCGCGGAGAGGACGAGCCGCGCAGCGACGTCGACCTCGCCCTCGTCATGAGCCGGGCCTCGCCGCAGTCGGTCGAGGCAGTCCGGGAATCGTTGCGCGCCCTGGGGGACCGGCATTTCGTCCACTTCTGCGTCGTCGCGCTCGCGCCCGCGGACGTCGCCAAGCTGCCCCCCGATGACCGCTGGTGGTCGGCGCTCTCCCGCGACGCCAGGGTGCTCAAGGGCCTCAGCCCTCAGGCGGAGGCCGCGCGCTGCACCCGCGCCGCGCGTCGTCCATGACCGGCAAGAGTCCTCGCAAACGGGTCGACGCGCTCTTCTGGCAAGGCCGCCTGCGTGCGGCCCGGTCGTTTCTCGAAGCCGCGCAACAGGCGGTCCTGCTGGCGGAACCCGGCCAGAACGGCAACCCGGCCATCAGCCAGATCGTGCTGGCGGCCATTGCCTACGGCGACGGCCTCACGGCCAAGCGCGCGCTCGTCATCAACCAGCAGGACCATGCCGCCGCACCCCGCCTGCTGCGCGACGTGCTGCGCGACACGCTGCCCGAGGCGCAGGAGCGCCGCTACCGCCGCATTCTCGGGTTCAAGGACGAAGTGCAGTACGGCGCGCGAACCGCCTCCATGGACGAAGCGCGCCGCCTGCTGGCGGAATTGGAGAACTTCGCGCGCTGGGCCGAGGACCTGCTCTAGGGAGCCACCTCCATGCCCCGCCGGCCTTCGACCGAGGCCGGACGCAGAAAGGCCGCCCGAAGGCGGCCTTGCATCATGCGCGCAAACGCGGCGCCGGCATCACTTGCCGCCCGGCACCGAGCCTTCCACGCCCTTGACGAAGAACTTGATGCCGCCGAGGAAGTTGTCGTCGGCCACTTCGTCGGCCTTGAGCACCTCGCGGCCGGTGTTGTCGACGATCGGGCCCTTCCAGATCGAGAAGCTGCCGTCCTTCAGGCCCGCCTTGACGGTCTCGACCTTCTGCTTCAGCTCGGCCGGCACCTTGTCGGAGATCGAGACGATGTCGATCGCGCCTTCCTTCACGCCCCACCAGGCGCCCTGGTTGCCCTTCCACGTGCCGTCCAGCGCCTGGCGCGTCGCGTGGATGTAGTACGGCGCCCAGTTGATGACGGCCGAGGCGAGGTGGGCCTCGGGCGAGTAGGCGGTCATGTCGCTGTCCCAGCCGAAGGCGTACTTGCCGGCCTTGCCCGCGGTCTGCAGCACGGCCGAGGAGTCGGTGTTCTGGAACAGCACGTCGGCGCCGCCGTTGAGCAGCGACTGCGCCGCCTCGGTTTCCTTCGGCGGGTCGAACCAGTTGTTGATCCACACCACGCGGGTCTTGATGGCCGGGTTCACCGACTGCGCGCCCAGCGTGAAGCTGTTGATGTTGCGGATGACCTCGGGGATCGGCACCGAGCCCACCACGCCCAGCGTGTTGGTCTTGGTCATGCCGCCGGCGATGACGCCGGCCATGTAGGCCCCTTCGTAGGTGCGGCTGTCGTAGGTGCGCAGGTTCTCGGTCTGCTTGTAGCCGGTGGCATGCTCGAACTTCACGTCCTTGTGGTCGGCGGCGACCTTGAGCATGTGCTCCATGTGGCCGAAGGTGGTGCCGAAGATCAGCTTGTTGCCCTGGCTGACCATGTCGCGGAAGACGCGCTCGGCGTCGGCGCCCTCGGGCACGCTTTCGACGAAGCTCGTCGCCACCTTGTCGCCGAACTCGGCCTCGACCGCCTTGCGGGCGTTGTCGTGGGCGAAGGTCCAGCCGCCGTCGCCCACCGGCCCGACGTAGGCGAAGGCGATCTTCAGCGGCTCGGCCTGGGGTGCGGCGGCCTGGGCGGCGGGCTCGACGGCCGGGGCCGGCGCGGGGGCTTCGTCCTTCTTGCCGCAGCCGACGAGCGCGGCGGTGGCGGCAAGTGCGCTCCAGCCGGCGGTCTTCAGCAGCGAACGCTTGGAGATGGTGGTCATGGCTACTCCGTGGAATGGGTTGTTCTGTGCCGGTGCGCGATGCATCGGGCGGCGCGATTATCGAGGGTCAGCTGCCCGGGAAGAAGGGCTTGCCGAGCGACGCCGGCATGTTGACGCGGATCCACGTCGCGTTGCGCGAGATCAGCACCAGCACCACGATGGTGGCGAGGTACGGCATGGCCGTCAGCAGGTGCGAGGAAACGTGCACGCCCTTGCCCTGCAGGTGGAACTGCAACATCGTCACGCCGCCGAAGAGGTAGGCGCCGAGCAGCACCCGCCCGGGCCGCCAGGTGGCGAAGGTGGTGAGCGCGAGCGCGATCCAGCCCTTGCCGGCGATCATGCCCTCCACCCACAGCGGCGTGTAGACCACCGACACGTAGGCGCCCGAGATGCCGCACAGCGCGCCGCCCGCCATCACCGCCATGAGGCGGATGCGCCGCACCGGGTAGCCGAGCGCATGCGCCGATTCGGGCGATTCGCCCACGGCGCGCAGCACCAGCCCGGCGCGCGAGCGGTACAGGAGCCAGGCGATGCCGAACGCGAGCGCCATGGCGAGGTAGACCATCGGATGCTGGCGAAACAGCGCCGGCCCGACGAAGGGCACGTCGGCCAGCACGGGGACCGCGAAGTGCGGCCGCGCCGACAGGCTCTGCTGCGTGTACGAGATCCCCACGAAAGCCGAGAAGCCGGCACCGAACAGCGCCAGCGCGAGGCCGGTGGCGTACTGGTTGGTGTTGAGCCAGATCACCAGCAGCCCGAAGACCGCCGCGAGCAGCGCACCGGCCAGCGCTCCCGCGCCGAAGGCGAGCCAGTCGCTGCCGGTGTGCACCGCGGTGGCATAGCCCGCGATGGCGGCCACCAGCATCATGCCTTCGGCCCCGAGGTTGACGATGCCCGAGCGTTCGTTGATCAGCAGCCCGAGCGAAGCGAAGGCGAGCACGGTGCCCGCGTTCAGCGTGGCGGCGATGAGAAGTGCGGCGGCGTCCATCGTGTCTATTCCTTCACCGCGGCACCCGCGCGGCCCCAGCGCACGCGGTAGTGGATGAGCGTGTCGCAGGCCAGCAGCGTGAACAGCAGCAGCCCCTGGAACACACCGGTGATCGACTTGGGCAGGCCGAGCCGCGTCTGCGCCAGCTCGCCGCCGATGTAGAACATGCTCATCAGCACGGCCGAGAACACGATGCCCACCGGATGCAGCCGCCCGACGAAGGCGACGATGATGGCCGCGAAGCCGTAGCCTGCCGGCAGGTGCGGCGTGAGCTGGCCGAGCGGCCCCGCCAGTTCCAGCCCGCCGGCGAGGCCGGCCATGCCGCCGGAGACCAGCAGCGCCGTCCACAGCGTGCGGCGTGACGAGAAGCCCGCATAGCGCGCCGCCGCCGGCGCCAGGCCGCCCACCTCCTGCCGGAAGCCGGCATAGAGGCGGAACATGAACAGCCAGAACGCCGCCACCGCGACCAGCGCGACGATCGACCCGGCGTTCACCCGCAGGCCGATGAACAGCCGCGGGATCTTCGTCGGCTCGGCGAAGGTGACGGTCTGCGGGAAGTTGTAGCCCGCCGGGTCCTTCCAAGGCCCGTAGACCAGGTAGCCGAGCACCTGCACCGCCACGTACACCAGCATCAGGCTGACCAGGATCTCGTTGGCGTTCATGCGGTCGCGCAGGAAGGCGACGATGGCCGCCCAGGCCATGCCGCCGAGCACCGCGGCGGCGAGGATGGCGACGACGATCCAGCGGCTCGTCTCCTTGTCGGCCAGCATCGCCACGCCGCCCGCGCACACCGCGCCGATGATGAACTGCCCTTCCGCGCCGATGTTCCACACGTTGGAGCGGAAGCACACCGCGAGGCCCAGCGCGATCAGCAGCAGCGGCACCGCCTTGACCGACAGCTCGGACAGTGCGTAGCCGCTCTTCAGCGGCTCGACGAAGAACACCTGCAGCCCGCGCACCGGGTCCTTGCCCAGCGCCGCGAAGAGCAGCACGCCGATCAGCACCGTGACCGCCAGCGCCAGCAGCGGCGAGAGCAGCGACATCGCGCGGCTCGGCTCGGGGCGGGTCTCGAAGCGGATCATGCGCGGGCCTCCGCCGCGGCGGCACCGCGCGCCCACAGGCCCGACATCCAGCCGCCGATCATTTCCACCGTCGCCTCGCGCGCCGCCACGCTGGGCGAGACGCGCCCGCGCGCCATCACCAGCAGGCGGTCGCAGATCTCGAACAGCTCGTCCAGTTCCTCGCTCACCACCAGCACCGCGCAGCCCGCGTCGCGCAGCGCCAGCAGCTCGCCGCGGATCTGCGCGGCCGCGCCCACGTCCACGCCCCAGGTCGGCTGCGAGACGATCAGGAGCCTGGGCTTCGCGTCGATCTCGCGCCCGATGATGAACTTCTGCAGGTTGCCGCCCGAGAGGCTGCGCGCCGCCGCGTGCGGCCCGGCGGCCTTGACGTTGAAGCGCGCGATCAGCGACTGCGCGAGCGCGGCCACCTGCCCCGTGCGGATCCAGCCCGCGGCGCCCACTGCATCGGTGCGCGTGAGCAGCGTGTTCTGCGCCAGCGACAGCGTGGGCACCGCCCCGCGGCCGAGCCGTTCCTCGGGCACGAAGTGCAGCCCGGCGCGGCGCCGCTCGCGCGGCGACTGCCGCCCGATGGCGCGGCCGAACAGCGTGACCGCCTGCGGCGCCGCGCGCGGGTCCTCGCCCGAGAGCGCCGCCATCAGCTCCTGCTGGCCGTTGCCGGAGACGCCGGCGATGCCGACGATCTCGCCGGCGCGCACGTCGAACGTGATGCCGTCCAGCGGCACGCCGAACGGGTCCTGCTTCGGCAGCGACAGGTCGCGCACGCCCAGCACCACCTCGCCCGGCGCCGCCTCGCGGTGCTGCAGCTGCGGCGGCTCGGCGCCGATCATCAGCCGCGACAGGCTCGCGTTCGACTCCCGCGTCGGGTCGACCTCGCCGGTCACGCGCCCGCCGCGCAGCACCGTGCAGTGGTGGCACAGCGCGCGGATCTCGTCGAGCTTGTGGCTGATGTAGAGGATGCTGCAGCCCTCCTGCGCGAGCTGGCGCAGGGTGACGAAGAGCTTGTCCACCGCCTGCGGCGTGAGCACCGAGGTCGGCTCGTCGAGGATGAGCAGCTTCGGGTCGGTGAGCAGCGCGCGCACGATCTCCACGCGCTGGCGCTCGCCCACCGACAGCGTGTGCACCGGCCGCAGCGGGTCGATCTCGAGCCCGTAGCTGTGCGCCACCTGCGCGACGCGCTGCTTCACCTGCGCGAGCGTGTGCGAGCGCCCGAGCCCGAGCCACACGTTCTCGGCCACGGTGAGCGTGTCGAACAGGCTGAAGTGCTGGTAGACCATGCTGATGCCCAGCTGCCGCGCCTCGTGCGGGTTGCGGATCACGACCGGCTCGCCGTTCCAGCGGATCTCGCCCTCGTCGGGGCGCACGGCGCCGTAGATCATCTTCATCAGCGTGGACTTGCCGGCGCCGTTCTCGCCCAGCACGGCATGGATCTCGCCCGGCTTCACGCGCAGGTCGACCCGGTCGTTGGCCTTGACCGCGGGGTACTGCTTGCTGAGGGCTTTCAGTTCAAGACGGAGCATGAGGAGCTTCGTTGGGTTCTTGCGGGGAGGCCGCCACGGCCCCGTCGTGCGGAGGTGTCGGAACGCCGGCGCCGCCCGCCGCCGGTCGCGCTGAGCCTGCCGGAGCGCTCGTCCCGGCGACCCCTTTGCGCCGACCCCTTTGCGCCGACCCGTTCGCGCCGACCCGTTCGCGCTGAGGTATCGAAGCGCTTCGCCCCACCCAACCCGTTCGCGCTGAGCTTGTCGAAGCGCTCGTGCCACCCAACCCGTTCGCGCTGAGCCTGTCGAAGCGTGCGCGCAGTACGGTTTGATGGGTTGAGGCTGCGGTCGCAGTTGGGAGAAGCCGGGTCTCGCCCCGGCGGGCGACCTACTTTCTTTTGCTTCGCCAAAAG
>JBIQHD010000060.1:0-9269 GCA_044508835.1 Rubrivivax sp.
CCGCGCTCTGTCATGCAACGCGGATCAGCACTGAGTTATGCAGACCTTCCTTAACGGTCGAGCCATACGAAAAGGCTGGTACATCGACAAGAAGACCGGTCAGAAGATCGAAGTGGACTTCTGAATCGAATCACCATGGTGCTCGGACAACCTGACGGCCAGAAGCAGTCCAAGCGCCGGCAAGCTTCCGATGCCACCGGCCGGCTGCAATGACAGGCCACCGCATTCGGCGTCCTGTGGCGAGCCGCATATGACCTCGAAGAGCGCTTGCTGACCAGCATCGTCATCGGTGCCGGCATGCGTCATCAGGAAACTTCCTACCATGAGAAAGGCTGGCTGCAGCATGTGAGCGACAGCGACCAATCCGGTCAAAGCCATCCCCCGTCCCGCAGCCACATTGGCAACGCCCCGTTCCCGGCGCAGACTCCGCCAATGAGTTCGCCGCCATCCTTCCCCACCCAGGCCGAGGTCGACGCCCAGTACAACCCGTCGCTGCGCCTCGCCGACCCGGCCGCGCCGCTGCGGCACTACGCCGCGCGGGCCGAGGAAGCGCGCCGGCGCCTGCGCGGCGTGCTCGGCATCCCCTTCGGGCCGACGCCCGCCGAGACGCTCGACGTCTACCCGGCGGATTCGCCCGGCGCCCCGGTGTTCGTGTTCTTCCACGGCGGCTACTGGCGCGCGCTGTCGTCGGCGGACTTCGCCGGCGTCGCGCTCGGGCTGCAGCCGCTGGGCATCACCACGGTGGTGCCGAACTACGCGCTGTGCCCGGCGGTGACGATCGACGAGATCACCCGCCAGGCGCGCGCCGCCGTGGCGTGGGTGCTGCGCCACATCGGCGCGCATGGCGGCGACGCCTCGCGCGTGGCGATCGGCGGGCATTCGGCCGGCGCGCACCTGGCCGCGATGTGCTTGCAAGCGGACTGGGCGGCGCACGGGCTGGCCGACGATCCGCTCGCCGCCGGGCTGCTGGTCAGCGGCCTGTACGAGCTGGAGCCCCTGCGCCGCAGCTACCTGCAGCCGGTGATCCGGCTCGACGACGGCATCATCGCGCGCAACTCGCCGGCCCATCTCGTGCGGCGCTGCGCCACACCGTTGTGGATCACCTGGGGCGGCGCCGAGACGGCCGAGTTCGCGCGTCAGTCGGCGCTCTACCATGCCGCGTGGCTGCGCGCCGGCAACCGCGCGGAACTCGCCGCCGTGCCGGGTGCCGACCACTTCTCGGCGATCCACGGCTTCGAGACGCCGGACAGCCCGTTGTGCCGCTGGCTCGCCCGCCATCTCGATGCGAACGGGAGCCCCGCGCGATGAGTTCCATGACACGCCAGGCCTGCGCCGAGCTCGACGCCCACGACCCGCTCGCCCCGCTGCGCGCCCAGTTCGCCGTGCCCGCGGGCAGCCTTTACCTCGACGGCAATTCGCTCGGCATGCTGCCGCGCGCCACCGCGGCACGGCTGCAGCACGTGGTGGCGAATGAATGGGGCGAGGACCTGATCCAGAGCTGGAACAAGGCCGGCTGGATCACGCAGCCGCAGCGCGTGGGCGACAAGATCGCGCGTCTCGTCGGCGCGGCGCCGGGCGAGGTGGTGGCGGCCGACTCGACGTCGCTCAACCTCTACAAGGTGCTCAGCGTCGCCCTGGCCTTCGCCGCCGCCGACGCGCCCGGCCGGCGCGTCATCGTGTCGGAGCGAGACAACTTCCCGACCGACCTCTACATCGCCGAGAGCCTGGCGCGGCAGCACGGCTTCGAGCTGCGCCTGGCAGGCGCGGGCGACATCGCCGCACACCTCGACGACTCGGTGGCGGTGCTGATGCTCACGCATGTCAACTACCGCAGCGGCCGCATGCACCCCATGGCCGGGACGACGGCGGCGGCCCATGCCGCCGGCGCGCGGGTGGTGTGGGACCTGGCGCATTCGGCCGGCGCCGTGCCGGTGGACCTTCTCGGCAGCGACGCCGACTTCGCCGTCGGCTGCGGCTACAAGTACCTCAACGGCGGCCCCGGCGCGCCGGCCTTCCTGTGGCTGCACCCGCGCCACGCCGCGCGCATGGACGCCGAGCGACTGTGGCAGCCGCTGTCCGGCTGGCTGGGCCATGCGGCCCCGTTCGCCTTCGATCCCGGCTACCGGCCGGCCGCGGGCGTGGCCCGCTTCGTCTGCGGCACGCCCTCGCCGATCGCGATGGCGGCGCTGGAGTGCGGCGTCGACACGCTGCTGGCCGTCGAGCCGATGGGCGGCATGGCCGCATTGCGCGCGAAGTCGTTGGCGCTCACCGGGCTGTTCATCGACCTCGTCGAGTCGCGCTGCGCCGGCCACGGGCTGACGCTGCAGACGCCGCGCGACCCGGCGGCGCGCGGCAGCCAGGTCAGCTTCCTGCGCGACGAAGGCGGCTACGCCATCGTGCAGGCGCTGATCGCGCGCGGCGTCGTCGGCGACTTCCGCGAGCCGGGCATCCTGCGCTTCGGCTTCACGCCGCTGACGCTGCGCCACGTCGACGTCTGGGACGCCGTCGAGCAGCTGCGGCAGGTGCTCGACGGCGGCGAATGGCGCGAGGAGCGCTTCAACCAGCGCGCCGCCGTCACCTGACGGCGCGCATCGCACGGAGGTCGCCATGAGCACCGAGAAGATCGTGGCCGATGAAGGCGCGCGGCTCGACTTCAGCCGCACCATGAGCTACGTCGACTACCTGCACCTCGACGAGGTGCTGGGTGCGCAGCACCCGCTGTCGCCCTCGCACGACGAGATGCTGTTCATCGTGCAGCACCAGACGAGCGAGCTGTGGATGAAGCTGATGCTGCACGAGCTCGACGCCGCGATCGCCGGCGTGCGCGAGGACCGGCTGCAGCCCGTCTTCAAGATGCTGGCGCGCGTGGGCCGCGTGATGGAGCAGCTGGTCGGCGCCTGGAGCGTGCTGGCCACGATGACGCCGCCCGAATACACTGCGATGCGACCCTACCTCGGCAGCTCCAGCGGCTTCCAGAGCATGCAGTACCGCTGCATCGAATTCGCCCTCGGCAACAAGAACGCGGCCATGCTCAAGCCGCACGCCCACCGCCCCGACCTGCTGGCGCAGGTGGAGGCGGCCTGGCGCGCGCCTTCGCTGTACGACGAATCGCTGCGCCTGCTCGCGCGGCGCGGCATGGCGATGCCGGCGTCGCACCTGGAACGCGACTGGACCCAGCCCTACGAGGCGAGCGAGGCGGTCGAGCAGGCCTGGCTGCAGGTCTACCGCGACCCGCAGGCGCACTGGGACCTGTACCAGCTGGGCGAGAAGCTCACCGACATCGAGGACGCCTTCCGCCTCTTCCGCTTCCGCCACGTCACCACCGTGGAGCGCATCATCGGCCTCAAGCGCGGCACCGGCGGCACGGGCGGTGTCAGCTACCTGCGCAAGATGCTCGACGTGGTGATGTTCCCGGAGATCTGGAGCCTGCGCACGCACCTGTGACCTAGAATACAGAAATCTGTATTGGCACTCACAAACTGGACACGGGCATGAAGACCACGCTCGATCTGAACGATGCACTACTGACCCAAGCCAAGACCCTGGCAGCCCAACAGCGCACCAGCCTGACGCGCCTCATCGAAGAGGGGCTGCAGCTGCGCTTGAGCGCGCAGCGCACCCGAGCGAAGAAGCCGGTGCGCCTGCCGGTCTACCGCGGCAAGGGCGGCCTGGCGCCCGGGCTCGACGCCACGAGCAACAAGGCCATGCTGGACGCTGCCGACCAGGGCGACTGACCCATGACACCGGACGTCAACGTCCTGGTCGCGGCATCCCGCAGCGACCATCCCCACCATGCACCGGCCCGCGCCTGGCTGGAGCAGGCCCTCATGCTGGCCGTCCAGGGTTCCGTCCTCAAGTTGCAGCCCATGGTGGTCGCCAGCTTTCTGCGGCTGGTCACGCACCCACGGATCTTCGTTCAGCCGACGCCCATGTCCGAAGCGCTTCGCTTCGTCGATGCACTGCTGGCCGCGCCCGGTGTCGAGCACCTCGAGCTGGGAGCCGAGTGGCCGGCGCTGCGAACGCTGTGCGCGACCCAGGCCCTCACTGCCAACGACATCCCCGATGCATGGCTTGCGGCTGCCGCCATCCATCAGGGCGAACACGTGGCCAGTTTCGACACGGACTTCAAGCGACTGTTGCCGCGAGCGCAGTTCACGTTGCTGTCCACCTGACCCCGTCGGGAGCTATCACCTCCCGCGAAGCCTCGCGAACCTTCAGAGCAGCACGATGTCGTACTGCTCCGGCGACCCTGTGGCTTCGGCCTGCAGCGAGATCGGCTTGCCGATGAACTCCGACAGGCCGGCCAGGTGCGGGCTTTCCTCGTCGAGCAGCATCTCCACCACGGCGGGCGCGGCGACGATGCGGAACTCCTTGGGGTTGAACTGGCGCGCCTCGCGCAGGATCTCGCGCAGGATGTCGTAGCACACGCTGCGCGGCGTCTTGACCTGGCCCTTGCCTTCGCAGGTGGGGCACGGCTCGCACAGCATGTGCGCGAGCGATTCGCGGGTGCGCTTGCGCGTCATCTCCACGAGGCCGAGCTGGGTGAAGCCGCTGACGGTCGTCTTGGTGCGGTCGCGCGCGAGCTGCTTGCGGAATTCCTGCAGCACGGCGTGCTGGTGGTCCTCGCGCACCATGTCGATGAAGTCGACGATGATGATGCCGCCCAGGTTGCGCAGCCGCAGCTGCCGCGCGATCGCCTGCGCCGCTTCGAGGTTGGTCTTGAAGATGGTGTCGTCGAAGTTGCGCGCGCCGACGTAGCCGCCGGTGTTCACGTCCACCGTGGTCAGGGCCTCGGTCTGGTCGATGATGAGGTAGCCGCCCGACTTCAGGTCGACCCGGCGCGCGAGCGCGCGGGCGATCTCCTCGTCGATGTTGTAGAGGTCGAAGATCGGCCGCTCGCCGGTGTAGTGCTCGAGCTTCTTCACCGAGCCGGGCGTGAAGGCCTCGCCGAAGCCGCGCAGCGCGTCGAACTGGATGCGCGAGTCGACGCGGATGGCCTGCGTCTCCTCGTGCGCCAGGTCGCGCAGCACGCGCTCGGTGAGGCTCAGGTCCTGGTGCAGCAGCGTGCCGGCCGGGCTCTTGAAGCTGCGCTCGCGGATCGAGCCCCAGGTCTTGCGCAGGTAGGCGATGTCGTCGGCGAGCTCCTCGTCGCTCGCGTCCTCGGCGTTGGTGCGCAGGATGAAGCCGCCGCCACCGCCCTCTTCCGGCGTGCCGACGAGCTGCTGCATGCGCGCGCGCAGCTGGTCGCGCAGCTCGGGCGAGCCGATCTTCTGCGAGATGCCGATGTGGTCGTCCTGCGGCAGGAACACGAGCAGCCGCCCGGCCACGCTGATCTGCGTGGACAGGCGCGCGCCCTTGGTGCCGATCGGGTCCTTGATGACCTGCACGGTCAGCGTCTGGCCCTCGAACACCAGGCGCTCGATGGGCGTGGCTGGCCCGCCATTGCCGTGGTCGGCGCCGCGGAACTGGCCGCTCGAATGCACGTCGGCCACGTGCAGGAAGGCGGCGCGCTCCAGGCCGATGTCGATGAAGGCGGACTGCATGCCGGGCAGCACGCGCGCCACGCGGCCGGCGTAGATGTTGCCGACGAGGCCCCGTTCCAGCGTGCGTTCGATGTGCAGTTCCTGGACCGCGCCGTTCTCGACCACGGCGACCCGCGTTTCCTGCGGCGTCCAGTTGATGAGGATGTCTTGCATGGACGGGCGGTGAGGGGCGCGTCAGAACCTCACGCGCGCTTGTCTGAGCAGGTGTGCCGTCTCGTACAGGGGCAAGCCCATGATACTGGAGTAGCTTCCGTCGATGCGGTCGATCCAGGCCGCGGCCGCGCTCTGGATGGCGTAGGCGCCGGCCTTGCCGAAGGGCTCGCCGCTCTCGACGTAGCGGTGGATGTCGGCCTCGGTCACGGAGGCGAAATGCACGTGCGAGACGTTGACGACGAGCTGCTGGCGCCGCCCCTGCGCCAGCGCCACGGCCGTGATGACGCGGTGCATGCGGCCCGAGAGCAGCCGCAGCGTGGCATGCGCCTCGGTCGCATCGCGCGGCTTGCCGAGGATGCGCCGGCCGAGCGCCACGGTGGTGTCGGAGCACAGGACGGGCGCCGCGGGCAGCGCCCTCGCCTTCAGGCGCGCACGTGCGGCGGCGAGCTTCGCCCAGGTCACGCGCTCGACGTATTCGGCCGGCAGCTCGCCCGGGATCTCGGCCTCCAGCGACTCGGCGTCCTCGTCGGCACCCGGCAGCAGCAGCTCGTGGCGCACGCCGAGCTGTTCGAGCAGCTGGCGGCGGCGCGGGCTTTGCGAGGCGAGGTAGATGAAGTCGTGCATGCGGGTCGGCCTGGAAGTCACTCGCGGTGGTACGGATGGTTGACCATCACCGTCCATGCGCGATACAGCGCCTCGGCGAGCAGCACCCGCACGAAGGCGTGCGGCAGGGTGAGGTCCGACAGGCGCAGCGTCTCGTCGGCGCCCTGCTTGAGGGCGGCATCGAGCCCGTCCGGGCCGCCGACGAACAGCGCCACGTCGCGGCCGTCGTTCATCCATGCCTTCATGCGCCCGGCGAGCTGCACGGTGGTCAGGCGCGAGCCGTGTTCGTCGAGCACCACGCGGCGCACGCTCTTGGGGGCGGCACCTTCGAGGCGCACGGCCTCGGCGGCCATCAGCTGCTCGGCCGTCTTCGCGCCGCGCGGCTCGGCCTTCACGGCCTTGAGTTCGAGGCGCAGCTCGGGGGGAAAGCGCTTGGCGAACTCGGCGTAGGCCGCGTCGGCCCAGGCCGGCTGGCGCTGCCCGACGGCGAGCAGCAGCAGCTTCAAGCGCGGGAGGCCGTCTTCCTGGCCGCGGTCTTCTTCGCCGGGGCCTTCCGGGCCGCCGTGCTCTTCACGCCCACGGTGCGGGTGACGCCCGGCTTCGCGGCGGCCTTCTTCGCCGGAGCGGTCTTGGCGGCTGCCTTCTTCGCCGGAGCCTTCTTCGCGGGTGCCTTCTTCGCCGCCGCCTTCTTCGCAGGCGCCGCCTCGTTGCCGCCGGCCTTGACCAGGCGCACCGGCTTGTCGTCGATCTTCATGCGCACCGGCTTGTCGCCCCAGATCTCCTCGAGGTGGTAGTACTCGCGGATGGCGGGCTGCATCATGTGCACCACGGCGGCGCCGCAGTCGACGATGATCCATTCGCCGTTCTCTTCGCCCTCGGTGCGCATCACCGGGAAGCCCTTGCCCTTCACCGCGTCGCGCACGCTGGCGGCCAGGGCCTTGGTCTGCCGGTTGCTGGACCCCGTGGCGATGATCACCCGCTCGAAGAGCGCCGAAAGATGCTCGGTGTTGAAGACGACGATGTTCTGCGCCTTCACGTCTTCCAGGCCATCGACGATGGCGCGTTGCAGTTTGCGGATGTCCATTCAGCTCCCGGGGCCTCGGTAGAGGCGGTGTTGGTCAATATAGCGTGCGACCGCGGGCGGCACCAGATCGCCGATCGGCTCGCCCGCCGCGGCGCGGCGCCGCACCTCGGTGGCCGAGACGTCCATGCGCGGCAGCGGCAGCACCGCCATCGAATGCGGCAGCGCGGCGACGGCCGCGTCGGGCTTCGGCGCCTCGCCCGAGCGCGCCGCGACGGCCAGCGTGACGAGGCCCAGCAGCTCCTGCCAGCCGTGCCAGGTGGACAGGCGGGCGTACTGGTCCTGCCCGATGACGAGGAACCACTGCGCATCGGGCTCGCGCGCGGCCAGCGCCCGCACGGTGTCGAGCGTGTAGGTCGGCCCGCTGCGCTCGATCTCGCTGCGCTCCAGCACGAAGCGCGGCTCGCCGGCGATGGCGGCCTGCACCATCGCCGCGCGATGTTCGGCGGCGGTCATTGCGCGCGGCTTCTGCCACGGCTGTCCGGCCGGCATCCAGCGCAGCTCGTCCAGCGCGAGGTGATCGAGCGCCACGTGCGCCAGCGCCACATGGGCGTCGTGCACCGGATCGAAGCTGCCGCCGAAGAGCCCGATCTTTCTCAAGCGTGCGTCCAGTCGGCCCAGTCGCGCGGCACCAGGAAGTCGCTGTAGAGCCTCGCTTCCGGCGTGCCCGGCTCGGGCTGCCAGTCGTAGCGCCATGCCGCGAGCGGCGGCATCGACATCAGGATGGATTCGGTGCGCCCGCCCGACTGCAGGCCGAAGTGCGTGCCGCGGTCCCACACCAGGTTGAACTCGACGTAGCGCCCGCGCCGGTAGAGCTGGAATTCGCGCTCGCGCTCGCCGTGCGGCAGGCCCCGGCGGCGCTGCACGATGGGCAGGTAGGCGCCGAGGAAGGCATCGCCCACGGCGCGCGTCAGGGCGAACCCGCCGTCGAAGCCGAGCTCGGCGACGTCGTCGTAGAACACGCCGCCGATGCCGCGCGGCTCGTTGCGGTGCTTGAGGAAGAAGTACTCGTCGCACCAGCGCTTGAAGCGCGGGTAGGCGTCGCCGCCGAAGGGCGCGAGCGCTTCGCGGTTGACCCGGTGGAAGTGCGCCGCGTCCTCCTCGAAGCCGTAGAAGGGCGTGAGGTCCATGCCGCCGCCGAACCACACCACCGGCTCGCCCCCGGCGGGCAGCGCGGCGAACATGCGCACGTTCATGTGCACGGTCGGCACGTAGGGGTTGCGCGGGTGCATGACGAGCGACACGCCCAGCGCCTCGAAGCCGGCGCCGGCCAGCTCGGGGCGGTGCTGCGTGGCCGAGGGCGGCAGGGTCGTGCCCTGCACGTGGGAGAAGTTGCAGCCGCCGCGCTCGATCAGCGCGCCGCCTTCGACCAGGCGCGAGAGCCCGTCGCCGGCCAGCGCGCCGCCGGGCGCCCGCGTCCAGCGGTCGGCGACGAAGGGCGTGCCGCCCTCGGCCTCGAAGGCGGCGACGATGCGGTCCTGCAGGCCCAGCAGGTAGTCTCGAACGGCGGGGATGTTCATGGCGTCAGCGCGGCGCGGGGCCGCGGGAGCGTTCAGCGCTTGAGCGCACGGTGCCCGATGTCGCGGCGGTATTGGGCGCCGGCAATCGAGATGCCCTGCACCACCTCGTAGGCGCGCTGCTGCGCGAGCCTGACCGAATCGCCCAGCGCCGTCACGCACAGCACCCGCCCGCCGGAGGTGACCAGCGCCTCGTCCTTCAGCGCCGTGCCGGCATGGAACACCATCGCGTCGGGCGCCTCGGGCGGAATGCCGTGGATGGCGTCGCCCTTGCGCGGCTCCAGCGGGTAGCCGGCCGCGGCCACCACCACGCCCAGCGCCACGCGGCGGTCCCACTGCAGCTCGACCTGGTCGAGCGTGCCGTCGGTGGCG
>JBIQHD010000028.1:0-62134 GCA_044508835.1 Rubrivivax sp.
TGGTGGGTGCTGAGGGGTTCGAACCCCCGACCTACGCCTTGTAAGGGCGCCGCTCTACCAGCTGAGCTAAGCACCCGCGGCTCGATGTCGGTCGATCAGTTGACGGCGTCCTTGAGGGCCTTGCCGGGGCGGAACTTCGGCACCTTGGCGGCCTTGATCTTGATGGCGGCACCGGTGCGCGGGTTGCGGCCGCTGCGGGCGGCGCGCTTGCTGACGCTGAAGGTGCCGAAGCCGACCAGCGACACGCTGTTGTTCTTCTTGAGCGTCGATTTCACGCCGCCGATCAGGGCTTCCAGTGCGCGCGTCGCGGCGGCCTTGGAGATGTCAGCCTGCTTGGCGATGTGTTCGATCAGTTCGGATTTGTTCACGAAGTAACCCCCTCTCAAAGGTGTCTCACAGGAATCGGGATGGGTGTCGGGGCGCGCGGAGGCAGCACCGCCTCGGGCTCGATTCATTACAGCCCTGCGTCTACCGGGTGTCAAGCGCGGAAGCGGATTCTATTCGTATTCCCCCGCGACAAATGGCGCTGTCCAGCGTGCTTCCTCGCTTGACGGCGGGCATGCGCGGGCCGCGGTTCGCGGCGCGGCGCGCGTGGCGCGGCGGCGCTTTCCGTGCGGCGTTCGTCAGCGCGCCGGCGTGCGCAGCACCAGCGCCACGCCGGCCGCGGTGAGCGCGATGCCGAGCAGCATCGTCCACGTCAGCGGCTCGCCGAAGATGGCCAGCGCCATGACCGCGGTGACGGGCGGCACGAGGTACAGCAGGCTCGTCACCTGCGTGGCCGCGCCGCGCTGTATCAGCAGGTACAGCAGCGAGCTGCCGCCGAGCGTGAGGCCGAAGACCGACCACGCCAGCGCGCCGATCAGCTCGGGGTGCCACACCACCGCCTCGCGCTCGAACAGCGCGAGCGGCGCGGTGACGATGAACGCCGCCAGCAGCTGCACGGTGTTGGCGGTTCGCACATCGCACGGCTGCACGTGGCGCTTCTGGTAGAGCGTGCCGGCGGTGATGCTCACGAGCGCGAGCATGGCGAGCGCGAAGTTCCACGGCGTCACCTCGCCCGCGCCGAGCTTGCGCCACACCACCAGCGCCAGGCCCAGCAGCCCGAGCAGCAGCCCGGCCCACTGCTGCACGGCGACCCGCTGCGCGCCGCGGCCGTCGCCGCGCGCCGTGAGCCACAGCGCCGTGAGCACCGGCTGCAGGCCGACCAGCAGCGCCACCGTGCCGGCGCCGATGCCCGCCTTCACCGCCGCCCACACGCCGCCCAGGTAGCCGCCGTGCATCAGCAGGCCGGTCACGCCCAGGTGCAGCCACTGCGCGCGGCTCGACGGCCACGGCGCGCGCGCGAGCGCGATCCACACGCCGAAGGCCGCGACCGAGAGCGCGTAGCGCATCGACAGGAAGGTGAGCGGCGGCGCATGCGGCATGCCGAAGCGCGCCACGATGAAGCCCGTGCTCCAGATAAGCACGAACACCCAGGGCATGACCCCGATCAGCGCGTCGCGCCGGGTTGGCTTGCTGGCGGACATCGGCGCGCCGTGCCTACTTCGCCTTTGCGCGAATTTCCGGCAACGCCTTTTGCAGGTAGTACACCATCGACCAGATGGTGAGCACGGCGGCGATCCACAGCAGCACTGTCCCCCACACGCGCGTGTCGATGAGGCCGAGCAGCCGCCCGTCGTAGAGCAGGAAGGGGATGGCGATCATCTGCACGGTCGTCTTCACCTTGCCGAGCATGTGCACCGCCACGCTGCGCGAGGCGCCGATCTGCGCCATCCACTCGCGCAGGGCGGTGATCGCGATCTCGCGCCCGATGATGATGAGCGCCAGCAGCGAGACCACGCGGTCGAGCTCCACCAGCACCAGCAGCGCGGCGCAGACGAGGAACTTGTCGGCCACGGGGTCGAGGAAGGCGCCGAACGACGAGGTCTGGTTGAGCTTGCGCGCGAGCCAGCCGTCGGCCCAGTCGGTGAGCGCGAACACGATGAACAGCACCGTGGCGCTCAGGTTTCGCACCGGCACGGGCAGGTCGAGATAGAACACGCCGACGAGCAGCGGGATCGCGACGATGCGGGCCCAGGTCAGGAGTGTCGGCAGGTTGAAGAACATGCGGGCATTGTGGCGGAAGCCCGGCGCTGCGCCGGGCCGGCGACGATCTCAGTCGTCGAGCGTGCGCGGCTTGAAGCGCCGTTCGTCGTCGAAGAGGAAGGTCTCGGTGAACTTCCAGGGCTTGGGCAGGCGCGAGACGTTGCCGTAGGGCGCGGCGCGGCGGATGGCGTCGGTGGCGATCTGGACCGTGTCGCGCGCCTGGCGCGGATAGCGCAGCACCTCGATGCGGCGCACGCTGCCGTCGGCGTTCAGCTCGACCTCGATCACGGGAATGGCGAGCAGGACGTCCGGCACCGGGCCGAGGAAGGTGCCGCCGGGATGCGCGGCCACGAGGCGCCGCGCGGCCTGGAGGCGCGCCTCGGCCCAGCTGCGCGGCGTCGCCGGCAGCGGCAGCCGGCCGACGGGCTCGGTCCCGGTGACGGGCTTCGGCGGCGCCACCCGGGTGGGCGGCACGGCCGGCGCCGGCAGCGGCGCGTCGGGCGCCATCGGCGAACTGCAGGCGCCGAGCACGAGGCCGATGGCCGGGATGCCGAGCCAGCGGCGCAGCCTGGAACGCGGGTCAGTGCAGGACACGATAGATCTCCTCCGCCAGTTCTCTTGAAATGCCGTCGACGCGCAGCAGGTCCTCGACGCTCGCGCCGGCCACGCCGCGCACGCCGCCGAAGCGCTGCAGCAGCTTCGCGCGCTTCTTCGGGCCGACGCCGGCGATGTCTTCCAGCCGGCTGCCGCCCGTGCGCACGCTGGCGCGCCGCGCGCGCATGCCGGTGATGGCGAAGCGGTGCGCCTCGTCGCGGATCTGCGCCACGAGCATCAGCGCGGCCGAATCCTTGCCGAGCCAGACCTTCTCGCGGCCGTCGGCGAACACCAGCTCCTCCAGGCCGACCTTGCGGCCCTCGCCCTTCTCCACGCCGACGATGACCGACAGGTCGATGCCGAGCTCCTCGAACACCTCGCGCGCCATGCTCACCTGCCCGCGCCCGCCGTCGACCAGCACCAGGTCGGGCAGCCGCGTGCCGGGCTTGGCCTCGGGGTCGGACGCCGCCGCGACCAGCTTGCCGTAGCGCCGCGTCAGCACCTGCCGCATCGCCGCATAGTCGTCACCGCCGGTGATGCCCTCGATGTTGTAGCGGCGATACTGCGCGTTCTGCATGCGGTGGTTCTCGAACACCACGCACGAGGCCTGCGTCGCCTCGCCCGCGGTGTGGCTGATGTCGAAGCATTCGATGCGGAAGGCGTCGAGGTTCTCCACCTCGAGCTGCAGGGCATCCACCAGCGCGCGCGTGCGCGCCTGCTGCGAGCCCTCCTCGGCCAGCAGCTGCGCGAGCTTGATCTGCGCGCCGGTGATGCACATGTCGAGCCAGGCGCGCCGCGGCTCGCGCGGCTGGTGCTGCGCCGTGACCTTGATGCCGGCGTGCAGCGACAGCGCGTCGATCAGCGCCTTGTCGACGGCGTGGCTCAGCACCAGCAGGGGCGGCACGCCGCCGTCGAGGTAGTGCTGGGCGATGAAGGCCTCGAGCACCTGGACCTCGGCGCTGGCCGCGCCCCCGCGCTCCTCGGCCGCTTCGGCGCTGAGCGAGGTGGCGTCGTCCACGTGCTTCGGGAAGTACGGCCGGTCGCCGAGGTGCCGCCCGCCGCGCACCATGGCGAGGTTCACGCAGGCGCGCCCGCCCTGCACCTTCACGGCCAGGATGTCGGCGTCCTTGGTGCTCACGCCGGTGTTGTCCTCCACCGCCTGCTGGTGCAGCACGCGCGAGAGCGCGCCGAGCTGGTCGCGGATCTCGGCCGCCTGCTCGAAGTTCAGCGCCTCGGCGTGGGCCATCATCCGCGCCTGCAGCGCATCCATCACCTCCTGCTGCTCGCCGTTGAGGAAGCGCTCGGCGTTGCTCACGTCGCGCGCGTAGTCCTCGGCCGAGATGTAGCCCACGCAGGGCGCCGAGCAGCGCTTGATCTGGTACAGCAGGCACGGCCGGGTGCGGTTGTTGAAGACGGTGTCTTCGCAGGTGCGCAGCCTGAAGACCTTCTGCAGCAGCTGGATCGATTCCTTCACCGCCCAGGCGCTCGGGTACGGGCCGAAGTAGCGGTGCCGCCGGTCCACCGCGCCGCGGTAGTAGGCCATGCGCGGGAAGGCGTGCGAGACGAGCTTGAGGTACGGGTAGCTCTTGTCGTCGCGGAACAGGATGTTGTAGCGCGGGACGAGCGTCTTGATGAGGTTGTTCTCGAGCAGCAGCGCCTCGGCCTCGGAGCGCACCACCGTCGTCTCCAGCCGCACGATCTTGCCCACCATGTGGCCGATGCGCGTGCCGCCGTGGTTCTTCGTGAAGTAGCTCGACACGCGCTTCTTCAGGTCGCGCGCCTTGCCCACGTACAGCACCGCGCCCTGTGCGTCGAAGTAGCGGTAGACGCCCGGCAGGCCCGGCAGCGCCGCCACGTCGGCGAGCAGGCGCTCGCGCGCCGCGTCGTGCATCTCGTCGCCGCTCTCGGGGGCCGGCGGGGCCTCGGGTTCGCTCATGCGGCGATTCTGCCGGCTTCGATAATCGGCCCGATGCGCTGGGACATCTTCTGCCGCGTGATCGACAACCTCGGCGACGCCGGCGTGTGCTGGCGCCTGTCGAGCGACCTCGCCGCGCGCGGCGAGACGGTGCGGCTGTGGATCGACGAGCCGGCCCCGCTCGCATGGATGGCGCCCGGCGGCTGCGCCGGCGTGGACGTGGTGCCCTGGACGGAGCCCGCGCCGGAGCTGGCGCCGGGCGACGTGGTGGTCGAGGCCTTCGGCTGCGACCCGCCCGCCGCCTTCGTCTCGCGCATGGCGCGGCGCCGGCCCCCGCCGGCCTGGATCAACCTCGAATACCTGAGCGCCGAGGCCTACGTCGAGCGCTGCCACGGGCTGCTTTCGCCGCAGGCGGGCGGGCCGGGTGGGTCGGGCGCCAGCCTCGTCAAGCGCTTCTTCTACCCCGGCTTCACGCCGGCCACGGGCGGGCTGATCCGCGAGCAGGGCCTGATCGGCGCGCGCGGGCGCTTCGACCGCCGCGCGTGGCTGCAGGCGCAGGGCATCGACGCGACGGGCGGCGAGCGGCTCGTCAGCCTCTTCTGCTACGGCAACCCCGCCCTGCCCTGGCTGCTGCAGGCGCTCGCCGGCGAGCCCACCGTGCTGCTGGCCGCGCACGGCCTGGCCGCCGACCAGGTGCGCGCGCTGCTCGGCCCCGGCCTGCGGCGCGGCGGCCTGCGCGCCGTCGCCCTGCCGCGCCTGACGCAGGACGGCTACGACCGGCTGCTGTGGTCGTGCGATCTCAACTTCGTGCGCGGCGAAGACTCCTTCGTGCGTGCGCAGTGGGCCGGCGCCCCGTTCGTGTGGCAGGCCTACCCGCAGCAGGACGGCGCCCACGCCGCCAAGCTCGACGCGTTTCTCGGCCGGTTCCTGCAGGGCGCGGGCAGCGAGGCCGCCGCGTGGCGCGCGCTGTTCGCCGCCTGGAACGGCCTCGGCCCGCCGCCGGCCGCCCTGCCGCCGCTCGAACACTGGCAGGCCCACTGCCGGCGCTGGCGTGACGCGCTGCTCGGGCAGGCCGATCTCGCCGCGCAACTCATTGTCTTCACGCAAGAAGGTGCTTGGGTGCCGCGCTAGAATCGTCGGCTTTGCGCGAGCGGAAGGGCTGCCGGTGCGCGCGACTTTTTCGTATCCAGCCGAACCCCTCGCGTCTCCCCGACGCTCCCAGCCACGGAACATTCGTTATGAAGATCGCTCAGGAAATCCGCGCCGGCAACGTGATCATGCAGGGCAAGGACCCGATGGTCGTGCTGCGCACCGAATACAGCCGCGGCGGCCGCAACTCGGCCACCGTGCGCATGAAGCTCAAGAGCCTGCTGAACAACTCGGGCACCGAGGTCGTGTTCAAGGCCGACGACAAGATGGACCAGATCGTGCTCGACAAGAAGGAGTGCACCTACTCCTACTTCGCCGACCCGATGTACGTGTTCATGGACACCGAGTACAACCAGTTCGAGGTCGAGGCCGAGAACATGGGCGACGCCATCCACTACCTCGAGGACGGCATGCCCGTCGAAGTGGTGTTCTACGACGGCAAGGCCATCTCGGTCGAGCTGCCCACGTCGCTGGTGCGCGAGATCACCACCGAGCCCGCCGTCAAGGGCGACACCTCGGGCAAGGTGATGAAGCCCGCCAAGACGGCCACCGGCTTCGAGATCGCCGTGCCGCTGTTCGTCGAGAGCGGCGACAAGATCGAGATCGACACCCGCACGCACGAGTACCGCAAGCGCGTCTGACCGCGCCGCGCGTGCACGCCAGGGCGCCTGCGGGCGCCTTTTTCGTGGGCGCGGCGCATCATCGTCCCGCATGAAGACCGAACCCCTGGTCCCGGCCGAGCTGCAGTGGCGCGACGACGGCGTGCCCGTCTCGCCGCGCTACGGCGACATCTACCACCCCGCGGCAGGCGCGCTGCAGCAGGCGCGGCACGTCTTCCTCGGCGGCAACGGCCTGCCGGGCCGCTGGATGGGGTGCGAGCAGTTCGTCGTGCTGGAGACCGGCTTCGGACTGGGCAACAACTTCCTCGCCACCTGGGCGGCGTGGCGCGACAGCGGCGCCGCGGGCCGGCTGCACTTCGTCTCCGTCGAGGCGCATCCCTTGCGCGCCGACGATCTGGCGCGCGTACCGCGCGATGCGTCGCTGCAGGCCCTCGCGCGCGAGCTCCACGCCGCGTGGCCACCGCTCACGCCCAACCTGCACCGCCTCGCGTTCGACGGCGGGCGGGTGCAGCTGCTGCTCGCGCTCGGGCCCGTGTCGGCCTGGCTGCCGGAGCTCGCGGCGCCGGTGGATGCGTTCTATCTCGACGGCTTCGCGCCTGCGCGCAATCCGCGGATGTGGGAGCCGCGCGTGATGAAGGCGCTCGCGCGCCTGGCCGCACCCGGCGCCACGCTCGCCACCTGGAGCGCGGCGCGGGGGCTGCGCGACGGGCTCGCGGCCGCGGGCTTCGCCGTGGACGTCGCGCCCGGCACCGGCGGCAAGCGCGACATCACGCTCGCGCGCTACGCGCCAGCGTTCGTGCCGCGGCGCGCGCCCTCGCGCGTGCGCGCGCCCGCGTCGGCGCGGCGGCGCGCGGTGGTCGTCGGCGCGGGGCTCGCGGGGTGCGCGGCGGCGGCCGCGCTGGCCGAGGCGGGCTGGGAGTCGACGGTGCTGGAGCGGCATGCCGAACCCGCGTGCGAGACCTCCGGCAACCCCGGCGGCCTGTTCCACGGCATCGTCAACCCGCAGGACGGCGCGCATTCGCGCTTCAACCGCGCCGCCGCGCTCCATGCCGCCGAGGCGGTGCGCGCCGCGCTCGCGCGCGGCGGCGTGGCCGGCAGCGCCGACGGCCTGCTGCGGCTCGACACCTCCGGCGCCGACGCCGCCGAGATGCGCCGCATGCTGGCGCGGCTCGGCCTGCCGCCCGACTACGTGCAGGCGCTGCCGCCCGACGAGGCCGCGCGCGCCGCGGGCCTGCCGCTGCGGCATCCGGCCTGGTTCTATCCCGGCGGCGGCTGGATGCAGCCCGCCGCCTTCGCGCGCTCGCTGCTGGCCTCGGGCGGCGAGCGGGTGCGGTGGCGCGGCGGGGTCGAGGTGGCCTCGCTGCACCAGAGTCCGGACGGCTGGCGGCTGCTGGCGGCCGACGGCCGCCCGATCGACGAATGCGAGGTCGTGGTGCTGGCCAATGCCGGCGACGCGCTGCGCCTGCTCGGCGGGCCGGACTGGCCCGTCGCCGCCGTGCGCGGCCAGGTCTCGATGGCGAGCCCCCCGTCCTTAGCGCACGCCCGGCTGCCCGTCGCCGGCAGCGGCTACCTGCTGCCGCCGCACGAGGGCCGCGTGGTGTTCGGCGCCACCAGCCAGCCGGGCGACGCCGACGCCGCCGTCCGGCCAGCCGACCATCTGGCGAACCTCGCCCGGCTGTCGGACCTGCTCGGCCGCGAGCCGGGGCTCGACCCGGCCGCGCTGGCCGGGCGCACCGGCTGGCGCTGGAGCAGCGACGACCGCCTGCCCGTGGCCGGCGCGGTGCCGGACGACGCGGCCGCGGCGCGCGCGCCGTCGCGGCTCGACCGGCCGCGCTTCGTGCCGCGCCGCGAGGGCTTGTTCATCGTGGGCGCGCTCGGCTCGCGGGGCCTCACCTGGTCGGTGCTGTGCGCGCGCGTGGTGGCCGCGCAGATCGCGGGCTCGCCGTCGCCGCTGGAGGCGAGCCTGCTCGACGCCATCGACCCGGCGCGCTTCATCGCGCGGGCCGCGCGGCGCCCGGCGGGCGCCGCCTGATCAGGGCTGGGGGCTGCCCTCGGCCGGCGGCGCGCCGGCATCGCCCTCGCCATCGGCGCCGTCTTCGGCGACCGAGGCCTGGCCGTCATCGGACGGCATGCCGCCGGCGGCCTTGCGCGCGTTCTTCTCGGCCAGCTTCTCTTCCTTCTTCTTCTTCTTGGCCAGCTCGCGCTGGCGCTTCTCGAACGAGTAGTTGGGTTTGGCCATGGGCCGTCCTTCCGTGTTGAACAAACGGGCCGAGGTTACGCCCTTTTGGGCGCGGCCCCGGCGAAGCTCAGAACTCGAGCGTGCGCACGCCCGCGGCCGTGCCGAGCAGGCACACCTGCGCCCGGTGGCGCGCGAAGATGCCCACCGACACCACGCCCGGCCACTGGTTGATCTCGGTCTCCATGCCGAGCGGGTCGGTGATGGCCAGGCCGCGCACGTCGATGATGGCGCAGCCGTTGTCGGTCACCACGTTGGCGCGCAGCGCGGGCTCGCCGCCGAGCGTGCGCAGGCGCCGCGCGACCTGCGCCGTCGCCATCGGGATCACCTCCACCGGCAGCGGGAAGGTGCCGAGCGTGCGCACGAGCTTGGACTCGTCGGCGATGCAGACGAAGCGCTCGGCGATGTCGGCGACGATCTTCTCGCGCGTGAGCGCGGCGCCGCCGCCCTTGATCATGCAGCCTTCGTGGTCGATCTCGTCGGCGCCGTCGATGTAGACGGGCATGGATTCGATGCCGTTGCCGTCGAGCACGGGAATGCCGTGCGCGCGCAGGCGCTCGCTGCTGCGCTCGCTGCTCGACACCGCGCCCTTGATGCGATCGCGCATGCCGGCGAGCGCGTCGATGAAGCGGTCGACGGTGGAGCCGGTGCCCACGCCCACCACGCTGCCGGGCACCACGTGGTCGAGCGCCGCGCGGCCTACCAGTGCCTTCAGTTCGTCCTGCGTCATTGCGTGTGGCCCTCGGTGCGTTTGAGACAATCGCGCATTATCCGAGCCCGCATCCATGGCCCTCGTTCCCTACGCGCTGACCCGCCCCTTTCTCTTCGGCCTGGACCCTGAAGCGGCCCACGAGCTCACGCTCAACGCGCTCGCCGGCGTGCAGCGCACGCCGCTGATGTGCCTGCTCGCGCAGCCGCGCATCGACGACCCGGCGACGGTCGCCGGCCTGCGCTTTCCCAACCGCATCGGCCTCGCGGCCGGGCTCGACAAGAACGGCCGCTGCATCGACGCCTTCGGCGCCATGGGCTTCGGCTTCGTCGAGGTGGGCACGGTCACGCCGCGGCCGCAGCCGGGCAATGCGAAGCCGCGCATGTTCCGCCTGCCCGAGGCGCAGGCGCTCATCAACCGCATGGGCTTCAACAACGACGGCGTCGAGGCCTTCGTCGCCAACGTGCGGCGGGCGCGCTTCCGCCAGGGCGGCGGCATCCTCGGGCTGAACATCGGCAAGAACGCCGCCACGCCGATCGAGCGCGCGGTGGACGACTACCTCGCCGGCCTGGACGCGGTCCATGCGCACGCCGACTACGTGACGGTGAACATCTCCTCGCCGAACACGAAGAACCTGCGCGAGCTGCAGTCCGACGATTCGCTCGACGCCCTGCTCGGCGCGCTGCGCCAGCGCCGAGCGGCGCTGGACGACGCCCACGGGCGGCGCGTGCCGATGTTCGTGAAGATCGCCCCCGACCTGGACGAGGCCCAGGTCCGCTCCATCGCGGCAGCGCTGCAGCGCCACGGCGTGGACGGCGTGATCGCCACCAACACCACCGTCGCGCGCGAGGCCGTGCAGCACCTGCCGCACGGCACCGAGGCCGGCGGCCTGAGCGGCGCGCCGGTGCGCGAGGCCGCGAACCGGGTGATCGGACTGCTGCGCGCGGCGCTCGGCCCCGGCTTTCCCATCATCGGCGTCGGCGGCGTGATGAGCGCGGCCGACGCGCGCGCCAAGATCGACGCCGGGGCCGACCTGGTGCAGCTCTACACCGGCTTCATCTACGGCGGCCCGCCGCTCGTGACCGCCTGCGCGCGGGCGCTGGCCGGGCGCTGAGCGGCGGCGCGGCACCCACAATTCGACAGGCCGCAGCAACACTGCGGCAACGCGGCGGGCGCCCAATCGGCGGGCCGGGCACCATGCCCCCGCCGCGCCGCGGACGCGGCCGGCCCGGCGACGAACCGACAGACAAGGAATCCCATGCAGCCACGCGCCGATGCCCCCGAACCCCAGGCCCGGCCCGTGAGCCGGCGCGCCTCCGTCCTCGGCATCGTCATCGCGCTGCTGGTGCTCGCCGGCCTCGGCTGGCTGGCCTGGAGCCTGACGCGCGACAGCCCGGCGGCCGCCCCCGGGCCGGGCGGCTTCCGGGGCATGCCAGCCACCACGGTGGGCGTGGCCACCGTCGAGCGCGCCGACCTGCCGGTGGTGCTGGAGGCGCTGGGCACCGTGACGCCCGCGGCCACCGTCACCGTGCAGCCGCAGGTCTCGGGCGTGCTGCAGCAGCTGCACTTCCGCGAGGGCCAGATGGTCAGGCGCGGCGACCTGCTCGCCACCATCGACCCGCGCCAGTTCGAGATGGCACTGCAGCAGGCCACCGGCCAGCGCCAGCGCGACGAGGCGCAGCTCGAGAACGCGAAGCTCACGCTGCAGCGTTTCCGCACGCTGCTGTCGCAGGACTCGATCGCCCGCCAGGAGGTGGACACGCAGGCCGCGCTCGTCAGGCAGCTCGAGGCGGCGGTCGTCGCCGACCGCGCGAGCGAAGGCGCGGCGCGACTGAACCTCGGCTACACGCGCATCACCGCGCCGATCAGCGGCCGCGTGGGCCTGCGCACTGTGGACGTGGGCAACGTGGTGAGCGCGGGCACCGCCACGGGGCTGGCGGTCATCACGCAGGTGGAGCCGATCGACGTGCTGTTCGCCGTGCCGCAGGACCGCGTGCCGGAGGTGCTGGCGCGCACGCGCGCCGGCGGCGCGATGCCGGTGGCGGCGCTCGACCGCAGCCGCACCACGACGCTGGCCACCGGCAGCTTCTCCACGCTCGACAACCTGATCGACACGCAGACCGGCACCGTGCGCGCGAAGGCGCGCTTCCCCAACGCCGACGGCGCGCTGTTCCCCAACCAGTTCGTCAACGTGCGGCTGCAGCTGCGCACGCTGGAAGGCGCGCTGGTGGTGCCCGTCACCGCGCTGCGCCACGGCAACTCGGGCGACTACGTCTACGTGCTGAACGAGGCCGACCGCACCGTGTCCCTGCGGCCGGTGACGCGCGGGCTCGGCTCGGCCGACCGCGTGGAGATCGCGAAGGGCCTCGAAGCCGGCGAGCGGGTCATCACCGAGGGCGCCGATCGCCTGCGCGACGGCGCCAAGGTCGCCCTGCCCGGCGACCGCCCGGCCGCCGCCGCGCCGCCGGCGGGCCGGCGCGGCGCGGGCATGCGGCGCGCCGATCCGGCGGCGGGCCCGGCCAGCGCGCCGCGCCCCGCCGCCTCCGCCGCCCGCGCCGGCTGATCCCGGATGAACCCGTCGCGCCTGTTCATCCAGCGCCCGGTGGCAACCTCGCTGCTGATGCTGGCGATCGTGCTCGCCGGGCTGGTGGGCTTCCGGCTGCTGCCGCTGTCGGCGCTGCCGCAGGTCGACTACCCGACGATCCAGGTGCAGACGCTCTACCCCGGCGCCAGCCCCGAGGTGATGAGCGAGACCGTCACCGCCCCGCTGGAGCGCAACTTCGGCCAGATGTCGGGGCTGCAGCGCATGAGCTCCACCAGCGCGGCGGGCGTGTCCATCGTCACCCTGCAGTTCGGCCTGGGCCAGACGCTGGACGTGGCCGAGCAGGAGGTGCAGGCCGCCATCAACGCCGGCGGCTCGCTGCTGCCGGCCGACCTGCCGGCGCCGCCCGTCTACGCCAAGGTCAACCCCGCCGACGCGCCGGTGCTCACGCTGGCCATCGGCTCGTCCACGCTGCCGCTCACCGAGGTGCAGAACCTGGTGAACACGCGCCTGGCGCAGAAGATCAGCCAGGTCTCGGGCGTGGGCCTCGTCACGCTGGCCGGCGGCAACCGCCCGGCGATCCGCATCCAGGCCGACACGCAGGCGCTCGCCTCCTACGGCCTGGCGCTCGACAGCCTGCGCAGCGCCATCGCCGCGGCCAACGCCAACGGCGCCAAGGGCAGCTTCGACGGGGCGACGCGCTCTTACAGCATCAACGCCAACGACCAGCTGCTCACGGTCGAGGACTACCAGAACCTCATCGTCGCCTGGCGCAACGGCGCGCCGGTGCGGCTCGCGCACGTGTCGCGCGTGGTCGAGTCGGCCGAGAACGCGCGGCTCGGCGCCTGGGCGGGCAACGGCTGCGCCGGGGCCGACTGCGCGGGCGCGCTGCGGCCGGCCATCATCCTGAACGTGCAGCGCCAGCCGGGCGCCAACGTCATCGCCACGGTGGACGCCATCAAGCAGCGCCTGCCCGAGCTGCAGGCCGGCCTGCCGGCCTCGCTGGACGTGCAGGTGCTCAGCGACCGCACCGCCGGCATCCGCGCCTCGGTGCGGCACGTGGAGATCGAGCTGCTGCTCGCGGTGGCGATGGTGGTGCTGGTGATCTTCGCCTTCCTGCACAGCCCGCGCGCCACGGTGATCGCGAGCCTGGCGGTGCCGATCTCGCTCGTCGGCACCTTCGGCGCGATGGTCCTGCTGGGCTACAGCCTGAACAACCTGAGCCTGATGGCGCTGACGATCGCCACCGGCTTCGTGGTGGACGACGCCATCGTGATGCTGGAGAACATCGCCCGCCACATCGAGGACGGCGAGCGGCCGATGCAGGCGGCGCTGAAGGGCGCGGCGCAGATCGGCTTCACCATCATCTCGCTCACCGTCTCGCTGATCGCGGTGCTGATCCCGCTGCTGTTCATGGAGGACGTGGTGGGCCGGCTGTTCCGCGAGTTCGCGGTGACGCTGGCCATCACCATCCTCATCTCGGCGGTGGTGTCGCTCACGCTGGTGCCGATGATGTCGGGCCGCTGGCTGAAGGCCGCCGAGGAGGAGCGCCGCGCGCAAGGCCCGGGCGCGCGCATCCGGCGCGGCTTCGACCGCCTCGTCGCGCGCTACGACCGCTCGCTGCAATGGGTGCTGGCGCGCCAGGGCGCGACGCTGGTCGTCGCCGCCGGCACGCTGGCGCTCACCGTGCTGCTGTACGTCGCCATCCCCAAGGGCCTGTTCCCCACCCAGGACACGGGCCAGCTGCAGGCGCGCGTGCAGACCGCGCAGTCGGTGTCGTACGCGCGCATGGCCGAGCTGCAGCAGGCCGCGGCGCAGGCAATCCTCGAGGATCCCGACGTGGCCACGCTCGCCTCCTTCATCGGCGTGGACGCGGCGAACAACACCATGCTGCACACCGGGCGCATGCTGATCGACCTCAAGCGCGAGCGCACCGGCTCGCAGGCCGAGACCATGGAGCGGCTGCGCGAGCGCGCGGCGAAGGTGGCGGGCGTCACGCTCTACCTGCAGCCGACGCAGGACCTCACCATCGACGCCGAGAGCGGCCCGACGCAGTACCGCGTGTCGCTCGAAGGCGCCGACCGCGCTGTCGTCAACGAGTGGGCCGGGAAGCTGGTGCAGCGGCTGCAGGACGTGCCGCAGGTGCGCCACACCATGACCGACGCCAACGCCACCGGCCCGGCCGCGATGGTCAGCATCGACCGCGACACGGCGGCGCGGCTGTCCATCACCGCCGCGGCGGTGGACGAGGCGCTGTACAGCGCGCTCGGCCAGCGCATCGTCTCGACCATCTTCACCGAGACCAACCAGTACCGCGTGATCCTGGAGGCCCGCCCCGACCTGCTGAACACGCCGCAGTCGCTCGGGCTGCTGCACCTGCGCACCGGCTCGGGCGAGGCCACGCCGCTGGCGGCCGTGGCCTCGATCAGCGAGCGCGCGGCACCGCTGCAGATCACGCGCGTGGCGCAGTACCCGGCCACGACGATCGGCTTCGACACCGCGCCGGGCACGGCGCTGGGCGCCTCGGTGGACGCGATCCGCGCGGCGGCGGCCGACATCGGCCTGCCCGCGGGCGTGACGCTGCATTTCCTCGGCGCGGCCGGCGCCTACGAGTCGTCGCTCGCGAGCCAGCTGTGGCTGATCCTCGCGGCCATCGTGTGCGTGTACATCGTGCTGGGCGTGCTGTACGAGAGCTACGTGCACCCGATGACCATCCTGTCCACCCTGCCCTCGGCCGGCGTGGGTGCGCTGCTGGCGCTGATGCTGACGGGCAACGACCTCGGCGTGATCGGCATCATCGGCATCATCCTTCTCATCGGCATCGTGAAGAAGAACGCGATCATGATGATCGACTTCGCCATCGACGCCGAGCGCAGCGAAGGCAAGGCGCCGCTCGACGCCATCCACCAGGCCGCGCTGCTGCGCTTCCGGCCCATCCTCATGACCACGCTCGCGGCGCTGGCTGCGGCCATCCCGCTGATGCTCGGCTTCGGCGAAGGCGCCGAGCTGCGCCGCCCGCTGGGCCTGGCCATCTTCGGCGGGCTGATCGTGAGCCAGGTGCTGACGCTCTACACCACGCCGGTGATCTACCTCGCGTTCGACCGGGTCGGGCGGCGCTTCGGCCGGCATGCGCCTTCGGCGGCGCCGGCGGTGGATGAGAGCACGCCGCCATGAATCTTTCGGAGCCCTTCGTTCGGCGCCCCATTGCGACGGTCCTGCTGACCATCGGCCTCGCGCTCGCCGGCATCGCCGCCTTCTTCGTGCTGCCGGTGGCGCCGCTGCCGCAGGTGGACTACCCCGTCATCTCCGTCTCGGCGCGCCTGCCTGGCGCCAGCCCCGAGACGATGGCGACGAGCGTGGCCACGCCGCTGGAGCGGCGGCTGGGCACCATCGCCGGCGTCAACGAGATGACGTCCAGCAGCGGCAACGGCAGCACCCGCGTCACGCTGCAGTTCGAGCTGAACCGCAAGATCGACGCCGCCGCGCGCGAGGTGCAGGCGGCCATCAACGCCTCGCGCGCCGACCTGCCGGCCACGCTGCGCAGCAACCCGACCTACCGCAAGGCCAACCCGGCGGACGCGCCGGTCGTCATCCTCGCGCTCACCTCGAAGACGCGCTCGCCGGGCCAGGTGTACGAGGAGGTCTCCAACCTCGTGCAGCAGAAGCTCGCGCAGGTCGAGGGCGTGGGCGAGGTCGAGATCGGCGGCGCCTCGCTGCCCGCCGTGCGGGTGGAGCTGCTGCCGTTCGCGCTCAACCGCCACGGCCTGTCCAGCGAGGACGTGCGCGCCGCCATCCAGGCCGCCAGCGCCAACCGCCCCAAGGGCGCGGTCGAGGACGAGGGCCGGCGCCTGCAGATCTACACCGAGGCGGCGAACAGCGCCAGCGGCGGGCGCTACGCCGCCGACTATCAGGACCTCGTCATCGCCTGGCGCAACGGCGCGGCCATCCGCCTCGGCGACGTGGCCACGGTGAGCGACGGCGTGGAGGACATCCGCACGCTCGGCCTCTTCAACGGCGAGCCGGCGGTGATCGTGCTGGTCACGCGCCAGCCCAACGCCAACGTGATCGAGACGGTGGACCGCGTGCGCGCCCTGCTGCCCGAACTGCAGGCGCAGCTGCCGGCCGACGTGCTGCTGCGCGTGGCCTCCGACAGCACGAACTCCATCCGCGCCTCGCTGCACGAGATCGAGCTCACGCTCGTCGTCTCCATCGTGCTGGTGGTGCTGGTGGTCAGCGCCTTCCTGCGCAGCGCGCGCGCCACCGTCGTGCCGGCGGTGGCCACCATCGTGTCGCTGCTGGGCACCTTCGGGGCGATGTACTTCCTCGGCTTCAGCCTGAACAACCTGAGCCTGATGGCGCTGACGGTGGCCACCGGCTTCGTGGTGGACGATGCCATCGTCGTGCTCGAGAACACCAGCCGCCACATCGAGGCCGGCATGCATCGCTTCAAGGCGGCGCTGCTCGGCGCGCGCGAGGTGGGCTTCACCGTGCTGTCGATCAGCCTGTCGCTGGTGGCGGTGTTCATCCCGCTGCTGTTCATGGGCGGCCAGGTGGGGCGGCTGTTCCGCGAGTTCGCCGTCACGCTGTCGGCGGCGGTGATGATCTCGCTCGTCATCTCGCTGACCACCACGCCGATGATGTGCGCCTGGCTGCTGCGCCGCGGCGACGTCGCGCACCAGCCGGGGCGCGTGGGCCGCCTGCTGGAGCGCGGCCACGCCGCCGTGCTGCGCGGCTATGCGCACGCGCTCGACTGGTCGCTGCACCACCGGGCCATGGTGATGGCGATCCTCGGCGCGGTGGTGGCCCTCAACGTCTACCTCTTCCTCGCCATTCCCAAGGGCTTCTTCCCGCAGCAGGACACCGGGCAGATCCGCGGCGGCCTGCGCGCCGACCAGAGCATCTCGTTCCAGGCGATGCAGGGCAAGCTGCGCGAGCTCGTGGACATCATCCGCGCCGACCCGGCGGTGGACACCGTGGTCGGCTTCACCGGCGGCTCGCGCTCGGGCGGCGGCTTCCTGTCGGTGATGCTCAAGCCCCGGGCCGAGCGCAGCGAGGGCGCCCTGGCCGTCATCGCCCGGCTGCGCCCGCGGCTCGCGCAGGTGACCGGCGTGCAGCTCTTCCTCAGCCCCGCGCAGGACCTGCGCATGGGCGGGCGCAGCAGCAGCTCGACCTACCAGTACGCGCTCAAGAGCGACAGTGCCGCCGACCTGAAGCTGTGGGCCTCGCGGCTGGCCGAGTCGATGAAGGCGCAGCCGGCGCTGATCGACGTCGACACCGACCAGGAGGAGAACGGCGTGGAGACCTTCGTGCGCATCGACCACGACGCCGCCGCGCGCCTGGGCATCGACGCGCGCGCCGTCGACAACGCGCTCTACAGCGCCTTCGGCCAGCGGCAGGTCTCGACCATCTACGACGAGCGCAACCAGTACAAGGTGGTGATGGGCGTGGCCCCGCGCTACGCCGCGAGCCCCGAGGCGCTGAAGGACGTGTACGTGCCGGCCGGCGGCACGGCCACTGCCTCGGCCACCTCGGCCGCCAACGCCGTCGACCCCGGCCTGCGCGACCCGTCGACCGGCCAGCCGCTGGGCGGTGCGGGCACGGTGATGGTGCCGCTCGCGGCCATCGCGAGCTTCGAGGAGCAGGCCACGCCGAGCTCGGTGCAGCACCAGGACGGCGAGCTCGCCACCACCGTCTCGTTCAACCTCGCCGAGGGGGCCACGCTCGCCGACGGGCAGGCCGCCGTGAAGCAGGCCGAGGCCGACATCGGCATGCCGGTGAACGTGCGCGGCAGCTTCGAGGGCACGGCGCGCAGCGCGCAGGAATCGCAGGGCGAGCAGCCGGTGCTCATCCTCGCGGCCATCGTCGTCATCTACATCGTGCTCGGCGTGCTGTACGAGAGCCTCGTGCACCCGGTGACCGTGCTCTCCACCCTGCCCTCGGCCGGCGTGGGCGCGGTGCTGGCGCTGCTGCTGTTCAAGATGGACTTCTCCATCATCGCGCTGATCGGCGTGTTCCTGCTCATCGGCATCGTCAAGAAGAACGCCATCCTCATCATCGACTTCGCGCTCGACGCCGAGCGCTCGCGCGGGCTCTCGCCGCTCGAGGCGGTGCGCGAGGCCTGCCTGCTGCGCTTCCGCCCCATCCTCATGACCACGCTGGCCGCGGCGCTCGGCGCGCTGCCGCTGGCCATCGGCTTCGGCGAAGGCGCCGAGCTGCGCCGGCCGCTGGGCATCACCATCATCGGCGGGCTGATCGCGAGCCAGCTGCTCACGCTGCTGACCACGCCCGTCGTCTACCTCCTGCTCGACAAGCTGCGCCGGCGCGGCGCCGACGAGCGCCACCTGAGCCGCCACGCCGACGGGCAGGCGCCCGCGCAATGACCCCTCAGTCCCTCGCCCCCGTTCGCACTGAGCTTGTCGAAGTGCCCGTTCGCCCGCGCCTCGCCATCGCGCTGATCGCCGCCGCCCTGCTCGCCAGCGCCTGCGCCGTCGGCCCCACCTACAAGCGCCCCACCGCCCCCGTGCCCGCGCACTACAAGGAAGCCGAAGGCTGGGTGCCCGCCGCGCCGGCCGACGCCATCGACCGCGGCGCCTGGTGGTCGCTGTTCCGCGACCCCGTGCTGGACGCGCTGGCCGAGCGCATCGAGGTCTCCAACTACAACATCGCCGCCGCGGCCGCGGCCTATGCGCAGGCGCGCGCCGTGGTGCGCGAGCAGCGCGCTTCGCTGTTCCCGGTGGTCACGCTCAGCGGCAGCGCCAGCCGCTCCGACAGCAACCGCGGCACCGGCAGTGGCACGGGCACGAGCTACCAGGCCTCCATCGGCGCGAGCTGGGAGCCCGACCTGTGGGGCCGCCTGCAGCGCGCGGTGGACAGCGCCGGCGCCAGCGCCCAGGCGAGCGAAGCCGAGCTGGCCTCGGCCACGCTGTCGGCCCACGGCGAGCTGGCGGTGAACTACTTCTCGCTGCGCCAGACCGATGCGCAGATGGAACTGCTCGACCGCACCATCGCCGGCTACGAACGCTCGCTGCAGATCGCCCGCAACCGCTACGAGGCGGGCGTCGCGCCGCGCACCGACCTGCTCCAGGCCGAGAGCCAGCTCGCCAGCGCCCAGGCCGAGCGCGTGGGCCTGGCGCGCCAGCGCGCCGCGCTCGAGCACGCCATCGCCGTGCTGCTCGGCCAGCCGCCCGGCGACTTCACGCTCGCGCCCGCGCCCTGGGAGGCGACGGTGCCGACGGTGCCCGTCGGCGTGCCGTCGACGCTGCTGCAGCGCCGCCCCGACATCGCCGCCGCCGAGCGCCGCGTGGCCATGGCGAACGAGCAGATCGGCATCGCCCGCTCGGCCTACTACCCGAGCGTGAGCCTGAGCGGCGCCGCGGGCGTGGGCGCGAGCCGGCTGGGCGACCTGTTCAGCGCGTCGAGCAGCCTGTGGTCGCTGGGCCTGCCGGCCGCGCAGACGCTGTTCAACGCCGGCGCCACGCGCGAGCGCGTGGCCGGCGCGCAGGCCGCGCACGAAGCCGCCGTGGCCCGCTACCGCCAGACCGTGCTCGTCGCCTTCCAGGACGTGGAGAACCAGCTCGCCGCCGCGCACGTGCTGGCGCAGCAGCAGGCCCTGCGCGAGCAGGCCTCGCGCGCCGCCGACGAGGCCGAGGCACAGGTGCTCAACCGCTACCGCGCCGGGCAGGTGGGCTACACCGAGGTGGTCAACGCGCAGGCCACCGCCCTGAGCGCGCGGCGGGCGCTGGTGCAGCTCGCTGCCGACCGGCAGACGACGGCCGTGGGGTTGATCCAGGCGCTGGGGGGCGGGTGGCAAGTGAGGGAATAGCGCCCGGTGGTCGTGGTTCGCGAGGGACGGCCGTCCGCCGTCTTGCGGTATCCACCGAGCCTTTGGGATAGCGGATTCGGCAGGCTCCGCGGAAGATCGCGGCGCCGAGACGCATTGGAAATGCGTCGCAAGACAAGGGCAAATCGATCAGGATGCCGGGATAAATACACCTATCGGCTCGACCCGGCGCACCCTGCACTCTGGATATCTCACCGAAGCACAACCTCATCATCGACGGCCAGGAAGACATGCACCGACCCGCAATGCGCATTCTTTGCGCCGCTTTGCTGTTGAGCACGCCGCTCGCCGAGGCAAACGAGGACTATTTCGAAGCCCTCACCTGCAGTGAATCGCCTGAGGCACCCCGGATGCGCCCTGTCTGGGCTCGGTTGGAGTCAGTCATGAAGGTGGATGACGCCACCGGAAGCCTGCGGATCGATGGTCCCATTACACATGGCGCGCTCTGCATCCAAAACATCTATATCGCCACCTTCGGAATGTTCGGAGTGTTCGGTGAAATCTGCGGTGGCGATATCGACGCGTTCTATCGTTTCTCCTTGTCAAAGACTCCTGATCTGACGCTGTCAAGCGAGCAGATTCCCGGTTTCATCAGCTCCTACCGGTCTCCGACACGAGGCATCTCTTTCTTCAAGGGGAAAACGTCTTCGGATCGCCCAGATCCAAGCAGTTCACAGCTGTCGTACGTGTGTTCACACCTCGGGTCGATACCCAAATGATCGCGGCACATGCATGTCTGGGGCCGCACGGCATCGAGGCCAGGCCGTAGAAAGCCAGGCCCAAGAGAGATCGCCGGCACCAACACTCACCGCCGATCGCCCGCAACCGCTACGAGGTGTCACGCCGCGCACCGACGCGCTCCAGCCCGAAGCCGGCACGCCGCGCCCGAACACACTTTTGCGGCGGCGCCGTCGCCTTCGCCGTCAACCCGCTGACCCGCCGCCTGTCGGTCCGCCGCGCGGCGCAGCGCCGGCGCACGACGGACACAGGCAGGCCGTGCCGCGCAGCGCCTCGGGCACGCGCGCCAATGACGCCAGACTGATCGACGCGACGCTGCACCAGCAGGCCACCGAGAAGGTGCCGGCCTCCGCCGGCGCACATTGGTTGGCGCCGCCGCACAGCGGGCAGATCCGGTGCGGCAAGGGAGACGGCAGCGGCGCTGCGGTCATACGCGCGCCTCGTACCGACTCGCGATCGAACGAGAAGAACCGTTCGGGCTGACGGATCGAAGCCCCGTGCGCACCAGGAGGCACTTCGACAAGCTCAGTGCGAACGGGTTTGCGTGGCGTTCTTGCACCTTTGATCGCGTATCGGTATCACGCACGGCCAGGGCCGGCCGACGGGTCCGCCGGCACGTCGGGAATGAGCCGCTTGCCCAGCGGGACCGCCTCGTCCACCGCATAGCCGAGCCGACGGTAGAAATCGAGCACCGCCGTGTTCGTCGTACGCACGAGCAGGTTCACCTTGGGGCAGCCGGCCTGGACGAAGCGTTCCTCGACCGCCCGCATCAGCGCCGCGCCGTGGCCGCGCCCCTGCAGCGCCGGCGCCACCGCCAGGTAGTTGACCCAGCCGCGATGGCCCTCGAAGCCGGCCATCACCGTGGCGACGACCGCGCCGTCCGCCTCGCCCACGAGGAAGAGCTCGCGCTGCACCGTCAGCTTGCGGGCGATGTCCTTGTACGGGTCGTTCCAGGGGCGGGTCAGCCCGCAGGCTTGCCACAGGGCGACGACCTGCGCCTGGTCGGGTTCCTGGTAGGGACGGATGTGCATCGGGCGCTCGACGGATGGTGGAGGATGGGAAGCGAGCTTATCCAGCCGGCGGCGCAGCGGTACGCGCTTTGTTGCGACTGGCACGTCTCGCCGCTCGTACCATCTCCTGCTCGCGCCGGACGCCTTTCGCCCGGCACGCGACAGGGAGGCCCCCATGCTTGGAAGCATCGGACGACTTGTTCGCCGCGCCGCCGGCCCGCGCGACACGCAGGCGGAGATCGCCATCCGCTGGATCCGCCGCGGCGAGCACTCGCGCCTCGCCCGGCATCTCGGCCGCCACGCCGTGCGGCCGCCGGCCCCCACGTCGAGCGCCCTCATCGAATCGCTGGCCGAGGCCACCAACCGCCTCGGCCAGCAGCCGCTGTGGGACGGCTACGAGGGCCACAACACCGGCGGCGCGACGCGCACACCCGACGTCGTGCGCACCGCCGCCACCATGGGCGCGCTGTACACGTCGCTGGTGCAGGCGCTGCGTCCGCACGTCGTGGTGGAGTTCGGCACCGCCTTTGGCGTCTCCGGCATGTACTTCCTCGCCGGGCTGGAAGCCAACCAGCACGGACGGCTGCTCACCTTCGAGCCCAACGAGGTGTGGCGACGGGCGGCGCTCGGCAACCTCGCGCGCATCGGCGACCGCTTCGAGAGCGTGCTCGGCACCTTCGAGGAGCACATCGACACGGTGCTGCCGCAGGACCAGCGCATCGACCTCGCCTTCATCGATGCCATCCACACCCCGGCGTTCGTGTTGCCGCAACTGGAACTGGTGTTCGAGCGGAGCGCCGAGGGGGCGGTGATCATCATCGACGACATCAACTTCTCCGGCGAGATGCGGGCATGCTGGCAGCGCATCGCCGAGGACCGCCGGTTCGCGTCGAGCGCAGCGCTGGGGGAGCGGGTGGGGATTCTGGAGCGGGCGTAGGGCGGAGCGTGCCGAACGCGGCATGTCGATTGCCCCGAGCGACACCGCCGGCTTTTCAGGTCGGCGTTCGGCAAGTTCTTCAGGGAGTCCGTTCATGGCACACGCCCGCCTCGCTGCCTTGGGCCTCGTCGTGCTTGCCGCCGCCGGGCACGCTTTCGCCGCGCCGCCCAGCTACCGCGTGAGCGAACTCGAGGGGTTCGTGCCCGTGGCAATCAACGACCGGGGCGACATCATCGGCAACGGGCCGAACGGTGGCGTGCTCTACCGCGACGGTCAGCTCGCCGCGCTGGGCGCCGATTTCGTTGCGTGGGACATCAATGATCTCGGTCACGTCACCGGAGCCCTGCGGGGCGCCGGCGCCGCCGTGTGGCGCGACGGATCGATGCAGGTCATCGGCCCCGGGGTGGCAGGAGCATCAACAACCAGGGATGGGTGGCCGGCGACTACTCGCGCTCGGACGGCACCGAGTCTGGTCCCCGTGCCTTTCTCTATGACGGAACCACCTTTCAGGATCTCGTCGACTTCTACGACCCGGGCGGCCCCCACACCAGCTTCACCTGGGCCAACGAAATCAACGAGGCCGGCCATGTGATCGGCGGCGTACGCGGGGATCGGGCCGTGCTGTTCGCCAACGGGGCAATGCTCGACGTGAGCCTGGCGGCGTACAGCTACGGCACCACGTTGAACGACCGGGGACAGGTCGGCGGCTACACCGGCGGGGGAGACCCGTACTTCTATGACAACGGCGTGTTCTCGGTGGTACCGCTGGCCGGCTTCTACAACGCCGAACCGGTCGCGCTCGACAACGGCGGCAGCCTGCTGATCGACGTTCTGCCGGACCTCGACGTCCACTACAGCCCGTGGCTCTATGAAAACGGCCAGCTCTATCCGCTCTCCGACCACCTCGGCCCATCCGGGCACGACCATTTCCCGGTCCAGGCGTTCGACATGAACGATGCGGGACAGATCCTGGCGGCGACCGCGCCAAGGTCGCGAGTGGTCGACGGGTGGTTTGTGGAGGCCTCATTCGACACGCGCTACGTCGTGCTCACCCCCGTCCCCGAGCCCGGCACCTACGCGCTCATGATCGTCGGCTTGCTGGCAATGGGCGCCTTGCGCGCACGGCGAGGCGAGCAAGGTGGCGACGGGGAAGCGGCTTGATCCGTCGCGTTGACCGCGGCAACACCTCGTTCAGTCGATGACTCGCCGCATCGCCACCCGCCGCGCCAGCCCCGCCTCGGCCTCGCGCGCCAGGGCGGCACGCACGGATTCCGGCAGTTCGACAACATCCACGACCTCGAACCCCAGTCCACGATAGAACGGCGCGTTCCACGGCAGGTGCGCGAAGGTGGTGAGCAGCAGCTCGGGCCGGCCTTGCGACGCCGCCCAGGCCAGGGCGCGTTCGACCAGGGCGCGGCCGATGCCCCGGCGGCCGTGGCTGGGCAGCACGTCGACTTCGGCGAGGAAGGCGGTGCCCTCGATCACGATGGCGAGGGCGAAGCCGACGGGCTCGCCGTCCGCAGGGTCGAGGGCGACCCAGAGGCGGCCTTCGTGTTGCGCGGCCCGAAGGACCGCTTCGTCGACCGTGCGATCGGCGAAGCCGGGCGGGAAGCTGCCGGGCGGGAACAGGGTGGCGGCCTGGCGCTCGATGTGGGGGAGCGCGGGCAGGTGCTCGGGGAGCGCGGGAGCCACGGACCAGGCGGTCATTGGGAGATGACGGCGCAGTGTGGCTCGGGGTGGCCCTTCGATACCTCAGGGCGAACGGGTGTGGGCGTGCGCGAGGGCTTCGGCAAGCTCAGCCCGGCCCTTCGACGGGCTCAGGGCGAACGGCACGAAAGATCGCCCTGCCCCGAGCCACTTGCTCGTCACTGCAGCGGCACGCCCGTCTTCGACTGCAGTTCCTCGCGCGTCACGCCCGGCGCCATCTCCACGACCTTCAGGCCCTGCGGCGTCACATCCATCACGGCGAGGTCGGTGATGATGCGGTTGACCACGCCCACGCCGGTGAGCGGTAGCGTGCACTGAGGCAGGATCTTGAGGTCGGTGGTGCCGTCCTTCTTCTTCGCCACGTGCTCCATCACCACCAGCACGCGCGGCACGCCGCCGACCAGGTCCATGGCGCCGCCCATGCCCTTGACCATCTTGCCGGGGATCATCCAGTTGGCGAGGTCGCCCTTCTCGCTCACCTGCATGGCGCCGAGGATGGCGAGGTTGATCTTGCCGCCGCGGATCATCGCGAAGCTGTCGTGCGAGCCGAAGATGCTGGTGCCGGGAATGGTGGTCACGGTCTGCTTGCCGGCGTTGATGAGGTCGGCGTCGACCTCATCGTCCGTCGGGAAGGGGCCGATGCCGAGCATGCCGTTCTCGCTCTGCAGCCACACCTCGATGTCCTTGGGCACGTGGTTGGCCACCAGCGTCGGGATGCCGATACCGAGGTTCACGTAGAAGCCGTCCTTCAGCTCGGCGGCGGCCTTGGCGGCCATTTGGTCTTGGGTCCAGGGCATGTCTTCTCCTCAGGCCGCAGCGCGGATGGTGCGTTTCTCGATGCGCTTCTCGGGCGACGCGTTCACCACGATGCGGTGCACGTAGATGCCGGGCAGGTGGATGGCGTCGGGGTCGAGCTCGCCGACCTCCACCACCTTCTCCACCTCGACGATGGTGACCTTGCCGGCCATCGCGCACGCGGGGTTGAAGTTGCGCGCGGTGCGGCGGAACACGAGGTTGCCGCTCTTGTCGGCCACGTGCGCCTTGACCAGCGCCACGTCGGGCACGAGCGAGCGTTCCATCACGTAGGTGTGGCCGTCGAACTCGCGCGTCTCCTTGCCTTCGGCCACCAGCGTGCCCACGCCGGTGCGCGTGAAGAAGGCCGGGATGCCGGCGCCGCCGGCGCGCAGCTTCTCGGCCAGCGTGCCCTGCGGCGTGAATTCGAGCTCGAGCTCGCCGGCGAGGTACTGGCGCTCGAACTCCTTGTTCTCGCCGACGTAGCTCGCGATCATCTTCCTGATCTGCCGCGTCTCCAGCAGCTGGCCGAGGCCGAAGCCGTCGACGCCGGCGTTGTTGGAGATGACGGTGAGGTTCTTCACCTTCGAGTCGCGCAGCGCGGCGATCAGCGCCTCGGGAATGCCGCACAGGCCGAAGCCGCCGACGGCGAGCAACTGGCCGTCGGCCACGATGCCTTCGAGTGCCTGGGCGGCGCTCGGGTAGATCTTGTTCATGGATCTGTCTCCGGGGAGGGTGAATTCGATCGGTCGCGCAGCGTACTACGTAAGGCATTGCGTAGTCGTTACGTAAGATTGATTAATGGCTTCCACCCACGGCACGGCCCTCGACTACCGCACCGCCTTCGACCTGGCGCCGATCGGCCTGGTGCTGTCGCGCAACCGGCTGATGATGGACTGCAACCAGCAGTTGCTCGACATCTTCGGCGCCACGCGCGAGCAGCTCGTCGGCCGGTCGTTCGAGCTGCTCTACCCGACGCCGGCGGAATTCGAGCGCACGGGCAACCGCATCGTCGCGAGCCTGAACGCGCGCGGGTGGTACGCCGACGAGCGCGTGATGAAGCGCACCGGCGGCACGCGGGCGGGCGAGCTGTTCTGGTGCCACGTCTCGGGGCGGGCGCTCGATCCGGCCGAGCCGCACGCGGCCGGCATCTGGAGCTTCGAGGACCTGTCGGCGCGGCGCCAGGTCAGCGCCGACCTCACGCCGCGCGAGCGCGAGATCGCCGCGCTGCTGGTCGACGGGCTCACCAGCAAGCAGATCGGCAGGCGCCTGGGCATCAGCCCGCGCACGGTGGACGTGTACCGCGCGCGGCTGATGAAGAAGTACCAGGCGGCCACCACGCCGCTGCTGGTGCAGAAGCTGCTGAGCGCCTGAAACGACCCACCCCCTACGCGCTTCGCGCGCCCCCTCAAGGGGGCGGCCGCTGGCGGGCCGGCAGAGCCGGACCCGCGGCGTCCAGCTTGATGACACGCATGCTCAGCGTGCGATGCCCTCGCCTTGCGCCGGCGCCTGGCCCGCGCAGGCGGCCAGGCCGGCGAAGCGTTCGGGGTTCAGCAGCGCCACCAGCCCGCAGCCGAGCGAGCCCTGCCAGTGCAGGTGGTCGTGGCCGGTGTCATGCTCGACCTGCGTGACGGCGTAGCCCTTGGCGCGCAGCACGTCGCCGAGGTGGCGGCTGGTCTCGAGGATGCCGTCCTGCCCGCCGCGCGCGCCTTCGTAGCGGCCGGCGTCCAGGTAGAAGCGCACGTCGCGCCGCGGCGCCTCGGCGAACCGGCGCATGGTCCAGCCGGGCATGGCGCCCTCCGGCGACCACCAGTACGAGCCCGACAGGCTCAGCACGTGGCCGAACCAGTGCGGATTCACGAGCCCCGCGTAGGCCGAGGCGAGCCCGCCGTAGCTCGCGCCGCCGATCACCGTGCGCGTGGCCGGCAGCGCGAGGCCCTGCGCGCGCACCCAGGGCATCAGCTCCTGGTCGAGGAAGGCGGCGAAGCGCGGATTGGGCGGCAGCTCGGCGCCGCGCGCCTGCGGGCTGGCGTTGCCCACGAGCACCACGGCCGTGGGCGGGATCAGCCCGTCGGCATGCAGGTTGTCGACGATGACCGGCGTGGGCACCTGCGACACGAAGGTGTGCGCGTCGAACGCGACGAGCAGGGCCTGCGGCGCCGCGCCCGCGGGCCGGTAGAGCCACACGTCCCGCTCGTTGCCGAGGATGCGGCTGGCCACGCGGTGGCGCTGCAGGTCGCCCGCGGGCACGCCGTCGCGCCGCGCCACCCAGGGCTGGGGCGGCGCCGCGGGCAGCTCCAGCACCGAGTAGCCCTGGAAGGCGTCCTCCGCCTGCGCGTCGCCCGGCGGGTACACGCGGCGGTTGAGCGGGTCGCGCTGCGCCGTGGCGAGGATGACGCGGCGCTGGTCGAGCGCCGTGCCCTGCACGCGCGGCACGTCGGGCGCGAGCCGGTAGCTCAGCCGCGCCGTGTCGGGCATGCGGAAGGTGGCCCACCATACGTCGCTGCCGGCCAGGCGCTGCAGCGGGTCGTGGTCGCCCGAGGGGCTGCCGAAGAGGCGCACGTTGCCGCGCGCGCCGCGCCACAGGAAGGTCACCAGCGAGTGGCCGCCCGGCAGCGGCTCGACGAGGGGCGTGCCCTGCCGCGCCATCTCCTGCCAGAAGGCCTCGGTGCCGCCGCCCTCGGCCAGCGTGCGCTGCAGCGCGCGCAGGCGCGGGCTGTCGGGCGATGCGGCCTCGCCGGGCGCGGGCGGCGCGGCCGGCGCCAGCGTGCGCGCGAGCCGCAGGCTGAAGCGCCCGCCCGCGGCGCCGGTGGCCGAGACGGCGAGCCGCTCCTCCCCCGGCCCGCGCGCCACCCACATGAAGCCCTGCGCCGCCGCCTGCGCGGCGCCGAAGCGGCGCAGGTGGCGGCCCTGCGCGTCCTGCAGGTCGAGCCGGGCGTCCTGCCCGTCGAAGCTGCCCTGCACCACGTGGCCGGGCGGCACGTCGAGCCGGTAGACGCGGGTCTCGCCCGCCGCCACCGTGCCGTGCACGGGCGCGCCGACGCCGAGCGCCGCCGGCGCGGCGCCGGCCGCCGCCCGGCCCGCGCCCGCCGCCACCAGGCAGGCGGCGAGCAGCGCCCGCATAAACGCCCCCGCCCGGCCGCCCGAAGGGGGCGCTCGCGTCCCTCTTGGAGGGACCCGCGAAGCGGAGGGTGCACCAGTGACCGCCGCGCGGGAACGCATCAGAACGAGAAGGTCGCGGCCAGCCGCAGCGTGCGCGGCGGCGCCGGCATCACGTAGCCGTCGCTGAACATGCCGGACCAGTACTTGCGGTCGGTGAGGTTCTCGACGAAGGCGTTCAGCGTCACCGGCGTGCCGCCGAGCGAGGTCTTGTACTTCGCGGTCACGTCGAAGCGGTGCCACGACGGCAGGTTCAGCGTGTTGGCCGAGTCGACCCACTGCTTGCCCGTGTAGACCACGCGCGCGCCGAGGCTCAGGCCGTCCACGGGCGTCGTCCACTCGGTGCCGAGGTTGGCCGTCCACTCGGGCACGCCGTAGCTGTCGCGCCCGGTGTCGCGCTGCTCGGCCTTCATCCACGACACGCCGCCCAGCAGGCTCAGCGTGGGCACGACCTGGCCGAAGGCGCTCCACTCGACGCCGTGCAGGCGCTGCTTGCCGCCTTCGAACAGGCGGGTGCCGTCGTCGATGAGCGTCGGCCGGTCGATCTGGAACACGGCGAACGAATGCGTGAAGCCGCCGCGGCGCAGCTTCACGCCGGCCTCGACCTGCCTGGTCTGGATCGGCTTGAACGACTGGCCCGCGTTGGCGTAGCCCGTGGGCACGTTGCGGCCCGGCGACAGGGCCTCCATGTAGTTGGCGTACAGCGAGGTGTCCGCGCCCCAGGGCTTGACCACCACGCCGAGCGCCGGCGACAGGCGCGACTCGTCGTAGTCGGCCTTCTTCTGCTCCACCCGCTGCAGGCGCGCGCCCAGCGTCAGCAGCACCTTGCCGTCGGCGATGTCCAGCGTGTCGGTCAGCCCCAGCGAGGTCAGCACGTTGTCGACGTTGATCTGCGCGGCGGCCGGCGGCGCGGGGAACACCGGCGTCACCGGGTTGTAGATGTTCTGGCTCCAGCCCTCGTTGGCGGCGTTGGCGGTGCCTTCCTTGTGGTGCAGCCACGACAGCGCCGCGTTGAGCTGGTGGCCCACGCTGCCGGTGCGGAAGCGGCCGTTCAGGCCGAGCTCGGCCACGCGGTCGCGGGTGACGGTGTCCACGTTGTAGACGTAGCCGGCGGCCGCGCCGTCCAGCCCGGTGACGATGACGCGCGTGCCGAACATCAGCCCGGCGCCGTGGCTGTCGGTGGCGCCGACGCTGGCGTACGCGCCCCAGGCGTCGTTGATCTCCATGTCGCCGCGCAGCACGACGCCGTTGTCCTTGAAGGTGCCGTGCGTGCCGCGGAACATGTTGCTGTCGCTGTCGGGCACGGGCACCAGCTGGCCGATGCCGACCGCGGCGCCGCGGCGGGTGGCGAGGCCGTACATGGCCTGGCTGCCGTTCTCGATCTTCTCGCGGCTGGAGTAGGCGTCCAGCGTCGCGCTCCAGCGGTCGCCCTGGTAGTCGAGCGCGATGGCGCCGAGCTGGCGGCCCTTCTCCTGGTCGGCCACGCCGGTGTCGCCCGTGCCGTAGGCGGCGTTGACGCGCACGCCCAGGCGCTCGCCCTCGCCGAAGCGGCGGCCCACGTCGGCATGCACCTGGCCGTAGGACTTCGACGAATACGAGGTGGTGAGGTCGGTCACCGGCCTGGCGCCCGCGCGCTTGGGCACGACGTTGATGGTGCCGCCGAGGTTCACGTCGGGCGACATGCCGCCCAGCAGCACGCTCGGGCCGCGCAGCAGCTCCACGCGCTCGATGAACTCCATCGGGATGTGGCCCTTGGGCGCCATGCCGTACAGGCCGCCGAAGGCCACGCTCGGGCCGTTCACGTCCAGGCCGCGCACGCGGAAGTGCTCGAGCATGTGGCCGCTGTTGGTGGTGTAGCGCACCGAGGGGTCGTTCTGCAGCACGTCGGCCAGGGTGCGGGCCTGCTGGTCCTGGATGGTCTGGCGCGTGTAGGCGTTGACAGTGAACGGCGCGTCCAGCACCTCGGTGTTGCCGAGGATGCCCAGGCGCGCGCCGGTGGCAGCCTGGCCGCCGGGGGCGGCCTCGGGCAGCGCCTGCGCGTCGCGGGCGGCCTTCACCGGGATTTCGGGCAGCGTCTGGGCCGGGGCGGCGCTGCTCTGCGCGGCGGCCGCGAACGAGAGGGAGGACAGCAGCGTCGCGCAGGCCGCGGACAGCGCATGGCGCGAGAAGGGGCTCGTGGTTCTCATGGGGCGAGGGTCAAGTGGGAAAGCTGAGGCGCGCGGCGTCGGCCGGGCCGCGCGCGGAGGAGAGGCGCCGCCGCGCGCGCACGGCCAGCACGGCGAACAGCACGGCGCCCGCGGCCGACAGCACGTCGACGAAGGCGAAGCCGCGCAGGTACGGCTTGGCGAGGGCGGCGCTCCAGGCCTCGGGCGCCACCGCCGCGAACAGGCTGGTCGCGGGGATGAGCGCGGTGGCCAGCGCCGCCGCGGCCAGCAGCCCGAAGGCCGAGCCCGCCGCGCCGCGCGCGAAGGCGAACGCCACGCAGGCGGCGAACACCAGGTAGTAGCTGGCGTGGGTGACGATCTCCGGGTCGATCGCCGTGGCGGACAGCCAGCGGCTCGCGACGATGGCCGCGGACAGCCCCGCGATGCACCCCATGCACACGCCGATGTTCAGCGACGCCACCCAGCGCACGTGGCGCGGCTGCTGCACCGCCGACGGGTCCTGGCGCAGGCGCTTGGAGCGCGACTCGATCCACAGCACGTTGCCGGTGTAGAACAGCAGCCCGCCCAGCACCCCGAGCACGGCGTACAGCACGCGCAGCGGCTCGCCGCCGTAGCTGCCGAAGTGCAGCGAGAAGAAGCTCACCAGCCACGACGCCCAGCCGGACGACTGCTGGCCGGGCAGGTAGGTCGACTCGAAGATCTTCCCCGTGGCCGGGTCGACCAGCGCATAGCCCATGCGCGCGCTGCGCTTGAAGTGCGCGTCGTCGCTGCCGCCGATGTGCACCGCGGCCCGGGGCGTGCCGATGCCGCGGTAGTCGATCTCCATCGCCCGGAAGCCGGGCACCACCTCGCGCACGCGCTCGACCAGCACCGAGGGCGGCAGCCACGCCGCGGCGTCGGCCGGCACCGGCGGGCGCTTCGGGGCCGCCTCGGCCACCACGGCGCGCAGCCCCTGCGGGTAGATGAGCTGGTCCTGCGTGTCGTAGATCCAGTCGTGCAGCCCGAACACCGCCGCGGACAGCGCCATGACGACGTGGAACGGCAGGCTGCCGATGCCCACGAGGTTGTGCAGGTCCAGCCACATGCGCTTGACGTTGCGGCCGATGCGCAGCACGAACAGGTCCTTGACCAGCGAGGGCGTGAGCACCACCACGCCGGAGATGAGCGCCACCGCGTAGACCAGCGCCACGATGCCGATGACGGGCTCGGCCACCTCCAGCGGCAGCGGCAGCCCGCCCTTGCGGTGCAGATAGTCGACGAAGTCGCCGGCGGCCGTGTCGTTGCCGGCGGCCAGCGGGCGCAGGCCGCCCGAGGCGGCGTCCAGCTCGAGCCGGTGCGTCTGCGGGCCGTCCTTGTAGCGCAGGTAGGGCGCCGCGTTGCCCTCGCCCGCCAGCACCAGCGTGGCGCGGGCCACCGGCCGCGGCTCGGCGGCGAGGAAGCGCGCGATCAGCGCATCGGCGTCCTGGCCCGCGCCGGCGCGCGGCGTCTCGGCGCGCGCCCAGCGGGCGATCTCGGGCTCGAACATCGACAGCCCGCCGGCGTAGAACGCCACGAAGAGCATCAGCCCCGACAGGATGCCGGTCCAGGTGTGGACCGAGAGGTAGTCGCGGACGGTCTGCGCCTTCATCGGGCCACCAGGTGAAGCAGGCCGGCGGCGGCGGCGTTCGCGCCGAGCAGCCAGGCCCAGCACGCCGCCTTGCTGCGCGCGAGGAACGACAGGCCGACGATGCCGGCCCACAGGAGCGGCACCACCCACATCGTGACCTGGTACGTGGCCGGGTCCTGCGCGGGGCCGCTGGGGTAGAACACCAGCAGGCCGCTCAGCCAGATCGACAGCGGATAGCCGAGCGCGGCGCTCACCAGCCCGTGGTGCAGCAGCCGCCAGGACGAGGGCTTCGGCGCGGGGCGCGCCGCCCGGACGGCGGCCTCACGCATCGCGAGGGCCGCTCTTGCGGTGGCGCAGCCCGATCAGGGCGGAGACCACGGGAATGCCGAGCATCAGCGCGGTGAGCGCCACCGCCGCCGCCTCGACGCCGCCCAGGCGCTGCATCAGCGCGGCCGTGGCGGCCGCCAGCATCGCGAGGGTCAGGGGCCAGCCGATGCGGCCGTCCAGGTGCGGGCGCCCGCGGGCGGTGGACAGGTTGGCCGTGACACAGGCCAGCAGCAGCGCCGGCACGGCGACGAGGACGAAGGACATGGGGATCGGGGGGACAGCCCGGCGCCCCGGGTGAATCGAAGGCGCGGAATCGAAGCCGAGGAGCGAATGAGAATCGTTCTTATTCTATAGATGATTCAATCGCTGAAACAAGTGCCCGCGATCAACGACGGCGGGCCCGGGCCGGCACCGCGCCGGGGATTCGCGGCCGGCCCGGGGGTGCCTTCTCAGGCGACGATCGCCCGCAGCCAGTCCGGCAGCGGCGCCGACTTCTGCGCGGGGAAGTTCGTCCACACGATGGTCGCGCCGCCGGCGGCGTAGACCGTGCCGGGCTGGTCGGTGCGCTCGATCGTGGTGTAGCTGTCGAGGCTGGTGCGCCCCGGGTTGCACACGAAGTGCTTCACCAGCAGCGAGCCGGGGTACTCGACCTGCTTCTGGAAGCTGCAGAAGGCGTTCACGATCACCGGCCCCTCGCCCGCCGGGTCGGGCGCGCAGCCGATGAGGTCGAACCACGCGATGCGCACGATCTCCATGTAGCGGAAGTAGACCGTGTTGTTGACGTGGCCCATCGCGTCCATGTCGCCCCAGCGGATGGGGATCACGCACTCGTTGGTCAGCTTCTTCTGCTCGGGAATCTCGAAACGCATGCCGCCGGCCCTTCCGCCTCAGGCGCGGCCCACGCCGAGCTCGGCATAGAGCCGGTCGACGAGTCCGCGCAGTTCATCGATCTCGCGGCGCAGCGCGGCCTGCTGCGCCTTCAGCGCCGCCAGCTCACTCGCCGCGACGAAGTCGTCGCCGTCGGCGGCGACCGGCAGGCTCGCCATGTCGACCGGGCCGCACATCAGGTGCGCCCACCGCGCCTCGCGTGCGCCCGGCGCGCGGGGCAGCTTCACGGCGAGCGGGCCGCCCTTCTCCTCGGGCCGCTCGGCCAGCTCGCTCAGGAAGCCCTCCACCGACGACACGTCCGCGAAGCGGTGCAGCCGCTCGCTGTTGGCGCGCAGCTCGGCACCGGTCTGCGGGCCGCGCAGCGCCAGCACCGCGAGCAGCGCCACCGCCTGCGACGGCAGCCCCAGCGCGCGCGCCATGTTGTGCTCGTAGCGGGCGACGCGCGAGCCGCTGCTCTCGAACGCGAGGCTCAGGCCCTTGAGCGCGTCGACGGCGCCCTGCACTTCCGCGTCGGTCGCGCTGATGACCGGCTCGCGCGCCGTCTTCTGGTTGCAGCCCGAGACCAGCGCGTTCAGCGACAGGGGGTAGCTGTCGGGCACCGTGTGCGCCTTCTCCACCAGCACGCCCAGCACGCGCGCTTCCAGCAGCGAGAGCTGGCGCATCAGATCGCGAAGCCGTCGTCGGCCTGGATCACCGCGCCGTTGATGAAGTGGCTCTCGTTGGCGCATAGCATCATCAGCACCGAGTCGAGGTCCCTGGGCTGGCCCACGCGCTTGCGCGGCAGCATGTCGATCAGCTTCCTGCCGGCGTCGGTGTTCCAGTGGTGGTGGTTGATCTCGGTGTCGATGTAGCCGGGGCAGATGCAGTTCACGTTGATGCCGTAGCGGCCCCACTCCAGCGCCATCGCGCGCGTCATGTGGATCACCGCCGCCTTGCTCATCGCGTAGATGCCGATCTGGCCCAGCGCCTTGATGCCCGCCATCGAGGCGATGTTGACGATGCGCCCGCCGGTGAAGGTGCCCGGCGCCGCGCCGCGGGCGCGCGCCAGCATGCGCTTGCCCACCTCCTGCGCGACGAAGAAGGCGCCGCGCGTGTTGGTGTCGAACACGTAGTCGTAGTCCTCCTCGCTCACGTCGGTGAGCCGCTGCGTGGTGCTCACGCCGGAGTTGTTGACCAGGATGTCGAGCGTGCCCATCTCGGTCTCGGCATGCGCCACGGCCGCGCGGATGCTGTGCACGTCGGTCACGTCCACGGCGACCACGTGCGCGCTGCCGCCGTCGGACTCGATCTCCGCGCGCAGCGACTTCAGCCGCTCGACGCGCCGCCCCGCGAGCACCACGCCGCAGCCCGCCGACGCGAGCGTCTTCGCGAACTGCGTGCCCAGCCCGCTCGAAGCACCGGTGACGAGCGCCACGCGCCCGGAAAGATCGATGCTGTAGCCCATCGCCTGAACTCCTGGAATGCTGCCGTCGAATCGCGGGGACGATAGCACGCGGCCCCGCACGCGGCCCCCGCCGCGCAGGCCTCGCGCGGGGCGTCGCGCCCGCTTGGCGGAACGTCCGGCGGCCGGGAGGCCGCCCGTAGAATTCGCGGTTGTCCTGATCCACGAAGAACGCTCCATGACGACACCACAAGCCATCCTCGAACAGTACGGTCCGCGTGAATCGATGGAGTACGACGTGGTCGTGGTGGGCGGCGGGCCCGCCGGCCTCGCCACGGCCATCCGCGTCCGCCAGCTCGCCGCCGAGCAGGGCAAGGAAGTCTCGGTGGTCGTGCTCGAGAAGGGCTCGGAGCCGGGCGCGCACATCCTCAGCGGCGCCGTGATGGACCCGCGCGCCATCACCGAGCTCATCCCCGACTGGAAGGACAAGGGCGCCCCGCTGGTCCAGCAGGTGACGCGCGACGACGTGCTCTTCCTGAGCGAGAAAGGCGCATGGCGCACGCCCGACTGGCTGGTGCCGCGCACCATGCACAACGAGGGCAACTACATCGTGCACCTGGGCGACGTGGCGCGCTGGCTCGGCCAGCAGGCCGAGGCCGCGGGCGTGGAGATCTTCCCCGGCTTCGCCGCCGCCGAGGTGCTCTACGACGACGACGGCTCCGTCAAGGGCGTGGCCACCGGCAACCTGGGCATCGGCAAGGACGGCGAGCCGACCGAGAACTTCCAGCTCGGCATGGAGCTGCACGCGAAGTACACGGTATTCGCCGAAGGCGCGCGCGGCCACCTCGGCAAGCAGCTCATCGCGAAGTACGGGCTCGACGAGGGCCGCGATCCGCCGAGCTGGTCCATCGGCATCAAGGAGCTGTGGGAGATCGACCCCGCCAAGCACCAGGCGGGGCTGGTGGTGCACACCGCGGGCTGGCCGATGGACACCGACACCTTCGGCGGCGGCTTCCTCTACCACTACGAGAACAACCAGGTCACGCTCGGCCTGGTGGTCGGGCTCGACTACAAGAACCCCTGGCTGAGCCCCTTCGAGGAGATGCAGCGCTGGAAGACGCACCCGAGCATCCGCCAGTACCTCGAGGGCGGCAAGCGCCTGAGCTACGGCGCGCGCGCCATCAACAACGGCGGCCTGCAGAGCCTGCCCAAGCTGGTGTTCCCCGGCGGCGCGCTGGTCGGCTGCGACGCCGGCACCATGAACGCGGCGCGCATCAAGGGCAGCCATGCGGCCATCAAGTCGGGCATGCTCGCGGCCGACGCGGTCTTCGCCGCCGTCGTCGCCGGCCGCCAGCACGACGAGCTGAGCGCCTACCCCGAGGCGTTCGAGAAGAGCTGGCTGCACGAGGAGCTCGCGCAGACGCGCAACTTCAAGCCGTGGTTCAAGAAGGGCTTCTGGATGGGCTCGATGATGACCGGCATCGAGCACTGGCTGCTGCCCAAGCTGGGCGTGAGCAGCCCGCCGTGGACGCTGCACCGCGACACGCCCGACAACGCGCTGCTCAAGCCGGCCGCCGAGTGCCCGAAGATCGAGTACCCCCGGCCCGACGGCAAGCTGACCTTCGACCGCCTCTCGAGCGTGTTCGTCAGCAACACCAACCACGAGGAGAACCAGCCGGCGCACCTCACGCTGAAGGACCCGACGGTGCCGGTGGCCATCAACCTCGACAAGTACGCCGGCCCCGAGAGCCGCTACTGCCCGGCCGGCGTCTACGAGTTCGTGACCGACTCCGACAGCGTCTCGCGCCTGGTCATCAACGCGCAGAACTGCGTGCACTGCAAGACCTGCGACATCAAGGACCCGACGCAGAACATCGTGTGGGTGACCCCCGAGGGCGGGGGCGGGCCGAACTATTCCGGCATGTGAGGGGTCCGTCCCCGCATGACTGAGAGCGACGCGCGCACCGTCCTGCTGGTGAGGGCCTTCGAGGAACCGATCACTCCCCCGTGGACCGCCACGGACGCCACCTGGGCGACGCACGACGCGCAGCGCGAGCTCGGCGAGAACGCCGGCACCGAGCGGCTGGTCGCGCGCCGCGCGCGCCTGGCGCTGAAGCGCCTGCTCGAGCGCGAGCCCGCGGCCGCCGGCGCCCTGAGCGCCAGCGCCGCGCATGCCTGGGTCGGCTGGGCCATCGTCGGCCTCGCCTTCGTGGCCGGGGTGGTCGGCGACGCGATCGGCCCCTCGCACCGCATCAACCTGCTGGCGCCGCCGCTGATCGCGCTGATCGCATGGAACCTCGCCGTGTACGCGGGCCTCGTGATCGGCCGCGTGCTGCGGCTGCGGCGCAACGACGTCGCGCCGCGCGCGGGGCAGCGGCTCATCGCGCGGCTGATGGAATGGGCGGCGCACCGGCGCGCGCAGCGCGAGGCCTCGCCCGCGCTGCGGCGCTTCTTCGTCGACTGGCTGACGCATGCGCGGCGCATGTACTCGCGGCGCGCGAGCGTGGTGCTGCACGCGGCGGCGGCGGCGCTCGCGGCCGGCGCGCTCGCGTCGCTCTACATGCGCGGCCTGGCCTTCGACTTCCGCGCCGGCTGGGACAGCACCTTCCTCTCGGCGGACACCGTGCGGCGCGTGCTCGGCATCGTGCTCGGGCCCGCCGCGCAGCTGCTCGGCATCGCCCTGCCGGACGCGGCGCGGCTCGAGGCGCTGCGCTTCGCCAACGGGCCGGGCGAGAACGCCGCGCGCTGGATCCACCTGTACGCCCTGACGGTCGCCGCCGTGGTGGTGCTGCCGCGCCTGGCGCTGTCGGCCCGCGCGGCCTGGCTGGCGCGCGCGCTGGCGAAGGACTTCCCCCTGCCGCTGGACGACGCGTACGTGCGCCGCCTGCTGCCACAGCAGGCCGGCGAGCCGCTGGTCGTGCAGGTGCAGCCCTACAGCTACCAGGCGCCGCGCGAGACGCTGGCGGGCATCGAGGCCCTGATCGAGCGCCACCTCGGCCGCCCGGCCGCGATGACGGTGGCCGCTTCCTGCGCCGAGGGCGACGAGGCCCGCTGCGCCGCCGAGGCGCGGTCGCTGCGGCACGGCCGCGCCGTCGTGGCGGCGCTGTTCCCGCTCACCGCCACGCCGGAGCGCGAGACGCACGGCCGCTTCGTGCAGGCGCTCGCCGAGGCCGCCGCGCGCGCGCCGGTGGTGCTGGTCGACGAATCCGCCTTCCGCCAGCGCTTCGGCGATTCCCCGCGCCTGGCCGAGCGCCGCAATGCCTGGCGCAGCCTGTTCGCGCAGATGGGCATCGCCGCCGTCTTTGCCGACCTCGCGCAAGCGCAGGCCGAGAACGAGGCGATCCTCGTGCATGCCTTCACGGAGCCCGGCACACTCGCGGCACCATGACCGCCGAGCCGATCACCGTCGCCTTAAGCCTCGTCTCCCACACCAACGTCGGCAAGACCACCCTCGCCCGCACGCTGCTGCAGCGCGACATCGGCGAGGTGCGCGACGAGGCGCACGTGACGATGGAGGCCGAGCGCGACACGCTGATCGAGTCGCCCGAGGGCGACCGGCTCGAGTTGTGGGACACGCCGGGCTTCGGCGACAGCACGCGGCTCGCCCGGCGCCTCGCGCAGGCGGGCAACCCGCTCGGCTGGTTCATGACCGAGGTCTGGGACCGCCTGCGCGACCGCGCCTTCTGGTCGAGCCAGCGCGCGGTGCGCAACGTCCTCGAGCAGGCGGACGTGGTGCTCTACCTCGTCAACGCCTCCGAATCGCCCGCGGACGCCGGCTACATCGATGCCGAGTTCAGCGTGCTCGACCTCGTCGGCAAGCCGGTGATCGTGCTGCTCAACCAGCTCGGACCGCCGCGCGCGGCGGCGGACGAGGCGGCCGAACTGCAGCGCTGGCGCGAGCGGCTGCAGGCGGCGCGCACGGTGCGCGACGTGATCGCGCTCGACGCCTTCGCGCGCTGCTGGGTGCAGGAGGGCACGCTGCTGGAGGCGGTGGCGCGGGCGCTGCCGGCCGGCCGCGAGGCGGCCTTCGCGCGGCTGCAGCAGGCATGGCAGGCGCGCGCCCAAGACACCTGGCATCGCGCCGTGGGCGTGCTCGCGCAGCGCCTGGCCGCCGCGGCCGGCGACCGCGAAGCCGTGCCCGACACCGGCTGGCCCGGCCGCCTCAAGGAAGCCGGCGCGGCGCTCGGCCTGCGCCGCGAATCGACGCGCACGCCCACCGACGAGGCGATGGCCCGGCTCGCCGTGCGGCTGCAGGCCAACGTGCGCGAATCGACCGACCGCCTCATCCGGCTGCACGGCCTGGGCGGCAGCGCCGCCGACGAGGTGCTGGCGCGCCTGGCCGAGCACTACGCCGTGCGCGAGCCGCTGGACGAAGGCAAGGCCGCGGCGTTCGGCGGCATCGTCACCGGCGCCCTCACCGGCCTGAAGGCCGACATCGCCACCGGCGGCCTGACGCTCGGCGGCGGCATGCTGGCCGGCGGCATCCTCGGCGCGCTGGGGGCGCTGGGCGTGGCGCGCGGCGTGAACACGCTGCGCGGCATCGACGCGCGCACCGTCGCCTGGACGGACGCGGTGCTCGACGACCTGGTGCGCTCGTCGCTGCTCGGCTACCTGGCCGTGGCCCACTACGGCCGCGGCCGGGGCGACTGGGTGGTGTCCGAGAACCCGCAGCGCTGGGCCGAGCTGGTCGACACGCTGATGCACGAGACCGCCGGCCAGCGCGCCGACCTGTGGGCGCGGCGCGGCGGCGGCATGAACGCCTTCACCCGCTCGCTCGAGGAACGGCTGGCGCAGTGGACGGGCGAACTGCTGCGCCGGCTCTACCCGGACGCCCGCGCGGCGCTGCCCTGACGGGCCCCGGCACGGCTACAGCCGCCGCCCGGCGTAGATGCACGCGCCCGGCGTTTCGGTGATCTGCCGGACCACCTGCCGGCGGGCGCTGTTCTTCCAGAACTCGTGCGCCAGGTCGGCCACCATGAAGGGGTACGGCAGGTCGATGCGCTCGCGCAGGTCGCTCCACAGGTGCGAGGCCTTCGAGCCGCCGTGGCCGCGGGCGCGCTCGATCACCACCATCCCGAAGCGCCAGCCGGCCGCGGCCTGCACGGTCTTCTCCACCAGGAAGGCGCGGCCCACCGCCGGCTCGCGGCGCAGCACGTCGAGCAGCGGGCGCAGGGTGCGCTGGCCCACGTCGCCGGCGGTGAAGTGCTGCGGCCCGTCGAAGTCCTCGAGCGCCTGCGACGCCGTCTCGTGCTGGATGGCGATCTTGGCCAGCCGCTCGCGCCAGGCCTTGAGCGGGCCGCGGTCGTCGCCGCGCTCCAGCCATTGCTCGTAGCGCTCCCCGGCCGGCAGGGCGAGGTGGTGCGCGCATTCGTCGGCCAGCGCGCGCAGGCGCTCGGCGCCCTCGGCCGCGGTGCCGGCCGAGGGCGAGTCGACCAGCAGCATGCCGAGCTCGAAGCGCGCCTCGGGCTGCTGGGGCTGCTCGGCCAGCAAGGCGCGCAGCACCTCGCAGGCCGCCGCGTCGCCTTCCACCTCGCGGGCGGCGCGCGCCCAGGCGAGGTGGTCCCAGACGTTCAGCGGCCCCTGCGCCCGCTCCTGCGCGAGCTCGCCGATCAGCGCGCGCTGCGCCTGGTGCCGCCGGTGGCGCTCGGCCCAGGCCGGCGCCGTCTCCTTGCGCCAGCGTGCGTCCATGCGCTCGACCCAGTCGTCGAGGGTGCGCGGCAGCAGGGTCTCGGCGGCGCTCTCGGCGATGGGCTTCGGCAGCGAGGGCGCCACCTGGGCGAACTCGAGCCGGTCGCGCAGCGAGGGATGGGTGTCGCCGGGCTCGGGCAGGCGCTTGAGCGCCTCGCGCAGCCACTGCCCCGCCTCGGGCAGCGCCACGGCGCGCGGCAGCGCCTCGCGCAGCTGGCGGTACGGTGAGCCGGCCGGCGCGGCCGCCTCGCCCGCGCCGCGGAACACGCCGGGCCAGAACACCTCGTCGAGCCAGCGCGACTGCAGCGCCAGGCTGATCAGCCCCGAGGCGCCCGGCCGCGTGCCCACCACCTGGTGCGCGATGCGGTCGGCCTCGTACTCCTGCTGGCGCGAGAGCACGAAGGCGCGCGCGTTGAAGCGTGGGAAGAAGTGGCGGAAGAAGAGCGCCAGGCCCGCATCCGCCACCGAGGCGTCCACGCGCGAACGCGCGCGCGCCTCGGCCAGCTTCCACCAGCTCAGCCGCGTGCGGTAGACCCATGCGCCCAGCTTGCCGTGGGCGCCGCGCAGGTGGCCGAACTCGTGGCCGATGACCGCGGCGGCCTGCTTCACGTCCAGCCCCATGAGCAGGGGCAGGCCGAGGATCAGGTAGTTGCGGTGCCAGCCCAGCAGGCCGAGCCGCGGCTGCTGCACGATGGCGGCGTTGAGCTCGCCGTCGATCAGCACCACGTCGGGCCGCGGCGCGCCGCAGCGCTTGCGCACCTTCTCGATCAGCTTGAACAGCTCGGGCGCGTCGGCGCGGCGCACCCGCACGCCCGCGGGCGGCCGCTGGCGCGACCACAGCGCGCGCGACAGCGACCACAGCAGCGACGCGCAGCCGATCGCCACCATCACCCACACGTAGCTCACCCGCCCGTCCAGCAGCCGCGCGCCCACCCACAGCAGCATCAGCGCGCACAGCACGAGCGCCGTGACGATGGCGGCATAGCCAACGGCGGCCATCATCACCGTGCGCACGGCGAAGCGCTCCGGCTCGATGCGGCACGTGTGCTCGTGGGCGGCGACGAGGCGCCGGAACTCGTGGTCGTTCATCCGTGGCTTTCCTGCCCTGTGTGCGCGTTGGCGGCTATTGAACGCGAAGACGCCCGGCGCCGGCACGCACGTCCAGCGCCCCGCGTGACGTAGTGCGCGGGGCGCCGGCGCGCGCGCGGCGGCACGGCGGCGCGAGGCCCCGCTGCTACACTGCCGCCGGCCAGGAGAGAGCCTCTTTCGCGGAGGCCGCCGAAGGCGCAGCACGGCGGAAACCGGCGTGCGGAACGCTCAGGCAAAAGGACTGGCAAGCGCCCCTCGCGGGGCGTTCCTCGCTGGAGAGAGGCCCGCCACCGAGCGGGCCCACCGAAGGGGCAAGCGGCTCGCCGCCAATCTCTCAGGTAAAGCGGACAGAGGGGGCATTGCCGATGCGACACCATGCATCGGACCTGGAATGCCCTCGGAGAACGACCATGTCCGCCAACGACCTGCTGAAAACGCCGCTGCACGCGCTGCACCTCGAGCTCGGCGCCAAGATGACGCCCTTCGCCGGCTACGACATGCCGGTGAGCTACCCCGACGGCATCCTCGCCGAGCACCGCCACTGCCGCAGCGAGGCGGCGCTGTTCGACGTCTCGCACATGGGCCAGCTGCGCCTGGCGGCCGACGACGTGGCCGAGGCCGCCCGCGCCCTGGAAACGCTGGTGCCGGTGGACGTGCTCGACCTCGGCGTGGGCCGCCAGCGCTACGGCTTCTTCACCAACGCGAGCGGCGGCATCCTCGACGACCTGATGATCACGCGGCGCGAGAACGACCTGTTCGTGGTCGTCAACGCCGCCTGCAAGGAAGCCGACACGCGCCACCTCACGACGCACATCGGCCACCGCTGCCGCATCGTGCCGCTGCCCGACCGCGCGCTGCTGGCGCTGCAGGGGCCGAAGGCCGCCGCGGTGCTGGCGCGGCTCGACGCCGGCGTGGCGGGCCTCACCTTCATGACCGGCGGGCACTTCACGCTGGCCGGGGCCGACTGCTTCGTCACCCGCTCGGGCTACACCGGCGAGGACGGCTTCGAGATCTCGGTGCCGGCCGAGGCCGCCGAGGCCCTGGCCCGCGCGCTGCTGCAGCAGCCCGAGGTCCGCCCCGCCGGCCTGGGCGCGCGCGACACGCTGCGCCTGGAGGCCGGCCTGTGCCTGTACGGGCACGACATCGACGCCGGCACCTCGCCCGTCGAGGCCGGACTCACCTGGGCGATCCAGAAGGTGCGCCGCGCCGGCGGCGCGCGCCACGGCGGCTACCCCGGCGCGGCGGCGATCGACGCGCAGCTCGCCAGCGGCCCGGTGCGCAAGCGCGTGGGCCTGGTCGGGCTGGAGCGCGTGCCGGTGCGCGAGGGCGCCGCCATCACCGATTCGCTCGGCCACAAGCTCGGCCACGTGACCAGCGGCACGCTGGCGCCGAGCCTGGGCCACCCCATCGCCATGGCCTACCTCGCGAGCAACCACGCCATCGTGCACCACGAGGTGCAGGCCGACGTGCGCGGCAAGGGGCAGCCGATGCGCGTGTGCCCGATGCCGTTCACGCCGCACCGCTACTTCCGCGGCTGAGCGCCGCCCTTCCTCCCTTCCCGTTCCTTCCACCGCCGCGCGGCCGCCCCGGCGCGGCCAACCCCCAGCATCCAGGAGAGACCCATGACCACCAAGTACAGCGCCGACCACGAGTGGATCAACATCGAGGACCATGAATCCGCCGCCGTCGGCATCACGCTGCATGCGCAGGACGCGCTCGGCGACGTGGTGTTCGTCGAGCTGCCCGAGGTCGGCAAGAGCTTCAAGAAGGGCGAGGTGGCCGGCGTCGTCGAGTCCGTCAAGGCCGCGGCCGACGTCTACATGCCGGTGAGCGGCGAGATCGTCGAGGTCAACGAGGCGCTGCGCGACGACCCCTCGCTCGCCAACTCCGACCCGCTGGGCAACGGCTGGTTCTTCAAGGTGCGCGTGGCCGACATGGCCGAATTCGACGAGCTGATGGACGGCCCCGCCTACGACGAACTCGTGAAGAACGCCTGACCGCCCCACCCGCCCCGCCAGCCCGCCCGCCATGCCGATGACCGCCCCCTCCGCCGACACCCGCCCACTCGGCGAACTCGAGAACACGAACGAATTCGTTGCCCGCCACATCGGCATCACTCCCGAGGACGAGCCGCCGATGCTGCGCGCCATCGGCGCCGCGTCGCGCCAGGCGCTGGTGCAGGGCGTGGTGCCGGCGAGCATCGTGCGCGGCACGCCGATGCGCATCCCGCCGGCCGTGGGCGAGGCGCAGGCGCTCGACGAGCTGCGCCGCATCGCCGGGCGCAACCGCGTGCTCCGCAGCTGCATCGGCCAGGGCTACCACGGCACGCACACGCCGGGGGTCATCCTGCGCAACATCCTCGAGAACCCGGCCTGGTACACCGCCTACACGCCCTACCAGGCCGAGATCTCGCAGGGCCGCATGGAGGCGCTGCTCAACTTCCAGACGATGGTGACCGACCTCACCGGCATGGCCATCGCCAACGCCTCGATGCTGGACGAGGCCACCGCCGCGGCCGAGGCCATGACGCTCGCGCTGCGCATGGGCAAGAGCAGGAGCCACACCTTCTTCGTCGCCGACGACGTGCTGCCGCAGACGCTGGAGGTGGTGCGCACGCGGGCGCGGCCGCTGAGCGTCGAGGTGGTGGTCGGGCCGGTGGCGCAGGCGGCGGCCTGCGGCGGCTTCGCCGCCCTGCTGCAGTACCCCGGCGTCACCGGCGCGGTGCACGACCTGCGCCCGGTGATAGCCGGCGTGCATGCCGCGGGGGGCCTGGCCATCGTCGCGGCCGACCTGCTGGCGCTCACGCTGCTGGTGCCGCCGGGCGAGATGGGCGCCGACATCGCGGTGGGCACCACCCAGCGCTTCGGCATGCCCATGGGCAACGGCGGGCCGCACGCCGCCTACATGGCCACGCGCGACGAGTTCAAGCGCTCGCTGCCGGGGCGGCTGGTGGGCGTGAGCGTCGACGTGCACGGCCAGCCGGCCTACCGCCTCGCGCTGCAGACGCGCGAGCAGCACATCCGCCGCGAGAAGGCCACCTCCAACATCTGCACGGCGCAGGTGCTGCCGGCGGTGATCGCCAGCATGTACGCGGTCTACCACGGCCCGGCGGGCCTGGCGCGCATCGCGCGGCGCGTGGCGGCCTACACCGCCGTGCTCGCCGCGGCCCTGCAGCAGCGCGGCGCCCGGCTGGCGCATGCCGCGGCCTTCGACACGATCGAGGTGGCGACCGGCGAGCGCACCGCCGCGGTGATGCAGGCCGCGCGCGACGCCGGCTACAACCTGCGCCGCGCCTCGGCCGCGTCGGTGGGCATCACGCTCGACGAGACGACGACGCGCGAGGACGTGGCCGCCCTCGCCTCGCTCGTCGGCACGGCGCTCGGCGCCCCGGCCGAGACGCAGGGCGTGGCACTGGGCGAGCTGTGGGCGCGCTTCGACGCCGGCGCCGCGTCGCTGCTGCCGGCATCGCTGCTGCGCACCAGCGGCTATCTCGCGCATCCGGTGTTCAACACTCACGCCAGCGAGACGCAGATGCTGCGCTACATCCGCGGCCTGTCGGACAAGGACCTGGCGCTCGACCGCTCGATGATCCCGCTCGGCTCCTGCACGATGAAGCTGAACGCGACCAGCGAGATGATTCCCATCACCTGGCCCGAGTTCGCGAATGTGCATCCGTACGCGCCCGAGGACCAGCTCGAAGGCTATGCCGAGCTCGACCGCCAGCTGTGCGAATGGCTGAGCCAGGCCACCGGCTACGGCGGCGTGAGCCTGCAGCCCAACGCCGGCTCGCAGGGCGAGTACGCCGGCCTGCTGGTCATCAGGGCCTGGCACGAGTCGCGCGGCGAAGGCCACCGCAACATCTGCCTGATTCCCGAATCGGCGCACGGCACCAACCCGGCGAGCGCGCAGATGGCCGGCATGCAGGTGGTGGTGACGAAGTGCGACGCCGAAGGCAACGTCGACCTCGCCGACCTGCAGGCCCAATGCGAGCAGCATGCGGCGAAGCTCGCCTGCGTGATGATCACCTACCCCTCCACCTACGGCGTCTTCGAGTCGCGGGTGAAGGAACTGTGCGCGCTCGTGCACCGGCACGGCGGGCGGGTTTACGTGGACGGCGCCAACATGAACGCGCTGGTGGGCCTGGCCGCGCCGGGCGAGTTCGGCGGCGACGTGAGCCACCTCAACTTGCACAAGACCTTCTGCATCCCGCACGGCGGCGGCGGCCCGGGCGTGGGGCCGGTGTGCGTGGCGCCCGACCTCGTGCCCTTCCTGCCGGCAAACCCCGCGCACCCGGCCGATCGCCGCGGGCAGGCCGTGGGCGCGGTGTCGGCCGCGCCGCTGGGCAACGCCGCGGTGCTGCCCATCAGCTGGATGTACATGCGCATGATGGGCGCCGAGGGCCTGCGTGCCGCGACCGAGACGGCCATCCTCAGCGCCAACTACATCGCCGCGCGCTTGGCCGACCACTACGAGGTGCACTTCAGCGGCAACGTGCCCGGCCTGAAGGGCGGCGGCGTGGCGCACGAATGCATCCTCGACCTGCGCCCGCTCAAGGACAGCTCGGGCATCAGCGCCGAGGACGTGGCCAAGCGCCTCATCGACTACGGCTTCCACGCGCCGACGCTGAGCTTCCCCGTGGCCGGCACGCTGATGGTGGAGCCCACCGAGAGCGAGCCGCTGGTCGAGCTCGACCGCTTCTGCGACGCGATGATCGCCATCCGGGAGGAGATCCGGAAGGTCGAGCAGGGCGAATGGCCGCGCGAGGACAACCCGCTGAAGGCCGCGCCGCACACCACGGCGGCATTGCTGACGGCCGACTGGCCGCATGCCTATTCGCGCGAGGAAGCGGCCTACCCGGTGGCGGGGCTGCGGCAGCAGAAGTACTGGGCGCCGGTGGGCCGGGTGGACAACGTGTACGGCGACCGCAACCTGTTCTGCAGCTGCGTGCCAGTCAGCGCGTACGAGAGCTGACGCCCGCCCCGTTCGTCCTGAGCCTGTCGAAGGACCGGGCTGAGCCTGTCGAAGCCCTGTGCCTCGCAAGGCGCTTCGACAAGCTCAGCGCGAACGGGGTGGCGTGCGAAACGCTCAAGTCCTGAGCACCTCCCGCCGTCAGCCGTGCCCCAGCACCGGATGCGGCTCGTACCCCGCCTCCAGCTGCTTGATCTCCTCGGCCGAGAGCGACAGCCCCACCGCCGCCACCGCCTGCTCGATCTGCTGCGGCTTGCTGCAGCCCACGATGGGCGCCGTCACGCCCTTGTGCAGCAGCCAGGCGTACGCGAGCGTCGCGTTGCTCACGCCCTTGTCGGCGGCGATCTTCGCCAGCCGCTCCACCGTGTCGAAATCGCTCTGGCGGTAGTAGAGGCGCTGCGCGATGTCGTCGGTCTGCGCCCGTGAGGTCGCCCCCGCCTTCACGTCGTCGGCTTTGCGATTGCCGGCGAGGAAGCCGCGCGCCAGCGGGCTCCACGGGATCAGCGCCACGCCGGTGTCGCGGCACAGCGGGATCATCTCGCGCTCTTCCTCGCGGTACACCAGGTTGTAGTGGTTCTGCATGGTGACGAAGCGCGCCCAGCCGTTCTCCTTGGCCGCCTGCTGCGCCCGCGCGAACTGCCAGGCCCACATCGAACTCGCGCCGATGTAGCGCGCCTTGCCGGCGCGCACCACGTCGTTCAGCGCCTCCATCGTCTCCTCGATCGGCGTGTGCGGATCCCAGCGGTGGATCTGGTAGAGGTCGATGTAGTCGGTGCCCAGGCGCTTCAGGCTCTCGTCCACCGCATGCAGGATGCGCTTGCGCGACAGGCCGTGCGAGTTCAGCGGCGGCTTGGCGTCGGCCTGCATCTGCACCGGGAAGAACACCTTGGTGGCGACCACCACCTCGTCGCGCTTGCAGAACTCGCGGATGAACCGGCCGGTGAGCACCTCGCTCTCGCCGGCGGAATAGGTGTCGGCGGTGTCGAAGAAGTTGATGCCGGCCTCGACCGCCTGGCGCACCAGCGGGCGGCTCTGCGCCTCGTCGAGGATCCAGGGCCGCCACTGCGGCGTGCCGTAGGTCATCATGCCCAGGCACAGCCGCGAGACGGTGATGCCGGTGGAGCCGAGGCGGGTGTACTTCATCGACGCTTCCTTTCCGTGGGTCGTCTCAGGAATCGGTGCGGGCGGCGATGGCGGGCGTGCCCACCGACACGTCGCCGCACTGCGCGCGGTGGCGCAGCGCATGGTCCATCAGCACCAGCGCGAGCAGCGCCTCGGCGATGGGCGCGGCGCGGATGCCCACGCAGGGGTCGTGGCGGCCGAAGGTCTCGACCGTGGCGGGCTGGCCCTGCAGGTCGATGGACTGGCGCGGCGTGCGGATCGAGCTCGTCGGCTTGACGGCGATCGACACCGTGATGTCCTGCCCCGTCGAGATGCCGCCCAGCACGCCGCCGGCGTTGTTGCCGCGAAAGCCCTGCGGCGTGAGCTCGTCGCCGTGCGTGGTGCCGCGCTGCGCGACGCTCGCGAAGCCGGCGCCGATCTCCACGCCCTTGACGGCATTGATGCCCATCATGGCGTAGGCGATGTCGGCGTCGAGCTTGTCGTACAGCGGCTCGCCCAGGCCCACCGGCACGCCGCGCGCCACGACGGACAGGCGCGCGCCGCAGCTGTCGCCGGCCTTGCGCAGCGCGTCCATGTAGGCCTCCAGGCGCGGGATGTCGCTCGCGTTGGCGGCGAAGAACGGGTTGTCCGGCACGTGGTCGAGCGACTCGAACGGGATCTCGATCTCGCCGATCTGCGTCATGTGGCCGGCGAAGGTGGTGCCGTGCTGCAGGCGCAGCCACTTCTTCGCCACGGCGCCGGCGGCCACGGTGGGCGCCGTCAGCCGCGCCGAGGAGCGCCCGCCGCCGCGCGGGTCGCGGATGCCGTACTTGTGCCAGTAGGTGTAGTCGGCATGGCCGGGGCGGAAGGTCTGCAGGATGTTGCCGTAGTCCTTGCTGCGCTGGTCGGTGTTGCGGATGAGCAGGCAGATCGGCGTGCCGGTGGTGCGGCCCTCGTACACGCCGGAGAGGATCTCCACCGCGTCGGGCTCGTTGCGCTGCGTCACGTGGCGCGAGGTGCCGGGGCGGCGGCGGTCGAGCTCGGGCTGGAGATCCGCCTCCGACAGCGCCATGCCCGGCGGGCAGCCGTCGATCACGCAGCCGATGGCCGGGCCGTGGCTCTCGCCGAAGTTGGTGACGCGAAAAAGGGTGCCGAAAGTGCTGCCGGACATGCGGGGGCCTTGGAGACGCGCGATGCACGACGCGGCGGGAGCCGCCGCCGCACGGGCGCGGAAGGCGCGATTCTAGGGTTCGCCCCCGCGCGGCGCCGGCCGCGCGCGAGCGCGGGTCAGTTCGGCGCTGGGAACTGCGAGCCGTCCTCGCGCGGCAACGGCGTTTCCTCGACCGGCCAGTCGCGGATGTAGGCCTTGAGCATGCGGTTCTCGAAGTCCTGGCTGTCGACCACGGCCTTGGCCACGTCGTAGAACGAGATCACGCCCATCAGCGTGCGCTGGGTCATCACCGGCATGTAGCGGGCATGCCGCCCGAGCATCATGCGGCGCACTTCGTCGATCTCGGTCTCGGGCGTGCAGGTGAGCGGGTGGTCGTCCATGGCGGTGCGCACGCGGGTGCTGCCCACCGCGCCGCCGTTGCGCACCACGGTCTTGATGACTTCGCGGAAGGTGAGCATGCCCACCAGTTCGCCGTGCTCCATGACGACGAGCGAGCCGATGTCGTTGTCGGCCATGCAGATGGCGGCTTCGGAGAGGGGCTCGTCGGGCGAGATGGTGAACAGGGTGCCGCCCTTCACGCGCAGGATGTCACTGACTTTCATGCTCGTCTCCTCGGGGTCGATTCGGACCAATATAGCCCACAATTCCGCGCACGGCACCTCCCGGTAACGCACCCTTTTGGAGTTTGAATGGCTGGTTATTCGGATCCCGGCTTCGACACGCTGGCGCTGCACGCGGGCGCCGCCCCCGACCCGGCCACGGGCGCCCGCGCGGTACCCATCCACCTGAGCACCTCCTTCGTGTTCGAGAGCAGCGAGCACGCGGCCTCGCTGTTCAACATGGAGCGCGCCGGCCACGTCTACAGCCGCCTGTCGAACCCGACCAACGCGGTGTTCGAGGAGCGCATGGCGGCGCTCGAAGGCGGCGCCGGCGCCATCGCCACCGCCAGCGGCCAGGCGGCACTGCACCTGGCCATCGCCACGCTGGCCGGCGCGGGCTCGCACATCGTGGCGAGCTCGGCGCTGTACGGCGGCTCGCACAACCTGTTGCACTTCACGCTGCCGCGTTTCGGCATCGAGACGACCTTCGTCAAGCCGCTGGACATCGACGGCTGGCGTGCCGCCATCCGCCCGAACACGAAGCTGCTGTTCGGCGAGACGCTGGGCAACCCCGGCCTGGACGTGCTCGACGTCCCCACCGTCTCGGCCATCGCCCACGAGCACGGCCTGCCGCTGATGGTCGATTCGACCTTCACCACGCCCTGGCTGATGAAGCCCTTCGAGCACGGCGCCGACCTCGTCTACCACTCGGCGACCAAGTTCCTCTCCGGCCACGGCACGGTGATCGGCGGCGTGCTGGTCGACGGCGGATGCATGGACTGGGAGCGCTCGGGCCGCTTCCCGGAGCTCACCCAGCCCTACGACGGCTTCCACGGCATGGTGTTCACCGAGGAGAGCACCGAGGCCGCCTTCCTGCTGCGCGCGCGCCGCGAGGGCCTGCGCGACTTCGGCGCCTGCATGAGCCCGCACACCGCGTGGCTGGTCCTGCAGGGCATCGAGACGCTGCCGCTGCGCATGGCGCGGCACGTGGAGAGCACGCGGCGCGTGGTGGACTTCCTCGCCGGCCATGCGATGGTCGGGCGCGTGGGCTACCCCGAGCTCGACGGCCACCCGAGCCAGGCGCTCGCCAGGAAGCTGCTGCCGCGCGGCTGCGGCTCGGTCTTCAGCTTCGACCTGCGCGGCAGCCGGGCGCAGGGCCGCGCCTTCATCGAGGCGCTCAAGCTCTTCTCGCACCTGGCCAACGTGGGCGACTGCCGCTCGCTCGTCATCCACCCCGCCTCGACCACGCATTTCCGCATGGACGACGCGGCGGCGCTCGCCAACGCCGGCATCACGCCCGGCACCATCCGGCTGTCCATCGGCCTGGAAGACGCCGACGACCTGATCGACGACCTGAAGCGCGCGCTCAAGGTGGCCGAGAAAGCCGGGGCCTGACGATGCAGCTCGCCGTCAACGGCCGCCCGGCCTACGCCTACACCGGCGGCAAGCCCTTCGATGCCGCCCTGCCCTGCGTCGTCTTCATCCACGGCGCGCTGAACGACCACAGCGTGTGGACGCTGGCCGCGCGCTGGTTCGCGCACCACGGCTTCGGCGTGCTGGCCGTCGACCTGCCCGGCCACATGCGCAGCGAGGGGCCGGCGCTCGGCAGCGTCGAGGAACTGGCCGACTGGACGCTGGCGCTGCTCGACGCCGCCGGCGTGGCGCAGGCCGCCCTCGTCGGCCACAGCATGGGCTCGCTCGTCGCCCTGGAAGCCGCCGCGCGCGCGCCGCAGCGCGTCACCCGGCTGGCGATGGTCGGCACCGCCTACCCGATGAAGGTCTCCGCCGCGCTGCTGGATGCGGCGCGCGACGACCCGCTGCGCGCCATCGACATGGTGGTGGCGTTCTCCATCTCCACGCTCGCGGCCAAGCCGTCCTACCCGGGCCCCGGCGCCTGGCTGCACGGCGGCCAGCGTGCGCTGATGCGGCAGGTGCAGGCGCACGATGCGTCGATCAACCTGTTCCACCACGACTTCGGCGTGTGCGACCGCTACGCCCACGGCCTGGAGGCCGCGGCGAAGGTGGCCTGCCCGGCCACGCTCATCCTCGGCGAACGCGACCAGATGACGCCGCGCCGCCAGGCGGGCGCGCTCGCCGCCGCGCTGAAGGCGCAGACCCTCGTGCTCCCTGCCGGCCATGCGCTGATGGCCGAGACCTCCGACGGCCTGCTCGCGGCCCTGCGCCTCGTGCTGGCCTGACGCGGCCGCTGTGCGGCTTCATGGGCGACGGGGTGATGTGCCGCGACATCCGGACGGGCCGCATCCGGTTCTGACACTCAGTCGGCGATCAGCTCGGCGAGCGTCATCTCGCCGAGGCGGGCGCGGCGCCAGAAGCCGCGGGTGGCCGGCGTGCGCTCGAGCAGCAGTTGCGACAGCAGCGGCGCCGCCGCGGTGGACGCCGGGTCGCACAGCAGCACGTGCCGGCCGCCGCCCTCTTCCTCGAGGCGGCCGGTCCAGTCGAGCGTCACCAGCGCCTCGAGGATCGGCTCGATCTGCAGCGGGTCGGCGCGAAGCGCCTGCGCCATCTCCGACGCCGTGAGCCCGTGGCTGCCGCCTTCGCGGGCGCCGGCGAGCGCGCGCAGCACCGCCAGCGCCAGCTCGAAGCGCGAGCCCGCGGCCTCGCGCACGCGCACCACGCGCATCTGCAGGCTGGGCGCATAGGCGGCGATCACGGCGCCCAGCAGCACGATCACCCAGCCGAGGTACAGCCACACCAGGAAGATCGGCAAGGTGGCGAAGGCGCCGTAGATCACCTCGTAGGTCGGCACGCTGCCGAGGTACAGCGCCAGCAGGCGCTTGGCGAACTCGAAGCCCACGGCCACGAACAGCCCGCCCGCGAAGGCATGGCGCCAGCGCACCTCGGTGTTGGGCACGTAGTGGTAGAGGCCCGCCAGCGCCGCGACCTGCATGCCGAACTCGAGCAGCTGCAGCATGAAGGCCACGCCGCCCGGCAGCCGCTCGACCAGGCCCTGCGCGGCCGACAGCGCGTACGAGCTCATGGACACGCTCACGCCCAGCAGCAGCGGCCCGAGCGTGAGCGCCGCCCAGTAGATCAGCACGCGCTGCGCCAGCGGCCGCGGCCGGCGCACGCGCCAGATGGCGTTGAGCGAGCGGTCGATGGTGAGCATCAGCGCCAGCGCGGTGAACAGCAGGAACACGAGGCCGAACACCCCCAGGCGGTTGGCACTGCTGGCGAACTGCGTGAGCGTGGACAGCACCGGCCGCGCGATGCTGTCGGGCACGAGCGCCTGCACGAAGTAGCTCTCCAGCGAGCGCTGGAAGGTGGCAAACATCGGGAAGGCCGAGAAGATCGCCAGCATCACCGTGACCAGAGGCACCAGCGAGATCACGGTGGTGAAGGTCAGGCTGCTGGCGGTGATGCCGAGCCGGTCCTCGCGAAAGCGCTGGAACAGCGTCTTCAGCGTCTCGACCCAGGGCCAGTCCTGCAGCGTCCCCAGCAGGTGGCGCGCATGCGCATGCCACGCGGCGGGGATGATCCTGGGGAGATTCATTGCTGGCATCATAGCCAGCGATGCCCGCCACTCTTCTCCGCCCCGTGCCCCTCGCCCTCCCTCAGCGCGAACCCGGCCATGCCGTTCGCCGGACCCGCGCCGCGGCCGTCGCCAGCCTGCTCGCGCTCATCGTGCTCGGCCTCGCCTGGGAGCTCTGGCTCGCGCCCACCGGCCGCGGCACGCTGGCGCTCAAGGTGCTGCCGCTCGTGATTCCGCTGGCCGGCCTGCTCAAGAACCGCATGTACACCTACCGCTGGGTCAGCCTGCTGGTGTGGATCTATTTCACCGAGGGCGTCGTGCGCGCGACGAGCGAGCACGGCCTCGGCGCGGCGCTCGCCGGCCTCGAGGTGCTGCTGTGCCTCGTGCTGTTCGCCGCCTGCGCGATGCACGTGCGCCTCCGCCTGCGCAGCGCGCGGGGGAGCGCGGCATGAGCGAAATCCTCGACGCACTGCGCGCCGCCGTGGGCGAGCGCCACGTGCTCGTCGACGGCGATCTCTCCGCCTGGGAGCAGGACTGGCGCCGCCGCGTGCGCGGCCGCTCTCTGGCCGTGGTGCGCCCCGGCAGCACCGAGGAAGTGGCCGCCGTGGTGCGCGCCTGCGCGGCCCACGACACGCCGCTGGTGCCGCAGGGCGGCAACACCGGCCTGGTGGGCGGCTCCGTCACCGACGGCAGCGGCACGCAGGTGCTGCTGAGCCTTGGCCGCATGAACCGCGTGCGCGCCATCGACCCCGCCAACCTCACGATGACGGTGGACGCCGGCTGCGTGCTGCAGGCGGTGCAGGAAGCCGCCGCGGCGCAGGGCCTGCTGTTCCCGCTGAGCCTGGCGGCCGAGGGCAGCTGCACCATCGGCGGCAACCTGGCCACCAATGCCGGCGGCACGCAGGTGCTGCGCTTCGGCAACACGCGCGAGCTGTGCCTCGGCCTCGAGGTCGTCACCGCCTCGGGCGAGGTGTGGAACGGCCTGTCGGGCCTGCGCAAGGACAACACCGGCTACGACCTGCGCGACCTCTTCATCGGCAGCGAAGGCACGCTGGGCGTGATCACCGGCGCCACGATACGGCTGTACCCGCGGCCGGCCGCGGTGTGCACGGCGCTCGCCGCCCTGCCCACGCTCGACGCCGCCACCGGGCTGCTGCAGCTCGCCCAGGCGCGGCTCGGCGCGGGGCTCACCGGCTTCGAGGTGATGAACGAGTTCTCGCTGGGCCTGGTGCGCAAGCACTTCAGCCAGCTCGCCCAGCCGCTGCCGCCCGCGCCGTGGGTGGTGCTGCTGGAGCAGTCCGACACCGAGAGCGAGGCGCATGCGCGCGGCCTGTTCGAGTCGCTGCTGGAACAGGCGCTGGAGCAAGGCCTGATCACCGACGCCGCCGTGGCCGAGAGCCTGGAGCAGTCGCGGGCCATGTGGCACCTGCGCGAGTCGATCCCTCTGGCGCAGGTGGAAGAAGGCCCGAACATCAAGCACGACATCTCGCTCGCCGTCTCGCGCATTCCCGCCTACGTGGCGGAGACCGACGCGGCACTCGCGCGCGCCTTCCCGGGCATCCGCCTCGTCAACTTCGGCCACCTCGGCGACGGCAACCTGCACTACAACGTGCAGGCGCCGCTCGGCACGCCGGCGGCCGACTTCCTGCGCGACCAGGAGCATGCGGTCAACACCATCGTCTACGACGCGGTGACGGCGCACGAGGGCTCGTTCTCGGCCGAGCACGGCATCGGCAGCTTCAAGCGCGACGAGCTGCGCGAGCGCAAGTCGCCGGTGGCGCTGTCGCTGATGCGCGCGGTCAAGGCCGCGCTCGACCCGCGCAACCTGCTGAACCCGGGAAAGATGCTGTAGGCCGGCCGCGCTGCGCCTATTGCAGCGTGCCCTTCAGCGCCGGCGGCATCGGCAGCGACATCACCTCGATGCCCTCGTCCTTGAGCGCCTGCGCCTCGTCGCGCGTGGCGCGGCCGCGGATGGCGCGCTCGTCGGCCTCGCCGTAATGGATCTTGCGGGCCTCCTCGGCGAAGCGCGTGCCGACGTCGTCGGTGTTCGCGAGCACGTGGCGCACGGCATTGAGCCAGGCGGCCTGCATCGTCATCTCCACCGTGGCGGCTTCCGGCGTGGCGGCTGGCTCGCGGGCCTTGGAGACGTTCAGCCGCGGCGCCGTCGGCAGGCGCACGACCGAGCGGTCGCCGCAGATGGGGCATTCGACCAGGCCACGCTCGCACTGTGATTCGTAGTCGGCATCCGAGGCGAACCAACCCTCGAAGCGATGGTCGGCGGTGCAGCGCAGGTTGAGGACCTTCATCGCGCGATTATCGAGGCGCATCGGCCCGCGGTGCCGGCTGCCATGCCACGTTCCAGCGTCCGGCGCGCCAGTTCTGCAGCCACAGCAGGCCGATCAGCGTCTTGGCGTCGGTGAGCTCGCCGCCCGCTGCCAGCGCGAGCAGCTCGTCGAGCGAGGCCGACGAGACGTCGAGGAACTCGCCCTCGTCGAGCCGGCGCTCGCCGAGGCCCAGGCCGCGCGCGAACCACACCTCGATGCCTTCGGTCGAGTAGGCGATGGCGTTGTGCAGGATGCCGGCCCGCGCCCATTCGGCGGCGCGGTAGCCGGTCTCCTCGGCCAGCTCGCGCACCGCGCAGACGAGCGTCGACTCGCCCGGATCGATCTTGCCGGCGGGGAATTCGAGCACCACGCGCCCGAGCGGGTGACGGTACTGGCGCTCCACCACGAGGCGGCCGTCGTCCAGCATCGGGACCACCATCACCGCGCCCGGATGCACGATGTACTCGCGCTGCGCCGTGGCGCCGTCGGGCAGGCGCACGTCGTCGCAGCGCACGTCGAGGAAGTGGCCGCGGTAGACCTGGCGCGACGCCAGCGTCTCCTCGGTCAGGTGCGCATCGTCCGGCGGCGCGGCGGTCATGGATGCCGGCGCCTCAGGTAGCGCCACACGAAGCCCGGAAAGGCGAGCGTGGCGAACAGGCAGGCCATGGCGGCGTAGAACTCCCAGCCCTGCGGATAGCGCTGGCCGATGCGCGCCTCGAGCGCGAAGCCGAGCGCCAGCGTCAGCCCGAACAGCAGCACCAGCTCCAGCAGGCGCCAGCCGAGCGACTTGGGCGACCGCCTGGGCCCGCCGATGCCGATGCGCTCGTTGACGAACGGAAGGTTCGCCGCGACCACCGCCACCAGGATCACCAGCCAGACGGCCGCCGATGAGCTCATCCGCTCAGGTGCTCAGCGTCTTGACGATGGCTTGCGTGCACAGCGTGATCAGCCCGCCGGGCAGCAGGCCGAGCACCAGCACCGCCACGCCGTTGAGCGACAGCAGCACGCGCAGCTCGCGGCTCTCGGCGAGGGGCTCGGTCTGCTGCGGCTCGTCGAAGTACATCACCTTGACCACGCGCAGGTAGTAGAACGCGCCGACCAGCGAGAACACGATGGCGACGAGGGCGAGCCAGAAGTAGCCCGCTGAGTTGGTGGAGATCAGCGACTGCAGCACGGTGAACTTCGCATAGAAGCCCATGGTCGGCGGCACGCCGGCGAGCGAGAACATGAAGATCGCCATCACCACCGCGAACCACGGGCTGCGGCGCGCCAACCCCTTGAGGTCGTCGATCTCCTCCGACTCGAAGCCCTGGCGGGCCAGCAGCATGATGACGCCGAAGGTGCCCAGGGTCGTGAGCACGTAGGTCACCATGTAGTACATGGCCGAGCTGTAGCCGTTGGCCGCCGAGAACACCTGGCCGTTGACCACGCCCACCGTAAGGCCGAGCAGCACGAAGCCCATCTGGCCGATGGTCGAGTACGCCAGCATGCGCTTGAGGTTGCGCTGCGCGATGGCGGCGAGGTTGCCCACGGTCAGCGAGCCGATCGCCAGCACCACCAGCATCTGCTGCCAGTCCACCGCCAGGCCGAACATGCCCTCGACCAGCAGCCGGATGATGACGGCAAAGCCGGCGAACATCGGCGCGGTGGCGATGAGCAGCGTCACCGCGGTCGGCGCGCCGTGATAGACGTCGGGCAGCCACATGTGGAAGGGCACGGCGCCGAGCTTGAAGCCGAGGCCGGCCACCACGAACACCACGCCGAAGACGAGCACCGACTCGTTGCGCGCGCCGTCCAGGATGGCCTCGAACACTGCCGGGATGGTCAGCGAGCCGGTCGCGCCGTACATCATCGACAGGCCGTAGAGCAGGAAGCCGCTCGCCAGGGCGCCGAGCACGAAGAACTTCATCGCCGCCTCGGTGGCGTTGAGGTTGTCGCGGCGCAGCGCCGTCAGCGCATAGAGCGACAGCGTCATCAGCTCGAGGCCGACGTAGACCACCAGGAAGTTGTTGGCCGAGACCATCACGTTCGCGCCGAGCAGCGAGAACATCGACAAGGTGAAGAGCTCGCCCTTGAGCATGTCGCGCTCGGCGGCGTAGGTGCGCGAGTAGGCCAGCGTCGCCATCACGCACAGCGTGGTGAAGACGGACAGCAGGTGCCCCATCGGGTCGGCCACCACCATGTCCTGCATGGCGTAGACCGTCGCGCCCGCGTCGAATGCCCACAGGTGCAGGCCGGCGACGGCGGCCAGCGACAGCTGGGTGAGCCAGTAGGTGGGCGAGCGCCGCGGATCGGAAACCCACAGGTCTGCCAGCGTGACCACGCAGGCCATCGCCAGCAGCACGATTTCGGGAAGGACGGCCATCCAGTTCATTTGATTGATCACCTTGTCGGCCGGGCCGTCAGTTCAGCTTGGACACCGAGACGTGCCGCAGCAGCTCGGTCACGCTCGCGTGCATGGTGTCGGTGAAGGGCTTGGGGTACAGGCCCATCCACAGCACCGCGACGGCCAGCACGCCCAGCATCACGAACTCGCGCGCGTTGATGTCGGTGAGGGCGCGCACGTTGTCGTTGGCGACCGGCCCGAAGTACACGCGCTTGACCAGCCAGAGCGTGTACGCCGCGCCGGAGATCAGCGCCGTGGCGGCCAGCAGGCCGAGCCAGAAGTTCACCTGCACCGTGCCGAGGATCACCATCCACTCCCCGACGAAGCCCGAGGTGCCCGGCAGGCCGCAGTTGGCCATCGCGAAGAAGACCACGAGCGCGGTGAACTTCGGCATCTTGTTGACGACGCCGCCGTAGCTCGCGATCTCGCGCGAGTGCACGCGGTCGTAGAGCACGCCGATCGCGAGGAACATGGCGCCCGACACGAAGCCGTGCGAGATCATCTGCACCATGCCGCCCGAGACGCCGAGTTCGTTGAACAGGAAGAAGCCGAGCGTGACGAAGCCCATGTGGGCAATCGACGAGTAGGCGACCAGCTTCTTCATGTCCTGCTGGACCAGCGCCACCAGGCCGATGTAGATGACGGCGATCAGCGACAGCGCGATGATGAACCAGGCGTACTCGTGCGCGGCATCGGGCGCGATCGGCAGCGAGAAGCGCACGAAGCCGTAGCCGCCCAGCTTGAGCATGATGGCCGCCAGCACCACCGAGCCGCCGGTGGGCGCCTCGACGTGGGCGTCGGGCAGCCAGGTGTGCACCGGCCACATCGGCACCTTGACGGCGAAGGCCGCGAAGAAGGCGAAGAACAGCAGCGCCTGCGCGGCCATCGGCAGCGGCACCTTGTGCCAGTCGAGGATCTCGAAGCTGCCGCCCGACACGTAGTACAGGTAGATCACGGCCAGCAGCATCAGCAGCGAGCCGGCGAAGGTATAGAGGAAGAACTTGAACGCGGCATAGACCCGCCGCGGCCCGCCCCACACGCCGATGATGATGTACATCGGGATCAGCGTGGCCTCGAAGAAGGCGTAGAACAGCAGCCCGTCGAGCGCGCAGAACACGCCGATCATCAGCCCCGACAGGATCAGGAACGCCGCCATGTACTGGTTCACGCGCTCGGTGATGACCTGCCAGCCGGCGACGATCACGATCACGGTGATGAACGCGGTCAGCAGCACCAGCCAGACCGACAAGCCGTCGATGCCGAGGTGGTAGTGCACGTTGAAGCGCTCGATCCACGACACGTTCTCCTCGAACTGCATCGCGGCGGTGCCGGCATCGAAGCCGGCGATCAGCGGCAGCGTGACCGCGAAGCCTGCGAGCGCGGCCACCAGCGCCGCCCAGCGCACGGCATTCGCGTGCTCGTCGCGGCCGAACGCCAGCAGGAAGGCCCCTGCAGCGATCGGCAGCCAGATGGCAAGGCTCAACAGACCCATGTTCTTGTTCTCTTCAGATGACGTTCAGGGTGGCCAGGTACGGCCACAGCTGCCAGGTCAGCAGGCCCAGCACCCCGAGGATCATGGCGAGCGCATACCAGTACAGGTAGCCGGTCTGCACCAGGCTCACGACCGAGGCGATCCGGCCCGTCGCGCGGGCCGAGCCGTTGATCAGCGCCCCGTCGATCAGCCCGACGTCGCCGCCCTTCCACAGGCCGCGCCCCACGAGCCGCGCGCCTGCGGCGATCACGTGCTCGTTGAACCAGTCCATGTAGTACTTCTGGTCGAGGATGCGGTAGAGGAAGCCCGCGCGCGCCTTGATGGCGGCCGGGATCTCCGGCTTGACCATGTAGAACACGTAGGCCGCCGCCACGCCGGCCAGCGCCAGCCAGAACGGCAGCGTCTGCAGGCCGTGCAGCGCCATCGCCGCCGCGCCGTGGAACATCTCGTGCAGCTCGGCCATCGCCGGGTGGCGCGCCGCGTCCACGACGATCGAGTCGGCGAAGAAGTCGCCGTGCAGCATCGCCGCGATGCTCACGAAGCCGATGACCACGGAGGGCATCGCCAGCATGATCAGCGGCGCCGTCACCACCCACGGCGATTCGTGCGGCTCGTGGGCGTGGCCGTGCCCGTGGTCGTCGTGGTGGTCGTGCTCGCCCGGGAAGGGCTTGTGGCGGAAGTTCTCCTTGCCGTGGAAGACGAGGAAGTACATCCGGAACGAATAGAAGGCGGTGACGAACACGCCCGCCGCCACCGCGAAGTAGGCGAAGCCGGCGCCGGGCAGGTGGCTCGCGTGCACCGCCTCGATGATGCTGTCCTTGGAGTAGAAGCCCGAGAACAGCGGCGTGCCGATCAGCGCCAGCGAGCCCAGCAGCGAGGTGATCCAGGTGATGGGCATGTACTTGCGCAGGCCGCCCATGTTGCGGATGTCCTGGTCGTGGTGCATGCCGATGATCACCGAGCCGGCCGCGAGGAACAGCAGCGCCTTGAAGAAGGCGTGCGTCATCAGGTGGAACACCGCCACCGAATAGGCCGAGGCGCCGAGCGCCACCGTCATGTAGCCCAACTGCGACAGCGTGGAGTACGCGACCACGCGCTTGATGTCGTTCTGGATGATGCCGAGAAAGCCCATGAACAGCGCCGTGATGGCCCCGATCACGAGGATGAAGCTCAGCGCCGTGTCCGACAGCTCGAACAGCGGCGACATGCGCGCCACCATGAAGATGCCGGCCGTCACCATCGTGGCCGCGTGGATCAGCGCCGAGATCGGCGTCGGGCCTTCCATCGAGTCGGGCAGCCACACGTGCAGCGGGAACTGCGCGCTCTTGCCCATGGCGCCGATGAACAGGCAGATGCAGATCACGGTGATCAGCATCCAGTCGGTGCCGGGAAAGCCCAGCTTGGCGAGCTCGCCGCCCTTGGCGAAGGCCTCGCCGTAGTTCAGCGTGCCGGCGTAGGCGACGATCAGGCCGATGCCCAGGATGAAGCCGAAGTCGCCGACCCGGTTGACGATGAAGGCCTTCATGTTGGCGAAGATCGCCGTCGGCCGGGTGTACCAGAAGCCGATCAGCAGGTAGGACACCAGGCCCACCGCCTCCCAGCCGAAGAACAGCTGCAGGAAGTTGTTGCTCATCACGAGCATCAACATCGAGAACGTGAACAGCGAGATGTAGGCGAAGAAGCGCTGGTAGCCCGGGTCTTCCTCCATGTAGCCGATGGTGTAGACGTGCACCATCAGCGAGACGAAGGTCACCACGCACATCATCATCGCGGACAGGCCGTCGACGAGGAAGCCGATCTCCATCTTCAGGCCGCCGAGCACCATCCACTCGTAGACGGTGGCGTTGAAGCGCGCGCCGTCCACGGCCACCGACTTCAGCGTCATCGCCGAGAGGATGAAGGCAACCAGCACGCCGAGGATGGTGACGGTGTGCGCGCCGCGGCGGCCGATCGTCTTGCCGAAGAAGCCGGCAAGCACGGCGCCGGCCAGCGGCGCGAGCGGCACGGCGAGCAGCAGGTTCTGTGAGAGTTCGGTGGCCATGGTTGTTCTTGTCGTCCTTCCTCAGCCCTTGAGCGCGTCGAGTTCCTCGACGTCGATGCTCGAGCGGTTGCGGAACAGCACCACGAGGATCGCCAGCCCGATCGCCGACTCGGCCGCAGCCACGGTCAGGATGAAGAACACGAACACCTGGCCCGCCATGTCGCCGAGGTAGTGCGAGAAGGCGACGAAGTTCATGTTCACCGCCAGCAGCATCAGCTCGATCGCCATCAGCAGCACGATGAGATTCTTGCGGTTCAGGAAGATGCCGATCACCGACAGCGTGAACAGCACGGCGCCGAGCGACAGGTAATGGCCGAGCGTGAGGGGGCCGAGGCTCATGCCTTTTCTCCTTCGGCGGGCGGTGCGGGCGGGGGCGGCTCGACGGTGGCCGCCATCTTCACGATGCGCACGCGGTCGCCGGCGCGCACCCGGACCTGCTGCGACGGGTTCTGCGATTTCGAGTCCTTGCGGTGCCGCAGCGTCAGCGCGATGGCCGCGATGATGGCCACCAGCAGCAGCACCGCGGCGATCTGCAGCGCGTACAGGTACTGGGTGTAGACCTCGATGCCGAGCAGCTTGGTGTTGCCGAGCTCCAGTGCCCGGGCATCGGGCACCGGCGCGTCGCTCGCCTGGAAGCCGCTGAACAGCACCAGCGCCATCTCCACCGCGATGACCGCGCCCACGATCGCCGCCAGCGGCACATGCTTCCAGAAGCCGACGCGCAGGCGCTCGACGTTGATGTCGAGCATCATCACGACGAAAAGGAAGAGCACCATCACCGCGCCCACGTAGACGAGCACCAGCACGATGGCCAGGAACTCGGCGCGCAGCAGCATCCACACGCAGGCGGCGGAGAAGAAGGCGAGCACCAGGAAGAGCGCGGCATGCACCGGGCTGCGCGCGGTGATCACGCGGAAGCCGGCGAACAGCAGCACGGCAGAGAAGACGTAGAAGAGCGCGGTGATCGTGTTCATGTCGTGATTGGCGCCGGAAGGCCGGGCGCCCGTGCGCCGCGCCTCCTCGCCGAGCCGCAGGGCTCAGCGGTACTTGGCGTCGGCCTCCCGGTTGGCGGCGATTTCGCGCTCGTAACGGTCACCCACGGCCAGCAGCATGTCCTTGGTGAAGTACAGGTCGCCGCGTTTCTCGCCGTGGTACTCGAGGATGTGCGTCTCGACGATCGAGTCGACCGGGCAGCTTTCCTCGCAGAAGCCGCAGAAGATGCACTTGGTCAGGTCGATGTCGTAGCGCGTGGTGCGCCGCGAGCCGTCGTCGCGGATGTCGGACTCGATGGTGATGGCCAGCGCCGGGCACACCGCCTCGCACAGCTTGCAGGCGATGCAGCGCTCCTCGCCGTTCTCGTAGCGGCGCAGCGCATGCAGGCCGCG